>NZ_KB899045.1:184012-312853 GCF_000377985.1 Sporolactobacillus vineae DSM 21990 = SL153
TTCGTATCGTATCACATCAAGTTTTATAGGGGCAGTATGGCTATCTCACCTATGAGGGATTGAATCACTCAGTCAGTTTATCATATATTTTATAATTTTTGGAGTCCTGAGAAATTAGACAGTCTTCTCATTAACTGAGGTGGTTGGCAATGATCATTTTTCTCAGATATAATTTAATTAGTTGTCTTCCGAATTTTCATATTCTTTTCTATCCGAAAAAAGATAGTCAATCTCTTTAAAAAACAACAGAGGTTTTCACGATGGACAATAATGAGCAAATTCAAAAATTAATGATGGAAAATAAACGTCTGGGAAAAGAAAATGCTTATTTAAAGCGTTTGAATGCAAAACTCATGAGGGAAACGCCGGACAAAACAAGTGTCACTCCGGAAAGGGTGACAGAACATCTTTCTGATTACGAACCAATGACCAGCGAGAAGCAACTTATCTCTCGATATGCCACTTCTGTGGAAAAAATAAGATTATACCGGTCTCTTTTTCGTGGCAGGGATGATACCTATGCAAAGCGTTGGGAATCAAGTAAAGGAACATCAGGTTACAGTCCTGCTTGTAAATATGAATGGCAACGACCTATTTGCCAGAAACCAGCAGTTAAGTGTCATGTAAGTAAGCATAGAATATTGCTGCCATTGACAGATGAAGTGATCTTTGAACACTTAAGCGGTGAGAAGACAATTGGTCTCTATCCCCTTTTAAAAAATGATAAGTGCTGGTTTCTTGCTGTTGATTTTGATAAGAAGAATTGGCAGGAAGATGTCCTGGCATTTTTGAAAATCAGTAAAAAATTGAATCTACCTTTTAATATAGAACGGTCGCGGTCGGGACAAGGTGCCCACTTGTGGCTCTTTTTTTCAGAACCGGTTCCAGCCAAGACGGCAAGAAAATTGGGCACGATGCTTATTTCAAAGACACTGGAAGTGCGCCATGACATGGGTCTTGATTCCTATGATCGCCTTTTACCTGATCAGGATACGATGCCCAGCGGTGGGTTTGGCAACTTGATTGCTTTGCCTTTACAAAGACATAAAAGGTTGCTTGGAAACAGTGTTTTTGTGAATGAAGACTGGAGACCTTACCCGGATCAGTGGCTTTTCTTATCGTCAATACGAAAATTAACTCTCGACGAACTTAAAAAAGCCGTCGCAAATAATGACGAATTGAAGCTAACAGCCACCAGTCCATGGCCTAAGGAAATTTCTGCGGTGCTCAAGAATGGGATCTATATTGATAAGCAGCAGCTCCCATCTGAAGTTTTGTCCCGAGTGACTCGTCTGGGGCGCTTCTCTAACCCTGACTTTTATCGAAAACAGGCAAGAAGGATGTCTACATCCGGAACACCAAGAGTGATCAATTGTGTTGATGAAACAGATCAACAGTTGATTCTTCCCAGAGGATGTCTGGACAAACTTCAAGAACTTATGACGCAGCATGATTCAATTTTACATATTGATGATCAAAAGTTTTCCGGCTCATCTGTCAGCGTAGAATTTCAGGGAGAATTAACGTCACGGCAGAAGGACGCACTTGATGAACTGATCAAAAATGATACAGGAATTCTCTCTGCGGTTCCGGGTTTTGGAAAAACGGTAGTATCTCCCGCATTAATAGCCAGACGTAGAATTAATACGCTGATTGTTGTCCATCGCCTGCAACTACTGGACCAATGGGTGGAACAATTATCAATTTGGCTTGGATTGCCAAAGAAGGAAATCGGACAGATCGGCGGAGGTAAAAAGCAGGTTACAGGAAAGATTGATGTAGCAATGTTGCAATCGATAAATGGAAAAAGCGGCTTGAAATCATTTATCACTCAATATGGACAGGTGATCGTCGACGAATGCCATCATGTGGCTGCAATTAGTTTTGAACACGTTCTGCGTCAGATTCGGGCTAAATATGTGATTGGACTAACTGCCACACCTGTTCGAAGAGATGGATTTCATCCGATTATTGAGATGCAGTGCGGTCCCATCCGTTATCGGGTCAATGCCAGGACACAGTCAAAAGTTCAGAGTTTCAAACATCTGCTAATCCTAAGAAAAACGAGCTTTGTTTCGGAGACAAAAGAAATTCAACCTCTCCTGAATGAGTTAGCTACTGACGAGCGACGAAATGATCAAATTTTTAATGATGTCCTGCACGTAATGGAAGAAAAACGTAAGCCAATCATTATTACGGAACGGGTTGCGCATGCGCATCTGCTTAGAAAACGCTTTGATCCATTCGTTAAAAATGTTTTTGAGCTGACAGGCCAGGGGAAGAAAAAAGACAGACAAAAGGAACTGAAAGATTTGGCTGCACTTCCAGACCATGAAGAATGCCTGGTGATCGCAACTGGAAAATATATTGGAGAAGGTTTCGATGATCCTGGTCTGGACACACTTTTCCTTGTCATGCCGGTATCCTCGAAAGGAATCCTTGAACAGTATGTTGGCAGGCTGCATCGTCAATACATGAATAAAAAAGAAGTTCGTGTTTACGACTATGTTGACATCAAAATTCCTGTGCTGAATCGGATGTTCCAGAGAAGAAACAAACGTTACACAACAATGGGGTATCGTATTGCTGATCCATCAAAATCAGAAAGCGAGCAGATGGAGCTATTTTGAAAGCGAGTACTTCGTTTGACAGATAGATAGCGCTACTGAACATACAAAAAAAACCGAGCGTTGTGATTGATTTGACTTTTTTAAAAAAATTTGCCACTGATTTTTTCGAAGGAAAGATGTCTGAGGTGAAAAGGTTTCCAATAAAAGAGTCAGCCATGTCTTGATGACGTAGCTGATGATAATTTAAATGGACATCTTGTTTTAGGATCAACCTGTCAGCAGACGTCCGGCTATTCCTTTTGATAGTAAATAATATCCGGTTTTGTTCATGTGAAGGCCGTCAGTATCAAACATGAACAGCCAAAAGGAGGAGTTCATTGAGAATTTTTCGGGCGCCTTAGCAGAAGCAGACTTTTCATCGTAAAATGGTTCGCTTTGATCACAAAGGAAGATAGGAACATTAGCTAATGAAGGGCAAGCCCTACATTACATTGATTCTCTACGCATATCATCTGCTTAACTTCATCACCATATATTGATTCAAACTGACTCCTTCACGTTCTGCTTCTGCTGCGAGACGCTGATGCAAGGACTTTGGCAATCTGAGATTTAATCTTCCTGAATATTCATTAGGACTTTTCGGTTCAGGAATATGATCACCATATTCTAATTTAGCTGCGATATATCCTTCCATAGCTTCGTGAACATTATTTAAAGCTTCAGGAACCGTTTTTCCATCACTTTGGCATCCGTCAAGTTCAAGAACTTGCGCATAATAATATTCTCCGGATTCATCTTTGATTTTTTGAACCATTTCTGTGTATGGAAGATTCAAATAGTAATTAAGATCCTTTTTCATTTTTTCCTCCGTCAGGTAAGACATAGTGTTAATTTCAGGCATTATATGCCTATTCTCCTCAGGACATCTTTTACATAAACCGTCTTAACAGGATCCCCGTTCCAGCCATCTGATTTCATCCTTTATTAGAATAGTACCATATGAAGTACCAAAATACAACGCATAATTAACCTAAAAAATTAATACTGTTCGCATTCTATAAATGGTCATGTGACGAAACGAGTCCTTTCGCGCTGGTTGTCGAACTTGAACCTGGATGTATTGAAACGAGCGATGCCTACGACAATGGGTTACCGAATTTCCGACCTGGATGACATGCGAGTAAGCGCTGAAATGAGCAGGCTATATTCTAGAAAAGTGTGTGTTGCCGTTTTCTCCGGCTATAAAAAAAAAGCCGCGTTTCGAGGACACGGCTGAGATTATGTCTATTCTTAATCTGTCATAGAATTGATTACCGATAGTTTTTATGTAAATCGCCCCGGCAGAGGCTCAACTTCCGGGACGATCTTGTCACAAATTCTTATCCATCGTAAATGTCAGCTTCGACAGCCCCATGGCATCGGTTGCCAGTTCGCGTAGCAGTTCGTGTGTCTTCTCCAGTGCGAGGCCGGCGTTTTGCTCGTTGGTTTTGTTGAGCAGCTCAATCAGCTTCTCAGAATCCAGTCCGGCTGCCTGTTCATCGGTTTTCGCCAGACTGCCGAGAAAACTGCTGTGCAGGCTGCCGAGGTAATCGGTCAGCTGCTTCAGAAAGGCTTGATAGTGCGGCTCGACGATGACGGGGACGAATTTGAACAGCCAGTAGGCGGAATCGATTGAGAATTTTTCCGGTGCATGTGCGTAGGCTTGCGGAACGGCCGTCGCGTTGGCATAGAACGGCACATAGGGGCTGAAGGCCATGACGCCGAAGTTCAGCCAGTGGATGGCGGCGATGCCGTCCGGTACGCCGGGGCGGATCTGGAGAATATGGGATTCCTGATTGCGATTGAGCGAGATGGGCCGGAATGCCAGTCGATCTGCGTCATTACCGCCGCCGAGCGGATCGTAAGGCGTTTCCTGGTAGTGGGAGCTCAGGATATAGCCAACATCTTCGACACCGATTCGGCGATTGGCTTTTCTCAGGAACGGCAGGTCTTCCGACATCGGATCCTGATCAATTTCCGGATTGAGATAGCGCTGGCCGTACCAGACGCGTGAGGTGTTGTAGTGGCGGTCAAAAACCGTCGACGTGCCGAAGATCTTCCTGAGATTTATGGTGTCGTCGCCGGTGTTCAGGTGATATTTTTGAATAAATTCAACCAGACCCGTGGAAGTCATGAAAAAGTCAGCGTTGCCGGGATCGATTTCCTGGATGGCCATCTGATTGGCACAGACGGCATAACAGTCATCGGGGATTCGCTGCGCCGCCCAGTGGTGGCCGGTCACCGTTTCCATGTACCAGACTTCTTTTTTGTCTGAAAAAAGGATCCCGTTCGACTCGGCGGTACCGTGTTTTTCGATAATGGCACCGAGCCGCCGGATGCCTTCGCGGGCAGAATGGATGTAAGGGAGCACGACGGTGACCATGCTGTCTTCGGCGATGCCGTTAGCTACAAGCGGATCATAGCCGAGCACACGGTCGTTCGCGTAAATGCTCTCTGTGGCGCTCATCGCAACATTTTTTTCATTAATCCCGTCTTCTTCAAATGTGTCATACTTTGTTTCCCCGTCCGGAGTGGCCGTATAGCGGAGCCGTTCCCGCGGCAGTTTCATCGTAAACTGATTATCGGGTGAAACGAAGGTTTCCTCTTCATCCAGAACCTGGTGCGGATGAATGACCATCCGTTTCGGCCCGAGCACGGTATAATTATCTTCATTGCGCGCGATCAATGTCGCGCCGTCCAGCGTGGCTTTCCGGCCGACGAGCACCGAGGTGCAGGATGTGCGTTTATTCTTCTGCATTCTGTTTTGCCATCCCTCTATGAATGATTTTAAATGAACCTTTTTCTTCTATTATAATGGAACAGCCGCCGAAATAAACAGTGCGCGCTGGTGATAAAGCGAAATCCACCAGGCTTTACGTTCTGATACAATAAGAACAGAGGTGAAGATCGGAAATGCTGGATTCGCAGTCGCTGACATTCCTGAGCGCGTATTTTTTACGAAAAGATGAAGCATTTGAAAGCGGCAGTATGCTTTCCGCTACCCTGATGCAGCTCCCGGTGGTGAAATCCACGGCGCGGACACGCCGCCAGACGGGTGTTCTGACATTAAGCCGGAACCAGAATCACCAGTCGGAACCTGTGGACAGGCGATTGCTGAAACGGCAACTGACACCGCGAAAAAAGATGACGTTGAAAGACGACGATCCCCTAACCCTGAACTGGCTGGAGGAAGGATGGATCATTAAAGAGATCCGGCTGAAGCGCGATGGCCGGACCGTTGACCACAGCGATTACCGGATGGGTCCTCGTCTGTTTGCCTTCCTTGAAAAGCAGGCGTCGGATCAGGCAAGACAACGGTCGGAACAACTGAGCCGGATCCGGACCGCTTTCGACAGCACCGCCATCCCCGCGGCACTTCCATCCATTCGACTAAAGCTCATTGAAAAAATAAGGGAGGATGTCCTCAACGAGAACACGACGGATGTCATGCATTTGAATGATCGATTTGTAAAGACGTGGCCGGCGGAAAAGCGGATCAGATATTTGCGCTTTTTACTGGCGCTTGTCCGGATCAGTGCGGTGCAGGATCAGTTCGACTGGAAACAGATCGGCGCCGCTTACTTTAAGAAAATCGGCGGGTCGAAACAGTTCGACCGGGACAAGCCGGATTTTCTGCAGCAGTTCACGGACAGGTTCGGGTTCTCGGCAGAACTGCTTGGACTGACCAGTCTCGGCAGCATCACACCGGTTTATTTTTCCGGAGCGGTTCGGGGAAAACAGTCAGTCTATGATTATGGAACGGTTCATGCGGTAACCAGCGTGTCGCTCACAACAGATTGCTATAAAACACAGGCACGGACCCTGTGGCTGGTTGAAAATCGCGCCATTTTGACCCGAATGGCTGCGGAGGATCATTTTCTAAAGAGAAGGGCTGTCCTGCTTGTTGGCTGTGACGGCCATGTCCGGTCCGCACACTGTCATTTTATCGAACAATTGCTGAAGGGCAGCCATTTGCATCAGGTTCTCATCTGGACCGATTATGACCGGGACGGGTTGCTGATTGCCAATGAACTCTTTCAGATCATCCGGACGACCGATTCTGAAATTCCTGTCAAATGGATCGGTCCGGATCAGAAAGCCTTGCCTGATCCCGACGACTATCAGCAGAAGATGGCTGCATTCCTGGCTGAGAAGAACAGGGAGCAGGAAGAAAAGATGGGAGATGCCGCATTATGGACCCAATGGATCACCGATTGATTTCTGTTTTTACAGAGCAACAGGATTCGCCCGCGGTGCTGCAATCCATGCGGGACGTGGCGACCCTGTCCGCCGTACTCGGAGAACTCGGGCCGCAGGCATTCAACTCGCCTCAGGAAGTGCTGCGCTTTTTAAGAATCCTGCAACTGCTGAATGAAGAAGCACTCGGTCTGGATGAACCGATCATTAATTCAGATACATTGTTCTATCGCTATCAGAACCGCTTCCCGGATCCGGAACCGCCTTCCAGAAAGCGGGTCGCCCATGTCGTTAATGTACTGGTGACCAACAACTGGATCTCGCGCCAGTCCACCCAGTTAAAAATGCGCGATCTCGGGAAACGAATGATGGACGTCCTGATCCGGCTGGCGAATGATTCACTGGCGTATTATCTGGAGGACGACATCGGCCGTTCCCTCTTTCAGGCGCGCCGTGATGCGGAGCTCAGTGAAGCGTACGACGACCATGGCATTTCAGGCGGGAATAAAATTGCCAGTCTGATCCGGAATGTTGAGGACGCTGTGTCCCAGTTAAAAGCACGGGAACTTGAACTGCTGGCCGATAGAAATGCGCTGCCGCAGCTGCAGAAGGTGCATCATCTGATGACGGAACTTCAGACCAAATTGAATGAACGAATTCAGAAATTCAAGACACTGGATGAAAGTCTGGTCCTGACGAATCTGATGCAGAAGGGGACCCGCGTTTTATCAGAAGGGACAAACCTCAGTCTGGGAATGATCAACCGATATCTGAAATTTACGGCCATGCGTCAGACTCCGATTGCTTCGGCAATCCGGCCTGAGCTCGTCCGGAAGTTCATCATCTCGATGTTTGATCCGCCGCTGGATTCAGATATTCCCGATGCCTATCAGATGTTCAGTTTTATGGAGCAGGATCAATACGCAGGGGAAGCGCTCGATGGTCTCTGGATTCCGGTAAAATTTGCATCGCCGCTTTCCGGAGAGGGGATACAGGAAGGCGTTGATTATCTGGAACATTATGAGCCTTATGTCCGGCCGATTGAAGAAGAGGCAGATATTCAGTACAACAAAGCGGAGGGCACCAGAGAGGATATGACCTCGCTGCTGGGAGATACATCCTGGCTGCTGACGAAATCGATGATTCAGACGGAAACGGTTGAAAAGTATCTGGATCAGGTGCAAAAGGCAAGCAGGGAACAGATCGTCTTCGAAGCAACGCCTCATCAATGGCACGATGCCGTGAACACGGTGACCGCCATCGCTGCACTAATCGGCAATAAGAAGGTCGTCGCGGGACCGCTGTCAGAACAGAATTCATCAGTGTCCGGGAAACAGGAATGGGACTGGATGAACCCTGAAGATGGAAAACAGATGATTTCACTGAAGGAGGAGAAGAGCAGCCATGACGGAAAGGGAACAGAAAAATCCGGTGAAGAATGAATCCGGCGGGTCTGATTCAGTAAAGCGCAACGTGAATACACTCAATGCCATGGCTTCCCTGCACGGCGTGCTGTCGGAGGATGAAGAACTGGCCTTTATGAATATTCTGTTCTCATCGTCTGCTTCAATCCGGTCGGCTAATTTCGGGCTGCCGCGCAAAGAGATTGAAAAGCAGCTGAAACTGAAACCGGACGATCCGGAATTCTTCTCATTTCTGAAACGCGTCAATCAGGCAGTCGGCCGTTATTTTAAGCTCATTTATGATCAGCGGCGCGATCAGGCTGTGGTCATGATGCATGTGCCGGCCCGTGCCGCCAGAAACACATTGTCCAGAGAGAGTCTGGCCGTGCTGCTGTTTATGTTTTACCAGCAGGAAGTGCTGCAGCAGGACCTCACTTTATTCGATCAGCTGCTGGAGGCATTAGGCCATGAAACAAGGAAGGCCAATCAGAAGATCCTGGTGAGCATTGACCAGCTGAAGAAAATCGGCGCGCTGGAAAACTATCCGTCGGATTCCGGTGAGCGTGCTTATCAGTTAACAGCGATCGGTGCCCAGATGTTTTCCGACTCTTTTCTGCGGCGAACGGCAGAATTCAGTCAGTCGCACCAGCTGAACAAAGAAGAAGTACTCAAATTTTTCAAACGCTATAATCTGTACGAGCAAGGAGGGGAAGCATGATTCCGTGTCGCTTGCAGTTCTCAGGGATTCGTGATTTTGAGCCGACGGAACTTGACCTCGGAACAAACGGACATATTATGATCACAGGCCCGAACGGTTCGGGCAAGTCAACGATCACCTTTTGCATGGGTGCCGTTTTGTATTCATCAAAGGTTGATGTTGAAGGACTGAGGTCAAGAAATCTACCGCCTGATCAGACCTGGAAGGCAACGATCGGGCTGCTATTTAAAAATGACGGCCAGACGAAGATCGATGAGCCCGCCTGGATTGAATTCAGCCTTCACATTATCCAATATCCCGGCCAGCCGATGATCAAGGAATTTCTGGTGATGAAAGGCGACCAGCCCGATCAATGGAGTGAGACGGTCAAATACATATCGGGCGACAGCTCGTTCAATTTCTCCGCGTACAAATCCGCATTGAAGTATCACTATAAAATCGATCCTGATCAATTCTATCTGATCTGGTATCAGCAGGAGATTAATCAGTTTGCGGTGATGGATCCGGAGGAACGCTTCCGGATATTCAGTGAAATGTATCAAATCGACAAAATTCAGAAACAGTGGGAAGAAAGCGTGCAAAGGCTGAAGGAGAACAAGGATTTACTGCAGTCGGCGGAAACGAACAGAAACCGGCATAAGATGAATCTGAATCTGCTGAAAACGAGCCGTGACCGGCTGATCGACCAGCAGCGGAGACTGAAAAAAGGTGCCGGGCAATCCCTGTCGGCGCTGAAAAATCTGGAAATCGTCTATCAGCACCGGATTGAGGCGGATCGGCAGTCGATCGCGGATCTTCATAAAGCAATACACGCTGATCAGGAGCGCCTGTCCGGTCTGCAGTCGAGAAAAGAGGAACAGCAGAAGAAAGAGCAGGCCCTGCAGATGCAGTTGAAGCAAGCGGAGGCCGCAACCGAAGAGACCGGCCGGCAGCGCGCACAGGCTGAGCACGAGCGGACACAGATCCAGACGGAAACGGTGAAATTAAAAAATGAGCTGAAGGGGCTGCTGGACCGGCAGAAACAGATTGAGCATACCGAAGCCGGGGCCAGAGCACTTCGGTATGATTTACAGCAGACGCACCAGGCCACGCTCACGAAGCTGGCGGAGAATGATTCGGCAAGGGAATCCTTAACCGGCCGGCAGTCCGATTTGCTGAGAACGGTTGCCGGTCTGCAGCAGGAGATTAAAGAACAGGAGAAACAGAAACAGTTCTTTCAGGCGTTGCTTTCAAAGTTTCAGAGCAGCTATCAAGTGCAGGCTGCCATCGATCAGCTTGGGAAATCGTCAAACCGGCATAAAGAGGCATTGATGCAGACGATGCGTCAGCTTGATGCGCTGCAAAAAGAGCAGGCAGCGCTTGCCAAAGGCCGGACGCTCTCAGAACGGCAGCAGCAGTCATTGGATTATTTTAAAGCCAGGGGTGTCGAAGCATGGCCGCTGAGAGAACTTGTTGAACTGGACGATACGGCCCGGCTGAGTGATGAAAGCCTGTTCGATACGATCAAATACACCATTTTCTTTAATGACGAAACAGCTGAGCCGCCGAATGATCTCTATCATGTGCCGCTGAAAGGTATGGTGCCGGAGAAACTGATCGACCGGATTCCAAAAATTCATTTGCGGATCAGAGAGAATCTTGACGACCGGAACTACCCTTATGCGGCCAAGGCGCTGTACTGGGTGCAGCAGTTTTTTCAGAAAACCGGTATTTATATTGAGCACAACACCCTTCATGATCCAAGGGGCTTGCGCGGCAGACAGGAGAAACAAGGATACATTTTAAGCGAGCAGGCGATCCGGCTGAGAAGGGCTGAAGTTGCCCGGCTTCTCGATAAAGTGTCAGGACAGGTTGACGAGCTGAAAGGGCAGTATGATCAGGAGACAAAACAGTACCAGTTCCTAAATGGCCGGATTCAACAGGTCAAAGAAGCTGAACTGTTTATGACCCGGCGTCAGGAACGGATTAAGTGCAGAGAGGATCTGGATGATGCAGAAGAGGCACTGACTGGGATCATCAGTCAGCTGCGTGACGTCGGGGCAGCGTTTCAGCAGCTGTCTCAAGACCGGATTGAACAGGAGCATCGGATCGGTCTTGTTGAGAAGGAACTCGATTTCTATCGTGCCCTGGGCGAGAGCAAACTGAAGTATGAAGCGCTTCATCAGTTACAGGAAAAGGAAGCCGAGAAATCCAGGGAGATCGAATCACTGAAGTCGGAGATTAACCGGCTGGAGCGGATGACCGATGAATGTGAGCGGTCGCTGAGCAATCTGAACCGGCGGCAAAGCGTCACGCAGCGCACGTGGGAACGGCTGTCGCAGGAAATGGAAACCAGGGAAGCTCATCGAAAGCAGGCTCAGGAACATCTGGAAAACGCCAAAAGTGATCGGGTGAAGGTGATCCAGGGACTTCAGGATTTTCAGAAAACAGTTCCGGACTTATATAAAGAGCTGACGGCGGCTTTTGAGCCGGACACGAACAGTTCCGAAATTCAGCTGAAGAAAAGTCTGGAAGACGGTGAGATTACCTTTAATACGGCGAAAAATGAAACGGGTATTGATCCGGCGGCACAGGAAAACTATCAAAAGGCACTTGAGGAGTTCGACCGGCTGGAAAAAGAGTACCAGCAGACGATGGTGCTGCTGGAAGGCAACAAAGCGACAGTAGAGAAGGTCAGGGAGAATCTGGAGACGACCGTAAATATGCGGATTCTGGAAATCAAGAACCGTTTTACTGTCTATATGGGGGTATTTCAGTTTCAGGGCGAAATCAGCTGGGAATCGCTGACGGACAAAAGGGACCGAACACATTTTAAACTCTATGTTAAAGCGCGAAAAGAGGGGCATCGGGGGTCGATGGAAGATGTCAGTGTCAAAGCGCGCGGCGGCCGGGTCGGAAGAGGTGTTTCAGGCGGTGAGGAATCACTGAGCTCGCTGCTGTTCGCACTGGCCCTTCTGCGGAATCTTGAAACGGCCCCCAGCTTTATTGTTCTTGATGAATTCGACAGTGCGCTTGATGAGCAGCGGAAAAACAAAGTATTTGACCTTTATGTCGATCAGCTGCAGCGGCGCTTGATCGTCCTGACGCCGAAGACGCATGAGAAAGATTATGTCGATCGATTCAACAAAGCATTTGTGGTTCAGCACGATCCGCGGATCCCGAGAAGCAGGGTGATTGGGATTTATATGAAGTGATTTTTCCCGGGTCCTGGCCTTTTCCAGTCGGAACGGTCGGAATAAAAGGAATGAGGAATGATCCGATCGACCTGGCAGACAGACGGTGCCTTTTTCCTCAGCACACGGGAAAATTTGTTATAATAGTCACAGTTAAATGGTCGTTCAATGTCGAATCCACTTTTGCATGATAGCCATAGAGGCGTTAAAATAGGAAAACGTCATGATTTGTATGTGCGTGAGGGTTAACAGCCGCATGAATGGACACACTGATAAAATGCCGAAAATAGATCGACATCTCAGCAGAATATATCGCCCTTCGTGAAAATATATCGACGTTCAGCGGAATATATCGCCTTTCGCGAAAACAGACAATGATGGGTTATGGGCTGACGGAATAATCAGTTAAACTAAAATTAAAGGAATGATTCGTATATGTTTTTCAGCAAGTCAGATACTTCCGGTCGGAAATTTGTGATTAAGAGCCGTTTCCTCAATATTTATCTTAACAACCGGAAGCATGAACCCATGCTGACCGCATTGAAGAACGCCTATCGCAACAACAAGATGATTCATGAGTCGATCAGAAAAAATGAGAGCGGGGATTAAACGGGGGAGTCGGACCGCTTCTCCAATCTGCGGAAAAACAAAAGCCGGAGAGAAGGGCCTCTCCGGCTTCGCTGTTACACGTTTTATGTTTATCTGGATGCCGTCTGTTCCTGAACGATGTCCAGCGTTTCCTCAACTTCAATCGCACCTTTGACCGACTGGGCAATGGTGCAGTTCGAGTATACATGATTGAACAGGCGCCGGATCAGCTTTTCGTCAAGATCGGTTCCTTTCAGTGTGAAGTGCACACCGACTTTTCGGATCGGCAGCGGTTCCTCTTTGGCGCGTACCTTGTCCGTATCCACTGTCAGCTCGCTGTACTGGATCTTGCGGCGGTCGAGCAGCGTCCGGAATGTCATGGCGCTGCATGCACCGATTGAAATTTCCAGCAGATCACCGGGCCGGAAGTCGCCGCTTTTGTTGATCTTCATCGTTCCATGTTCATGATTCAGGACAAATCCGTCATCCACAGCTTTTAATGTCATTTCCCATTCCCCCTGCCTCTGAAAATAGCAAGTTCCGGCGGAATTGTCAAAGACACTGCCCCTGGCGGCACTTTTAATAATAAGATTATCCGCAAATCAATGAAAAAAATACACAATCTGCGCTATAATGGAAAAATAATATTAATTTAGTGTAAAGACAGAGGACAGTCATAGATTTGCGGGAGGAGGTCATTGTCTTGCTGAAAAATAAAAAAGCGTTCTGGATCTGGATGGTGCTCAGTCTTTTTATTATAGCCATGATCTACCGGGGATCGGCGATGCCGTATTCTCAGCAGGATATTCAGCCTTTTTTAAGAGCACACTTTCAATGGACTTCCGAGACATTTCCCCATATCAGTTTTAATTACAGTGGAGAACAAATTACGTCGGCCGACCCCTACGCCTTTTTCGAATTTGCGGTGCGCAAGGCCAGCCATGTGATGGAGTATATGCTGCTGACGTTCATGCTGATCAATATGTTCATGACCACGATTCTGCCGCGCTTTTTCTGCTATTTATTCGGCCCCGGTGCGGCACTCTGCTATTCTTTCTTCGATGAATATCACCAGACGTTCATTGCCGGAAGAACAGGGCACCTGATCGATTCGCTGACCTTTGACCTGAGCGGTATGATTCTGGCGATGATCCTTGTCTTTCTTCTCGACCTTTATTTCAAGCTGCTTTACACAGGCAGCGGCCATCATCACTCATCTTCACGTCCGCGTCCGCGGCATGCGCACAGTGAAGGCTAATCCTTTTTGGACCATCCGCTAAAAGTTTCCGGGATTTTTCCGATAAAAAATATGAATCAGGTTCTGCAGAGAAACCGCAGGACGGATTTGCCGGATCGTTCCATGATTCGGCAGGGTTCGACCGTTCTGCCGGTGTCTCTTTTTTTGCTTCATATAGGCTTAAAGGCCCGGGATTCCGGGACTGTTTGCCGGCTGTACACCGGTAGTCCGAAAGATAAATAATTCATTATCTACATAGAAGTGAGGGTATTTGACGATGAAGAACGACAGCAGCAAGTCTGAACAGCAAATTCCCGATCAGAAGGCGCAACAGAGCCAAAAGGTTTCTGCTCCTGAAGCCGGGAGACATGTTGAAAAGGGACCGTTTTCCTGGATCGGCAGGGTACGCCTAAGCCATTTCCGGGAGAAGCACCTGATCCACGGGCCGCTGACTCGGCTCAGTATCCGGAAGCAGTTTCTGATCCCGTTTATCACGGCGATTGTGATCATTGGTCTGGCGGGCGGACTTTTCAGCTATTTTTACGGAGCCAAAGTTACGGAAAATCAGCTGAAGCAGTCCACAATCGCACAGTTGAAAGCAACCAACCAGAATTTTGAGACCTATTTCTCGGATGCTCAATCGGTGGTCGGGCAGTTTAGCGGAAGCGAGCTTCTGAATCAGCCGGTGAAGAATCAGGATCAGATCAATAAGTCGTTCCAGAATGTGATCAGTACCAACACCAAATATCAGGCGCTGACTTACGCGATGCCGGATAAGAAGATCATTCGCGCACCACTTTACTTTTTTGATAAAAGCTATGATCCGACGAAACAGTTCTGGTATACGGTCGGAGCCAATGGGGCAGGCAAAGCGGGCTGGACCGATCCTTATCTGGACAATGTAACCAAAGAGTATGTTGTCAGCGTCACTCAGGCAGTGATGAGCAGCGGGAATTCGCAGATCAAAGGGGTTCTGAAACTCGATCTGTTTATCCAGTCGATTGTGAATGAGGTCAACAACACTCGGTTTGGCCGGACCGGATATGCATTTTTGCTGGATCCGTCCGGGACGTATATCGCCGCGCCGAAGAATAAGCTGATCGGCACCAGCCTGGCGAAACAGCCTTTTTACCAGAAACTGATCCAGATGGGGAAGAGCGGCAGTTTTTATGGAAAAATTAATGGCCGGGACAAGCTGATCTGTTTCCAGCGAAATGCCACGACAGGCTGGATTCTGATCGGGGCGATCGACCGCAGTGAAATTTCCGGTCAGGCTAATCTGATCACCTTACCGTCGGCAGTGACGGTGCTGCTGATTCTGCTCATTGCGATTTGTGTCACGACCTTCCTGCTGCGAAGTGTCGTTTTCCGGCTCAGAACGATCCAGCAGGCGGCAAGGAAAGTCGAGCAGGGTGATCTGACTGTTTCTCTGCCTGTCATCGGCAACGATGAACTCTCGGAACTGACGACCAGTATCAACACCATGGCGAAAGTCAACCGGGCGGCTTTCCGGAAAATGACAGAGGTGACCCGGCAGGTCGCCGGGGCCTCGCAGACACTGGTTGCGAGTGCTGAGGAAAATGTCGCCTCAACCAATGAAATCAGTGCGACGGTTCAGGAGATTGCCACCGGGGCGACGAACCAGTCGACAGCACTTGATGAAAACCGGAATTCACTGGAATCTCTTGTCACACAGATCAGAAAGATAGATGAAAGCAGTAAGAAAGTCCTCACCGGCGCCAATCAGATGAGTACAACATCAAAAGGCGGCGAGAAGGCGATGAGCCACCTGTTCACTCAGTCGAAGGCCGCGGCGGAAACTACCGGTCAGATCATCGAAGCCGTCAATCATCTGGAAAAACATACAAAGAACATCAACCAGATCATCGATGTGCTGGACAGTATCGCCCGCCGGACCAACCTCCTCTCCCTGAATGCAAGCATCGAAGCGGCCCATGCCGGGGAGCAGGGCAAGGGCTTCGCAGTGGTTGCCAGCGAGATCCGCAAACTGGCGCGGCAGACCAATGAATCGCTGCAGCAAGTAACGCAGACGATTGCGTCGATGACCAAAGAAACGGCGCATGCCGTTGCACTCTGCGAACAGACAACGGAATCGGTTAAGGCACAGGGCGAAGCCGTCGAAGCGACGAGCAACACCTTCAAGCAGATTGAAGCGACCATTGAGGAAAATGTAAAAGGGATCCGGTCAATTGCCGAATCCATCAGGCTGACCCAGGAACATACCGGACAGATCAGTCAGGGGATGCAGACGATTGCATCGACGAGTGAAGAAACCGCCGCCAGCACCGAGGAAGTCAGCGCGTCCGTTGAAGAGCAGACCGCGGCGATGGAAGAGCTGAACAAGCTGGCCGGCGACCTGGATGAGCAGGCTCAGCTGATGCGCGACGCCATCAGCCGTTACAAAATCTGAAAAAGAGAAAAGTGGAAGGCCGGCGGATATCCGCCGGCCTTTTTATAAAGGAAGAAATTTGATTTTGCGGGGACATGGAACAGGTGCGGGGATGCTGAAAATCGGGATGAGCAGACACCCTGAAGCACTCTGAAATACCCGAAAGGCGCTCCGAAATCCGGTTCCTTTCTCTAATTCAGATCACCCAGGCACCTTTGCGAAAGATCGGTGTCCGTGAGCCGTCGGCGGATTCGCCGTCGATGTCCAGTTCACCGGAGCCGACCATGAAGTCAACGTGGGTCAGGCTGTAATTGGCGCCGTTTGCCGCAAGCTCTTTTTCAGTCATCTCACGGCCGCCGCGGTAGTTGAACGGGAAGGAGGTGCCGAGCGCCAGATGGCAGGAGGCATTTTCATCATAGAGTGTATTGTAAAAAATCAGGCCGGTATCGGAAATCGGCGAGTGATGCGGCACGAGCGACACTTCGCCGAGATAGTGGGCACCTTCGTCCGTTTGAACGATCTGTTTCAGTGTGTCGTAGCCTTTTTCCGCTTGAAAGTCAACGACACGTCCGTTTTTGAAGGTCAGTGAGAAGCGGTCGATCAGATTTCCGGAAAAATTCAGCGGTTTGGTGCTGGATACCGTCCCGTTGACACCGCTTTTCAGCGGCATGGTGAAGACTTCTTCGGTTGGCAGATTCGGGCGGAACGGGGTACCTTTTCCATTCGTCATCTCACCGCTGATCCAGAGGTGCTCGGCCGGCAGTTCAATCGTCAGATCGGTGCCCGGCGCTGTATAGTGCAGGGCCTTGAACCGCTTATCGTTGAGCACGCCCATTTTATTGCGGAGATTATTCAGATGGTCGGTCCAGGCTTTTTCCGGATCTTCCCGGTCCGACCGGGTGATGGTGAAAATCTGTTTCCACAGGGCATCGATCCGTTCGGATGCATCGAGATCAGGGAAAATTTTTGCTGCCCAGGCGTCGGTCGGCACGGACACGATCGACCAGCTGACCGTCGCGCTGATCTTGGCTTCAGAAAATTTCTTGTTCGCCTGAGCGCTGACTTTCTGCGCCGTGGCGATGCGAGCCGGATCGATGCCGCTGAGCAGATCCGGATTTGGTGAATAGATGTAGAGAAAAGCGGCGTTGCTGTCGACCAGTGCCTGATAGCCGCCGGCACGCCAGGCCGGATAGGACTGAAAGGCCTCATCCGGCGCCAGTTCGAAACGGGCCCGGGTGATTGCTTCATCGGTCCATTCGACATAGACATTCTTTGCGCCGGCCTGATAGGCTTTCTTTACCGTCCGGCGCACAAATTCCGGTGATTCGACAGGGGCAAGGATCAGGACATCCTGACCTTTCTGGACATTCAGGCCGACGTTGACGGTGATGTCGGCATAATGGTCTAATAATTGCTCAAAATTCTCCATAGTCTTCCCTCCGATTGGCTCATGACACAAGTGTTGTTAACCTCATTCATTCTATCACAGCGGGAATAGGCGGACCGTATCCGGGCATCTGCATAGACTGATAGGGAAAACGTGGTGGAGGTGACAGCAGTCATGGGTGCTTCTGCAGGTATTGGCCACAGCTCCGGTTTTGCGCTGTTAGTGGTTCTGTTTATCCTTTTGATCATCATCGGCGCCAGCTGGTGTTATTGAGAACTCCGGCCGGAAATGGTGAACCATTTCCATCGGACCGTTAAGATGCAAAAAAATGAAGGAATGGCACCCTATGCGGCGCCGTTCCTTCATTTTTTTAGTGCTTTTTTTTTCGCATCGCCATATGACGCTGTTCCCTGAGCCCCGGCGGATTGTAAAGCGCGTCATGACCGGGACAGGCGTTACATAAAATAGAAGAGACGGCTGTTCACCCGCAGCAGGGAGGAGGACTTCGGTATGTTAAAAAAGGCAGGACTGGTTCTCCAGATTGCGGCCACATTTATCGGCACGATTGTCGGCGCCGGCTTTGCCTCCGGACGGGAAGTGATCCAGTTCTTCACCCGCTTCGGATCCTGGGGGACGGCCGGCGTTCTGTTCAGCGGCCTGCTGATGGCGCTGATCGGAACCCGGCTGATGCTCTATGCCCGCCGGATTCATGCCGGATCGTTTGATGTGCTGATTGTCCGCGTGTTTGGCGTGCGGACAGGCCTAGTGATTCACAGTCTCGTATTCCTGATAATTTTCGGCGTCAACGGGGTGATGCTGGCCGGATCGGGCGCGGTTTTTCAGGAACAGCTCGGCTGGAACCGGTGGCTTGGGATGGGGTTGTCAATCGTGCTAAGCCTCTTTTTTATCGTAAAAAAGGCACGCGGACTGCTCTGGGTGAACTCGCTGGTTGTTCCGGTGCTGACGCTTTTTCTCATTATCCTTTTTATCCACGAGGGCGGCCGGCCGCCGCAATCGCCTGCCCCGTGGCAGAGCGGCTGGATGCTGTCTGCTTTTGCCTATGCTGCCTTCAATCTGTCGACAGCACTCGTGGTGTTCGTCCCGCTGGCCTCAGAGGTAAAAAGCGAACGCGTTCTGGTTGCCGGCGGGCTGGTCGGCGGGGCCGGTTTCACTGTGCTGCTGCTGATTGCCCATCAGCTGATTCTCGCTCATCCGGGCGTCATGCTGTACGACATGCCGACGGCTGAACTGGTGCGCCCGGTCGGCGCAGCCATGCATCTGGCTTTTACTGCCGTGATTTTCGGCGAGATTCTGACAACGTATGTGGGAAATATTTTCGGGTTGTCCCGGCAGTTAAGTAATGTTTTTCCGTCGGTTCTCCCGGGCTGGCGCGCGGTCGCCGTGCTGATTGTCGGGTCGGCGGCCGTCGGGATCGCCGGTTATTCCGCCTTAATCCGCGTACTCTACCCATTTTACGGATTCCTCTGCATGTTTCTTCTGATCTGCCTCAGCTTTGTCCGCATCCCTGAAAGATGAGCGTATCGGCCGCACAGGTTGCCTGCCGACGGGCTCATTTTCAACCCGAATCATTTGTAAACGTTTAATCCCGAAAATGTTGTGAAATTTGTTTTCTTTTAGTTGCAATTACTGGGTAAATGTCGTACATTGATTATAGAAGAGATGTTGCATTAAGGAAACAAATATTCACAAAGCAAATGGGAGATGGTCAGATGTCCGAGCGGCAGGAGAGTCGGATGCACGTACCGCTGGTTGAAGGAGACGCAATGATTGAGAAAATGCCGCGCTTTGAAAAGCTTGAGAATAAGCATTCGCAATCTTTTCAAAGTGCTGTCGGCAAAGCAAAAGGATGGCGGCAGCTGCTGCCGTTCATCGGACCGGCGTTCATCGCGGCGGTTGCCTATATCGACCCGGGCAACTACGCGACCAACATCCAGGCCGGTTCCCAGTACGGTTATATGCTGCTCTGGGTGGTTGTGATTTCAAACCTGATGGCGATTCTGATTCAAATGTTGTCTGCAAAACTGGGTATTGCAACGGCGCATAATCTTCCGGAAATTGTCCGGAAGGAGTGGCCGCGGAAGTTAACCATTTTTTACTGGCTGCAAGGCGAAGTGATGGTCATCGCGACCGACCTGGCGGAGTTCATCGGTGCTGCCCTGGGTTTCCATCTGGTGTTCGGGATGCCGATGATTCCGGCGGCGATCCTGACGGCGATCTGCGCCATGCTGATTCTGACGTTTCAGGTCAGAGGGTTCCGGCCGCTGGAGATGGTGATCGCCTCAATGGTATTTATCATCGTGATCGCCTTCAGTTGCGAAATTATCTTCTCAATGCCGGCATTCGGTCCGCTGATGAAGGGCTTTGTTCCTCAGTTCCAGGGCACGAGCAGTGTTCTCCTGGCCGCCGGAATTCTCGGCGCCACGGTGATGCCGCATGCGATCTACATGCATTCGGGACTGACCTGCCGGCGCGTCATCGGGCATACGCCCGGTGAACGGAAAAAAATCTTCCGCTTTGAACAATATGACATTCTGATTGCCATGCTGATCGCCGGGTTCATCAATGCCGTCATGCTGGCGGTTGCCGGATCGACTTTCTTCGGCAAGGAAGTCATTTCCGATCTGACTGTGGCGTTCAATGGATTCAGCAACTACATTGCACCGAGTGCCGCGCTGTTCTTCGGCATCGGGCTGCTGTCGGCCGGTTTGTCGAGCTCTTCAGTCGGTACGCTGGCCGGCGATATCATGATGCAAGGCTTCATTCACCGGAGAATACCGGTATTCATTCGCCGGCTGATCACCATGATGCCGCCGCTGATTATCATCATCTCCGGGGTCAATGCGACACAGGCACTGGTCATGAGCCAGGTCGTCCTGTCATTCGGCATTGCGCTGGCG
This sequence comes from Sporolactobacillus vineae DSM 21990 = SL153, assembly GCF_000377985.1. Classification (GTDB taxonomy): domain Bacteria; phylum Bacillota; class Bacilli; order Bacillales; family Sporolactobacillaceae; genus Sporolactobacillus; species Sporolactobacillus vineae. The sequence goes on from NZ_KB899045.1 coordinate 204,653, forward strand.
ATTATTCCCCTGGTTCTCTTTACGAGTAAAAAGCGAATTATGGGCGAGCTGGTGAATCACAAGCTGACGACCATCACCGCCTGGGCCATAGCCGGTGTCGTCGTGAGCCTGAACGTGTTCCTGCTCTATCAGACCTTTTTCGGCTGAACCATTAGAAAAGATTTCCGGAAGTCCGAGAAGGGCTTCTTTTTTGGATTCGCGGAAATTTTGTTCACACATTTATTAAAATTGTCAAATTGACTTTGCAACTGAAAGTGACGTAAAATGGAATTTGTGAGAGAAAAGCGGCGGGTTTTGTGATGGTAAGTGATTGCTTTCACGCTTTGTATTCGCCGGGTTGGCTATTGCGGTGCGTAAGAACACCGAAAATCTTAGCTGTGGAGGAATAAATAATGGTTAAACTGAGTAAGGGCAAAGTTGACTTTCTCAACAAGCTTTCCAACAAGGACGGCGTCATTGCTGCTCTTGCGATCGACCAGCGTGGTTCTCTGAAGAGAATGATCGGTGCGGCTCAGGGCAAAGACGCAACAGATCAGGAACTGAGCGATTTCAAGTCCCTTGTATCTGAAGAACTGACAAAATACGCGAGCGCTATTCTGCTCGACCCTGAATATGGCCTTCCGGCCGGCAAGGTTCGCGACGCAAACAGCGGCCTTCTGACTTCTTATGAAAAGACTGGCTATGATGCAACGGAACCGGGACGTATCCCGGATCTTCTGCCGAACTGGTCGGTAAAACGGATCAAGGAAAACGGCGGCGACGCAGTCAAACTGCTCGTTTATTATGATCCGGATGAACCGGATTCGATCAACGATGTCAAGAAGGCATTTGTTGAACGTGTCGGCTCTGAATGCAAGGCTGAAGATATTCCGTTGTTCTTCGAAATCGTTACCTACGATGAGAAGATCACTGACAAAGAAGCTTATGCAAAAGTTAAACCGCAGAAGGTTCTTGATTCAATCAAAGTCTTCACACAGCCTCGTTATGGCATCGACGTTCTGAAGCTTGAAGTTCCTGTTGACATGAGCCGTGTTGAAGGCGTCGGCGAAAACAAGCCGGTTTATACAGCTGACGAAGCAAAGAAATACTTCCAGGAAGTTGACAAACTGACGACGGTTCCGTACATCTGGCTGAGTGCCGGTGTTTCAACTGAACTGTTCCAGAAGACGCTGGTCTTTGCACATGACGCCGGCTCGAAGTATAACGGTGTTCTTTGCGGCCGTGCAACCTGGCGCGAAGGCGTCGCGGCTTACGGCAAGGGCGGAGACAAGGGTGCCAAAGAATGGTTGTCGACTCAGGGCAAAAAGAACGTTGAAGAACTCAACGCCATCCTCGCTGAGAATGCGACTCCCTGGTACGAAAAATACGGCGGCAAGGACAAGATCGAAGTCGTCGACTGACATATTGATACGTGCAGCAAAGCGGATCCGGGAAACCGGGTCCGTTTTGCTTTAGGAAAAAAATCGACATGCGGCTCGTTATCAATTGCTGTAAACCGTTGGGGCGGTCCGGACGATGGACTGAATTTATTCCATAAAATGTACTTTGGCTGAATCAGGTGCGGAATTGGCTGAATCAGTGCCGGATTTGGCTGAATGGCACCCCGATTTGGCTGAATGCGCGGCTGATTCCTGGTTAAGCACGTTTCTTTTGGACTTTCCGCATGGTATGATAGGTCTATTACAGGGTCTGTTCGGCAGGCCGGCTGATCTATTTTATCAGAAAAGGGAAGAGTGTATGAAAAAGAAAATTCTGCTGACCCTCGGCGGCATCATTGTGGTTCTGGTGGCAGCGGTGGGCGGTTATGCCTGGTACATGCTGCATTCGGTCCAGTCGACGGCCGGAAAAATGTACGAAACGGCCGGCGGTTCGGGCAACCACGCGGCCATCTCTGAAAAGAAGCCGATTTCCATCCTGATGATGGGGGTCGACGAGCGCGCGAATGATCGCGGGCGTTCCGATACGCTGATTGTCATGACGCTGAATCCGAAGACGAAAACGATGCAGATGATCTCGATTCCGCGTGATACCCGGACGGAGATTGTCGGCCGCGGTACAATGGACAAAATCAACGCAGCCTATGCCTATGGCGGTATCAAAATGGCACAGGATACGGTGCAGCAGTTTATCGGCGGCACCAAGCCCGATTTTTACATTAAGATCAACATGGAGGGCATGAGCGCCCTGGTCGATGCGGTCGGCGGCGTCACGGTGTACAACAAGCTCGACTGGCACGATGAGGGCTACTATCAGAAGGGCTACCACTATGCCCGCGGCACGATCACTCTGGATACCGGTGCCAAGGCGATGGGGTATATCCGGATGCGCCATCTGGATCCGCAGGGTGATTTCGGGCGGAATCAGCGCCAGCGCGATGTGATCAATGCGATCGTGAAAAAGATGTCCGGGGTCTCCTCAATCAGTCATTTTTCCGACATCCTGAGCGCGCTCGGAAACAATGTGAAGACAAACATGAACTACGACGATATGAAGAACATCGCGCTCAATTACCGCGATGCCCGCCAGCACTCGATCGACTATGAGGTCAAGGGTCAGGGCAGGATGATCAACGGTATCTATTATCTTGTCGTCGGCAACGCGGAAAAGCAGCGCGTTAAAGATATGGTCGAACAGCAACTGACAAACTGATTTAGTGGAATAAAAACGATCTCCGAAAGGCCGGGCCAGGCTTTCCGGAGATCGTTTTTTTGTCTGAAGAGGCAGGGTGCGTTCCGTAATTCTGCAAAACATTTCACGGATTATTGCTGCCGGGCGTTTGCGGCAGATTTTACGCGGAACACCGAGCGGAGGTTTTCCGTGAAATCCTGGATGTTGGTGCTGATCAATGTTCTTTCCGAAGGCTGTCCGGACAGCCGATGAGTTTTTTTCCCGTGGACAAAAAGGATCAGCTCCGGAAACTCGCTGCGGAGCTGTTTCAGAGTGTTGCTGATCGTGAAAAGTTTTTCCGGTGCCGGGCAGGAAATGGCCAGGAAATCCGGCTTCTTTCGCCGGACGATTTCAGCGATTACTGCTGCATCGGCATTTTCCGCCAGATAATAGGTTTTCCAGCCGTTGATCTGAAACAAATCATCGAGCAATTTCATCTGAGTGAATTCGCCGATCGAACCGAGATTGGCGACAACCGTTTTACCGATCGGCTGTCTCTGTTCGCGGATGAACGAGATCATTTTCCAGTTAAGCAGCATGACCAGTGTCGATGCGGCGATCAATCGATCTGCGGTTTCATAGCGATGCTGCGCCAGACCGGATTCGATCTGGTTCATCGACCGCTCGAACAGCTTGATGAAAATTTCTTCGATACGCAGGCCGTCCGACAGTGTATCCAGCAGTTCCATCGCCTGAAAGGTATTGCCGTCGATCAGACAGGTGACGAAGCCGTTCCATGCTTCTTTCCGCTGCCTTTCCATCTGGCTGTTATCCCAGCCGATCACTTTCTTGATCGTTACCGACAGGTCCCTGGGCAGCTGCCTGACCAGGGAGGAATCCTTCATGAAGATGCGCGGGAGGATGACGGAACCCTCTTCCGAAGAGAGGACGGTGCCGGTCCGGCCGTCCGTCAGAAGCACCTGCGTTGCCGGTGGAAAAATATGTATAAAATTGATAAAGCTGAAACAGCTCTTTAAGTCAAAAAGTGGAGGCTGAATGCAGGATGAGAGGATCAGCTGAAGCGCACGGGTCGCCGGCAGCGGTTGACGATACGACCGTTTCAGCGTCAGCGCTGAATAAATATCGGTGATCATCATCAGTTTCAGATCCTGATCCGCATCACTGATCGCTTTTTTTTCCGGATAGCCGGTCCGGTTCATCCGCTCATGATGAGAGCGGGCGATCCGGCACGTCTCGTCAGGAAATCCTAATTTCCGGAGCAGGCCGGCACCCCGGGCGCAGTGCTCTTTAACCCGTTCAAATTCGCGCTGCGTCAGCTTCTGACTTTTCAGCAAAATGGCACGTGGTGTATACAGTTTGCCGATATCATGAAGCAGACAGCCGAGCATGAAATCGTCCGGCGCCTTCCATTTCGCATGGCGGCTGTACAGGCTGCATAAAACGAACACATCGATCGAGTGGATGTAGCAGGCGGGATCCCATTGTTTCAGGCTGTTCATCAGCAGCGCCACCGTCGGGTTAGAGAAGAAGCGGATGTAGACTGACCGCAGCCACAGGTACGAGGCCTCTGAATGAAGAATTCGGCCGCAGCGCAGCTCATTGGCGACGGAACGGACATCCGTCTTGAAGCGGTCGCTCAGGATCTGCAGTTCGTGATCCGTCAGCGACGCGTGCCGCGTGTGAAAAGACGTCGCACGTTCCTGGTGTACCATGGTTTCCCGGACACCGAAATGGATCAGAGTCGTGGTGATTTCGGGTGTAATGTAGGTCCCTTCCTGAAACAGCACATTCGAATTGATGTAAATATCTCTGGCGAGGAGCATCCCGTCTTCCAGTTGTTCCGTACGCATCTTCGTTGCCATCTCAGTCACTCCCGGCTGGTCGGAGAAATCCGTTATTTTTTATGCTGCGCCTTCCGGTCGATACGGAAATAATTAACATTTGTTATTCTATCAAGTGTTTTAGGAAAATGGTAGCGAAAAAACGGAAGATGAAGCACTATGTCATTCAGCCAGGCTGCATAAACGCCGGTGCAATGGCATTTTTCCTTGTTCCATAAAGGACAGCCGCCGCCGTCCTTTGAATAAGCGTCACGATAAGCGGGCCATAAGTCACGGTTCTTTTAAATGGCTTAAAAGTGACCGAAGTCCCTACTTACAGGCATCACTTCAACATCCCGGGCGACGTGACGATAATAAGAACGTAGAGTATCTGAAAGGGTTGACCGGCATGGATTTAGCGACTTTGATAGGCCTGCTGTTTGGCATTTTATCTCTGATCCTCGGGTTTACTATGGAAGGCGGGACGCTGGGTTCGCTGTTCCAGGTAACGGCAATGATGATCGTGTTCGGAGGAACCATCGGTGCGGTGATCGTCAGTACACCCGGGAAAACGCTGAGAAAGCTTCCGTTTATCACAAAATATGCTTTTTCAAAGCCCGATTCCAGTGCCGGGGCAACGATCTCCATGCTGATGGACCTGGCGAATGTGTCGCGGCGTGAAGGCCTGCTTGCTCTTGAAGGCCGCCAGGAAGAGTTTGCTGATGATGAATTTATGACCAACGGCATTCAGATGGTCGTCGACGGTGTCGATTCGGATGTCATCGATGATATTCTTAACCGGGACATCGAGTTGTATGAGCAGAAGATGCTGTCAATCGGCCGGATGTATGAAGCTGCCGGCGGCTTTTCACCGACGATGGGGATCATCGGCACGGTGATGGGCCTTGTGCACGTGCTTGGCAACCTGAGCAGTCCGTCCGACCTGGGACCGTCGATCGCGGTGGCGTTTATCGCCACGCTGTACGGCGTCGCTTCCGCCAATGTGGTTTTCCTGCCGATGTTCAATAAAATTAAGGCGCACCTGGCGCAGGATGTGCTGATCCGGCAGATCAAGGCAGAAGGCATTCTCTCGGTCCAGTTCGGTGAAAATACGATGATCCTCCGCCAGAAGCTGTTTGCCTTCCTAAGCCCGCAGGAACGCGAGGAGGCGGAGCGGGAGATGGGCAGCGAAGACGGCGGTGAAGATCGCGGCATGAATGGTGCCCCATACCAGGAGGCAGGCAGCCATGAGTGAGCGGCGGAACCGGCGCCGTCTGAAAAAGGTCGAAGAGCCGGACAATTCGGGAAGATGGCTGATCACCTATTCTGACCTGATTACGCTGCTGCTGGTCTTTTTTATCGTCATGTTCTCCATGAGTACGATCGAAAATCAGCGTTTTAACGCACTGATTTCCTCATTGAAGAATTCATTTCAGGGGGATTCGATACTCCAGTCGATGGGCTATGTGGCGACGGACAAGAATCAGGCCAGCCCGACCATTCCGAATATCAAAAAGACGAATCAGCTGACTGCCGACCAGAAGAAGAAAGATGTTCGCCAGCTGGACGCCCTGTACGTCCGGCTGAACAAATACATAAAAGCTAACCGACTCAGTCCGCAGGTCTCACTGGTGGCCACACAGCGGGGGGTGCAGCTGACGTTCCGGGAGAAGATTCTGTTCGATCTCGGCAGCGCTCAGCTTAAGCCTCACGCGACACCGCTGCTGGAAAAAATCGGCGGTATTCTCAAAGAGGTGCCGAATGAAATCAGTGTCGAAGGGCACACGGACAACACGCCCTACCGGAACAGCCATTCGGCGATCCATTCCAACTGGGAACTTTCCGGCGTACATGCACAGAACGTTATGCTGTTTCTGATCAAAAAAGATCATCTGGCGCCAAACCGTTTTCACTTTATCGGTTATGGCGAATATCAGCCTATCGTGAAGAATGATACGCCAGCGCACAAGGCGATCAACCGGCGTGTCAACATCGTTGTATTGCGGGCGGGCAATCAGGCAGACTGATGCCGGTATCGTTCGAATGGAATTGATTTTTCAGCTGAGAACAGATATGCTGAAAATACAGTTGATCATTTTTGAATATTTGCTGAGGGTGGACATCGTTGAAAAAATTCTGGATCATTGTCGCATTGATCGTATGTATTGCCGCAATTCTCGGCGGCAGGATTTACTATCAGCACCGGATCGGTTCCGTCATTTCTGCAAGTGGCGCAGATAGTGTCGGTGCATCCGCTGCTGCTGCGGAAACATCCGGCAGTTCCGGTTCTTCGCTGGACAAGCAAATCAACCAATTACCGAAATCATTACAGAAGGCAGCCAGATCGGCATCGAAGAACAGCAAACAGGTGCAGCTGGTGATGGTCGGGCACGATAACGTTCAGTCGCTTGCCCTGCTGCTCCAGAATCAGCTCGACAAAACCTTCGGCGAGCTGTTTTTCAAGGTCACGGCACTTGACGTCGGGAAGAAGAATTCTCTTAGTTTCAACCAGATACCGGCCAACACACTGTTTCAGAATCTAAACGCCAGGCCGGATGGAATTATCTATACTCCGCTGCTTTATAATGACGACCATCAGGTCAGCTCGGACGACACACAGACGGTTACCGGGCTTTTCCAGGAAAAAGTAAAGATCAAGTATCCGCACGCGGCATTTTTCGTTTCGCTGCCCAATTATTCTTCTAATCTAGGCTATATGAACAGCCGGATTGACAGTTTGAAAGGGTATGTGTCAAAGGAGAAGATGGCGTCGATCAACTACCTGTCTCAATGGCCGAAAGGGGCGAAAAGAGCGCACCTGGTCGGATTGGACGGCCACACGATGAGCGCTGCAGGACGGCAGATCTGGATCAATTACCTGACTCGGCAATGGGGACTGAAAAAATAATCGGATAAAAAAATCAACCGTGAATCTGACGGTTGATTTTTTTATTATGGCCGGCAATTCATCGCCAGTTTCCAGATCCGGGCGACATTTTCTGCCGTACATGACAGATTTGCGGCGCCCGAGTGCAGTGCTTCATCAAGTGATGTCACACCGGGAACAATCGGGAAGACAGCATCAATCCCATGCCGGAAAACCGCTTCGTAACCTGCGCCGATCGAACCGGCCAGGGCAATAACGGGTATCTGTGCCCTTTTTGCCGTACGCGCGACGCCAATCGGTGTTTTCCCAAATATAGTCTGACTGTCGATCCGGCCTTCACCGGTGATAACAAGCGCGGCACCGGCTATTTTCCTGTCCAGTTGCGTCTGCCGGATGACCAGATCAACGCCTGGACGGATGACGCCTTTAAGGAAGCAGAGAGCCCCCGCGCCAAGTCCGCCGGCCGCACCCGCACCGGGGACATCTTTTACAGACGTATGCAGATCTTTTTCGATAACGGCGGCATAATGGTCCAGCGCCTGGTCCAGCAGCCGGACGTCTTCCGGGGAAGCGCCCTTCTGAGGGCCGAATACGGCGGAAGCACCGCTGACTCCGGTGAGCGGATTGGTGACATCCGAAGCGATCTCAAAACGGGTCTCGGCGATTCTCGGATCAAAACCGGTCATGTCGATGGAAGCGAGCCGGCTGAGCGCAGCGCCACCGGGCCCGACCGGCTTCCCGGCAGCATCGAGCAGGCGCGCGCCCAGTGCTTCGGCCATACCGGCGCCGCCATCGTTTGTCGCACTGCCGCCCAGTCCGAGCAGGATGTGGCGGGCGCCCCGGTCCAGCGCCGCAAGAATCAGCTGGCCGACCCCGTAAGTGGTGGTCTCCGGCGGACGGCGCTCAGAAGGGGTGAGGTATTCGAGCCCGGCTGCGGCGGCCATCTCGATGACCGCCGTTTTTCCGCCACCAAGCATGCCGAAAAAGCCGGGGACCGGTTTCCCGGCCGGTCCGGTCACCGCGACCTCGATCCGCTTACCATCTGTCGCGTCGATCAGAGATTGCACCGTACCTTCGCCGCCGTCCGCCATCGGCACGAGCAGATAGTCGGCTTCGGGCCAGACACGGGCCATTCCGGCTTTTACCGCTTTGGCCGCTTCGAGGGCGGTCATGGACTCCTTAAATGAGTCTGGTGCGATCACAATTTTCATAGCTGATCCATCTCCCGAATTAGTACTCCTCTTTATTTTACCGCTTTTTGTGCAGGCAAGGATAAAGAGTGTGGCCGGTGAAAAAGATTCCCCGGGAAATAGAAGCAGGAATCAGTCGGCTCATGTCGAATCTGATTAAGAGAGCCCCAATTTTAGGAAACAGAGGAGGGCATTTGTGTTTGTCAAACCGATAGAAGTTCCTTTTCACGTCAGGCAATACGATTACCTCAATAAGCGTCTGATCGCGTCGAGCCCCCGAAAGAAAGCTGTGGAAGCACAGCTGGCCAGATATACGACCGGTTTTCACGGTGAAGCAGCGCTTAATTATCCTCTTCAGTTTGTCCCCCCTGACGATTTGCTTTTCCATAATTTGCGCTTCCCGGATCGTGCAAATTTTTTTCAGCTTGATTTTCTTGTTCTGACCCGATCTTTCCTGATGATCCTGGAGGTGAAAAATCTGAAGGGTAAAGTCATGTTGAACGGCCGGCAGATGATCCGAAGTCTCAACAATGAGGTGGAGGCTTATCCGGATCCGGTCATTCAGGCGCTCCGTCATCAGTGTCAGCTGAATGACTGGTTGAGCCGGAGGAATTTCAGCGGGCTGCCGGTTAAGTCGCTGGTTGTATTCGGTACCAGATCGGTGCTGAACTTTGAAGACAAAACCCGTGCCGCCCAGTGTGTCATGCCGGACACAGTACCGTTTCGCATCGCGGAATTGAGCGATCGTTTCCAGAAAACGATGCTGTCCGAAAGTGAGTGCGGACAGCTGAAACATTTTTTACTGGCGGATCATCAGCCACTTGAACTCGATCTGCTGCATCATGCGAAAGTGTCGCGGACAGAACTGATCAGGGGTGTGCGCTGTCCGGCCTGCGGGCGCTTTTCTGTCGTTCGGAGTTTCCGTACATGGCTTTGCATGAATTGTGCCCATCGACCGAAATATGCCGGGGAGGATGCGCTGATCGAATACCGGCATTTATTCGGGAGTGCGATCACCAATCGAAGCTGCCGGGAATTTCTCAGATTGGACTCTGATTCAGTCGCCAGAAAACTATTGACGACGAATCAGTTACCTTATGAAGGAAGTACGAGAGATCGGGTCTATTATATTAATGATCAGGTGCTAAAGCAGCTGGAAAAATAAGGTTCGCTGCTGGATTTTTGTTCCTGACGGCTGGATTTTGGCGCGCGACGGCTGGATTTTCGCTCCTGACGGCTGGATTTTTCGGACGCATCATAAAAATTAAAGGCCGGACCCTCAAAAAGGCGTCCGGCCCTCACGCAACACAGGTGGTTATTCGTCGAGAATTCTTTCAATCCGGTCCAGTGTCTCGGCATCGAGATCAATGTCGGCAGCTTTCGCATTGTCGACGATCTGTGCCGGTCTGCTGGCGCCGACGACTGTGCTGGCAACGTTCTTCTGGCGCAGAATCCAGGCCAGAGCGAGCTGGGCCATCGTGATGCCGAGTTCCTCAGCAATTTTCTTCAGCCGGGCGACTTTGTCCAGGTTGGCCTGAGTGAGGAACCGCTTGATGCCGCCTTTTCCTTCTGCTGCGCGGCTGCCGGCCGGAATTTTATCCAGAGCGGTGTATTTTCCGGTCAGGACACCCTGGGCGAGCGGCGACCAGCAAACCTGGCTGACGCCGTGTGCGCTACTTGCAGGGATGACTTCGCTTTCGATTTTCCGGTCGAGCATGCTGTACTGCGACTGGTTGGCGACAAAGTGGTTCAGCAGCTGTTCGTCGGCGATGTGCGCCGCTTCGGTGATCTGGGCGGCTGTCCACTCGCTGACGCCGATATAGTTCACCTTGCCCTGGTGGATCAGATCGTCAAACGCACGCAGCGTTTCTTCGATCGGTGTCTCCGGATCGAAACGGTGGCAGTAATAAAGATCGACATAGTCGACGTCCAGCCGCTTCAGACTGGCGTTCGCCTGTTCCATGATGTGTTTCCGCGACAGACCGCGGTCATTCGGTCCGTCACCCATCGGAAAGAAGACTTTTGTCGACAGCACGATCGAGTCGCGCGGAAAAGCCTTGATCGCTTTGCCAACGACTTTTTCCGCTTCGCCGCGCATATAGACGTTCGCCGTGTCGAAGAAATTGATGCCGAGATCATAAGCCTGGTGAATCGTGTTCACCGCGTTTTCATTGGCGACATAACCGCCGTAAGTCAGCCAGCTGCCGAGACTGACGGTGCTGACTTTCACACCGGTATGGCCAAGATGACGATACCTCACAGAAAAAACCTCCTCTGAAATAGGTGACCGCTTCCAAAAAAAAGCGGGCAGAACATGTCCGCCCTTATCATAAGCCCAGGTACCGGTGATTGCCAGAGAAGACGCCTCACCCGGGGATTCAGTTCAAATTTTTATTGTTATCCGCCATATAAGCTTCAATCTCTTCGGTCGTTCTCGGCAGGCCGGACGTCAGGACTTCATGGCCGTCATCGGTGACAAGCACATCATCCTCGATCCGGATGCCGATGCTCTCTTCCGGAATGTACAGGCCCGGTTCGTTCGTGACGACTTCGCCCGGAACCAGTTTGATATCACGGTAATTGCCGACGTCGTGCGTATCAAGGCCAAGCGAATGGCTGACGCCGTGGAAATAATATTTTCGCAATTCTTCCGGCTTGTTGATCAAACCGATCTTCTGCAGCTCCTTAGCGAAGAACGAGTTGGTAAATGTGTTGAGTTCCTGAAACGGAATCCCCGGACGGATCTTTTTGGTGATCGCCCGGTTGCAGCGGTGGACGATGTCATAGATCGTTTTCTGACGTTTCGTGAATTTGCCGCTGACCGGAAAGGTGAAGCTGATATCGCCGTTGTAATATTTATACTGCGCGCCGAGGTCAAGCAGCACCAGATCGCCATCGGCCGCGGTTCCGGTATTTGCCGAATAGTGCAGTACTGTCCCGTTGTAGCCGCTCGCCAGGATCGTCGGGAAGGCAAACTCCGTCACGCCGCGGCTTTTGAGTACAAAATTGAAGTAGGCTTCCAGCTGATATTCCTTCATGCCCGGTTTCGCGTTCGCCAGCACATTGCGGATGCCGTCGGCAGTAATTTTACCGGCCTCGCGGATCAGCTCAATTTCCTCCGGCGACTTGACGACACGGAAGTTGCTGAGGACCGGATAGAGATTGTGGATCGACAGATAAGGGTAATTCGTCGCTGCCGCGGCGGCGAATTTATTGGCCGGTTTCGCCGGAAATTCCCATGATTTGGCTTCCAGGTCGGCGTACAGATGTCTGTAGTCGCGGCTGTCGAACTGACCGTTGATAAAACTGTCCAGTTTGTCCAGCAGTTCGATGTCCTCAATCCCGGAAGCGTCCTGCGCTTCGTTTGGGGTGATCGTTTCGCCGTACCACCTGGCCATCCACGGATCCGCACGCTGGATAAACAGCTTCTCCTTAACTTCTCCGTTGAATTTGGTCGCGACGAAGATGACTTTCGGCTCGGTAATGCCGGTCAGATAGTAAAAGTTGCGGTTCGGATAAAAAGGATAACTCTCGTCCGACGACTGATGTGCGGGCTCGCCGGCAAACAGAATCGTCAGCGACTGATCCTCAAGTGTTTCATAGAGTTTCTTACGGTTCTGAATGAAGAAATGCTGATCCATAAAAATCCTTCTTTCCTGTGATGTTCGTTATGCCTCTATTCTAACATGACAGGAACAGACAGTCGCATACTTCCAAAAGAAACGGGAAGTTTTGCCACTGCCGGTAAAAATTTTAATTCCGGCTCTGTTCAACTTGCCTGATTACCGATTCAGGCACTCGCTTTCCCCGGCCGATCCGTGATCCTCCACTTACTGCAGGCGTCCCGGGCCTTATGCGCCAATCAACTATTTCTTCTTTGCAAATTTCAACCGGAAGATCGTGATGAAAAACTGGAGGTGCCCGACGACATTGCGTTTCCACATTCGCCGCGGCTCGAGAATCATCCGGAACAGCCACTCGAGGTTCAGCCGCCGCATGATTTTCGGCGCGCGCGGCTTGAGCCCGGAGGCAAAATCAATATAACCGCCGCCGGCAATGCGCAGCTTTGGCCTGAGTTCCCGGTTATGTACGTCAATAAATTTTTCCTGCAGCGGCATGCCCATGCCGACCAGCAGCACGCTGGCGCCGGAAGCGTTGATCCGCCGCACCATATCCTCCGGCGAACGGAAGTATCCGTGATGGAAGTCGGCAACATTCAGCCCGGGAAAATTTGCTCTGATCCGCTCTGCGGCAGCGCGGACAGCCTGTTTGGAGGCGCCGAGCAGGAAGACCGATTCACCCTTCTGCTGAAAAATGGCCAGCAGTTTCGGAATCAGGTCGGTCCCGTTCAAGTTCTGGTCGAGCCTGATGCCCCAGATTTTCGCTCCGAGTTTGACGCCGATGCCGTCGTTCAGCAGGAAGTCCGCCCGGTTCAGTGCATTCAGGTATTCCGGGTCTGACTGAGCGATGTTGAATCCATGATCATTCAGAAAATAAAGGTCCACTTTCTGCCCGGCGCCCAGACGGCTCATGCAGGCATCGATCGCTTCTGCCTGCGACCGGAATGTGTTCATATATATATTGCCGATCCGTTTCTTTTCAGCCACAAACCATCCTTCTTTCCAGACTGATTTCTTCATTATATCATTTCTGCCGGCTGTCTTCTGCAGGTACCTGGGCATCTGCTTAACACGGAGGCTGACAGACTTCAGCTGGTGCCAATCGTCAAAAATTTGCCGATATTTATCCACTGCTACCGATTGTATATTAAACTACTTATTAAGGAAAGATGAAGAGATTTAAGGAACAATTAAGAAACTAGTGGCACAGTATTTACAATGTGATATAATGCAGATTGATAAAACCGGGGGACTGTGAGTCTGATGGGTTAAACGACGATTGCGGCGCCCGTACGATCCGGCGTACGGCGTTCCGTATGAAAAGGGTAAAGAAGCCGGCAGCAGCCTGTCGCGTCAGGTTCATCGAAGAGCGAAGACAACTGCCGTCCGAAGCCCTAAAAAAAGAAAGGCGGACATGGTATGGTTTATCTATCCTTTGTCATCTGTTTTCTGATTGCGGCCGGGCTGACACCGCTGGTTAAGAAACTCGCCATCCGTGTCGGCGCAACGGATGTGCCGAATGCCCGTAAAGTGCATAAAACGATCATGCCGCGGCTTGGCGGGCTGGCATTCTATATAGCTTTTGTCATCGGCATGCTGATTGTCCGGCCCGACAGCAGTTTCACGCTGCCGCTGCTGATCGGCAGTGTGATCATTATCGCGACCGGCATTCTGGATGATATTTATACACTGTCTCCGAAACTTAAAATTATCGGTCACCTGATGGCCGCCCTGGTCATTGTTCAGGGCGGAATCAGTGTGACGTTTATTAATCTCCCGTTTAACGGAGTACTCTATCTCCACTGGCTGAGCATTCCGCTGACGATTCTCTGGATCGTCGGCATCACCAATGCGATCAACCTGATCGACGGCCTGGACGGCCTGGCGGCAGGCGTTTCCAGCATTGTCCTGCTGACGGTCGCCGGTCTGGCGCTGACTGAGGGAAATGCCTTCGTTTTCGCGGTCAGCACGATCGTACTGGGCGGCACGCTGGGCTTTCTGCCGTATAATTTTCATCCGGCGAAAATTTTCATGGGTGATACCGGGAGCAACTTTCTCGGCTATGTGATTGCGGTACTGGCACTGCTTGGTTTCAAAAACGTCACGCTGTTCTCGCTGGTCGTCCCGATTATTATTCTGGCGGTGCCGATCTCCGACACACTGTTCGCGATCATTCGCCGGATTGTCAATAAGAAGCCGCTGACAGCTCCGGATAAGTCGCACCTGCATCACTGCCTGCTCCGGTTCGGCTTTACGCAGAGCCAGACCGTTGTCCTGATCTACGGAATGAGCGCGCTGTTCGCACTGGCGGCTATTCTGCTGTCGACATCGACGCTGCTTGGTTCGCTGATGATTATCATCGCCGTCATGGTCGTGATCGAGCTGGTCGTGGAAATTGTCGGTCTGGTCAGCGCCAGCTACAGGCCGTTGCTGAATATGTACAAGCGGATCGTCAGCTTCGGCGGGAGAGTTAAGTAATTTCGTAACACATTTAACTTAAAAAAACTTTTTTCGAACCCGCTGTCCGGCGGGTTCGTTTTGCACGCAGACCCGGCGCCCGGTACCGCGGGCGGTCCGTATTCGCTGTGAGGCCGGACCGCTCGCTATGCCGCAGCAGCCCGCGCACTTTCTACTTGTAAAACCTTGTAAATACAAAACAGGCGTCCTTCCGTGTCGAGCCGGAAGGGCGCCTGTTGCGTGAAACAGTATTTTAGGGATTCGTATCTGCGGATCCGGCGCTGTCCGGGTTGCTGCTTTCCGTGCCGGAGGTAGCCGGAAGATCAAGCTGCCGGCGGAGTTCCGTCCGGACTTTCTGCAGATACAGATCGTCAAGCGCATAGTAGTAGACGCCGGTGCTCATGTTGTCACTGCCCTTCAGCTGCATCGTTTTGGTACCCTGAAGTTTGGCGGCGTACCGGGTGAGATTAACCAGCTGGCCGAATGTCAGGTTGGTTTCGAAGTGTCCTGAGAGCGAATCCATCACCTGTCCGTACTTACCCACTGAGGTGATCTGCTTGCTCTTCTGAGCGATCGCCTGAATCACGGCCATCTGGCGGCGGCCACGGCCGAAGTCGCTGCCGGATCCGGGGGATTTGCGGTTGCGGACGAATGCCAGTGCCTGCTCGCCGTTAAGATTCTGCTTTCCCGGTTCCAGCACAATCTTGTTTTTCCCGGTCTGATCGTGGCTGTTCTGTGTGACCAGTTTGACAGGGACATCGACCGTAACACCGTCCAGGGCGTCGATGATCCTGACAAACGCCTGAAAGTCGACCTGGACATAGTAGTCGACCGGTACCTGAAACAGGTGCTCGACCGTGGCAATCGTATAATCGGCGCCCTGACCGTCGTTGGCATCGCCGAACGCGTGGGCGTGGGTAATTTTTGTTTCGCCGTAATCCCTGCTCTGCGTCGGATCAATGATCTGCACCTTTGAATCACGCGGAATGCTGACCATTTTTACCTGATTGTTTTCGTGGTTGAACGTGGCCAGCACCAGCGCATCGGAACGGGACGGTTCGTTCTCTCGCTTGTCGATCCCGATGAACAGGATGGAGAAGTTGTCCTTAACCGGGTCCACCTTTGCGGTGCGCAGATCGGATTTGCTGCCGCGGGTCAGCGTCTTATGGGCGACGGTGGCGACTTTTTCCGCCTTGACATAGAGAAAATAGCCGTATGCCGTGACGCCGAGCGCGGCGATGAGCACGACAGACAGAAGAATCAACGTGATTCTCCGGCGCTTCTGATGCTTCCTGCTGATGTTTCGGTCATGCCTGGTTCCTTCCATGTGCGGATCGACTCCTTCGTCTGCCGTAGCGGTATATGGGGTAATCTGCCTCTTCATTGTCTATTTATTGGAAAAATTGCGGCTGTTTCTCGAAAACAGATGGAATCCGTTTACTTATGGCCTTCATCATCATTTCCAGCGACTTTTTCATCGAGATAGAGTTCTTCCGTTTTCCGAACTTTGGCCCGGTCGCCGGTCAGATTGCGGATCCAGTCCTGAAAAGCGGTGCGTTCCGTCTGGCGGGTGCAAATATCATAGTTTACGCGATCCGTGTAACGGACATGCCGGACCAGGTAGGGCGACTCGTTCAGCCGGTTGTCCAGCATTCCGCTGAGATGATAGTCGACGGTCACCTCCCAGCGGTCGGCGGGAATCCGGTCAATCACGGTCGCCGTATCAAGCCCGTCGGCAGCGGCGCGGGTATAGGCGCGGATCAGGCCGCCGGCGCCCAGCTTGATGCCTCCGAAGAAACGGGTGACGACGATCAGCGTGTTGCAGACGGCGCGCTTCCTCAGCACATCCAGAATCGGCACGCCGGCTGTTCCTGCCGGTTCTCCGTCGTCGCTCGCTTTCTGAATCTCCTGCTTCGTGCCAAGAATATAGGCGTAACAATGATGATTGGCCTTCCATGTGTCCTTTTTCAATGAATCAATCACTGTCTCGGCCTGACCGGCTGTTTCGACAGGGTGGACGTGTGTGATGAACCGGGACTTGCGAATCTCAAACTCTGAATCCGACTTTTTCTCAACCGTGCGGTAAAGCGGCAGAGTCATGGTGCATCACCTCCGTGTCTCCGTGCATTTTCTTCACAGGGCCGAATGACATGCTCTGTGAAGAAAGCAGCGGGGATATCTATACAAAATATCTGGGAAAATATACCGGATACAGCTTTATGCTAACGAAAATGAAAGGAACTACGATATATTATTATATAAGAATGGAAATAATCTGTCGATAAATGGCGGAATATTAAGGATCGGGAAAAAAGTTACCGGTACGAAAAATAGAGAAAAAAGAAATTTATGACAAAATGGTCCTTTCGGCCTAACAGTAGATAGGTATAAAGGTGGCTGGTAACGGCCGTCCTGTTCGGCTAGAGTGATAATGGAGGTAGACATGACAGTCGGCAAACGAAATGTATCCATCGATGAAAAACATCTTGATAAGATTGTCCAAAGCATGATTGAAAATGTCAGTGACAGTAAGACGCAGATCTTCGAGATTGGCGAAGGATCCCGGAAAGAGTACGAATCGCTGACGAAAGAACTGCGACAGATGAAGCAGCGTCTCGCTGAAACCATCCGACGGAGCGATCAGCTCGAAATCGATGCGCGCAAATCGCGCAGCCATCTTGCCGAAATAAGCAGGGATTTTAATAAATATGGCGAAAAAGATATTCAAACTGCCTATGAACAGGCAAACACGATTCAGAACGATCTGTCCGTTGTCCGCCAGATGGAAAAGGAAATGAAGGCGAGACGCAACGATCTGGAGCGCCGGCTGGTCCAGCTTAAAGCGACGATCCAGAAAGCCGACCACCTGGTGGGACAGGTCACCGTCGTCCTGAATTATCTGACCAGTGATTTGCAGCAGGTCGGTGAAGTGGTCGCCAGTGCCCGCGAACAGCGCGCCCTCGGCCTGAAGATCATTGAAGCGCTGGAAGAGGAGCGCAAGCGACTCTCCAGAGAAATTCACGACGGACCGGCACAGACTCTGGCCCAGGTCCTGCTCGGCCTGGATGTGGTCGAGCGTGTCGGTCAGCGTGAAGGCGATGAGGCGGCACGGCGCGAACTGGTGAAGTACCGGGTCATGGTTAAGGACGCGCTGGCTGAAGTGCGGCGGATCATCTATGATCTGCGGCCGATGAGTCTGGACGATCTCGGCCTTGTCCCGACACTGCAGAAATATTTTCACCGTGTGGACAGCGATTATCCGGCAATCGCCATCAGTTTTAACAGTATGGGCACGGTCCGCCGTCTTCAGTCACGCATCGAAGCGGCACTGTTCCGGCTGATTCAGGAAGCGGTTCAGAATGCCTGCATCCACGCCCGCCCTAAGGCAATCCGGATCCGCATCGACTACCGGAAGGACAAGATCGTCATCCTGGTCAAGGATGACGGCGACGGATTTGATCCATCTTTGAAAAAGGAAGGCAGCTATGGCCTGATCGGCATGCACGAACGGGCCGATCTCCTTAACGGCGAGCTGACCATCCTGTCGACGCCCGGTAAAGGCACATCCGTCATGGTGGAGATTCCGCTTCAGCCCGGCGATATTGTCGGCGAATAACGGCAAGCAGCAATCAGAATACTTATCGGGTGCCGCGTATCCCGTGCAGCATTGCAGATATTGATCGATAAAAAAAGTGAGGTGAGCCACTGCCGCAGACCGGGATGCACGGAGAAAGCGGGAAGAGAAATTTTGTGTTTCATAATGACAGCGTTTTTCCGGAATTCCGGCCGTCCCCCGGGCCGTCGATGATTCGGGAGAGGAGGCCGCCTTAACGCTGCGCATTGTGACTCCTTGCTCCTGCGGCAGAAGATCGTGACAAATGTACGTCCGAAGATTACAACAATTGCGCTGGTTGACGATCACCGGTTGTTCCGGGAAGGCGTCAAACGAATATTGGATATGGAGCCGGATTTTCAGGTTGTCGCTGAAGGCGATGACGGCAGCGTCGCGGAGAAACTGATCGAGGAAACCAACCCGGATGTGGTTCTGATGGATATCAACATGCCGAAGCTCAATGGTGTTGAAGCCACCCGGCAGCTGATTAAGAACCATCCCGGACTGAAAGTCATCATTCTGTCCATTCACGATGATGAAAGCTACGTCACCCATGTGCTCAAGTCCGGCGCACTGGGCTATCTGCTTAAAGAAATGGATGCCGATTCGATGGTCAACGCCGTCCGCATTGTGTCCCAGGGCGGCGCCTATATCCACCCGAAAGTCACCCACAATCTGGTCAACGAATTCCGCCGGCTCGCGACCCAGGGATACACGAGCGAGCCGTCCGGCTTCCGCGATCTCGAATACCGGCCGCCGCTTCATTTGCTCACTCGCCGCGAATGCGAAGTGCTGCAGCTGATGGCCGACGGCAAGAGCAACCGGGCAATCGGCGAACTACTTTACATCAGCGAAAAAACAGTCAAGAACCACGTCAGCAACATTCTCCAGAAAATGAATGCCGATGACCGAACTCAGGCCGTCGTCATCGCCATTAAGAACGGCTGGGTAAAATTGAATTAACCCCATGAGAGAGCCTTTTTGCAGAAGCGAGAAGGCTCTTTTTGATTAATGGTCGGACGGATCGCGCAAAGTTTCCCCGAATCAGGAAAAAGTTCACCCGAAATGCCGGAGAGTTCCCCCGAATCAGGAAACAGTTTACCCGAAACACTGGAAAGTTCCTCCGAATCAGCGAAAAAGTGCTCCGAATCCATGGCTCGCACGTCTTTTTACAAAATAAAAAGCAGGAGATTCAGTCACTGCGGCGAATTTAATAAGAGTGTTCCCCGATCCTGAACCGAACCATTTCCCCGGTCAATTTCAGAGCCCCAACTCCAAACCACGAAAGAGGGCTTAACCACGATGCTGTTTACTCAGGAATTTTCCGCAAAACGAACGATCAACCCAACGCTTCAGAGCTTTCTCTTTGGAAAAGAACTGCCGCTTGAAGAATTGCCCTTTCCGCCGGAAATCATCAACAGCCATATCCGCGCCGGCTGGATCAGTCTGAGACCCGGAATTGAGGCGCGCGATGAGGGGCTGATCACCGCACTGACCGGACGAAAATCCTGGATCTGCCGGCGCTGCGGCAACACCCGGGAAAACGGGTTCGGCACCTGCACCTGCGCGCACTGCGGCAAAGCCTGTGTCTACTGCCGCCACTGCCTGCCGATGGGTGTGATTCGCAGCTGCACCCGGCTGGCAAGCTGGAGCGGCCCTGAGCCGGAACAGCCGCACAGCTATCTGGAAAGCGGCAAACCGCTCTGCGTCTGGAACGGCCGGCTGTCTCCGGAACAGGAGCAGGCTGCCATCCGTCTCGATCAGGCGCTGAACGCCGGTGATTCGTTCCTCGTCTGGGCAGTTACCGGTGCCGGCAAAACGGAGCTCCTTTTCCCGGCAATCGGTCATGCGCTGCGCCGCGGGGAAAGCGTCACGATCGCCGCACCGCGCATCGACGTCGTGCGCGAACTGTACCCGCGGATCCGGGCGGCGTTTCCCGATGTGCCGGTCAGCGCGCTGTACGGCGGCAGCGAGCATCTGGTACCCGGCGCACCGCTTGTGCTCGCGACGGCGCATCAGCTGATCCGCTATTACCACTGCTTTGATAAAATTTTTATCGATGAAGTTGATGCTTTTCCGTTTCACTTTGATCCGATGCTTGATTTTGCCGTCCGGAAAGCAGGCAAACCCGGTGCGCCGATCGGCTACCTCAGCGCAACGCCGCCTCATGACCTGAAATATGCGTACGAATCCGGACGCCTGGCCGGGACGAAGATTGCCCGGCGCTACCACGGCCATCCGCTGCCGGTGCCCCGCTGCCAATGGGCCGGAAACTGGGCGCATGCCGTTCGCAAATCCCGCCTCCCGCGCAGCTTCTTTGCCTGGCTTCAGAAAAAGAGCGAGGAGCAGAAGCAGCTCTTCTGTTTCGTGCCGTCGGTGGCGCTCTGCCTTAAACTGACCGGCCTGATTCAGAAAGCCGGTCTGTCGCCGTCCGCCGGTGTCCACGCGCAGGATCCGGACCGGCATGAAAAAGTCACGGCGTTCCGCGAAGGCCGGCTGCGCATCCTCGTGACGACAACGATCCTCGAACGCGGCGTCACTGTGCCCGGCGTCGACATTGCCGTTTTTGGCGCCGATGATCCGGTCTTCGACGAGCGGGCGCTCGTTCAGATCTCCGGCCGTGCCGGGCGTGCAGCCGATCAGCCCGACGGCGAAATCGTGTTCTTTCACAACGGCCGGACGCTGGAGATGATCCGCGCCGTTCGACACATCGAGAAAATGAACCGGGAGGGCGGATTCTGATGGCCTGCCTGATCTGCGGCGGCGACCGTCAGGAGCCGCCCGCCTTCCGCACGTTTCTATCGCCTTCCGCGGCACCGGGATTCTGCCCGTCCTGCCGGGCGAGCCTGTCCCCGATCGACCCCCGTCACAGCTGCCCGCTCTGCGGCCGCGATCTCACTCTGACTGAGGACAAATTCATCCGGGACGGCATCTGTACCGACTGCATCCGCTGGAAAGCGCGCGGACATGATGGCACCTACCAGGGAAACGTCGCCCTGTTCACCTATACCGGGCCGATGAAAGAACTCGTCACCCGCTTCAAATTCCGCGGCGACGCCGTTCTCGCCGAAGGATTTCGCGCCGCATTTCAAAAAGCATACCGGAAAATGTGCTGCGGCGACGCGCAGAATCACTGGCGACGCCTGATTTTCGGTTCAGGGCGGAAACAGTGGCTCATTGTACCGATTCCACTCAGTCCGGCGCGGCTGAACGAGCGCGGCTTCAATCAGGCGGAGATCCTGGCCGGACTGACCGGACAACCGGTTGTGCCGGTGCTCGTCCGGACCGGAGGCGAGCAGAGGCAGAGTAAACGCAGCCGCCGCGAGCGGATCATGCAGACGGAGCGTCCGTTTGCGCTGAATCCGGACTGCGGCACAGGCCCTGGCGGGAAGAATATTCTGCTGATCGACGACATCTATACGACCGGCGCTACGCTGCGCCATGCCGCAGCCGTATTGGAAGCGGCCGGTCCGCAGCGGATCCGCTCCCTGACTCTCGCGCACGGGTGAGCGTATGACTCCACTTCTAATTGATAAACGGGATCGTCCGGTAGGTGACTGCCTGGCTGCCCATCTGTTCCCAGGCCCGGATAAACGCGGTCCGGTCGGCGCGTTCATTTTTTCCGCCGAGCGGATTGTTAAAATAAATGTGGCCGCCATCATAACCGGTGACGAGCACCGCATGTTCGCTGCGGGTCACCCGGATTTTGCCGTTGCCGGTCCGCCACGTCTCAAAAGCGCTGTCCGGCAGCGGCCGGAACGTCACGTTTGTCCAGACGACCACGGAACGTCCTTTATCAAGACTGGCCAGCACGGCGTCAAATGACTTTCCGCTCAAGTCGTCAATCCGGAACGGAAGATACTGCCCGGCAAGGTCCGCGAGCGGCCGGTGATAGACGCCGAATCCCGGCTGGTTAAGATGATACATGTTGCCGACGAAGCCGTCATCCGGATCGCCGTACCTGTCGTCGGAACGGTAGGGCAGTTTTTTCAGGTTGGCAGCCAGCTCCATTTTATCGACGCGGACGCCGGCCTGAGCGAGCATCATCGCCAGCGACGTGACTTCACAGCCGCGCGGCAGCTCCGGCTTCTGAAGGATCAGCGGCACGTCAAGATGCACCGATTTTTCCTGCTGCGCCGCGCTGGCATGGGTCAGATCGCTTTGCGCCAGACGGACGGCTCCGGATACCGTCCCGCTTATTTTGTTCAGAACGCCGGAAACAACCGGCTGCCCGCTTGCATAAAGTCCGGCGATCACCGCCAGAAGAAAAAGATCCAGCATCAGAAACAGCCGGATCCAGTGGGTTCGAAGAAAGTGCACGCCGAAAACTCCTTCCAGAAAGGCCCGGTAAAAGGCATGTGCCGATTTTCATTTGAAGGCGCACCCGGCGCGGGCCGGCCCTCTGCGCGAAGCGTGGTGCCGGCAATACGACACGCAAGACGCCGCCCCGCTGTTTATTTTGCATCCTTCGCTGAAAATCAGCCTTATATCCAGCACATTTTATCATAATTTGCTGCTGCAGCTGTCAAAAAAATCCCTTAATTCCTCTGAAATCGGCTCACATTTTTCCAAACGATGCCGATATAAATCTGCAGGGTGTATTCGATCCCTGATTCCATTATAATGAATGTAATCATGCAAAGGAGTGACTTCAGAATGGGGGAACTTGCCAACTGCAAGAGCTGCGGGCGGCTTTTCGTCCGGACCGGTTCGCCGTACTGTCCGGAATGCCTGAAGGAACAGGATCAGAAATTTGATCAAGTCTACGCCTATATCCGCCAGCAGCGTAACCGGACGGCGACGGTTCCTCAGGTTCATGAAGCGACGGGCGTGGAAACGGAACTGATCTACCAGTGGGTGCGGGAGGGACGGCTGGTCACGACGCTTTTCCCGAATCTCGGCTACCCGTGCAAGTCGTGCGGAAAACTGATCACCGAAGGCGCCATTTGCGAAGACTGCCGCCGCGGGCTCAAGCGTGATCTGGAACGCGAGCAGGCAGAGGAGAACGTCCGTCAGAGCCTGAACAACAAAACCTATCATACACGGTGATCCTCCGATCGGCACCGGACGATCGCCTTATTAAACATAAAGCGGCTTCAGCCGATATTAGTTACTGGAAAGCACAGCGGGCGGCATCGGATCATGCCTGCCCCGAAAGAGATTCAGGAAGGAAGTGCGGATCATGAAAATCGATGGCTATCAGCCGATTCAGCCGTATGCCGGTTATCCCGCGTCGAAGCCGGCGGAGACGAAACCGGGCGCGGCACCGGTGAAGAGCGACCAGGTCGAGATTTCACCCGAAGCCCGGCGAATGCAGGATGTTCAGAAATTCAGTCAGGCCAGGAAAGCCAGGGTCGCGGATCTGAAGGCACAGGTCGACGCAGGAACCTATCACGTCGCTGCAGAAGATATTGCGAAAAAGATGTATGCCTACTGGAACAAATTCTGACGATGAAACGTCGATTCAGTCACACAGACAGGGGGCGAAGCTGATGCCGGTCTCATCCATGAAAGCACTCATAAACCAGTTGATTTCTGTTCACCGGGAGCTGTATACGATCGCGGCGGCCAAAACGGAAGCGATCAAGACCGGCGACGGGAAGGCGGTGGCCCGGCTTTCAAAAGAGGAAATGCCGCTCGTGAGCCGCCTGCAGCGGCTGGAAGAGCGGCGGATTGCTGAAGTTGCCGCGGATCTTCCGGACCGGGCACCGACCGATCCGGCGCCGACGTTCAGCGACTGGGAAGCAGTTGCCGTCTCCGAACGGGAGCGGCCGGAATGGAAGAAACTATATCTGGAGCTGGCCGGCAGTGTGCTCCGGCTCAAACAGGCGAATGCGCTTAATCAGGAGCTGCTCCGCCAGTCGATTCAGTGGGTGCGGCTCAGCATGAATCTGCTTCGCCCGCAGCCGCAGCCGGGAAACTACACAGACCCGCGCAGCGGACAGAATCCGGGTCAGGGCTTCAGCGGCCGGATCGATTCCCGGGCGTGATTTTTGGGCCGGAGCGCCGGCGATGCCTGAATTTTTTCACAGAAGAAGATGGAGGCTGACACGATGATTCCGATTTTTTCAAGCCTGAATATGATGCAGCGGGCACTTGAAGTGGCTCAGGAAGCCATCCAGACGACCGGCCACAACGTGTCCAACGCCAATACAGAAGGCTACTCGCGGCAGCGGGTCAACCTGTCGGCGGCCACGCCTTACCCGGCAATCGGCATCAATGCCGACCGCGGGGCCGGACAGGTGGGTACCGGCGTCAACGCCGATTCGGTCGTCCGGATCCGCGACCGGTTCGTCGATCTTCAGGTCCGGGATAATACGAACCAGAACGGCTACTGGTCGGCGGTCAGCGATGCGTACAGCCAGATGGAGGACATCATCAATGAGCCGACCGACACCGGGATTTCCGCCGTGCTCGACAACTTCTGGCAGTCGCTGCAGGATCTGGCCGGCAACTCGGGCACGTCCGGCACCGGTACTGTGGTGCTTCAGAACGGCGCGGAGGTCGCCGACACGTTCAACTATCTGTCGCTGTCGCTTGGAAAAGTTCAGGACAACCTGAACCAGCAGATCACGGAAAATGTCGGACTGATCAATAACTATTCGGATCAGATTAATGAATTAAACAAGGAAATCAACGCTCAGGAAGCCAACGGACTGCTGGCGAATGATCTCTACGACCAGCGCGACGCCCTAACGGAAAAACTTGCGCAGCTTGTTCCGATTCAAGTGACAACAACGAAGAGCGGCGGGAATCCGTCGGCACTGGCGGAAGGTCTGTACACGATTGAGATTGTCGATAAAAACGGCGCTTCTTTTTCGCCGGCTGCAACGCTGGTCGACGGCACCGGACTGACCAATAATCATCTTCAGAGAACGCCATCCGATAATCCCAATGTCACGCTGAACATGACTGCAGCCGATGACAAAACACCCGCAGGTCCCGCATCCCTCGGTCATTTGTCGGGGAAACTCCAGGGCCTGATCGATGCTTATACGATCGATTTTTCGGAAGTCACAGACAGCCTGAATCATATGGCCGACACACTCGCCGAGAATTTCAACCAGGTGTACGCTCAGAATGCCGGTTATGACGGCACAAAGGGCACCTTTTTCATTGGCGACTCAGCCGATCCGGCGCATTCCGGGACGGTTACTGCGGCGAATATTCACGTCAATGCGAACCTGACCGGTGAGGCTGTACTTTCAAACGAGAAGGGCAGTCCGAGCGGCGACAACACCGGTGCGCAGAACATGGCCGACGTGATCGCAGTGAACACCTATGCAGTGGACGGAACGACGAGCACACCGGTCACTTTGAAAAATTATCTTCAGGGCCTGATTGGTCGGATCGGTGTGAATGCGCAGTCTGCTCAGCAGTTTACAGACAACTCAAACGCCCTGCTTCAGGCGGCAAAGAATCGTCAGTCGTCGGTCAGCGGCGTGTCGATGGATGAGGAACTGACGAACCTGATCCAGTATCAGCACACGTACGAATCGGCGGCCCGGGTGGTCACGACGCTCGACAGCCTGCTGGACACGCTGATTAATAAAATGTCCTGACAGCGATATTAACGGAAAGAAGTGAATGATCATGCGTGTGACACAGAATATGATGACAAACGGCATTCTGCAGCATCTTTCCGATGGCTACGGGAAGATTGCCGACCTTCAGAATCAGCTGGCGTCGGGAAAGAAGATCACGCGCCCGTCTCAGGATCCTGTGGTTGCGACCATGGGCATTGCCTACCGGACGGACGTCAGCCATGTCGCGCAGTATCAGAAAAATGTGACCACCGCTCAAAAATGGCTCGACAGTTCGGACAGTGCGCTCGGCCAGGTGAATGATGTGCTGCAGCGGGTCCGCGAACTGGTGACGGAAGCCAGCAATGATACATATACTGCCGATCAGCGGGCGGCAGCCGGTGTCGAAGTTGATCAGCTCACCCGGCAGCTGGTCACCCTCGGCAACACGCAGATCGGCGGCCAGTATATTTTCAGCGGCAATGATACGGCGACCCCGCTGCTCAGCGAGGATGCCGGCGGAACAGTGACGTTGACGGCGAAAATGACCAGCCCGGACGTTCCGATTCAGGTCAACGACGGCGTGAAAATTTCCGTCAATGTAGACCCGGGCAAGGTCTTTACGCCGTCACTTTTTTCCGACTTAAACAGCCTGAGCACCGCACTTAAAAGCAGTTCATCGACCAGTGCCGGGATCAGCGGATTCCTCGGTACCGTCGACGGACATCTCGACGAAGTAGCCAGCGCCCAGGCGGATGTCGGGGCGAAAGAAGACCGGGTGAAGATGATCAGCAACCGGCTGGATTCACAGAAGACGATGGCGACCAATGTGATGGCGAATAATGAAGATGCGGACTATGCGCAGACGATTGTGGATTTGAATCAGCAGCAGAACGTGTATAATGCTGCCCTGTCTGTCGGCGCCCGCATCATTCAGACGTCGCTCGTCGACTTTCTGAAATAATGGCCTGGAAACCGGAACAGAACGGAAGGTCGTGCCGCAATGCCGCAAATTTTTCCGCATCTTGAGATGCATCAGGTCTTCGGCAGGATCGCGATCCGGACAAACAATGCGTCGCAGGAAATCCGGCAGCCGCGTGCCGGCCTGACGATCCGCCAGGCGCCGGCACAGATGACCGTGCACAGCACCCCGGCGACCGTAGCGATCGACCAGAGCGCGGCGTGGCATAATCTCGACCTGAAATCGCCCCGCGTCCGTATTGCCGAAGCCGCCCGGGCGGGACAGCAGGCTGTTCTGGACGGCATTGCCCGCCGCAGTACGGAAGGCCGGGAACTTTTACATATTGAAAAGAACAAAGGGGTCAATCTGTTCGCCAGACAGGCTAAGGAACATATGGCCGCAGCGGTGATCGGAACCCGCTACAGTACAGGCGATACGCCGGCGTCTCAGTCGGTTACTTATCAAGTCACGCCGGCGCAGTTTGCCATCAGCTGGGAAACGCACGATCCGGAGATCCGGTCGGCCGGGCAGCCGCCCGAGTACGTGTATCACCCGGGCAGCGTGGCGGTGTCGATGCAGCAGTATCCCGGGCTGGAAATGCAGGCGGTCGGCCTTTATGTTGATCAGAGAGGGTAAGGTGTCCATATGAACATTCAGACGAAGTATTTCGGCGTGCAGGAGATTGACCGCGCGGAGCTCATCACTTTTTCCAGCGGGCTCCCCGGTTTTCCGGACGACAGACGGTTTATTCTTCAGCCGTTCGGCGAAGCCTTTTCTGTCCTCCAGTCCGCAGACCATGTAAATGTCGCCTTCATTGTCACGTCCCCGTTCCTCTTCTTTGAAAATTACAGTGTGGACCTGCCGGAACATTTTACCGGCCGGCTGGCGATTACCTCGGAGAAGGATGTGTCAATCCAGGTGATCGTCAATGTATGCCGCCCCTTCGCCCTGTCGACCGCAAACCTGAAAGCGCCTGTGGTCATTAACCGCGTGAAGAAGACCGGTGCCCAGTACATTGCCGACCACTCGCCGTATTCTCTCCATGAACCGCTCGTATCCGCAGCGGAACAAAGGGCGTGAGCAGATGCTTGTTCTGACCAGAAAACCCGGCGAATCGATCCGAATCGGAAACGACATCGAGCTTAAGGTTGTTTCGGTTGAAGGGGATCAGGTGAAGCTGGGCATCAATGCCCCGAAGTCTGTCGACATCCACCGCTCCGAGATCTATGAGGCGATTAGGAAACAAAACAGCCAGGCAGCCCGAGAGAAGCTCTCCGAGGATCTGCTGCAGGCGATGAAAAATTTGCGGAAAAAGAAATAATAATGTGATCAGACAGGCTGCATCTTTTTTATCTGTCCCATTAACCTAAATACATAGAAAAATAGTTGTATTAAAGTCTTGACTGATCACGTTTATTTATTTAAAATCAAGTCAATTACTGATTCTTATCCAGAGTGGCGGAGGGACCGGCCCGGTGAAGCCCGACAACCAGCACTGTCCAGGTGTATGGTGTCAATTCCGGCAGAGAGATTCTGGAAGATAAGAACGGATCGGACTTGACTTCAAAGAGTATTCAGCGGGTCATTGACACTCTTATTTTCCAGTTGTCTCTGCTTCCGGGGAAAAGTACGGCACCCAGGGCTTAGAAGTAAAGGAAAGTGGAGCCAATGACAACGGATCAGCTTGAAGCATTTCTGGCTGTGGCCGAATACAAAAGTTATCGTGCGGCGGCTGAGAAACTGTTCATTTCTCAGCCATCGCTTTCGTCAAGAATCCAGGTGCTGGAGCGTGAACTCGGCACCTCACTTTTTAATCGCAACGGCCGGGGTGTGGTTCTTTCCGAACAGGGACGGATCTTTATCCCCTATGCGAAGCGGATGAGAAGGGTCTATCAGAAGGCACAGTCCGACCTGCGCCTCAATTCTAACGGCTGTTAAATTATTGATTGACAGACCGGCCAATGCAATGTATGATAACGTTAATCGAATAATTATCTTATCCAGAGTGGCGGAGGGACTGGCCCGATGAAACCCGACAACCAACACATAAAATGGTGCATGGTGTTAATTCCAGCAGAGTAATCTGAGAGATAAGAAAAATAAGGCGACGACTGCAGCGATTATTTTTCTTGATCTGAGAAAAATGACCGCTTTTCATTTTGTAAAGTTAAATGACTGCCGGACATTCTTATCAAGAGAGTCGGAGGGACCGGCCCGATGAACACTCAGCAACAGGCTCGATGAGGGTACCGTGCTAATTCCGGAATGAAGATAAGAAGGGGATTTTCAAAATGTTGAATCAGGCGAGATACGCACAGATTGATAATTATCTTGATCTTTACCGCTTCGCAGGCAGTCTGAATGATGCAGCATGGCAGGGCGAGATTCTTAACCGGCTGAAGGGACTGCAGCTTGGCGATGCTGAAACAGAAGGCAGTCAGGAGGATCAGCTGCAGCAGCAGTTTATTGAAGTCAATCGCCAGATACTGACCCTGTATCAGCGACTGCGCTGCCACACGATTCAGGCATCTGTTGATGTCTCGATCAGACTTCACGCATTGAAGGAGAGAAGACTGGAACTGGGACGGGAGATCGATGCATTGAAACACAAGGATCAGCAGATCTTTCACTGAGTCGGCAGTAAGACGGATTCATTGAATTTTTTTATAAATTGAGCAGAACAATTGGCGTGAGATCAGCGATCCACGTCTGTTTGCTGTGTCCGGAATTTCCTGAAATGCAGAATCGCTTTGTCCTTGTCCCCTGTTCATGCTACATTAAAAATGCGGAGAGATCCGATCATCTCCGACAATAGAGCACATTACGGAGGGACTTCAGATGGAAAAGATGGACATGATGAACATGAACAAATCAATGATGATGCCGATGAACATGATGATGATGATGGAGCCACTCTTCAATAAAATCAGTGATGCCTTGATAAAGGTATCTGACACCCATTTTTCAACAAGTGGGGGGCTATAAGGCGCTTTCCTATGACCATCTCCATGATTAATGAGAACGTATGTTCCTCTTAAAGCCCAAAGAAAAGCCCGTAAAGGGCATCTACAATAATTAGCTTACGAAACAAATTTAAGTATTTCTTCTTTGTCTCTTTTCCATTTAAAAGTACGATCCATATAGTTGCTCAAAACATTTCGCGTTTCTTTGTCATCCCAAATTTCTTCTCCAATATCATCAATTATTACAGCAAATTCTGCTTTTGAAGAAGAAGCCTGTTTAATGTCCATGGTTTTAAATGCTACAGATTTAGATATTCGACGAGCACTGGAAATGGATCGTGCAGATAATGGGTCAATAAGCAAGCCCGCTTTTTTGGGGATCATGAATTCATAATAATATTCAGCTGATTTTCCCATTATTTTATAATTGGTATCAAAAACTACCTTATTTTTGATTAAAAATTCATTAACATCATCACGAAATGTTCTAGGTTCTCTTGCACGAACAGTGTAACTCAAGTTACTTACATTGTTTATTCCACTGATAATATTCGTGAACATTCGGCCAAAGTTATTTGCATCAGTTCTTGCAGTTAATTCATTATTCTCTATGTCTAATCCTAATTTATTGGCGATGGAATTTATTATTCTCAATCTGTCAGGATTAAGATCATAATCACGTAAAAATAAATACTGCATAGTTTTTGCATCATCGCTGATAATGATCTTATTTTTATTAGACACATCTAAGTCTATCCTTAGTACAATATAGTCATTATCGATAGTTAAAAAGGGAGTGATGACATATAATCCATGATCCGTCTCCCTAAAGGTTATTTCATTATTCAACCAACTTAAATAATCTTTGATCTGGGTTTTATATGTCACTAAACTCACCTCTTCATATCATCATAAGCGTGTGATATTCAATCTTTTTATAATCGATATTACATTCTTCAAAGAAGTCAAAGATAGCTTGATTCACATCACTGGTATTTATGTCATGGACATTGTACGCAGTGCCATCATCAAAGTGCTTATGTTCTCCAGTAATCAGAACTTTCTTTCCCGGATTCCAATGCCTTGGTTCCATATCAAAGCGACGAATAACGTACTTTCTTCTGTACAATAAAATAAAGCTGAAATCATGGCTTCGTGGGCTGTAAGTTCCTTTAAAGAGAATATGTTCTCCATTTTGAGCGATAACATCGCTCTCAATACGCATAAAATTTCTTTCTTCTTTCCATTCCAACTTTCCATGACATAGTTCTTTATCACAAGTATATAAGAATTGCAAGTGATCATCCACAGTAATCACTTCCTAACCAAATGGTTTGTGTAATTTGGCAATCATTTCACATACAAATATTTCGACGTGCCACTTAATGTCTGAGTTGTGGGATCCGCTCTCCAGTATGTACGCCCAAAAAGGGCGGTAAAGCTTTATTTTCTTATCAATGCTAGAATACCGGCGACAATGATCAGTACGCCGCTCAGAATACCGTAGAAACTGATAAAGACAATATTCAGAATACCGCATAGCAGAATGAGAATGCCAAACAATACCCGTTTCTTGTTGATGATGCAGGAAAAAATAATGGCAAGAATGGAAACAAGAATGCAGGCGACTCCTAGTCCACCAACTCCTTGTGAGCTTCCTTTTGAAATGGCTTCAGAAACTCCACCGATCGCCAGGGCGATAATTCCTCCGATGACGCCAAACACGCCACCAATAATGCCGAGCACCATTTCTGCGACTCGGCTGGTCATACTTTTCTCTGCCATGATGCAATCCCCCAAAATTATCTTTTTTATGTAAACTCATAGAGAGTTAACATCAAATAAAATGTGTCAACTATTCAAGCGTTGTCATCAAATAAAAGCGGATACTTAGACCGCTATAGTTATTATCAAAGTCTTCTTTAGCTAAAAGTGAAAAAGGCTGTTCAAGAATATTTGTTATTTTATCGGTGTCAATTTAACGGCTGATTCAGTTTGAATCTGATCACCATCGGTAGTTTCAAATGTGTAAGAAGCTTCTCCGTCGCTGCCAAGTATGGTATTGACGACCGGCATGCCGTCAGAATCATGAATAATGAAGTTGCTTCCTGATCCAACTGGTGTTGCTTTGTATCTGCCTGCAGGTACGTCATTTCCTGTAACATACTGGCCGGCTTGTAATACTTTCGGAGCTCCTTTTGCTGCGGTTACTTGTCCCTTGGCTTTTGCCAGATTATCGTTTGCAGATTTTATTTGATTGTTTACTGAGCTTAGTTCATCTTTCGCATCGCTGATGTCGCTTTTCAATCCTGAAAGCGAATCTTCAGCAGCAGCTACCTGGTGGCTTAGCGTGTCCTTATGTTTAATAGCATTCATGACGTCCTTGTGGTTATTTTTTAGATCAGAAAGATTAGAGCTTAATGACGAAATATCAGTTTGCAATTGGAGCTTTTGATCATTTAAATCATTTTTTGTTGCCTTCAATTCTGATATATCTTTAGTCA
Source organism: Sporolactobacillus vineae DSM 21990 = SL153 (assembly GCF_000377985.1). Taxonomy (GTDB): domain Bacteria; phylum Bacillota; class Bacilli; order Bacillales; family Sporolactobacillaceae; genus Sporolactobacillus; species Sporolactobacillus vineae. The sequence goes on from NZ_KB899045.1 coordinate 236,819, forward strand.
TCTGTTTGTAAGTTAAAGTTTTTCCTTTGATATTTGTCTGCTGAGCTTTGCTATCCTGTATATTTGACATGATTAGCCCTGACGCAAAAAGGGCAACAAAGCCAATGATTGCAATATTGCGCCCTTGCTTCTTTTTTACGACGTTTTCCTTATTCTTTTTGGAAAATCTCCAGAACAAGCCAATGATTAAAGCGACCAATGATAAGAATTCAATCGTTCCCCAAAAAAAATCCATGATGCTTCCCCCTGGAAAATATGTATTATATTTCTATCTATAATTATAAAAAATCCCACACTAAGACGGAATCTCTAAATTCAATCTAAGGTGTGGTTTACTCTGCTGTCCTTAATTTTCTCTTTTTTTCTTCGCTCCTAAAAATATCTAAAGTAGTTCTCTAGTTCATCCAGATTGTCTTAAAAAACATTATCTAAGTCATGAAAGAAGTGTTCTTCGGATTTCTGCTCAGGATTTTTAACATCAGAATGCCCAGATAAATAATTCAGAGCTACACTAAACAAATCTGCAATCTTACCTGCTGTATTAAGTGGGAGCTGCTCCGTTTTAGTTAAGCCAGTATAAGTAACGTTTGCAACTCCAAGTTTGTCTGCTATGTATTCTTGTGTCCATTTTGGAGTTTTTGCTTTTCCTTCGCGCTCTCTTCTCTAGAGCGGGATGAAAAATCATCCATATTAACACCAACTTATATTATTTATTTAATTATAATGCTACTTTCAGAAACTTAAAATAAAATGTTATTAAAAGAAGGAGATCTATTTATCTGTTTTTATTAGGAACATATCAATAAGTATTAAAGTTACTAATTAGAAGGCGATCCTCTCTTATCGTTTTTGAATCGATGAGAGACATTTTTTTCTGCTTTTTGGCGATATAAGAAAGAATAAGTGTATCGAAATGAGAACGAAAAAAATAGAATCATCAATCATAGGCAGGTTGCAAATCAGTACTGAAGGGAGTTTTTCCATAGGTAAAGCACATCACTCGTCCAATGGGTCGCCATGGGATTCACCTTCCTGAATCAGGAATTCTGAAGCTTTCATGGAACCGGTGTTACCGTGGCGGCTGCTTGAGCGTCGTGACCTTTTTAACTCTGCCTGACGGAAACGAGAAATTCAAGAGAAGCACCGGCTGCCTGAATCCAGCTTCCGGTCGCATTAATTGCGTTCGTATCCCGTTCATTCATGACTTGTCTCAGTGAAAAGGTACCGGACACGGCCTGCAGGGAGTTTCCAATCACTTGCATCAGACCGCCGATTACTGTCAAAGCCTGGTCCAGATTTCTTTCCTCAGAGTCAAAATTTGGTTTTAACGCATAGCTCCCGCCGAGTGCCTGAAACCAGTTTCCGGTGATCTGCACGCGTTGATGAAAATCACTCTCTGTATCGCCGATCAATCCATAAATGACCAAAGTGTTTCCCGCCGACTGCAGACCATTCCCGTATATGCCCGGAGCAGTATCCGATATATTTGCCTGAAGTCCGCTGCTTGCGGCCTGAAGTGCATTACCGATAATGCTTAAATCTGTTTTTACGGATTTCGTTAATCGGATGGTTGGTGTTGCTCCCAGTGCCGCGGTCGCCGTTCCCAACGCACCGAGAAGCGCATAAGACGCAGCTGCTTCTTTCTCGTTCATACGGCCAGCCCCAATCCAGTAACATCCCGCATATTCTATTCGAAAAAGCTTGGGAATGTTACTGTCAGTGCAGTACATTGGTTTCAACTGTATTCAAACAGGCCAGACATTCATCAGTCGGGCCGATTCCGATCGTCTGGTTGTTCAGCAGGGCAAGTGCCTGCGAAGCAGTTCGGGGTTGAGACAATAGGTATAGGCAAGCACTTCGACCGGCGTCTTCCTCAGGATCTCGGAGCCGAAAATCACTTCAGAGTATGGTGCGCATCGAAAATTGCCAGAAGATGTGTCCGGTCCTGTGAAGCAATTTCCCAGTGCCACCAGCCTTGGGGCACATTAGCTACTTGCCCGGGAGATACAGGGATCTGTATCACTTGACTGATAAAGATTGATCAGATACACAATTGCCGAGATGTTGGAAAGCCGCATTCTGATGGTAATGCGGCTCAACGACTCTGCCCCGGCTCAAAAAAATGTCCAGCAGGGAGACATTCCCCAACGTATTCAGATTGTCGCGGCCAAGGCGGTTAATATAATTTTGCGCATTACGAGTGATACTCCGATTCTCGTTCAAGTCGAAAAAATACTGGACATTCGGATCCGTGTAATCCATATATGAGGTAACCATCGGCAGCACTCCCGTTCAGATTTTAATTATATCAGCGTATGCCGCCCAGTTACAGGCGTGCATGATGGATCAAAAAAGCCGCTTCAAAAAACGAGGCGGCTATCAGTAACTCTAGCAGTGAAATCCATTCACCGGTTTTCCAGATGGAAGGATACGGCTAAATTCAACGGCTCGTCGGGATCGACCAGAATCAAACCGTCCGGATCATCGTTCAGTGCATTGGTCTTTGCCGTCCATGGTTCGATGCAGACAAAATGTGCATCGCCCTGGACCCACAGCACCGTGTATTTATATTTTGGATCCTGATCAATGACAAGCTTTTTACCTTCATTAAATGCCGCAACGATCTGTGTGTCTGCGCCGTCCAGGAGCACCACGGATTCCTTTAAGCCGTTCAAGTCAATCGCTCCGTTAAACGGCTTTTCCTTATTGTCGTTATAATCCAGATATTTGGTTGCCTTCGATTTCAGACTGACCTGCTTGCTGCCGATGTTGAAATACGGGTGATAGCCGGGGTAGACTGGCATCTGCTCTGAAGATTTATTGCTGATTTTTTCATGAATTGACAGTTTTCCGCCGGCTAGTTCATAGGTCAGCAGCAGTTCGAAGTCAAACGGATAGGATGCTTTCGTTTCTGCCGTAGCCGAAAATGAAAGCGTCAATGCAGCACGCTGCGCATCAGACGTCTTTCCGGCAACCGTCAGCGCCCGCGTCCGGACGAGCCCATGATTGGCCATTGTATACGTCTTGCCATGCCATGCATACTTTTTATCCGTCAGCTGTCCGGCGATCGGGAACAGCACCGGAATCCCACCGCGGACATTCTTACTGAGATCAAAAAGTGTCGCGTCATTCATAAACAGCACATCTTCATCTGCCGTATGGAACGCCGTCACCATGCCGCCGCGCTCCGGGCAAACATCCACGTATGATGCGTTGCCTTTAAGTCTGTAAAAATGCAAGTTCCGTTTATCAAATTGTTCAATCTGATACATGTCTGTCCCTCGGTTGTCTGATAAATTTCTTCCATCCACTACTCTAACAAATAATTAATGCGCTTACACAGGATTCCCGGGAAGTTAACAAAACCACAACAATTACAGGATCAACTGGATGGATCATCACGGTTGGTACGAGATAAGTTCGAGCAAAGCGGTCGATATCGTTTTAATTGACAGGGAACCTTTTTCCAAGAGTACTATAGGATGGATTCGGCATTTCAAAAGAATTCGGTGTCAGATTGTCCCATTGCCAGGCAGACTAGATGAGTTCATGCAGTTTTTCAAAATTCATCTTACTGTCTGCTCAATACGCAAACAGACTGGCGGATGAGAGTCCTCGAAAAATGTAAGTTTCAGTTGGTTGAATCATGATTAATCACCTTGCCCTCGTGTTACTGTTCCTACGCGTTATATAATGAAATAAAATAATGGGGTAGTCAACACATGGAGACTTCCCAAAAAACGGATTTTAAGGGAGCGGAAAAAATGACACAGGAAGGAAGAAATCAGCAGATCAAGGACCTTACCCTGATCCTGCTCTATCTGACTTCATGGGAAGAAGCCAAGAATGAGCTGAAAACGTTCAGGAGCTGGAAAGGATATAACTTTAACAGCCTAAACGAACTTGAGGCTCAAGGCCTAATCAGCGGCAGCAGAAAATCCAAATCCGTTTACTTCTCAGATGAAGGCATCAACAAAGCAAAAAAACTGCTGCAAAAATATCGGCTGGAAGATTAATGATTGACCGAATCACTATTGTTCAGTTCAGAAATTCCCGGATAATCTTCGCGATCACACGCATATCGTCTTCGTTGTATCGCTGATCAATCGGCAGGGCAATCAGATCCCTGACCAGATGATGCTCAAAACTGGCAGGTGAAACCCGAGACAGAACGTCATCCCAATAATCATTGCAGTAAATGTGATGTTGAAGCAAAATGTCTTTCAATCCCGCTCCATGATCGATAAGCAAAGGATAGCATAATGGCCCATTTGGATGGCTGAAATCAAGGTGCAGCTGATTCCACCGGCCAATTTGCTGATGCAGATACAAAAAATTGGCATTCCTCCGCTCGATCACTTTCGCATAATCGATGCTCTCTAAAATTCGCCGGGTCAGACGCGACATCGCATGCATCCCGCACGTATCAAGATACGCCTCATTCTGCTCGAACAACGGCTCAGCCGCCGTGCTACCGAGATCAATCTGTTTCAGCAGTGCATCGTAACGATAATAGGAAGGATCCGGTTCAAGATCAAGCCGTTCCTCAGCATCAGTATAGAGATACCCACCATCGGCAACACCGAGAAACTTGCGCGGCGAGTAAACCGTATCGACATGAGGCAGCGGCCGCTCAAAGAACGCCTGTGTGTTGTCGATGATCACATGATTCATTTCCTTGCAAAGCTTCTGCACATTTAAACGATTCAAGCCAAAGTAGTTAACGTACAAGAAACTTGCATCTTCTTCCGGCTCTTGGCTGAGAAGTGGCAAAAAGTTTTCATCGAGTCGATAAAATGAGTAAGGAATATCTAGCCGTTTGGCCTGGAGCACACTGTCGCAAATATAAGAAGGGAGATAGATTTTTTTATAGTGCTTAATGTGTAATATGTATTCAAGACAATAGCGGGCGCTGTTCAAGTGGATAGCATGCGGATGATATTCGGTTCGGTCAGGAAGCTCTAATGGAAACAAGCCACCGATTATTGAATGCTTATCTGTCATGAGATCACCTATCCAAAATCGTTACATATTTTTTATGAAGACGTCAAGCAGTAAAATGAAATTCATTAATTCAATACTAAAAAGTCCATGTATAAGCCATACGCTCGCTAAGTTATTTGATTTGAATAGATTAATGCTAATGCATTCAGTAACTTGTTCAGATTGTAAATAGCAAAAAAAATTAAAAATTACTCAGTATACTAAACATATTTCATTGCTTGTCGATATAAAAAACGTAAGGCAGTTGGGAAGGCGCCTTCCCAATAAGCCTAAAATCCACACGGATGTGGGAATACACAATTCAAGGAGGAAACTTATTATGATTATCAATCACAACATTGCTGCGCTGAACACTTTGAATCAGCTGAGCAAAAATGAATCGGCAACTCAGAAGTCTCTGCAGAAACTCTCTTCAGGTCTTCGAATCAATACGGCGGCAGACGATGCAGCGGGTCTTGCAATTTCTGAAAAGATGAAGGCCCAGATCAACGGATTAGATCAGGCAAAGCGCAACTCTCAGGATGGTACATCTTTGATTCAGACGGCTGAAGGCGCGCTGAGTGAAACAACATCCATTCTGCAGCGTATGCGTGAACTGGCTGTTCAGGCAGGTAACACGACGAATACTTCAGAAGATGTTAGCCAGATCAACACAGAATTAAGTCATCTTTATAGTGAGGTTGATCGTATTAGTAATGTTACGGCATTCAATACCCAGAATCTCTTAGGTGGATCTTTTGTTGGTACTCTTCAGATCGGAGCAAATAGCGGTGAGATTCTCAACTTTGGAATCAGTAATATGAGTGCTGGCTCGCTATTCAGCGGATTTGCAAGAGCTTCAATTGTTTCACTTACTGCTGATAATACATCTGCTAGCGTAGCTATCTCTGCCATTGATTTGGCACTGAACAAGGTTTCAACTCAGCGAGACAATCTTGGAGCTCTGCAGAACCGTCTCGAACATACGATCAACAATCTGAGCACATCCTCTCAAAACCTGACAGATGCTGAATCACGGATTACTGACGTTGATATGGCTTCCGAAATGGCTAACTTCACAAAGAATAATATTCTGAATCAGGCTGCTCAGGCGATGCTTGCCCAGGCAAATCAGCTCCCTCAGGGTGTTCTTCAGTTACTTAGATAATTTATTTGAAAAGCAATTGATTATTCAGTAGGTGGGGTTCTATATAGTAGAATCTCACCTTTTTTAAGTATCCGAATCATTCTAGGAGGAATACATAATGCCAGGGTTAATATCCTTATGCATGATTGTAAAAAATGAGGAAAGTGTACTGCAACGCTGTCTTGAATCAGTTAAAGACGGGGTTGATGAAATTGTCATTGTGGATACTGGCTCGACAGATAAGACTAAGGAGATTGCAAAACAATATACAGACAAAGTTTATGATTACAAATGGAATGATAGCTTTTCAGAAGCCAGGAATTTTGCTCAATCCAAAGCAACGAGTGAGTGGATATTGGCACTAGATGCTGATGAATTCGTCGATCATCAGAATTTGCTGGAACTTCGTGACGAGCTAAAAGAAAACAAGAATGATTTTAATATGTGTGTGGTCAAAATATATAATTTTGCAGGCAGGGATGCGCAAACGATTTTTAATAATTACCATGTCCGAATTTACAAAAATGATCCGGCAATCAAATACTATCGAGCGATACATGAACAATTGAAGAGAATGGATGGTAAGGAGCTCCGCTCACATGTTTCAAGACTCGTCGTTTATCACTCAGGTTATTTATCATATACGGTAGCGACTAAAAATAAAGGATTAAGAAATCGTACATTGATTAATAAAGAGATTAAGGTTGAGGGACAAACTGGATTTGATTATTTTAATCTTGGGAACGAACTCGTCTCTCAGGGTAAAACAGAACGGGCTCTTGATTGTTATGTGAAAGCCTATCAAAAAGCACCAAATATTAAATTCTCCTGGGTTGGCACTTGTCTCATCCAAATATGTCAGTGTCTCGTCAGTCTGAAACGTTATCAAGATACATTAAATGTGATACGGGACAGCGAGGCGATTTTTAATTCGTATCCAGACTTCAAGGCGATAAGAGGTAGAGTCTATTTTCTTCAGGGAAGGTTGGATGATGCATTACATGAATTAAAAGAAATTATTGAGAATCAGGACAAATACCAAGAAGCCCTGCTAAGTACAGACAGTATTTCTTATCTACCGAATAAATGGATTGGGGAGATCTATGAAGAAAAAAAAGATTTGAAGCAAGCAGTGATGTATTATAGTAAGGCGTTTCACGATAACAGAAATGATGTGGAATTATTAACAAACTATTTTGGACTGTTATTTAGGAACAGCTCGTTTGAAGAACTCAGCCATTTTTTTAATGATGAAAAATTATTATCAGGTAATGAAGTAAACGATTTATTCTTGTTAAAAGTTATTCTTAATTTCCCTGAATCCAACAAAAATACTGAAAAATTTATTTTTCAGACGAGGTATATAAAAAAAGTCGATATTAAAGCCAAGTGTCTGTTAATCAATGGAAAACCTGCTGAAGCGCTTGAACAGATTAATCAACTTCCGATAAAACAAAGAATAGCAATTTTTAATATAGGGGTTTTTGATTTTTCGGATTACATTATTGCCAGTCTATTATCTAAACAACAGGATATACTTATTTCTTATGGAAAGCAGTATAAGAATACCGAAGGAATTATCAATCTATTAATAACTGGAACTGGGGAAACTGATAAAGACTTGCCCGTCTACTTAACTATTCTAGAACGAACCATTTGTTTGCAACAGTTTGGATTGTTTGAACAACTTCTGGATTATAGACGTGCGTTTGATAAATCAGCCAATATTCAGATTGGACATCTACTGTACCATTATCACTTTAACGATCTGGCGGTTCAATTTTATCAAGAAGCAGGAAAAGAGCAATTTGATGAACAAACATATCTCAATTTAATTAACGAGAGTAAAAAGAACAGATTATTAGAAGCTGCCTACAACTTTTCTAATCAGGCTGTTCAAAGAGGATTCTATCATTTTCAAATTTTAAAGAGTATTGGAAAACTTGCGCATCAGATGAGAGCTGAAAAATTAGAATTATCCATCCAGCAGCTCGCACTAAAATGTTATCCTGATAGTCACTACCTTTCAGAGAAGACGATTTGGGGAGAAATACGTAATAAGGTAGCACTTGTCTATACGCCACTATCGGGATCTAATATTACTGCATTAGTGAGGCAAATACCTGATGAAGTAAAGTGGAGGTATCAGGTTAATCTTATTGAACAAAAGAATGATCTGAATTATTTTAATGAATTACTTAAAAATGATGTCGTTGTGACAACAGAGGGAAATTATCCTTTTCAAAAGAAAAGTATACAAAAAGAACAAAAAGTCATTGAGTTATGGCACGGTTTTCCTCTTAAATCAATGGGTTTAATGGATGAAAGCGAAGTAGGTAAGGAAAAGATTGAAAATCAATGGGTAAATGTAGATGCGGTGGTTTCATACTCAAATTTGTATAATCAGTCAATGAAGAAATGTTTTGGAATTGCTGAAAGTAAATTTAAAATTTTGGGTGTTCCGAGAAATGATTTTTTACTACGCTCAGATGGCAAAAATAATATCAGAAAAATGTTCCATATTAATAATAATGATCGATTTATTTTTTACATGCCAACTTGGCGTCATACACCACGTCTAAACAGAAATGACGGGAATAGAAGTTGGAAGAACCTATTTGATATACCAGAATTTAATTCTGAACGGTTTGAAATTTTTTTAAAAAAACATCATTATAAACTTATCGTGAAGCTTCATCCAGCTGACGAAAGAATGTTTATTAATCGTGTACCAAAAAGTGAAAATATACTTATATTATCATCAACTCTTCTAGTAGATCATCAGCTGGATATATATGAATTACTGAGCGGTGCAGATTTGCTAATAACGGATTATTCTTCGGTTTACTTTGATTTCTTATTATTAAATAAACCGATCATTTTTACACCTGTTGACCTTGAATCTTACCAAAAAACTAGAGGTCTCATTCTGAAGCCATATGAAAAATGGACACCAGGACCCAAAGTTACAACACAACATGATCTGGAAGACCAAATAGTTAAATCTATGACAGATGTAAATTATTTCAGTAAGGAAAGAGAGAATATTAAGAATATTGTCCATGAATATCAAGATGATCATTCGACGGAAAGAGTTTGGAAATTTATTAGAAGCATTCTGGAAGAAGAATGAAAAACAAGCTTTTTACTCTTATCTAAATCCGGAGCGTGAAGTATAGATGATAATTGACATCGTATTGGGTTACGCAGTTGGGATAGGAGGTTTGGAAAACGTAATTAAACTGATTAGCGATGAATTAATGAAAAGAGGTCACCTGGTCAGAATTTTTCAAATCGCTCCCCCAAAATATTTAAACTGGGCTGAACAATTTTCGAATATCTATTATTACGGTGATGAAGTACATGTATATACGCCACTTGATCAAGAAACGGTTGATCTATTTTCTTCAAATTATGAAAGACTCACCCAATTTTTTGGAAGGCCTGATGTCATTCTAGCAACTCACACACCTGTAATGAGCTGGCTATGTAGATTGGCCGTTAATAAAATGAATTTAGTGAATAAACCAGCTGTTCTTTCCTGGCTACATGGACCACCTAATGTATTTGGTGGAGAGAGTTATTTAAAACTATGTGATGCACATCTGGCCATTTCCAATAGTATTGCAAACCAAATTGCAAATTATGTTGGTGAAGAAAAAATTTTTTATATTGGAAACCCGATTGATTTTAATAATATTACTCCACTAAGAAGGGTTAAGAAACAGTTAAAACTTATTTATGTTGGAAGGCTGGATAATGTTCAAAAGCGTCTAGATGTATTATTTAAAGGACTGGAAAAATTAAAGGGAAAATGGACACTTAGTATTTTTGGAGACGGGAATGATAAATCTGTTCTACAAGATTTGGCAAAAGAACTTGGTATTGATGAAAATATTATTTGGCAAGGTTGGCATGATGAACCGTGGAAACAACTAGTCAGTGCTTCTTTACTTGTTTTATCATCTGATTTTGAAGGATTTGGCCTTGTTGTTGTTGAGTCCCTAGCAAGAGGATTACCAGTGGTAAGCTCTGCTAGTGAAGGTCCAAATGAAATTATTAGGGATGGATATAATGGTTGGCTTTTCCCTTGTGGAGACAGTAAAATGTTAAAGAATATTTTGCAAGATATTATAGATGGGAAAAAAGTATTACCTTGTGAGGAGCAATGTAGAAAATCAGTTGAAAATTATCGGGTTGAAAGTGTAGTCCATCGTTTGGAATCGGCTATAAAAGATACTCTGAAAAATAATAATTAAAGGAACTTGAATAAAAAAGTAATGATAATAAAGCTATTTTAAATGCTATTTTAAATTTGAAATAGTTAAATTGATTGCTAACTTTATTCTATCCTAAATTAAGAGGGTCACAATGAGAGAATCAGTAAAGATAAGTATTATCATTCCTATGCACAATGTAACAAAATACATATCAACAACGATTCAGTCTATTATAAACCAATCTTTTAGTGATTTAGAGGTATTATGTGTTGATGATCATTCAACGGACGGTAGTAAATCGATAGTAGAGTCCTATTCAAGGCGTTATCCATTTATTCATTTAATTATAAATAATAAACAAAGTGGGGTTTCGGAATCTCGTAATTTAGGATTAGATATGGCTGATGGAAAGTACATAATGTTTGTGGATGCGGACGATAAGTTAGGAAAAGATATGATTAAGTTAATGTTATCAGATGCGATACAACAAAAAGCAGATTTAGTAATCGGTAGCCATAAAATGTTTAATGATCAAGAAATCCTTCAGCACAATATGTATAAAATTTTTCCTTCTTTAACCATAGCAGGTGAGAAAAAAATAATTATGAATCCTGAATTATTCTATCCTATATATGTTTGGGGGAAATTGTTTAAAAGGGAACTAATCCAAAAAGTAAGATTTCCAAAACATATACAATATTGTGAAGACCAGTGTTTTACAATTTTCGCTTACTTGAACGCAAGTAAAATCTTCCTGTCCCCTCAAGCTATTTATTATTATAGAGTAAGAGAAGAGAATGATCCCTCTCTAGTTAAGAAGGCAGACCAAGATCCTAGTAATGCTATTAACGATATTATTAATGTTTTAAAAATTAATTATCACTATTTTGAACAATTTATTAGTGGGGTGCTCAACAGAAATTTACTTTTCGGGCACTATTTAAATAGAGTGATTTTATATAATGTTCACGGTATTGTTCGCAACATGTTCATTTTTGCAACACCCAATGATCAAATAAAGATTATTCATTTATTAAATGATTGGATTAATAATTTAGATGACAAAATGGTATTAAATGTTAAGAGTATTCAATTAATTCTAGTTCAACAGATGATGAATTACATTCAAGAATCTACACCTGAAGTAAAAGCAAGTTATATTGTGCTATTGAGAAATATTAAAACAAAAATGCAGAGAGCTGCCGGCTTGCAGTAATATAAATCAAAAAAGAATACATATTTTCTTGTTAAACAATATATCTCCTTGGACCGATATTTATGTCAGATAGCACATTAGCTATTGGGGGGAGGGAAACCATGGATGTTTCTATAGACACAGAGAATCTTGTTCAATCATCCATGCAGCAGAATGAACCTCTGAGTTCAGTTTCAGAAATCCTATTGGTGGATGGTCAACAACAAAGTCAGTCAGAATTAACACAATCAAAAAGTCCTACAAATAAACAGGTTGAACAGTTAGTGAATGAAGCGAATAACGTACTCCAACCTGAAACAACTCAGCTTAAATATGTTTATTTTGATAAATTAAAAACATACTATGTTCAGCTTCAGGATGTAAATATTCACCAGGTAATCCGTGAAATTCCTCCGAAAAAATTCATGGAGATGTATGCAGCGATTGCTGAAAAATTAGGCTTGATCTTGAATGAGCATGCTTAAAAGGAGGTAAAGAGTTATGGTCAGCGTAAGCGGAAGTACATCGGCAACGAATTCGAACTATTATCTATTAAATACAGGAACAAATAGTAGTCTCCAAATTTCAGGCCTCGCTAGTGGTATTGATGTTGATAGTATTGTGAATAAATTAATGCAGGCAGAGTCTGTTCCTCTTGATCAAATGAATCAGCAGCTTCAGCTTATGGAATGGAAACGCGATGATTATCGCAGTATGAGTACACTGCTGTCTAATTTACAAACAACGGTCAATACAATGGCGATTCAATCCAGTTACGCAAAAGCTGCTACTGTCAGTGATCCATCAAGAGTAACGGTAACGGCAGGGACAAGTGCTGGCAATGCAACCTATACATTGAGTGACGCTTCCCTGGCTACAGCGGCGACCAACCAGAGCATCTCATCAATATCAAAAAAAGACCCAATTTCCAATCAGCCATTATTTGATTCAAGTAAACCATTAATTGGTCAAGTTGATAATTTGAGTAATACTGCGATTAGTTGGGACAGCCATTCAATCAGCGAGGAGAAAATCAATGTTGCAACCAATGGGACAGATTTTCAATTAGCAAATGGTGCTGTAGATGTTACTAGCCCTGTTGTTGTAAATTCAGGCGGTGTAGATAAGTCATTTAATGTTGTCACTACGCAATCTGCCTTTGACAGCGCGGATCCGGCTACCACACCGACAGTTCTCGTTAATCAGACGACTGGACAGATGACTTTTAACCAACAGATTACAAAAGGCTCCACGATAACTGCATCGTACAATTATAAAACAGTTCATTTTGACCTGACAACTTATGACAGCAGTGGAAATGCGATATCCACCGTCAAAGATTTTAATGGCAGTATGTCACTTGACGGTATGCTTCAAAGTATTAATGGATCTGGGGCAGGGGTTTTAGCTTTCTACGACTCTGCTACTCAAAAAGTTGCTTTTTCCACAACACAGTCCGGTAATCTGAATTCTAATGGTAATGAAATGATTTTTAACAGCGATTTTTTGAAGACAACTCTTCAGATGACAGGAACAGAACAAGGCGGCTCAGATGCTACTTTTACTCTGAATGGTATGGAGACATCACGTCACTCGAATACATTTACGGTTAATGGTACGACATTTAATCTGACACAAAGCATACCCGCTACTGAAACAGTCACTGTGGGCATTAGCACAGATACAGACAGTGTTTTTAATCAGATCAAAAGCTTCGTTGATCAGTATAATGATACAATTAAGCAGATCAATGATATGACCAGTATGGCTCCAGATCGGGATTACCCGCCACTAACTTCGGCACAAAAAGCACAAATGAACGAAACGGATATCAACAATTGGAATGAGAAAGCGCATCAGGGAACCTTATATGGTGATAACATACTGAACAATGCGTTGAGCAGTTTGCGGCAGGATATTTATAATCCGGTAAGCGGGATCACAGGCGGCACTTTCAGCCAGTTAGCACAAATTGGCATCACAACGAGCAGTGATTATCTAGATCATGGCAAACTTATTATTGATGAAAACAAATTAAAAAGCGCCATTGCCTCTGACCCTACAGGGGTTATGAAGCTATTTACAAATGGTAATTCCAGCACGGACAGTTCAGCTACACTGGGAATAGCCAAACGTCTATACAATACGTTGCAGGATACGGTTTCCCAAGTTAAGGAACAAGCGGGAACGGCCACGATGGTGAATGATAACTTCTTCATCGGCAGAAGTATTGATGATATGAACGATCAGATATCCGCTTTTCAAGATCATCTGAAAACCATACAAACTCAATACTATGATGAATTTACTGCAATGGAACAAGCGATTGAACAGGCAAATTCACAGGCAGCGTATCTGCAAAATACATTCGGCTGATAAGGGGGTAAGCATCACAAATGCCAAACAACGCCTATAAGGTTTATCAGCAAAATTCTGTTTTGACCGCAACTCCTGGGGAATTGACACTCTTGCTGTTTAATGGGTGCCTGAAATTCATTCGTCAAGGTCGGGGAGCGATTCTGAATAAGAACTATGAACAAAAAAATAAGGTCATTCAAAAAGCTCAGGCGATCATTACGGAGTTAATGGTGAGTCTGGACAGCAAACAGCCTGTAGCAAAAGATATGATGTCACTGTACGACTATATCCATCGTCGGCTGATCGAAGCCAATGTGAAAAATGATATAACAATTCTGGATGAAGTAGAAAAACTGGTAGCAGATTTCAGGGATACTTGGAAGCAAGTGATCATCATTAATCGCAAAGAACAAGGAAAAAATCATTCGTCCATGATACGGGTGTGACATGATCATATATGATATTTTTGAACTAACAAAGAAAATTAAACGCATTGCTGAACTGCAAATCAAGGATCATAGTAAAGAATCTATCGAAAAATTGAGTTCATCCCTTAAGGAACGTCAGTTGCTGATCAACCAGCTTACTGGAAACTATACAGAAGAAGAAAAAGTGCTTGGGAAAAAGATTGTTAAATTGAACGAAGAAATTGATATATTATTAAAAACGACCAGAGGATTAATGGTTGGTGATATGCAACGATTCCGTCGGCAAAAAAAGTCTCTGAATTCATATAGAGGTGGTTATCAAACGCCAGGTATCACCAGTGCTTTTATGGATAAACGCGAATAAAAATCGTCTCAGATCAATCAAGGCGATTTTTTTTCAGCTCATTTTTCAAATATAATAATAAAAGCGGTTCGCCCGACAAGATTGCCGGACGAACCGCCTGCTTTTTGGATGTTGTGTGTGTCAGTCTGCGGCAACGGCTTCTTTTTCGGAATTTTCGTCGTTGAGGCTGGCCAGGAACTGCAGATAGTTGTATGTGGATTCTTTTTCGTCTTCATTGAGCTTTTCGAACAATTCGACGATTTCTTCTTTTTTAACGGACATTTGGAAGTCTCCCTTTATGAGATGTTGTCACCGTCTCAGAGCAAGTTTGAGAATTTCATCACAAAGTTGGAACTAAAGACCAACTTTTCATAATAACACTCACTTATGTGAAATGCCTGTGAAAGTGATCACTTTCTGAGGGGGAGGTAACCCCTCATTGCGCTTTTATTATATGTGTAATCCGGGGACCGGTCAATAGAATTCGGCCTATTTGGCGGTGTTATTTCGATTGAAATATTGCATGTGATCGGTGCCTTTTCTGCATGAATCAGAAAGGTCGGATGCAGCCGCTGTATCGTCGAATGATTAAAAATAAACACGTTTTTTGTAAAATAATTTTGTTAATTAGGCAGGAATTGGGACGGGAATGGCGAAACTATATAGTATCGAAGGGAGGTTTTCTCATGGATCTGAACATTCGCGGAGAAAACATTGCAGTTACACCTTCTCTGAAGGAATACGCAGAGAAAAGGATCGGCAAGCTGGAGAAGTATTTCGGTGCACCCCTTGCAGCAAGCGCCCGGGTGAATATGCGGGTTCATAACAAAGAACAGGTGATTGAAGTCACGATTCCGATTCAGGGCCTCCTCCTGAGAGCAGAAGTTGGACAGGAAGATATGTATGCAGCGATTGACCTGGTCGTCACCAAGCTTGAGCGACAGATCAAGAAGTATAAGACGAAAATCAACCGCAAATCGCGCCAGGATACCCGGCAGGCGATTCAGACACCCGGTGCCGGTACGCTGACCCAGACAACTGCGGCCGCCGGACAGAAGACGGAAGCGGATGCACCGGAGATTGTGCGCCGCAAGAGTTTCGTCCTCAAACCGATGACGGCCAAAGAAGCCATTTTACAGATGGAAATGCTCGGCCACACATTTTTCGTATTTAACAACGCCGACAATGGCGAGACCAGTGTCGTGTATGAGCGCAAGGACGGACGCTACGGCCTGATCGATCAGGAATAATGCGCCTTCCGATAAGCGAATGGAATAGAAAGGTCAGGGGAGATTCACGATTTGTGTGAATCTCCTTTTCGTTAGCTGCGATTTGTCAGGATGGTTTGGAACAGAGCGCACCGCCTGTTTCAATTTTCCCTTCAGAGGCGGTGATCTCCGGTTTTCAACCTATCCGTTTTAGTCTATAATGATAATTGTTACTTTCTGCCCGGATTGACGGGACTGAATTTCCGGAATCGAGCTGGTGCGTCCGAATGCGGCGCGGTTCAGCGAATGATGTGACAGGAAATTCAGGTAAGAAAAATTTTGAATCAAGCAGCAGATTGGGGAATGACAAGATAGAAAAAAGCTCCGCCTTGTCACCGGACAAGGTGCGGAAGTCTAAAATGAGGTGTTCGCAGGCATGTTAGGATTGCTTAAAAAGGTTTTGGGAGACACGAGCCTCCGCAAGCTGAGCCGTTTTGAGAAACTGGCTCACAAAATAGACGACATGGCTGATGACTACAAGAAACTGAGTGATGATGAGCTGCAGGCGAAGACGCCGGAATTCAAACAGCGTCTGGCCGATGGAGAAACGCTGGACGACATCCTGCCGGAAGCTTTTGCGACTGTGCGGGAAGCGTCGACCCGTATTCTCGGTCTGACACCATTCTATGTACAGATTGTCGGCGCGATTGCGCTGCATGAAGGCAACGTTGCCGAGATGAAAACCGGTGAAGGTAAAACACTCGTTGCGACGATGCCGCTGTATCTGAATGCGCTGGAAGGCAAAGGTGTCCACCTGATCACAGTCAACGATTATCTGGCGTCGCGTGATGCCAATGCGCTCGGTCCGCTGTACAATTTTCTCGGCATGAGCGTCGGTCTGAATTCAAACGGCATGTCGCCGGAAGAGAAGAAGACAGCATACGGTGCGGATATCACGTACGGTACGAACAGTGAATTCGGCTTCGACTATCTGCGTGACAACATGGTGCTTTATAAGGAAGAAATGGTTCAGCGTCCGCTGAATTTTGCGATTGTCGATGAAGTCGACTCGATCCTGATCGATGAAGCCCGGACGCCGCTGATCATTTCCGGCAACGCTGAGAAGTCGACCGATCTCTATGTGCGGGCCAATCAGTTTGCCCGACTGCTGACGGAGAAGCAGGACTACAAGGTCGATTTGAAGACGAAGACCGTCCAGCTGACCGAAGAAGGCATGTCGAAAGCAGAAAAATTTTTCCATATTAAAAATCTGTATGACTATTCCAATGTACTGCTGAACCACCATGTCAGTGAGGCACTGAAAGCTCATGCAATCATGCACCGTGATACGGACTATGTGGTACAGGACGGCCAGATCGTCATCGTCGATCCGTTTACCGGCCGTCTGATGCAGGGCCGGCGCTACAGTGAGGGCCTGCACCAGGCGATTGAAGCCAAGGAAGGCCTGGAGATTCAGAGCGAAAGCAAGACGCTGGCGACGATCACGCTGCAGAACTTCTTCCGCATGTATCAGAAGCTTTCCGGTATGACCGGTACGGCGAAGACGGAAGAGGAAGAATTCCAGAGCATTTATAATATGGATGTTATCGTGATCCCGACGAACAAGCCGATGATCCGCGATGACCATCCGGATCTGATCTATAAGACCAAAGAGGGCAAGTTCAAGGCCGTCGTCGAAGAGATCGTGAAGTTGTATCACCGCGGTCAGCCGGTGCTGGTCGGTACGGTTGCCGTTGAAACATCGGAACTGATTTCGAAACTGCTGAAAAGGCGCGGCATTCCGCACAATGTCCTGAACGCGAAGAACCATGCAAGTGAAGCGGAAATCATCATGAATGCCGGTCAGGTCGGATCAGTGACGATTGCCACCAACATGGCCGGTCGTGGTACCGATATCAAGCTGGGCGAAGGTGTGGTTGAACTCGGCGGTCTGTTCATTCTCGGTACCGAACGCCATGAGTCACGGCGTATCGATAACCAGTTGCGTGGCCGTTCCGGACGTCAGGGCGATCCCGGTGAATCCCGCTTCTATCTGTCTCTCGAAGACGATCTGATGCGCCGGTTCGGGTCCGACAAGATGAAGGGTATGATGGAACGGCTCGGCATGCACGACGATCAGCCGATTGAAAGCAAGATCGTCAGCCGGTCGGTTGAAGCGGCGCAGAGGCGTGTCGAAGGCAACAACTTCGATGCCCGCAAGCAGCTGCTGAAATTCGACGATGTGATGCGCCAGCAGCGTGAGATTATTTATAAAGAACGTATGGAAGTCATGGAAGCGAAGAACGTGCGTCCGGACATTGAAGACATGATCCATACGGTCATTGAGAACCTGATCAAGTCCCACACACCGGACAACGAAGTGCCGGAAGAATGGGATCTGAGTTCGGTCATCGACTATCTGAATGCCAAGCTGTTCGATGTCGGCGAATTGAGTGTGAAGGATCTTGACGGTCTCGATCCGGAAGAAATGATCGAGATGCTCGAGAAGAAGGCTAGGGAACGCTACGATGAAAAAGAAGAGCGGTTCACGCCGGAACGGATGCGCGAATTTGAACGGGTCATTCTGCTGAGGACCGTCGATACGAAGTGGATGGATCACATCGACGCGATGGAGCAGCTGCGTGAGGGTATCTATCTTCGTGCGTATGGTCAGGTCGATCCTTACCGTGCCTATCAAATCGAAGGGCATAAGATGTTTGAGGAAATGATCGGGGCGATCGAAGAAGAAGTCGTCAACTTCATCATGAAGGCGGAAATCCGTGAGGAACCGATCCAGCGTGAACGTGTCACCCACGGGTTGCAGGTACTCTCCGGCGGCCAGGATGAAGGCGACGCGCCGAAGAAGAAGCGCAAGCCGTTTGTTCGCAAGATGCACGTCGGACGCAACGATCCGTGCCCGTGCGGCAGCGGCAAGAAGTATAAGAACTGCCACGGCAAATAAGCCGGGCAGGGGTACGATTGAAAATAATGAGCGGAAGCCGGGCCGATGCCGGGGCAGATGACCCGGTACCACCCGGTTTTCTCAGGAAAGCAGGTTGAATGAATGGATTTACCGGAAATGAAACACGAGATTGACGAGATGGAAACCCGTCTCCAGAAATTTAGGGGGTCTCTTTGACTTAGATAATAAAAAGGCCCGGATCGCCGAACTCGATGAGAAAATGGCGATGCCTGGATTCTGGGATGACAACGGCAAGGCTCAGAAAGTGATTGATGAATCCAATGAGCTGAAGGAAAAGGTCGATAATCTCGGCAAACTGGAGGAGAAGTTTGAAGACCTTCAGGTAGCCTATGAACTGGTCAAAGAGGAAGACGACGCCGATCTGAAAACGGAGCTGGAAGCGTCGCTCGGTGAAGCGAGCAAGGCATTCAACCGTTACGAGAACCGGCTGCTGCTCAGTGGTCCGCATGACAAGAGCAATGCGATTCTTGAATTGCACCCGGGCGCCGGCGGAACGGAAGCCCAGGACTGGGCGTCGATGCTGCTGCGGATGTACACGCGCTGGGCCGAGAGCCACGGCTATCAGGTGGAAACACTGGATTACCTGCCCGGTGATGAAGCGGGCGTGAAGAGCGTTACTCTGCTGATAAAAGGACTTGACGCTTACGGCTATCTGAAAGCGGAAAAAGGAATTCACCGGCTCGTCCGGATTTCACCTTTCGATGCGGCCGGCCGGCGCCACACATCATTTGTTTCCTGCGAAGTGACGCCGGAAATTGACGACACGATCGACATTGAGGTTCGGCCGGAAGACGTCAAAATGGAAGTCTTTCGTTCCAGCGGCGCCGGCGGCCAGCACATCAATAAAACGTCATCGGCGGTACGGCTGATCCATATTCCGACCGGTATTGTCGTCAGCTGCCAGTCGGAACGGTCGCAGTTCCAGAACCGTGATCAGGCGATGAAGATGCTGAAGTCGCGTCTCTATCAGCTTGAAGAGGAAAAGCGCGAAGCGGAGAAAGCGGCGCTGCACGGCGAACAGAAGGAAATCGGCTGGGGCAGCCAGATCCGCTCCTATGTTTTCCATCCGTATTCGATGGTCAAGGATCACCGGACAAACGTCGAAGTCGGCGATGTCAATCGCGTGATGGACGGCGATCTCGATCCGTTTATCGATGCTTATCTGCGACTGAAAATCAAATAAAATGAAGCTCCCGGAAACGGACGGATGATGCCCTTTTCCGGGAGCTTTTTCTGTTATCAGCGCAGTTTCCCGGAGTCACAGCCGGCTGATCAGAGCGATCAGGAGAAACAGGACGATCAGTGCACCCCAGACGAGCGTGATCAGATAATCTTTCTTTACTCTGGCGTACTTCCATTCGAACAGCATGCGCACGGCCGTAAAAATGACGATAAAAATGATGGCGAAAACGAGCGGCTGCCCGTAGAAACCGATCAGAATCAGAAACAGGGCGATCAGGATCGTTTCTATGATCAGTTGTGTCTTATTAACCGGCCGCGGATGAGGCGAATCGTCTGCAACCACCGCCCATTTCTTTCGGATCAGACTCTCGGCGAAAAAAGCCAGCACCGCAAAAAGTATTGCCAGCAGGATATAAAATACCACGTGTCTCACCATCCGTTCCTTCTGTTCCTATTATAGCTGAGCCGGAGCCGCCCGATGCGAAAAACATCAGGACTGTTTGACCGTACCGGGCGCATGCCGTAGAATGGTCTCATTGACTTTTTATATCTGATTAAAAATGGGGCGTCGCAACATGCATTTCTTCGCAAAAAAGGACAAACATGCCGCACCGCCAGGCGGCTGGCGGGCTGTGGTGCTGGACTATTTCTATGTTCTGGTCGGCTCGGCTGTGCTTGGCATTTCGTTCAACGTTTTTCAGCTGCCGAACAAGATTGCCGCCGGCGGAGTCAGCGGGATCAGTATCATCTTGCACTGGACACTGGGCTGGGAACCGGCCTATGTCCTCTGGGGACTGAACATCCCGCTGTTCATCGGCGGTGTACTGATTCTCGGCAAGAGCTTCGGCTATTTTGACTATGCCCTGAAGACGCTGACCGGCACCTTGTTCCTGCCGCTGTCTGTCTATCTGACGGCGAGCTGGCCGGCAGCGACGAACAATCCGCTGCTCGGTTCGGTGTTCGGCGGAGTCGGCGTCGGGATCGGGCTCGGCATTGTCTTCCGCGGCCGCGGATCGACCGGCGGGACGGCACTGGCCGGTCAGGTGCTGAAAAAATTTACCGGCTGGTCACTCGGTATCAGTGTGTCGCTGATCGACGGGCTGATCGTCTTCGCTTCGGCGCTGACCCTTTCCCTGGAATCGGCGCTCTACGCGCTGATCAGCATCTACCTGCAGGCGAAACTAATCGATGTCGTACAAATCGGCTTTAACACGGAGAAAATGGCGCTGATCATCTCGGACAAAGAGGATGCGATGCGTCAGGCAATCCTCGCCGAGATCGACCGCGGCGTCACCCGGATCACCAGCCAGGGCGGGTATACCGGAGACGACCGGCCGCTGCTGATGACGGTCGTGTCGCAGGGGGAACTGACGCACCTGAAGCAGCTCGTCAGAGCGATCGATCCGGAGTCTTTCTTCATTATTACCAATGCGACGGAAGTGTTCGGAAAAGGGTTCTATCACGGGGACTGAAGTTCCCGGCGGCAGCAGTGGCGCGGCCCCGTCTCTTTCTGTGCGATTGCGGCGTGGGCGTCCCGGCTGCGAGTCCTGTGCTTTCGTGATCAGGCACAGGACATTTTTCCCTGAAATGGGTGGCTTTTGTCGGAATTTGAAATTTAAATGTAATATTCTTTAATATTTTGTCGGCCGCCGAGATGATATAATTAAGAATAATTGAGGCGGAAGAACTGGTTCTACATACATAAGTCTTACGGGCAGCGAATGATCGCTTTGGTTAAATCAGGATTGTGAAGGAGCAGAGGGGAAACACATTATGGAAGACATGATTGTAATGGACAATGTCTGGAAGGCTTATCCCAATGGTGTGATGGCGCTTAACGGGATCGACCTTTCCGTCGGGGAAGGGGAGTTCATCTACATTGTCGGGCCGAGCGGTGCGGGCAAGTCGACGTTCATTAAGATGATATTCAGAGAGCTGAAACCGACGAGAGGGAAGATTATCGTTGATCATAAGAATATTGCGACGCTGCGCGATCGTCAGGTGCCTTATTTCAGGCGGAAGATCGGGGTTGTATTCCAGGATTTCCGGCTGCTGCCGAAGCTGACGGTCTATGAAAATGTGGCGTTCGCGCTGGAAGTGATTGAGGAGTCGCCGCGGGTCATCAAGCGCCGCGTGATGGAGGTGCTCGACCTGGTCGGCCTGAAGCACAAGGTGAATTCATTCCCGGGCCAGCTTTCCGGCGGGGAGCAGCAGCGTGTGTCGATTGCCCGCTCGATCTGCAACCGGCCGCCGGTGCTGATTGCCGACGAACCGACCGGAAACCTGGATCCGGATACGTCCTGGCAGATCATGGATGTGTTCAAGCGGATCAATGAGCAGGGAACGACGGTCGTGATGGCGACACACAACCGAGAGATCGTGAATACGATCAAACATCGGGTGGTTGCGCTGGAAGACGGCATGATCGTTCGCGATGAAGAGGAAGGTGCCTACGGATATGAAGCCTAGAACACTGCGCCGCCATATTAATGAAAGTGTGAAGAGTCTCGGCCGTAACGGCTGGATGACGTTCGCATCGGTCGGGGCGGTTGCCGTATCGCTGATCCTGGTCGGCATGTTCCTGATGGTCATGTTCAATCTGAATAAAATTGCCGGCGATATCGAAAGTGATGTTGAGGTGCGTGTCTATGTGTCCCAGTCGGCGACGCAGGCTCAGACCAGGCAGCTCGGTTCGGATCTGAAACAGATCAGGAATGTGCAGTCCGTGACCTATGAGTCGAAGAAGCAGGGACTGAATAACCTGATGAAGAGCCTCGGCAACGACAAGAGCACCTTCTCAGATCTGAAGAATGAAAATCCGCTGCCGAATGCGTACATCCTGAAAACCGATAATCCGCAGCAGACGACTTATGTGGCAAATAAAGCGCAGAGCCTTGCCTATGTGTCCGACGTACGCTACGGGAAGGGCACGGTGGAGAAGCTGTTTCACGTGATCAATATTGCCCGCAACGTCGGGATTGTCCTGATTGTCGGCCTTCTGTTCACATCGATTTTCTTGATTGCCAATACAATTAAGCTGACGATTGTTGCCCGCCGCCGCGAGATTGAGATCATGAAACTGGTCGGCGCGACCAACTCGTTTGTCCGCTGGCCGTACTTTATCGAAGGGCTGATTATGGGCGTTCTCGGGTCGGTGATCCCGGTTCTGATGGTCTTCATTGTCTACCATTTCGTTTATTACAATCTCGGGGCAAGTTTTTCCGGGATGTTCATCAGTCTGATCCCGTATCAGACGATGACGACGAACCTCAGCCTGCTGCTCGTCGGCATTGGTGCGGCGATTGGCGTCTGGGGCAGTCTGAACTCGGTACGCAAGTTTCTTAAAATCTGAACACAAAGTCATTTTCACAGGGGTTCTCCGATCGCGGGAACGCCTGTTTTTTTCGGTGATTTCGGGCAGGATAAAAGGGGAAGCCCCAGAGACGGGACACGGATCACGAAAAAATAGGGAATACGAACGGACGTCCGGCCGGCGAACAGGACAATAGCCGCATCTTGCGGTATGATTACAAGTAATATAACCTATTTGCCACTGGTGTCTCAGTGAATCGGTGACACTGATGGAGGAGGCACATTCATGAAAAAATTCAGCGGCAAAGTTGTCGCGCTGCTCATGGCGCTATCGCTGATTGTCGGCGCGGCGGGCGCGTTTGCCGTTTATCGGGTGGCGCTGCCGGCGCGTGCCGCACAGCAGTCGGTTGCAGCCGGAGCGGCAGCTTCAGGCACGGAATCGGCAAAAATTCAGGCGATCCATGACCTGATTGAGAAAGATTATTTTAAAAAGATCAGCAGCACAAAATTATATGACGGTGCTATTCAGGGGATGATTTCTGCGCTTGGCGACCCGTTCAGCAGTTATATGGATGCGAAAACGGCGTCGGACTTCACGCAGTCTCTGTCTTCATCGTTCCAGGGGATTGGCGCCGAAGTTCAGAAGATGGGGAATACGATCAGCATCGTTTCCCCGATCAAGGGGTCTCCGGCGGAAAAGGCCGGTCTCAAACCGAACGATCAGATCGTATCGATCAACGGTAAATCGACGGACGGTCTGGATATTAATCAGGCGGTCAACAAGATTCGCGGGAAAAAAGGGACGACGGTTACTATCGAGATCAAACGTCCCGGCGTGGCCAATACGCTGCATTTTTCGATAAAACGTGATACGATTCCGATCCGGACGGTGAATCAGAAGATGATCCATCAGGGCGGACGGTCGATCGGTTATCTTGCGATTACTCAGTTTAATGAGAACACCGACAAAGAATTCGCCACGGCCCTGAAATCACTGGAGAACCAGAAGATGCAGGGGCTGGTCATCGATGTCCGCGGCAATCCGGGCGGCTATCTCCAGGCAGTAGAGCAGATGGCCAGCCTGCTCGTCACCGATCAGAAGCCGATCGTTCAGATTGAGGACCGCAACGGTAAGAAGCAGCCGTTTTACTCAACGCTGAAGAAAAAGAAAAACTATCCGATTGTCGGTCTGATCGACGGCGGCAGTGCCTCGGCAGCCGAGATTCTGTCCGGCGCGCTGAACCAGGCGGGCGACTATCCGCTTGTCGGCACAAAGTCATTCGGCAAGGGTACCGTTCAGCAGGGCATTCAGCTGTCGGATAAGAGCGAACTCAAACTGACGACCGACAAGTGGCTGACGCCGGACGGGGACTGGATCCATAAAAAGGGCATCCAGCCGACGGTCAAGGTATCCCAGCCTGCGTATTTCTATGTCGCACCGCTATCGCTGAAAAAGGGTCAGATTCTGAAATATGATCAGAACTCTTCACGGATTGCGACGGCGCAGAAGATGCTGGTGGCTGCCGGAGACGATCCGCAGCGGACCGACGGCTATTTCAGCACTGCGACAAAACAGGCGGTCATCGCGTTCCAAAAATCGGCCCACTTGAATCCTACGGGAACGATCGACAAAAAAACGGCGAACGCACTTCAGATTGCGACACTCAAAGCGATCAGCAACACGAAAAATGACCGTCAGCTGAATACAGCGATCCGGCTTGTTGAAAAGAAAATAAAATAAAGAATGGGATCTGGAAAACTCCGGGGCGGCCGCCCCGGAGTTTTTTAATCCTTACCGAAAAGTGGATCGAGCGCTCTCAAATTTTAAAACGCGCCGAGTCTAGCCGCACGCGCTCCTCTTTTCCAGATCCTCTGCTATTCCACGGCAAAACTGGAAAAACACCCTGCAAATCAGCTATTTTTTACAAAACCTGTGATTTCAGTTCACAGAAGAGGCATTTTTGCGGTATTCTTAAATTAGTTGATTTGTGCGTGTCTAATGATGTTGGGGGAACAGCGTATGTGGGCCATCATTCGATCCATTTTATTCGGCATTGCGACTTTTTTCATGAATCCGTTGTTCTACCTGCTGGTGGTCGGGCTGTTTCTGTTCAGCGCGCAGCGGGTCCGGCGGGAGCGGCGTTCGTTCCGGGTCAAGGCATACGGGATGTTCAACACCGTTTTTCGGAGCATTGCGCCGAGTCTGGTCGTCGGCGTCGGCGGATCGATTCTGCTGCTTGCGGCGGGGGTTGCTGTGCCGCCTGGAATGATCGTGCTGTTTTCCCTCGGCTATCTGGTGATCATGCTGACGACGCAGCTCCGTTTTCTGTCGCCGGCCGTTGCCGGCGGGCTGACGCTGATCGCTGCCTATCTGCTCCCCCCTGTCCGGACGCCGCTCCCGCTGGTCAATCAGTGGATCACGGAGGTTCGCCAGGCTGACCTTTTTGCATTCGCGGTATTTCTTGCTGTCGCGATGCTTGCCGAGACGATGCTTGTCTTGCTGTGGGGCGCGAAGCAGACGTCGCCGCGGCTGATTCAGAGCGGCCGGGGCGGCATGGTCGGCGCCCACGAAGCGAGCGAACTGTGGATCGTGCCGTTCCTGTTTCTCGTCCCGCTGGCCGGGCCGGTCGGCCATATCGGTTTGTGGCCGTTTGTCTCCGGCAGCAGCCAGAACTTCGGCTTTGCGCTGTTCCCGCTCGGCGTCGGGATTGCCCAGCTGATCACCTCATCGCTCCCGGCACCGGCAGTAAAACGGACTGGGTATTGGCTGCTGTTCACGACCGGCGGCTTCCTGGTCATCGCCGGAACCGGGGCCTACCTGCATCTGCCGGTCGTTATCGTTGCCGGCGGGGTGCTCGCGCTGATCAGCCGGCTTCTTCTGCTCTTCTATCATCATGAACTCAGGAGCAACCGTCCGTTTTATTTTGTGATGCCGGAACAGGGGCTGCGCGTGATCGGTGTGATCCCGCATTCACTGGGCGACCGGATCGGCGTTCGTCCGGGTGAAGAGATTCAACAGGTGAATGACCGGAATGTGAACAGCGAGCGGAACTTTTATGATGCCCTGCAGGCCCAGTCGGCGTACATTAAAATCAAAGTGATCGACCGTTTCGGGGAACCGCGGTTTGTTAAAGGACCGGTGCATCAGGATGACGGCCATAAGATCGGTCTGCTTTTTCTCGAATCAAGTGAAATCAATTCAGGCTTGAAGTCACTCTCGTGATCAACGTCACGAATACTATAACTGGAACATAATCCGGTATCAGGAATCACCCGTTCTTTTTTCCAGCTTATTAAAAGTGTGGAATTGAGCTTTGAGAGATGCGCTGCCCGCAACTTCTGAAAGCAAAGAACGGGTTCGATGTCCCCGGGTGTTCCATTTTATCATTCAGAACAAAACGGCAGGAAAGACAAACTATGTAAATGAAGAGTTATTTTTCCTGAATGTTCGGCTCTTGTGTTATGCTTGAATTAAGAAAACCGGGAAAGGAGAAAAGGGAAATGAAATCGACAGGTATTGTACGTAAAGTGGACGAACTGGGCCGTGTCGTCATTCCGATTGAGCTGAGACGGACGATGAATATTAAGGAAGGCGATCCGCTGGAAATCTTCACGGAAGACGACCGGATTATCTTCAAAAAGTACATTCCGGCCATGGCGTGTCAGATTACCAACGAAGTGTCGCCGGATAATCTGGTACTGGCCAATGGCAAACTGATTTTGAGCAGAAAAGCGGCAAGGGAAGTTGTTGCCGAAATCAAAAAAGATCTGGGCGAAGATGTCCGTGCCTGAGACGACCTCATCCATTTTTATAACCGCTTCCATGTTTCCGGACATGGGAGCTTTTTTTCTGCAGACTGATTTCCCGCTCAGAAGAAATTAAGAATATCTGTTCGCTTTTTGTTGCCGGTCTCCCGGTGACATGTGTTATAATCATAATTAACGATTTAACTGATTTGGGGGCGAATCTATGGATTTTCAGCTTGTTTCCGGCTATCAACCGGAAGGCGATCAGCCGGAAGCGATCCGTGAGCTCGTCGACGGCATCGAGGATGGCAGAAAGCACCAGACTTTGCTCGGCGCGACCGGTACCGGGAAGACGTTTACCATGTCCAATGTGATTGCCCAGGTAAAAAAGCCGACGCTGGTGATTGCGCATAACAAGACGCTGGCCGGCCAGCTCTACAGCGAGTTCAGGGAATTTTTCCCGAACAATGCAGTGGAATATTTTGTCAGTTACTATGACTATTATCAACCGGAAGCGTATATTCCGCAGACGGATACCTATATTGAAAAAGATTCAAGCATTAATGATGAGATCGACAAGCTGCGCCATTCGGCGACCAGTGCCCTGTTTGAACGCCGCGACGTGATCATCGTCGCCAGTGTGTCGTGCATCTACGGTTTGGGCTCTCCTGAAGAGTACAAGTCGCTCGTTGTTTCGCTGCGCCCGGGGATGCAGAAAGACCGTGACGCGATGCTGCGCCAGCTGGTTGATATCCAGTACACACGCAACGATATCAATTTCACACGCGGCACGTTCCGGGTTCACGGCGATGTCGTGGAAATTTTTCCGGCGTCGCGCGATGACCACTGTATCCGTGTCGAATTTTTCGGGGATGAGATCGAGCGGCTGACCGAGATGGATCCAATGACCGGCGAAATTGTCGGTGAACGCGATCATGTCGCGATTTACCCGGCCTCACACTTTGTGACCGGACAGGAAAAAATGAAAAAAGCGATCGTTAATATCAAAGCAGAGCTTGAGGATCGCCTGAAATACCTGCGTGACAACAATAAACTGCTCGAGGCGCAGCGGCTGGAGCAGCGGACCAACTACGATCTGGAAATGATGCAGGAGGTCGGCTATTGCTCAGGGATTGAAAACTATTCCCGTCATCTGACCTTCCGGAAGCCGGGCGAAGCGCCTTACACACTGATGGACTACTTCCCGGACGACTTTCTGATTATGGTGGATGAATCGCATGCCACACTGCCGCAGATCCGGGCGATGTACAACGGCGACCGGGCGCGAAAAGATGTCCTGGTGGACAATGGTTTCCGGCTCCCGTCAGCCAGGGACAACCGGCCGTTGAAATTCGAGGAGTTCGAACAGAAGGTCAATCAGATCGTATATGTTTCGGCGACGCCGGGCGACTATGAACTGGAACATTCGGGAAAGCCGGTGGAACAAATTATCCGTCCGACCGGCCTGCTTGATCCGGTGATTGAAATCCGGCCGATCAAAGGCCAGATTGACGATCTTTATGATGAAATCATGACGCGGGCGAAAAAACATGAGCGTGTTCTGGTGACAACGCTGACGAAAAAAATGGCGGAAAATCTGACGGATTATCTGAAGGGGATGGGCGTGAAAGTCCGCTACCTGCATTCGGAAATCAAGACGCTCGACCGCGTCGAGATTATCCGTGATCTCCGGCGCGGCGAATTTGATGTGCTGGTCGGCATCAACCTGCTCCGTGAAGGGCTGGACATTCCTGAAGTGTCGCTGGTGGCGATTCTCGATGCGGACAAGGAAGGGTTCCTGCGCTCTGAACGTTCGCTGATCCAGACGATGGGCCGGGCAGCACGCAACGAACACGGTAAAGTCATCATGTATGCGGATAACGTGACCGATTCGATGCAGCTGGCGATTGATGAAACGAACCGCCGGCGCAAAATCCAGAATGAATTCAATAAAGTCCATCATATTACGCCGAAAACGATTCAGAAGGCGATTCCTGAACTGATAAAAGCCACCTATGAAGTGGCCGACAATGGTAAAAAAGGAACAAAGAAGAAACATAAACTGACCAAGTCGGAACGGAAGAAGACAATTGTCAGCATGGAAAGCGAAATGAAGAAGGCGGCCAAGTCGCTGGACTTCGAACGTGCGGCTGAACTCAGAGATATCATTTATGAACTGAAGGCGGAGGGATAAGGAATCCATGGTACTGGAAAATATCGTTGTCAAAGGCGCGCGGGAGCATAACCTGAAAAATGTCAATGTCACCATTCCCCGTGACAAAATGGTCGTGATCACCGGACTGTCGGGGTCGGGGAAGTCGTCGCTTGCCTTTGACACGATCTATGCCGAAGGGCAGCGCCGCTATGTGGAATCGCTCTCAGCCTATGCGCGCCAGTTCCTCGGCCAGACGAGCAAGCCGGATGTCGACGCGATCGAAGGGCTGTCGCCGGCCATTTCCATCGATCAGAAGACGACCAGCCACAACCCGCGGTCGACGGTCGGCACCGTGACAGAAATCTATGACTATCTCCGGCTGCTGTTCGCCCGGGTCGGCCATCCGTTCTGCCCGACCCACCATATCGAGATCACATCGCAGACGATTGAGCAGATGGTGGATCGTGTGCTGGCCTATCCGGAGCGGACAAAACTGCAGATCATGGCACCGCTTGTCTCCGGCCGGAAGGGGACGCAGGCAAAGGTCCTGGAGGAGATCAAGAAGAAGGGCTATGTCCGCGTTCGCGTCGACGGCGAGATCCATGAAGTCAACGAAAAGATCAGTCTGGAGAAGAACAAGAAGCACAATATTGATGTCATCATCGACCGGCTGATTGTCCGTCCGGGTATTGATGCGCGGCTTGCCGATTCACTGGAAGCCGCCTGCAAGCTCACCGACGGCCGGGCAGTGGTCGACATCATCGGCGGGGAGGAGCTGCTCTTTTCCGAACAGCACTCCTGCCCGTACTGTGGTTTCTCGATCGGCGAACTCGAACCGCGCCTGTTCTCTTTCAACAGCCCGTTTGGTGCCTGCCCGGACTGTGATGGACTCGGCTCGCGGATGGAGGTCGATCCGGATCTGGTGATTCCCGACAAGACGAAAACACTGGCGGACGGAGCGATTGCGGCGTGGGAACCGACCAGCTCGCAGTACTATCCACAGCTGCTGAAATCGGCCTGCGCCCATTTTGGCATCGACATGAATGTGCCGGTGGACAAACTGCCTAAGGATCTGCTTCATATTATTTTGTATGGTTCCGGGACGGAGCGGATTCATTTTCACTATGAGAACGAGTTCGGCGACGTCCGTGATAAGGATATGTATTTTGAAGGTGTGCTGCCGAATATCGGCCGCCGCTACCGGGAGACCAGTTCTGACTTTATCCGGGAACAGATGTCGGAGTACATGATGCAGAAATCGTGTCCGACCTGTCATGGCTACCGGCTCCGTCCCGAAGCTCTGGCCGTGAAGATTGCCGGAAAACAGATCAGTGAAGTGACGGCAATGCCGATCCGCGACATGCTGCAATTTTTCAAAAATCTGGAACTGACGCCGAAGGAACAGACGATTGCCCGGCTGATTCTGCGCGAGATTCTGCAGCGGACCCGCTTCCTGATCGACGTCGGGCTCGACTACCTGACGCTAGGACGGGCAGCCGGCACGCTTTCCGGCGGTGAAGCGCAGCGAATCCGCCTGGCCACACAGATCGGTTCGCAGCTGATGGGTGTGCTGTACATTCTGGATGAGCCGTCGATTGGGCTGCATCAGCGCGACAACGACCGGCTGATCCGCACGCTGCTTGGGATGCGTGATCTTGGGAATACGCTGATCATCGTCGAACACGATGAGGATACGATGCTGGCTGCCGACTATATCATCGATGTCGGCCCCGGTGCCGGGGAACATGGCGGGCGAATCACCGCCCAGGGAACGCCAGGAGAAATTATGGCGAATCCGCATTCACTGACGGGACAGTATCTGTCCGGAAAGAAATTTATCGCTATTCCTGCAAAACGGCGCAAGGTAACCCGGCGGGCGATCCGGATCACCGGAGCGAAGGCAAACAACCTGAAAAATATCAATGTGACTTTTCCGCTTGGCGTGATGACGGTCGTTACCGGTGTTTCCGGTTCCGGAAAAAGTACTTTGGTGAATGAAGTCCTGTTCAAAGCACTGGCGCAGAAACTGAACGGACGCCGCGATGCGCCGGGCGAGTTCAGACAGATCAAAGGCGTGAGCGAGCTCGACCGCGTCATTCAGATCGATCAGTCGCCGATCGGGCGGACGCCGCGGTCGAATCCGGCGACATATACCGGTGTGTTTGATATGATCCGGGATGTCTTTGCGGCAACCAATGAGGCCAAAGTGCGCGGTTATAAAAAGGGCCGGTTCAGTTTCAACGTAAAAGGCGGACGCTGCGAAGCCTGCAGCGGCGACGGAATCATCAAAATTGAAATGCATTTTCTGCCGGATGTCTATGTGCCCTGTGAAGTCTGTCACGGCAAACGGTACAACAGGGAGACACTCGACGTTACTTATAAAGGAAAAACGATTGCCGACGTGCTCGACATGACCGTTGAAGACGGCCTCGAATTTTTCAAAAATGTACCGCGGATCAAGCGCCGGCTCGAACCGCTGGCGGCGGTCGGGCTGGGTTATATTCGTCTTGGCCAGCCGGCGACGACGCTGTCGGGCGGCGAGGCGCAGCGTGTCAAGCTGGCGTCGCAGCTGTACCGCCGCACAAAAGGGCGCGCGCTGTATATCCTGGACGAACCGACGACCGGTCTGCATACCGACGACATCGCCCGGCTGCTCCGCGTCCTGCAGGCGCTGGTCGACAGCGGCGACAGTGTCCTGATTATTGAGCATAATCTGGATGTGATCAAATGCGCGGATTATCTGATTGACTTGGGTCCCGAAGGCGGAGAAGGCGGCGGGACGATTGTTGCGACCGGTACACCGGAGCAGATTGCGGATACGGAGGGCTCTTATACCGGCAAATACCTGAAACCGATTCTCGAGCGGGACCGTAAAAGAATGGCGGAGCGCCTGAGGGCGAAACAGACCGCGGCGGCTGAGAAAAGCTGAAGTTTCCGCGCTTTCGATGACGGGTGACTTGTGATCTTTCCCCGGCAAAGGGTATAGTTAAAGAGAATACAACACAGGAGGTTTCCCATGGAGAAAAGGCTTTATCGTTCACGAAGTAACAGGAAGGTTGCCGGTATTCTCGGCGGCCTGGGCGACTATCTGAACATCGATCCGACCGTGCTGCGCGTCATCTTTATCATTCTCCTGATCGCTTCCGGATTTTTTCCGTGCATCATCGGGTATTTTATCGCCTATTTTATTATTCCTGAAGAGGATGTGTGACGGCGATGATCCGAAGATGGTTTGCCAACACGATGATTAATATTCTTGTGAATATGATCATTCTGATGACACTGGCCGGATACCTCCATACGATGGTGCACCTGTCGGGGGTCGGGGCGGCTTTCGGGGCCAGCGTCGTGCTGGCGATTCTGAACACGTTCGTCCGGCCTGTGGTGCTTCTGTTCTCCCTGCCGGCAACGATTATCACGTTAGGTCTCTTTATTTTCGTCATCAACGCATTGATGCTGCTTTTGACGGCGGCAATCCTGGGCCCTGCTTTTGAACTGGACGGTTTCGGCAGTGCACTGGTCGTCGCCATCATCATGGCAATTTGCCAGATGATCATCCAGAGATTCATTATCGGTCCGCTTCGAAAGAATTGATGAACATTACCGCAGGGACACGGTTATTTCTTAATCCGACAGGCGGTTTATGGTAAAATAAAGCTAAAATAAAACGGTTACATTCCTTTCAGACAACGGCATATGAAATGGAATGACTGTCGGAAAACCGGGTGAGAAAAAATGAGTAATGTGCGAGTTAATGAATTAATTGAACATTTTAATCTGAAATTAGTCAGCGGTGAAAAGGGTATCGGCCGTGAAATTATCGTCAGCGATATTTCGCGGCCCGGTCTGGAAATTGCCGGGTATTTCACCTATTATCCAAGACGGCGCCTTCAGCTGCTTGGACGGACGGAACTGTCTTTCTTCAACGAACTCAGCACTGATGAACGCTATAAGCGGACGTCCCAGCTGTGCACAGCGCAGACACCCTGCATCGTCATCTCCCGCGGGATTGAGGTCCCGGAAGAATTTATCGTTTCTTCGAACAAGCGGAACGTGCCGATTCTTCAGTCAAAGATGAAGACGACGCGCCTGAGCAGCATGATCACCAATTATCTGGAGTCTAGGCTGGCACCGATGACAGCGGTGCACGGCGTGCTGGTCGATGTCTATGGCGTCGGCGTGCTGATCACCGGTGAGAGCGGTGTCGGGAAAAGCGAGACGGCACTCGAACTGGTCAAACGCGGGCATCGGCTTGTTGCCGACGACTCGGTAGAGATCCGTCAGGAAGGCGAGAACGAGCTGGTCGGCAGTGCCCCGGAACTGATTCAGAATCTGCTTGAAATTCGCGGACTCGGCATTATTAATGTCATGACGCTGTTCGGTGCCGGAGCTGTGGTTAACGCCAAACAGGTTTCACTGGTCATTCACCTTGAACTGTGGGACAATAATAAAGTTTACGACCGGCTCGGGCTGGATGAGGAAAAAACCAAACTGATCGATACCGAAGTTCCGCGTCTGGTTCTGCCGGTGCGGCCCGGACGGAATATTGCCGTGATCATTGAAGTTGCTGCGATGAATTTCCGCCTGAAGAATATGGGCTATCATGCGGCGCAGCAATTCTCCGACCGATTGAACGACACATTGAACGAACGGTAAGCCGGCTGCAGAAACCGGCTGTTTTTATAAGGAAAATCTACGGTTCATCGCCGGTCCTGAAGGGATTTTCGGTCTTCAGGCGCTGTGTTTCGGTCTTCAGGATCAAGTTCGATCATCCGATCGATTTGAATTAAAGAGAAAAAGAAAGCTGGGAAGAGAATGGATCAGACAATTGAGCCGTTGAACCGGGTGGCGCTCCAGTTAGGCCCGATTCATATTTACTGGTACGGTGTATTTATCGCGGCAGCCGCGCTGCTTGGTTTGCTGCTGGCGATGCGTGAAGGCAGCAGAAGAGGGCTTCCCCGCGACACATTCGTGGACCTGATTCTGTTCGCTGCACCGATCGCCGTGATTTTTGCCCGGATCTATTACGTGGCCTTTCAATGGCCGTACTATGCGAAACATCCCGATCAGATTATTGCCATCTGGAACGGCGGCATTGCCATCTACGGATCGCTGATCGGTGCCGTCGGTACGGCCATCGTCTTCTGCATAGTACGCAAAATCCAGTTCTGGAAACTGGCCGACATTGCCGCACCGAGTGTCATTCTCGGCCAGGCGATCGGACGCTGGGGCAACTTCATCAATCAGGAAGCACACGGCGGACCGACCACACGTGCTTTTCTGGAGCACCTGCATCTGCCGAAGTTCATTGTGAATCAGATGTATATTAACGGAACCTATTACATACCGACTTTTCTGTATGAATCCGTCTGGGATTTTGCCGGTTTCATTCTCCTGATGATTCTTCGAAAGGTCAACCTGAAGCGCGGCGAACTGTTCATGACGTACGTCGTCTGGTACGCAATCGGCCGCTCCTATATTGAGGGGCTGCGGACGGACAGCCTGATGCTTGGGCCGCTGCGCGTCTCGCAGTGGCTGGCTTATTTCCTGATCGTCTTAGGCATCGGTCTGATCTTATACTGGCGCGTTTGTAAAAAAGATCGTCCGCATTATCTCGATGCCTGAAATATGTTGCCGCTTCGGGCGAAGCGGTATTTTTCTTTGCAGAAAACCATCATCGGGTCTCAGAGGAGACTGACTGGAGGAGACAGCATGATCCGAACCATCCTTTTTGATCTTGACGGGACGTTAATCAATACGAACGATCTGATTCTTGCATCGTTCCAGTACACACTCGACAAGTACTATCCTGGAAAATATACCCGGAAAGACCTGATCCCGTTCATCGGCGAGCCGCTTGATGTCAGCTTTGCCCGTGTCGATCCGAAGCGCACCGATGAACTGATCGAAGTCTATCGCGACCACAACAGCCGGAACCATGACCGACTCGTGCGCGAGTTCCCGACCGTGCATGAGACTCTGGACACACTATCAAAAGAAGGCTGCCGGCTCGGTGTGGTTTCGACGAAAAAACGGGATATGGTCGAGCGCGGACTGAAACTGACCCACATTGACGGCTACTTCGACACGGTAATCACGAGTGATGAATGCCGCAGGCTTAAACCGGATCCGGAGCCGGTTGAACGGGCGATGACCCGGCTGACCGCCGAGGCGGCAACCACACTGATGGTCGGCGACAGTCCGTCCGATCTTCTGGCCGGCTCTGGCGCGCATGTCCGTACGGCAGGTGTCGGCTGGTCGCTCAAGGGACGTGCTGTACTCGAACGTTTTCACCCGGATTTCCTGCTCAGCCGGATGAGCGATCTGCTCGGGATTGTGAAGACAGTTGAAAGCAATGTCTGAAGTATTGAATCACTTTTTTGTCAAAAGTGAAAGAAGTCACAATTTAGTGCTCACAATGTGACATTGATCACATTAATAAATTGGCTGAGACGGTATATATTTAGTTGGTGATGAAAATCACCAGCAATTATATGTAAGCGTTCTATTATGACGGGAGGTTGGTATCATGGTTCGTTGGTTACGCACAAGTAAAACAGCTTCAGTCATTTTGCTCTTATTGCGGCTTTGGCTTGGATGGCAGTGGACGCTGGACGGTTTTCACAAGGTTTTCGGGGCAAAACCGTTTGACGCTTCCGGCTTCATTCACGGCGCCATTGCCCATCCGGTAACAGGTCCGACAGGTAATGTTTTGTACGGCCCGTTTAACGCTTTTCTTCAGCATGTCGCATTACCTGCATCGCCTTTCTTCAGCTTTCTTGTTAAATGGGGCGAACTGCTTGTCGGCATCGGCTTGATCCTTGGCACGTTGACTACAGCGGCGATTTTCTTCGGTCTGCTGATGAACTTCATGTATATGTTTGCCGGGACGGTATCCACCAACCCGCTTTATGTACTGATCGGCGTTCTCATCTTATTTGCCGGATTCAACGCCGGAAAATTCGGCGGCGACTATTGGGTGGTTCCGTGGATCCGTCGTACCGTCGGCGGCTGGTTCCATAAATCTGCTGCGGACGGCAAAATCGTCTGAAGCTGCGGAAAAATAGTGATTCATCTGCCTGGCAGCACCGCTGCCGGGCTTTTTCTATACGATAAAATCTTTCTTCGCCTGCTTCGCCATGCGGTCAGGAACGTTCAGCGCAGCGCTCTGAACCGTAAGCAGCCGTGAATGAACCAGCTGCTCTGTCACCTGCATTTTCACTGGTTAACCCGCAAATTAAATATGCTATACTGTCTACAGAGTAGAACAGGTTACACGGAGGC
Source organism: Sporolactobacillus vineae DSM 21990 = SL153 (assembly GCF_000377985.1). GTDB lineage: Bacteria > Bacillota > Bacilli > Bacillales > Sporolactobacillaceae > Sporolactobacillus > Sporolactobacillus vineae. The sequence goes on from NZ_KB899045.1 coordinate 273,364, forward strand.
TTAAGATTTAATGAGTAAAGAAGATCATTTGCACCATGCGCAGGTGATTCCGCTTCGGATGGACGGCGATTTTTTCTATCAGAAGGGGATGGCCTGCTATCAGAAGGGCGAACTGGAGCAGGCGAGAAAACTGCTTGACCGGGCACTGCGGATCAAACCCAATGAGGTTGAGTACCTTTGCCAGCAGGCGGCTATTTTATCTGAACTTGAGGATTACGAGCCGTCGATCAGTCTGCTCAAGAAAGTGGTGCACGAACTGGACGGCCGGATGACGGAATGTTACTTTTTTATCGCCAATAATTATGCGTATCTCGGCGATTTTGAGGCCGCGCTGTCGGAAGTCAAAACCTATATGGCGCTGGAGCCGCATGGGGTGTTCGACCACGAAGCACGGGAACTCTACGCTATGCTGACGTCTGAAGACGGCAAGTCGGTTCAGGAACAGGAACCGTCTTATGTCGGTTTCCATGAACGTGGCCGTGCGGCGCTCGAGCACGGAAGGTTTGAGGAATCCGTATACTGGTTTAAAAAAGTGATCCATGAGCAGCCAGATTACCTGCCTGCCCGCAATAATCTGGCGGTTGCCTATTATTCCATGGACGCTGCGGATCAGGCAATACAGGAAGTCGAAGAAGTACTGGCGAAAGATCCGGGGAACATCCATGCGCTGTGCAACCTGGCCGCATTCTTTCATCAGACCGGCCGGACGGGTGAATGGAAGGCGGTGCTTGATCGGCTGGACAACATCTATCCGATGAATCCGGAACATTGCGGAAAACTCGGATCGACGTTCCTGTTTGCGGGCAACTACCCGAAAGCCTACTACTGGCTGAAATGTGCGGAGCGAAGAGGCGTCCGCTGCGACCAGGTCTTCTTTTTCTGGCTGGCGCTGGCTGCCTGCCGGACGGGCCGTCTGGAGGAGGCTGAAACCTGCTGGAAACAAGTCGACTATTTCAGTGACAAACCTTTTCATCCCTTTAAATACGCAAAAATTCAGGAACTGATGTTTGACCCGGCTGCCCGGAATAATTTTATGATCCGGGATCTGATCGGCAAGGAAATTCAGGACGGCGGCAGGCCTTATCAGCTCTTTGCTTTATTTTACAGTGCGGGTTTCAACGACGAGCAGATGCTGGAACAGGCGGCACAGCATAGCACGGACGCAACCGTCAGCAATATTGCCGGCCGTTTTCTGAATGAAAGGCAGTCGGCGCAGCGTGACGAGCGGCTGGCCATCATGCGTTCTGTTGAATCGCTGACCGGCGGCGAGCAGGAAACGATGAAACATCCGGAGCTTTACAGCTTCTGGCTGATCGTCGACGCACTGATCGGCAGCGACAGGAACACAGATCGGCAGGGATGGGCCGGAACGCTGTACTATTTGTGGAAGAAAGAGTTCGGCAACCACGTGTCGCAGAAGGACGTGGCAAGCAAGGCCGGGACAACGGTCTACCGGATCCGCAAGCATGTGGCTGAACTGACGCGTGCGCTGGACAATCAGTGGGAAGAGAAACAGTTGCATCGAACTAACGAAGCGGATTTCAGAGCCTGAGCAGGATGCTGGACTTTGTTGCTCCGTTTCTTTAGCATAGAATTATCAAATGAACAGATAATAATTATTATAATCTGCTCAGGAAGGAACGGGATCTTAAGTGGCAGATCAGGACAAAATTTATGATGTGATTATTGCGGGAGCCGGCCCGGCAGGTATGACGGCGGCTGTTTATGCGGCTCGCGCCAACATGGACACGCTGATGATCGAGCGCGGCGTGCCCGGCGGTCAGATGGCCAATACCGAAGCAGTTGAGAATTACCCGGGGTTCGAATCGATCCTCGGCCCCGACCTGGCGAACAAGATGTTTGACCATGCGAAGAAATTCGGCACCCAATACGCCTATGGGGATATTAAAGAAATCAGAGATGGAGAAGATTTCAAGACGGTTGACTGCGGCAGCAAAACCTACAAGGCCCGGACGGTGATCGTGACGACCGGTGCGGAATATCGTAAACTCGGTGTGCCCGGCGAAAAAGAACTGGCCGGCCGCGGTGTATCGTACTGTGCCGTTTGCGACGGTGCGTTTTTCAAGGGGAAAAATCTGGCAGTGATCGGCGGCGGCGATTCCGCCGTTGAAGAAGGCACTTATCTGACCCGCTTTGCCGCGAAAGTCACGATCATTCACCGCCGTGACCAGCTGCGTGCTCAGAAGATTCTTCAGAACCGCGCATTTAATAATGAAAAGGTTGAGTTTATCTGGGATACCGTCTGCACCGAAATCAACGGAAAAGACGGCAAGGTAACCAGCCTGACGCTCAAGAATAAAAAAACCGGGGAAGTCACCGATTTTCCTGCGGACGGTGTTTTTATCTATGTCGGTATGAACCCGCTGTCCGAAGCTGTTGAGAAACTCGGCATCACCGATGAGCACGGTTATATTGTGACGAATGAACAGATGGAGACACGCGTTCCCGGAATTTTTGCTGCCGGCGATGTCCGCCAGAAGGAACTGCGCCAGATCGTCACGGCAACCGGGGACGGCAGTATTGCCGCGGACAATGCCCAGAAATTTGTTGAAAAACTGAAGGACCAGTCAGCTGTCGGCTGATAGCGCAGAAGTGCAGAGATTCACTTTGCCTTAATGTGTCTGTCATTAATCTGCAATATTCGGGCGGTATAATAAATTATAGAAATTGACCCCCCTTTTTATTAAATAGGATGCTTTTATGGTGCGGATTCAGTTCTGCACCTCTTTTTTTGGAAAATTTCCGTGGGATTGTGCTGAATCATCGTGGCCCTGCCGCCCGTTTTCGCCCGGCAGACACCGGATTGTGAGTGCGCCGCTTCCTGAACCCGTTGTTTTCGAGTATACTGTTGTTAAGTACAGCAACCGGCCTGCGGACCGGAACTGAGACTGACGAATTATTTAGTGACGGGGCGGGGAGAACGATGAGAGACATTCAAGTTGTGATTATTACCGGGATGTCGGGCGCCGGGAAAACGGTAGCTACGCGCATCTTTGAAGATATGGGCTATTTCTGTATCGACAATCTCCCCCCGACGCTGATGCCTAAATTCATGGATCTGATCGAAGGGTCCGATTCGGAAAAATTGAATAAGCTGGCGCTGGTGATGGACCTGCGCGGCGGTGAATTTTTTGACTCGCTGCTCAAATCACTGAACGTCTTCAGCAAGTCTGAAAAAATCAAACCAAAGATATTGTTTCTGGATGCTAACGATCAGACACTGGTCAGACGTTATAAGGAAACACGCCGTTCGCACCCGCTTTCTCCAAAGGGAAGGCCGGTTGAGGGCATCCGACTGGAACGCAGGAAGCTGGAAGAGGTCAAAGGACTGGCTCAGTATTATATCGACACGTCGGCACTGTCGTCACGCCAGCTTCGGGATCAGATTATCAGTGATTTCGGAAAGGAAAGCGAGACGTTTCGTGTTAATCTGCTGTCCTTCGGTTTCAAATACGGTCTGCCGATGGATGCCGATCTTGTCTTCGACGTGCGCTTTCTCCCGAATCCTTATTACGTGAAGCATATGCGTGACCGGACTGGTCTGGACGCGGATATATCGGAGTATGTGCTGAAATGGACGGAGACGCAGCAATTTTTAAAGAAACTGACGGATTTGCTGCAGTTCATGCTTCCGCAATACAAACGCGAAGGGAAAGGACAGATCGTCATTGCGATCGGCTGCACGGGCGGCAAACACCGTTCGGTCGCCCTTGCCGAGTGGCTCGGGAAGAAGTTTTCCGCGGATTATCCGACCAGTGTATCGCACCGGGACATAGAGAGAGGATAAGTAAAAAGATGACGGATCGTAAGAAAGTTGTGGCCATAGGCGGCGGTACCGGGCTTCCGTCCGTACTTCGCGGCCTGAAAAAATATCCGATTGATATTACGGCCATTGTAACGGTGGCGGACGACGGCGGCAGCAGCGGGATGCTGCGCAACGAGCTCCAGATTCCGCCGCCGGGAGATATCCGCAACTGCCTGGTCTCCCTTTCAGATGTGGAACCTATTTTTGAAAAACTGCTGCAGCATCGTTTTAAGACAGATGCCGGTCTGAACGGTCATTCGATGGGGAACCTGCTGATCGCTGCCCTGACGTCGATTACCGGCGACTTTGTCAAGGGCGTCCGGGAAATGAGCCATATTCTCAATGTTCACGGCGAAGTTCTGCCGGCTGCCGACCAGGGCATCGTGCTTGGCGCGGTGATGAATGACGGCAGCGTGGTGGAGGGTGAATCCACCATTCCGACGGTGAATAAAAAGATTGAACATGTCTTTCTGGAACCGGATAACATCCGTCCACTGCCGGAAAGCGTCGCAGCGATTCGGGAGGCCGACCTGATCACGCTTGGCCCCGGCAGCCTGTACACAAGCGTCATCCCGAATCTGCTTGTCCCGGAGCTCGCCGAAGAAGTGGTTCGCTCACGGGCGCGAAAGGTATACGTATGTAATGTGATGACACAGAAGGGCGAAACGGACGGGTATTCGGCTTCAGATCATATTGCGGCGATTCACCGTCATGTCGGCAAACCGTTTATCAACACGATACTGGCCAATAACCAGCCGATCGCGCCGTCGATTCTGGACGCCTATGCCGGTGAATGTGCAGAACCGGTGTCGGTCGATCGTGATCGTCTGGAACAGATGGGTCTTGATGTGATCTCAGCACCGCTGATCCGGACGAAGGGCGGCGTGATCCGCCACAATGAAGCAGCGGTCGCCAAACTGCTGATGACACTGTTTACGAAGAAAAAAGTCTGAGCCCAGACCGACGAAAGGGGTGCCGGGTCTTGTCATTTGCTGCAGATACGAAGAGAGAGCTGGTTACACTTGATGTCGATGACTGCTGTGCGCGCGCTGAACTGGCCGCCCTGACGCGGATGAACGGATTTGTCTCAATCCGCAACAAGCGGATCGAGCTGGATATTGCGACTGAGAACGCCGCAATATCACGCCGCATCTATCGCCTGATCAAGCAGGTCTACAAGGATTATCAGATCGAGATTCTCGTTCGCCGGAAAATGAGACTGAAGAAGAACAATGTCTATATTGTCCGCCTGAAAGAGACGGCGGGCCGTTTCCTTCGCGATCTGAAAATCATTGACGAGACGAGTCAGTTTACCCGGGAGATTGCCCCGGAACTGATCCGGAAAAAATGCTGCCGCAGGTCGTATTTGCGCGGTGCCTTTCTCGCCGGCGGATCGCTGAATCATCCCGAATCGTCTTATCATCTGGAAATATTTTCGAATTATGAAGAACATACGTATTCTTTGGCTAAACTGATGAATAAATTTGAACTGAATGTGAAAGTGCTGCCGCGGAAAAACGGGTATATCATCTATATGAAAGAAGGAGAGAAAATTACAGATTTTCTCAGCATCATCGGTGCCAACAGGGCGCTCTTCTATTTTGAGGATATCCGGATTGTCAAAGACATGCGCAATTCAGTCAACCGGCTTGTTAATTGTGAAACGGCCAACCTGAATAAGACGGTCGACGCGGCAACACGCCAGGTGGAGAATATCCGACTGATCGAAAAGCAGATCGGGCTTCAGGAACTGCCGGATAAGCTGCGGGAAATTGCTGAACTCCGGCTTCAGAATCCGGATATTACCCTGAAAGAGCTGGGTGAACTCGTCAGTGGCGCACCGATCAGCAAATCAGGCATCAATCACCGGTTCCGAAAAATTGACCGGATCGCCAGCCGGATCCGGCAGGGACAGGTATAAAAAGGGGGTGAGGCTGATGATTAAGAAAACCGTGACGGTACAGCTGAGAAATGGCCTTCAGGCACGCCCGGCGGCTTTGTTCGTCCAGGAAGCGAGCCAGTTCTCCTCACATCTGACGCTCGAAAAAGACGGGCGAATCGTCAATGTGAAGAGTATCATGGGTGTCATGGGCGTTGCTCCGGCATTCGGCGACCACTTTATTCTGTCGGCGGACGGACCGGATGAGAATGAAGCCATTGCAGTTCTATCGGGTCTGGTTGAAAAGGCCGAATAGAGTTCGGTAAATTGTAAGCGCTGTTATTGAGACGATAAAAAGTTGCATTTCGAATCATTGCTCTGTGAAGTTACACATGAAGGGCATCTGAATATGATCTGTTTTCAAAAAGTAAAAAAACAGCCTGCAACGCATTTTGTGCGCCGCAGGCTGTTTGCCTTACATGACAAATTATTTTGCATTGACAAGAATCTCGTCGATCAGGCCGTATTTCTTGGCTTCTTCAGCCGACATGAAGTTATCGCGGTTGGTATCTCTTTCGATGACTTCAAAAGGCTGGCCGGTGCGTTCTGCATAGATATGGTTCAGTTTCTCACGGATCTGAAGAATCCGTTTCGCGTGAATTTCCATATCGGAAGCCTGTCCCTGCATGCCGCCGGACGGCTGGTGGATCATGATTTCACTGTTCGGCAGTGCATAGCGCTTGCCCTTTTCACCGGCCATCAGCAGGAAGCTGCCCATGGATGCGGCCATGCCGATACAGATGGTCGAGACCTTCGGCTTGATGTACTGCATCGTGTCGTAGATCGCCATGCCAGCTGTAATCGATCCGCCGGGGCTGTTGATGTACAGGGAAATATCTTTTTCGGAATCTTCGGCGGCAAGAAAAAGCAGCTGCGCCACAACCGCATTGGCGACATTGTCGTCGATTGCCGAACCCAGCATGATGATTCTGTCTTTCAGCAGCCGTGAGTAAATATCGTATGCCCGTTCACCGCGATTTGTCTGTTCAATAACTGTAGGAATTAAAGGCATTGATGCTACCTCCTCATTGATCTAAAAGTGATTTTCTGTCTGACCAAGGATAATCATACATTAAAGGTCAGTATAGGTCAAATTTTATCTCCCGAAATCCGGCCGTCACGAGCGAAAATCCAGCCGATAAAGCCGAAAATCCAGCCGTGATCCATTTTATGGAAAATGTCCGGCAGTGCACTTTTCGAAACAATAACAAAAGACCACGCTCAGAATTGATCTGAAGCGCGGTCTTCCAGTCAGTGCGCTCGAAGGGATTCGAACCCCCGCCACATGGTACCGGAAACCATTGCTCTATCCAGGCTGAGCTACGAGCGCATATCTGCAAAATTAAAGTACATCTTCACTGACATCTGTTAATTTTAAGCGATTGCCGGTCATTTTGCAACCCCTGGATGAAAAAAATGTCCGGTGCACCGCTCCGAACATTCGCCCGCCCAATTTCAGGTGTCCCGGAAAAAATAGGTTAATCCATTAAGGCAAGGCGTTTTCCCTGCTCATAGGCTATGAATGTACTTAAATTTGTGAGGAGGAACAAATTTGGAGGTATCACCTTATTCCAATAACCCGACCCCGTCCAATCCCTATGCTCCGTGCCAAAATAATTATCCCGGGATGAAACCGGCAGCGAACGTGCCAAACTGGCACCCCGCTCATGCGGTGGGACCGGCGGCCGTCCATAAAACGGTCACCAGTCCGTACGGGAAAAAGCCGGCCGGTTTTCCGGTGATGGGGAAAGGTTCGGTCACCGGGAATACACTGCATTGTCCGCCCACTCAGGCGGGGGCGGTCTACGATCCGCAAGACGTCAATGTCCAGGACATTTACAAACCGGTCATTGTCCGCCATATTCACCCGATGCATACGCGCATCCGGACACACTACATTTATGAGCACCAGCACTTTTATCCGCATACGATGTCGCAATGCTGCGATGAACGACATATCAACGTTCAATGCGGACATCCGTGCTTTCCGAAACCGCACTGCTGAAATCCATATGGAAAGACCCAACCGGACTTCTGATGGCCAGAGGTCCGGTTGTTCGGTGCGCGACAAATCCCGCTGTCCGGAAAAAGTCAAAGTTTATTTAGAATTGTTTTATTCTGGCCCGCAATGTATGATAGAACATGTTGGCTGGAAACGCCACGCGGTTTTCAAGCCGGATAAACCAGAGTAAAAGGGAGTTGATTACTGAATGAGTTCCGACAGTTCGTCTCATCAGAAACCCGGACCCGGGCATAGTAAGGGGGAAGTTTCCATATCGTTCGGCTGTCGGCAGTTCTTCAGTGACCGGCCGTCCTGTGCCTGACCGGTATGTCTGAGCTTCCTCCAATTCAAGAGGAGGCGGCAGGATGATTGATATTTACCTGACCGATGAGCAAGATAACTTGATTAAGAAAGATGAACTGGCCAAGGGGTGCTGGATCAACTTAACCCGGCCATCAGAATTTGAAATTGGAAAGATTGTCAGGGGAACCGGCATTCCTTCCGATTACATTCGCGACTCACTGGATGATGATGAACGGTCCCGTATCGAAAAGGAAGACGATACGGTGCTGATCATTGTTGATTTTCCGGTCCTTGTTGAGGATGAATCGGATTCTGCTCCTTATGACACCATCCCGCTCGGCATGATCGTGACGCCGTTTTATTTTGTCACGGTTTGCCTGCAGAGCAATCCGATCATCGACGACTTTGTCAATAATAAGATCAGAAATTTTTTTACTTATAAAAAGACACGCTTTACTTTACAGATTCTCTATGCGATTGCCCGCTATTATCTGAGATACCTCAAGACGATCGACCGGCGCACGTCGCTGATCGAGCGCGAACTGCATGAATCGATGCGCAACAAGGAACTTTTCAACTTGCTGGCGCTCGAAAAGACGCTGGTCTATTTCACGACCTCTCTGAAGTCGAACAATATTGTAATGGAGAAGATGACGCGGCAGCGGTTTATGAGAATGTACGAGGACGATCAGGACTTGCTGGAAGACGTCATCATCGAGATCAAACAGGCGATTGAAATGTCGGAGGTGCACAGCAACATTCTGAGCGGCATGATGGATGCCTATGCCTCGGTCATCTCAAACAACGTCAACGTGGTCATGAAGTTTCTGACGACCGTGACGATCGTCCTGTCGATCCCGACGATGGTAGCCAGTTTCTACGGAATGAACGTTCAGAACATTCCATTTGCCAGCGAAGCCCATTCGTTCTGGGTCCCGTTTATGATCGCCCTGATTCTGTCCGGAGTCACGGCTCTGTTTTTCTGGAAAAAGAAATACTTTTAATCAAAATCTTCTCGAGTGGAGTCAGCAGACTCTGCTCTTTTTTTATCCCAGCTAAAAAATGGAAGCGTAGCCACTCCGGCTGCGGCTCTGGTATAATGAGTGTCAGGAGGTGATCGCGGTGGGTCTTTCACTGGTACAGAAACAGTCGCTGAAACAGAAGCTGGCGCCGGCACTTTATCAATCGGTCAAACTCCTGCAACTGAACAATCATCAGCTCGTTGATTTTGTGGCTCAGAAAGCGCTGGAGAATCCCCTGATCCATACGGCATCCGTCCGGCCGGCAGATGTTTCTGCAGGCTCGCGGCAGTGGCGTGAAGAGAGCCGCAGTACAACGGATGTCATTGAAGAGACGATTGCCTCTGCAGCCGATTTCAGAGAGGAACTCCATCACGATCTGCACCAGCTGACATTGGAAAAAGTGACCCTGGCCGCTGCGGATTTTCTGATCGATAGCTTGAATGAAAAGGGCTATTTTGATGCTGATCCGTTAGCACTGCTTGGCGGATACGGACTCAAACCGGAAACGGCGGGCGCTGCCCTGGATGCGGTTCAGTCGCTGGAGCCGGCCGGCATCGGGGCGCGGACGCTGACGGAGTGCCTGCTCCTGCAGCTGAAGCGGATGACGCCGGCGCAGCCGCTGGCAGAAGCCATTCTGACCGGACATACGGATTGCTTCCTGTCTGGAAACTGGTCCGGACTGGCCGCCGCGCTGCACACATCACCAGAGGCAATCAGCCGTGCGGTGGCCGTGATCCGCGGACTTAATCCTGCTCCTGTCGACACTGTGCAGACCGGGCCGGCTCAGTATATCATTCCGGATATTACGATTCTTAAAAGTGACGAGGGACTGCGCTGTGAACTGGAAGACCGGGATCTTCCGGTGATTTCGCTGGACAGTCAGAATTACATGAATTATATGGATGCAGCCGACAGCGAGACGAGGCGCTACTTGCGTGAAAAAAAGGCGGAAGCAGACTGGCTGATCTCCGGCATTTCAAGGCGCAAGCAGACACTGGTCCATCTGACCGAATTGCTGATGACCGAACAGGAAGCCTTTCTGAAGACAGGCAGTGAGGCAGCGCTGCGGCCTTTTCCAATGAAAGCGGCGGCGCAGCGTCTCTCACTGAGTGAATCCACGGTCAGCCGTGCGGTTGCCAATAAATATGTCCAGTCGCCTTATGGCTTGCTGCCGATGAAAAAATTATTTGTTCGTGCGTTAAGACCGGCGCAGAATACGATTTCGTCCTTTCAGATACTGGCCCGCATTCGCTACTGGATCGGCCGGGAGGATCCCCGGCATCCTTATTCTGATGCACAGCTGGTCCGACTGCTGGCCGCGGAGAATCTGCACTGTTCCAGAAGGGTGGTTGCCAAGTACCGGATGAACTCCGGCATCGGTTCGACGGCCGAACGGCGGGTGCGCTGAAGACACGAGTCACGCTGTTTAACACTGTTTATGAGAAATTATTCACAAAATACATGGGACGCCTCTCGCCTCCCGGACGAATCTTGTCCTGGCCTATGGGACTTGGATTGTCCCTGATAAGTGCCCTGAGCGTGTCGAAAATGCCGGGATTGTGTTTGATTACGCGAAATCCGGGGAATACTCAACATGTCTATTTCAGAACATGATCCTGATAAAAGGGGGAGGATAACCACCTGGAGAGAGAATCATTTTCAAAATATGCTGACAGTTCCGACTATGAAAGAAAACGCATGGCATCAAGGCTTGCCATGGTTGTGACAAATTTGCGTCGAAAGGCAGATCACACAAAACATTTACATTTTTATGCTTGTAAACGCTGAGAAAAGTTGATATCATGATCAATGGAGCAGATGGGACATAAAATGACTTATGTGGGACATTTTAAGACCGCTTTTGAGTCGATCGAGGGGGACGCTGTGGAACACTTGCTTGATCTTCAGACAAAGCTCATCCCTGATGTCTTAGACATAATGTCCAGCCGCTACCGTATTCTTCAATCCTTACATTTTCTTCAGCCGATCGGAAGACGCAGTCTGTCGTCCCATCTTGGTATGACGGAACGCGTCCTGCGGGGCGAAGTGACATTTCTCAGCCGGCAAGGCCTGATTCAGATGGCGTCAAGCGGCATGTACCTGACGGAACAGGGTGAGGGACTTGTCCGGAAACTGGGTAAAGCCATGGAGGACATTTCGGGCCTGAAGGAAATGGAGAAGAAACTGGAACGCTGTTTAGGCGTTCCAAGAGCAGTCATCGTATCCGGCGACAGTGATCAGTTCAAACTGGTCAGAAACGAGATCGGGCTTGCCTGTGTCAAGGAAATCGAGCGCTGTCTGGAAGAGGATAACATCATCGCGGTAACCGGAGGGTCTACTCTGGCGGCTGTCGCGGAAATGATGCATCCGCTCCGAAAGCCTCACCGGCAGCTTCTGTTCGTCTCTGCAAGAGGCGGACTTGGTGAAGAGGCCGAGAACCAGGCAAATTCGATCTGCGCGAAAATGGCCGAGAAGGCTGAAGGACACTATCATCTGCTCCACGTTCCGGACCAGCTGAGTGACGACTCGTATCACAGCCTGATGGAAGAACCGAGCATCCATCGCATTCTGGATCTTGTTCACAGTGCGACGATGGTCGTGCACGGGATCGGCAGTGCCAGAACAATGGCACTCCGCCGCCATTCAGGCGTCGAGGTTCTCAGACAGGTGGATACGGAACATGCTGTGGCCGAAGCTTTTGGCTATTTCTTTGATCGGACGGGCCGGGTGATTCACAAAGTCCAGACGATCGGACTGCAATGGGAAGACCTGTTTGGCGCACGGTCCGTGATTGCCGTAGCCGGGGGCAAGTCTAAGGCTGAGGCAATTAAGGCTTATTTTAAGAGGGGTCCGGATTCCGTGCTGGTCACGGATGAGGGCGCCGCGCAAGAGATTTTAAAAAATATTTAAACCATTTAGGAGGTCATCTTCGTTATGACAGTAAAAGTTGGTATTAATGGTTTCGGACGTATCGGTCGCTTGGCTTTCAGAAGAATCCAGAACGTTCCTGGACTGGAAGTTGTTGCAGTTAACGACCTGACAGATCCGGCAATGCTGGCAAACCTGCTGAAATATGATACAACTCAGGGTCGTTTCGACGGCGAAGTTAAGGTTGAGGAAGGCTACTTCGTAGTCAACGGCAAGAAGGTCAAAGTTCTTTCACAGCGTGACCCGGCACAGTTGCCTTGGGGCGAACTGGGCGTCGATATCGTTCTGGAATGCACCGGCTTCTTTACTTCTAAAGATAAAGCTGAAGCACACCTCAAGGGCGGCGCAAAGAAAGTCGTTATTTCTGCACCTGCCAAGGGCGATATGAAGACGATCGTATTCAACGTTAACCATGATACGCTGGATGGCTCGGAAACCGTTATTTCCGGTGCATCCTGCACAACCAACTCTCTGGCTCCGGTAGCTAAAGTTCTGAACGACAAGTTCGGCATCGAAAAAGGCCTGATGACGACTGTTCACGCTTATACCGGCGATCAGATGACTCTTGACGGCCCGCACAGAAAAGGCGACCTGCGCCGTGCCCGTGCCGCTGCTGAAAACATCGTTCCTGCTTCTTCAGGTGCTGCAAAGGCCGTTGCGCTTGTTATCCCTGAACTGAAAGGCAAATTCGACGGTTCTGCTCAGCGTGTCCCTGTTAAATCAGGATCAACAACTCTGCTGTACGCTACGCTGAAGAAAAATACGACGGTTGAAGAAATCAACGAATCGATCAAGGAAGCTGCCAACGAAACTCTGGGCTACAACGAAGATCCGATCGTTTCTTCCGACGTTATCGGCATCACTTACGGCTCTCTGTTTGATGCTACTCAGACGAAGATCCTTGAAGTCGACGGCAAACAGCTGGTTCAGGTTGTTGCATGGTACGACAACGAAATGTCTTATACTTCACAGCTTGTAAGAACTCTGGAATACTTCGCCAAACTGTCCAAATAATGTTTGCCGAAGAAACTTTTGAATAGAACCTGAATAGCGGAAACAGCTTTGTTTCCGCTATTTTATCATGATGTGGCAATTTGGATCCGGCGCGGCCGGCCGTAAAGCCGGACACGGGCCGGATCCGGACTGGAATAAAGCAGAAAGAGGGGCTTTGTAATGGCAAAGAAAACAATTCGCGACATTGATGTCAAAGGCAAACGCGTTTTCTGCCGCTGCGACTTCAATGTTCCGCTCGATGGAACGACGGTTACCGATGATACCCGTATCGTCGCCGCACTGCCGACCATCAAATATTTGACCGAGCACGGAGCCAAATTGATTCTGGCTTCCCATCTTGGCCGCCCGACTCCGGAGAATCGTGATTCTCTGAAGATGGATCCGGTTGCTAAAAAGCTGAGCGAACTGCTTGGCAAACCGGTTGCCAAGACCGACGAAGTGGTCGGACCGGAAGTTGAAAAAGCTGTTGCCAAGCTGAACGACGGCGACGTGCTTCTGCTTGAGAACGTTCGTTTTGAAAAAGGCGAAAAGAAGAATGATCCGGAACTGGCCAAGGCGTTTGCTTCACTGGCTGATGTTTATGTCAATGATGCTTTCGGATCAGCTCACCGTGCTCATGCATCAACTGAAGGCATTGCCCATTATCTGCCTGCAGTTGCCGGCTTCCTGATGGAAAAGGAATTGAAGATTCTCCTCGCTTCGCTTGAAAATCCGAAGCATCCGTTTACGGCGATCATTGGCGGTGCCAAAGTTACCGACAAGATCGGCGTCATCGAAAATCTGCTGGACAAAGTCGATACATTGATCGTCGGCGGCGGCCTTTCTTATACTTTTGTTAAAGCTCAGGGCTATGGCATCGGCAAATCACTGCTTGATGCAGATAAGCTCGAACTGGCCAGGAAATTTATCGAAACAGCCAAAGCGAAGGGCGTTAATTTCCTGACGCCGATCGATACGGTTGTTGCCGATAAATTTGCGGCTGATGCCAATGTCAAGACCGTTGATATCGATAAGATCCCTGAAGGCTGGCTTGGCGTCGATATCGGACCGAAGACCGTTGCTTTGTACGCGGATGCCATTAAGAAGTCCAAACTGGTTGTCTGGAACGGACCGATGGGCGTCTTCGAAATGGATCCGTTTGCCAAGGGCACGGAAGAAGTTGCCAAGGCTCTGGCCGAAGCAACCGATGCAACCACAATCATCGGCGGCGGCGATTCCGCTGCAGCGGTTGCCAAGTTCCATCTGTCGGACAAGATGACTCATATCTCAACCGGCGGCGGTGCATCGCTTGAACTGATGGAAGGCAAGATACTTCCGGGCGTTGCTGCACTGAATGACGCTGAATAAATTTTTGTAATTGAACTGCAAGAAAGGATGGGTGTCATACATGTCACGCAAACCGATTATTGCCGGTAACTGGAAGATGAACAAAACGGTTAAAGAAGCACATGAATTCGTCGAAGCGGTCAAGGACAAAGTGCCTTCTCCGGATATCGTGGATTCGGTGGTTGCCGCACCGTTTGTTGCACTCGACCGCATCGTTGCCGACGCGAAGGGCTCCAATCTGAAGATTGCTGCCGAAAATGTTCACTTTGAAGAATCCGGTGCCTATACCGGAGAAGTCAGCCCGGTTATGCTTCAGGACCTGGGTGTTGACTATGTCATTATCGGCCATTCAGAACGGAGAGCTTATTTCGCTGAAACGGACGATACAGTCAATAAAAAGGTTCTGGCTGCACTCGCACATCATCTTCTGCCGATTTTCTGTGTCGGCGAATCGCTGGACGAGCGAGAGGGCGGCAGATGGCAGGCTGTGATTAAGAATCAGGTCACCAAGGCATTTGCCGGCGTTCCTGCAGATCAGGCTCCGTCTGTTGTTGTTGCCTATGAACCCATCTGGGCAATCGGCACCGGTAAATCCGCAACTGCGGAAATTGCTGAAGAAGTCTGCCATTTCATTCGTGAAACGATTGCCGGGCTGTACGGCAAAGATGCTGCCGAAAAAGTTCGCATTCAGTATGGCGGCAGTGTAAAACCTGCCAACATCAAGGATTTCCTGGCTCAGGCTGATATCGACGGCGGTCTTGTCGGCGGCGCAAGCCTCCAGCCGGAATCGTTCCTGGCTCTGCTGGACGGCGCCAAGGCCTGACTGCCGCACGATGCATGGCTTCGACGTTGTGCACAGGCTGCACGTTCTTAGTCGATAATCCTTGCATTTGAATCACTATTGAATCAGAATGATTTGCTCCGGAACCGGTTCTTTGTCCGGACATCGGCCGGTTTCCGGCAGCAGTACTTAAAATATCAAAACAAAATAAGGAGAGATACTGATGTCTCTAATTACGGATGTATATGCACGCGAAGTCCTCGACTCCCGCGGCAATCCTACAGTTGAAGTAGAAATCAATACCGAAGACGGCGGTTTCGGCCGCGCACTGGTACCAAGCGGTGCCTCAACCGGTGAACACGAAGCCGTTGAATTGCGTGACGGCGACAAGAGCCGTTACGGTGGCAAGGGTGTACTCAAGGCTGTCAGCAATGTGAACAATCTGATTGCACCGAAAGTTGTCGGCCTCGAAGTTTCCGAACAGGTTGCTCTCGACAAGACAATGATCGATCTCGACGGCACGGAAAACAAGGGCAAACTGGGTGCCAACGCCATTCTTGGTGTTTCACTGGCTGCTGCCAATGCGGCTGCCGATGAACTCGGCATTCCGCTGTACCGCTATCTCGGCGGTGTCAACGGCAAGGTTCTGCCGACGCCGATGATGAACATCCTGAACGGCGGCAAGCACGCCGACAATAGTGTCGACTTCCAGGAATTCATGATTATGCCTGTCGGTGCCGATTCCGTTCACGAAGCGATCCGCATGGGTGCAGAAGTTTATCACGCACTGAAATCCGTTCTTTCGAAGAAGGGCCATCTGACCGCTGTCGGCGACGAAGGCGGTTTTGCTCCGAACCTGAAGAACAACGAAGAAGTGCTGAACACGATCCTCGAAGCGATCGAAGCTGCAGGCTACAAGCCGGGCAAGGATGTTAAACTGGCCATCGACCCTGCTTCTTCTGAACTGTACGACGAAAAAACCGGCAAGTACAACTTCAAAGGTGAAGGCGTTGTCAGAACAACCGATGAGATGATCGACTACTACAAGAAACTGGTTGAAGAATTCCCGATCATCTCGATTGAAGACGGTCTCGATGAAAACGACTGGGAAGGCTGGCAGAAACTGACCAGGGCGCTCGGCGACAAGGTTCAGCTGGTCGGCGACGACTTGTTCGTGACCAACACAGATTACCTGAAGAAAGGTATCGACCTTGGTGTTGCCAATGCGATTCTGATCAAAGTCAACCAGATCGGTACGCTGACTGAAACGCTGAATGCGATTGAAATGGCTCAGAAAGCCGGCTACGCTGCCGTTGTTTCTCACCGTTCAGGTGAAACGGAAGATACGTCGATCGCCGACATCGTTGTTGCCACAAACGCCGGAGAAATCAAGACCGGTTCCCTGGCAAGAACAGACCGTATTGCCAAGTACAATCAGCTGATGAGAATCGAAGAAGATCTTGGCAACGTTTCTCAGTATCTCGGCAACGATTCTTTCTACAACATCAAATAAGATTCAGTCCCTTAACGTTTTAAAGGCTGGATGTAAAAAACGGTTCCGTCCCGTTTTCGGGTTGCGGAACCGTTTTTTTTAATTTGTCTCGTGTTTTGTTTATAATAAGAGTCGTAGACATTTTCAGAAAAATTTTCGAAAAAGGCTGGCATCGTTTATGATTCATTATTCCGAAAACCAATTTGCCGACAGCGATAAATTTCCTTTTCGCATGAGCATTGATGAGTTTCATGTGGGGGAGATTACCGGTTTGCATGATCATGCGTTTACTGAAATGATCTACGTGGCCGGCGGCGCCGGCATGCATCAATATAATCGTCGGACAACCGAAATCCGGCGCGGCGATGTGCTCATCATTCAGCCGGGAATGATGCATGCATACAGTGTCGCAAAGGGTTCTTACCTGAAACTTTACCGAATCATGTTCCATCAACGGCTGCTGGATGGTGAATGGGCGACACTGAATCATGCATCGGCATACATTGATCCCTTTTTCATTGATCCGTCGATGATCGGGAATAAGTCGTTTCATTCCTCCCTGTCGCTTTCCTCGAGCCGGCAATTCGAACTCGTCCTGCTGCTCGACCGGATCTACAGCGAATATACCAGGAAGTCATGGGGCTATCACTGCATGATTCGGATGCAGCTGATGGAAGTATTTCTTTACCTGGCCAGATGGGCGGCTGCAGAACGCCCTCAGTCTGTTGAGAAAAAGGATCAGTATGAAGAAATTTGCAGCTATGTCAAGCAGCATTATATGCAGGAAATCAGTCTGAAACAGATGTGCAGCTTCAGCGGCTTGAGCCAGTCCGCTTTTACGATGAATTTTAAAAAGGCAACCGGCGTTTCCTTTCTCGACTATCGAAATAAAGTCCGCATCGATGCGGCCAAAGATCTGCTGACCACCACGGATCTGACGGTGACGATGGTCGCTCAGAAGGTCGGATTCAGAGATATCAGCAATTTCAACCGAACGTTTAAGCGTTTCGAAGCCTGTACCCCGAATGTTTTTCGCAAGAACCAGTCGATCTCCGCGGAATGAGGATTATTGTCAATGACAATGGTTCTCATTATTCATATTCTCTTCTCAACGGCCGGTCGTTTTAGCAGATCGGCTCATTTCTTCGGCATATCTGCACAGTTTTTTTCTCCCCTCAGGATTACGATGTAATTGTAAGCGGTACAGCAATTCTATATAATCTCGTATATCTGGAAAGTGGGGGAAAGAAATTGGCAACTCCTAATGTATTCAACACATTTCATTTTCTGGTGCTACATTTCCCGATTGCACTGATCGTCGTCAGCTTTCTGTGTGATCTCGTAGCATCATTCGTGAAAAAGTCAAAATGGAACGGGACACTGAAGAAGGCAGGCTATATCACGCTTGTCGCAACGGCAATCACCGGTATTGTGACTTGCCTGGCCGGCCTGATTGCAGCTGAATCACTCGGCCTGATGGCAACCATCGGGGCACATGCCACGAAGGCAATTATTTTCACAGCCTATGTGACCGTTCTGGCTGTTGTCCGCATCGTTCTTTCGAAAACGACGAAAAAAGATTTCGGGGACAACCTGCTCTACCTGGTGTTCTCACTCGTCGGTGCGATTCTGGCTTTCACGTTGTTCAAAATCTATCGCTATCCGCACTGGGGGGTTCTTCAGTTCACCGTTCCGCTGGTGATTGTCGGCTTCCTTGCTGATCTGTCCGCAATTATCTGGAAAGCGAAGAGCTGGGCCAAGAGTCTGCAGGACATCGGCTACACGTTCCTGATTCTCGGTACAGTTGCCATTATCGCAACAGTTATCACCGGCTACATGAGAGCCGCTGAAATGCCTGCGTTGGCACATGCCGCGGTTAAGCCGGTTAAGTATGATCCGGCTGCGCTTCATCTGCATGCGGTATGGGGCGTGATCACCATGATCGCCTTCATCATACTGAGCGTTGTCCGTTCGTACTTCCACTTCGAATTTGAAGCGAAAGACTTGCTGAAGGGCAAAGCAGTCTACATCGTCGGTGCGGTTGTCTGCATCGTCATCATTTCCGTCGCTTCTCACCTTGGCGGTACGATCGCTCTGTTCCCTGAACTGTTCGGGAAATAAGCGGCATGCATCACTAAGGCGTAAAAAAAGGAAAGTCCGAACCACCGGGCTTTCCTTTTTTTACAATGAATCGGCCAGGATCATCTGAGAAAAAAATTTCCGGAATTTTTCAGTTAAGAGGAGCGGTATTATATCACAGAAAATAACTGCTTTATGTGATACATGTCATATTACAATTATAAAAAAATCATTAAAATTTAAATATATTTGACATTTGTCTTACTTTCCAATAACTCAATGGATATCCGATTGACCTGAATGGAGTAGAAACATTGAAAGGAAGCGAATTCAGTGAAAAAGGAAGAACCAACAATTTATCAGACTGTTCTTCAACGAGGGTATTCTCGGCGCACGTTTCTTAAAATGTGCGCAGCGCTTGCCGCAACCCTGGGTCTGGACTATTCACAGACAAATACGGTTGCCCATGCACTGGAAACGAAAAAGCGAATCCCGGTTATTTGGCTGCAGATGCAGGATTGTACCGGCTGCTCGGAATCTTTCATCCGGTCTTCCTATCCAAAGACCGAGAGCGTTATTTTTAATATGATTTCACTGGAATATATGGAACTGCTGACTGCTGCAGCAGGTTTCCAGACGGAGGCGGCAGAGCAGAACGTCCTCAAAAAGTATGCCGGTGAATATGTCCTCGTTGTCGAGGGAAGCGTTCCGGTCAATCCCTGTTATCTGACGATCGGCGGCCGTTCCGGTGCCGACCTGTTAAAAGAGGCAGCCGCACACGCGAAAGCGGTCCTCGCCTTCGGTACCTGTTCCTCATGGGGCGGTATTGCCAAGGCCAAACCGAATCCGACGGGTGCCCGGCCGATTGCCGCCGTCCTGAAAGGAACCCCGATCATTCGTGTCCCCGGCTGCCCGCCGATTGCCGAGGTGATGACCGGTGTTCTGGCGCATATCGTCACATTCGGTTCGCTTCCGGAAACGGATATGCTCGGGCGTCCTAAGGCTTTTTACCGGCATCGGATTCATGACAAGTGCAACCGCCGTGCTTATTTTGATGCCGGTCTGTTCGCCGAGTCCTTCGATGATCCGAATCTGAAGGCCGGCTATTGCCTCTACAAACTGGGCTGCAAGGGACCGACGACTTATAATGCCTGTGCGGAACTGCGCTGGAACGGCGGCATCAGCTACCCGATTCAGTCCGGCAATCCGTGCATCGGCTGTTCAGAAGCAGATTTCTGGGATAACGGACCGTTCTATACGCACGAGGCGAAACTGCCGCTGACCCAGACGACGATCAATCCGGAGAAGTGGGGTGCCGGGATTACCGCCGCCGCCGCTGTCGGTGTCGGCGCCCATGCGGGCATTACTGCAGCGGTAAAGCATCATCAGGCGAAAGACCAGAATAAGGGTGATCATCATGAGTAAACGTATCGTTGTCGATCCGATTACGAGAATTGAAGGGCATCTGCGGATTGAAGCGGACGTCCAGAATGGTAAAATTCAGGATGCCTTCAGCTCCGGAACGGCGATCCGCGGGATTGAACTGGTGGTTAAAAACAGGGATCCGCGCGACGTCTGGGCCTACGCGCAGCGTATCTGCGGCGTCTGTACCACAGTCCACGCGCTGGCAAGCATCCGTTCGGTCGAAGATGCTCTGGGCATTCGGATTCCGCAGAATGCCAACCTGATCCGCAATATCATGAATGCGACGATCATCCTGCATGACCATGTCGTTCACTTTTATCATCTGCATGCCTTCGACTGGGTCGATGCACTGAGCGTGCTGAAAGCCGATCCGGCTGCCACCAGCAAACTGGCGCAGTCGATTTCGCCGTGGCCGAATTCATCGCCGGGCTATTTCAAGAGTGTCCAGGCTAAGATCAAGAAAGTGGCGGACAGCGGCCAGCTGGGTGTCTTTGCCAACGGGTACTGGGGGCATCCGGGCTACAAACTGCCGCCGGAAGTCAATCTTCTGGCAGTTGCCCACTACCTTGAGGCGCTGGACTGGCAAAAAGAGATTGTGAAGATCCATACCATTTTCGGCGGAAAGAACCCGCACCCGCATTACCTGGTCGGCGGGATGGCAACGCCGCTGGACATCAATATGGACAACGGCATTCATTCGGAGAAACTGGCACTCATCGATCAGCTGATCTCACAGGCTCACGATTTTGTCAATCAGGTTTATCTTCCCGACCTGCTGGCCATCGGCTCGTTCTACAAGGACTGGGCGAAACAGGAGATCGGCGGCGGGCTGAACAACTATCTGTGCTATGGCGACTTTTCGACGAAAGACATCCATGACACGCAGTTATACCGGGTCCCGCGAGGAATCATTTTGAACGGCAACATGAACGACGTGCTGGATATCGACCCGCGCGACCCGAATCAGGTCAGTGAGCTGATCGATCACGCCTGGTACACCTATGACGGCAAGGCGAGCGGCGGACGCCATCCATGGAAAGGCGAAACCAGCATGAATTATACCGGTCCGACGCCGCCGTTCCAAAACCTGAACACGAATGAAAAATACAGCTGGGTGAAGTCGCCCCGCTGGAAGGGCAATGCGATGGAAACCGGTCCGCTAGCAAGGATCATGGTCGGTTATGCAAAAAATACCGGGGATTACCGTGCACTTGTTGACGATACGCTGAAAAAGCTTGGTCTCCCGATCACGGCACTCCACTCGGCAGTCGGTAGAACCGTTGCTCGCGGGCTGGATGCCCAGCTGGCGGCCGACTGGCTGCGCGACGATTTCAACAGCCTGATGGCAAATCTAAAAAGCGGCGATCAGGTCACTTTCGACAACAGCAAGTGGGAACCGAAGACCTGGCCGAAACACGCACTGGGCGTGGGTACGGTGGAAGCGCCCCGCGGCTCGCTCGGTCACTGGATTGAGATCAAGGACGGTAAAACCGCCAACTATCAGGCGGTCGTCCCGACAACCTGGAACGCCTCACCGCGTGACGATGCCGGCAGGATCGGCGCCTATGAGTCTTCACTGAAAAATGTACCGGTTGCCGATCCAAACCAGCCGCTCGAAATCCTGCGGGTGGTGCATTCCTTCGACCCATGTCTTGCCTGCGCTGTTCATCTGACAGATCTTGAGAACAAGAACAAGACGTCGGTTCGTGTCGATGGCTGATCAGAGGGGGGACAAGTGATGAGAACACTGGCGGAACTTAAACCGGTCATCCGGGAAAAGCGGGCAGAAGGACGGCTGGAAAACAGAAAAACAGCCGCAGCCGACCGCAATGCCGTTCATGCCCGCGAGCAGAACTCTGTCTACGTCTGGCAGCTGCCGATCCGGATCTTTCACTGGGTCAATGCGGCGTCGATTATGATCCTGATGGTTACAGGGATTTACATCGGCCATCCGTTCATCACACCGGCCAATAACGGAGAAGCTTATTATGATTTTTTCATGGGCTGGGTGCGGGACATACACTTCTTCACCGCGTTTATCTTTACAGCGAATCTGATCTTTCGCTTTTACTGGACGTTCAAGGGCAATCATTATGCTAAATCGCAGATTCTCCAGAAAAGTTTCTGGAGCGGACTGATTGAGACGGTGAAGGGTTATCTGTTTCTCCCAAATCACAAGCCGCATTATATCGGGCACAATCCGCTCGCTCAGCTGAGCTACTGGATCTTTATCGGGCTGGGCTCGGTGATTATGGTATTTACCGGCTATTACCTGCTTTTTCAGCCGCAGCCGGATTCCATTTTTGGCAAAGCGTTCGCCTGGGTGACGTTCGTCTTCGGCGGTTCGGACTATACCGTGCGTTCCTGGCATCATCTGGTTGCCTGGGCTTTTATGCTGTTCATCGTGATTCACGTCTATATGGCGTTTCGTGAAGACTGGCTGGCAAAGAACGGGACGATGTCGTCGATTTTTACCGGATATAAGTTCGAGCCGGCACATCGTGCGGAGGAAAAAGCGGCGGTGACGGTGCTGCACAAGCAGACGGCGGCCGTGGACGAAGCGCGGAAGATCACGATTCTCGGTATCGGCAATTCTTTATACAGTGATGAAGGACTGGGCGTTCAGATCCTTCCCCGGCTGCAGGAAGCGCTCAAGGATATCGGCAATCTTGAATTTGTCGACGGAACGACGGAAGGCATGCAGCTGCTCGGCCCGGTTGAGGCGACACGGTCACTGATCATCATCGATGCCGTTAATGCCGGAAAGGATCCCGGAACACAGATCAGGCTGGAAAAGGAGGAGATTCCCTCCTTTAACGGAATCAAAATGTCCGTGCACCAGATCGGCTTTCAGGAAGTGGTATCCGCAGCCCAGCTGCGCGACCGTCTTCCCGAACGGATGGTGATGTTCGGGATTCAGCCGGCATCGCTCGATCTCGGCACGGAACTGAG
Source organism: Sporolactobacillus vineae DSM 21990 = SL153 (assembly GCF_000377985.1). Taxonomy (GTDB): domain Bacteria; phylum Bacillota; class Bacilli; order Bacillales; family Sporolactobacillaceae; genus Sporolactobacillus; species Sporolactobacillus vineae. Next base: position 296,453 of record NZ_KB899045.1, read on the forward strand.
CGAAACGGTTCAGTCGGCTGTTCCGGAACTGATCGGCCGGATTCGCCGACAGCTCCGTGAATGGCGGGAAGTTTAATGGACCGCCGTTCCTTTTTAAAAGAACTGGTTCAGAGCCTGACGGATACCGGGAAAGAGATTGTCTCCCCATTTATCGAACAGGATATGGCTAAAATCGGCAGAGCGGCCGATGTGCTGAACGGGGTCAGCTGGCACCGTCTTGATCCCGTCGGCTCCGGATATTCCGAACAGGTCTGTGACGGGCGACTGATCTGCCTCTATGGCCATGACGGGAAGCTGACGGTGTGCGGAAAATCCTGTCCCGATTGCCACGAACTTCTGTCCTGGATTGCTTACGCCCGGCAGCTCCATTGCCCGGCGTGCGGAAAGAACTACACGTTTACCGGGGAGGAACAGCCGCTGAAACTCGAAGGCTATCAGGTGAAACACGAGAAAGGGAGCTGGTGGGTCGCTCTGCCGGAAGGAGGCGACAGGCCGCATGCATGAGATGGGTCTGATGGAAGACGCCTTGCAGATGGTTTCCAAGGATGCTGCCGGCCATGGGATGAAAAGTGTTGAGAAAGTGTCGCTGATTGTCGGTGATCTGAGCAATGTTCTGCCTGATGCGCTGCGATTTGCCTTTGATGCCTTCAGGAAGACCGGAGAGATTCCGGGGATCGGCGGGCAGGCACGCCTGGAGATCATCCGCGAACCGGGAAAAGCAAGGTGTGCCGTCTGCGGCAAAGAATACGAACCGAATGAGTATCTGGCCCTCTGCCCTGATTGCGGCATGCCGTTCGGGGTGGTTATTTCCGGAGAAACATTTAGAATTGAGTCATATGAAGGGAGCTGAGATCATGAAAGTGACACTGGAAAAGGATGTCATGGAGAATAACGACCGTGCCGCTGAATTCAATCGAAAGCTTTTTCAGAAGACCGGAACACTGGTAATCAATATCATGAGTTCACCGGGTGCCGGCAAAACGACGATTCTTGAGAAAACGGTCAGAGCTCTGTCCGGTCAGTACCGGATTTCTGTGATTGAAGGCGATATTGCCACCGAACGCGACGCCGACCGGATCCGTTCAGCGGGTACGCGTGCCGTGCAGATTGCGACAGAGGGAGAATGCCACCTGGATCCGCGGATGATCGCCAAGGTACTTCCGGAGATCGATCTCGATGAAACGGATATTCTTTTTATTGAGAATGTCGGCAATCTCGTCTGTCCGTCTGAATTCGATCTCGGTCAGACACATAAGGTGGTTGTGCTCAGCACGCCGGAGGGTAACGATAAGATTCCCAAATATCCATTAATGTTTCATGTCACGGAACTGGCACTGATCAATAAAACCGACCTGATCCCTTATGTCCCGTTCGATCTCGATCAGGCGCGCAAAGATCTTCAGGCGATTAATCCGGAATCCCGGCTGATGCCGGTTTCCGCCCGGAGCGGCCAGGGCTTCGATGACTGGCTGAACTGGATTAAAGAGGCGCGGCAGGCGTGCCTGAAGCCGTAAAAATCATCGTCCGCGGCCGGGTTCAGGGGGTCGGTTTCCGTCCGTTCGTTTACCGGATTGCTGCTGAAGAAAAGCTGTCTGGCACGGTTCAGAACAATATGGACGGCGTGCGGATCATCTGGGAGGGAAGCCGTGACCGGATCGACCGGGCAAGGCTCCGGCTGATGAACGAACGGCCGCGCCTGTCCCGTATCGACCGGGTGATTGCGGAGGCTATTCCGCCGGAAGGCTACACGACTTTCCGGATTATCGAAAGTGACCGGTCGGGAAAATCGGAACTGGTGATTCCTGTCGATTCAGCAGTGTGTGACGATTGTCTGCGGGAAATGCGTGATCCGAAAAATTTCCGCTACCGGTATCCGTTCATCAACTGCACCCAGTGCGGTCCGCGCTATACGATCATTGAAGGATTGCCCTATGACCGGGCTTATACGTCGATGATAGCTTTTGAGATGTGTGCGGACTGCCGGCAGGAATATGAGGATCCGCTGAACCGGCGCCACCATGCGCAGCCGATTGCCTGCAGCACCTGCGGACCGGAACTCTCACTTATTGCTCCGGACGGGACCGCACTGGGGAACGGGGAAAAAGCACTTGGCCGGGCTGTTGATACGCTGGAGCAGGGCGGGATTGTCGCCATCAAAGGGATCGGCGGGTTCCATCTGGCCTGCAATGCAGCGGATCAGGAAGCCGTAGCCCGTCTGAGGCAGCGAAAGGGGCGGCCGGATAAACCGCTCGCGATCATGGCCGCTTCGGTGGAACAGGCAAAGCGGATTGCCGAAGTGTCTCCAGAAGAGGAACGCGTGCTCCGTTCACCGGAAGCACCGATTGTCCTGCTGCGCCAGCGGCAGGTGTTTCCTCAGAGTATAGCACGGGCGGTGGCACCGGGCGTCGGGACAGTCGGGATTATGCTCCCCTATGCGCCGCTGCATCATTTACTGTTCGACGACGGCACGTATCAGTTTCTGGTGATGACCAGTGCGAATCCGTCCGGCCTGCCGATTCTCTATCAGAACGAACGGGCCGTCCAGTATTTATCGGGGATCTCGGACTGCATTCTGAGCCATAACCGGCCGATTCTGCATGCAATTGATGATTCCGTCGTCCGTGTCGGTCAGGATTTGCCTTTTTTTCTCAGGCGGTCACGCGGTTATGTACCGGATCCGATGGCAACCCAAATGAGCGTAGACGGCATTGCGGCGCTGGGCAGCCAGATGAAGAACACGTTCGCGCTCGGCCGCGGCCGCCAGATTTTTATCAGCCCGCATCTTGGCGATCTGTCGTCGGTGGAAGGCATGGATCACTATGAAGAAACATTTGCCCACCTGACACGGTGGATGGGAATCACGCCGAAATTGCTGGCCGTCGACAGGCACCCGCTTTTCAGCACGCGGGAGTTTGCGGAAAAGATGGGCGTACCGACGCTCGCCGTGCAGCATCATCACGCCCATCTTGTCTCCTGCATGGAAGACAACAGACTTAGTGGCGAGTGCCTCGGCCTGATTCTGGACGGAACGGGATACGGTGATGACGGAGCGACCTGGGGGTTCGAGCTGCTGCACGGCGGCGCAGCGTCTTGCCGGCGTCTGGCCCATCTCCGCTATTCACCGCTGCCCGGCGGGGATAAAGCGGTGACCGAGCCATGGCGCAATGCGGCAGCGATGCTGATCTGTCTGCTTGGTGAAGAAGGCGGCCGGCTGAGTAAAATGTTGTTTCCGGATCAGTCGGCGGCAATCACCATTATCGGCCGGATGATCCGCCGGAAGGTAAACAGTCCGCTGGCCGGAACCTGCGGACGGCTGTTCGACGCGGTCAGTGCGATGCTCGGATTGTGCCGCGTGTCAACCTATGATGGAGAAGCGGCGGTGCTGCTTTCTGAAACAGCCGGGGATCCGCCGGAACCTGCCGAACCGTATCCCTATCGAATCAGCGGCAGCACTGTTCAAGAGCTCGATTTTACTCAGACTTTGCGGAAGATCGCCAATGATCATTTAAACGGCGTGCCGGTGGCGGTCATCAGCCGGCGTTTCCATGAAACGGTCGTTTCGGCTGCCTGCCGCGTGACCCGGCGGATTTCCTCGGAACATCCGGAATATGGAAAACGGATTGTGCTGTCCGGAGGGAGTTTCAATAATCCTTATCTGTCGCGGCGGATTGCCGGGGAGTTAAGGGCATCCGGATTCACCGTTTTCACCCACCACCGGGTTCCGTGCGGTGACGGAGGACTGTGTCTCGGACAGCTGGCGGCAGCGGCAGCCAGGCAAGACTGAAATAGAACGAAAATGGTTTTGAGAACGTGCTCTATTAATAAAAAGATAATCTGGGAGGATGAGCAGCATGTGCGTCGGTGTACCGGCTAAAGTCATTGAAAAAAAAGAATATACCGCACTGGTTGATGTGATGGGGACACGGATGGAAGTCGGTATCTTGTTTGTGCCCGAAGTTGAAGTCGGTGAGTACGTCATTGTCCATGCCGGACAGGGCATGTCGGTCATCGACCGGGACTCTGCGCATCAGAGTATCGGGGAATGGGAGAAACTGGCCCGTGAAGACGCTATTTGAACCGAAAGATCCGGCTGTGGCGAAAGAACTGGCCCGGAAAGTGATCGGGCTGGCAGACCGCTGCCGTGAGAAAACGGGTACGGTTCCGGCATTTATGGAAGTCTGCGGCTCACATACGATGGCTCTGGCGAAAACAGGAGTGAAACTGATTTTGCAGGGCCACGTCAATCTGATCTCAGGACCGGGCTGCCCGGTCTGCGTTACGGATCAGAAACAGATTGATGCGATGATCGAAGTGGCTGAATCAGATGACCGGATTGTCTGCACGTTCGGGGATATGATGCGTGTGCCGGGATCGAAGCGCACACTGATGAGTGCCAAAACAGAGGGCCGGGATGTCCGGATTGTCTACTCACCGATCGATGCCGTGAAGATCGCCGAAGAAAACCCGGACCGGGAAGTTGTCTTCCTCGGTGTCGGCTTTGAGACAACAGTTCCGGTGCTTGCGGCAGCGATTCAACTGGCCGCGCAGAAACAGCTTAAAAATTTTTCGATGTGGGCGACAACGAAACTGGTGCGCCCCGTACTCCGGACACTGTTGACGGTGAAAAAAGTAAAGATCAACGGCTTCCTGCTCCCGGGCCATGTCTCGATTGTGCTCGGCGGCAATGCCTATCAGTTCCTTGTCGATGATTTCAGGATGCCCGGCGTTATCAGCGGTTTTGAACCGGTGGAGATGCTGAGCGCCATCTACAAACTGCTGAAGATGGTGTACGAGGACAAACCGGAAATTATGAACAACTATAAAAGTGTGGTCCGTTCCAAGGGCAATCCGGTGGCGCAGAAGCTGATGAATGAATTTTTCCAGCCATGCGACGAAGCCTGGCGCGGAATCGGTGTGATTCCGCAGAGCGGCCTGAGGATCCGGGACAAATATGCCGCATTTGATGCCCGGAAGAAGTTCAGCATTGAAGTCGGCGAACCGAAGAAGACACTGTGCCGCTGCGGCGACATGATCTGCGGCCTGGCTTCTCCGGAACAGTGCCTGCTGTTTGGTAAAGCGTGCACACCGCTCCATCCGGTCGGGCCGTGCATGGTTTCAACAGAAGGCAGCTGTGCTGCACACTATGCTTATATGAGGAAGGAAGGATAACCAATATGGACCGGAAGATTACCCTTGCTTATGGGGATGGCGGGGAACTGGCGCATAAACTGATTCAGCAGATTTTTGTCTCCGCGTTCGGCAATCGTGATGCATCACGGTTCGATGCTTCATTCCTTTCACTGAAAAGCGGTGAAATTGCCGTAACAACCGACAGCTTTGTGGTCAAGCCGCTCTTTTTTCCCGGCGGCGACATCGGGAAAATTGCTGTCTCCGGAACGGTCAATGATCTGGCGGTTGCCGGAGCCGTGCCGCTCTGTCTGACCGCAGGGTTCATTATTGAAGAAGGTTTTCCGCTTGCCGATCTGCGGAAAATCGTGCGCTCGCTGGCTGATGAGGCAGCCGGTGCCGGTGTCGAAGTAGTTGCCGGCGATACGAAGGTTGTCGAAAAAGGCGGTGCCGACGGCGTTTATATCAATACGACCGGTGTCGGCCTGAAACGAAGTGAAGGGGCCATCGATCCATCCCGAATCGCGCCCGGCGACGATATTCTGATTAGCGGACCGATCGGGGACCATGGTATTGCCATCCTTGCCGCCCGCGGAGAACTTGGCCTGATGACCGAACTTCAGAGCGATTGCGCGCCACTGAATAAAATGATCGATGCCGTGATTGAAGCCGGCTGCGATGTCAAAATGATGCGCGATCCGACGCGTGGCGGTATCGCAACAACACTGGTTGAGATTGCCGAAGACTTTCATGCAACATTTGAACTGAGCGAGTCCAGACTGCCGGTTCGTGATGCTGTCCGGGGCGCCTGCGATATTCTCGGCTTTGACCCGATGTATCTGGCCAATGAAGGCAAAGTGGTTATGGTTGTCGCTCATGAAGATACACAAAAAGCGCTCAACGCCATGCGCACGTTCAGCGAAGGCGAAAGTGCAGCGGTGATCGGACAGGTTACCGGAAAGGGTATCGGCCAGCTGCTCCTGGAAACGCCGCTTGGCAGTAAGCGGCGGCTGCATCGTTTATCCGGAATGATGCTGCCGCGCATTTGCTGAGCGTCGACTGTAGTGAAAAAATAAATGAGGTGGATGAAAATGGGACTTGGAAATATCGGTTTTCCCGGCTTAATCATGATTCTGGTCATCGCTCTGATCATTTTCGGGCCTTCAAAACTGCCGGAAATCGGCAAAGCGTTCGGTAAAACCCTCAGAGAATTCAAAAAAGGGACGCAGGAACTCACTTCCGACGAACACGATGAAAAACCTGAGAAAAAGGCAACGGTAGCTGAAAGTCATTCAGAACAGGCAGAGAAGAAGAACTGAAAGAGGGTAAGGTGTATGAAAAAGGGAAACCGGGATATGACTCTGATCGAACATCTGAGTGAACTGCGCAAGCATTTCATCGTGATTCTGGTTGCGTTTATTGTCAGTTTCGGGGTTTCCCTGTTCTATATACGCCGGCTGTACTACTGGCTGATTCACGATCTGGGGGTGAACGGCAAGCTGACGGTGCTTGGTCCGACGGATATCATTCGCGTCTACTTCATGCTCGGCGGCGTCGTTGCGCTGGCGATCACGATCCCGGTGGCCGCGTGGCAGCTCTGGCTGTTTGTCGCCCCGGCACTCACCGAGAAGGAGCGAAAGATTGCCGCTTCCTATATCCCGGCCATCTTTCTTCTGTTTCTCTGCGGGCTTGTCTTCGGCTATTTTGTTGTTTTTCCAAATATCCTCCGTTTCCTGATGTCGATTAACGGCGGCATGTTCACCGTCATGTTTACGACTGAAAAGTTTTTTGAATTTCTGATCAATATTGTGCTGCCGTTCGGCATTCTGTTTGAACTGCCGGTTGTGGTGGTCTTTCTGACGAACCTGGGTCTGCTGAGGCCGCAGCTGATGAAGAAAATGAGAAAAGTGGCTTATTTATCGCTTGTCGTTCTGGCGACGATGATCTCACCGCCTGATTTTGTATCTCACTCGCTGGTGGCCGTCCCGCTGCTGCTGCTATATGAAATCTGTGTCACCGTATCCGGTGTGGCTTACCGGAGAAGAATGAAACGTCTGTCCGTGGCGAAAAGAGAACTCTCTGCTTCGGAGGGGACCTAATATAGAATAGGTAAGAATTTTGCCGGATCGGTTGCGGCTGAAAATACCATATGTTACATTTAACTTGAGTGAATGATGATCGATGAAGATTGGAGCGTCCATAAATGCATACATTGCTTTTAATTCTGATGATTATTTCAGCCGTGATCATGGTTATTCTGATCCTGATGCAGCGGAGCCGCGGCGACGGACTTTCCGAAGCGATTACCGGCGGTGCGGAACAGCTTTTCAGCAAACAGAAGGCAAGAGGTATTGAAGTCGGGCTGAACCGGCTGACCATTTTTTTTGCTGTTGTCTTTTTTGCCTCCGCGTTTCTGCTCGGTTATTATTTTAAATAACTGAATACCCCCAATGATGCCGGAAGGACGGCCGGACAGGCTGCCGCTCCGGTTTTTGCTGTCGGGGAAGGAACAGGTGCCATCATTTCCCTGTTGACTTTAGACCTGCCCGTGTGGATGGCGTATAATAAGGGGTGTTATTGGCTGAAAGTATTAACCGGCCTCTTAGTAAGGGAATTGATACTTACAGCCGGATGCGCTGGGGGTGGTGAAATGGGGAAGATCAGGCCGCCTAAGCCGTTCCTGCTTGAAGGCGGCAGACGGGCGGTGCTGCTGCTGCACGGTTTTACAGGGAATTCAGCCGATGTGCGTCAGCTCGGCAGGTATCTGAACAACCGTGGCTACACATGTTACGGACCGCACTATTCCGGACATGCTGTCCCACCGGAAGAACTGTTTCGCACAACACCCGATGACTGGTGGAACGATGTACGCCATGCGTTTGCCTTTCTTCAAAAATCAGGGTACACCGAGATTGCCGTTTGCGGACTTTCACTGGGCGGAGTATTTTCACTGAAATGTGGCTACACTTTTCCTGTAAAGGGAATTATACCGATGTGTGCACCTGTCCGGAACGGCACTCAGGAAACCGTTCGATCCGGCGTGATTCGCTATTCGAGAAACTATAAAACGTATGAAGGCGAATCCCATCAGGAGATTGACAGCGAGATGCCGGCGCTCGAAGCAAAAGTGCCGCAGATGCTGGAACGGCTTGCTGCACTGATCGATGATGTGCGGCACCATCTCAGCCTGATCCGGGTTCCGGCGCTTGTCGTCCAGGCCGGACTCGATGAGATGATTGACCGGACAAGTGCGGATACAATTTATCAGGAAATTCAGTCAAGCGTAAAACAGATTAAATGGTATAATCAATCGACACACGTGATTACGTTAGGAACAGAGAAGGCTCAGTTGCACCAGGATATCGAAGCTTTTCTTGAAAGCCTGGACTGGTCTGTTTCCTAAGGACAGGGAGGTTTTTAAATGGAAGAAGACCGTAGCCAGGAAATTCTGGACTATATGCGCAAAGAATCATACAGGCCGATGACACTGCAAGAATTGAAAGATGCATTCTCCGACAGCCTGGCGGCAAATCAGGATGAGTTTGTCGAGACGGTAAATGAAATGGAGGCACAGGGACTCATCATCAAGACCCGTACAGACCGGTACGGACTGCTGGAAAAGATGGGCCTGATGAAAGGCCGGGTACAGAGCCATGCCAAGGGCTTCGCTTTTATCATCCCTGATGATGAAAATCAGGAAGATGTATTCGTCGGCCCAAACGATCTGGCCGGTGCAATGAACGGCGACACGGTCATTGTCCGCGTTTCACCGAAAAATCCGGATGATGAACGCGGTGATGCGGCACGTGCTGAAGGCGCCGTGATTCGGATTCTGGTACGCGCCGTGAAGCAAGTGGTCGGCACATTCAATGCCGGACCGCATTTCGGTTTTGTAATTCCTGACGACAAGAAGATCAACGGCGATATTTTCATCCCCGAAAATGCCGAACATGGTGCGATGGAAGGCCATAAGGTTGTTGCCGAAATCACGAAATATCCGGAAGGCCGCAAAAATGCGGAAGGGATGATTACTCAGATTCTCGGACATAAGAACGATCCGGGCGTCGATATTCTTTCGATCATTTATAAACACGACCTGCCCCACGAATATCCTCCGGAAGTCATGGCGGAAGCCGAAGCCGTACCGGAGGAGATTTCTGAAAAAGACTGGGAAGGGCGCCGCGATCTTCGGAATGAAACAATTGTGACCATCGACGGTGAGGAATCCAAGGACCTTGATGATGCGGTGACGGTTTCCAAACTGGATAATGGCAACTATCGGCTCGGGGTACATATTGCCGACGTCAGTTATTACGTCACGGAAGGCTCCGCGCTCGATGCCGAAGCCTACGAACGCGGCACCAGTGTCTATCTTGTCGACCGTGTGATCCCGATGATCCCGCACCGGCTTTCCAACGGCATCTGCAGCCTGAATCCTCAGGTTGACCGGCTGACGATCAGTTGTGAAATGGAGATCGACCATGAAGGCAATGTGGTCAATCATGAAATTTTTCCAAGTGTGATCCGGTCGACGGAACGGATGACGTATACGAACGTCCGGAAGATCCTCAACCGTGAGGACGATGAGGTGCTTCAGCGCTATCATGATCTCATCCCCTTCTTCGATCTGATGGCGGAACTGGCCAAGATTCTGGAAAAACATCGCCATGACCGTGGTGCGATCGACTTTGAATTTACCGAAGCAAAGATTATTGTTGATGAAAATGGCAAACCGACAGATGTCGTCATCCGGGAACGGACCGAAGCGGAACGGCTGATCGAATCGTTCATGCTTGCGGCCAACGAAACGGTTGCGGAGCACTTTGAGAAGCTGCACTTGCCGTTCCTGTACCGTGTGCATGAAGAACCGGATGAAGACCGGCTGAAGAAATTTTTCGATTTTGTCGTTAATTTCGGCTATGTCCTGAAGGGTTCCCCGGAACATGTTCATCCGGCGACGCTCCAGTCGCTGCTTGAAAAAGCCAAGGGTTCCCCGGAAGAAGCAGTGATCAGCACGATGATGCTCCGTTCCATGGCTAAAGCACGGTATGCCGATCAGTGTCTCGGCCACTTCGGCCTGTCGACGGAATACTATACGCATTTTACCTCCCCGATCCGCCGTTATCCGGACTTAACGGTTCACCGGCTGATCCGCAAGTACCTTTTTCAGCACCATACCGATCAGAAAACTCAGGAGACCTGGAAGTCATTGCTTCCGGAAATCGCCCGGAGGACGTCGGTCTGCGAGCAGCGAGCGGTTGATGCGGAGAGGGATACGGATGACCTCAAGAAAGCTGAATTCATGCAGGATAAAGTCGGAGAGACTTATGACGGCGTGATCAGCGGTGTTACGAATTTCGGCTTGTTTGTGGAACTGCCGAATACCATTGAGGGCCTTGTCCACGTCAGCTATCTGACCGACGATTACTACCGTTACAGCGAAGAGAACATGGCGATGATCGGTGAGCGCAGCGGCAAAATGTACCGGATCGGCGACAAGATTCAGGTGAAAGTGCTCGACGTCAATATGGATGAATCTGCGGTTGATTTTGAAGTCGTCGGCATGGAACCGCCGAAACCGCGGATCCGTAAATCACGTCCGACGATCATCCAGAACAAAGAGCGCAGCGGCGGTCCGTCCGGCGGAAGAAAGCGGTTCGGCGACAAGCCGAAGGGCAACGGCCCACATCGCCATCATTCGAATAACAAAGGCGGAAGCGGTAGCCACGGCTTCAGCATTAAGAGCCGGGCATTCATCAAGAATAAAGGTAAAAATAAATAATCTGGCATTAACACGGAGAATCGGACAGATTCTCTTTTTTTCACTGAACACAGTTAGATTACTGCGCCTGTAAATTTCCGTCAGATTCATGAGCATGGCTGAAATTCTTCTGGAATCGATAACCGGACAGTGAAGTCCACTGCCGGAATTTGTTATAATTAAAAGAGACAGGCATGGTTAATCTTTCCTTATAGAAAAGCGCTTTCCGCATGGACAGAATCAAAACTGAACGGGAACATACGGGAAATGGGCGACGACGTTTCATCTGGAGGTTTCAATGATAAAATTAATCGCAATGGATTTAGACGGGACGCTGCTCAACAGTAAGCGAACAATCAGCTGGGACAACCTGAAGGCACTGCGATTTGCCAGATCGAAGGGGGTTACCCTGGTAATCGCGACAGGACGCGCCTTTTTCGATGTCCGTCACCTGATGCAGGAAATTGACATCCAGACACATGTGATCGGGACAAACGGGGCAACGATCCACACAATTGAGGGTCAGCTGATCGGTGCTGATGTACTGGACCGGACGGCTGCACTGCAGGCGGTCTCTGAGCTGGCGGCACAGCATTACTATATCGGTGTTTACACGGATAAAAACATCTACGTACCGCGTGAGGGAACCAACTGGCTGTATCAGGAACTCGACCGTCTGCATATTCATGAAGACCGTTCCGTCGGTTTTCAGGGTGCAACCAGGGACGATTTTTATCGCTTCTTTGATGATCCGCAGGAGATCGAAAAGGAAGGGCGGGACATTTTTAAAATTATCATCTGTTCCTATGACGATGCCAAACTGCTGAAAGCACGCCGCTTCTACGAAGAAAAGCATCGTTATAATATCGTCTCGAGCGGGATCGGAAACTTCGAGATTATGGGGCCGAATGTCTCCAAAGGGAACGCCCTGTATCATCTGGCGAGCTTTCTTGATATTCCGCTTGAGGATGTCATGGCGATCGGCGATAACTACAACGATCTGTCGATGTTCGCTGTCTCCGGAATTTCGGTGGCAATGGGGAATGCCGACGAGGTAATTAAGAAGAAATGCACAAGGGTGACACTCGACTGCAGTGACGATGGTGTTGCGTCTGCCATTTATGAAGAGCTAAAACGAAAATAGAATGGTGAGGCGCACCGGAGACACGCAAAGGATGGTTGACTGTGAAAAAAGTGCTTCGATATATTGCTTTTTTTATTGGTGCGTTTCTGGTCCAGTGGATCTGGTATACTTTGGTGACGCCCGGAAAACCGTATTCATTTTTACAGTTACTGATGACCTCAGTCGTTTTTGTCGTCATTCTGTATCTGCTGGATCTGATGCCCAAGAAGCGCTGAATGATACAGCCGCTGCTGCAGACACGTTTGCGGCGGCTTGTATCGGCAGTTATAATGATTAAAAGGTAACAAGTTCAGGCAGGTGAGTCAGATGGCCAGGGGAGAAAGTCGGGTGCTGGCACAGAATAAGCGTGCGCACCACGACTATTTTATTGAAGAAACCGTTGAAGCAGGTATTGTTCTGCAGGGAACGGAGATCAAATCGATCCGCAAGGGAAAAGTCAGTATTCAGGATGCCTTTGCCCGCGTCGAAAATGGCGAAGCATATGTTTATAATATGCATATCAGCCACTATGAACAGGGCAACCGATATAATCATGAACCGCTGCGGACGCGCAAACTGCTGATGCATCAGAGAGAAATTCGCAAGCTCGGTGTGGAGGCGGACAAAGCAGGAAACGCACTGATTCCGCTTAAAGTCTATATTAAGAACGGGTTTGCTAAAGTACTGATTGGACTCGGACACGGTAAAAAGTTGTATGATAAACGCGAAACAATGAAGAAACAGACGGCAGAACGTGAGATGGCCCGGGCATTTCGGTCTGCGCAAAAACGGTGAGTTGCCAGGACGATTAAATCATGTTATAATATATCATTGCGTTGAAGATACGCAATGCAGTTATGGCACAGATTCATCACCGCACGCCCGTTTGTCATAAACGGGGACGTTACGGATTCGACAGGGGCAGGTCGGGTTTAAGCGGCGAGCCGAGGGGGTCGGCCTCGTAAAAACGCCAAAGCCATAACTGGCAAAGAAAACGAAAATCTCGCTTTAGCTGCCTAATCAGCTTTAGCGGTCTCTTCCGCCATCTCCCATGTGGCGGGTAAGGGACTCACTCAAGTGGGATACGCCGGAAGCCTGCATCCTGAAGGCCAGGGAAGAGATTAATCGGGATAGTTCCGCGAAAGCCTGTCGGCGGGCCGACGTGCGGGCGAACTGCTAATATACCGACTACGCTCGTAGAAACTTAAATTGCGATGTTTCTGGACGTGGGTTCGACTCCCACCGTCTCCACTAGCAAGATCATAGAAAAGAGCCTGAAAACCTCTAATGTTGAGGCTTTCAGGCTCTTTTCTATTTGCCTCCCTTTGAACGTGAAAGTCATTAATTCTGCCAATTGGCCTTTCCTTTAATCATAATTGTGCCACATTTCTCAGCAATAATGACAGTAGAAACCATGCAAAGGAGGCCTCCGATTGATGCTAATTCTCATTATTCTGCTTCTGCTTGTCGGCTACTACTTTCTCCGTCAAAAAGGGAGTAACAGTTTCAGCCAGACGAAAACATCAAATGCAGAAGAAATTCTGAAACAGCGCTTTGTCTCCGGGGAAATTGATGAAGATACCTACAATCGCATGCTGAAAACAATCCGGTCTTAAACGGCAAAATTTCAATGACAGTTAAGGAGGATTTGTATGATGTACCTCAGAGGATATAATGGTCTTGGTGGCTGTTTTGGCTATGGAGATGGATTTTTCGGACCCTGGATGATGATGGGTTCGGGTGTATTGCTGCTGGTTGCGGTCATCATTGCCGCCGTGATTCTATTCAAAATGGCTTCATCTAAAAAAAGGGGTGACAGCTCACTCGAACTTTTGAAACTCCGCTACGCGAAGGGTGAAATAAGCGAAGCGGAGTACTTAAAGATGAAGAAGGTACTGAGCAAATAAACAGCGGGCGTATTTGTTGAGGCAGGCAAAGCAGCATAATTTTCAAATGGGGACGAGTTGAGTGGAATGGACTATCATGTGATGATTGTGGAAGATCAAAAGGAGATACGGGATGTCGTAGCCAAATATCTTGAGAAAGAAGGCTATATTCCTTCTCTTGCGAAAGATGGCTTCGAAGCACTTGAGATCTTTGGCAGCCAGACCATTCACCTCATTCTATTAGATATTATGATGCCTGGAATTGACGGATTTGAGGTGCTGCGGGAAATCCGAAGGGTATCCGATGTTCCGGTCATTATGCTTACCGCAAAGCAGGAGGAAATCGACAGGCTCCATGGGTTTGACACGGGCGCAGATGATTATGTCGTCAAACCATTCAGCCTTAAGGAGCTAATGAAACGTGTTCGGGTGATCATTAAGCGGGTTTACCATGAAACCGATCAAATGGTTTATCATTGTAAAGCGCTGCATCTGCATACCGGGAGTATGAAGCTCTATCAGGGAGAGGAAGAGATCCCGGTCACTTCCGCCGAGTACGCACTGCTTCTTGTTATGTTTCGGCATCAAGGTCAGGTGCTGACCCGAGAGCAACTTATTGAGCTGGCATATGGAAACGATTACGAGGGATATGACCGCAACATTGACAGTTATATCAAGCGTATTCGTCAGAAAATTGAGCAAGATCCCAGGCATCCAAAGATGCTCATCACAAAATATGGTGCGGGATACATTTTCGGGGATGTGAGGCAATGACCATACGGCGGCAGTGGCTGATTATGCTGACCCTCACGGCTGCACTTGCGATTGTTGTCAATACGCTGATTTTCAGTTCGCTTATCAACCACTATTTTCAGGCCTACACGACCGGTGAATATAATAAAAGCCTGTCACAAATTAAAAGGTTTTCAAGAATGGCCCTTTCTCAAAATAATATGACGTCCCGGCAGATTGAGGCGCAGCTTGCGTCCTATTTGAACGATCCGATTACCCGAATCACGCTCTATAAGGCGGATGGTTCGGTGGTTGCCCATGTGAATGTGACGAATGACTTAAGCAGCATGAACATGATGAGCGGTATGATGCGGCACAGGACGCCGGGCACATTTTCCCAGGAGGTCTCTCGGACAGAATTCAAGAACTCCGGTGTTTCAATCGGCACGGTAAATGTGACGCACTACCTTTCCATTGGTAATTCGATGACTTCTATGATGTTTCGTTCCGTTCTGATTCGCAACAGCCTGCTCTCTTTCGTTATCGTGCTGGCTTTACTGATCATGATCGGGCTGTTCGCGAGCAGAAGACTGAGCAGAGACTTAAGAAATACTTCATCTATGGCGCTGGATATCGACTTGGGAAATCAGGCGGATATTCCGCTCTCAAAAATCCGGGAGGTCAGGATTATCCAGCAAAGCCTGAAGGAATTGAAATCACGGTTAAAACTAAAGCAAAAAGGGCGCAAGCGTCTTCTTGATGAAATGGTTCATCAGACGCGGACGCCGCTCACAATATTAAAGACACATCTGGAAGGGTTTCAGGACGGGGTCATTGATATCACACCAGAGGAAATCAAAACCTGTGAAATGCAGATCGAGAACATTTCCTCGATCATTTCCAATATGAGCGGTCTGCTGGATACGGAAAGAAAGGCATCCCCGCTCCGCGTTGAAACATTCGAGTTCAGTCATTTACTACGACGAATTATTGCCGGGCTTAAGCTTCAATTCGATCAGAAGCAAGTCGCACTTTCCTTGATGAGTCACGAGAAAATAATGATTAAGACCGATTTGTATAAACTGAGCCAGAGTATTTACAACATCTTGACCAACGCTTATAAATTCACCCAATCGGGTAGTAAAGTGGAGGTTTTCTTCCTGACGGATGAGAAGATGCTCACGATCGAGATCAGGGATACTGGTGCGGGTATATCGCCCAAAGAACAGCAGCATTTATTTGAAGCTTACTACAAGGGAAGCAACGCCCAGACGGTTCCCGGAGAAGGTTTGGGACTGTATGTTGTGAAACAGAATCTGGAGCAGATCGGGGGAACGATTCGTGTCGCATCAGTGCCTGGTAAGGGAAGCAATTTTATCATAAGAATCCCGATGACGATTTAAAGCAGTATACCAATGCGATAAACAATCCTCTCGCAGATACTTAAAGCCTAGTGGTAATATGTCAAGACCCTAAAAATGGGGAATTGGAAATTTTTCAAAGCCTTTATCCAAAAACGCTTAAAAAAGCGTACACAAATCAAGCTCTACAATGATTAACAAAAATTACCATATGGTGTAGAGCCGTCATCGAAGGGATGTGATAAAAACCGTGGGACTCACGTCCTCCCTTCAGGGGGTGTGTACAATTGGTTGGTGCTTAGTAGCGAATACACCAACCGTACCAGTTTTCTTGCGGTTAAGACGAGTGCGCGTTTATGTTGATGCCGAGTCACTTCTCTGTACTTCTTCTGGTAAAAAGCCTGATAGTCT
>NZ_KB899046.1 GCF_000377985.1 Sporolactobacillus vineae DSM 21990 = SL153
AAGAGCGATAACCTTCGTGCCATGTCACTGCCAGCTCTACTGCTTGTCATTTTGAGCGGTATTGGACTTTGGTTTGTTTAGCAACCTTATCCATGACGCACAGCCTTATAGCTGGTTCTTATGCATCAGTTCAGCACTTTGCTTTAGACTTCCTTCAGATTCTCCCTCACGGGGGACACCCTTGTCCTCAGCTAGTAGTTCCGACCGCTACAGCCTACAGCGGACTTTCACCGCCAAATTATCGCCCATGCCGGGCGCACTAAAATAAGCCCCCGATTTGGTCGGGGGCTGTCATTACCAGAGCCAGGGGTTCGGGCGTTTATGGCCGCATGGTCTGTGGCCGCAGCCGCAGACCTGGTCTTTGCCCGGTAAGCCGGGGTCGAGGACCTGAGTGCTCTGGGTCGGCTGAGTGTAGTGCCGGGGCACGTTGACGATGTTCTGCCGGTTAACATGAACGATTGGATGAATCACCGGGATTTCGCGGCACACATAGGAATCATGATAAACATACTGCGGATCGCAGTAGATTGGCTGAACACCGGGTTTGTTGATATTTTTATCAGACATGTACTTCACCTCCATTATCAGCAGATGCACCGGCAGGCGAATTGGTCAGGGACAAAAGACTATTTATTGGGAATTTGCGGAAAACAATTTGGGATGCAGCCGAAATGAGCGAGATCGGGTAAACTTTTGACTGATTCGGGTAAACTCTGCCACGGTTCGGGTGAACTTTTCGCCGATTCGGGTAAACTTTTCAGGGTTGATGTTTGAGATAGTAAATGGCGAGTTGGGTGCGGGTGCGGCAGTTCAATTTTTCAAGCAGTCGGGTAACGTTGTTGCGGACGGTGCCTTCGCTCAGGAACAGTTTGCCGGCGATGTCGCGGTTGGCGCGGCCCTCGGCAATCAGGGCGAGGATTTCCTGTTCGCGGCGGGTCAGGGTTTCGCCCCATTCGGAGATGATTTTCGGGGGTTCGGACGCGTCGGCGCCGAGCATGGCGGACAGTTTTTCGGCAACTTCGCCGCTCATGACGACGCTGCCCTTTGCGGCGGTGCGCAGGGTGGCGATGATTGTGTCGGCGGGCTGGCTTTTGAGCAGATAGCCGGCGGCGCCGTTTTTCAGGACCTGACGGATGTAGGCGTCGTCCTGGAACGTGGTCAGCATGATGATTTTGAGCGCCGGCCATTGCTTTCTGAGTTCGGCGGTGGCGCGGACGCCGTCCATGACGGGCATGCGGATGTCCATCAGCACCATGTCGGGCAGATCATTACGGCAAAAACGGACCGCCTCCTCCCCATTGCCGCAGGTGCCGATCACGTCCATATCCTCTTCCAGGTCAATCATCAGTTTCAGGCTGTCGCAGATCAGCGTGTCGTCATCGACGATCAGGAGTTTCAAAGAGCCCGCCTTCTTTCCTGTTTTTCGGCAGCAGGCAGACGATCGTGAATCCGGCGCTCCCGTCGATCGTCAGGCTGCCCCCCATTGCTTTTACCCGTTCACGCATGCCGGTTAAACCTAACTGCTGATTCAGAACCGGCGCGCCCTTCCCGTTATCGTGGATCAGCATCCGGATGTAGCGGCGGTTCTGGGTCAGTTCGATCCGGACCGCCGTCGCTTCCGAATGTTTGAACACATTGGTCAGTGCTTCGCGGACATTGGCCGTGAGCACCCGCCACTGGTCTGCCGCTATCTCTTCTGTATGCCCGGAAAAGTTGAACGTGACCGGACAATAGGTGAACGACTTCACCAGTTCGCGGAGGGTGTCGAGACCGGTCGGTTTGCGCGGAATCAGGTCGTGCGCCGTATCGTGGATCAGGCGCAGCGTTCCGGACAGTTCGTCGATCGTTTTCGCGACCAGCTCATCATATTTTCCCCGGTCACATGTACGGATTTTGTACGCGGCCTGCAGCTGCATATACAGGGAGGCGATCCGGTGGCCGACGGTGTCGTGCAATTCGCGGGCGATCCGGTTGCGCTCTTTCAGCTCGGCAAGATGAATGTTCTCTTCCTGCCGGACGCGGAGCAGCTGCCGCGACTTTTCCAGTTCATAGATAGAGCGCCGCTCTTCATCGGTGACCTGCTTAAATCGGGCTTCTGTCCGGGCCAGCCGGTCGGTCAGCACGGTCAGGTAAAGGCAGACGGCGAGATAGAGCAGATCGAGTGCAAGCTGCTGCGGGCTTAGGAAAAAGGCGGCAGGCACCACGATCAGGGCCGCGCCGATGAGCCGGCCGTGTTTCTCGGCCACGATGTCCGGCAGGAGGAGTGCTCCGGCAGCGATGAACACCGGGACCACGAAGCAAAAAGCGAGCGCCAGCAGCCATTCGGCCCAGGCCAGAACTTTTTCCGGAAAAAATCGTGTTCTTAAAACGTCAAGGATGAGCAACGCCAGAAAGCACATCACTTCCAGGGAAGTTAATGTGCCGCGGGCGAGCCCCAAAGCGATCAGGGCGAAGATCAGGATCCGGTAGATGCAGGCCATGGGCGCCTCCGGTCAGCTGGCAATGTCGGTGCGCCGCCATGAGCCGAGCAGGAAAAACAGGGCGGCGAATCCGGCCAGGATCAGTAAATCCATCATAACATCTTTGAGCCCGTTGCCATAGACGAGTGTGGTCAGGGCGCGCATACCCCAGGTGGTCGGCATGAAGTCGGCGATCTTCTGCATGAAGACGGGGGTGATGCGGATCGGCCAGAAGCAGCCGCCGAGCATGGCGACCGGGGTGACGACGAGCAGGCTGAGCGCGTTGGCCTGGCCGGCGGTCCGGGCGACCGAGCTGATCAGGACACCGATGGAGATCGAGACGATCGAGAACAGCAGCAGGACGAGAAAAATGTTCACGAGCGACGGGCCGAGTGCGGCGTGGAAGCCGAAGACGAGGAGCGCGAGCAGCAGGATGATCGTCACAGCGGACAGGGTCAGATAGCTGAGGATGTTCTGGATGTTATAGCTGCGGACCGACAGCGGTGTGGTGAAGAAGCGCGTGTACAGTTTCAGCCGTTTATCTTCCATGATCATCCGGGACGAGACGCTGACGATCATGAACAGGCCGAAGATGACGAAGCCGAGGGCGCTGACGGTCCGCTCGCGCATCGCGCCGGTCCGGTCGGGGCTGCTGACGGACAGGCCGAGATGGTTCTGCTGGTAGCTTTGCAGTGATTTGTAAAATTGCGTGCTGTTTCCGCGGGCGGCGTGTGCCATTACCGACAGATCCTGCAGGTAGCCGGAGATGTAGGTGCGGATCCCGCTTGAGACGTTGCTCTCCTGCACGTGGTAGCTCTCTGTTTTGATCGGCTTGCCGCTGATCAGCGAGCGGGTAAAATTTTTTGGAATGACCAGCACGGTGTCGATTCTATTGTTGGTGAGGTCGGTGCGCAATGACTTCTGCGCGATCGGGGCGATGTCGGCCTGGTTGCGGATCGCCTTCTTTATGGCTTGCGTGAGCTGGGTCCGGTCCCGGTCAATGATCCCGACTTTGGCTTTCTGGGTGCCGGAGCCGGAAAAGGACAGGCTGATGAAGATCAGCGGGATCAGCATGATCAGCACGAAATTCATTTTGTTGTTCAGAAAGCGTTTCAGGTTATTTTGAAAGATCGGCATGGTTATTCCTCCTCAGTGCGGCGATGGTCAGCAGCAGAATGGCGAGCGCGATCAGGGTCAGTTTCAGGACGCCGCCGGCCGCGGTCTGACCCGTGCCGCCATAAATATTCTGGAAAACCAGGTTCTGGGCGACCGCGTTGGGCAGCCAGCTGTTGAGCGCTACGGCGATCGGATTGGTGTCAAGAATACTGAGTTTGACATAGCCGCCGGCGAGAAATGTCGCCACCGGTATGGCAAGATCAAGGATCGTGTCGGCCATTTTATAGGAAAACAGCAGGGCGAGCGCGATGCTCAGCAAGATGATGATGAAGCCGAGCAGGAAGCAGACGAGAAAAATGAACGGGAGATTGCTGCCGAAATTGGCGTGATAAATAAATTTGAAAAAGGTCACCAGGACGATGATCTGCAGGAAAACGGTCGCCAGCTGCCCGAGCGTTTTGCCGATCAGGTAATTGATCTGCCGGACCGGAAGCGAGCGGATCCGGTAGCCGATCGGCGACAGGTTCATTTCGCGGACGACATTCAGACCGTATGCGGAGGCATACAGGATGATCATGATCAGCATCGTGACGGCATAGTAGTCGCTTGAGCGCGGAATTTTGCCGTTAATGCTGAGCGCGTGGTCGGCGAGAAGCGGGGCGGCCGGCTGCGGCGCGAAGGCGGCTGCCGCCCGGTACGCATTGATCCGCTGCAGATAGCTCTGGGTAATATTTTTGATGAGCGAGCTTTCCATGTCGCCGCTGGTGATGAAGTCGAGTTTCTTGCTGCTGCCGTTTTCGACCGCCTGCGTGAATCCCTTATTGATCACGATGATGGCGTCGAGCTTCTGTTTTTTCAGATCGGCTTTGGCGGTGCTCAGCGACCGGTAAGTTTTCGTATGGACGATTTTCCTGATCTCTGGACTGCGGAAAAATTTTTCCATCCGGCCGGCCATAGCGCCATGATCCTGATTGATGAGTGCCGCACGGCTGTCGAGTTTCTCGGCCGTGTCGCTGCTGCCGCTGACACTGCTCAGCGCCGTGCCGAGAATCAGCGTCAGGACAATCGGAAACAGGATCATGAAAATGAGGCTGCGGCGGTCGCGGAAGTTCATTCTGACGGTACTCAGAAAAACAGCGGCGATTTCCCTCATTGTGCTCCCTCCCGCAGCGCCCGGCCGGTCAGTGTCAGGAAGACGTCCTCCAGCGTCGGCGTATTGGTCTCGATTTTTGTGATCGTCAGGTCTTCCTCAAGAAAAGTGTCAAGAACGGCGTTCAGCTTCCGTTCGCTGAGCACAATCCGGATGGTGTGCCCGTCGACGGTCGCGTCTTTGACGGCAGGCAGGCGCTTCAATTTTTCAATGATCGAATAGTCCGGCGCGGTTACGCCGACCGAGACGACCTGGTCGTCTTCGATCAGCCGCCCAAGCTCTTCCTGAGTGCCTTTGGCGATGATCCGGCCTTTGTCGACGATCGCGATCCGGGTGCAGATCGACGCCACCTCTTCCATATAATGGGAAATGTAAATCACGGTGCAGTGCATGTCGTTGAGTTTCTTCACGGATTCGAGGATGTAGTTGCGCGACTGCGGGTCGATGCCGACGGTCGGCTCATCCATAATGATCAGGCGCGGCTTGTGGACAATCGCGCAGGCGATGTTGAGGCGGCGCTTCATCCCGCCGGAAAACTGCGACGGTTTTTTATTCCGGATGTCGGTGAGTCCGGTGAATTCGAGTGCATCAGCGACGCCTTTTCTCAGCGCCTCGCCGCGCAGACCGAACAGTTTGCCGAACAGGGTGACATTTTCCTGGGCAGTGAGTTCGGGATAGACCGCGATGTCCTGCGGCACGAGTCCGATCTGTTTTTTTATTGCCCGCTCGCTCGTGCTCAGCGCTTCACCGAAAACGTTGATCGTGCCGTGGTCGACAGCAGTCAGACCGAGAATGGCGTTGACCAGTGTCGTTTTTCCGGCGCCGTTCGGGCCGAGCAGGCCGAATAGTTCACCGTCGCCGATTGTCAGGTTCAGATGGTCGATTGCCAGAAAATCCTTGTAGCGTTTAATGAGGTCATTGACTTCGATAATCATGCTTTTTTGGCCCCCTTCTTATATACTCCCAGCTTATCAGCGGCAGGGATAAAAAAATAGTGACAGAGCGCCAGAGTTTGCGGTGACAAATGTCATGAGGGGGAAAATGCCAAACGTGTCAGACCAGTTTGGGAGCGCTTTGAATTTTCAGTGTGCTCCGGGATTCCGGCTACTTCCAATGGTTCTTTTCCGATTTGTGGGCAAGGTGGTTCACCTGGCTTGAGAGTCGGTCGACTTTACGATTCAGCTGATCAATTTTGCTCACCAGTGCTTTGATGTCGTTTGTGTCCTGATTTTTGCTGCTGTTCACGGTGAAAAAGTCGGTGATCGTGCTGGTCAGCAAACCGATGAACCCGATGCCGCCGATCATCAGGAAGGAGGCGATAATTTTTCCGATCGCGGTGTGCGGCGAGATATCCCCGTAGCCGACGGTCGTGGCTGTGGTGATTGCCCACCATAATGCGTCGGAGAGGGATAATTTTTCCACAATCGAGTAAAGGAGGGCGCTCAGGACCAGAATCACAACACTGATGGAGAACAGATAGATGAATCCGGTACCGTAGATGAACCGGTGGATGCTGCCGGTCAGTTTGCCATCGATGCCGAGAACCCAGAAAATCCGGTGGTCGCGGAGAATCCTGACGATTCGCGCTGCCCGGAACAGGGCGAACAGCGGATGCATCGGGATCAGGCCGAGCAGATCGAATGAGTTTTCGATCAGAAAACGTTTCTTGTCTTTGGCGGCGAACAGGCGGATGACATAATCTGCGGCAAAAAATGCCAGAATCCCCGTGGTGATCAGGTTATTTGGGTAACGCGTGATGCTCAGCCGTCCGGTAAATGAGAGCAGAACAATGATGATCGGCACCAGTGCGAGCAGAATGACCACGCTGTGATACATCAGCAGGAGCTTGTTTTCCTTTTTTATCATTGGCTGATCCTCCATAAAATGCGGTCGGAAAATCCCGATACAGTATACGCTTTGGGCGCGGAATTCCTGGGGATGCGGCTATCCGGATGCGAAGCGTTTCCGGTCCATTTCGGAGCGCGGTGGCGTGGTTTCAGAGCGTTCGATAATTTCGGGTAAACTTTTGCGTGGTTCGGGTGAACTTTGGCTTGATTCGGGTGAACTTCGGCTCGATTCGGGTAAACTTTTCACGCGTTTGGGTGAACTTCGTTATTTCGGGTGAACTTTTGCCTGATTCGGGTAAACTTCGGCTCGATTCGGGTAAACTTCCCATGCGTTCGGGTAAACTTTCCTGAGATTCCGAACAGCGGGTGTTTCTCTATTAAAAAGGGCCGCCTGATTTATCCGGGCGGTCCGCTGTTCTTTTTTAATAATCAGTTGTTGACTGCGGCTTGCTGGTTGCTGCGCAGGGCTTCGGCGGCTTTGATCATGACGGCGCATTCGATCCGCTTGCGGAAGATGTCGCAGCTGAACTTGAAGTTGCCGGTGAGTGAGCCGGTGGCGTGCAGCGAGTTGGCGGGGCAGCCGCCGCTGCAGTAGAGTTTGGCCCAGCAGTTCTGGCATTCGGGCTTTGAGTAGCAGTTATTCTGCTTGAACTTGTCGACGATATCGGGCCGCTTGATGCCTTCGAAGATGTTGCCCATGCTATATTTCTGGTCGCCGACGAACTGGTGGCACGGGAACAGCTCGCCCCACGGGGTGACAGCCATGTATTCGGTGCCGGAGCCGCAGCCGGAGATGCGCTTGTAGATACACGGGCCTTCGTGCAGGTCGAGCATATAGTGGTAAAAGATGAAGCCGTGGCCGTTTTCTTCGCGCTTCAGCATTTCTTTGGCGAGAATCTCGTACTGGCGGTAGATTTCCGGAAGATCGGATTCCTGCAGGGCGTACGGCTCTTTCGGATCGCAGATGACCGGCTCCATCGACAGGCGGTCGAAGCCGAGATCGGCCATATGGAAAATGTCGTTTGTGAAGTCGACGTTATTGTGCGTGAATGTGCCGCGGACGTAGTACTCTTTATCGCCGCGGCTGGCGACGAACTTCTGGAATTTCGGGACGATGAAGTCGTAGCTGCCTTTGCCGTTGACCGTTTTGCGCAGCCGGTCGTGGACCTCCTTGCGCCCGTCAAGACTGAGAACAACGTTGCTCATTTCTTTATTCAGAAAATCAATCACTTCGTCCTTGAGCAGCATGCCGTTTGTCGTAAGCGTAAACCGGAATTTTTTCCCGGTATCCTTTTCCCGTTCATGACAGTAGGCAACGATCTGTTTGACGACTTTCCAGTCCATCAGCGGTTCGCCGCCGAAGAAGTCGACGTCGAGCCGGTGGTGGAAGCCGCTGTTCTCGAGCAGGAAGTCGATCGCCCGTTTGCCGACTTCGAAACTCATCATCGCCCGCGGGCCATGGTACTTGCCCTGGGCCGCGAAGCAGTATTCGCACGACAGATTGCAGGTGTGGGCGACGTTCAGGCAGAGTGCTTTAATGTAAGTCTTGCGCTTCGTGACGACCAGAGAAAGATCCTTGTAGGCATCTTCGGTAAAAAGTTTGCCGTCTTCCTTGAGCTGGTCGACATCGGCGAGCGTGTCGCGGATGTCCTTTTCCGAGGCTTCCGGGTATTTCGTCTGCATCCGGGTGATGATCTCGTCACGATCGGTATGCTCGTAGAGGGCGATCACGTCGTAGGCAAGATCGTCGACGACGTGCACGGCGCCGCTGTATGTATCCAGTACAATGTTGTATCCGTTCAGTTTGTATTGATGAATCATTTTCGGTCTCCTTTGTCAAAAAAATGGCCGCCCGTCTTCGTTCCGGCGGGCGGCAGTTCACTTCTCCGAGCTCAGCGTTCCGCAGGTACCGCACATTTCTGGTTGGCAACACCGCAGGACGTCTTGCAGGCTGACTGGCAGGATGTCATACACTCGCCGCGTCCGCCATGCTTTACTGTGTCTTTCAGATTCATTGTATTCAAGGTGATGATTCGTCTCATCGCGCACAACCTCTTTTTGAAAAAAATTTTAGTAACTGTCCGGATGCGCTGCATCTCCGAACCTAATATTTTTATTATATAGGGGAAAAATGGATTATTGATGTGATCTATGACATAGAAAAATAAGAAAATGCGGCTTTGATGAGAGAATCAGCAGGCAATCATGAAAAGAGTATGGTATGTATCAGCTTAAGACAGGAATCCAGGACATGCGCAGGGGCTTTCTCCTTAAATTGAAAGCTGCGGGCATGCCAGTCCAGACTTTTTACCTGATCGGCAAAAATAACACCATGCAATTGCGATTGCTCAGGTAATTGAACTTCGAACGGATAGCCTTTCCTCTGCGATGTGATCGGGCAGACGATGGCAAAATGGGTTATCTGGTTAAAAGATACCGGTGATAAGACAATGGCCGGCCGCTTACCCGCTTGCTCGTGGCCGGCCTGTGGTGTGAAATCAAGGGAGACAAGATCTCCGCGATCCGGGATGTATACCGTCACAGCAGTTCCTCTCCTTCTTTTCCTGTGATGGCTTCATCATGGCGATTTTCAGAGGTTACTTCAGAGAGGAGTTCTTTAAGAGATGGATCCTTCTTCTGCGGTTTTAATACAATCGTCTCATCCTGTACTGAGAGAACCAGTTCAGTCCCCTTATAAATACCCGCGGTTTCAGCGATCGTTTTGGGAATCCGCACAGCCAGGCTGTTCCCCCACTTTTGCACCTTTGTCGTCATTTGGAATTCCCCCTTTGATTCCAATATACCACCTCATTCCTGCAATTGTATACACTTAGTATATACATCGTGACGTGTCTTGATGCCATCATGAAGAACAGCCCTGCAGTCAGATGACGCGCTGCAGGGCTGTTCTGAATTCTGTTTATTCCGCCGGTTTCAGGGCGAAGATCATTTCGGCTTCGCAGGCGACTTCGCCGTCAACGGAGGCGACGCCTTTCGCTTTGGCGAATCCGGAGCGGAAACGAAGGATTTCCGATTCGAGCTTCAGCTGATCGCCGGGGCGGACCTGGCGTTTGAAGCGGCACTTGTCGATGCCGGCGTACAGCGTCAGCATGTTCTTCGCGGTGCCGGCATGCAGGACGGCGATGCCGCTGACCTGGGCGAGTGCTTCAACGATCAGGACACCCGGCATGACCGGATAATCCGGAAAGTGGCCGGCGAAAAACGGTTCGTTGGCCGACACATTTTTGATGCCGACGGCGCGTTTGCCATCTTCGACTTCCAGCACTTTGTCGACGAGCAGCATTGGATAACGGTGCGGCAGAATCTTTTTAATTTCATCAATCGATAACATCTATGTATTCCCCTCTCTTAACCTGAACAGGCGGTATTATGTCCGGACGAAGTCAAGAATATGCTGCCAGGTGGCCGGATTGAAGACTTCCCACGGATTGCCGTGGCCGAGAACGCCGTAGCCGAACATGGCGCCAAGCAGCATCACAATCGCCGCGATGCTGATCAGCGCAATCAGCCGCTGCCAGATCGGGAAGCGGCGTTTATGGTAATTGAAAAACGGATTGTACACCGGCGGCTCTTCAGGGCGGCCGGTGTCTTCGTTTTTCTCCCGGACGGCCTGGGCCGCCCGGCTCACCAGTTTTTTCTTCTTTTCCAGCCGGGCTTTGCGGATCGATTCACGGGTCTCCCCGCCCGACTGATTGTTCTCATTCTCTTCCATCTTACAGATCACCGTCCGTCAGTGCAGGATGCTGTTCACCAGTCCGGACATCTGATCCCTCATCGTCAGTGATCTGGCGTTCAGCTGGTAATTGCGCTGCAGATTTATCAGTTCGCTCATTTCTTTGGTCAGATCGACATTGGCATTTTCCAGTTTGCCCTGATTCACTGAATTATTTCCGGCGCCGACCGGCTGGACGACCTGGTTCAGACCGATGCCGAGCCGGCCGAGATTCTGCAAGGTGTAAAGCCCGTTTCCCTGGCTTTCGAGCAGCTGGGGGCGAAGAATCGTCACGCGGCCAAGGCGGCCGGCATTGACCCTGTTACCATTGCGCATGATCGCCGTGATCGTGCCGTTGCCGCTGATCTGCAGATCGTTATAACCGGCGGGCAGACGGATCGGCCGGCTGTTCTGGTCAAGCACAGGGTCGCCGCTCTTGGTCACCAGGTTCAGCACGTTCGGGTTCTGCGGATCAGCCTGAGCGTTGAACGCGCCGGCACGGGTATAGGCAACACCGCCGTTCACGCCGATCAAAAACATCTGGTGGTCGCTGCTGAGGGCGACGTCAAGCGGATTGTTCGTCGCCTGGATGCTGCCTTCCGACAGATCAAGCTGCGTGTCGCCGATCCGCGTACCGGAACCCGAGCGGATACCGGCCGGCGTCAGCCGGGCCCCGCTATCGACGGTGTCCCCGTTCCGGTCGATGTTATTGATCTGCTGATCGAGCAGATCGCTGAACTGGGCGTTGCGGCTCATATATCCGGTTGTTCCGACATTGGCAATGTTGTCGGCAACGGTGGCCAGCTGCTGCTGAATCTGCGACAGGGTCACTGCGGTTGCCATCATCTGACGTTCCATCTTGCCACCTGCTTTCTTCTGCGCGAAAGATGTGCGCGTTGCCCCACTGTCTGTAAAAAGTGTGCCTGATCATGAGGCGGTGATCCGGGTAAAATGAAGTTCATTTCAAGCCGGAATTATCTGGCCGTCCGGCGAACATTTTATCAAAAAGGTTTATGGATTACGGCCGACCTGGGTGACAGCCTGGTTGAGTGCGTTGTCTTCGATCAGCATCATCTTCTGGTTGGCTTCGAAGACGCGGTAGGCTTCCATCATGTCGGTCATCGTCTGTTCGGCGTTGACGTTGGATCCTTCCATGTAACCCTGGCGGATCTGGAAAGCGACGTTTGCCCGGCCGGCTGCGGCGGGCAAAGCGGCGTTCGTACGGAAGAGACCGCTGCCTTCCTTGACCAGCCGGTTCGTGTTGGCCGCGTAGCTGACAGCGATCTGCCCGGCTGCGGTGCCGTTAGCGGTAATCGTCCCGTCGGCTGCGACCTGAAACTGATCGGACGGGAGCCGGATCGGCTGGCCGGCGGTGTTCAGTACGGTATCGCCGTTTGCATCGGTCAGCCGGCCGTCCGGGCTCAGCGTGAAATGGCCGCTACGCGTGTAGCGCAGGGCGCCGGCGGGTGTCCGCACATTAAAGAGCAGGGCACCCTCCTGTGCTCCGGTCTGCGGATTGACGGGCAGCTGTGCGGTGACCAGGGCCACATCGGTGGATTTACCGGTCTGGGTGAGCGTCCCCTGGGTAAAATCCGGAATCGTCTCGTCCTGATAGACACCGGTTGATACGTCTCCGACACGGGCATTCCGGGGCGGATCGCCGCCGAGGCGGCTGATCAGCATCTCCGGGAACGTCCGGAGGGTGCCCTGGTCCTGCTTATATCCGGGCGTGTCGATGTTGTTCAGATTGTTGGAGAGCATGTCCATCTGGCGCTGCTGGGCGATCATTCCGGCTGTCGATGTATAAAGTCCGCGGATCATGTGCGTCACCTGCCTTCTTTGTTTTGTCCGGTGCGGATACGCGAAAAGCGCAGAGCTTTAATTGGCTTTGCGCTTTGGCAATTTCTCAAGGTGTTCGAGCATTTTTCCGGCGCCCTCAACGACGCAGGTCATCGGGTTCTCGGCGACAACGACCGGGACCTTCAGCTCGCTCTGCAGGAGCTGGTCGATGCCGTGGAGCTGGGCGCCGCCGCCGGTCAGCATGACGCCGCGGTCGATGATATCGGCGGAGAGTTCCGGCGGTGTCGTTTCAAGCACATTTTTTGCCGCGCGGACGAGGGTGCTGATCGAATCGGCCAGTGCCTCTTCGACTTCACTGGAGTGGATCGTCAGTGTCTTCGGCAGGCCGGTTACCATATCGCGGCCGCGGATGTCCATGCTTTCGTCACGGGCATCTCTGAAAACCGTACCGACATTGATCTTAATCTGTTCTGCCGTCCGTTCACCGATGAGCATTTTATATTTTTTCTTGATATAGTTCAGAATTTCCTGATCGAACTTGTCGCCGGCCAGTTTGATCGACTGGGAGGTTACGATGTCGCCCATCGACAGGACGGCGATGTCGGTCGTGCCGCCGCCGATGTCGATGACCATGTTGCCGCTCGGCTGGAAAATATCCAGGCCGGCGCCGACTGCCGCAACTTTCGGCTCTTCTTCAAGGTATACCTGTTTGCCGCCGCTGCGTTCCGCTGCTTCTCGGATCGCTTTCTGTTCGACAGATGTGATGTGCGTCGGCGTGCAGATCAGAATTCTCGGCTTGGTCAGAAAACCGCGCACATGAATTTTATCAATAAAGTGTGTCAGCATCATTTCTGTAATTTCAAAGTCCGCAATAACGCCGTCACGCAGCGGACGGATGGCCACGATATTGCCTGGTGTACGGCCGACCATGCGGCGGGCTTCTTCACCGACCGCCAGGAGCTGCTTGGTTTCTGTATCCAGTGCGATGACGGACGGTTCATTCAGGACAATGCCCTGACCTTTCACATAAATAAGAACGTTTGCCGTTCCAAGATCTATTCCAATGTCTTTTGAAAACACCGTGTTATCCTCCCTGTCAAAATACCTGATCCATTAGCCCGAAGGCCGAACTTTTCCCATTCATTAGTTCATTTTATCATAAATAGTTTCAAACAGGGAGACGTCCGATCAATCGGTTCATTAAAATTTTCTAATCGTGGGCGGGCTGTGTCGGAAGCGGAAAATAGGCGGTGTAGACTGGAAGGATAGGATTAGGTTCCGGATGCTCTGGCTGTCCTTTATGAGGCGAATGGCCGGCCGGTCAAATCTGGGCTGCCTGTTCTGTGCCTTTCTGGTATTTCAGCCGGGTCGCCTCCCCTCCCCGAAGATGCCGGATGGATTTGTGGTAGTCAAGGACATCTTTTACCGCGTTGGCCAGTTCGGGATTGATGTTGGGCAGGCGCTCGGTCAGATCCTTGTGAACCGTGCTTTTCGAAACGCCGAACTCCTTGGCGATGACCCGCACTGTCTTCTTCGTCTCCACGATATGCTTCCCAATCTTGATCGTCCGTTCTTTGATGTAATCGTGCACACGACTCGCCTCCTGATGTTATGAAGATGCGACATGCGAATTCTGTGGAGGGAAAACGGAAACCAGGCCGCTCACTTGTTCCAGCCCGCCGCGCTCACCTCAAAACCCCGTATGTGAGTTTGTAACATCTTATTAAACGAGTTCTTTTTATATGCCGAAAAAGTCAAGTGGGACAAGGGATGCAGAGATTTTCGGGTGAACTCTGCGGCAGTTCGGGTGAACTTCTTGTGGTTTCGGGTAAACTCTTGATTTCCGGGTGAACTTTTTCCTGATTCGGGTGAACTTCTTGTGGTTTCGGGTGAACTCTTGATTTTCGGGTGAACTTCTTCCCGATTAGGGTGAACTTCACGGCGGGTCGGGTAATCTTTTCTCCGGTTCGGGTCAACTTTTTTAAAAGTTCCTTTTGATTGATTGGTAATATTGATCGATCCATTCATATGTGGGAGATTCATAGTAAAGTCCTGAGCCTGTTCCGCTGCCTTTTGGGCGCAGTCCCATTTTCTTCAGTAAATATTTGATGATTTGCCGATCATCCAGGCGGAGCCAGTTGCGCGCCTGTTTATTGGTGATTGTGGCACCGCGGAGCAGGAAATAATCAAGCAGCATCGGTATGTGGGCAGTTCGTGAGCTGTGGCCGCAGCATCGGCAGGCCCAGGCGGCAAAGATGCGGTTCATGGTGTAAAGATGGCAGCGGGGACAACGGACACCGCGCTGCAGAGTCTCAAACGGAATGTGGTATTTGGTCAGTGTGTCGTGCGGCGGGTCGGTGTGCTCCTTAATGAGCAGAGACCCGATATGCGGAACTTCATCGGTAATCCGGGAACTGTTCTGATATTTTTTCTCGAGGATCTGGATTTTCGAAATGACCTGTTCCGTGTGCAGAACCCTTTCGGCGACATCACGGGAGCGGCCGGGGTTTTCAATGATCGTCGCCGGGTTGGAGAAAGTCACAAGTGTTTCGAGCGGAATCCGGGGCAGACCGTGATCGTTAAGCCACGCGAGCAGCAGTTGGCGGTGGCGGGCGACCTGGATCAGGGGATTGGAGAAACCGCTGCGTTTATTGCCAAGTGTGCGGATCATCTGACGCCCGCTCGGTTCAAAAGTAAGCGTACCGGAATAATTTTTTGCTTCGATAATAAGGGCGAAATTCTCGAGGAAAAGAAAGGCATCCATCTGAAAGGTGTGCTCAAGCACATTTTCACGAAGGTCATAAAGAATGCGGCAGGCACTGCCGGACAGTGTGCTAAGATAATAGGCAAGGTTCTGCTCACCCAGCCAGCCGGCATGATAGCTGGAGAGATCATCGTCGATCCTGGCATAATCGCTGCTGCCGGGCGGCAGATGGTCGCGCAATGCCTGAACAGCGAGCAGCCGCAGAGGCATATGTTGTTGTTTAAGGATTTTCATCAAAGACCTCCTTTAATCGTAGTAACTTTTAAGAAGTTCTTTCCCGCGGGATCCAATTCCTGCCGGCATTTTCAAACATTGTGTGACATCATCGCGGAGGTAGCAGAAATGGATCTATTATGGCTGATTCTTTCACTGGTCGGGCTGGCGTTGTTCCAGTCATTGCTGTTCCTGGCTCTGTTTTTCAGCACACTGCTGCTGAATAAACGTTTGTTTAAAAAGCATCCGGGTGTCCGGATGCTTCTGACTGCTCTATTTATCACAACGTTTTTGAGTATGGCCATGACATTCGGCTTCGGCTGGTGGCTGCTCGCGGCAACGCATACGGCACACGCAGCATGGCTTGCACTTGTTCCTCCGGTGAGCAATTTACCCGGACTTTATGTAATCATTACGCGGCGCAAAGGTTTACTCGAAAACCCGCGGCAGGATTAGCGTGAGAAAAGGAGCTGCCCCCATCACGAGACAGCTCCTCCGAAATCCGATGCTTTTACATACTTTCCTCCGAGATAAACTGATCAGTCAGCTTCTTCCGTTCTTTCAGGAAAACCTCTTTGCCTCGATCAGGCTCCAGGCGGCGCCGGGGACAGCACCGGCCGCGATCAGCCGGCTGAGCCGGTCCCGGATCCGGGCATCCCATGTTTCAATTGCGCAGGGCACGGCGAAGATTACCTCCGGCCTGTTTCAGCCTCTGACCGGCGGTTGCTGTATCGACGCCGGCCATTTTAGCGACAATTGCCACCGGAACCTGATAGCTGCATTGGTCAAGCAGACCGGATGCTTCCTGAGCGGCGGCGCCGGTGATCTCCATGACAATCCGTCTGGCGCGTTCGCGCAGTTTTCCGTTGGTCGGCTGGACATTGATCATCAGATTGCTAAACACTTTGTTGTCCTTGATCATGATCGCTGTCGACATCATGTTCAGGATCATCTTCTGGGCGGTTCCTGATTTCATTCGCGTCGAACCGGTGATGACCTCCGGGCCGACTTCACAGGCAATCGGAAAATCGACGATCCGGTTCATCACGCCGGACGGGTTGCAGGTTACCGAAACGGTCCGTGCGCCGATCGACCGCGCATACTTCAAACCGCCGACGACATATGGTGTCCGGCCGCTCGCGGCCAGGCCGACGAGGACGTCCCCGGCGGTAAACTGAATCTTTTTCAAATCCTGTTCGCAGAGTCCGGTGTCGTCTTCTGCGCCTTCCACAGCGCGGCGCATTGCTTCCGGACCGCCGGCAATCAGGCCGGTAATCCGCCCCTCTTTAATGCCGAACGTCGGCACACTTTCGGCCGCGTCCAGAAACCCGAGCCGTCCGGACGTCCCTGCTCCGACGTAGATGATTCGGCCGCCCCGTACAAATTTTTCAGTCATCGCATCCACGGCGCGGGAAATGTCAGGAATAATCTTGTCCACCGCGGCGGCCACTCTTGCATCTTCGCTGTTGATCATCTTCAGCATATCCCGGGTCGGCACAGCGTCAATATTCAGTGTCCGCGGGTTTCTCTGTTCCGTATCAATTTTTGAAAGATCCATTCGATCACATCACTATAGTAATTTATTAACAAGCTCACTAGTCTCATAAAGGTAGTCGGACACCCGGTCGAAATCTTTCTGAATGAGACACAGATAGAGCAAGTCGGTGTAAAACATCTGGGACAGTCTTGAACTGACGGCCGCGATCCGCAATCGCTTTTCATCGCTCGGCACGGCAAGGAGAATGTCGGCGATCCGGGACAACGGATTCTTGTTATCCTGGGTAATGGCGACCAACTGCGCGCCCTTCTCTTTGGCCTTTGCCGCCGCGAGCAGGACTTCCCTGGTTTCGCCGCTGTAGGAAATGGCGATGGCCAGATCCTCCGGTTTAATGCCTACCGAGAATTCGAGATTCATGTGCGGATCCTGATGGAAAACGGCCGGTATGTTCACGCGGTTCAGTTTATGTTCCAGGTCATAGGCGGCTAAAGACGATGCATTGATCCCGAACAGATAGATCATCTTTGCCCGATGCATCAGTTCCACTGTTTTTTCGATCAGCCCGATATCCACCATCTGAAATACCCTTTTATTGCTGAGTTCACGATAATGGTAATATTTCTCAGTGATCTGAGCCGTATTATCGGTACTCATAAAAATCGGGTTCAGCATCTTTTCTTTTGTCTGCGGATTGATGGCGCGGACAATGTCCATTTTCAGCTGTTCCAGACTGCCGCACTCCATCTGCTTGCAGAAACGGATGACCGCAGCCGGAGACGTGCTGCTTCTTCGGCCGATTTCCGCAGCGGTCATCCGGGTAAACGCCGGAGCATCTTCGAAAAGGAATTCGGCAATTCTTTTCCCGGTTTTTGTCAGCGACGTGTATTTGATTCTCAGCCTGTCAAAAAAGTTCATAGCGCCACAATCTTTCGTCCCGGATCAGCCTTCAGCTTTCTTGATCAATTCGAGTATATTGGCGGCCGGTTCATTGGGAATCATCTGGGCAGTGATGGTGATGCCCCTGGCCGACAGATCCCTGATCGCGGAAATATCTTCTTTGCT
Organism: Sporolactobacillus vineae DSM 21990 = SL153; assembly: GCF_000377985.1. Taxonomy (GTDB): domain Bacteria; phylum Bacillota; class Bacilli; order Bacillales; family Sporolactobacillaceae; genus Sporolactobacillus; species Sporolactobacillus vineae. The sequence continues at coordinate 17,643 of NZ_KB899046.1, forward strand.
CAGGCTGACCGATTTCTTGATTTTTAACTGCCCTTCTTTATGCGACAGATTGCCGACGTTAAATGTCGTGATCGGCATCCCGAGATCCACCGCCCGTTTGACGTCTTCAATGTTTCGGAACAGGACGAGCACTTCATCGGCGTCGTACTTTCCGGCGGTAAAATTGCGGACGCCCTTCTGAACAGATAGAATTGACAGTTTAACGCCGGCCGGACGCGCCACTTTGAGCGCATTGATCATCATTTCATCTTTGACCACTTTGTCGTTAATCACCGCAATCCGGCTGACGTTCAGGGAATGCGACCAGACCGTCGCGACCTGTCCGTGAATCAGCCGTTCGTCCACTCTGATATTTCGTATTGTCACGTCATTCGCTCCCACTCTCAGAACAGTTTTACAATATTTGCAAGGTTGCCGAGTATGATCCCGATCGCCAGAAGAATAAACAGCAGCCGCGTCGAGGTCATTTTCTTCTTGCCAAGCAGCCAGTAGGAAAACAGAACAATCGCAATCGGGATGATCCCGGGGATAATCTGATTGAGCAGCGTCTGGAAATCCAGCTTAACCTTCCCGATGTTGAATGCCAGCGGGATGACCGGTTTGATCACAGCCGGTATCAATGCACCGATCACCGTCAGCCCGAGAATGGCCGCCGCTTCTGTCAGATTCTTGAGCTGGCCGCCGAATTCTGTGGTCAGTCTTTGCCCCTGATTATAACCGATAAACGTAAATTTGTAGCGGATGTAGAGAATGACGAAGCCGGCAATCAGCGGAATCAGGAGACCGACCGCCTGACCCTGCAGCGCCAGATAGGCTGCGATTGAGAAAACGAGTGTCCGGTAAATGGCGACGAAAAGAGTGTCGCCGACGCCGGCAAACGGACCCATCAGTCCTGTCTTCAGGCCGGTCACCGCATCCTGATCGGACCCTTTGAGCTTTTCTTCCAGTGCCGTGTTCGCGCCGACGATCAGGTGGGACATGGCCGGTGTGGTATTGAAAAAGCCGAGATGATTCTGCAGTGCTGCTTTCATTTTGTCCGGATCATCTTTATAAAGTTTCTTCAGGATCGGCAAAACGGTGTAGCAATAGCCGAGTCCCTGCATTTTTTCGTAGTTCCACCCGAGCTGCAGGCCGAAAATATTCCGACGCGCGACGCGGGCAAGATCCTTCCGGGTTACGACCGGTTCCGTTGTTTTCTCCTCAGTCATCAATCTCAACCTCCTCATCGTCATCATTTTGTTTCGTCCGGGCTGCAGGCGATCCGCCGGCCGGTGCCGGTTTGAATTCATTCTTGAAAAGCATGTAGATGGCGGCCAGCGCCAAGCCGATTAACGCAACAGCCATCATCGTCATATTGGTTCCGCCGACGGCCATCAGGACAAAGCCGATAATGAAAAAGGCAAAGAACTTCTTCAAAGGCAGATACCGCATCAGAATGGCAATACCTAATGCCGGGAGGATGGCACCGGCTGTCTTCAGGCCAAGCATCAGCCAGGCCGGCATATACTGGTTGATCAGGTTGACCACGCTGTTGCCGAAAAATAAGCCGATAAAAACGGGAATCATGCGGCTCAGCGTCCAGGGAATGATCCCGAACAGATTGGCCCGCTCGACGCCCCGATAATCGCCGGTGCGTGCATGGCGGTCAGCCATATGCTGAAAGAACAGGTTGCTCATCCGGGCGAGCACATCCAGCTGGGTCAGTAAGAGTCCGATCGGAACCGCAAGTCCGATCCCGTACTGGGCCCCTTTTGCCGAAAGGATGGCGTAGGCGGTGCCGATAATCGAACCGGACAGATAATCCGGTACCGATGCGCCGCCATACGTCGCGACACCGAGGATCATCAGCTGAAGGGTTCCGCCGACCAGCAGACCGATTGTGATATTTCCCATCAGCAATCCGGTGATCATTCCCCCGAACAGCGGAGAATACAGTCCCAATTGCGCGGACAGGGCATCAATTTGTGCAAGACCCACATAAAGGGTAAGGATAATGATCAGACCAATAGACAGTGTCATTTCGCAGAATCCTCCTCATTCATCGTATCCATCCGAAATCCCGCTGTTTGCGGTGCCGCCGCACGGATTAATGCGGTTAATCGAATCTTTGCCGATCCGCACCAGATAATCCGTTAAAGGCTGCAAGGGTTGCTGTGCTACGGCTGATGCCTCAACCACCATCGCCAGGTTCAGGCCGGTCATCACCGTGATCCGGTCGCTCCCCTGGGCAAGGAGGGTTGCTACATTGCATGGCGTTCCGCCGAGCAAATCCGTAATGATCAGCACACCTTCTCTGTCTGAAAACTGGTCGACGGCTTGCTCCATCTTCTTTCTGAGTCCTGCGGAACCATCATCCATCGTCATGCAGACTGCCTGAATATTCTCTGTCTGTCCGATAATCATTTCTGCTGACGCCAGAACCTCTTTGGCCAATTTCCCATGGGAAGTCAGAATGATACCCGCCGGCAAGAAATCGCCTCCTAAATTTTTAAAATTATCTAACTATTCATAGTTTAAGTCCAATGAAATGCTATTACAATATTCATCTCGAAAATTTTTATTACTGAAATAGTATTTTAGTTTTGTGTGCGATCATTCATGCCGGGCTTTGCGCGCCGGTCTCGTCCGCATATGCTGAAAACAGTCGTTTTCTGAGCGATCTCTCCCTTTCTCTTACTGCCGGACAACAAATTTTTCAAAATATTATTGACTCTCCGGATCGACGGCGTTAGAATTAGACCCAATCACAACAATTGAATCATCTTATCAAGAGTAGCGGAGAGACTGGCTCGATGAAGCTCGACAACCGGCGTTAGCACGGTGTCAATTCCAGCAGATGGCGTATCATCTGGGAGATAAGAAAGATAGCTGTTATCGACGAATAAAGCTGATTTCTTACTTCAGTCATTTTCTGAATAAGGAATCAGCTTTTTTGATGCTTTTCTGATTCGGTTTCTTTCAGGCAAACCTCCCCCGGAATCATTCTTTAAACAGAGTTTTTCCAAAAACCGTTTCATTCAGGAGGTGAACCATCGAGTACCGCCAGACGTTGTGATACTAGTATTATTTTTTTGACATTATTCTTAGTTTTCGTATGCGCTTTGATGACATTAATCCATTTTAAAGGGGTGCTTGTCTTGAAAATCAGAAAACGCAGTTGGTCCATCATTTCATTGCTTATTGTCTTCTCGCTTGTCCTCTCAGCCTGCGGATCGAGTGCTGCTTCAGGTGCTTCATCATCGACAGCCGGGAAGCCGGTCAAACTGCTGAACGTCTCTTATGATCCGACCCGTGAGCTGTACAAGAGTTACAATCAGCTGTTTGCTAATTACTGGAAAAGGAAGACCGGTCAGACCGTGACTGTGGCGCAGTCGCACGGCGGGTCCGGCGCACAGGCGCGGGCAGTCATTGACGGGCTGAACGCCGACGTGGTCACGCTTGCCCTTTCAGGAGACATTAATTCGATCGTCACCGGCACACATAAGATTGCTTCGAACTGGCAGAGCCGGCTTCCCGATAATTCTGCCCCATACACATCAACCATCGTCTTCCTGGTCCGGAAAGGCAATCCGAAACATATCAAAGACTGGAATGACCTGACAAAGAAAGGCGTCGGTATCGTCACACCGAACCCGAAGACCTCCGGCGGTGCAAGATGGAACTTCCTCGCAGCCTGGGCCTACGCGAATAAGAAGTACAATGGCAATCAGACAAAGGACAAGGCATTTCTGAAAGCTCTGTACAAGAATGTTAAAGTTCTTGATTCCGGAGCGCGGGGCGCGACCACAACCTTCACCACACGCGGTGTCGGTGATGTGCTGATCGCCTGGGAAAATGAGGCTCTGCTCAGCCTGAACGCTGCCGGCGGCAAGAGCAAGTATGAAATTGTCAATCCTTCGATCAGCATTCTGACCGAACCGACTGTTTCCGTCGTTGACAAGAATGCCGCAAAGAACGGAACGACGAAGGTCGCCAGCGCTTACCTGAAGTATCTGTACACAAAGCCGGCGCAGGAAATCATCGCGAAAAACTACTACCGTCCGCGCAATCAGAGTGTGCTGGCGAAATACCGCAATGTTTATCCGAACATCCCGCTGGTAAAAATCGATGACCCGCTGTTCGGCGGATGGAATAAAGCACAGAAGAAATTCTTTAATGACGGAGGTATTTTCGATCAGATCTATACGGGGAAGCAGTGATGTCCCGGCTTTCAGACAGAGAATAAGGAGAGGAAAATCATGTCCGTTCAATCTGTAAAAAGAAACAAAGCGAGGGACAGACAGATCATCCCGGGCTTCGGTCTCTCGCTGGGACTGTCGCTGTCCTATCTCGCTTTGCTGGTGCTGATTCCTCTTTCGATGATTTTTATCTATACTTCCAGTCTTGGCTGGGGCGGCTTTGTCCGAGAAATCAGCCAGCCTATTGTTGTTTCAGCACTTCGTCTGAGTTTTACAACCGCCCTGATTGCATCGCTGATCAATCTGGTGTTCGGTGTCCTGACCGCCTGGGTGCTCGTCCGTTATACCTTTCCGGGAAGAAAACTGCTCGACGGCCTGCTTGATCTCCCGTTTGCCCTGCCGACTTCGGTGGCCGGGATTACGCTGGCAACGCTCTATGCGACCAACGGCTGGGTCGGCCGGCTCCTGCCCTTTAAAGTTTCGTATACCGAAGTGGGGATTATCGTCGCGCTGATCCTGATCGGCATGCCGTTTGTCGTCCGCATCGTCGAACCTGTTCTGCAGAACCTGGGCAAGGAGAACGAAGAGGCGTCGGCAATTCTCGGTGCAAGCCGTTTCCAGACGCTCGTCCATGTCATTTTCCCGAAGATCCGCCCGGCGGCTTTTTCCGGATTCGCGCTCGCATTCTCCCGGGCGCTCGGTGAATACGGATCGGTCGTCTTCATCGCCGGGAACATGCCGTTCAAAACAGAGATTGCGCCGCTCGTCATTATGCAGAAACTGGAAGCCTTCGACTATGACGGCGCCACATCGATTGCGCTGGTTCTCCTCGTTGCATCGTTTCTGATTCTGTTTCTGATTAACTTCTCGCAGTGGCTGGCCAAACGGAAATTTGCCGATCAATGAAAGGAGGTATCCATATGGCTGAACTCTCTGTATCCACGAAACCGGGCAATCTGCTGCAGACCCGGCGGCGGGTTGCCCGTACCCTGACCGAGCCGCTCTGGATCCGGACGCTGCTGACAGTGATCGTGATCGCCTTCATCGCCCTGTTTCTGATTCTGCCGCTGATCTTTATTTTCGCTCAGGCCTTTCAGAACGGGGTCGGGGTTTACTGGGCGGCGGTATCCAGTTCCGATGCCCTATCGTCGATCACCCTGACGCTCACCGTCCTGGTCATCGTCGTGCCGATCAACACCGTATTCGGCATTCTGCTCGCCTGGACAACAACCAAATACCGTTTCAGGGGAAAAAGTCTGGTCGTGACCCTGGCCGACCTTCCCTTCTCGATTTCTCCGGTCATCGGCGGGCTGATCTTCGTGCTTATGTTCGGTGATCACGGAATTCTCGGACCGTGGCTGCTCGCTCATCATATTCAGCTCGTTTTCAACACCATCGGTATCTGCATTGCGACGCTGTTCGTCACCTATCCCTTTGTGGCGCGCGAACTGATCCCATTAATGGAAAATCAGGGCCGGCTTGAAGAAGAAGCGTCGCTCGTGCTTGGCGCCGGCACCCTGCGTACCTTTTTCAAAGTCACTCTGCCCAATATCAAATGGGGGCTGCTCTACGGTGTCATCCTGTGCAGTGCCCGTGCCATCGGCGACTTCGGCGCGGTTTCCGTTGTGTCCGGGCATATCGTCGGCCAGACGAATACGATGCCGCTTCAGGTTCAGGCCTTTTATGACGGCTATCAGATGACCGCGGCGTTCGCCCTTTCATCACTGATGTCCGTCGTCGCGATTGTCTCACTGGCATTGAAAAGCTATATCGACTGGAAAAGCACACGGCCCGAATAATAAAAATGACTGGGGATGGTTGGCATGAGTATTGAACTACGTCATATTTCAAAATCATACGGCCCCTATCAAATCCTGAAAGATATTAATCTGACGATCCAGACCGGTGAGCTGGTCGCGCTGCTGGGGCCGTCCGGTTCCGGAAAAACGTCACTCCTCAGAGTGCTGGCGGGACTGGAATATGCCGATGAAGGGTTGATTCTTTTTCACGGTGAGGATCTGACCAACGCACCGATCAAGAAGCGCAAGGCCGGATTCGTCTTCCAGCACTATGCCCTGTTCGACACGATGACGATCCGCGACAACATTGCTTACGGACTGAATGTGAAACGGCGGAAGGACCGGCCGTCGAAGCAGCAGATTCGCGAACGTGTCGATCAGCTGCTCCACCTTGTCCGCCTAGAACCCTACGGCGATCGGTATCCGTCGCAGCTGTCCGGCGGGCAACGGCAGCGCGTCGCACTCGCCCGCGCTCTGGCCATCCAGCCGCATATTCTGCTGCTGGATGAACCGTTCGGCGCGCTTGATGCCAAAGTCAGGAAGGAGCTGCGCCAGTGGCTGCGTCACCTGCATCAGCAAGTCAAAATGACTAGTCTGCTGGTTACCCACGATCAGGAGGAAGCCTTCGAAGTCGCCGACCGTGTGATCATCATTAACAAAGGACAAATCGAACAAATCGGCACACCGTCCGAAGTTTATGAGAATCCGGTCAACTCGTTTGTCTACGACTTTATCGGCAATGTCAATCAGGTGCGGGGAACGATCAGCGACGGCCTGTTTACAAACGGCAGTTTCAGAGTGCCGGTGGACAACACGGAACAAGCCGATGGTGTCGCCTTTATCCGTCCCGATCAGTTTGCGATCCGGACACCGGACGACATTCAGGAAGCAGGCCGGACACTGGCGGCGACCGTGACGCATATTCATCCGTCCGGATCGATCATTAAGCTTGAACTGATCGGGCAGGATGAAGATCAGAATCTTGAAGTTGAAGTGACCAGGCGGGAATTTGACGCTCTGGCTCTGAGCAAGAATCAGCAGGTCTTTCTGGAAGCCAGGAAAGTCAAAGTGTTCACCGTCAATTGATTCTTGTCCGGAGTTCGGGCGAACAAGAAGCTACGGCTTTCGGACAGGTCCCCGCTGAAGGAGGAATGACCATTGGGACAGGAATTATTGAGTTACGCAAACTGGACCGGGCAGCATCTCCCTGAATTCACGGCTGATCCGGTTTATCATGGCGCACTGGATGTGCTGAGATGGACGTATGGCACCTACGGGGAGCGCGTCGCCTACTCGTGCAGTTTCGGTGTTGAAGGGATTGTCCTGATTGACCTGATCACCCGGGTGAAACCGGATGCGGCAGTGATTTTTCTCGACACGGATTTCCATTTTAAAGAAACGTATGAACTGGTCGACCGTGTCCAGGCCCGCTATCCGCAGCTCCGGATCATCCGCCAGAAACCGGATCTGACGCCTGAACAGCAGGCCGAGAAGTATGGTGAAAAGTTATGGACGCGGCGGCCCGATCTATGCTGCCAGCTGCGGAAAGTCGACCCGCTGCGCAAGCAGCTCAGCCACTATGATGCCTGGATCTCCGGGCTGCGTCATGAGCAGTCGCCGACACGGCGGAACGTTCAGTTCATTAATAGGGATGAAAAATTTCAGTCAGTCAAGATCTGTCCGCTGATCTACTGGACATGGGCACAAGTGTGGGACTACGTCCATGCTCATGATCTGCCCTATAATCCGCTGCATGATCAGCATTACCCGAGCATCGGCTGTGCTTACTGTACATTACCGGTGAAACCGGGCGAAGACCAGCGGGCAGGACGATGGAGCTCCTTCGATAAAACCGAGTGCGGTCTCCATCTGAAGAATGATGTCAAAGAATAATCAAAAGGTGGGAATAAAAGATGGCAGGTTTACCTCATGGCGGTACATTAATTAACCGTCAGGCATTTGGCGAAGACGTCAGCAACATTCAGAAAACGATTCCGATCGACCGCGTGTCCTTAAGCGATCTGGAGCTTATCGCCAACGGCACATACAGTCCGCTGACCGGATTCATCGATGAAGAAAACTATCATTCTGTCGTTGAAAAGATGCGGCTGAAAAACGGGCTGGCCTGGACGCTCCCGATCACGCTGCCGGTCAGCGAATCGGTTGCCGGCAGTGTGGCTGCCGGCGATCTTGTGAAGCTGGATTATCAGGGCACTGTCTACGGCACGCTTGAAGTGACCGGAAAATTCAGGCCGGATAAGGCATGGGAAGCAAAGCATGTCTATCTGACCACAGATCGGGAGCATCCCGGCGTCCGGCGGCTGTTCGACCGGGGCGACGTCTACTTGTCCGGACCGGTCAAACTGATCCGGCGCTCGGAACACCCGGCGGAATTCGCGGCAGACTTTCTGGATCCCGCCGAAACGCGAGCCCTGTTCGACCGCAAAGGCTGGAAAACGATTGTCGGCTTTCAGACACGGAATCCGATCCATCGCGCGCACGAATATATTCAGAAAACCGCGCTGGAAACGATTGACGGCCTTTTTATCAACCCACTGGTCGGGGAGACAAAGAAAGATGATATTCCCGCAGATATCCGGATGCGCAGCTACCATGTACTGATCGACAACTATTATGTCAAAGCGCGCACCGCATTTGCTGTCTTCCCCGCCGCCATGCGCTATGCAGGGCCGAGAGAAGCGGTGTTCCATGCGATCTGCCGGAAAAATTTCGGCTGCACGCACTTTATCGTCGGCCGGGATCACGCCGGCGTCAAGAATTATTATGGGACCTACGATGCGCAGAAAATCTTTTCAAATTTCACGCGTGATGAGCTGGACATCCGGACCCTGTTTTTTGAGAACAGTTTCTACTGTAAAAAGTGCGGTGGAATGGCCTCCAACAAAACATGCCCGCATCCCGAATCATTCCATGTCGCCCTCTCCGGCACTAAAGTCCGGGAAATGCTGCGCAGTGGCATCCGTCCCCCGGAAACCTTCAGCCGTCCTGAGGTCGTCGATACATTGATTCAGGGGCTGCATGTCAAAACCGAAACCATCGGGCATTAAGGAGGCTGAACAAATGGGAAACATTGTCTGGCACAAGACAACCGTCACCAAAGCAGACCGGGAAAAACAGAGCGGCCAGAAAGGTGCGGTCATCTGGCTGACCGGGCTTTCCGGATCCGGAAAGTCGACGCTTGCCAACCGCGTCGAGGCTGCCCTGTTCACTGCCGGACACCGCACCTATCTGCTGGACGGGGACAATATCCGCAGCGGACTGAACCGCGATCTCGGTTTCTCCGATGCGGACCGGCAGGAGAACATCCGCCGGATCGGCGAAGTCGCCAAGCTGTTCGTCGACAGTAACGCGATCGTGCTGACGGCATTCATTTCGCCGTTCCGGAGCGATCGCCTCTCCGCCAGAAAACGATTGGCATCCGGCGAATTTATTGAGGTCTACGTCAAATGTGCGCTCGACGTCTGCGAATCCCGCGATCCGAAGGGCCTGTATCAAAAAGCACGGGCCAGCGTCATTCCGTCTTTCACCGGTATTGATTCGCCTTATGAAGCGCCGGAAGCGCCAGAATTGACGGTCGACACGGAGCATCAGACACTGGAAGAGAGCACGGAAACCATCCTCTCCTATTTAAAAGAAAAGAGTATCATTCATTGACCCCTCCGATGCCACGTTCTGTTTACGATTATGAAAAAACTGTCTCCAACCGGGGACAGCTTTTTTTCATGAATAGGGTGACCGGAAATCCGCAACAAACAAACCTGAAGCGAACACCTTTTCCTTTGCTTCAGGGCAGTCTTCACAAGCACCAATGTACATGTAATCATCATATCCGAAGTGAACGAAGAACACATCCGGGACTTCCAGCTTACAGCGAAGCTTTTCCCTCAGCGCCCACCTGGAAAGCTTTAGTGCATCCTTTAGTGTGATCTTTTGATTCACCCAGATACTGAAAAAATGGCCCGCCTGTGAATCCGTTTCGAGATCGCGGAGCACAACTTTCGTAATCCCCAGTTCTTCTGCAAAAGATCGGATTGCCTGAAGATATTTTTTCTCCGTCTGCAGATCATCCTTCTCACCGACTGACTTTTCGCTGTCTGAAGACGACGTCGATTCGCTTGCATCCGCATCGCTTCCGTCGGCGTGTTTTTTGGCCGGGTCATATTTAGAAATTCTCCAGAAGTGCATATAATCACCCCATAAACAAGGCGCCGATCAACAGGGCGCCGGCGATGATGAAGGCAGGATGAATGCGGAACCGCTGCATCAGGATGAAAGCGCCTGCGCCGATCAGCACCATCGGCAGCCATCCGGATCCCTGATTCGCTGTTGCAAAGAAATTCCAGGCCATCATGCCGAGCATGACGACAATAATCGGGCGGATCAGCAGGGTGAGCCATTTGACTTTCGGTGAATCCTTGAATGTGTAAAGCAGGCGGAGCAGAACGATCAGCAAGAGCAGCGACGGGGCGATCGTTGCGAACATCGCCATCAGCGAACCGGCCACCCCGCCGACATGATAGCCGATATAACCCGCCAGTTCCGGAGCAATCGGTCCCGGCAGCGAGTTTCCAAACGCCAGGACATTGCTGAATGTGGTGACCGACATCCAGTGATAATGGTCGACCACTTCGTTTTCAATCAGCGGAATCGACGCCGGACCGCCCCCGTATCCGAGAATTCCGGGGATGAAAAAGGCGAGAAAAATGTGCCAGAGGGTCGTCATTTGGACGCCCCCTCTTTTTTGCTTCTCTGTTTCCATGGTTTCAGCAGCACAAAGAGCAGCGTCAGTGCGATCAGGATCGGCGCCTGAATATGCAGCAGTTCCATCAGGATGAAGCTGGCGGCAATCAGGATCAGAGTGAGCGTCCAGCCCATACCCTTTTTGGCACTGGTCACGAACCGCCAGGTCAGCTGGGCCATCAGGACACCAACGACGGGCAGCACGGCCTGCGTCATGCCGCGCACCCAGCGCTGATCCTGAAAGCGTGTCAAAAACCCGAGCAGAAGGATCAATACAATCACGATCGGGAATACGCAGGCGACCAGAGCCAGCAGCATGCCGGCTGCTCCTTTGATCCGCCAGCCGATGTAGCCCGCCAGTTTGGTGTTGATCGGCCCCGGCAGCGCATTGGCGATCGCCACCAGATCACCGAATTCCTCAAGCGTCATCCAGTGATACTTTTTAACAACCTCTTCTTCAATCAGCGGAATGCCGACCGGGCCGCCGCCAAAACTGAGAATACTGGAACGAAAAAATGCGATGAAGATGTCAAAATAAATCCTCATCGACTTTTTACTTCTGTCGTTTTTTGTTCTATTCTCTCTTTGTTGCCCTGACACATCGAATCCATACCCTTCTGTGCAAGTGTGCTCAAAATAAACCATCTATTAGTAAATCCATTTTTTTATTATATCGCTACTTTGTTAACTATATATTTATATTGTGAATCAATTGTTTCTTGGTAACATCGTATTTCCAAAATTGGGTATTTTCGATTCAGGAACGTCTGGTTCTTTATTAGTAAACAGGAACAATACTCCCCCGATGAGCAACAGTACCCCTGATATATAGAATCCTGCCTGAAGACTACCCGTGATATCAGCAAAATATCCTGTAATGTAAGGAGCGAAGACCGAAGAAAGCACTCCTGCAAAATTGAAAATCCCAAATGCTCTTGAGTACATCAGTGATGGGGTATTTTCTGCCACGTAAGAGACCAGTATGGGATCAAGTGCCAGCTTTCCAACCAACCCGTAAACGATCAGTCCAATGATCATTAATGAATAACTCTGACTATATGGTATAACAAACTGACAAATCGCCCCAAGTATTGAAAGAAAAAAGATTAACGGCTTTTTATTCTTAATTCGATCTGAGATATATCCGAAGATGATGGCTCCGGGTATCGATGCCCAGGGCACAAGCGAGGCAATAATGCCTGTCTGCGTCCCGCTGACCCCTCTGGCTGTCTGTAGGTAATAGGGAAGCCATGTCAACATTCCGAAGAATCCGTAAAGTGAACAAAATATAATGATGTACGTGAATATATGGTTTTTACTAAAAAGCACCCTCATATCTATAGGAACAGGTTGTTTTTTTATTGCTTTTTTCTTCGAATCATTTTTCTTGTCTTTTATAAAGATGCCAATCAGAATGGCAACTACGGCTGTTAAAACACCAAACAACATAAATGAGATCTGCCATTTCTGATGTAGAGAAAAGGTAAGGTAACTTGATGCGATAAAGCCTAAAGAAATTCCCAGTGCCATCCCACTATTAATAATCGCTGAAGAAACGCCGCGATATTTTTTGGGAATAATATCAGAGGAAACTGCGTATTGTGGACTATAATAAGTTCCTTCTCCTATTCCTGTTATGGCCCGAACAATCAGAAAAATTCCAAGACCTGTAACCAGCCCGCTCATTAATGTACCGATACCAAATAAAATATATCCTGCAACAAGTACTTTCATTCTTCCGAAACGATCTGCCAGGAACCCGGCAGGTACTTGCATCAATGCATACGTAATGAAAAAAACTGTCGACATTAAGCCTAGCTCACTTTTTGAAAGATGCCAATCCTGACCAATGATATTCATAACTGGTGACAGGATATTGCGATCTGCATACATAAATGCCCAACCGAGTGAAAATAGAATAATCACCAATGCATAATTTTTCTTCGTATTTTCCAATCTGACGCCCTCCCAGATATCATTTTCATTCCATGAAGGCTGATTAAATCTGCGCGCACCATGAATAATCAGTTACCAGACGGCAACTTCACCGTCTGCTCTTGGCTCGGTTCCCCCGACAAAAACACCAGAATGCTGGTTTCTTAAAATAATCTGTCCTCTGCCAAACAGGCCTCTGTCAAGAGCAACTTTAATTTGATGCCCACGACGTTTTAAAGCCTGCGCTATATATTCAGGAAAATCGGGTTCAACTAAAATTGTTTTTCCACTGATCCATTGCCATCTTGGTGCGTCGAGCGCTGCCTGAGGATGGAGGTGAAAATCAATCATGTTGGTCACGACTTGCAGATGTCCCTGCGGCTGCATATATTCACCCATGACTCCAAACGCTCCTAAAGCCTGTCCATTCTTTGTCATAAACCCCGGGATAATCGTGTGATACGTTTTCTTTCCTGGAGCTAGCGAATTCGCATCGCTTTGATCAAGGGAAAATGAATGCCCTCTGTTTTGAAGAGAAATGCCAGTACCCGGGATGACAATCCCCGAACCGAAGCCTTTATAATTACTCTGAATAAACGAGACCATGTTTCCTTCTTTATCTGCCGTAGCCAGGTAGACGGTTCCACCTTTTGGCAGAGTACCCGGAATAGGTTCAATGGCTTCCTCATCGATCAATCGACTCCGCTTTTCGGCATAAGTTTCTGACAGAAGCTCTGAGACTTCATCACCCATATCCCGAGGATCGGTAATATATTTCTCACCATCTATAAAAGCCAGTTTCAGTGCTTCTATTTGCTTATGGTATGTGTTGACACTATCTTTATAATCAAAATGAAACTGTTTTAAGATATTCAAAGCTATAAGAGTGACAAGCCCTTGCCCATTCGGCGGCATCTCCCAAATGTCATAGCCCCGATAGTTTACTGAGATGGGATTGACCCATACCGGTCTATAAGTTTCCAAGTCGCTTCTCCTGATAAAGCCCCCATGATCTCGGGAAAATCGGTCAATCCGATCTGCAAGTTCACCCTTATAAAAATCAGAAGCATCTGTCTCAGCTATTATACTCAGACTTTGCGCCTGATCTTGTGAAGACCACATGTCCCCTGCTCTAGGTGGTCTGCCCCCCGGTGCAAACATCTCGAACCACGGCTTAAACATAGGGTCTTTGAGTGTTTCATTATATTGCTCAAAATTCAGCTTCCAGTTTTTTGCTACAACTGTAGAGACGGGGAATCCATTTTCTGCATAATTAATTGCCGGCTGCATCACCTCTTTCAAGCTTTTTTTCCCAAATCTGCGGATACATTCAGCCCATGCTGCCGGTGCCCCGGGAACCATAACCGGTTCTAAACCGTGAACAGGCATAGATTTAAAGCCACGTTGTTTGATAGCTTCAATTGATATTGACTGAGGCGCGATACCACTCGCGTTAAGGCCATGAAGTTTTCCATTAGCCCATACTAACGCAAAAGCATCACTTCCTATTCCATTTGATGTGGGTTCAACCACTGACAGGCATGCAGCGGTTGCAACTGCTGCATCAATTGCATTTCCACCATTTTTAAGCATCTCAAGACCTGCTTGCGCAGCGAGCGGCTGACTTGTCGCTACCATCCCCATTCTTGAAAAAGCCGGTACGCGGTAAGTGTGATAAGGCTGAAAATCATAATCAAACATTCTCAGTTTCTCCTTTAGTCAAAATTTTCAATTATTTCACTTCATGTTTATTTATCGATATTTATATTTCTTTATGTAACAATTATGGGATATAAATTCATCAATAATTAATGATAAACATAAATATTGTTAACAATTGATACAATCATTAAAAATGATTATATGACTTTATCTTTAATAATTCAATATATTTTTCTAAATATTTAATGATTATAATTTTTCTAATTATTCATTTTATAGACAAAAATGCCACGGAAATATCTTCTCCTGTGGCATCAACATTAATCTATGTATCCTGACTTTCAGATAATTATAACGTCATTCCTGTTCGACTCTTAAATCTTCTCAGCAAGATATGACTGTTAACGCTCGTGATCCCTTTCATTGAATAGAGTTCTTTATTTGTAAACTTTTCAAGTTCTTTGAAGTCTTCGACGAGCACATGGACATGAAGCATGCTCGGCCCAGTCATCTGGTAACAGCTCGCCACGTTCTCATTGGCTGCCAGCTTGCGGGCCACAGAGACCAATGCCGAAGGGTCACATTCAACTTCAAAAAAAGCAGAAACTGTTTCTCCGGCCAAAGTTGAATTGATCACTACGCTGAATTTTTCAATGACCCCGTTTTTTATCATCTGTTGTACCCTTTCGCGAATCGCTACTCTTGAAAGGTTGAGGCTCTTACCAATTTCAACATAAGACATTCTTCCGTCTTTTGATAAACACGTAAGTATATTGCGGTCTGTCTCATCCAGATTCATATTTTTGACCGGCTGGCGGAAACTTTCAGGATTTGTACTAATTTTTTACGAAGCCAGTGATACTGAGAATGATCCTGCTGTATCTTATCCCGACAGCCGGAGCTCTCCCTTCTGCACTAAGATGGTGCTTTCTTTTTGGACTTCCTTGCTATACTTATCCATTTTAAACTTCTTAAATTACAATGCGCAATAACCTTCAATACATTTAACAGTATTTTCTGATAAATACTTTTCCCCTTCTCTGTGCGGATCAGCTAATCGTTGACGCGTGAGCACAGTGCAAAATCCGGCCGTCCCAGCGTAAAATCCAGCCGTAAACGACAGAAATCCAGCCGTGATCAGAGAAAATCCAGCCGTTACGGATAAAAATCCAGCGGTGAACCATTTTATGGAAGGAAAATGCCCTGTTTCGGGCATCAAAAAAAGCGACACGCATCTGCGTATCGCGGGAATGAAAGATTTGTTTATCGGCCGAGACCGGTGCCTGTTGCGCCGTTTGCCGGGCCGTGTGCCGGTGTTGCCGTACTGCCCGATGTTGTCGCCGCATCCGTGCCGGACGTCACGCCCATTGTGGACTGCGCACCGACCGTTACCGCTTTAATGTCGGCGGTCGCTTTGTTCATGCTTGTCTCCGGATTAACGGGAATTCCGTTCTTGCGGATTTCAAAGTGTGCATGAACGCCCATCGGTTTGTTGATCGCTTCGGTACCGGCTGTGCCGATCACGTCGCCCTGTTTGACTTTCTGTCCCAACTTAACATAAGTGGATGCCAGGCTCTGGTACAGGGTGGTCACGCCGTTACTGTGCTGCAGCGTCACGACCTTGCCGAGCAGACTGTCCTTTTTCACCGTGACGACCTTGCCGCTCAGCGCTGCCGTTACCGTAAACGACTGATCATTCTTCGCCCCGATGTTGATGCCCGTATTCTGAACGAACGTGTTGTTATAGTTTACGAGAGCAGCTTGCTGTTCCTGCTGGGTACCGGCGGAATCATAGAATGGCTGAACCACTTTGGTTGTTGCCTGTTCCGACGGCCACTCGAAAACTTCTTCACCGGCATTCAGCGGGTTGGTCGGCTTGTTCTGATTGAACACCACCTGGTCCTGTTCCTTCTTACTGCTGGTCTGACTGGTCCCGCTTACCTGATAAATCAGCATACCGGTAAGGATCAGCGACGCAACGCATAAATATAATGCGGGATAGAACCAGCGCCGTTTGGCCAGCTTGCGCAGACCGGACAGCTCTTTTTCCTGCAGTTGTTTCTGATTCTTGTTTTCTGTCAACTTGTATCACCTCAGCAACCAGTCTGATCAGATTGCCGGTGATCTATACCTCAGAATGCAAAAAATCAACCATTTTTCTAAAAACCTGCTAATTTTTTTAAAAATGTACTGTGGATTCCGCTATTTTATGAGAATCGCATCTCTTCAGCGTGCGTTGCCGCAAGTTTGCGGCACAGCTGTTTCGGGTCCGCCGAAGAAAATGGTGACTCCAGCAGGGGGGCTATTTCAGAACCGTGGCCCTGCCGGAGGTCACGGTCATCCGGCTGATTTGCGTGCCGCGGTAGTAATAGGCGATGATCTGTGATGCCGTTTTTCCAGTGCGGGCCATGCCCTGAGCGCCATACTGGCTCATTCCGACACCGTGGCCGTTGCCGGTCGTGTCGGCAATGATTGTATTTCCTTTCCTGGTCAGCCGGAAATCGGACGAGCTGAGGTTCAACTTTTCCCGGATCTGGCGTCCGGTGAACGTGCGGCCGCCGATCTTGAACCGGGCGATATAGCCGGCGCCGGTCCGCGCGACAACATGGCCGACGGTACCGTCCTGAACCGGCAGCGCGACCCCCAGTGCCGATTCGGCATCGGCGGCACTGATTTTCTTTTCCCTTTTATATTTCGGCGACAGTTTATCCCATGGACTCGGAACGGACTTCAGGTATGGGACATCCGTGGTCCAGTAATCGGAAGCATTAGCTGTCCGGCCGTTGCTCGTCGAGAAAAAGAGCGGCGTGATCAGTTTGCCCCGATAGGTAATCACCTGATTGTCGGTGGCCTCCACGGCTTTGGTGATCTTGCGAATCCGCCACGCATAGTCTTTTCCCCAGATTCTTTTGAGCTCCTGAGGGCTGTTATAGACCTGATTGCTGACGGTGTCGGTGACGCGTGCCGCCGGGTTGCTGACCAGGCGGGCGACAATGTAGGTCCGGGCCGCCAGCGCCTGGGCTTCAAGTGCCTGCGGCTGAAAGGCAGCCGGCATTTCCGAGCCGACGACACCAATCAGGTACTGGTTCAGACCGACCCGCTCGGTGATCCCGGTAGCCGAGCGACGAACGGAAACAGTGACGGCGGGATCCGGATTCGGACTTTTGTCTGGAACGGCGCTGGGTAACTGCAAGGTTGCCGACTGGACCGGCGGCTTGTGAATGAATGGAGAAACAATAATCGTGGGTACCAGGAGGATAACGAGTACAAAGGCGAGAAGCAGTGCGGCTTTTTTCTTCATGGAATTCCTCCGGTGCAGGTTTGTTTTTTACTGGATGATATGCTCCGCTTCCGCCATTTAGAAGCCGGGCCATCCCGGCCGTGGAAAAATCCGCTTGAATTCTGACTGTTCGCAGGGACTTGTCTTTTTTGAGTCATAAATGATGGCACGCAGCATATAATCCTGATTGGGCGGACGTCGCTCCTTTGCAGGTGTCCGCCGGCGATCGACGAGCCTCGATCGACTCGCTGATGCCGCAGGCGTGTCGCACCCTTTCCTCCAAACAATAAAGTATCAATAGAATAGAAAAAACCGGCCGGGGTAAAAACCGGTCGGTCTGAGGATTATGTAACCGTAAATTATTGGGAATGAGGAACGCGGTTGCGCGCCTCGGTGGTTTGATCATGTTGTTACGCAAATTTCGGATCGGCGCTGATCTGAGGATGGATGGCTTCAGGTTCAGCGGCAGGAATCTCATGCTTCTCTTCGTCGACACGAACACGTTCAATGTCGGCGCCCAGTGCTCTGAGCTTGCCGGTGAGATTGACGTAACCGCGGTCAATGTGGTGCAGCCTTCTGACCTTGGTGTGTCCCTTCGCGGCCAGGCCGGCGATGACCAGGGCAGCACCGGCGCGCAGATCGGTCGCTGCAACCTCGGCACCCTGCAGGTCGTCGGGGCCGCTGATGATCGCGGAACGGCCGTCAATTTTGATCGATGCATTCATGCGGCGGAATTCTTCAACGTGCATGAAGCGGTTCTCAAATACCGTTTCGGTGATCACGGAAATGCCTTCTGCTTTCAGCATCAGGGCCATCATCGGCGCCTGAAGATCGGTTGGGAAGCCCGGATGCGGCATTGTCTTGATATCGACCGCTTTGAGGTGATCGGGGCCGATGACGCGAAGTCCGCCCTCTTCTTCGTTGACGGTCACGCCGGCTTCGCGCAGTTTGGCAATCAGCGGACGCAAATCGTCAACATCGGAATCTTCAACGAGCACGTTGCCGCCGGTGATGGCTGCAGCGATCATATAGGTGCCGGCTTCGATCCGGTCGGGCAGAATCGTGTGTTCCGCGCCATGGAGCTGATCCACGCCTTCAATCGTGATGCGGCCGGTGCCGGCGCCGCTGACGCGTGCGCCCATGGCATTCAGGTACTGAGCAAGATTGACAATTTCCGGCTCGCAGGCGGCGTTCTCAAGGACCGTTTCGCCTTCAGCCAGTGAAGCAGCCATGATAATGTTCTCCGTGGCACCGACGCTTGGGAAATCAAGATAGATGACCGTACCCTTTAGTTTGCCTTCCACGCTTGCTTCGATCGACCCGTTGCCGATTTTTACCCTGGCACCCATGGCCTCGAAACCTTTCAGGTGCTGGTCGATCGGCCGTGAACCGATGGCGCAGCCGCCGGGCAGGGCAATTTTCGCATGACCGACTCTGGCAAGCAGCGGTCCCATAACGAGGAATGAAGCCCGCATCTTCCGGACATATTCAAATGGCGCTTCCGTGTAAGGATCCGCATCCGCGTTGGCGACAATCGTCTTGTTTTTATAATTTACCGATACGTTCAAATAACGTAATACTTCATTAATCGTGTATACATCGGCCAGTTCCGGTACATTATATATTTTGCTTGTTCCGATACTGGCCAGCATCGAAGCGGCGATGACGGGGAGTACCGCGTTTTTCGCGCCTTCAATTTTCACAGATCCAGAAAGCCGTTTTCCTCCACGAATAATTATCTTTTCCAAAACCTTTTCCCCTCCGCGTCCTTATATCTCTTCGCTCGATCCGAGTGAGCCACCGGCCGTGCCGGGGAGACACGTCCCCCTCAGGCGCGGACTGATGTAATTCAATATTCCAGAGTGATAATCGGCGTACCGAGCGTAATCACGGTTTTCTGTCCGTCATCACGCAGAGCCACCTGCAAATTAACCGGCCGGTTTCCGGATCGTATCTGATCATTCCATATCGCATTATATGCGGAAATCGAAACAAAGGTTTTTTCGCTTAACCGTTCAACGGGAACCGCATTGAAAAAGTTGAGATAACGATCCCCCCGGCTTGATAAGCCAAGTTTCATTCTAGCATGGTCCTGAGCTCTGACACAAGAGAATATCTGCACTTGACGATGAAAAATTTCGGTGATCTCACCATGAATCTTTTTTTCCTGTACCGGCCAGATGTTCCGGTTATATTTTTCGCTTTGAACCTGATAAAGCGTCGCCGTCCGGTAAAGTTTTCCGACCGGATAGGCAAGATATGTCAGCTGCGCCGTCTCACCCGTACCGGCCCGTTTCCGTGCCTGCCGGACGAGGATGCCGCCATGCTTACTGAAAGCCGTCCAGTTACCTGTTGAAAAGTTGTTGCGTTCCTTACTCACATATCGTTCAAACTGTGTTTTTGTCAGCAGCGCCGAGTGTTCCTCACGAGCATATACTGTCCAGCCGGAAACTTCTGCATGATCCTTTTCCAGCAGCTGGGCAAACTGCCCGATGCGTCCGACGGGATCCGTTCTACTCCCGGTTGTTCCCGTCTTTCCCTCGGCTCCGGTGCCGGCTGTCAGGATCAACAGCCACACCATAAAAGTCAGAATCAGTGTCTTCTTCATTCCGTACGCACCTCTCTCCCTGCCTTAAGTATGGCCGGCAGAAGGAGGGCTGCATACGTGGAACTTTTCGTCAAAACCAGCCCGATTTCCCCGATGGACGACATCTCCGCCATGAGGAAATCCGGGACTTTCGGCTTACTCGCAGGTTTGCCACTGCGCTCATCCGTAAATATGCGGCAGCATCAGTGACCAGTTCATGTAGTCAATCAGAAACTGTGCGACCGGATGGCTGATGGCAAGTGCCAGAAGAATGTAACAAATCCTGGCCTGTAATGACTTCGGGTGCCGGAACAGCAGATCAAATTTAAGACTCTGAAGCGCCCACCATGTGAGGACGAGGACCAGGAGATTCACGAAGATATTTAACAGTGCCTGTACCCCAATTGTCGTCACTTTCTTGCCACCTGCCTGATTGATCATGTAATGCTCGTTACCCTTTCATGAACCGGATATTGTTTCTGCGGTTCGGGAATGTGCATCCATCTCCTGTTTGTAATCAATCTGTAATCAAAAGTTAATATTTCTTAAACAATTTTATTTTAACGCGATTTTGGGAAAATAACCACAATAATCTAAATGATTGTTTTTTCAGAATTAATACAGATTTCTCGAATTTCATTACATTTTTGACAGGTAGAAACTGGAGCTGTAATGATCTGCGGATTCGGTCGAAATAAGACAGGAAGAGCGCTTCGTTTCGTCATTTTGCCATATTGTTGATTTCCGCTGCAGGCGCTCGCTTTTCCCGCAGGAATCTCGCACCTTCAGCTTCAATCAACGGGTAACCAAGATCGCGATAAATGCAATTTTACGAAAGAGGATGTGAAGAAGGTGGGTAAGCATCATAGCCGGGAATTCCGGGAATCGATCGCAAAATTGATTGTGGATGGACACAGGGCAGCGCACGATGTGGCACTTGAAAAGGGACTGCCGGACTCCACGATCAGCCGCTGGGTGGCTGCATATAGAGCGGCGCGTCATACGACAGACGTGAAGCGGACGCCGAACCGGGAGGAACTCGAAAAGGCCAAAGCCGCTTACATCAAAGAAATGAAACAAATTGATCGGGAAAATGAGCTTCTGAAGCGAACGATGCAGTTTCTCAGGGGCCAAGATGAATCGTGAAAGCAGAAATGGATATGCCGGTTTTTTCGCGGCTTTCCTAAAAATTGATCGGTTCCCGGGATAAAAGATGGCAATTTTTTAAAGAACTGTGCTTAAACAGATAGGTGCACGAGCGCAGCCATTTCATTTGCGGGCGATTTGGGTATATATCAGCCGATTTCGCCATTTTCAGCCGAATTAGATGAGAAGCGGGATCAGTGACTGCACAAAAAAGAGAAGCCCATCTCTGAGCTCCTTTTTTTGTATCCGGATTTATTTGTTCGGCACGGCGTCTTCCTTGATGGCGGCGGTGGAAATACGCAGCTCGGAACGCTTCAGACGACGCATCGCACTGTCGTAACCCGGAGAGGTTTCGTGCAGTGTGCCGAGCTGCTTCCTGGCAAGATCTCTTGCTTTTTCCGCACGGGCGACATCAATGTCGTCTTTCTTTTCAGCGGCTTCCGAAAGGATCGTGACCTTGTCACGGCTGACCTGGATGAAGCCGCCATGAACGGCGACGTAATCCACCTTTTTCTCATCTTCATGTTTCAGACGGACCAAGGCGATTTCCAGCGGCGCAACAAGCGGAATATGATGGGGAAGTACGCCCATCTCGCCGCTTGTGGCCCGTACACAGACCATGTGAACGTCTCCTTCATACACCTTGCCTGCGGGTGTGACGATATCCGTATGCACTGTGCTCATCTGCCAGCCCCCTTTGTCCGGCCTGCGCGGCGATTAGACTGCGCATCAGGCCAGTTGTTTCGCTCTTTCCAGAACATCCGCAATCGTTCCTGTGTTACGGAATGCTTCTTCAGGAACGTCGTCATATTTGCCGTCCAGGATGCCCTTGAATCCCTTGATCGTGTCTTCGACAGGAACGTAAGATCCGGGAACACCGGTGAACTGCTCGGCGACGTGGAAGTTCTGGCCGAGGAAGAACTGAACGCGGCGGGCACGGCTGACGGTCAGTTTGTCTTCGTCGGAGAGTTCATCCATACCAAGGATGGCGATGATATCCTGAAGTTCACGATAACGCTGCAGCGTCTGCTGAACGCGTTCGGCAACTTCGTAGTGTTCTTCACCGACAATGTCCGGCGACAGCGCGCGGGATGTTGAAGCCAGTGGATCCACGGCCGGATAAATACCGATCTGGGTCAGTGAACGTTCCAGGTTGGTCGTCGCGTCCAGGTGTGAGAATGTGGTTGCAGGAGCCGGGTCGGTATAGTCATCGGCAGGCACATAAACGGCCTGAATTGAGGTAACCGAGCCCTTTTTCGTTGATGTAATCCGTTCCTGCAGGCGGCCCATTTCTGTTGCCAGCGTCGGCTGATAGCCAACGGCAGACGGCAGACGGCCAAGCAGCGCGGAAACTTCCGAGCCGGCCTGAGTGAAACGGAAGATGTTATCAATGAACAGCAGCACGTCCTGGCCTTCGACGTCACGGAAATATTCCGCCATCGTCAGACCGGACAGCGCCACACGCATACGGGCACCCGGCGGCTCGTTCATCTGGCCGAACACCATCGCGGTCTGCTTGATCACTCCTGAATCCGTCATTTCATAGTACAGGTCATTACCTTCACGGGTCCGTTCGCCGACACCGGCGAATACAGATACGCCGTGATGCTCTTCGGCAATATTGTGAATCAGTTCCTGAATCAGAACGGTTTTACCGACACCGGCACCACCGAACAGTCCGATTTTGCCGCCTTTGATATATGGGGTCAGCAAATCAATAACTTTAATTCCGGTTTCCAGAACTTCCGTTTTCGTCGACAGATCGGCGAATTTCGGAGGATCTTTATGAATTGAACTTTTTTTAACATCAGGCGCAATCGGCTTGCCGTCAATCGCTTCGCCGAGGACGTTGAACACCCTTCCGAGTGTGGCGTCGCCGACAGGGACAGAGATTGGTGCACCTGTGTCGATTACTTCCATGCCGCGGACAAGACCATCTGTCGAGTCCATCGCAATGGTGCGGACAGTATCATCGCCAAGGTGAAGTGCTACCTCCAGCGTCAGATGGATATTCGCTTCATTGGAGGACTTGGCTTTGTAATTAATGGTCAGAGCATTGTAAATGTCAGGCAGACTGTCGCGGTCGAACTTAACATCGACGACTGGTCCGGTTACCTGAGTCACATACCCTTTGTTCATCGAACTACCTCCTATCAGCCTTTTATCCATTGGCTCTGTTCACTCCTAACCGTTATGCTTCGCTCAAGGGAGCATAAAGTCCGGTTTAAACAGAGCCTACACATTTATTCGAGTGCGGCAGCGCCGCCGACAATTTCTGTAATTTCCTGAGTGATTGCCGCCTGACGGGCACGGTTGTACGACAGCGACAGGTGATCGATAATGTCACTGGCATTATCCGAAGCACTGCGCATGGCCGTCATCCGTGCTGCCTGTTCGGCTGCTTTGGCGTCGAGCAGGGCGCCGTAGATCTGCCCCTCAGCGTAAAGCGGAAGCAGATTCTTCAGCACTTCATCTTCATCCGGTTCGTAAATGTAATTCGTTTTCTTCGCCGGACCTTCAGTTAAGTTGGTGAGCGGCAAGAGCTGCTTGTCTTCCACCGTCTGGGAAATCGCGTTGACAAAGTGATTATAGATCAGATGCAGTTCATCGACTTTCTTCGTATTGAACAGGTCGATCACCTTGCGCGCAAAAGCCACCGCATCGTCAAAATTGATCTCATCGGCCACATCCGTTTTGCTGAAAACAACCGGATAGTTCCGTCTTGTGAAAAATTTCAGGCCGATCTTTCCAGTGACAATCACCGTATATTCATCCGGCGACTGATGTTTTTCACGGATCCGGTTCTGCGCATATTTCAGCACGTTGCTGTCATACGCACCGGCCAGTCCGCGGTTTTCCGTCAGAACCAGATAGGCGGTCTTCTTCACCGGACGGGTGGCGAGCATCGGATGTTTGCTGTCGCCGCCCTTTGGCATCGCGCTGGCAATGCTGGCCACCACTTCACGCAGTTTGCCGGCATACGCTGCATAGTTCTGGGCACTCAGCTGCGCCCGGCTCAGCCGCGCAGCGGCAACCATCTGCATCGCCTTGGTGATCTTGCTCATCTGCTTGGTCGACGCGATCTTTTCCTTGATTTCACGCATTGAAGGCATGTTCTTTCACCACCTTTTTAACGTCACTGATCCGTTAAAAATTATTCGCCCTTGGACGCCACAAATGTCTTTTTAAATGCGGTGATTGCTTCGCCAAACTGTTTATCGTCAGGAAGATTGCCGCTTTCCCTGATTCTTTCGAGAATTTCTTTTTTATTCTGCTTCAGATAAGCCAGCAGTTCCTTTTCGAAGCGTTTGACGTCAGAGATCGCGACATCGTCGAGATAGCCGTGCGTCAGTGCATAGAGTACCGCCACCTGATCTTCGACAGGATAGGGATTGTGCAGATCCTGTTTCAAGATCTCGACGGTTCTCTTGCCGCGGTCCAGCTTGGCTTTGGTTACCTTGTCCAGATCGGAACCGAACTGGGAGAAAGCTTCCAGTTCACGGTAAGAAGCCAAATCCAGTTTCAGCGTACCGGCAACTTTCTTCATCGCCTTGACCTGTGCGTCGCCGCCGACACGGGATACCGAAGTACCGGCATCAACGGCCGGACGGATACCGGAATAGAACAGGTTCGATTCAAGGAAAATCTGACCGTCCGTGATGGAAATAACGTTCGTTGGGATATAGGCTGAAATATCCCCGGCCTGCGTTTCAATGATCGGCATCGCGGTGATTGAGCCGCCGCCGAGTTTGTCGCTCAGTTTTGCCGCACGTTCCAGCAATCTTGAGTGCAGGTAGAAAACGTCGCCCGGGAATGCTTCACGGCCCGGCGGACGGCGAAGCAGCAAAGAAAGTTCACGGTATGCTGCTGCCTGCTTGGACAGATCATCATAAATAATCAATACGTGCTTGCCGTTGTACATGAACTCTTCGCCCATAGCGACACCGGCATAAGGCGCCAGATAAAGCAGCGGGGCAGGTTCGGAAGCTCCCGCTGAAACGACAATCGTTTTATCCATAACGCCGTATTTCTTCAAGGTCTTTACAACGCCGGCAACGGTCGATTCCTTCTGGCCGATGGCGACATAAATGCTGATGACATCCTGATCTTTCTGGTTAATAATCGTATCGATGGCAATCGCTGTTTTCCCGGTCTGGCGGTCGCCGATGATTAATTCACGCTGGCCGCGGCCGATCGGAATCATTGCGTCGATCGCTTTGATACCGGTCTGCAACGGTTCAGAAACGTGTTTACGTTCCATAACGCCCGGCGCTTTCTTTTCAACAGGGCGCGTCTTATCTGTTACAATCGGCCCTTTGCCGTCGATCGGCTGGCCCAGCGGATTCACGACGCGGCCGAGCAGAGCCTCGCCGACAGGAACCTGCATGATTCGCCCGGTTCTCTTGACTTCGTCACCTTCGTGGATATCCGTAAACGGACCGAGGATGACGATACCGACGTTGTCCTCTTCGAGGTTCTGAGCCATGCCCATGACCCCGTTGGAGAACTCGACAAGTTCGCCCGACATAACGCTGTCGAGACCGTGGACGCGGGCAATACCGTCGCCGACCGTGATGACGGTGCCGACTTCGCTCACTTCAACAGTGGATTGATAGTTTTCAATCTGCTGTTTGATCAGTGAGCTGATTTCTTCCGCTTTAATGCTCACGATATTTTCACCCCTGTTTACCTACTTTAATCTCCTGTTTGAAGCCTGCCAGTTTGCCGGCGATCGTTCCGTCATAGAGACGGTCGCCGATCCGGAGCAGGATGCCGCCGATAATTTTCTCATTCACCCTGGTATGCATGCGAAGCTTCTTCCCGAGGACATTTTCCAGCCGTGCAGCCAGATCCTTCTCCTCGTCTTCGTCAAGCGGTACCGCAGTGGTCACGGTCACATCAAGGATGCCTCTCTTCAAATCCGCCATATGCGTGTAGGCTTCAAGCACATCATCGATTATCGATTCGCGTTTGCGGTCGATGAGCAGTCTCAGCAGATTCAAAACTTCAAGACCTGCATCTTCTTCAAAAAGCTTGCCAACCAGTGCTTTTTTATTTTCAGAACTTACCTGAGGATGCACCAGCACCCTCCTGAGATCCTGATTGTTGTCCAGTGTCTGCGTCACTGCGCCGAGCTGGGTTTCAATCGGTTCAACGGCGTCGCGTTCTTCAGCAACTTCAAAAAGCGCCTTTGCATAACGGCTCGCTACAATTTCGCTCATCGCTGATTCCCCACCTGCTTCATCAGCTGATCAATTTCCTTAGAGTAATCTTTCGCGTTGACCTCTTTCTCCAGTATCTTCGACGCCAGCAATACGGATAGATCAGCCACTTCGTCACGAATGGCGGCAATAGCTTTTGCTTTCTCCTGGCTGATGTCGTCATGCGCTTCTTTGATCAGCAGATCAGAGTGTTTCTTCGCCTCTTCGATCACGTTTTTCGATTCGGCAGTTGCCTGACTCTTCGCCTGCTCAATCATTTCACGCGATTCCTGGCGTGCCTTGTCCAATTCTGCTTTCTGCTGCTCCAGATATTTCTGCGATTTTTCACGTGAGGTCTCTGCTTCAGTAATCTGATTATTAATATATTGCTTTCGCTTGTTCATCATTGCAGCAACCGGACCGACAGCCTTCCAGGCAACAAGTGCCATTAGAATCAGAAAAATCACGATCTGGGCAAGAATTGTTCCCAAGGAAAATGACATTTCTTTTGCCACTCCTTTCGCCAATTGTTTTTTGCTGTCAAACTTTTTCTGTCAGGCATGGGGAAAGCTCCGGACAAGCCGGAACCATGCCTCTCGCTTCCTGAATCATCATATCCGCAGGTAAGCGCGGGTTACAGCGCCACCTGATTTCTTTTATTACCCAACAAGGCCGAAGAGCACCAGAATACCAAAAGCAATTGAAATAATTGGCAGGGCTTCAATCAAACCGAACAGGATCATCGTCTGGCCAAAAAGTGTACCCCTTGCTTCCGGTTGGCGAGCAATTCCTTCCATATAACGTGCAAACAAAATACTGTCGCCGATACCTGCTGCAAGAGCTCCAAAACCGATCATCAGTGCACCAGCAAGAATTGTAGTCATAAAAAAATTCCTCCCAAAAGTCTATGTTTTGTACCACCCCAAAAACTTCATACCCATAAACGGACGGCTATTCTGCGGACACTTTCTGCCCTATATAGACCATCGCCAGAACAGTAAAGATGTACGCCTGAATGCAGCCGACAAAGACAGAGAATCCCATCCATACGATAAGCGGAACCGCTGTCAGATAGAGTGCACCTTCCCGTAAAATAAGGATCAGGACTTCACCGGCAAAAATGTTGGCCCAAAGTCGAGCCGCATGGGTTACCGGTTTTGCCAGCTCATCAATGATGTTAAACGGAAGCATCCACCAATACGGTTTGAAATAATCTTTCACATAAACCAGAGGATGTTTTACCGCACCGGCAAGATGCGAATAGATCATGATTGCGCCCGCCATAGCAACGGTCACATTCAGATCCGAAGTCGGTGACTTGAACCAGCTGACAGAGTGCGTTGTTTTCAGCATGTCAGCCGTAATTCCGAGTGACGGAATCGGTCCAGTCACGGTTGCTGTAACGATGACAATAACGCCAAGCAGATTGGCAATCATAATAAAAAAGAAAGTGGTCAATGCGAAACTGATGTACTTATATGACTCTTTCTTTTCCATCATAATGCCGGTGATTCCATTGATGAAGTCGATGATGTACTCCATTACATTTTGTTTTCCCGATGGACGGATGCTCAGGTGACGTGTCAGTGCAGTAACAAGAAAGTACACGATCACAGCTGTAACAAGGCTTCCGATAATGACAGTCAGATCGAATGTCATTCCGAGAAACTTTACTTTCGGAGTCAGATCCAAGAGTCTCCCCCCTTTCATCCGCAGACATTATGCTACCCTTTTTAAATAAGTAAAAAATGATCACCGACACAGCTAAAAGGTAACCAAACAGCAGCGACAGCACAAAGGAACGATAGTCAATACGGGCCGGGAACCGGCAGACCAGCAGGGCGCCGAAAATCACCGTCAGGATACGGCCGGTCATATGTAATCCTGCGGGCCGGGAACCGGCAATCGCCCGAAGCCCGGCTATCTTGAGCCGAAAGGATAGATGGAAAATATTATATAAACTGATTAATCCGCCGAGGAGAGCACCGGTTGCCAGCGCCTTCCAGGATGTGAAAAACCAGATTAACCCGAAAATCAGCAGATAGATTACCGCAAAAATCCCTGTCGTGCGGGTGTACCACTTGATTCATCGACGTCGCATGATCAGTCCTTCAGAAAAGATTTCAGCGTATAATAGCAGCTGAACAGGCCGAACAGGAATCCGGCAACGGCGCACAGCGGCAGCCAGAGGTGTGACGATCCGAACCGCCCGTCCAGATATTTACCGGCCAGGGCGCCGATGATGATGAACGCAAAGATTTCGAAGCCCATGGCACTGACCATTGCCGCCATCTGCAGCGGTGTCTGCTGCTTCTTTCCGCTCATCCCGCAACCCCCTCAGCCGCTCACTGTACCGTGCCGGTTAACGTATAAAGCTGCTTTCGTTCACGTTTCGGCATGTCTCCTGCGCACACTTTACACACTTAATACATTCGAAACGTTCGCCGGAAAGCAAGGACAGATCACAGAATGCACACAATTTTATACCTCTGAACTTCCCGGTCATTCCTGCACAACATACCGATTAGCTGTTTCAAAAAAGGGCATCACCTATACATTTTAACGAAAGCGTTATCTTTTTGTCAATAAAACGCCACATTATTGCCTTATCAGTTTTTTCTATCAGAAAAAATGATGTTTCATGTCACTTTTTCTGCTTGTTCGCTTATCTAAAATATAGAACATTTACCCGGATGTCGTCACCGATAAAATGTGACAAATCGCCAACAAAGCGAAATAATAATCTTGCAAACGTTTTATTTTTGAAAATTGTTTTCTTGATCGCTATCCGGTTATTTGGTCCCAAACAGGCGGTCACCGGCATCGCCCAATCCGGGAACGATATAGCTGTTCTCATTCAGCTTCTCATCGAGCGCCGCCAGATAAATATCAATATCCGGATGGGCCTCCTGAACGGCTCTAACCCCTTCCGGAGCGCCGATCAGGCACATCAGTTTAATACTGGAGGCACCGTGTTCCTTGAGCAGCTTAATCGTTTCAACGGCCGTCCCGCCGGTTGCCAGCATCGGATCAACGATGATCAGGTCGCGTTCGGCGATATCCGTCGGCATTTTGAAATAGTATTCCACCGGTTTGAGGGTCTTCGGATCGCGGAACAATCCGACATGACCGACCTTCGCTGCCGGAATCAGATTCAGCATCCCGTCAACCATGCCGAGCCCGGCGCGCAGCACCGGCACAATGCCCAGCTTCTTTCCTGAAAGGCGATAAGCCCTTGCTTTGGCGATCGGTGTCTCCACTTCAGTCTCTTCAAGCGGCAGATCGCGCGTGATTTCAAAGGCCATCAGCGTAGCGACCTCATCGACCAGTTCGCGAAACGCTTTCGTTCCCGTATTTTTATCGCGAATCATCGTCAGTTTGTGCTGAATCAAGGGATGATTCAGAACAACCAGTTTTCCCATTTTCGATTCCTCCATTTGTCTGTCGGACTGTCGGCATGACGCACCGGCAGCCTTCTGCTCCACTGTATCTGTTTCTTCCATGTTTCAGGAAAACACACCGGTTCCCGTCTGATAGAGCGGATATTTCTCTGTCAGAGTGCGGACGCGTTCCCGGGTTCCTGCCAGAACTGCTGCATCATCAGGATGCTTCAGCGATGTTGCGATGATCGACGCCACTTCGCGCATGTCGTCTTCCTTGAAACCGCGCGTCGTCACCGCCGGGGTACCCATGCGGACCCCGCTGGTGACGAACGGTTTTTCCGGATCATAGGGAATGGCGTTTTTATTCGTCGTAATCCCGATGCTGTCGAGGACGGCTTCCGCCTTTTTCCCGGTGATCCCAAGATTGCGGACGTCGACAAGAACGAGATGGTTATCGGTCCCGCCGGATACCAGATTCAGACCGTTCGCGATCAGCGCTTCGGCAAAGGCTTTGGCATTGGCGACAATCTGTGCCGAATAGTCCTTGAAGGAAGGCTTAAGCGCCTCACCCAAAGCAACTGCCTTGGCCGCGATGATGTGCATCAGCGGTCCGCCCTGAATGCCCGGGAAGACGGACTTATCCAGTTTCTTTGCGTACTTCTCCTTGCAGAAGATCATGCCGCCGCGCGGGCCGCGCAGCGTCTTGTGGGTGGTTGTCGTCACAAAATCAGCGTAGGGAATCGGGCTCGGATGCAGACCGGTGGCTACCAGTCCGGCAATGTGCGCCATGTCGACCATCAGCAGCGCCCCGACCTCATCGGCAATTTCACGGAACTTCCTGAAGTCGATGATTCTCGGATAAGCACTGGCACCGGCAACGATCATTTTCGGTTTGTATTTCAGTGCCTGGCTCTCGACTTCATCATAGTCAATCCGCTGATTGTCCTTGCGAACGCCGTAATCAACAAAATGGTACAGTTCACCGCTGAAGTTCACCTTGCTGCCGTGGGAAAGATGTCCGCCGTGGGACAGCCGCATGCCGAGTACCGTGTCGCCCGGCTTCAGCACAGCATTATAGACGCTCATGTTCGCCTGGGCACCTGAATGCGGCTGAACATTGACATGTTCGGCACCAAACAGTTTCAGTGCCCGGTCGCGGGCCAGATTTTCAACAATATCAACGAACTCGCAGCCGCCATAATAGCGATGGCCCGGCAGCCCTTCCGCATACTTGTTGGTCAGCACCGATCCGGCCGCCTCAAGGACGGCTTCACTGACGAAGTTCTCCGACGCGATCAGTTCGATCTTGCTCCGCTGTCTTCCCAGTTCCTGTTCAATAGCCTTGAAAACATCCGGATCCTCTGTCTCAATTCCATTCATGGATGATGTGCAGCTCCTCTCAAGCTCAGCTTTTGTCTGACTTTTGCCGCGAACTAAGCGGCATCCCGAAAACTTATTGCCGGATCAAACAGCCCGATTGCGGACGCGTTGAAGCCAATCGCCTGTCCGCCCTGTTTGTCCAGCCGGGTTTTCCGGTTTCCTTCATGGCAGGTTTTTTATCATGTAAAGTTTATCATATTTTGTCCTTTATAAGTGAATTAAATCAAATTGCGGCGTGCCCAGTATTCGCTCAGGGCTACTCCGGGAATACCTGCTGCATTTTGTGACAAATTTCTGAAAACTCTGAGCTCCTGATTTCCGAAACACAAAAAAAGCCGTTCCTTTTGCTGGAACAGCCGGTGGTTCATTCATGCAGGACACCTGAAGTTTCTTTCTCCGGATAGACGGCCCGTTCGCCGCCGATCAGCTTCGGCCGGGTCCGTGCCATGACCAGATTGGCATCGCCGATTTTCCGGATCGTGCTGCGGACCGGAACCGCCACCGGCTTCAGATGCATGCCGATCAGCGTATCACCGATATCGATACCGCCGTCGGCCCTGATCGACTCGACAACGATCGGATCGGCAAGATGTTCGTAGGCGTAGGTCGCCATCGAGCCGCCTGCATGGCGGACCGGGCGGACGGTCACGGGTTCGAAATTTTTCCGTTCCGCTACTTCTCTGTCAAGCACAAGCGCCCGGTTCAGATGTTCACAGCACTGGAAGGCGAAACGGACCCCTGTCCGGTCGTGAATCTGTTTTATGGCCTGATAGATCGACGCGGCCACTTCCAGCGAGCCGGAGGTGCCGATCCGGCTGCCGCGGACTTCGCTTGTACTGCAGCCGATGACAAGCAGGTGCCGTGCGTCGAACGGCATCACTTTTTCAAGATCGCCGAGTGCTGCAGCTGCTTCATCTATAATCTGCTGATTTGTTTCTGCCATAATTTTGCCCTTCCCTTTCGACAGCATATGCCTGTCATTCTTACCTCACCATTATAGCAGGATACCCTTGATGAGTCATAAACCGACAATTGCCCGGGAAATGTTTTGTCGGGAAAAGGAAATAAGCGTCAAAGAGGAAAATGCAGCAGGAGTTTGAGCCCGAAAAAGAGCAGGATGATGCCGCCGAGTGCTTCACCGAAGCGGCCGAAATAGCGCTGCGTCCGTTTGCCGATAAAAAATCCGGCCCAGGCCATCAGCATGCTGATGAAGCCGAACAAGGTGATCGCGGCGAGAATGCGGGTGCCGAACAGGCCCATGCTCAGACCGACGGAAAAGCTGTCGATGCTGACGCCCAGGGCAAACAGGACAATCCCGGCGTCGGTCCTGAGGGCGAGATCCTTCTGCCGGTAATCCTGACGGACAAGCGTCAGAATCATTTGCAGGCCGATCAGGATGAGCAGCAGTCCGCCCGCCATACCGGCGATTTCACCGAACCGGTGCGAAAGCAGATGTCCGACAATGATACCGATCAGCGGCATCAGCGCATGGAAGAGACCGATCCAGACTCCGGTGATCGCTGCCTGGCGAGACCGAAAAGCGGCCATGCCCATGCCCATGCACACTGAAAATGCGTCCATACCCAGAGCCAGTCCCATAATGGTTAAAGCCAGCCCCTCGTTGATCAGATCTGCGGCCACTCCGATCCCCCCTGTTCCTAGAGCCAGTCTATGCATGTCCGGTACGGGATAGAAGCCGGGTGAAGCCGTGCAGAAAAAAGCAACCGGATGCTGCGCCTCAGTAAAAGGTGCAGCATCCGGTTTGAATCACATTTTTTATGTAAAAATTACTCAAGGACGCGTCCGGCCGCTGCTTTGGACAGACGGTTCATGATCGCTTTGCCGATTCCGGCTTCCGAAAAGGTCTCGCTGTAGATGACGTTGACATTCTCGGCATCGAAACGGCGCAGGACGGCGAACAGGTCGTGGGCGACCGTCACCGGATCGCTGCGCCGGCCGCAGGTCAGGACCACATCGGCATCCGGAAAGGCATCCTTATT
This sequence comes from Sporolactobacillus vineae DSM 21990 = SL153, assembly GCF_000377985.1. Lineage (GTDB taxonomy): Bacteria > Bacillota > Bacilli > Bacillales > Sporolactobacillaceae > Sporolactobacillus > Sporolactobacillus vineae. The sequence goes on from NZ_KB899046.1 coordinate 50,955, forward strand.
TTCCAGAGTCGTGAGCACGCCGACGCGGCGGTGTTCATTCTTCTGATTGACGACCAGTTCCCGGATCCGGTCTTTGCCCTTCGGAACCAGGTACATTGTGGCTTCGGGCGCATAATGTTTGTACTTCATCCCCGGTGCTTTCGGTGTCTGATCGGGACGGGTCAGTCCGGGATCATCGGTCACAGGGCCGATGACTTCGGCCAGCTGTTCACGGGAAATGCCGCCCGGACGGAGAATCGTCATCGGGGTGGTCGTGCAGTCGACGACGGTCGACTCCACGCCGACTCCGGTTTCACCGCCGTCAATGATACCGGCAATTTTTCCATTCAGGTCATGCAGTACATGCCCGGCCGTCGTCGGACTCGGATGGCCTGAACTGTTTGCCGAGGGCGCCGCAATCGGCAGTCCTGATGCCAGAATCAGTGCGCGGGCGACCGGATGGCTCGGCATCCGGATCGCGACGGTGGACAGACCGGCCGTGACGGTATCGGTGACAGCCCCGCGGGAAGGCAGTACCAGTGTCATCGGACCCGGCCAGAAAGCGTCGATCAGTTTCTTGGCCATCGGATTGATCTCCGTACAGATCTCCCGGACCTGCTCTTCGGTCGCGACATGAACGATCAGCGGATTGTCGCTCGGTCTGCCTTTTGCCGCATAAATTTTCCGGACTGAGTCTCGGATCTTCGCATTACCCCCGAGGCCGTACACGGTTTCTGTCGGGAATGCGATGATCTCGCCGCGCTCCAGCAGGGCGGCAGCTTCCCGGATCTGCGGATCATTAACCAGATCCTCCGCTTCCGGGTCCACCTTCCACAATTTCGTTTTCATCATGTTCTGAATCTCCTTTTTTCCATGTTTCGTTTCAATCAAGCCGGATGTCCGGCAGTCTTTCAGTACGAAGGCGTAAGAAATGTCTGTTATTTCCAGATTCCGTTCAACTTGTCCGTTTCGTTTGTTTCCGGCATCCGATGCCTGCGGGCAATCTGTATGTCTCCCGCCCATTAAGCCGGACAGTATTTTGAACGGAGCCTTTCTCTCAGGCACAATAAAACCGGCGCGCAGCCGGCAGGACAACATGTTCAGTATACACTATTTCACAAACTCCGGCTGTGACACGGATACCGCAGTGATTATTTCGTTACTGAGTGCCACATGGATGTAAAGAAATCGACAACGAAGAAGTGGACCTGTACCCGACTTTTTGCCGGGGGCCGGGCCGCTTCCGGCGCTGCGTCCTGCGGCTGCCCGGCGGTTATCCGCTGAGCAGCAGACGGACGGGCGGAAGCCGCACCAGTCGCTTCGACAGTTTCCTGTTTTGCCGGTTTCACAGCGGTGCCCGCCGCTGAAGGCTGCGGCGCCGGATCCTGCCGGACGGCCTCACTGTTGGAGAAATCCAGGAAGCAGAGGGGCGGGAACAGGACGCACCACCAGTTGGCGCCCTGCCCGTCGCCAAGCGAGATCACCAGTGCCTGATACTGTCCCGCCGGATAGACATATGTTCCGTACATTTTTGTCGGAAAATCGGCTTTGCCGAGCTTGATCGTGAAGGTGCTGTCGGCATGAAGGCGGCGCAGCGTCCGGGCTACGGTCTGCTGAAGTTCGGGCAGATGGTCGCGGATGACCGTTTCCGCCTGCCGGGAGGTCTTCAGATTGCCGACCCAGCCGGTAATCCGGCTGTTGACCGCATCGCGGACCTGGCGTTTCACCGTCTGGTCTGCCGGTGTGTCGCTGTTGGCAAGGATTCGCAGACGGATCGCGTTCTGCGGGATCGGCCCCTTTTCATCGGCTTTAGTTGTGCTGCTCTGCCAGAAGAGAAAGATCACAAGATTGATAGATAAGATAAATAGAATGACTAAAACTTTTTTCGTCTTCATGCCGCCGCCTCCCTTACCCGACAGTGTGGACGGGTCCGGAGAAAAATAAACGCAGCGGTCATGAATTATTTTGTCCGCAGTACGGCCATGACGTTCCGGTCAAGACCGGCGAGATCTTTTTCCACCGACAGCGCTTCGATGCGGTCCGGATAGGCCCGGCGGATCAGACTGCCGACTGCCGCCCCCTGCGCGGCACCGATTTCCAAAGCCAGGACAAAAAACGGTCCTGTACCGAACAGCGTGCGGGCGCCGGTGACGATCCGGCGGTAAAAGTCCAGACCGTCGGCGCCGCCGAACAGGGCCAGATGCGGTTCATAATCTCTTACCGTGTTGTCGAGCGCGTCCATCTCGTCACCTGTAATGTAAGGAGGATTGGAAACGAGGAGATCAAAAGATTCATTTTTAACCGGGTCGATCAGATCGCCCTGGCGGAACGTGACTGCAGCACCGAGTGTTGCCGCATTCTGCTCAGCAACAGCCAGTGCCCGCGGCGAAATATCGGCTCCGGTGACGTGCCAGTCCGGGTGTTCCAGCGCCAGGGTAACGGCAATCGCGCCGCTGCCGGTGCCGATATCGCAGACCGACAGTCTCTTCCGGCCGGGAAAAAACCGCGCCGCCCACTTGCCGCAGCGGTAAACGAGTTCTTCTGTTTCCGGACGCGGAATCAGCACATCCGGCGTTACCCTGAATGTCCGGCCATAAAAAGGTGCCTGTCCGGTCATGTACTGGACGGGGGTACCATAAACCGCATGACGGGCAACATGCTCCTTCAGCCAGGCTTCATCCGCGGCCGGCAGCGGCTCGCGGATGTCTGCCAGAAGATCGGTCCGTGACAGATTGAGCCGATATTCGAGCAGAATCTCGCCGATATTCTCATCGCGGTGATGACTTTTTAATAACGCTGCTGCCCACTTGAGCGCTTCATATCGTTTCAGTGTCACGGGGCATCCGCCTGTTCGATTTTTTTCGCCTGATCGTTCAGAATCAGCGCATCGATGAATTCATCGAGCTTTCCGCCGAGCACCTGATCGAGCTGGTGGACGGTCAGTCCGATCCGGTGGTCCGTGACCCGGTTCTGGGAATAGTTATAGGTGCGGATCCGTTCCGAGCGGTTACCGGTGCCCACGGCCGACTTCCGGGTAGAGTCATAGTGTTCCCGCGCTTCGCTCCGATACTTGTCATAGACCCGGGCGCGCAGGACTTTCATCGCTTTTTCCTTATTCTTGATCTGCGAACGTTCATCCTGACAGGAGACAACGATACCAGTTGGAAGATGCGTCAGCCGGATCGCCGACATCGTCGTGTTAACTCCCTGGCCGCCCGGGCCGCTTGAGGCGAACCGGTCGACGCGAATATCCTTGTCGTTCAGTTCTACTTCGACCTCTTTCGCCTCCGGCAGCACGGCCACGGTCGCGGTCGATGTATGGATCCGGCCGCCGCTCTCCGTCTCCGGGACACGCTGGACGCGGTGAGTCCCACTCTCATATTTCAGCCGGGAATAAGCACCCCGCCCGGTGATCATACACACGACTTCTTTATACCCGCCGATTTCATTCGGGCTGGCGTCGATCACTTCCAGCTTCCAGCCATGCTGCTCCGCATAACGGGTATACATATTGAGCAGATCGCCGGCCCAGAGCGCCGCTTCATTACCGCCGGCGGCACTGCGGATTTCAAGGATCACGTTGCGTTCGTCGTTCGGATCCCGGGGTACGATCAGCTGCTTCAGCCGTTTTTCCAGTTTCGGTTTCTGTGCTTCCAGCCGGCCGATCTCGTCCTGAATCATCTGTCTCATGGCGTCATCCGATGTCTCGTCGATCATTTCCCGGGCATCGGCAAGCTCCTGCGCATTCTTTTTATAAGCCCGATAGACCATGACTGTCGGCTCGAGCTCGGACTGTTCCTTCGAATAATCGCGCAGCTTCACCGGATCGCCAATCACCTCAGGATCGGCGAGCAGTTCATTCAGTTTGTCATAGCGGTCTTCCGTCGCCTGCAGATGTTCAAACATCTGTCTCACCTCGTACACTTCGGGTAAGCGCTTAACCCAGTTTCTTCATTAATATCATTATATGATGATCTCGTTTTCAGCGTCAAAACCGCGGGTCAGATTGGCGGATGACTGTAGCAGTGACGGCAGACAGGATAGTAACTTTCATTGCCGCCGATCTTGATCTGATCGCCTTCATAGACCGGTTTGCCCGCCCCGTCGATCCGCAGGTTCATCGTCGCCTTCCGCTCACAGAACCAGCAGATCGTCTTCATCTCTTCAATTTTATCCGCATAGAGCAGCAGATACTTGCTGCCCTCAAACAGTTCATTGCGAAAATCATTTTTCAGACCGAATCCCATCACCGGAATGTTGCATGTATCGACGATTTTCGCCAGCTCCAGCACATGCTCCTTCGTCAGAAACTGCGCTTCGTCGACAAGCACGCAGTGCGGGCGCGGCAGATACTCCGCGACCACCGCATAGATATCGGTATTCTTAAAAATCGGTATCGCCTTCCGCCTGAATCCGACACGGCTGGAGATTGTACCGACCGCATCCCGATTGTCCATGCCGGACGTAAACAGCAGCACCGGTTTGCCTTGTTCTTCATAATTGTGCGCGACTTTAATAATCTCGATCGACTTTCCACTGTTCATCGCGCCATATTTAAAAAAGAGCTGTGCCATGAATCGTACTTCCCTTCTGCCGGGGCATCCTCTGCAGGTATAAAAAACAGACAGGAGACCCTGTCTGCAGCGATCATACGCAAATTAAAACGGCTGATTCCAGCGCGGCCGGAATTGCCGTTTCTCTTCCGAGCATCTGAATACAATCCTTATTTGAGGTTGTATTTCTTCTTGAACCGGTCGACACGTCCGCCCTTGTCCGCAAACTTCTGACGGCCTGTGTAGAATGGATGCGAGTCGGAGCTGACTTCGACAGTGATCAGCGGATATTCGTTTCCGTCTTCCCACTTAACGGTCTGATTCGATGTCTTGGTCGAGCCGCTCAAAAACTTAAAACCGGTACTTGAGTCCTGGAATACGACTTTGTGATAGTCGGGATGGATACCTGGTTTCATTTCATTCATCTCCTTTGCGCCCTGATTATTCTCTCAAACCAGAGTCTGATAGCATAACGCACAACGAGTATTGTATCAGGAAAAAATGTGATTTGCAAGCCGGCATGATGGCGTGTCACGTATGTCCGGGGACGGCGTGATGCCGCGCTCCGAATGCGCTGTGCCCGTCATGTCTTCCGGTCAGGCACACGGCTTTCAGCTTTGCGCGTGCAGCAAACCGCTTTTCTCCTTATCGAACAGATCGAAGAACTCCTGATTGGATTTCGTCTGGCGAATTCGTTTAAAGAAGGACTCAACAAATTCAGGCGACTCGTCCATTGTTTTGCGCATCGTCCATAATTTTTCCAGATGATCCCTGCTGACCAGCAGCTCTTCCTTACGCGTGCCGGACCGGCGGATGTCGATCGCCGGGAAAATCCGCCGTTCGGCGAGCCGGCGGTCCAGATGCAGTTCCATGTTGCCGGTGCCCTTGAACTCTTCATAGATGACGTCGTCCATCCGGGAACCGGTGTCGACCAGCGCCGTGGCCAGGATCGTCAGGCTGCCGCCCTCTTCCAGATTACGCGCCGCGCCGAAGAATTTTTTCGGCTTATGGAATGCAGCCGGATCAATACCACCGGACAGTGTACGGCCGCTCGGCGGAATGACCAGGTTATACGCGCGGGCCAGCCGGGTCAGGCTGTCCATCAGAATAATGACATCATGTTTCTGTTCGACCAGCCGCATCGCCCGTTCCAGAACCAGTTCCGATACCTTGACATGATTCTCCGGAACTTCATCGAACGTCGAACTGACAACATCGCCGCGCACTGAGCGTTCGATATCGGTGACTTCCTCAGGCCGTTCATCGACAAGCAGCACCATCAGATCGGCGTCCGGATAATTGATGCTGACACTGTTGGCGATTTCTTTCAGCAGTGTCGTTTTGCCGGCTTTCGGCGGTGCCACGATCAGACCGCGCTGGCCGAAGCCGACCGGTGAAATCATATCGATGATCCGTGTCGAGAAGTTTTCCTTTGCCGTTTCCAGCACCATCTGCCGGTTCGGATAGAGCGGTGTCAATGCCGGAAAATGGACACGATCCTTAGCCGCATCAGGATTCTCGCCGTTGACCGCTTCGACCCGCAGCAGACCGAAGTAGCGCTCGTTTTCTTTCGGCGGCCGGACTTTTCCGGTAACCTTATCGCCGTTGCGCAGATCGAAGCGGCGGATCTGGGACGCGGAAATATAAATGTCTTCCGAACTCGGTGAATAGTTGATCGGGCGGAGAAATCCGAAGCCTTCGTTCGGGATGATTTCAAGGACGCCTTCCATAAATGAGAGTCCGTCCTCTTCCGCCTGCTTTTTCAGAATCGAGAAAATGAGCTCGCGCTTGGTCAGTTTGCTGTAATAGGAGACCTTGTACACTTTTGCCTGCTCATAGAGTTCCCTCAGTTTCATATTTTCCAATTCTGCTAATGTAATTGCCATTGCCGCACCACGTTTCTTGTAATTTTTTAACTGATTGCGTTTTCACTGTGAATGTTATAGAGACAAGAGGATTCCGATCCATTGATGCATCATAAAAAAGACATGGGATATGATTGGGTTATGCGATCTGTTCCTATCCGGATGTTTGCACTGAAATGTGCCCTGAGAGGAGAAAAGGGATATTGCTGAAGCATGACTATCTGCTGACAGCGGGACAAAAGGTCATTGCACGTTCAATGACGGACCGTCGTACCCGGGATTGATCCGCTGAATATCATCTTACATTCTATGTTCTTTTTAGCACATTATACCCGTTTACGCAACTTTTCTAACAGAAATCAGAAAAAAAAGCGGAAAAAGCCGCGATTTTTCATAAATTCGGTTTGTTCCCTGGTTCGGGTAAACTTTTTGTGGATTCGGGTAATCTTCGCGGCAGTTCGGGTAAACTTTTTACGGATTCGGGTAAACTCTTGTTTTTCGGGTAAACTTTTTCCCGGTTCGGGTAAACTTTGCGGTAGTTCGGGTAAACTTTTTGTGGATTCGGGTAAACTCTTGTTTTTCGGGTAATCTTTTCCCCGATTCGGGTAAACTTCGCGACGGTTCGGGTAAACTTTTTACGGATTCGGGTAATCTTGAGCACAGTAAAAAGAGCCGGACCGAATAAGTCCCGCTCTTGCGTATCATTTGCTAAGAATATGATCGATTCAATCCTGATGTTTCAGGTTCTCATGAATATCGGCTTCGTCGGCCTGTTCGCGCCAGACGTGAGCGCCGATACCGCTCAGTTTCTCCATCAAATGGTCATAACCGCGGTCGATGTGCTCGACTCCGGTGATTTCCGTGATGCCGCGGGCAATCAGGCCGGCGATGACCAGTGATGCGCCGGCGCGCAGATCCGATGCGTGGACTTTGGCGCCTTCCAGCTGTGACGAGCCGCTCAGGATCGCCGACCGGCCCTCTACTTTCACGTCGGCGCCCATCCGGCGCAGCTCATCAATGTGCTTGAAGCGAGCGCCATAGATGGTGTCGGTGACGATGCTCGTACCCGTTGCCTGGGTCAGCAGGCTGGTCAGCGGCTGCTGAAGATCAGTCGGGAAGCCGGGATAGACCAGCGTCTTGACATCCACACTTTTTAATGTACCCTTGCAGCGCGACACCAGCATCTGATCCTCGCCTGTCTGAACGTCGGCGCCCATTTCACGGAGCTTGGCGGTCAGAGATTCAACGTGCTGCGGAATGACGTTGTCGATCAGCAGCTCACGGCCCGCGGCGGCACCGATGATCATGTAGGTGCCGGCCTCAATCCGGTCGGGGATAATCATGTGGCGGCAGCCATGCAGCTCCCGCACGCCTTCGATCCGGATCACATCCGTGCCGGCCCCCTTGATCTTCGCACCCATGCTGGTGAGCAGTGTGACGACATCAATGATTTCCGGCTCTTTCGCCACATTTTCAATAATCGTCTGACCCTCAGCACGTACAGCCGCGAGCATGATATTGATCGTCGCACCGACGCTGACCACATCCAGATAGATCCGGGCGCCGTGCAGATGATCGGCACGCAGATAGATGGCACCCTGTTCATTCGTTACTTTGGCGCCGAGTGCTTCAAAACCCTTGATGTGCTGATCAATCGGCCGCGGGCCAAGGTTGCATCCGCCAGGCAGACCGATGACCGCTTTGCCGAAACGGCCGAGCATCGCGCCCATCATATAATAAGAGGCGCGCAGTTTCTTGACGGAACCGTTGGGCAGCGGCATGTCCACCATGCTTCTCGGATCAATCGTCACGGTGTTGCCGTGAAAGGTAATTTTGCCGCCGATTTCCTGAAGCAGATGGCAAAGTGTGCGTACATCGGTAATGTCCGGGAGCTGATCAATTGTAACCGGCGAATCAGCGAGAATAGTGGCAGGAATCAGAGCAACCGCGCTGTTCTTTGCGCCGCTGATCTGAACCGTGCCGCCAAGACGGTGTCCGCCTTCAATCAGTAACTTTTCCATAGATGAGTAACTTCCTTTTCCGTTGCTTGATGGGGTCGGGCGACCTCAATTACCTGACCTTTGTTTGCATGCGAACATCAGGCTATGTAAACCGAGATGGCAAAATTCAGGTAACGATCGGACAAGCGACAACTGCCTGCCTGTGTGCATCATTTTCAAAAGAAAGGCCGTTGCAACTCCGATAAGATGACTCATCTAGATTATAGCATAAAAGGAATCCGTCTATCCCCGGAATTAACTTCTTAAGTCAGCCGGAAGCGGCGCAAGGATCGCATCAGTCATGCCTGAAGCTGATGCATCTCTTTTTTGACCGCTGCCACCAGGGCGGCGAGATCAAATGGTTTGGAAAAGCAGGCAATAGCGCCGCTCTCCATTGCCTCCCGGGCAATCTCACTGTTGGTGTAGGCCGTCATGATGATGATCCGGGTCTCCGGACTGTGCTCCCGAATCTGTTTCAGTACCTCCGTACCGCTCATTCCCGGAAGTCTCAGGTCCAGCAGCACAAGTGCCACATCCTGCCCGGCGATCATCTGCAGCGCCTGTGTTCCGTTCCCCGCCGCAAGTGTCGTATAGCCTTCATTTTTCAAAACCTCGCCAAGCAGCAGCCGGATGCCTGGCTGATCATCGACAATCATTATTTTCCCCGACATACCTGTTGCCTCCATATTAGTTCCTGTTTTCAGTGTCTTACTGTTGCTGCCTGGAAACGACAGATTTCTGAAGGCTGAATTTCATGCTGTCTATTTATTCGACACAGGGACATCGATCACCTGCTCGGAAGGACACTATTTTCGGTAAAAAACTGCTCCCGTCTGCCGGATGTTGTCCGGTTCAGGAAGCAGTATCTGATCGACGATCTTATTTTCCTTCCAGTGAAGCATGAATGAAATCACGGAACAGCGGCTCCGGACGTGTCGGCCGGGACTTGAATTCCGGATGGAACTGGCAGCCGACAAACCACGGATGATCCTTAAGTTCGATCATTTCTACAAGATGGTTGTCCGGGCTCAGTCCCGAGAACGTCAGACCCGCTTCCGCCATCTGCTTGCGGTACTGGTTGTTGAACTCGTAACGATGGCGGTGGCGCTGGTAGATGATCTCCTCGCCGTAAGCGGCGAACGCTTTGGTATCTTTAATGATCTTGCATGGATACAGCCCAAGTCGCTGCGTGCCGCCGAGATCCTCCACATCCTGCTGCTCGGGCAGCAGATCGATGATCGGATCCTTGGCTTCCTTGTTGAACTCGGAGGAATCTGCGCCGGACAGGCCCATGACATTGCGGGCGAACTCGATCGACGCCAGCTGCATGCCGAGGCAGATGCCGAAGAACGGCACCTTATGTTCCCGGGCATACTGGATTGCGAGAATTTTTCCTTCAATGCCGCGGTCACCGAAACCGCCGGGGACAATGATGCCCTGAACGTCTTTCAGCGTATCGGCCACATTGTCGGGAAGCAGATCTTCAGAATTGATGTACTGGACATGTACTTCGGCCCCATAATTGTAGCCGCCGTGTTTCAGTGCTTCGACAACTGAAATGTAGGCATCCTTGAGCTCGACATATTTTCCGACGAGACCGATCTTGACTTCCCGCTTCGGATGGAGCACTTTGTCCACAAGATCATGCCACTCGCTCATGTCGGCTTCGCCTTCAGGCAGGTGCAGCTTCTTGCAGACGATGTCGTCGAGATGCTCTGCCTGCATCTGCAACGGTACCTGATACAGCGTCTCGGAATCACGTGCTTCGATGACGGCTTCCTTATCAATATCGCAGAACAGCGAAATCTTGTCTTTCATTTCCTGTGTCATCGGGTATTCCGTCCGGAGAACGACGACATTCGGCTGGATGCCGAGCCCGCGCAGTTCTTTGACACTGTGCTGGGTCGGCTTCGTCTTCATTTCACCGGCTGCCCGGATGTAAGGAACCAGCGTCACATGGATATAGAGGACATTGTCCACACCAACATCGCCTTTGATCTGGCGGATTGCTTCCAGGAACGGCAGACTTTCGATATCGCCGACCGTTCCGCCGATTTCCGTAATGACGACATCGGCACCCGTCGTCTTCGCGGCCCGGAACACGCGGTCTTTTATCTCATTGGTAATGTGCGGAATGACCTGCACTGTCCGCCCGAGATAGTCGCCGCGCCGTTCCTTTTTCAGAACGGAAGAGTAAATTTTCCCGGTCGTCACGTTACTGTTCTTGTTCAGGTTGATGTCGATAAACCGCTCGTAATGTCCAAGATCGAGATCGGTTTCGGCGCCGTCGTCGGTCACGAACACTTCGCCATGCTGATAAGGACTCATCGTTCCCGGATCCACGTTGATGTACGGATCAAATTTCTGGATCGTTACCTTCAGGCCCCTGTTTTTCAGCAGGCGTCCCAAAGAAGCTGCGGTGATCCCCTTGCCCAGTGATGAGACAACTCCTCCGGTTACAAAGATGTATTTCGTCATTCTGCGCCTTTTCCCCCTCGTTTCATAAAAAATAAAATAAAAATAAAAGCGACACCGCTCCTATTCGGAGGGCTCGCTTTTCTGTAACGTTCTCTTGCGCCCTTTGCCATTTTAACAGACCTGACATGTCGAATCAAGGGGACAAAACAGCTGTAAAAAAAGGAAAGAAACCGCGCCGTACATTACCATTCCAGGGTCGGAATTTATTCTTCCTCGTCGTCAATGCTGGCGTTCTTCCGAATCCGCTGAACGTCGTCATCGTTGTCATTGTAGTTGTCCCCGTCATCATCTGAATCATCGTTATCGTCGTTCAGATCTTCGTTGTCCTGATTCTCATTGTCATCATCGTCGTAATCGTCGAATCCATCTTCCGCAATCTTATTTTTTCTGTGTGTGGCATCACCCAGGGTCTTCGCCACATCGGCTTCCCGCTTCTCGAGCGGGTACCAGTCGCGAAGTGCCCAGAGGTTATGGCCGACACTCAGAAAGCGGCCGTCAAGCGACAAAGTGGTATAAAGACGGGCAATCGTCTCTCCATTGTCCGCTTCAATTTCCCCTTTTTCAAAAACCTTATCCGCCATCGCATAGAAATCCTGCGGCTCATGCGTTTTTACCAATATATCATACATTCGATCCACTCTTGATTCTTCGACAACATGATTTGCCACGGTTAACACCCTTTCCCTTTGTCTTTAAACCATCGGCCCGTTCCCGACACGGTATGCCGGAACGTGCGGCATCCGTGTATCCTGCTCCGCCATATCCGCACGGAGGCTTCTGAAAAGGTGATCGATCAGCCGATTTTGAGGTTACACAATACATAGATTAATCAGTTCCGGAATTAAAATCAAGTCCCAATTAAAAAATCAGCACGGTTCGCCTTCGCTGCGGCTTCTTCACTCGGTACGTCCCATGGCCTGTTTCAATCCGGATGCCGGGTTCTTTTTAACGTTTCTCGATACATCTTCCTTTTTGGGATATATTAAGATCAGAAAAAGATTTCCCGGAAGCTTTGCTTTCATGCTGCAGTTAGTGAATCCGCTCCGGATCCGAACAGGAGGAACCACGTTCCGATGCATCTGATTCTAATTATTGTTCTGCTGATCCTGCTTTTGCTCTTGCTTGTCATTATCGGCATCCTGCTGGACATCGTCACCGGTATCAAGGTACGCCACCCGCATCTGCCGCTCTATAAGCCGGCAACGGGAATGAACCGGCTCCGTTATTTTACTGACGGGCGCAGCCTGTTCGCCGATATGGCGGCAGCGATGGCTCAGGCTCGCGATCATATTCATCTCAGCTTTTTCATCTTCGAAGTGGACCATGTCGGCCGGGAATGGCTGAACCTGCTTGAGAAAAAAGCCGGAGAAGGGGTCGACGTACGGCTGCTCGTCGACACTCTTGCCAGCCGGTCGGTAAAGAAATATGAAGATGAGCTGACCCGTGCAGGTGTCCATCTCGCCTTTTCCGGGAGCGTATCTTTCCCGTTCACGTTCTATCTGCTCAACCGGCGCAACCACCGGAAAATTGCCGTGATTGACGGAAAAACCGGTTATTTCGGCGGATTTAATGTCAGCCGCGACTATATCGGCAACAAACCGGAGACCGGTTCCTGGCATGACAACCATCTGAAGGTGGAGGGCGAAAGTGTCGCTGAACTGCAGCGTCTCTTTCTCGCCGACTGGGCAGCAGCCGGCCAAAACGCACAGGACCGCGGCCATTTTTATCCGCAACTGGCTAAAGGGCCGTCGGATCTCACGCTGATGGGGTCGAGCGGCCGTCAGGTTGAAGGGTTATTTGCCGAGAAACTGAGTGCTGCCCACCAGTCGATCACAATCGGTTCGCCCTACTTCATCCCCAGCCGGAAACTCATGAATGTCCTGACCGACCGGCTGGAACACGGCGTCCGACTGACCATCCTGCTGCCGATGAAGAAGGATCATCCGCTGGTCCGTCCGGCGTCCTATCTGTACTTGCGGCCGCTCGTCGAAAAGGGGGCACAGCTGTACCACTTCTACCAGGGTTTCTATCATTCGAAAGTCTTCGTCATCGATCAGAGCCTGTGCTATATCGGAACGGCAAACTTTGACCGGCGCAGCTTCTTCTGGAATGACGAACTGATTGGATTCAGCAGCGACCACCAGCTGATTCAGAGCGTCACCGGACAACTGGAGACAGAAATCCGAAACAGTTCAGTCCTGGTCGGTGCGGAGACCATTGCCGGGCGCTCGCCGTTTGAGAAATTAAAGTCCGTCTGTTCCGACTGGTTCCGTTCCTTTCTATAAGCACGAGAAAGGCTGCCCATCGCCATTCCGGCGCTGCAGGCAGCCTTTTTTATCGAATCAGATTGAGTTCGGTGTTACATTTTTTCCGGAGCGTGGATGCCGATCAGGTCCATGCCGTTCTTCAGGGTGATGCGCACGGCCTTCATTAGCGCGATACGTGCCTTGCTGAGCGGTATGTTCGTTTCATCCAGCACTTTCTCGGCATTGTAAAAACTGTGCAGGCTTGAAGCCAGATCGAACAGGTAGGAGGGGATATGCTGAATTGCCAGGTTCGCGGCGCTCTCGGCCACCACCTGCGGGAAATTGCCGAGCTTTTTCAGCAGGTCAATTTCTTTTTCCCCGGTGAGCGTGCTCAGATCGGTCTCTTCGCCCTCAGCCGGTTCAAAGTCCTGAGCCCGTTTCAGCATGCTGGTGATCCGGGCATAGGCATACTGGACATAGTAAACCGGGTTTTCATTGGAATGGGAAACGGCCAGATCAAGGTCGAAGTCCAGATGGCTGTCCGAACTGCGCATGGCGAAGAAGTAACGGGCAGCATCAACGCCGACGTCATCCATCAGCTCGCGCATCGTGACCGCCTTCCCGGTCCGCTTGCTCATCTTAACCTTCTCGCCGTCCTTGAACAGGTTGACGAGCTGAATGATCTCAACGGTCAGCCGGTCGGGATCATAGCCGAGCGACTGCATCGCCGCTTTCAGCCGCGGCACATAACCGTGGTGATCGGCACCGAATACGTCGATCAGCTGGTCGTACCCGCGGTCGAACTTGTCCTTATGATAGGAAATATCCGGCGTGAAGTAGGTGTAGGATCCGTCTGTTTTGACAAGCACGCGATCCTTGTCGTCGCCGTATTCCGTCGTTTTCAGCCAGAGGGCGTTATCCTTTTCGTACGTTTCGCCTTTCTTTTTCAACGTATCCAGCGCCGCTTCGACTTTATGTGTTTCATAAAGCGAGCGTTCCGAATACCAGTTGTCGAACACGACACGGAAATCCGACAGATCTTTCCTGATTTCGCGCATCAAGTGTTCGACGCCGAAGTTGCGGAAGAAACGCAGACGCTCATCGTCCGGCTTCTCCTTCAGCGTACTGCCGTACTGGCCGACAAGCTGTTTCGCCAGCGCGATAATATCCTTGCCATGATAACCGTCCGCGGGAATTTCCGCTTCTTCGCCGAGCTGCTGGCGATAGCGGGCTTCGAGAGACACGGCCAGATTGGTGATCTGGTTGCCGCCGTCATTAATGTAATATTCGGCATCCGCGTGATACCCCGCCTTGTTCAGCAGCTTGTGAAGCGTATCCCCGACCGCTGCGCCGCGCGCGTGGCCGAGATGCAGATTGCCGGTCGGATTGGCGGAAACAAATTCTACCAGTACTTTCTTCCCGGCACCGGCCTGTGATGCGCCGTAGTCGGATCCGGCATTGAGTATCGTCGGAATCAGATCCGTCAGATAGGCGTTGTCAAGGAAAAAATTGATGAACCCCGGACCGGCAATAGCGATTTGACGGATGTGTCCCTTCTTTTTATCCAGTGCGGCGACCAGTTCCTCCGCAATCTTCCGCGGCGCCTTGTGTGCGATCCGCGCCAGCTGCATCGCCATATTGGCCGCGAAATCGCCGTGTGCCTTGTCCTTCGGCACTTCAAGCACCACATCCGGCACCTGTTCCGGGGCGGCGAGTCCCGCCCGGATTACGGCAGCCTTTATTTCTTCCTTTAGTTGCTGTTTGACTTGCTCGACAATCGTCATCTTATACCCTCCAGAAAAGCTTTCAATCGGCTTATATATCATGGTCACGAACGGATCGTTCCCTATTTAGTCACGCGATTCAGTCACGCGCTGCAAAATGAAAATCGAGATAAAATTTTCCGGCATACTGGCCTTGCAGCGACAGTTCGTACACGAGCGAAGCAGTGCCTGTCGCGCTGCCGGAATCCCAGGATCCGTCAATTTTCTCGGCAACCGCCTGCGTCCCCACCGGTCCAGCCGGGAGAACGCAGCTGCCAGCAACGCGTTTTCCAAGAAACAGCGGCTGCCGCAGTGCAAGAATGCCGGAGCGGCGGAGCAGCGCTTCATCAGGACCGATCTTTATCGTATATTTTACGTCGCCGGCGCCGGCCACGGTATCGCTGAAAAACAGGTAGAGCCCGGCAGCCCCTTCGCCAAGCCGGCCGTCGACCACGGAACGTGTCGCCGGCGCCATATCTTCCGCCGTCCGGCTTGTGAAAATAATCCTGACGTTATGCGTCTTCATTGCTGCGCCTCCTGCCTGCCGTCCAATCCGGCGCAAATGTCCACACTTCTACTACTATAAAATATTGGCTCTCATCGGGCAAGGCTGAACCGCGACTTTTTTCCCTTGATTTCGCTGCGGACTCAGGCACGCGTGCGCGGCTTCTCCGCTTCTATCCTGGCCAGGATGATCCGCTTTTAAGCCGGTGATCCGGACGTTTAATAAATCCGATTCAAACCGATAATGAACAGCAGCACAAGATTTTCATCCGGGAGGTTCCGCCATGACACGCTGGAGTACATGGAACCCAATCAATAAAAAGAAGAAAAAGCGCCGGCTGGTCCGGCTGGCCCTCCTGATTCCCGCCGTTCCCGTACTGGCGCTACTGCTGGTACTGCTGGCTGCAAAGATCGCCGGACCGATGGAAATTCCCGAAATCCGGCCGGCCGTCTTCCACGACAACACCGGAAAGGTGATCGGAAAATGGGACACATCCAACCGTCAGTGGGTGCCGGTCAGCCAGATGGCGCCTTCGCTGAAACTGGCTACTCTTGCGGTTGAGGACCGGCATTTTTTTCAACACCATGGATTTGACCTGCGGCGGGTCGCCGGATCGGCAACCGTCGATCTGCTCAGCCTGTCCAAGGCACAAGGTGCCAGCACGATCACCATGCAGTATGCGAAGAATTTATTTCTGAATCAGGATAAGTCGTGGCTGCGCAAGGCAACCGAAGTCTTTTACACGATGCGTCTTGAGATGAATCTGCCGAAGGAAAAAATTCTCGAAGGGTATCTGAACACGATCTATTACGGCCACGGGGCCTACGGCATCGAGGCGGCCGCAAAAACTTATTTCCATAAACATGCACGCCAGCTGACCCTTGCTGAATCGAGCATGCTGGCCGGCATTCCGAACGGCCCTTCGCGCTACTCCCCGCTTCTCCACTACAATCAGGCGAAAAAAAGGCAGCATCTCGTCCTGAACATGATGGTCGCCGGCGGCTATCTGACCCGGAGCCGGGCGGCTGCAGCCTACAGGGTGCCGCTTGACTTCGCCCGCAGCGATCAGAAAGCAAGACAGACCGCACCCTATTTTCAGGATGCGGTCCGCAGTGAGCTGACCGGACGGCTGCATTTCAGTCCGGAACAGCTTGAGTCCGGCGGCTTGAATGTCTACACAACACTGGATACTGAAGTCCAGAAGGAAGCGGAATACTGGGTCCGGAAAACAATTCCGCAGAAGTCCGGCATTCAGGCGGCACTGCTCGCCATGGATCCGGACAACGGCGCCGTCGTCGCGATGATCGGCGGCCGCAACTATCAGCAAAGTCCCTATAACCGGGCAGTTGCGGCCCGGCGTGCGCCCGGGTCGGCGTTCAAACCGTTTCTGTACTATGCGGCGCTGAGAAACGGGTTCACGCCGGCGACCATGCTCAAGAGTGCCCCGTCTGTGTTTACTTTTGACGACGGGCACAGCAGCTATGCACCGGATAATTTCGGCGGCTATTATGCCGACAGACCCATTACGATGGCGCAGGCACTTGCCGTTTCCGACAATATTTTTGCCGTGAAAACCCATCTGGCAATCGGCATGGACAAACTGGTCCGTGCCGCGCGTGAGGCAGGGATCACCAGTCCGCTGGCGCCGATCCCTTCACTGGCGCTCGGATCAAAACCGGTCAGTGTGCTTGAGCTGACGCGCGGCTATGCCACACTGGCCAGTAACGGAATCCGCAACCGGCCGGAACTGGTGACCAAGGTCACCGACCGCAGCGGACACGTGCTCTATGCCTGGCATCCCGCCGGAAAGCAGGTTCTTGATCCAAAAACGACATTTGTCCTGTCGCAGATGATGACCGGCATTTTCGATACCCGGCTGAACGGTTATACAACCGTCACCGGAGCACCGGTTGCCGGCCAGCTGACGCACCGGATCGCCGCGAAGACCGGCACGACGGCCACCGACAGCTGGATGGCCGGCTTCACACCGGAACTCGTCTCCACAGTTTGGATCGGGTACGACAAGGGCGAAACCATCAGCACCTATCCGGAAACCGGCTATGCCAAGTCGATCTGGTCGCACTTCGTGGAATCCGCGCTGACGGGCAAACCGCAGAATTCATTCCGGCCGCCGAAGGGCGTCGTTGATGTCGCCATCGATCCGAAAACCGGCCTGATTGCCGGCAAAGGCGTTTCCGGACGGCCCACCTATTTCGTCCGGGGTACCGCACCGACAGCCTATTCAAACGGAACCGGAAACAACGGCGACAGTTCCGGCAAACCGCAGCATCACGGTTTCTTTTACCGACTATTTCACTGGTGGTGAGTTTTTTAAGAGTTTTTCATACCGAATTCTCTTTATGAAAATATTTTTCATTATTCGGCAGCCGCTTATATCCACATTGGCCGGATTTTCTTCTATACTGGGATTATTGAGGAAAAATCGGAGGCCTGTTTTATGATTCTGTTATTCATCGTCAGTGCGCTCGTCGCCGGATCGGTTGTTCCGGTACAGACATCGATCAATGCCGGACTGGGGCGCAAGGTCGGGTCGCCGATGATGGCTTCGCTGATTTCTTTTCTGACCGGTACCCTGACCCTGATGTTTCTGGCACTGATCGTCGACCACCGGCTCGGCTTTCCGCCTTCAGCACTCCATACGCTGCCCTGGTGGATCTGGTTCGGCGGCGGCACGCTCGGCGTTGTCTATCTGACCAGTAATCTGCTGCTGCTGCCGAAACTCGGCGCCGCCCTGACCGTTGTTTCCACCCTCTGCGGCCAGATGATCATGGCCATCTGTATCGACCAGTTCGGCTGGTTCAATGTCGCGGTTCAGCCGTTCAGCCTGCCGCGTTTTATCGGCGTTGTCTGTCTGCTCGGCGGTGTCCTGCTGATGCAGAAATTTTAACTGGAGGCTGCAACTCGATGAAAAAAAGTTTCTTGCTTACATCCCTATTTATATTGTGGGGCATTGCGGCCGGCATGGTTTCTCCGGTACAGACGGCGGTCAATGCGCAAGTGCGGACCGCCGTGAATTCTCCGCTGATCGCTTCACTGATCTCTTTTCTGACCGGCACCGTGCTGCTCGTGCTTGCAACCCTCATCGCCGATCACCGGCTTAATTTCGGATTGCGCCTGATTCCCCATTCCCGCTGGTGGATCTGGATCGGCGGTCCGCTCGGCGTCATCTTCGTTACCGCCAATATTCTGCTGCTCCCGGAACTCGGCGCCGCCCTGACCGTCGTCTCGATCGTCTGCGGTCAGATGGCCGCCGCACTGGCTGTCGACCACTTCGGCTGGTTCGGTGTCCCGCGCCACCCGGTTAACTGGCAGCGGATCGCCGGCATGGCACTGATGGTCGCCGGTATTGTGCTGATTCAGCAGTTCTGAACCTAAGGACAGAGAGGATGCCTCACCGCCGGAGAACCGGCTTCTGAGACATCCTCTCTTTTCAGTCTGCAGGCAGCTGGGCTTTCAATTCGGGATTCGCCCGTTCCCACTGACCGGGATCGGCCGCCGCGAGAAACTCGCGGAGTATCTGCCGGGACCGGTCATCCAGCGCATCGAGCACCACTTGCCCTTTCAGCGCCTTCTCCATTTTGGCGACGTGGTCGGCAAGAATCTTATAGCCGCGCCGGAGCTCACGATTGATGATCATCTCCGAAGCCGCCGCACCGTCATAGCGCGGCCCTTCTTCCGTCACCGCCGTGTTGACCCAGACGATCCAGTATTTTTTTCCACCGCCCTGAAGATCGGCTTTGTCTTTGGAAAAGCGGATGCGCCGTTCCACCGAACTGCGCGCATGCATCGCACCCGGATCCACCTCCGCGGTACCCGCTTCCGTGTCGATGATCACCGGCGACATATTGTCGAGGTTCACGAGACCGGCGCCGAAACCGCCATGGCCCTTGGTTGCGTCGCCGCGGATAATGTTGAAGCCCGACTTTTTCGGGTCCTGATGAAAGATGTCCAGAATCGCTCATCCCTTCCAAATAGTGATTTCACTCACAGTATCGCTTTTCTTATTTTATCACAGGCGGCGGCCGGCATGCGCTGATTTCGACCGGCCCGCCGCATACGGCGCTTTCGTTGCCAAACGATCCGGTAACTATTATCCTTATGGTAGCAAGCTTTCATTTGGAGGATTTCTGAAAGATGATTCTGGTCAGATGTATTAAAAATGTTTACGGAGACACAGGCGATGCGGCACGCGATCTGCTTGAGGCGCGTCTGCTGTTTCGGGCGGATCATCTGTATATGGCCGATCAGGACGGCGACGGGCATCTGCTGACGCAGGATGAAGAAGGCCAGCCGCATGTCATCGCCGACGGCCGGGATATGCTGTCGGGCGATTCGTGGTTTCACGAACATTTTACCGTCGCATGACGGGGAACGGACAACAGGAGGCAGCGTAATGGCAGGGATAAACTATGATCTGGTGAAAAAAGTCGGCACGATCTCTCAGTCTTCGCGTGGCTGGGAGAAGCAGTTGAACATCATCAGCTGGAATGGACGGGCACCGAAGTATGACCTCAGAGACTGGTCGCCCGACGGTGAGAAGATGGGAAAAGGTATCACGCTGACCCGCGAAGAACTGCAGTCGCTCAAGCGGCTGCTCGAACATATGGAAGAATTAAACGATTGAACGGTATGCTGCGGCCATTGCGACATCGGTGTCAAAGATGCCGCTTGTTTTTTGCAGAAACGATCACTTTCAAGGAGGCAGAGGGAGAATGCCTGAGGAGAACGGTCACTTTTTTCCGGTAACAACAAGAGGGCTTTTCGGTCTGGAACGCGAAAATCTGAGGATCGATGCCGACGGTTCACTGGCTCTGACGCCGCATCCGGCTGCACTCGGGGACAAACTGACGGATCCGGAGATTACCACCGACTTCTCCGAAAGCCAGGTCGAGCTGAAAACACCGGCTGTTCCTTCGATTGCGCAGGCGCTGGCGGAGGAGGACCGGGTAACGGCGCGGATCATCGACGGCATTGGTGACGAGCTGCTCTGGCCGCTGAGTCTGCCGCCGGACGGACTGCCGCCGGAAAAAGCGATTCCGATTGCCGATTTCGGGCCGGCCGGCCGCGAAAAGACCGACTATCGGATCTACCTGTCCAAAAAATACGGCCGGCGCAAACAGCTGCTGTGCGGCAGCCATTTTAATTTCTCCTTTCTGAAGGAATCAGCGGACGGTCTGCTCGATTCACCGGAAGCGCGCAGCCGGTTTTATCTGAAACTGGCTGCGGGCGTGCTGCGTGACCGCTTCTTTCTGGTAAACCTTCTGGCAGCCAGTCCGGAAAAACGCGGTACGGTGTCCTACCGCTCCGTCCGGCTCGGTGCAGAAGGCTACCACAATCCGGAACCGCTGTACCCGGATTACAGCAGTCCGGAAGCCTATATCGCATCGATCCGCTCGCTGGTCCGGCAGAAGAAAATTGAGGGTGCGCGTGAACTGTACCAGCTCGTCCGGATCAAAGGCGCCGGTTTCGAGGATCTGGCGTCCCCGGCCGATGCGGACCGGATCGAGCTGCGCATTCCCGACCTCAATCCGTTCTTCCACACGGGGATCAACCCTGAGGATCTTTATCTGATGCATCTGTTCCTTCTCTATGAAACCCGGGCGGACGACGCGCCATTCGATGCCGCGGCACAGAAAAAAGCCGATGCCCTGTCCGATGAAGCCGCTCTGATGGAGCCGGGTTCGGATTTTACAGCGGAAATGGTGTACCTGTTCGACCGGCTGAATGCCTTCGCGCTCCGGCATCGTCTGCCGCAGGATTATCTTCAGTCACTGGACGCAGCGCACAGCCGCTGGATGCATCCCGAGCAGCGCTATGCGGAAAAGATGATCGCCGCCGCGTCCGGAAAAGAAAAGAACGCCCCCGGCCTGTTGCAGGCAAAACAATTCAAGGCGTTTTACCTGAAAACATCCGGAGGCTGCAAAACCTGTTCCGTGAACAAATAAGTTCTATTCTGTTGTTTCCCGCTGAATAAATCCGCTTCCCGGCCTGAGGGAAGCGGATTTATTCAGGAAAATTGAAGTGTCTGTGCCTGTCTCTCCAGCACGGTTATGTAATGTCGCGCCCGACTGATGTCCTGCTGACTGTAAGGCGTGTCCAGTGCCCGCACTTTGTCGTCCGAAGTTGAAGCGGGAATTTGGTCAAAATAAAGCAGCGTGGAAACCAGTTCCAGAAAAGAAGCTGTTTCCCTCGACAAGGCGTCGACCAGTCCGTCTTTTTCCGGGATAATGCCGGAGTAGTGGCTGATAAAGCTTTCGCCGGCTTCCGACAGCCTGTAGCGGTAACACCTTTCCGTGCTCCGTTCGTCGCGGCTTTCGATCAGAAAGCCGAAATTACACAGTTCCTCAAGCTGCAGTGACAGTTCGTCTGAATACGGTCCGTAGAAATTGAAATGGAACATTTCGCGAAACGGAAAACCCATCCTCTGCAAAATATAAACCATCTTCTGCAGCTTTTTCCGTCCGGCAACAACCCCAACCTGTTTGATGATTGCCGCTATTTTCGCATGATCTTCCAGCATTCGAATAAATTCCTCCTGTATCAGCAGCCTTTTCCCTGATCCTGATTGACTCATTTTTTCACCGTAGATGCGGTTCATCCATTGATGTGCAGCAGCGCGCAGATCTTCTTTTTTTCCGGCAGACTGTCGGACAGGTTCAGTACCCGGTCTTTCGGATAATAGAGCTTATGATCCGTCCGCCTCTTTCCGGTGATCGCCCGGACAACATCGGACTCCCGGGACAGCTCGTGCAGACTGCCGTCCGGCATCTGCAACTGGATCGGCAGACGTTCTTCTTCCTCACCCGGACGGTAGAAATCATACGGGCAGTCGGAGGAAGAGTCCACTTCCAGATAATAGTCCGGGTCGATGCCGGCGCTCCGAAACAACTCGGTCAGCTCTGCATCCGCATTGAGCTGGTCTCTGGAAAGCTGAACGTATTTGAACAGACGGCGGTTGATGAACCGGCAGCACAGGTCGCGGAGAATGGCATCGTCTTCATCCTGCCAGACCTGAAAACAGTACATGAACACAGATTCATCCAGACGCAGATAGTCAGCCAGCGGGATCTCTCCCTCAAGCAGACGGATCAGTACGTCCGGCATCTGTTTAAACCGGAAACCCGACCGGTACAGACGGCTCGCCCGGTGGAGGATCTGGGTAAGGATCACTTCCGCGCTGCGGGTGACCGGATGAAAATATACCTGCCAGTACATCTGGTAACGGCTCATGATGTAATCCTCAACGGCATGCATGCCGCTGAATTTGAACACAATCTGATCGCCATGCGGCCGCATGACCCGCCAGATCCGTTCCATATCGAAGTGGCCGTAGCTGACGCCGGTGAAGTATGCATCGCGCAGCAGATAATCCATCCGGTCGGCATCGATCTGACTGGAGATCAGACTGACCACCAGCCGGTTCTCATACGTCTTCCCGATGATGTCCGCCACTTTTTTCGGAAAATCGGCAGACACCCGGCTTAACAGCCGATGAATTTCCGTGTCGCCGAGAATGATCTCCTGGGTGAACTGCTCATGATTCGTGCCGAACACCTTCTCAAACGAATGAGAAAACGGCCCGTGTCCGACATCGTGCAGCAGTGCGGCGCACAGAGCCGGCATCGTTTCGCTGTCGTCCCAGTCCCCCCTGTTGCGGAAAATGCCGATCACCCGACGGGCAATTTCGTAAACGCCGAGCGAATGGCCGAACCGGCTGTGTTCGGCGCCGTGAAAGGTCAGATAAGTCGTGCCCAGCTGGCGGATCCGGCGCAGCCGCTGAAACTCCGGCGTCCCGATCAGATCCCAGATCAGCCGGTCGCGGACGTGGATATAGCGATGCACCGGATCTTTGAAAACTTTTTCTTCATTGAGCTGTTCAAACTGAACCATTCCGCAGCACCCGCATCTTTCCGGACCGGACGAGGGCAGCAGCCCGGACCGATCCTGACTCATTATAACTTTTTTTGCAGAACGTTAAAAGCTGTCTGCGACCGGAAAATCCTTGCAAATGTCTGCTCCGAAAAGCATCACAGGTCGTCGATAATTCTGTTTCTGTTTTTGAAATAGACCGGGATCAGGTCTGTATCCCGTGCCAGGTCGACGCCGCGCTGAAACTTTGTGCCGATCGTGTTCGGAGTATGGTTGTCGCCGCCGATCGTCACATAGGATCCGCCGAGTTCCCGGTACCGGTGCAGGATGCCGGTCAGCCCGTCGCAGAATTCTTTCCGGTCAAGCAGACGAAGGTTGATCTCGAGACAGATGTCGTGATGGATCAGCGCGGAAAGGAAATTGTCGATCAGAATCGGAAACTCCTCATAGCGGAGCACATTATCACCGTAATCCAGGTAGCGGCACGGATAGTCGATGTGGGCAAAAGCGTCAATGTACGGATTGCGGTTCACCACATTCTCAGCATAAATCAGGTAATGATTGAAAAAATCGGTTTTCATCATGAAATTCTTATCCTGATCGGTACAGATGTCGTAGTTCTGGATGTTGTGAACCGAACCGATCACATAGTCAAACGGGTATTCATCCGCAATTTTTCGATTCTGTATATTGAATGCCGGCCGGTTATCCAGGCCGAGTTCAATGCCGAGCAGCAAGTGCCGGCCACGGTAGCGCCTGTATTTTTCAAAGTAACGGCCGATCGGAAAATCGACCGGGGAACCGTCATCCTGCTTCTCATTCAAATCGAAGTGTTCCGTCAGAATCAGGTTCAGCCGGCTGTCTTCCGCCGCCTTCAGAGCTTCCTCAATCCTCATTTCCGAATCGAAGGAGAAGTCCGTGTGATTATGGGTGTCAAACGGCATAAAATTACCTCCCGGCGCTTTTTTGTTCATTGTACCATTTTATTGTCTGCCGCCTGACGCCCTTTTTTGAAAAAAATCCCCGGAAACTGCCGGCGCCTTGCACCTCGCACGATCAACTGTAAAAGGTAAAAAAGGCCCGGCCTAAGCCGAACCTTCTTTTAATGTGCCGGAAATCCGATGAACGGTCATCCGGCCGCATGTTCTGTTTTTTTGTACGTTCTGACCAGTTCTTCTCCGGCGTGCATTTTCCCCGTCTGCGGAAGCACCGCTTCAAAGTCTTTCGAATTTGTGACCAGCAGCATGGTCGTCGTGTCGTACCCGGCTTCTTTGATCTTATCCCGGTCGAATTCAGCAATGACGTCGCCTTTATGGACTTTCGTCCCCTTTTCAACCTTGGGCGTGAAATATTTGCCGCCGAGCTGGACCGTGTTGATGCCGATATGAATCAGGAGCTCTGTGCCGTGATCCGACGTGATCCCGTAGGCGTGTCCGGTCGGGAAAGCCACCTTGACTTCGCCGTCAACCGGAGAGATGACTTTGCCGTCGGCCGGTTCAATGCCGACCCCTTTGCCCATCGCTTCCGAACTGAAAACCGGATCATTGACGTTCTTCAGCGGTACGGCCGTGCCGTTGAGGGGACTTGCAACCGTATCGGTCAGGGTCAGTCCGGACAGATCCGGCGCGGCTTCTTCAGGTGCTGCTGCCGGAGCCGCTTCTTCATCGGCCGTGCCGCCGAGTTTATCATTCAATGCCGCCGTTTTCTTCTCCGTCAGGCTTTTCTTTCCGGAGGTGACTTTAGCGAACAGTTTCTCCGAGTTGCTCTCGTTGAAGCCCAGCAGCACAACCAGCAGGAATGCGGCAATCCAGGCGGCCAGACCGCCGATCACCGCCATGACAAGGCTGGAATTCTTACCGATAAAGAGCGGTAATTCAAAGACGTTCATGATCGGCGTGTACTGGAAGCATTTGACGCCGGCCACGCCGACAATGGCACCGCCGACCGCACCGCCGATCAGGCCGAAGATAAAGCCCTTCTTATATTTCAGGTTAATACCGTAGATAGCCGGTTCGGTGATGCCGAAAAATCCACTGATTGCCGCGGAGATGGCAATGTCCCGGTTCTTCGCTTTTTTCGCCCGGATAATGGCCGCAGTGACGGCACCGAACTGTCCGGCCACCGCACAGAACATGACCGCCAGCAGGGTGTCGTAGCCATAGGTCTGGATATTGATCATCGAAATCGGAAGAATGCCCCAGTGCAGGCCGAAGATCACGAAGATCTGGAACGTGCCGCCGAGGATCGCTCCGGCAATCAGCGGACTCAATTCATACAGAAATTTATAGCCATAGGCCAGCCCGGTGCCGAGTGACGTGCCGAGCGGTCCGATGATGAAAAAGGTCAGCAGTCCGGCAACGATCAAGGTTAGAAACGGGACAAACACCAGCTGCATGACGGACGGCAGATGTTTCTTGAACCATTTTTCAATGTAGCTCTCCAGCCAGATCGCAAGGATGGTCGGGATCACTGCGCCTCCATATGTCTTAAAGTCGACACTGTAGGCGCCGAGATGTGCGACATCCGGAATCAGTTTATCCGTCAGCGGATAGATCATCGCCGCAGCCAGCGCAACGGCAATAAACCGGTTGGTGTCGAACTTGTCCGCAGCAGTGATCGCAATGAAGATCGGCAGCAGGGTGAATACACCGCTTGCCAGTGCGTTAATGCTGATATAGATGGGCGAGGAAAGAGGCAGCCAGTGCAGCGTTGCAATCAGGATCGCCAGGCCTTTCAGAACACCCGCACCGGCGAGCACCGAAATAAACGGGGTGAAAATGCCTGAAATGACTGCAACAAATTTTTCAAACCAGTTTTCCTTCTTTGCCTCTTCCTCGACAGGATCCGTTCCGTTTGCATTCAGCCCGGAACTTGTATCGCTGTCGACGGCGCTGAAATGGAACTGGTTCATAATCGCCTCATAAACCGGAACGACTTCATCACCGATGACCACCTGATACTGCCCGCCGGCACTGACGGCGGTGAGTACTTTCGGGAGGGCTTCCAATGCTTCCTTATTTGCCCTGGTATGGTCCTTGAGCCTGAAACGAAGCCGTGTTGCACAATGAATCAATGAATTGACGTTTTCTTCACCGCCGACGCCGGCAACAATCTCTTTTGCCAGCTGCGTGTAGTCCTTCTTGGCCATTATTTTAAATCCCCCTGAACCGTTTACAAAATATTGTTCATAAAAAATTAAATAATATGAAATATTGTTTCATCAAAATCCATAAAAATCCACGTTCAAAGTCAAACACGCTCTGAACGAAGCACTGATCGGCAGGTAACAACATCATTTTAATTATGAAAGCGCATAAACCGTGTAAAAATATTCTAGGCTAAACTCTGTCTGTTTGTCAAATTAATTTTCACCCTGATCAACTGATGAAACTGGTGATGGCCCATAAGCCGATCGACACAAAACCCAATTGCCGATAGATTTTACCGGCTTCCGGATTGTCGTAAAAAAGGCAGGGCTGCTTGTGTTCTGACTTGAGGACATGGATCATTTTTCTCAGACAGGCCGTTGCAAAGCCATGATGCTCATAGGCCTTCTTCGTACAGACGCCGACGATCATCGCCGCGCTGGCCGTCTCCGCCGTGGTCGACACTGCACTGACCGGCGCATCATCTTTTTCAATATAGTAGGTTCTGGAAAAACCATTTTCCATATTCTTCTGGAGCGTTTCCGCTGTCTCCATGGATCCGGTAAACTCCGGAATCTCCGACCAGAGCCGGATCACCGCATCCGATTCTTCAGGAAACAGCATTCTGACCTCGCGCATCCTGGCATCACCGTCCAGCGGCAGAACGTTCTCACGCCTTGCGTAGTAGCAGAGCTTGCGCTGCTTCTCCGGACGGGTGATGAATGGTGTCAGTTTATCTGTCAACTCTTTCAAACCGGAAATCATTTTCAGACGGCCGGTCTGTTCAATCTGCCGGGCCCACGCTTCCCCGTCGAACTGCTTCGGATCTCTGGCATAAGGAATGAAATTCCCGGCGAACCGGAGGAGCATCGACCGAAGATGATCGTCCTGATCAAAATCGCCCCACAAGGAAACCGTGCGGCTGCCGAATCCGAACTGTTCAATATCTCCGATGATGAATACATTCTCTGAAGGCCGGTCGCCGACGAACGCCAGTACAGTTTCCCTGTCTTTTTCTTCAAGTTTGCGAATCACAAATATTCCCTCCTGTTCTGCCATACTGCTTTCTTCTTAACTTTTCAAGATTCAGTATATCTTTCCGGGAAAAATGCTTCAAAAGAAACATCGCTGTGTCAATAGATTGTCACCTTATCCGCGTAAAAAAGCAAACCGCCGTATCACTGACAACGGACAGGTCCTGTTATAATTAACGATAAGGAAAGGATGCGATCCAGCATGTCTCTGCTCAGCCAGCCGGTCTGGCGAATGATCGACCAGTCTGCACTCGGCAGTTCGTTCGACGGCCGCCAGTCGTTTGCGCTCGATGATGCGCTGTGCGAGTCGGTCGGTTCCGGTCAGTCGCCCGCTGCGGCCCGTCTCTGGGTGCACGACCGGACGATCATGCTTGGCACTCAGGATACCCGTCTCCCCTTTTTCCATGATGCACTTGGCGTGCTGAAACAGGCCGGGTTCCGGTATCTGGTCCGGAATTCGGGCGGACTGGCCGTTGTGCTGGACAGCGGCGTACTGAACCTGTCGCTGATCTTTTCCGAGAGGGACGGTTTGCTGTCGATCGATGAACCGTTTCAGGCCATGGCCGAGTTCATCTCCCATGTACTGACGGTCTACGGCGTTTCCTGCGTGCCCGGCGAAGTTTCCGGATCCTACTGTCCCGGGCGCTACGATCTCAGCATCGGCGGGCGGAAATTTGCCGGAATTTCGCAGCGCCGTGTCCGGAAAGGCGTCGCCGTCCAGATTTATTTGTGCGTGGACGGAAGCGGACCAAAACGGGCGGAACTGATCCGCGCCTTTTACAAAAAAGGCCTGCGCGGTCAGCCGACACGCTTTCACTACCCGCACATTGAACCCGAAGTGATGGGCTCCCTTGAGGAACTCTGTCACAGAAAAATATCGGTATCCGGGCTGACCGAGACCATCATCCGGTCGTTAAGTACGTTCGGACAGCTTGCCAGCACGCCGCTTTCCGAGCAGGAAACCCGGCTGTTCGGCAGCTACTATGAGCGGATGATCCGGCGGAACGAAAAAGTATTCGAACACGAGCAAATGTAAAACAGGCCGGAGACGACTTTTGCGTCCCGGCCTGTTTTCCGCCGCTCTGCTTTTTAATCTGCTGCGCCATTTAATAAGCAGGACGGACGGCGGCTGTTCCGGCGTCGATGCGCCGGCGAATGCCCGCCAGTATTTTTTTCATTTGTCCGGCATGGCTGCCTTCAACGACGACCAGGCATTCTTCATCATGGGATAGATTGTCGATCAGAATGGAGAGCAGCTCCGGCAGCTGATGAATCTGATCCACTTTTCTTTTTCCATAAATATACATTGTCTGCTTCAATTTTTCACAATAGAGATAGAAGCGGATCATCTGCCGGACATGGAATGCCGCTGCATAGATTTTAAACGAAAAGATGTTTTTCATGATTGTCCGCCTCGGAAGATTCATTCGATTTCCGACAATTGCTTCTTCGGATATCTTTAACTTACCTGTTCATTATGAACTTTCCCTGAATACAATCTCCCAGTTTGGTGAAATTTAAGCATCTGTGAGAAGAATTACAAAACACAGGCAGACCGTCCTGCTCACGCTTTGATATCACGGCGAGTGTAAAACAGCCAGCCGGCAAGTGCGATCACGACATAGTAAACAGCCAGTACGACCAGCGAGAAACCGAGCGTCATGTCGCTGCGCAGCGGCGTACCCGAAGCGTACTGCGTCAGATCAAGATTGGCAAACAGTACGTACTTGACCCAACTGTATCCGCTCAGCAGGGTGACGATGATCGATGAACCCATCATCATGAAAATCGACAGCCCGATCGCCAGGCCCCCGTTACGGAACGCGGCGGCAATCAGCCCGGCCACGGTAACCATCATGAACAGGGAAACGCCGTTCAGCAGATAATCCTTCCAGACCGCCAGCGTCCAGCTGGTCTGATGCACGACACCGCTTGTATAACTGAGATGGGCCTCCGCGGCACCGTCGAAACCAAAAAACAGGCCGCCGATGAGCCAGGAAAACAGAAACAGGAGAACGAGACAAAGCACAGCAAATAAGAGTGATGAAAGATATTTGGCCAGCAGGATTTCCGTCCGGTAAACCGGCCGGATCAGCAGCAGTTTAATCGTGCCGGTGTCAAACTCGCTGGCGATTGAACCGGCCACGACGATGATCGTGAAGATGCTGATCAGCAGCACAGTATTGCCGGCCGCGCCGGATACAAAGCCCCACAGCGTTTCACCGCCTGACGGTTTCAGGTTATGGTCGATCCGGTACTGATTCAGCGCAATCGTTTTTTTAATCTGGTTGATCGCCTGACGGTTGCCGCCCACCTGGGTCTGCTGCTTTTCAAGCACTTGATTCTGCTGCACCAGTTCCTGCTTCCAGTGCGTGTTCTCTTTTGGTGCCGGCTGACTGGTTTTGACGATCAGCCCTGCTGCAAGAATCAGCCCCAGCAGCAGAATCAGCATTACTTTGGCCGACTGTCGGCGGTAAATTTTCATGTTTTCATTCTGGATCAAGCGAAAAAATTCAGTCATGCTGCTTTCCTCCCGTCACTTCGAGGAACCGGTCTTCGAGCGACTGTGTGACCGATTCCACACCGTAAATTCTGGTCCCGCCGTTGACCAGCGTGTCAACCACGACCGGAATTTTTTCATAGGCAATGGCCAGTTCAAAGGCATCGGTCAGCACAGTTAGCGGATTCAGTGCGAGTTTATCCTTGACCGTCTGAGCCGCTTTCGCTCCGTCGTTGACCGTGAAGCGAACCTTTCCGCCGCCTTCTTCCATGAACTGGCTGACCGTTTCCACACCGAGCAGTTTCCCTTTCTGGATAATCCCGATCCGGTCGCACATCAGCTGCATCTCCGACAGCAGATGACTGGACACGATGACGGCAACGCCTTCACGGCGCGACAGGTCGTGCAGATAGTTGCGCAGATCATGGATGCCCTGCGGATCAAGGCCGTTGGTCGGCTCATCAAGAATCAATACGGAAGGATGGTGCAGCAGCGCCTGCGCGAGTCCGAGCCGCTGCCGCATACCGAGTGAATACTTTTTTACTTTTTCATTGATCCGTTCTTCGAGGTCTACCAGCTTCACGACTTCCCCAATCCGTTCTTTACTGATCCCGGGAATCATCCGCGCGTAGTGTACCAGATTCTGATAGCCGGTCAGAAATTTGTACATCTCCGGATTTTCGACGATCGCACCGACCTGCCGCATCGCCTGCCTGAAATCACCCTTGACGCTGTGCCCCTGAATGAAAATATTGCCGCGGGTCATCCGCATCAGGCCGACGATCATCCGGATGGTCGTCGTTTTGCCGGCTCCGTTCGGTCCGAGAAAACCGAATACTTCGCCGCCGTATATTTTAAAACTAAGGTCGTCAATCACCGTTTTCCGGCCGAACTTTTTCGTCACGTGTTCAAGTACCACCGCCGGCTTCTTCGGTTCATTCGCCATAGTGCTTCACCATCCAGTCTGTCAGGCTGAGGTTTTCCCGGCTGCGAAGATCGTCCACATTCTCCTGAGCCAGGATTCCCCCGTTTTTGATTAAAATGACCTGGTCGAGCAGCGGTTCGATTTCCTGAAGTTCGTGCGTTGTCAGAATCACCGTCTGTTTTCCGAGATCGATAAAGGAAATCAGGCTTTTCACAATCGACCGGCGAACGATCGGATCCAGGCCCGACAGCGGTTCGTCCATCAGCACAAACGGCACGTTCCGCGACAGGGTCACGACGATCTTCAGGCGGCCGCGGTTGCCTTTCGACAGATGCTTCACTTTCTGGGTCCCGTTGAGTTTCATGAAATCGAGCATATTCTTTGCCTTTTTCCGGTCAAAATCACGGAACGTCTGCGCGTAAAAATCGACCATCTGGTTCACCGTGAAAAAAGAATAGTAACTGTCGAGTTCGGACAGATAGGCCACTTTGTCGCAGATCCTCCTGGTGGCGATCCTGCCGTCGACGAGCACCGTGCCTGCCGTCGGCTGAATCAGGCCGGCGATCAGTTTCAGCGTGGTCGACTTGCCGCTGCCGTTCGAACCGATCAGACCGATGATGTGCCCGGGTTCAATCTGAAGGCTGACCGCATTCAGCGCTTTTTTCGTCAGATAACGTTTTGATACATTTTCCAGCTGGATCACAGTTGTTCCCCCTTCGTTTTGAAAAATTGCCGGATGCCTTCCAGCATCTCTGCCTCAGAGCAGCCCATCGCACTCATCTCCTGGACGAAGGCGGAAATATGCCGTGATCTCAGCCCGCTGCGCATCCGCTGCAGGATTTCCCTGTCCTCAGTAACAAATGTGCCCTGGCCGCGCCTCTTCTCAACAATGCCCGTCTCTTCCAGCGCGCGATAGGCATGCTGAACCGTATTCGGATTAACCCCTGAGTCAATGGCAAAGTCACGGACCGAGGGCAGCCGGTCGCCCGGCCGGATCTCGCCGCGGACCATCTTGTTTTTAATGCGTTCGCACAACTGCAGATAGATCGGGGATGAGGCATTGAATGGATCACCCATCAGGTTCAGCCTCCTTCCACCGTTTCCGGATCTTCATTCAGGACACCTCCAGCTTGCGGTCCATCAGCCAGGAGGAGAAAGTAAACAGAATCACCATGATGATCAGATCGAAGACGAAATTCCCGATGTAAAACGATCCGATCTGCAGGTTCGGAGCATTTCCGGTCAGAATCCAGTAGCGGGTAAAGGAATCCGGCAGTCTGCCCCAGTTGGTCAGAAAGTCAAAGACACCCCATTGGCTCAGCCTGGTCGTCACATAAATAAATGCGGCGATGCCGCCCAGCAGAATCAGCCAGGCCCACTTCCCCACGCGGGAGCGGAAAAAGCGGAGGACCAGCCATAAGAAGATCAGCACAATCCCGCTGTAGATGCTGACCCAGTAAAGCGATCCGACAAGCAGCACAGCCGCACGGGCGACATGGACGTAACGATCCAGATGCGCGGTGCTGTTTAACAGCGAGAACCCGATCAGCGCGTAGGATCCGGCAACGACCAGAGACACCGTCAGATAGATCAGCCCGCTCAGGATTTTGGCCGAGAGCATCGACCAGCCGGGAAGCGGGTTATGGAGCCACAGATGGAACGTCTTGCGCTCCGAGATCATGTTCACCAGCAGATAACTGATTAAATAGAGAAAGTGGGCGCCGATCAGCATCATGCCGATCACGAAAATGGCAACATGCTGCGGTGCAGATTCAAAGCGGAACTGAATGAAAATGCCAAGCGCCATCAGTGCCAGTTCAAACCCGAGAAAGATGAAAAAGGCCAGGCTCCCGAGCCGCAGTTCTTTTTTAAGTAATGCCGTCCAAGCGGTCATCATCATACCTCCATTATTTTTGTATTACTGTATGAGTATTATAGTACACTAGGTGTAAAAAGATGTCAACAGACAGAAAGCTTTTTCCAGGAACGTCTGTCTGCTGACCACCTCGGTTCATGTCTTTGATGTTCACATTCTGCTGATGCCGAGGGCGGCCTGGATGAGATCGCCAAGCAGCAGAATCATCATCGGTATCGAAGTAAAGAAATACAACCATAGCCTTTTTCCGGGCAGGACAGCACGCAGTTCATGCCACGTCACAGCGAGCTGCGCGCGCTGCCGGATCCAGATGACCGCGACGGCCGTGATCAGTGCCGCGAACATCGCTGCATAGAGCAGAACGGACAGCAGATTGTCGGGCATCCTCGAGAGCAGTTCGGTCGTCAGGTTGTTCGCCATATGCAGGATAATGGTCAGCCAGACGGAGTATTTCATCGCTAGATAGCCGAGGACCAGGCCGATGCCGATACCGAGCGGAATCTGGACAATATTGCCGTGCATCAGGCCGAACAGCAGTGCCGAACCGATGATGGCAAACGGCTTGCCGAATTTCAGGAGGCTGTGCAGGACGACGCCGCGATAGAGAAACTCTTCAAACAGCGGTGCGATGAATCCGACATACAGAAACATCGAGAGCGTCTGGGCGCTGCCGAGCACATCCTCCGAAGGTGCGGCGGTCAGACCGATCCGGTTCAGCAGCCACTCCGCCGGAACGTACAGCGGTGTCAGCAGCATGTTCACCCCGAGCACGCAGGCGAACCCTATAAGGACAACCTTAAGCGTTATTTTTTCTCCGGTTGCCTTTAGATCCTCTGTGAAAAACCGTTTCCGGCGGTAGATCAGGACCGGCAGGAACCCGAGCAGTACCGCCAGAATCATCGGGATCCCGCTCTGCTCCGACAAATCGGTGATCTGCGTCTCAAAGGCATGTTCGCTCAGACCGGGATGCGTGATCAGCAAACCAACGGCGGAAACGATCATCGCGATGAAAACAACGGCCACCATCACGGCCATCTGAAAAATCAGAGCCAGACCAAGGCCCCGTATGTGCTTTTTAAAAGCCCTCCGCTGCCTGCGGCGTGCATCCGTCATTGTGATCTCCTCCCGGCTGTTTGCTTTCCTACTTAGCATGTTCCCCGCATCCGGAGCAGCTGTCAATCTTTTTTTTGCGCGTTCCAGCTGTTCTTCGGGCCGGCCGTTTTCACTGACCGCCCGCTGTATGCTATAATGTAGCGAAGAAAATCCAAACACGGAGTTGTTGTCGATTCATGCTAGACTATCAGCAGAAACTGGCGATCATCGAATCCTTTCCTGAACTTGAGAAAAAAGAAGTGTCGCTCGGACGCGTTAACTTTCAATATCCCGGCAGTGCCTCAGAGAAGAAAAATGTCGTGTATCATCTCCATCCGAACGGTAATGGTTATGTCTATGCCAGGGGCATCGACGGCTATTCGGCAGATAAAAAAGGTCTGGTCAATATCCGTGATTTCAGCGAAGACGCACTGAAATCGATTATTGCCAAATCGATCCACACCCTGTCTCCGGAGGGCGTCTATGAAGCCCGGACCGCGGACGGTGTCGATCACCAGATCTGGACGAACCGCGACCGTCAGACCCTTGAGATCATTTATGAAAACGAGCTCTGGAATGTTTATGCCGGCGAACTCCTTGACGGCACATTTACAACTTATAAAGAAGCCACAGAGTATCTGATTGAAGAAGGATTCCATCCGAAAGACTGATTTTCCCGGTCCTGAAGGCGCGTTCCGACACGAGTCTGCCGGAACGCGTTTTTCATTCCCTCATCCGGAAAATGACTGTTGACAGCCTGTTATGTGTCCCTTATGATAATCATATAGTTGATAATGATTATCAGTACCATTTATATAGGAGGGACAGTTCATGTCTGTCAACCGATTCATCACCGGACCGGTCACACTTTTCATCATTTTATTTCTGCTGGTTCTGCCCCTGATCAGTCCGGCGGCAGATACCGCCAGAGCTGCCGGCACGGAGACGCAGGAAAAAGCCGGCCACGGAAATCTTCAGGCTTACATCGACCGGATTGATCAAGCCAGACAGTCGATGCAGGCCGGAAAATGGAACGAGGCTGCCGTTCAGGTAAAACAGCTGCAGCGGGACTGGATTTCGGTCGAAGGCGACGTCGTCAGCCAGTCGCACAGTGTTTATGAGCAATCGGAAAAGGATCTCGGGCTGATGGGCGGCTATGCCGCTAAAGCGGATACCCGGGAAAAAGCCATTTCGGTTGCGGAACGGATGAGCGACAGTCTGAAGCCGCTTGCCGCATCCGGGTACAGCATCTGGGACGCAGCCCTGATTCCGATCCGCGAAGGTCTCGAAGCCGTACTCGTCATCGGCGCGCTGCTGACATTTGCGAAAAGGGCGCAGTCACGCCGGGCGAAAGCATGGATCTGGAGCGGCACCGGCGCGGCCTTTGCCGTCTGTCTTGCCATCGGCGCCGCCGTGTCGCTGCTCCTGTCTGCCGCGGCATTCGGCCATAATAATATGCTGATCAACGGCTGGTCAGGCGTCTTCGCCAGTCTGATGCTTCTGTATGTCGGCTATTGGTTGCACCGGAACGCCGATATTAAACGCTGGAATCAGTTCATCCGGTCAAAGACGGAAAAAGCAGTCAGTCAGCAGCGGATGATCGTTTTCGCAATGCTGGCCTTCGTTGCCGTCCTGCGCGAAGGTCTGGAAACCGTCATCTTCCTGTTCGGGCTGGCCGGACATATGCCGGCATCGCGGCTGGTACTCGGCATTGCCGTCGGTTTCGGCATCCTGACCGTGCTTGGCTTTGTGCTGCTGAAAGCCAGCTCGCTGATCCCGCTCAAACCGCTCTTTCTGATTTCAAGCCTTGTTGTCTTCTATCTCTGCTTTAAATTTCTCGGATCCGGCATTCACAGCCTGCAAATGGCCGGTACGCTGCCGTCAGGTCTGTCGGAAGCACTGCCGACGGTGGGCGGTCTGAGCATTTTCCCGTCCTGGTACAGTACGATTCCACAGGCACTGCTGCTGCTGGCCTTCATCCTGATTTTTATTCGCGGAACCAGGCTGGGTTTCCACCGCCGGGCAATTAAATAACTCATGCATTTCCTGACCCCCATCCTGCATTGCGGAGAGGGGGATTTTTTTATTGATACAGCCGTTACAATGTACGGCCCAACTTGTATAATGAGAGACAAACATGAAGATGAGAGGTGGATGCGAATGAGAAGCGATCTGTTTGAAAATGATCAGCCGGCCCGCCCGTTCTGAGGCGGGGATTCCGGACAGCAAGCCGCTTCTTGACCTTGCTGCATGTCCCTTTCTCGGGAAAAGCTTTGATTTCCTATAAAGAGAGGGCTGAATGTTCATGAATAAATCCATTTTCGGGGCCATTTATTTGTCTGTCGCCGCTGGCATCTGGGGCGGCATGTATGTGGTCAGCAAATATGTCCTGCAATTTGTTTCTCCGCTTGCGCTGGTCTGGATCCGCTATCTGCTCGGCGCGGGCGTCCTGTTTCTTATTCTGCTGTTTCAATGGCTGCGCACCGGACGGCGGCAGCACCTGTCGTGCCGCAGTTGGCTGATGCTGCTGTGGATCGGGTTCATCGGCTATTTTGTTTCGATCGTCTGCCAGTTCATCGGCACCAAATGGTCGGATGCCCACACCGGGTCGATCATCACCTCGGCGACCCCGGCCTTTGTCGTGATCTTCGCGCGGCTTGTGCTGAAAGAAAAGATCACCTGGCGGCGGCTTGTCGCCCTGCTGACCGCCACAGCCGGTGTCGTGATCACGATCGGTATTCCCAACCGGATCGGTCAGTACTTCCTCGGCTGCCTGATTCTGGTCGCCGCAGCCGTCACCTGGGCCCTGCTGTCCGTCTTTGTCCGGATGGCTTCGGCACAGTTGCCGTCACTGACGATTACCGCTTATGCGATGCTGTTCGCCCTGCTGTTCACCACACCGTTTATGGTCCGCGACTGGAATGCCGGAAGCGTTCATCTGAACAGCGCCCCGGTCATCATCGGCATTCTCTATCTGGGTATCGTTTCGACAGCAGGCGCCTTCTTTTTGTGGAATAAAGGTTTATCGCTGATCGATGCGAGTGTCGGCTCACTGTTTCTGTTCTTTCAGCCGCTCGTCGGCACCTTTCTCGGCTGGCTGCCGCTCGGTGAGAAACTGTCGCCTGGCTTCGTGTTCGGCGGCGCGCTGATTCTGGCCGGCGTTGCCCTGGCGAGCACGGAAAAGACTGCGTAACCGATGCTAACCCAAAGGAGCGGCCCTTCTGTGCAGAGGGCCGCTCCTTTATTTACCGAGTTTGCTGACTTCTATCGGTTTTGTCAAAAACTAGTGTT
The DNA here is from genome assembly GCF_000377985.1 of Sporolactobacillus vineae DSM 21990 = SL153. Lineage (GTDB taxonomy): Bacteria > Bacillota > Bacilli > Bacillales > Sporolactobacillaceae > Sporolactobacillus > Sporolactobacillus vineae. The sequence goes on from NZ_KB899046.1 coordinate 88,098, forward strand.
TGTCAATTACCTCTGTTGTTTGAAGCGGAAGGTGCGAGACTCGTGCGGGAATAGCGAGCCAAGTGAGACCCCCGCAGTGAGCAGAGCGAGCGGGGAGGCTCACGGATCGCCCGCGGAAAGCGAGCGCCTGAAGCGGAAAACAACAGCTCTGTTTCACAAAACCTTTCTGTTAGGCGTGCTGATGGCTGTTCACCGCAAGCGCCTGCTTTGCTGTGATCAGGGCGACTTTATAGACGTCGTCCGCGTTGCAGCCGCGCGACAGATCGTTGACCGGTTTATTCAGTCCCTGGAGAATCGGCCCGAGGGCAATGAAATGTCCGAGCCGCTGCACCATTTTGTAGCCAATGTTGCCGGCATCAAGATTCGGGAAAACAAAAACATTGGCTCTGCCCTTAAGCGGTGAATCCGGTGCTTTTCTCGCCGCAACTTCGGGAACGAAGGCGGCATCGAATTGCAGCTCGCCGTCGACCGGAAGATCCGGTGCCTTCTGCCTGACCAGCTGCGTTGCCTCAGTGACTTTATCAATCGTCGGATCTTTGGCTGATCCCCTGGTCGAAAAACTGAGCATGGCAATTCGCGGATCGATGCCGAACAGTTTCGCCGTTTCCGCCGACTCAATGGCAATCTCAGACAATGTTTCACTGTCGGGCGTAATATTGATACCGCAATCCGCAAAGACGTATTCCTCATCCCCGCGAACCATGATAAACGATCCGGAAATCCGATGTTTTCCCGGCTGCGACTTAATAATCTGAAGTGCCGGACGGACGGTGGATGCCGTGGAATGTGCGGCGCCGCTGACCAGGCCGTCCGCATCCCCGGTATAGACAAGCATCGTTCCGTAATAGCCGGGGTCCCGAAGCCATTTTCCGGCTGTCGGTTCGTCCGTTTTTCCTTTGCGCCGGTCAACCAGTTCACGGACCAGATAATCCATGCTTTTTTCTGTATCCGGATGTCTGAATAAAATTTTTCCTTCTTCAGCAAGTTTCTGCAACGCTGCATCCGCTTCTTCAGCCTTTCCAATCAGAAGCGGTCGGATAACGCCGTTGGCCGCCATTCGTTTCACGGCCTCGACCACCCGTTCGTCCCCGCTTTCCGGGAAAACGATCGTCAGCCGGTGCTGCTTCATTTCGGATTCAAGTTTCCCAAACAAATCTGCCATGATGCGGTTCGCCTCCATAATTAGCGTCTGTCGCTGTTACTATTCAGTATAAACTAATTACACCGGTCAATCAGCAGGAATACCAAAATCGGGCCTGCAATTCGTGTATCCGTTTACAATTCATTCACCGCTTTGCCACAGAATGATGCCGACCGGGACGACGGTGATCCTCCCGCCTGTCCGATTTTGCCGATCATGCATCATCGCAGCATGAATTTCATCCGCCTGCATATTAATAGTTGTGCCGCGACTGCTGTTCCGCGTTCGGACGGCGTCAAGCCGTCATGAACCTTTGTTGATAAAGGGGGTCTGTATTCTCTTATGCCTGCGATTCAGTCTTCATCCAGTGATCTGGCACTGCTCGCCCGCCTGATACGGGCTGAAGCCGAGGGAGACGGGCAGCTCGGTATGCTGATGGTCGGCAATGTCGGCGTGAACCGGGTGCTGGGAAATTGTCTTGACTTTAAGGGCATCCGCAGTATCCCGCAGATGGTCTTTCAAAGTCCGGGCGGCTTTGAGGCCACGCAAAAAGGGTATTTCTATCAGGCTGCCCGGTCTCAGGATAAGCGTCTGGCTCGCCGGGTGATCAATGGTGAACGTTTTCACCCGGCATCCAACGCCCTCTGGTTCTTTCAGCCGCCCGGCAATTGTCCGGCCCAATGGTACGATCAGTGGAACACCGGACGTTTTAAAGCCCACTGCTTCTTTTCACCCGCCCAGTCTGTGTGCCCGAATGTGTATTGAGCCGGAAACAGTTCCATCACTATGAGAAGGAGTGTGGTTCCCATGAGTACGCAATTTCCACCGGAGGGATGGCCGTACGGCGCCGCGTTCAACGCCGGCGACGGACAGCCCGACTTTTCCAGACAGCAGGTGCCGCCGGCCGGGACCGGATCTTTCCCGTTTCAGGGACAGATCGCCCAGCCGACCCAGCCGCCGCAGGCCGTGCCCTTTCCCTTTCCGTCCTTTTCAGCTCCGGCGCCGCCGTCTGCACCACCGCCGGGACCGGCTCAGCCGCCGGCCGCACCGGTCTTTGTCGAGCAATCCTACATTGAAAATATTCTGCGGCTGAACCTTGGCAAAACGGCATCGGTATACTGTACGTTTGAAGGAAACACCGAGTGGAATGCGAAGGTCTTCACCGGAACAGTGGAAGCGGCCGGCCGGGACCATGTGATTATCAAAGATGCATCCTCCGAAACCCGTTTCCTGATTCCAATGGTTTTCGTTAATTATGTGACATTCGAAGGAACGATGAACTACAGCTACCCGTTCGCTCCGGCACAGCCGGGCGGAAGACCCTGATCTTCAGATAAGCAGGACCGGCAGCGGTTCTGCTTTTCTTATGCCTTAATCGCCGCGATGGCGACCAGTGCCCAGGCGGCCAGGAAAGCCACTCCGCCGAACGGGGTGATGATTCCGAGCAGACGGATCCCGCTGATGCTGAGCGCATAGAGACTGCCGGAAAAAAGAACGATGCCTAGAATCATCAGTCCGCCCGCCCAGCTCAATAGACTCGCGGATCCGTGGAGAACGGTGAGCGCCAGCAGCCCGAACAGAATCAGGCCAAGACTATGATACATCTGATACTGAACCCCGGTTTCATAGACCGACAAAGCCTGCGCGCTCAGGTGACTTTTTAAGATGTGCGCGCCAAAAGCACCGAATGCCACGGACAGGAATGCAAGTAAAGCACCTGTTACAATAAACCCTTTCATATCGCTGATCCCCCCTGGATTTTTCCGTTTCTTTCATCCATTCTAGCATATCTGCCGATCCGCACGTGCCAGGGAGGAGGGGCGTTTTTCCAGAATCAGTCAATTTTTTTCTGCCATACGCGTGAGACCATGATACAATTTGGTCAGTATGATCGTGCAGCCATGATTCTTACTGAAAGCTGCGCGCGTCCGACCTTTGACGGAGGAATACCCATCTCATGATCCCTGTATGGCAACTCGTACCCCTGGCCGGCGTGATGCTTTTTATGATCTTGCTGGCCGGTCTGATTTTCCATTATCACTACCGCCGCGTGCTGCGAAAAGATGAGGCAACAATCAACGGACTGAAATCAGATTATGCCCGGGTCCGGGCACTGACGCTCCGGCTGAAAGAGCGGCGCAAATTCCGGCGAGTCCGTCTCAATCACGAAAAATGTCGGATCCGCATCGTTGATTTCAAGGAATCTTCACTGAGCCCTCTGAATAACGAAACACTGGACGGCGAGATGCTCGACCTCAGTGTCGGCGGAATGAAATTTGCCAGTAAGCTCGATTTCCCGATTCGTCACGGCGTCGACGTCACTGTGACCTTCACAGCAAAAGCGATGCACTTTCAGCTGAGCGGACGGGTCCTGCGAAAAGAAGAAAAGACCGGCGACACCCACGTCCGTTACGGCGTTCAGTTTACCGAACTGACAGCGGCGCAGGAAACACTGATTCAGTCGCTGATCAATCAGACGGATCTTGATGAAAAGAAGGGAAATCATCCGAAACGGACATCCCGCTGAGCCGCGTGAACAGGCCACAAAAAAAGAGAAAGCTGCCGCAACATGATCCGCTGCGACAGCCGCAATTCCTCTTTCAGTCTTTCTGATATTTTTTATAAATTGCCTGAGTGCCGCTGTTCTCTTCTCCGGCCGCAGCCAGGTCGTCATAGATTTTCTTGGACAATGCAAGTCCCGGTGTCTCAAGGCCCATCGCCTTGGCCGACTCGAGGGCGATCCGCTCGTCTTTGATCAGATGCTTGATATAAAATCCCGGTTCGAAATCGCCCTTCAGCATCCGCGGACCGAGATTCGACAGCGACCAGCTGCCGGCCGCACCAGTCGCAATGCTTTCCATCACTTTATCGGTGTCGAGACCGGCATGCTTCGCATAGGCAAGTGCTTCAGCGACACCGATCATATTCGAGGCAATCGCAATCTGGTTGGCCATTTTGGTGTGCTGGCCGGATCCTGCTTTGCCCTGATAGACAATCTTCTGACCCATGGCCTGGAACACCGGTTTTAATGCATCGGCGTCTTCTTTTTTCCCGCCGATCATGATCGACAGGGTGCCGTTCTTTGCCCCGAGATCACCGCCGGAGACCGGTGCGTCCAGGGCATGCAGTCCTTTTTCTTCTGCTGCCGCACTGATTTTTTCCGCCAGCTGCGGTGAAGATGTGGTCATATCGACCAGATACGTGCCTTTTCCCGCGTGATCAAGAATCCCATTGTCAAAATAGACGGATTCGACGTCTTTCGGATAGCCGACAATAGTAATCACCACGTCGGCGCCCTCGGCCACTGCGGCCGGGCTGTCCTTCCATACCGCCCCTTCGGCTACCAGTTCATCCGCCTTGCTCTTTGTCCGGTTGAAGACCTGAAGCGTGTACCCTGCCTTCATCAGGTTACGGATCATCCCTTTTCCCATCACACCTGTTCCGACAAAACCGATCACTTTTTCTCCCATGGCTGTCACTCGCTTTCGAACTGTTCGGTATTTACTCCGTCCCCAACATAGCACGAACAGCGGGTGAATTCACGCGATATGCGGCCGGTCAGGCTTTGCGGATCTGCAGGTAGTGGGTGAACACCCATGGATACTGGGGCATGGCAAAATTAATTTGCCAGGTCCCGATGCCGCCGAGCCGCTCATTGTAGACGATCCGCGTCTTGGCGAACAGACTGCGCGTATCTTCGAACCAGACAACGTGATTGCGCCCGCTGTCGTCGGTGTAATAAAAGTATGCCGCCTGGTCCGCTTCCGAAAAATAGATCGGCACCTGTTCGGCCATCGCCAGATTGATCGCTGCCTGGTTGGTGATCGCCCGGCCCGGCGTCGCGCTCGAATAGGGAATGACCCAGTCATAGCCGTAAAAGGGTGTACCCATGATGATTTTATTGCGATCCATGAGACTGGCCGCATAGCTGACGGTAGCCCGAACGTCGGCAATCGGCACCGTTGCGCCCGGCTCGCTGCCCGCATGATGCCAGTCGTACGCCATGATAAAAAACTGGTCGACGATGGCGCCGATCGCTTCATAGTCATAGCCGCGCACCCAGGGCACTGTATCGTTGGTCTTTGCCGGCACCGCAATGCTGAGGTTGAGGTTCGCCGCGGCCGTTCGCGCTTTCAGAGCCTGCAGGAAGGCAACAAAGGCGTCACGTTCCGATGCCGGCACGCCTTCAAAATCGATATTGATGCCGCCGTATCCCCGCGTTGTCGCCGTATTGATCATATTATTAATCAGCCGGGTCTGGACATCCGGCGTATTCAGGATGCGCTGCACCAGCGCCGGATTGAATCCGGATTCGGTCAGATTCGTCACCGTCAGTACCGGCACCACCCTGCCTTGCCAGGCGGCAAGCACACCCGCGCTGTCATTGAGCGGACTCAGATCGCCGTTCCAGTTAAAGTGTGTCTCAAACAGCGCAATATACGTTAAATAAGGGGCATTATCAGCAATCACCGCCCGGTCGGCCGCCGGTGTCCGCAGCTGCGAGTAACTGAAGTGCGTTCCGACCCGCCGCGCAATCGACGGCAGATTGAGCCGCATGCCCGGTTTAAGACTTTCCGGACGGATGCCCGGATTCGCCTGCATCAGCGCCTCCAGCGGTACATGTGCCGCCCGGGAGATCGTCCAGAAACTGTCTCCTGCCTGAACCGTATACACGCTCCCCGGAACGAGCAGTGCCTGCCCGATGACTACGTTCGTCGCTGTCAGTCCGTTCACCGACCGCAACGTATCCATTGGGACATCGAACTTCTGGCTGATGCCGAACAGCGAGTCCCCTGATTTTACAACATATACAAACATCGTCCCACCCTCTCCTTTTTCCGGGCGCACATTTTTCCTGAAAAAAGGCATCCCGCATCATCCTATTCCCGAAACAGGCGACAGGTGCGGAAGCGGAAATCCGTTTTTACCGATGAAAACAAACAGGGGGAACAGACCTTTTCCGAACGGAGAGAAATCTGTTAGAGTATGATAGGATGAAAACAGGTGTAAGACCCGGGTGTTCACTTGACCCGGGCCAGGTTGCGGATAAACGGAGGAATGTAATTAATGACTGATTTTCATGCTTCCCGGCTGCTTCAGGCGATGCCCGGGAATTATTTTGCCGATATTGACCGAAAGATTGATAAAGTTGTTCGAAACGGTATTGATCTGATTCATTTGGAAAAAGGGAGCCCCGACCAGCCGACGCCGGATGCCATCGTCCGGGCGATGGATCAGGCAACACGACTGCCGGAGAATCAAGGGTATCCCCCATATGGCGGAAAAGACAATCTCAAGGAAGCGATTGCCGAGTTTTACAAGCGTGAGTATGGCGTCAAACTGAATCCGGAGACGGAGATCACCATCTTCGCCGGTGCGACAGTGGCGATCGCCGCCCTGCCGCAGGCGCTGCTTAATCCCGGCGATATTCTGCTGACTACCGATCCTGGTTATCCAATGTATTATATTTGCCCGATGCTCGCCTATGCCAAGGTCTACGGCATGCCGATCCGGGCCGAGAATGGTTTCCTGCCGGATTACCAGGCAGTGCCGAAAAGTGTCCTCGATCACTCCCGGCTGTTGATGCTGAACTACCCGAATAATCCGACCGGCGCAGTGGCGACACAGCAATTTTTCGCCGACACGGTTCGCTTTTCCCGCGAACACGAGATTCCGGTTGTGCACGACCTGGCATACGGCGCGTTCGGTTTTGACGGCAACCGGCCGCTCAGCTTCCTGCAGACACCGGGCGCGAAAGAGCAGGGCATTGAGCTCTACACTTTTTCAAAAACGTACAATATGGCCGGATGGCGCCTCGGCTTTGCTGTCGGCAATGCCTCACTGATCCGGTCGCTGAGCAAGTTCCACGATCTCGCCCACAGCGATGTGTTCGGTGCCGTACAGGATGCCGGCGCGGAAGCCCTGCGCGGATCGCAGAAATCCGTCCGTGAACTGTGCGCCCTTTATGAAAAGCGGCGCGACGTCCTCGTCAAAAGTCTGCGAACGATCGGCTGGCCGGTCGACGCACCGAAGGGTTCCTTTTTCTGCTGGTTCAAAGTGCCTGACGGGTATACTTCGGAAACGTTTGTCGATGCACTGATCGAGCGTGCGCATGTTGCCATGGCGCCGGGCATCGGCTTCGGCCAGAACGGCGACCAGTACGTGCGTGCCGGACTGCTTGAGCCGGAAGACCGTCTGCGTGAGGCGGCCGAACGGATTAAGGCATCCGGTATTTTGCAAATGGCACCGACGCGGGAATGAATTCTTTCAGAAAAAAAGAGAGCCGGGCAGCTCTCTTTTTTGCGTCATTAGATGATTTTATAGCCAATCAGGAGGATCAGGATTAAATCGATGACCACAAACAGGAGACTCAGGGCGGCGGATTTCTGTTTCTGCCGCCGGCCGAGCGCCATTTCCATCAGCCCAATCAATAGCAGCGCCAGAATGCCTTTGATGTCGTACACGATCGGAAAATGGGTCCGGATCAGCATCCAGATACCGGTCACGAGCATGACGACATACGTCAGACGCAGCACCATGCTCCAGGCCTTCTGCCGGTACGCGATCAGACTGATGAGAAACAGCACAGCCATGACGATCCAGGTAATATTATGAATCTGCAAGAGAACATGTCCCATAATCTTGTTCACTCCGTTTCAAGGTGATATAAAATTCTCGAGTGCCAGTTCCATTTTACCATTAGTGCACGGCAAAGGCCCGGACGAACCCCGATCTCCGGCGGCAGCGGATGAAAAAAGGCAGAAACGATGCGAATGGAGCGAGAATCAACCGGCGCCTGACAAATAATGCTTGTGAGACCGGCTTTCAACTAATTAGAGAAGCGAGGATGTTGGAGCGTGAAAAGAATAGCTGTTTATTGTGGTGCGTCCGCGGGAAATGACAAGGTCTATCAAGAGGCAGCAATTAAACTAGCCGATTGGCTGGTTGATCACAATTTGGAGCTTGTTTATGGCGGCGGCGGTGTCGGTTTAATGGGCCTCCTGGCGAAAGAGGTGCTGTCGGCAGGCGGACAGGTCCATGGGGTTATGCCTCAGGAACTGTTTGATCGGGGCGCCGCCTTTGATGGCTTGACGGACTTAAACGTCGTTGCTGATATGTCCATTCGAAAACAAACCATGCTGAAGTTATCCGATGGTTGTATTGCTCTGCCCGGCGGACCGGGAACTCTGGAAGAAATCATCGAAGCTTTTTCCTGGGCAAGACTCGGAGATAATCCGAATCCTTGCGTCTTCTACAATGTTGCCGGTTATTATCATCCATTGAAGAAAATGTTTGATGAAATGACCGATAAAAACTTTCTGACGGCAGTTGACCGGCAAAAACTATTATTCTCTGATTCTCTGGATGAAATTTTAAATTTTATGAGCAGCTACATACCGCCCAAGATCAGGACTTATTAAAAAAGCTGATTTCCGAGGAAAATAAAACATTTTCGAACGCCACAAGACCGTCTCAGGTAGTCTTTCCGTGTTTCTTCCTACCTATGAAACAGCCGGAGCATCCGCTCCGGCTATTTCAACTTGTTCACTTTATGGATATCCGCGAAATATCACACTTCTCCAGCGGAATCAGGTGTGCTTTCATCTTCCATTTGGCGATCAGCCAGATGGCGAGGAAAATCGGGATGCCGATATAGGCGGAGATGATCCCGCCCCAGTCGATTTGACCGCCGGAGAATGCGCCGAAGCTCTGGCCGATTACGACGACCATGCAGACGGCAAAAGCGAACAGCGGTCCGAACGGGAACCATTTAGCCCGGTATGGCAGGTCTTCGAGGCGGCCCCCCTGGCGGACATAGGCGCGGCGGAACCGCCAGTGGCTGATGGCGATGCCGAGCCAGGCGATAAATCCGCACATTCCGGATGCGCTCAGCAGCCAGTTATAGACGAGACCGTCGCCAAATCCGGAGGCGAGAAACGCGAACAGCCCGAACGCTGCGGTAATGATCAGCGACCAGATCGGAATTCCGTGGGTGGTGACATAACCGAGGAAGCGCGGGGCTTTCCCTTTTTTCGCCAGTGCATAGAGAATACGCGTCGACGCATAAAGACCTGAATTGCCCGCCGACAGCACCGCGGTCAGAATCACGGCGTTCATGACCGAAGCGGCGATAGCGAGTCCCGCCTTCTGGAACACCAGGGTGAACGGGCTGACCATGACGGCATCGGTCACCGAAAGATTATGGTCTGTATAAGGAATAATCATCGCAATCACGAAAATCGACAGAATATAAAAAAGCAGGATTCGCCAGAAAATGGTGTGCATCGCTTTCGGTACATTCTTCTCCGGATTCTCGCTTTCACCGGCGCTGACGCCGAGCAGTTCCGTACCCTGGAACGCATAACCGGCAGCCAGGAAAACACCGAACGCGGCCAGAAACCCGCCGTGGAAAGGTGCGTCTCCGGTTGTAAAGTTCGCAAAGCCCGGGACGCCGCCGCCCATAATCCGGAAAATCATCAGCAGACCGATGATAATAAAAATAATAACCGTCGCGACTTTGATCAGAGCGAACCAGTATTCCGACTCGCCGTATCCCTTGACCGTCAGCGCGTTAAGCAGAAAAATAATGACCAGAAACAGACCGCTCCACAGAAACGACGGCGTGTGCGGAAACCAGAATTTCATAATCAGCGTCGCTGCCGACAGCTCACTGGCAATCGTTATCGCCCAGTTGTACCAGTAATTCCAGCCGAGCGCAAACCCGAACGATGGATCAACGAAACGGGTCGCGTAGGTGCTGAACGAGCCGCTGGTCGGCATATAGGCGGCAAGCTCGCCGAGACTGGTCATCAGGAAGAAAACCATGAGACCGGTCAGACCATAAGCGAGCAAGGCGCCGCCGGGACCCGCCGAATAAATGGCATTCCCACTGGCCAGAAAAAGTCCCGTTCCGATCGCCCCGCCCAGCGCGATCATCGTCAGATGGCGGGATTTCAGGCCTCTCCTTAAATGATGTGACCCTTCTGCTCTTTGTTGCATTGCTCTCTCCCTCTCTTTTATTCGGGAGACATGCGGGATGGGACAGACAAAAATAAAAAAATGCCCGCGGGACGCTCGACTGAGCCGTACCACGGACAGGAACTGTTTTTATCAAAACAATCAATCATCAAGCACAACTGATCGCCAGCCTATCGTTCTCCGCCCATGTCGTCCACTGATAGCACAACACATGCATCCGCATGTGACAGTCCCGCCCCTTTCGGAAGCGATCCCAGCCGGCCCGGCGGGAGTGCCGGACCGGCTTCGGCAGCATTTCCTTTTGCGCGGCGTCATCAGCCTCTCCCGGCTTCACCCGTGCGCTTCATAAGTGCTGCAGCCTCTACCCCCTCTGATCATGTGAGGAGATTCAGATATTAATGCCAACAGGCCTCATTTTACTTGTTCCGGAAAATATTTTCAACCGTCAGCTTCCCGATTCCGCCTTCGCAGCCGCCGCTTCGTACGCGGCAATCGCTGTCATGAAGGCCTGGCCGTATTTTTCCAGTTTCTGCTGGCCGACGCCGCGGATCATCAGAAATTCGCGGTCATTCGACGGCAGCTGCGCGCTCATCTCGCGGAGCGACTGATCGGAAAAAATGATATACGGCGGCACAAACTCTTTCTGTGCCAGCTCTTTGCGCACCTGCTTCAATTTTTCAAAGAGTTCATTGTGCACTTCCAGCTGAACCGCCCGGACCTTGCCCTTCCTGAGCACTTTCGCCTCGCCTTTCAGCACGGGAACCGCCCGCTCTGTCAGGGACAGTGTCGGATAGGCGCCCCCGCGCAGCTCCAGATACTGCTCACCGGTCAGAAAATCGATGAACTCGGCGATCTGGCGCTGCGTCTGCTCTTTCATAATCCCGTACGTCGGCAACCGGTTCAGTCTGAAGCTGAGAATCTTCTGATCGGAAGCACCGGCCAGCACTTTCGCCACCATCGTCTTACCATAACGCTCGCGCAGCCGCCGGACACAGGAGAGCACCTTCTGGGCAGAGACGGTGACATCCGATTTCTGCCGCGTGTCCCGGCAATTGCCGCAGTGCTGGCAGGGGGCCGGATCTTTTTCGCCGAAATAGCGCAGGATGTACCCCTGAAGACAGGATTCTGTATGACAGTAGCCGATCATCTGATCCAGTTTGTGGAATTCTTCACCTTTCAAATTATCGTCCAGATCCGACTGATCGATGAAAAATTTCTGCAGGCGGATGTCCTGCGGTGAAAAGAGCAGTATACAGTCGCTCTTCTCACCGTCGCGCCCGGCCCGGCCCGCTTCCTGGTAGTACGCCTCAATGTTGCGCGGCATACTGTAATGGATCACAAACCGGACGTTGGATTTATTGATCCCCATGCCGAACGCATTGGTCGCAACGAGCACGGATACATCGTCATACAGAAAACGTTCCTGGCTGTCCGCCCGCTCTTTTTCCGACAATCCGGCGTGATAGCGCGCCGCCTTAAAGCCGGCGGTGATCAGCTGATGATGGATCCGGTCGACATCTTTACGGGTTGCTGCATAAATAATTCCCGGCTGGTCACGGTTTTTGCCCAGATAATCGGTTAAGAAGGCATCCGGATTCTGACCGCGGACCACCTGAAAGAAGAGATTGTCACGGGCGAAGCCGGTGGCGACAACCTGATCCTGCGGAATCCGGAGCAGGCGGCAAATATCGGCCGTGACGCGCGGCGTTGCTGTAGCGGTCAGCGCCGCCACAACCGGACGGTGCGGAAAGTCTTCCAGCATCCGGGCGATTTCCCTGTAGCTCGGCCGGAAATCATGCCCCCACTGCGAGATGCAGTGGGCCTCGTCGACGGCGACGAGCGAGACATGCATCGCCCGGAGTGCCTGACGGAAGCCGGACAGTTCAAGCCGTTCCGGCGCAATGTAGAGCAGCCGGTATTTGCCGGCCGCCGCAGCAGCCAGCCGTCCGGCCACGTCGCCCGCGGAGAGTGAACTGTTAATGTAAGTTGCCGGAATTCCGATGTTTTCCAGTGCATCGACCTGATCCTTCATCAGTGAAATCAGCGGCGAGATCACCAGAACGGTGCCCGGCAAAAGCAGTGCGGGAATCTGATAGCAGAGCGATTTCCCGCCGCCGGTCGGCATGATCCCGACCGTGTCCCGCCCGGCCAGAAGCCGGGAAATGATCTCGTCCTGCCCTTTGCGAAAACGGTCATAGCCAAAATATTTTTTCAGCAGACTGAGTGCTGTTTCTTCCATGATCCGAACCACCTTACGCACATGCTGAAAGACTGCGAGTTTACCAGTTTCATTTTACCACAAGGCGCCGCACGTTCCCGCACGGAGTTTCGCCGTTCACCGGTCTTTCGGCCCCTTGCTCAGTACTGAAAAATCAATTTCTTCCTGAGGACGAGTGTCAGCTCCCAGCACATTCTCCATCATCCGCAGGGCGAACACATTGTCTTCATATACGTTAGAGGCGCAGCAGTCTCCGGGCACAAACAGTCGGTAACCGCGCATGTAGGCATCATTAGCGGTAAACAGGACGCAGATATTTCCGGCGACGCCGGTAAGAATCAGCGTACGGATCTCCCGCTCGGCAAGAAACGCCTGAAGCGGTGTGGCAAAAAAGCCCGAGTGCTTCGGTTTGATGACAAAATAGTCTCCGGCACCGGGCAGCAGTTTTTCAACAATCTTCTTTGCCGGCCCATTAAGTGCCTGCTGAATGATGAAGTCCTTCTCTGACTGCCAGCGGCCGGCATTATCATTAACATAGATGACGTTCAGTCCTGCTTCTCTTGCTCTGTGAATCAATGTGGCCAGCGGATCGCCGATTTTCTTCATCTCTTCAAGCAGCATCGATCCTTTACTGAACTGAAGCGGATTGATCATGTCGATGATCAGCAAAGCTGCCTGGTTCCCGGAAAAAGTGTCCTGCGTCATGATCCCTGCCGCCTCCCGTCATTTTTCTACATTATTCCCTGCCGGATCCGGGATCATTCCCGGGCATTCATGCAGGAACAGGCAGCATATTTTTTCATATGCTGAAGTAGATTGGCTATGGAAAGGGGGAAGAACAATGACTGAGCCGAAAGATTCTGAAGCGAACCGGCCGATCAAACCGATCCGGCGGAAACCTCTTGATGAACTGGATGCTTTTTTCCGGCAGGATCCGTTCCGCGGCATACTGAAATCGATTGACGACTTTTTTGAAAATCATTCGCTGTTCTCCGGCGGATTTCCCGTCAGGCTCTATGAGACCCGCAATGAATGGGTTGTGGAGGCCGAACTGCCCGGCGCCACCCGGGAAAATATCCATATTGATCTCTATGAGGAACGAATCCGGATTGCCGTTGAAAACGATGTCTCTGTCGAAACGGAGCAGAAAGATAAAGGTACCTATTCGCGGGAGCGCCAGTTTGCGCATGCCGAGCGCTTCATTTCCGTTCCCTACACGATTGACCGGGCACGGACGCATGCCTCTTTCCTGAACGGCGTACTTAAAATCCACGGACCGAAATATCCAAAGACGGGGAATACGTTAAGCATCGACTAAAAATCCAGCCGTTAAGGCCAGAAATCCAGCCGTTAAGGCCAGAAATCCAGCCGAACACCATTTTATGGAAATTTGTTGCCGAACCGATCAGCAAAAATAATAAACTGCCGGACATTTGACCAGCGTCGTAAAATGTCCGGCAGTTTATTTGAGTCAGTTCTCCAGTTTTCCGATAAATCGTTCGAGCCGGTCAAGTCCTTCTTTCAGCACATCCATGGAATAGGCATAGGAAAGACGAAGATAGCCTTCGCCATACGACGAGAAGGCGCTGCCCGGTACGGCCGCCAGCCGTTCCTGATCGAGCAGTTTCAAGGCAAACTGCTCGGAGGTCAGTCCGAACCGGCGAATCGACGGGAACACATAGAAAGCACCGGACGGGCGGACGACGTCGAGCCCCATATGCTCAAGCCGTTCCATGCAGTAGTCCAGGCGCCGCCGATATTCCCGGCGCATTGGCGCGGCATCGTCTTTCCCATTCGTCAGCGCTTCAATCGCCGCATACTGCGTGATACTGGTGATGCAGGAAATGCCGTACTGATGAATTTTAATCAGCTGGTCGGCAATCGGCCGGTCGGCAAGCACATAGCCCATCCGCCAGCCGGTCATGGCGTGCGACTTTGAGAGACCGTTGATCACAAGTGTTTTGTCTTTCATACCGGGAAAAGTACCGATTGACACATGCTTTTTCCCGTAGATCAGTTCGCTGTAAATCTCGTCAGAGACGACAAAAATCGATTTATCCCGCAGCAACGCGGCGATCGCACCGATTTCCTCGCCCGACAGCACGCAGCCGGTCGGATTGGACGGATACGGAATGACGACCGCCTTCGTTTTTGCGGTCAGGTGGGCCGCAATCTGCCCGGCTGTCATTTTGAAATCCGTATCCCGTGTATCGACATAGACCGGTTTCCCGCCGGCGAGAATGATCGGTGCGGCGTAACCCGGATAAGCCGGACCGGGGAGAATCACCTCGTCGCCCGGCTCGAGAATGGTCCGGAATGACAGATCAATCGCCTCACTGGCACCGATCGTCGTAATAATCTCCGTCTCCGGATCGTAGTGCAGATCATACTTTTCACTCACATAGCTGCTGATCGCCTGCCGCAATTCCGGAAGACCGGCGTTCGCCGTATAGGCGGTGTGATTGTGATCAATTGCTGCTTTCCCGGCATCCTTGACATGCTGCGGTGTCGGGAAATCCGGCTGACCGATTGTGAGTGAAACAGCGTCCGGATAATTTCTGACTTTATTGAAAAAGCGGCGGATTCCGCTGATCTGAATCGAACGGACCCGGCTGTTTACCCGTTGCTCCATCCTGCTCCTCCTCTTCGATGAATCCTGACATGACAAATTTTAACGTTCTTATCATAACAAAAAAGCCTCCGTGCAGTCATTTCCCGCACAGAGACACCTATTTTTCTTCTTATTCGGCGACCGGGGTTTCCGGTTCCGGAGTTACTTCTGAAGCCTTTTCTGAAACCTTTTTCGAACTCCCCTTCAGCTTGACTTCCTGAGTCCAGCCCGGTTTGTCTTTGATCTCTCCGGTTTGCAAACCGGTGAGCGTTTCATAAAGTTTCTTAGCCAGCGGTCCGGTTTCGCCGTTGGCCACTTTGATGACCCGGTCCTCCCATTTCAGAAAACCGACCGGTGAGATGACGGCGGCCGTGCCCGTCCCGAAGACTTCCTTCAGTTCCTGCTTCTCCGCCTTCTTAAAGAGCTTCTTCACGGAAATCCGGCGTTCTTTGACCGGGACACCCCAGTGCTTCAGAAGCCGGATCACGGAATCGCGGGTCACGCCGGGTAGTATGCTTCCGTTCAGTTCCGGTGTCCACACTTCATCGCCGACTTTGAAAAAGATATTCATGCTGCCGACTTCTTCGACATATTTGTGTTCCACACCGTCGAGCCACAGGACCTGATCGAAGCCCAGTTCCTCTGCCTTTGACTGCGCCCGGAGGCTGGCCGCATAATTGCCGCTCGTCTTGGCAAAACCGACACCGCCGCGCACGGCACGTACATATTCATCTTCTACGTAGATGCTGACCGGTTTGACGGAATCGCCGAAATACGCGCCGACCGGTGAGAGAATGATGATCAGTTTGTAGGTTGTAGACGGATGGACGCCAAGAAAGGCATCCGTACCGATAATAAACGGCCGGATGTACAGCGACTGGCCGGGTTTCTCCGGAATCCAGTCCTTTTCAACGGCCACCAGTTTTTTAATGGCCTTGATGACAAAATCGCCGTCTACTTTTGGAATGTCCAGCCGTTCGCAGGAATGGTTCAGCCGTTTCAGATTCATGTCCGGGCGGAACAGAAGAATACGGCCGTCTTTTGCTTTATAGGCCTTCATGCCTTCAAACACTTCCTGGCCGTAATGGAAAATCGCAGCTGCCGGATCGAGTTCAAGCGGTCCGTAAGGCACAATCCGGGCGTCATGCCAACCGACATCCGCCGTGTAATCCATGACAAACATATAATCAGTGAAGAAATTGCCGAAACCAAGGTGATCCGAATCCGGTTTTGCTTTTAACTGATCGGCCTTGTGGAACGTGATCGGCTGTCCCATGTTGAGAAACCTCCTGAAAGGCATCCGAAGGCACGGGATAACAGCTTTCGGATTGCCGCTCTGATTTTTTTGACTCTGTCGCCACTGACTGTTGCCTGGCGCGGAAAGCAGGCGCCTGAAGTGAACATCAACAGTCAGGTTTAACATCGCCGTCCATTCTTAACATTCCGTTTACTTAATTATAACAATAGAGCAAAAAAACTGCTATGTACCTTATTAAATAGGGCCCGGAATGTTGCGAAACATGATGCAGAAAGAGGCACAGGAAGCTGATGAAAATATTTTTTGTAAAACCTGTGTCATTCCCTTTAAACATTCAAACGTTCCTGCTACAATAGTCTGAGTTGAGAAGGAAGAGGCGCGTACGTTAATGATTTAGCGCTTCTTCTTTGTCTTTCTCAGGAAATTCTGAAAGGGGGCGTGGATCACGCGCCAGTTTACTTTTGCAGCTTGTTCCCTGTATTTTCTGACCGGCCTGACGGCGATCGTCGTCGGATCGGTAATGCCACAATTGCTCAGTTTCTATGAAGTTTCTTATACAGTCGGCGGGCAGCTGATTTTTGTCGGTGCGATGGGCTTTCTTGTCGGTGTCCTGATCACATCCTGGCTGAACAACCGTTTCCCGCCGAAACCGCTGCTGGCCATTGCGGCATCAATCATTGCTTTTGCTCAGTTTGGTATTCTGGCACTGCCGCCGCTCCCTGTCGTCATGATCCTGTATTTTATCAACAGCATCGGCTCGTCATCGATCGGTATTGTCGTCGCGACGTTGTTTCTTGAAGTGTTCACCGGTCGTCAGGCGGTTGCCATGAGCTATCTTGAAGTTTCATTCGGACTCGGCGCCTTTTCCATGCCGCTTCTGGCCAGCACGTTCATCGCTCTTGACATCTGGCGTTTCCTGTTTCTGATTACGGCCGTTCTCGCTGTATTCCTTGCTGTTCTGTCGACGCGCATTTCGATTTCCCAGAATGGTACGGATTCATCCGCCCGTCCGCTCGACGCTTCCGGTGCCGGAAAGCAGATTCCACTGACGCCCGGACGCAAGATGCTTACACTGGTGCTGTTCGGGCTGGCCATTTTCCTCTATGGCGGCCTTGAAGGCAGCCTCAATAATTTCATGTCTTCCATTTTCATGAACTATCTCCATCTGGTTGCCTATTATGCCTCCGTCAGTGTCGGCATCTTCTGGGCATCGATGGTGATCGGGCGTGCCCTGACTGGGGTGATCATTCGGAAAGTGACCTATAAAAAATACTTGCTCACCAATATTTGCGGCGCCATTCTTTCACTGATTCTGTTCATCCTGTTAAAGAACGTGCTGCTTGGCTACTTTTTCGTTGCGACACTGGGACTGATGCTGTCCGGCATTTATTCAATTACACTTGTCTTCGCTAATTTCTCGATCCCGAACAGTGCCCATCTCGTGACTCCGGTCATCTCAGGATTGTGCGGGCTGGGGATGGCGCTGCTGCCGGCGTTCACCGGATTTTCTCTCGATCATGCCGGAATGGCCGCCACGCTCTGGTACATCGTCGCGATCGCCTGCTTCTATCTGACGTTCCTGATCCTCATCAACCGGATCCGCGGTGAACGTTCCTTCACATTCTTCCCGAGAGTCAGCCGGAAGAAACTGCGTGCACGCTCATTTTAATCCGACGTATATTATATTAATTGCAAAGGAGTGCCGCTGCGGCACCTCCTTTTTTGCGTCCTGAAAATCTCCCGCCGCCCTTGCGCGGCATGATATCATTTAATTAATCTTCTGAACGGAGGCACGGCATTTGGAAAAGCAGCATCTCGACCCCGGCATTGTAACCGTCTGGCGCCAGCGGTCCCTCATGACGAATTTGATCTTCTGGCTGATTCTGGCCGGATTTTTTACCTGCACGGTATATTTTAGCTGGCCCGGTTTCTTCTATCTTATTGCCGGCACTCTGGCCATACTTGTGGCACTGCATCTGATTCTGTATGTCCTGGTGATCCCGGTAATCCGCTACCGCACCTTTTTTTACACGTTTCGCCAGAGTGATTTTCTGATTCGGGACGGCGTCTTTGTCATCCGGCAGGTTTCCATCCCGCTGGCACGGGTACAGAATGTGACCACCGAACAGGGGCCGCTGCTGCGCCGATATCACCTGGTCTCGGTATCGATCACCACAGCGGCCGATACCCAGACGATTCCGGCACTGAACGCTGCGGAGGCTCATGTTCTGCGCGACCGGATTGCCGAACAGATCAAGGAGAATGGTGCCGATGAACTCTGAGAAAAAGCGTCTTCACGTATTTGCCGTTCTTTCAGAGAGCCTGGGCACACTACGGAAGCTGGTCCTGCCACTGGGCATCAGTTTCTTCACATTTCTGCAGCATTTCACGCAATGGGCGGGTTATGTGCTCGCCACTCTTGCCATTATTCTGATCTACAATTTTTTTAAATGGCTTCGCTTCACCTATGAAGTCCGCGGCGGCAGCTTTCATATTCAGTCCGGCGTCCTCATCCGCCATGACCGCTATATCCATATTTCCCGGATTCAGTCCGTTCAGCTCCAGACCAACCTGCTGCTTCGGCTGATCGGCCTGGTCCAGCTGCGGCTCGACACGGTAGATCCTGCCGACAAAGGTGATGTAGTCCTGGCGGTACTGTCGCATCAGGAAGCCGGCCGTGTCCGCCGGCTTCTCGGCCATGGCGATCCGGATACAGCGCCCGGTGCAAACATGGAGACGGCGTCATCACGAATCGTGTTCCGACTGTCCATCCGGAACTTTGTCTTCGCCACATTTACCTCATCAAGCATCGGGATCATCGGTGTCCTGCTGGCCTTCTGGTCTTCGGCCGGCCAGCTTGTCCCCGACCAGTGGCTGAACCGGTCGTTCCATCAGTTTATCCTTCTCCCTCCGGCCACACTCATTCCGCTGATCCTCCTGCTGGTGATCGGGCTCTGGCTTTGCTCAGCCGTTGTGACCTTTTTTCGCTGGGGCAACTTCAGACTCACCGTCACACCGGAGAAGTGGCTGATCCACAAGGGGATTCTTGAGACGGCGGACGCGACTTATATGAAAGACCGTGTTCAGGCCATACGGATCTGCGAGTCCTGGCTGCAGCAGCTGACCGGCTTCTGCACCATTTATGCCGAGTGCAGCGGCAGCGTCAATAACGATAAAAATAAGGAAGGTGCCGTGCTCGTCTTCCCGATCCTACGGAGAAAAAAGCTGCAGGCCTTCCTTGATACAGTGATTCCGGAATTTGCCGGTTCGATCAGCTGCAAGTCCGTCCCGCTCCGCAGTCAGTTTTATATGATGATGCTGCCGGTGCTGCCGCTCACAGTTGTCCTTGTGGCCCTTTCCTCCTTCTTCCAGTGGGGGCTGTGGCTGTGGCCGGTCCTGCCCGCTGCCATGGCTCTTGTTTTTCTGCAGTCTCGTTCCTCCGGCTATGATCTTGACGGTGAACGACTTGTTTTTTCCTATCGTCTGCTGACGAAAACCCGGATGATCACACTGAAAAACCGGATTCAGTCGTTTACAGCACATCAGTCGCTCGTTCAGCGCCGTTTCAGCCTCGGCACCTGCAGCCTTTTCATCCGCTCTTCGGCCGGCCAGTGCTACAGAGTGCGCCAGCTGGAGAAAGTGGATTCGGACCGGCTCTTCCAATGGTTCAGAGACGGCTGATGCCGGCGCGGACACACGGATCGATGTGCCGTGTCGCGCGTATTACTCTTCATTCGGCCCGTCTGTTTCCATGTCCCCGGCTTCTTCGCCGGATGAACAGTCTGAAGGATCGGCGGATTCAAAGGACGACCATCCTTCATCCTGATCACACGAATCGTCTGCCCGGCCTCCCCAAAGGCTGGGCTCTGCCCGGAGCCGCCCGTTCTCATGGCGCAGCGCCGCAATCCGGTGGTTCAGATGTCTTGCGGCCTCGTCCATCTGCCATGAATTGGGGTAAGAGAACTCCTCTGCCGCGGGAAATTCCGGATCCGCCGTCCGTCTGTCCTGTTTTGAAAGATGTTTTGCCGAATGCAGCCCCTTTAAAATCTCATTCTCGTATGCGGCCATCGGGTCTTTCCCGGCATTATGATCAAACGGTATCACGCGACCTGCCCCCTCTATTTGCCAAAAGCATAACATGACGGTCTTCTGCAGACAATCACGAAAATTCCTTTGCCCGGCGAGTCAGTCGACAGGGCGTTTCGTCAAGGAAAGTTCACAATATGTATCCCCTTTCACGCCAAAACAAATTCGATTGCAGTATAATAAATGTGAAAATATAATAGACGGCCCGGAGATTATGGAAAAGGCCGGCGGTTCCAGCTGGACAGATCACTCGTCTGGCTGGATTCTGTCGACCTTTTTCATTATGTCCGGGGGCATTGAGACAGCAGTGTGATGCGACTAGTAAAATGTATCCGCTTACTTAATTTCATATGAAGTGAGTCTTGGGGCGCCGCTTTCCGGCTGCGGTGCCGATTACGAGGAGGAAAGATATGATGAAAAAGGCCTTGGAAACAGAAGTTGCGGTTATCGGCGGTGGCGTCACCGGGACAGGTATTCTGCGGGACCTGGCATTACGCGGCATCAAAGCCGTTCTTGTCGAACAGGGTGATCTCGGTCACGGCACATCGACCCGAAACCACGGCCTGCTGCACTCAGGATGCCGTTATGCGGTACGCGATCCTGAAGCTGCAGTTGAGAGCTATCAGGAGAATCTGATTCTGAAGAGAACAATCCCCGGTTCGATTGAGCAGACAGGCGGCCTGTTTGTGAAAGTCCCGGGTGATGATGATGCCTATGTGCGCAGATGGCTGGACTCCTGCGGCAAACTGGGCATTCCGGTCGGCGAAATCCCCCTGGAACAGGCCTTCCGTGAAGAACCCTATCTGACAAAGGAGGCGCAGGCCGTTTATCAGGTGCCGGACGGAACCATCGATGATTTTACTTTGCTGATCGACGTCGCGGCCGATGCCGTCGCACATGGGGCCGCTCTGCTGACCTATCATGAAGTCACCGGCATCATGACGGAGCAGAACCATGTATCCGGCATTCATGTGCGCGATACACGGAACGGAGAAGAACAGGATATTTACGCACCGATTGTGATTAATGCGGCCGGACCATGGGGCATGAATATTGCCAAAATGGCCGGCGTACCGCTGAGAATTATAAACAACAAGGGCATGCTGGTCGTCTTCAGCCATCGCTTCAACAAACGGGTGATCAACCGGCTGCGGATGCCGGGCGACGGCGACATCTTCGTTCCGGCTCACGATGTGACCATTTTCGGGACGACCGGTAAAAATACCGACGATCCCAATGATTTCTCTCTGAACCGGGAAGAAATGGAGCAGATGCTGACGACCGGCGCCGATCTGATTCCTGAGATTCACCAGATGCGGCTGATCCGCGCTTACAGCGGCAGCCGTCCCCTCTATCAGAAAACGGCAGGAAAGGGCTCGAGCGGCAGAGACGTGACCCGTGGTATGGCACTGCTCGATCATGGCGAACGTGACGGCCTAGACGGACTGATTACGATCACCGGCGGCAAACTGACGACCTTCCGGCTGATGGCCGAGCGGACGGTTGACCTGGTCTGCAAGAAACTCGGCAGCGATGCCCAATGTACGACCCGCGAGGCAGCGCTCCCAAGTCGAAAGAGTACCGATTCGTTCAGCGGGGCGAATCTCGCGCCGGCAGCCAGACATAAACTGATGAACTGGGCCGGCGTGCGGACTCCTGAATTTGAAACCTCTCTGAAAGACCGAGAAGCCGCAAACGTCGTCTGTGAATGTGAACAAGTGACCTGGGCGGAAATCGATGCCGCCATTCCCGGCGACGGGCATCTCGATCTCGGCGACATCCGCCGCCGCACCCGGCTCGGGATGGGCCCCTGCCAGGGGACATTCTGCAACTTCAGAACGGCGGCGCTCGCCGTGGAACACGGCAAAGCCGGAACCAGGGAAGCAGACTGCGCACTGATGCGCGGGGTTAAAGAACGCCGGAAAGGCATGGGCGTTGTGGCGACCGGAGAAACAGCCAAACAGCTGCAGCTGATGCAGACGATCTATCAGGTTTCATTAGGATTCGGAAATGAGGAGGAGAAGCAGCATGTATGACGTAGTCGTGATCGGCCAGGGTCTGTCGGGAATGCTGGCCGCAATCTGGGCCAGAGGGGAAGGTAAACGAACGGCCATGATCATGTCCGGTGCCGGAAAGATCATGCAGTCCACCGGGGTACTCGATCTGATCCCCGGCTCCCGCGGTACGCTTGACGAATGGATGAAGCAGTATCCGTTTCATTCCGAGAACAAAGCAGACGTGCTGCAGGCTGTGGCCAAATTCAAGGCACTGACACGCGAACTCGGATACCCCTATAACGGTGATGTCCGGGAACCGGTTCCGGTGGTTACCGGCTCAGGCCATATAAAAGAGACAGCACTTTACCCGGACACGGTGACCCCCGTGCCCGACCGGGGCCATGCGGTCGTCGTCGGTTTCCAGGAACTGCCGGACTTCCAGCCGCTGTTCATCAGCAAGAATCTGCAAAAGGAACGGCCGCTGATGACTGTCGACGCCATTCGGATTCCGCTTGGTGAAGATTCACAACGTGTCCTGACCCAGCTCGATGCCGCGCGGCTTCTCGATCAGAAGGAAGTCCGTGCGCGCTGCCTCCGCAGGATCAGCGGGCAGCTTGCCGACAAGGGTATTTCTCAGGCCGATTTCTTCGTCTTCCCCTCATCTCTGGGCAATGAAGCATGGGCACAGACGCTGAAGCAATTTTCCGAAGGCCTGGGCGCCAGAGTCACCGAGGCCCCCGGAATGCCGCCGAACGCTACCGCCATCCGGCTGAACGACCGGCTGAAGCTGAAAGCCATCCGTTCCGGTGTCCGCCTGTATGCCGATACAACGGTTACCGGGGCTGATATTGAGAAAAACCATATCCGCTCGGTGCGCGTCCGGATGGCCAACCGTGCCACAGATGTTGCAGGCAGACAGTTCGTTCTGGCCACCGGCGGCATCCTCGGCGGCGGTCTGGAAGTCACCCCGGACGGGATCAGAGAAACGGCACTTCACCTGAATACAGATGGCGACGGACGTCCCATGAACCCGCCGGACAATCTGTTTCTGGCCGGTGCGAGCGGCGGCAGACAGCTGACCCGCCACGGCATTGTCGGCGGTGTCTATTCGCTTGTGTCGAGCTATGCATCGGTCTTTGGTCTTCGAAAAACTGTCGCGGGAGGGATGGCAAAATGAATGATGCACTGCTTGATCTGAATATGTTTGAAGATTCCTATGAGAAATGTCTGAAATGCAACGCCTGCGTCGCCAGCTGTCCGGTCACCGGCGCGACCCTTGATTTTGGCGGTCCGAAGCACATGGGGCCGGAACTGAAAAGGCTGATCGACAATCAACAGGTGATTGACGACAAGCGTATCGAATATTGCACGCTGTGCGGCAATTGCGACCTTTCGTGTCCGGAAGATGTCCACATTTCCACACTGACGACTTATGCCAAGGCCATCCATACCGAAAAGCACGGCTCCAGTTTCCGTGACTTTGTCCTCAGCAACGCCGAACTGGTCGGGAAAATGGCTTCAGCGTTCGCTCCGGTCACCAATACGGCGATGAAAATGAAGCCGATGCGCCAGGTCATGGAGACCGTCATGCGGATTCCGAAAGAGCGGAAATTCCCGAAGTATAAATTTAAAAACTTCAATCGCTCGTTTGCTAATAAAGTGCACGGTTCAAAACGGAAGGTGGCCTATTTTGTCGGCTGTTATGCGATGTATAATGCTCCGGAAGTGGCCGAGAGCTTCGTCAAAGTCATGAACTTCAACGGCATTGAAGTCGTCAAACCGCGTCAGAAGTGCTGCGGCGTGCCGATGCTGGCGAACGGGCGGCTGAAACAGGCCCGCAAGAACGCCGCCTTCAACATCGACAGTCTGCTGGAGTATACCCGCAAAGGCTATGATGTGGTAACGACATGTACCAGCTGCGGGCTTGCACTGAAAAAGGAGTACCTGTCGATCGACGGGTCTGATAAAGCAAAGGAACTGGCGGCTCATGTTTACGATGCCGACGAATATCTGCGCATGCTGAAAGACAACGGAGAACTGAACACCCATCTTGCACCGATGAAACAAAAGGTCGGCTACCATGCACCGTGCCATATGCGCGCCCAGGGGATGGGCACGCCGGCAATGGATATTCTTGAACTCATCCCGGGCTTCAACATCTATGATCTTGGCGCCGGATGCTGCGGCCAGTGCGGTACATTCGGTTTCAAGAAAGAAAAATACGGCATATCGATGAAACTCGGCAGAACCATGGCTGAGTCCGTCAAAAATCTGGATGCAGATTACACAGTGACGGAATGCGGGATGTGCAAGAATCAGCTGGACCAGCTGACGGATAAGGAAGTCCGGCACCCGATGCAGATTCTTGCCGAGTCCTACGAACGGGCGAAACAGCTTCAGACTGTCTGATCGATTCATTTTTAAAACATAAACGTTTCAATCGGAAGGGTCCGCTTCAATAGCGGACCCTTTTTGTCTGCAGGCGCTCGCTTTCAGAATAAAACATCCGGGTCCTCCCTCTATACCTGAAAAAAGGTACTGAGTGTAAATGCTTTCATTCTTGCTCTGACTTGAACTAAAATGTAATTGTGATAAAAATCACCGATAAGTTCAGTCACAAGGAGGAATATGCGCTTGTTTTTCGCAAACAGATGCATTATACCGGCGGTCAATAACATGAAAGACTTTGAGAAATCGCTTGAAGGGCCGTATGAAACGATCGTCATTCTTGACAGCCATATTGCTCAGGTCGGGAATATGGTGCGGATGGCAAAAAGAAGGAACAAAAACGTCTTCCTGCATGCCGATTTAATTCATGGACTGAAGAACGATCTTTACGCCGCTGAATTCATCTGCCAGAATATTCGTCCCGATGGATTGATTTCGACGCACAGCGAGATGCTCAATATCGCTAAGAAAAGAGGTCTGGCGACCGTTCTCCGCTTCTTTTTGCTGGATTCGCGCTCGATTGAAACCAGTTACCGTCAGCTGGAACAGGTGAAGCCGGACATGGTTGAAGTGCTTCCCGGACTGATTGACGACATGATCCGGGAAATTGGCAACCGGACAGGCATTCCTGTCGTTGCCGGCGGACTGATTCGAACCCGGGAAGAAATCCGGAAGGCGTTTGCGGCAGGTGCCGTTGCCGTCTCCACTTCAGACAGAAATCTCTGGACTGTACGCGAACACGTTTATTAGCGATTAACTTTTAAGGATCTGCTAGACTTAGCTATTGCTTTCTGTGTGAAATGCGCGCATTTATTTCAATTTGCGCGCGATTTTTCAGAAATACGCGCGATTTTTCAGAAATGCGCGCATTTCCGGATGATCATCCAGTTCTTGTGATTTAATTTTTGCCGATGATTGACAGCGTTTACATTTTGAATTAAGATGGTCCTTGTAAAAGTTAATGATTCTTCAATGGATATTGAGATCGGGTATTTCCACTTCAGCAGTATTGCGCTTCTTGCGTGATGCCGCTGGAGTATTTTTTTGCCCCGATTTCATCTCAAATTGATGAAGGAGGCAAGAATCATGTCTGGTTTTTTAGGTGAACTGATCGGTACGATGATTATGATCGTCCTCGGCGACGGGGTCTGTGCCGGTGTCAATTTAAAGAAGTCCTACGCCCATCAATCCGGGTGGATCGTGATCGCCATGGGCTGGGGTCTTGCCGTAGCCATCGGCGCCTATGCGGTCGGTCGGTTCAGCGGCGCCCACTTGAATCCGGCGCTGACGCTCGGACTTGCGTCCATCGGCGCGTTCCCGTGGAGCAAAGTTCCGGCCTATCTGGCAGGACAGATGATCGGCGGCTTCCTTGGCGGCTGTATCGTCTTTCTCCATTATCTCCCCCACTGGCGCGAAACAGACAACGCTTCGGTCAAACTCGGAATTTTTTGCACCGGACCGGCGATCCCTCATAAATGGGCCAACCTGCTGAGTGAAATTATCGGCACATTCATCCTGCTTGTCGGCATTCTGTCTATTGGTGCGAACCGGTTTGCCTTTGGTCTGAATCCGCTGATCGTCGGTTTCCTGATCGTGGTCATCGGCCTGTCACTCGGCGGGACCACGGGCTACGCCATCAACCCTGCGCGAGACCTTGCCCCGCGTATCGCCCATGCCGTCCTTCCGATACCCGGCAAGGGCAACTCCAATTGGGGCTATTCCTGGATCCCGGTGTTCGGTCCGATCATCGGCGGCGTTTTCGGCGCGCTGTTCTACCAGGCTTTCTTCCTGGGCAAACTGATGCCGGTCTTCTGGCTGTTCGCGGCGATCATTGCACTCGTTGTCATCGCCGCCGTCTATGATGAATATAAGAGTCACGCTGCTTCTGCGATACAGAAAAAATCGGCTTTCAGCCAGAGATAAATAAATTCTGAGGAGGATGATTGCATCATGAAAAAATATATCATGGCACTCGATGCCGGAACAACCAGTGTACGGGCGATCATTTTTGATGAAAACGGAACTGCTGTTCAAGTTTCACAAAAAGAATTTCATCAGTTTTTCCCAAAATCCGGCTGGGTCGAACAGGATGCCAATGAGATCTGGTCTTCGATTCTGGCGGTCATTGCCGACGTCCTGACTTCCAGTGAGATTCAGCCGAAACAGGTTGCCGGAATCGGCATTACCAATCAACGTGAAACCACGGTGATCTGGGATAAGACGAACGGCCATCCGGTCTATCATGCGATTGTCTGGCAGTCGCGTCAGACAGAAGACATTTGCAATGAACTTCGTAAGAAAGGTTTTAGCCAGATGGTGCACAATAAGACCGGACTTTTGATTGATCCTTATTTCTCCGGTACTAAGGTTAAATGGATCCTCGATCATGTCGACGGTGCCCGGGAAAAAGCTGAAAAAGGGGATCTGCTGTTTGGTACAATCGACACCTGGCTGATCTGGAAACTCTCCGGCGGCCGGGCCCATGTCACAGATTATTCGAACGCATCGAGAACGTTGATGTTCAATATATATGATCTTAAGTGGGATGACGAGCTGCTGCAGATGCTCGGCGTACCGAAAACGATGCTTCCTGAGGTCCATGCTTCTTCAGAGACCTATGCGAAAACCGTCGACTATCACTTCTTCGGTGCTGAGGTGCCGATTGCCGGGATTGCCGGTGACCAGCAGTCCGCACTGTTCGGTCAGGCCTGCTACGATAAAGGCATGGTCAAAAGTACGTATGGTACCGGCTGCTTCATGCTGATGAATACCGGTGAGACGCCCGTTCAGTCCAAGAGCGGCATGCTGACGACCATCGGCTGGGGCCTCAACGGGAAAGTCACCTATGCCCTTGAAGGCAGTATCTTTGTCGCCGGATCGGCCATTCAGTGGCTGCGCGACAGCATGCGGATGATTAAAACGTCGCCTGAAAGCGAGGATTATGCAACCCGCGTGTCGTCGACCGACGGGGTCTATCTGGTTCCTGCTTTTGTCGGACTCGGCACACCTTACTGGGACAGCGATGCGCGCGGTGCGGCTTTCGGGCTGACGCGCGCAACGACGAAGGAACAGTTTATCCGCGCGACCGTTGAGTCACTGGCCTATCAGACGAAAGACGTTCTGGATGCCATGGAAAAGGACTCCGGTATCCAGCTGAAAACGCTGAAGGCCGACGGCGGCGCTTCCCTGAACAATTTTCTGATGCAGTTCCAGAGCGATCTGCTCGGCGTCCGGGTCGAACGTCCGACGAACATTGAGACGACCGCACTCGGTGCAGCCTATCTGGCAGGACTGGCCGTCGGTGTCTGGAAAGATAGCGATGAGATCAGAAAAATCTGGAAGCTGGGAAAAGCCTTTCAGCCAACAATGAATGAGGATACGCGGGCTCAACTGTACAGCGGCTGGAAGCAGGCCGTAGCAGCGACCCGTGCCTTCAAGCCTTCCGTTAAAAAACAGGAAGCTGATACCGTCACCGACTGATGAGCAGATGATTTGAAATGTGAAAGCGTTTGCCGGACAATGAGACTGGAAAAGTTAATTGCCGGTCATGACTATGGAGCGACCGTCATGTGCATTCAGGGAAATTTTTTCCCGTATTTCAGGATGCACACGACGGTCCTTTATTTTGTACCCGGCAAATCATCATTCTATTGGAGGACAGCAAAATGACTTTTTCTACACTGGAACGTCCGGCTTACTTACAGAAGATGGCCGATACACAACTGGACCTGCTGATTATCGGCGGCGGCATCACCGGGGCCGGCACCGCACTCGATGCGACGGTCCGCGGATTGAGAACAGGTCTGGTCGATATGCAGGATTTCGCCGGCGGCACGTCAAGCCGCTCCACAAAACTGGTTCACGGCGGTTTACGCTACCTGAAACAATTTGAAGTCCGGATCGTCGCCGAAGTCGGTAAGGAACGGGCCATTGTCTATGAAAATGCACCGCATGTCACGAGTCCGGAAAAGATGATGCTGCCGATTTATAAAGGCGGCACGTTCGGCAGATTCTCGACATCGATCGGACTTCGCGTCTATGATTTTCTGGCGGGCGTCCGGAAAGACGAACGAAGGACAATGCTGAGCCGCAGGGAAACATTGAAGAAAGCCCCGTTGCTGAAAAAGGACGGGTTGATCGGCAGCGGCTATTATGTCGAATACCGGACCGACGATGCACGCCTGACAATTGAAGTCATGAAAGAAGCTGTCCGGCGCGGGGCCACGGCCGTCAACTATGCGCGTGTCGAGGACCTGGTCTATGATACGAATCATCGTCTGACCGGTGTCAGAGTCACCGACCGTTTAACCGGTAAGTTGTACACGATTCATGCGAAAAAGATTGTCAACGCGGCCGGACCGTGGGTGGATACGATCCGCACTATGGATCACTCCAAAAAAGGCAAGCACCTGCACCTGACCAAAGGGGTACACATCGTCATTGACAGCAAACGGTTCCCATTAAAGCAGGCGATCTATTTCGACACGACGAACGGGGACAAGCGGATGATTTTTGTCATCCCCCGCGACGGCAAAGTATACGCCGGCACAACCGACACCACCTACTCCGCCTATCCGATCAATCCCGTTCCGACAGTGAAGGACCGCGACTACATTCTTGACGCGATCAACGGCATGTTCCCGACCGTTCACCTGACTGCCGGTGATGTGGAATCGAGCTGGGCAGGCGTGCGGCCGCTGATTCAGGAAGAGGGAAAGTCGCCGTCCGAGATCTCGCGTAAAGATGAGATTTTCCTGTCGGATTCCGGCTTAATCTCGATCGCCGGCGGCAAACTGACTGGCTACCGAAAAATGGCGGAACGCGTGGTCGACGAAGTGACCAAACAACTTCATGAGGAAAACGGCATCAATTATCCACCTTGCACAACTGTGGACGTTCCCCTGTCCGGCGGTCATTTCGGCGGTTCGGCCCATTTCCCTGAATTTGTCCATAAGAAAACGGCGGAAGGCACCGAACTGGGGCTGTCGGAGCAGGACGCATGGGATCTGGTCCGGAAATACGGGACGAATGCCGATACCCTGTTCCAGCTGATCCGTAGTGGCCAAAACAAACCGCATCAGGACGCTCTTTCTCCGCTCATTCGTGCCACCGTCGACTATGCGCTGACCGAGGAGATGGCTGCTTCTCCTGTCGACTATTTTACACGTAGAACCGGCACAACCCTGTTCAATATCTCCTGGGCAAAAAAATGGGCGGAGCCGGTCATCGATTACATGGCTGACCGGCTTTCCTGGAATCAGGAACAAAAAGCACATTTTCAAGCAGAGCTGGCGAAAGCTTTCGATGAAGCATCGAAACCTGCCGGCAACTGAACGCTCTCTTCCATAATTGAAACCCCGCGCAAAATCAGAGATTGATCTGGCTGCGCGGGGTTTTTGTCTGCTTTTAATGCAACAGGCTGTATCATCTATTTACCGGCTGGTCCTCTTTGAGACTCGGTTCTTCCATCGAAATCTGCCAGTTGATCGGCGTTTCGCCGGCAGACTCCAGATAACGGTTGGCACGGGAAAACGGATGGCTGCCGAAGAACCCATATCGAGCGGAAAACGGACTCGGGTGTGACGACTTAATGATGAAGTGCTGCGGGTTGGTAACCAGCACTTCCTTTGCCTGAGCGTTGCGCCCCCAGAGGATGAAGACAATCGGCGTCTTGCGCTCATTCAGATCACGGATCACCGCGTCGGTAAACTTCTCCCAGCCCATCCCCTTATGCGAATTTGCGGCACCGCGGCGTACCGACAGCACCGTATTGAGCAGCAGCACACCCTGTCGCGCCCATTCGATCAGGCAGCCATGCTTCGGAATCGCGCAACCGAGATCATCATGCAGCTCTTTGAAAATGTTCTGCAAAGACGGCGGCTGCGGGACGCCGGGTTTGACCGAAAAACTGAGGCCGTGCGCCTGTCCCGGTTCATGGTAAGGATCCTGTCCGAGAATCACAACTTTTACTTTCTCGTAAGGCGTATATTTCAGCGCATTAAAGAGATCGTACATATCCGGATAAATCGTTTTCGTCGTGTACTCTTCCTTCAGAAATTCTCTCAGTTTCAGATAGTAGTCTTTATGAAATTCCGGTTCCAGCAATGGTTCCCAATCGTTGTTCAGAATATGTTTCACTGTTTCTCCACCTCAGTCTGTACCCTTTCTATGATATGGTCCGTACACCAGTTTCCAATTATGATTTGTCCGGGCCTGGATCACTTTCTGCTTTTCAAAAGCATCGGCCATGATCTCCGCGACATCAACCGGAATATCCTTGATCACCGGGCGGCCGCGGAACATCTGATAATCACCGCCGCCTCCGGACCGATAATTATTCATCACGACGTCGTAACGTCCATCCGGAGTTACCGGTGCGCCATGATACTCCAATTTCACAATCCGGCTTCCCACCGGCTTGGAGATATCCATGATATAATGAATGCCTTCCCACATATCATAATTGTAATGCTGCGGTTTCGGCGTCGTAAACGAGGGACTGACCGTGACCTTTCCGTTTAACAGCATGAAATAGGAGGCCGACCGTTCGAGCGCCGCACGCATGTCGCGGCCGCTGATCCGGATCACTTTCAGGGTATTCGGATAGATATAATTGGCCATAATATCGCGCATGGTGACGTGTTCCGGCAGTCCCGGTGAGGCATTGTCGAACAGAGCAGTCAGTGAAATATCCACCCCGGACACCTTCATTTGCAGCCAGTTGATAAACTCAATCAGCGGATGATCGCGGGTCCGCACGTCCATCGGATCGGTCACCCGCATATCGCCCTCGATCCGGCCGAGCGGACGGTTGAGCCAGGCTTCCGTATCCGCTTCATAAGGATCGGTCAGGCGCAGCAGCTGCCGGTCGGCAGGGACACCGCTGACCGAGAGCAGCCCGGAACGCTTTCCGGTGATCTGCCACCGCTCCCCCTTACTTGCCAGATCCACAACAACTTTTCCGAGATACTTCCCGTTCACTCCCGGCTGGACGATGGTCACACCGTGGATGATTTTGCCGCTGATCCGGCGGTGCTGGTGGCCGGTCAGAAGGACGTCCACTCCGGGTACATCGGTACAGATCCGGTAGCCTTCATTTTCTCCGTCCGGTGTTTCCGTTGCTTCGCCGCTGTCCGGGTCACGTTCAAAGCCGCCATGATAGGCAACCACGACCACATCGGCCCGCCCTTCATTTTTCAGCCGCGGGATCCATCTCCGGGCTGTTGCCACCGGATCGTCGAAACGCATTCCCAAAATATTTTCAGGTTTTTCCCAGACGGGGATGTACCGTGTGGTTAAGCCAAGCACCGCAACCCGGACTCCATTTGCAAATTCTTTTATCAGATACGGGCGGCCAAAGTACGGCTGTCCTGTTTCCGAACTGACAATATTGGCTGAAAGCCAGGGAAAATCAGAGTTGCGTATGGTCTTTTCAAGTACTGCACGTCCAAAATTAAAATCATGATTACCGATAACCGCACCGTCATACCCCAGTCTGTTTTCGAGCAGGACCATCGGATTCGGCCTTTTATGATCGCATTTGACATAATGATAAAGAAGCGGCGTTCCCTGGATAAGGTCCCCGTCGTCGATCAGCAGTATCTGATTTCCGGCAGCCTGTTCACGCCGGATCAGGGTCGCTGCTTTCCCGAGCCCGACATCCCGGCAGGACTGATCCGCATAGCTGACCGGATAGATGCTTCCGTGAAGATCGCTTGTTTCCAGTATCACTAGTTTCGTCGTGTCCATCGTTTTTCCTCCGCTTCTCTTACATACTATCATTTCACGCCGTTTCTGTGGCAAGGATTACCCTATTTTCGGACAGGATCGGATGTCTTTTTCAGTTGCTTCCTTTCTATGGAGACGAGAAATCACGTATAATAGA
Organism: Sporolactobacillus vineae DSM 21990 = SL153; assembly: GCF_000377985.1. Taxonomy (GTDB): domain Bacteria; phylum Bacillota; class Bacilli; order Bacillales; family Sporolactobacillaceae; genus Sporolactobacillus; species Sporolactobacillus vineae. The sequence goes on from NZ_KB899046.1 coordinate 120,721, forward strand.
CAGAGATCGATTCAGGGACACATACTTACGTCATCACGCACGCGACGAATAAACCTCAGGAGGTGCTCCAGTGAAATTCCGCGGCTATGCGTTTTTATCCATGCTCGTACTCATACTGATTGTTGTCCTTTCCGGCTGCGGCCATCAGCCGACTGCCCAGGACAGGCTGAATCAATATGTGAAAGCCTGGCAGAAACAGGATTATGCGAAAATGTACAGTTATCTCTCGAACAAAGCCAAGAAGTCCATCAGCAAAGACGACTTCGTCACGCGCTATCAGACCGTCTACGAAGGTATTTCGGCCGACAAATTCACGGCATCTGTGAAACAGCCGTCTAAAGAAAAACCGGGTTCCGTGCCGCTTAAAGCAACACTTGACACAGCGGCAGGTCCGGTTACGTTCAATCAGAAGGTTCAGCTAAGGCAGCAGAAAACCAATAAGGAAACAAACTGGTATATCGACTGGCAGCCGTCGCTGATTCTGCCTGAAATGAAAGCCGGCGACATGGTCCGGATCACTATCGTCCCGGCTAAAAGGGGCGATATTCTCGACCGCAACGGAAAACGTCTGGCTGTCGACGGCACCGCCGCGCGGATCGATGTTGTGCCTGGAGAACTGGGCAAGGGGGCTGCACGGACGAAAACCATCCGCCGGCTGGCAAAGATACTGGCGATCACGCCTCAGAGCATTGAAGATGCCATGAAGGCCGGCTGGGTGAAGCCCGACAGTCTGGTTCCGGTACGGACGGTCGCCAGTTCGGATAAGGCACTGGTCAAACGTGCAACCACGCTTAAAGGGGTCTACCGGACCTCCGTACCGAGCCGTGTCTATCCGGACGGTGCAGCTAGCGGGCACCTGACCGGGTACGTCGGGCCGATCACCGCGGAACTGCTGAAAACTCATTCAGGTCAGGGCTACAATGCGCAGTCGGTCATCGGCCGCACCGGCCTGGAACAATTGTATGAGAAACAGCTTCGGGCCCGGGACGGCGCGATCATCCGTCTCTATAACGCAGCCGGACAGGCCTATAAAACCGTTGCTGAAAAGCAGCCGAGAAACGGAAAGGATATCCAGCTGACGATCGATGCGAAGGTGCAGGATGCAATGTACGGCCAGTTGAAGAAGAACAGCGGCGCTGCCGTTGCGATCAATCCGACCAGCGGTGACATTCTCGGCCTTGTCAGCGCACCATCCTATGATCCCAATCAGTTTGCCATGGGCATTTCAAACAGCGCTTATAAAAAGCTGAGCACGGATCCGAAGCAGCCGCTGCTCAACCGCTTTTCAGGCGTCACAACGCCGGGATCCACCTTCAAACCGATCACCGCAGCCATCGGACTGAGCCATAACGCGATCCGCCCGTCACAGCAAGTGGCCATCAATGGACGGCGCTGGCAGGCGGACAAGTCCTGGGGCAACTTCCATGTCACACGGCTGGACTCTGAGCCGAAAGTTAATCTGGAATCGGCACTGTACCTGTCCGACAATATCTATTTCGCACAGGCTGCACTGAAGATCGGCGGCAGCACATTTGCCGGAGACAGCAAACTGTACGGTTTCGGTGAAGCCCTGCCTGTCCCGTATCCGATGCATGCGTCGACAATTTCCAATGACGGTACATTAAACAATGACTTACTGCTTGCCAATTCCGGTTACGGCCAGGGACAGGTCAGTGTCAATCCGCTGCATCTTTCGCTGATTTACTCTGCTTTTGTCAATGACGGAAGCATCATACGTCCCCGCCTGATCAAGACAGATGCCGCCCCGCAGATGTGGAAGAAGAATGTCATGTCGCCGCAGGTGGCCCAGCTGCTGAATAAAGATCTGATCCAGGTCGTCGCAAATCCTGCCGGGACGGCGCATGCAGCACAGATCAGCGGCGTCACTCTGGCCGGAAAGACCGGTACGGCTGAATTCAAGAAGTCACAGAAGGCAACCGGACGCGAAAACGGCTGGTTTGTTGCCTACGATGCCGGAAAGAAAAATCTGCTCGTCACGATGATGGTTGAAAACACGCAGAAGAGCGGCGGCAGCCATGTCGTCACGCCCAAAGTGAAAGCCGTCTTCCACAAGGTCCAGAGCCGCTGATTGATTTGCGGTACATGTTACTTAAAAGTAGGCTCTGCTGTTTGACTTGTCTGTTGTTTTTCGCTGCAGGCGCTCGTTTTCCGCGGGAGTCTCGCGCCTTCCGCTCAGAACAACACAGCATAAATCACCAGTAAACGTGAAAAGATCCTAAATATAAAGCAGGGCCGGATTTTTCCGGTCCTGCTTTTGTGCTGCCTTTATTTTAACAATCAGTTCATATTGGCTTTAACGTATTCAAGCACTTCTTCAGCGGTGTCCATATTCAGGAACGCTTCCTTGTGTTTCGCCAGTTCTTCTTTGGAAAGGCGGAGCAGCTGGCTTCTCGCCGGCAGGATGGATGTGGCGCTCATGCTGAATTCGTCAAGTCCCAGTGCCAGCAGCACCGGAATCGCCGTCGCGTCGCCGGCCATTTCGCCGCACATCCCGGCCCAGTGACCTTCCTTATGTGCTGCGTCAATGACATGGCTGACGAGACGAAGAATCGACGGGTTAACCGGCTGATACAGATAGGAGACATGCTCGTTCATCCGGTCGGCCGCCATCGTATACTGAATCAAATCGTTTGTCCCGATGCTGAAGAAGTCTGCTTCTTTGGCAAAGCGATCGGCCAGAACCGCAGCTGCCGGAATCTCCATCATCATGCCGACCTGAATCTGATCGGAAACCTTTGTTCCGGCGGCAACCAGTTTATCTTTTTCTTCAAAAAGAATCTTCTTGGCCTGGCGCAATTCATTGATCGTCGCGATCATCGGGAACATAATCCGGAGTTTGCCGTAGACGCTTGCTCTCAGCAACGCACGCAATTGTGTACGGAAAATATCCTGGCGTTCCAGACAGAGACGAATCGCACGGAAACCGAGGAACGGGTTCATTTCATGCGGCAGCGGCAGATACTTGAGCTTCTTATCGCCGCCGATGTCCAGCGTACGGATAACAACCGGTTTGCCGTCCATCTTTTCCAGAACTTCTTTATAAGCCTCGAACTGTTCGTCTTCCGTCGGCAACTGGTCGCGGCCCATATACAAGAATTCAGTACGGTACAGACCGATGGCTTCGCCGCCATTGTTGACAACGCCGGTCACGTCGCCCGGATTGCCGATATTGGCACCGAGAATCACATGCGCGCCGTCCTTCGTCTTTGTCGGCTCATGAAGCAGTTTCTTCCATTCTGCCTGCTGTTCTTTATAAGCAGCCGCTTTCTGCTTGTATTCTTCAATCTCTGCATCCGTCGGATCAAGAATCACTTCACCCTTGAGCCCGTCGACAATCGCCGTCTCTCCGTCTTTGGCAGTTTCCAGCACCGTCTTTGTACCGACAACGGCCGGAATCTCCATGGAGCGGGACATGATCGCCGAGTGCGACGTCCGGCCGCCGACATCCGTCGCAAAACCTTTAACATATTTACGGTTCAGCTGCGCTGTATCGGACGGTGTCAGGTCCTGGGCAATAATGATCGTTTCCGAAGTAATGCTCGCCGGCGTGGTAAATGAAACACCGAGCAGATGAGCCATCAGCCGTTTGGAAACGTCGCGGACGTCGGCTGCTCTTTCTCTCATATAGGCATTGTCCTTCATCGCTTCGAAAGTCTGAATGAAGAAGGCCGCTACATCATGCAGTGCTGCTTCTGCGTTCACCCCTTCGTCATCGATCTTGCCGGCAATCTGTCCGACAAATTCAGGATCGCTCAGGAACAGCAAGTGTGCGGCAAAGACTTCTGCCTTGTCCTTGCCCAGTTCCTTTTCAGCAGTTTCCTTGATCTTCGTCAGCTCTTTCTTCGACACATCCAGTGCCTTGTTCAGCTTGTTTTTCTCAGCTTCCTTATCACTGACTGTCTTTCTTTCAAAAGACAGATCCGGATTCTTCAGAATAAATGTTTTTGCAATGGCAATGCCTGCAGATGCAGCAATACCCTTAATCTTTTCCGTCATGGTTACGGTTCACCCAGCCCTTCAAGATTAAAATTTCACGCTTTCGGTTGTCTTTTTATCCAGGTTCTGCAACCTGGTCAGAAGATGTCGAAAATGCGTTTTCATAATCATTAAAAAGAATTCATATTCTTTCAAAATACAGGTCAACGCTTATTATAGCAATAGTGTTTTCCTTTTGAAAGCGACTACAATACATTTTGCTCATTTGTCACATTTTGCCGGATCCCGTTTATTCTTACTGTGCGTCGGCAGCTTTCTGATCCGCGTCATTCTCAGCGAGCGGCCGTTTCCAGATACCGTACAGCAGGCCGGTTACCACAGCACCGATAATAATTGCCAGTGCGTACAGGAACGGATTGCCGTTGACCAGCGGAATGACAAAGATTCCACCATGCGGCGGCCGGAGTCCGATGTGGAACAGAAGGGACAAGCCGCCGGCGATCGCCGAACCGATCGTTGTCGAGACGATGACGCGGAGCGGATCCGCCGCACCAAACGGAATGGCGCCTTCAGAGATAAATGCGGCACCGAGCACATAGGCCACTTTTCCGGCGTCACGCTGTGCCCGATTGAACTTATGTGCAAACAGGGTTGTCGCCAGAGCCATACCGAGCGGCGGTACCATACCTCCGGCCATGACTGCCGCCTGCGGGTAGAAGTTGCCGGCACTGATCATGGCAATACCGAATGTGAAGGCAATTTTATTGAAAGGTCCGCCAAGATCGACGCCCATCATGCCGCCGAGAATGAGCCCGATCAGCACGAGGTTGCTTGTCCCGAGTCCGCCGAGCCACTGGGTCATCGCCGTCACGAATAGGCTGATCGGCTGATTGATCAGGAACATCAGCGATCCCGTGACGAAAATACCGAGCAATGGATAAATCAGTACCGGTTTCAGGCCATCCAGCGATTGCGGCCACTTCCGGAACAGCCACTTAATCAGTTCAACGACATAACCGGCCAGGAAGCCGGCGATCAGGCCGCCGAGAAAACCGGCATTGCTGGTCAGTGCCATCAGGCCGCCGACCATACCGGGCGCCAGTCCAGGTCTGTCGGCAATACTCAGTGCAATAAATCCGGCGAGAATCGGGATCATCAGGTACATGGCATTGCCCTGACCGATGAAACTCAGCAGTGTCGCAAAATTATGTACCTCTCCGACCGATGTCACCGGGCGCAGTTCAATGTGCATTAACGAAGCGATCATATAGGAGATCGCGACCAGAATACCGCCGCCGACAACGAACGGCAGCATATACGTAACGCCGTTCATCAGGTTTTTATAAATGTCGATCTTTCTGCCTTCCTTAGGTGCGCCGGCGGCTGCCGGTGCCTCACTGCCGTCACCCTCATAGACCGGTGCTTTGCCGTCCAGCACTTCCTGAATCAGCGCTTCCGGTTTGCGGATTCCGTCGGTCACCGGTGCCTGAACGAGCGGCTTGCCGCGGAACGGTTCAACATCAATCTTGATGCTGGCGGCAACAATAATCCCCTTGGCTTTCTTGATTTCATCCGGCTGCAGCCGGTTCTTGATCCCGGTGGAACCATTTGTCTGAACCTTGATCGACACGCCCATTTCCTTGGCCTTCTGCTTCAGCGCATCGGCAGCCATATAGGTATGAGCAATTCCGGTCGGGCAGCCGGTTACGGCGAGCACCTGATAGCCATCTTCAGACGGCTTCTCTTCGGCGGCAACATTTTTCGCACCGGCTTCCTGTTCATCAAACAGGCTGACAACCTCTTCAGCTGTGGCTGCGTTCATCAGTTTTTCCCGGAAATCCGGTTTAATCAGAAACGTCGACAGCGTCGACAGAGCTTCCAGGTGTGTTGCATTGGCGCCTTCTTCGGCGGCGATCATAAAGAACAGATGAGCCGGTTTTCCATCGAGCGACTGGAAATCGACGCCCTGCTTCGAGCGGCCGAAAGCAATCGCAGCTTCTTTGACGGCAGCCGTCTTCGAATGGGGAATTGCGACGCCGTCTCCGATCCCGGTTGTACTTTCACCTTCACGTTTATCAATTGCAGCACGGTAAGCAGCAAGATCGTTCAGCTTACCGGCTTTGTCGAGCGTACCGGCCAGTTCGTCAAGAACATCTTTCTTCGTCGTGCTTTTCAAATCCAGGTTTACAGTGGCGGCGGTTAATAAATCAGTAACTTTCATGCCTATTCATTCCTCCTGATTTTTTTCAGAAGGATGCTAAAGAAACCCGGCTGATCTGCCGCAGCCGATCAGCCGGCCTGCCCTAACATGCTTATCTTCTGATGTAATACCTTTACTGCTGCTAAATCAAAGGATCTCCAGGTTCCCGGATGCTCGGAACGCCTCGTCCGGCATCCGGGGACGTCCCGATCCGCAAAGTTAAATCGATGTGACCGTAATCTGCGGCAGAAGTTCTTCGACCTTTTCTGCCGTGCAGAGATCGACTGAGAACGCTGTGGCACTCCCTGAAGCAGCACCCTTCCGGAACGCTTTGCGGAAATCGCCGCTAACGGCATATTCGGACAGGAACCCGCCGACAAGAGAGTCACCGGCACCGACTGAATTTTTCAATATGCCCTTTGCCGGCGGAGCGAACAGATAGTCATTCTGATCAATGTATACGGCACCCTTGCCGCCCATTGAGACGATCACATGTGCGATACCTTCATCGACCAGTTGTCGGCCGTATTTCTTCACATCGTCCACCGAATTGATGGTCACACCGAAATAATCCCCTAATTCATGATGGTTGGGTTTGACCAGGAACGGTTTGACTTCGCCGCGGACAACCTTTGTGAATGCTTCGCCGCTCGTATCGGCGATCACTTTAGCTCCGGTCGCGCCGGCTTTGGCGATCATATCTCTGTAAATCGTCACCGGGAGCGTCGCCGGAACACTGCCCGACAGAACAAGAATATCTTTGTCGTTCAGTTTCGCCAGCTGAGCGAATAAAGCATCAAGCTGAGCATCGGTAATTGTCGGTGCGACGCCGTTGATCTCCGTTTCTTCGTCACTTTTCAGTTTGACGTTGATCCGTGTATCCCCGTCAACCGTAATGAAGTCGGTTTCAATACCCTCTGCGGCCAGCTTGCCTTTGATGAATTCGCCGGTAAAACCGCCGATAAAACCGAGGCATCTGGATGCCTGTCCGAGATGTTTCAGTACTCTGGACACATTGATTCCTTTTCCGCCCGGCATTTTCCTGTCGGTTTTCACGTGGTTCAGTTCCCCGGCTTTGAAATGATCGACCTGAACAAAATAGTCAATCGCCGGATTCAATGTACATGTGTAAATCACCATTTATCAACTCCTGTTATGTTTAATCGGATGATTCAGTTCTTGCCGGATGATGAAGTACAGCTTTTACGAGCGGTTTCATTTTTATATTCTGTCTCATTTTAACAGATCATACCAGGATCAGCCGGAACGAAAATCACGCTAAAGTCCGTACAGTTAAAATTATAGATGGATAACCGTTCAAATTCAATCATAAAGTGTCATTTCCAGTCATATTCTGTCGTTCGTGCAGCGGTACAAAAAAAAGAACCGTATGATCACACACGGTTCCGTTTGATAATATATCCTTTTTCAGTTAATTTTAACCCATCTGCGCATAGAGAATCCAGATCGTTCCGGCAACCACCGCAAATGCGACGTAAATGCCGAACAGAATACTGATCAGCTGGTGCACCGGTTCTGTGCCTTCAGTGACATGCATGAACATGAACAGCTGGATAAACGCCTGGAAAATGGCGAGTGCGACAATGATAGCGATTGTGACATTGACCGGGAGACTCAGACCGACAGCGATCCACAGGGCGAGAAAGGTCAGCGCCAGGGAAAGCAGCAGCCCGATCACTTGTTTCCAGGGAAATCCGGCATGTTCCTGCCGGATCGGCTGATTTTCATTTTCCTGCATCTTACATCACCCACCCTGTCAGATATACTGCGGTAAAGATGAAAATCCAGACCACATCAAGGAAGTGCCAGTAGAGACCGACAATGAACGCCTTGCGCGCCGTCACCGGAGTGATGCCGCGGCGGGCGAGCTGGATCAGGATCCCGGCGATCCAGACAATGCCCAGCGACACATGGGCACCGTGCGTGCCCAGCAGAATAAAGAATCCTGAGAGGAAGGCGCTCGTTTGCAGCGTTGCTCCCTCATGAGCCGCATAGGTGAAAAATTCATTGCCTTCAAAGCCGATGAACACAAGACCAAGCAGCACCGTGACGACCAGCCAGCCGATCAGTCCTTTGACATTATGGCGGCGCAGCTCAAGCGTACTCAGCCCGCAGGTGAAACTGCTGACGAGCAGAACCACTGTTTCGATCATCACCGGTCCAATTTTGAACAATTCATGGGCAGACGGACCGCCGGCAGTGTGGCTCTGAAGTACCAGGTAAGAACCGAACAAGGTACCGAAAAGGACCAGTTCAGCGGCGAGGAAAACCCAGAAACCGACGATTTTCAGATCGCCTTCTTCAGTTGAATACTCCAGCGGCAGGTCTTTTCTTTTCTTCGGGTTGAGACTCAGCAATGATTCAGCCATTATGATAACCTCCCCGCAGCACGCTCTGTCCGCTCGATTTCTTCAACCGGAATCAGATGCGCGTCATTGTAAACAAACGAGCGGGCGATCATGCAGCCAATAACGCCGATCACACCCGGAATGGCCATCCAGAACCACCAGAAGACAAAGCCGAATCCGGCAATGAACATGAATGCGGACATGACGACCGGGATTGCCGAGTTGTTCGGCATATGAATCGGCTTGTACGCTGCCGGAGCCTTTTCCTTTCCTGCCCGTTTGTCTTCTTTCATCGCTTCAAACGCATCACGGGTCGACACCGTCGGGATCGTTGCAAAATTGTATTCCGCCGCCGGTGAAGGAATTGACCATTCCAGTGTCCGTCCGTCCCACGGATCACCGGTTGTGTCTCTCTTGCCGTGAAGGGCGCTCCAGATAATGTTATAGGCCATAATGACAAATCCGACGCCCATGCCGAACGCACCGATCGTAATGACAAAGTTGACCGGCCCCCAGCCGAGCCCGGCCGGGTACGTATACATGCGGCGCGTCTGGCCCATCAGACCGAGGAAGTACATCGGCATAAAGCAAATATTAAATGAGATCATGAATACCCAGAAGGCCCATTTGCCCCGCTTCTCATCCAGCAGGTAGCCGAACATTTTCGGCCACCAGTAGTGGAGCCCGCAGAAGATGCCGAAGACGGTGCCGGCAATCAGCGTGCTGTGGAAGTGGGCGACAAGGAACGCACTGTTATGGTACTGATAATCGGCCGGCGCCATCGCCAGCATGACACCCGTAACACCGCCGATTGTAAAGTTCGGGATGAATGCCAGCGCCCAGAGCATCGGCGTGGTGAAATGGATTCGCCCTTTATTCAGTGTAAACAGCCAGTTGAAAATTTTCACACCGGTCGGTATGGCAATCAGCATCGTCGAGATGGAGAAAAAGGCATTGACCGGAGCCGTATTACCCATCGTAAAGAAGTGATGCAGCCAGGTGATAAAACTCAGCAGGGATATTGCGACCATCGACCAGACCATGATGGCGTAGCCGAACAGCGTCTTGTGTGCAAAAGTGGCAATCACTTCAGAGAAGATGCCGAATACCGGCAACAGAACGATATACACTTCAGGATGGCCCCAGAACCAGAACAAGTTGGCCCAGAGCATCGGCGAGCCGCCGCTGGCAATCGTAAAGAAATGCCCTCCGAAAATCCGGTCTACCGTCATCAATGCCAGAGCAACGGTGAATGCCGGGAAGGCAAAGATCATGATGACCGAAGTAATCAGAATCGACCAGCTGAACATCGGCATCTTGAACAAAGTCATCCCCGGTGCGCGCATTTTCAGAATGGTCACGAGGAAGTTGATCCCAGTGGCCAGCGAGCCGATACCGGAAATCTGAACGGCAAGTAAATAGTAGTTCTCGCCGACCCCCGGATTCAGTTCCGTTCCGGCATAAGGCGCATAAGCCGACCAGCCGGCATCCGGAGAACCGCCGATGACGAACGACAGATTAAACAGCATCGCGCCGGCGAAGAACAGCCAAAAGCTCACGGCGTTCAGAAAAGGAAACGCGACATCGCGAGCGCCGATCTGCAGCGGAACAGCGATGTTCATCAGTCCGAAAATAAACGGCATGGCGGCAAAGATAATCATGATCGTGCCGTGCGTCGTAAAAACCTGATTATAGTGATCCGAGTTCAGGAAAGTCATGCCCGGAAGTGCCAGCTGCGTCCGCATCATCAGGGCATCGACCCCGCCGCGGAAGAACATCAGCAAAGCGGCGATAATATACATAATGCCTATTTTCTTGTGATCGGTTGTGGTCAGCCATTCCTGCCACAGCCACTTCCATTTTTTGAAATATGTCAGTACAAAGAAAATAGCCAGTGTCACAAGGACGATTGATACATCTGCGCCATAGATCATCGGATCGCCGGTGACAAAGAAATGCGAAAGAAAATTTGTGATTGAATTCATCCTTACTTACCCCCTTTCCCGCTGTTGTCCATATTCATGCCGTGCATTGCATCATTGCCTGTCGGCTGTCCATTCATGTAGGCATTCATCTGTGCTTTGTTCAAGTCTTTGGCAACGATCGGCGGGTAGGACGAATACGTCTGCGGCTTCACCGTATTCGGCTTCAGCAGATTCATATAGGTATCGTGCGTCAGTGCCGGTTTGCTGCTCTTCACATTGTTCACCCAGGTATTGAAATCACTGGCAGAACGCGCCTGAACGGTGAACGTCATGTGGGCGAAACCCGTGCCCGAGAAGTTAGAGCTTCGGCCCTGGTAGTTACCAGGTTTGTCCGCCTGCAGCCACAATTTCATCGGCATATCGGTCATGGTATACTGCTGTCCGCCAAGTTCCGGCACCCAGAAGGCATTCATGGCATCATAGGCATGGAGATTAAATCTCACCGGGACTCCGGACGGAATCACCACATAGTTGACCGTTTCAATATTCTGTCCCGGGTAACGGAACAGCCATTTCCATTGAACCGAGGTGACATCGATCGTCAGCGTCTTTCCATGTACTGCCGAAGGTGCCGCGGCCGTCGCTTTCGGTGCCTGATCCAGGGCATAGAGTGTCTTCACCGTCGGCACAGCGAGCAGGATGCAGATCACCACCGGAACGATCAGCCAGATGACCTCCAGTTTCCGGTTGCCTGTATCATTGGGGTCAAATCCCTTGCTCTTTCTCCGGCCGAACCTTACAAGCACATAGATAAAAATAATGAGAACAATAGCTAAAACCAGGCTCATCATGATCAGTGACCAGACAATCAAATGGTACTGTGAACGGGCTACCGGACCCTGCGGGTTCATCACAACAATTTTGTCTGAACATCCGGTCAGCAGCGCGAGCAGCGGAAGCAGAATCACCGCTGCTTTCGCTCTGATGGTTTTCATCATTGTCTCTCTCCCCCCTTCTGTCTTTTCCAGTGGCTCAGTGAAAGCTGCATGTTGTTTGTCACTTTGGGCGCGTCTTCTCTCCATGGGAAAGTCCGTCAGGCAGCAAATGCAGCACTTGATTAACCATCACCTTACAGTAAAAACACCTTGACACGTTCACTGTAAACAAACATTCACATTATAGCATAAACTTTATATAATAACGCATAGCAAACACTATTGCTATATCGTTTCACACAGTTAATTCGATACGGTTCGACAAATTACGATAGTTCATTGTTTCGTCTCACAGTGTTCACACTTTCTACACAGTCTTATTATAGAAGAATCGTATAAATAATAGAAGCGTTTACATCCATTAACTTACATCTTTAAGCAGATGTAAAAAGAGGGCGGAAACCACATTAATGTGATTCCCGTCCTCTTTATTGCTGTGACATGCTGCTCATGATTATGCCGGCAAGACCAGATGCTGACCTGGATAGATCAGCGTCGAGGAAAGATGATTCAGGCGCATCAGCTTATTGACCGTAATCCCGTTCAGCGTCGCAATTGTCCAGAGATTGTCGCCGCTCTTTACCTGATAGCTTCCGCCGCTGACGGATGCGGTCCGGGCCGCCGCCTTCTGTGCGGAAGAAGTTGCCGGTGCAGAACCAGTCAGTTTCAGCTGCTGGCCGGGATAAATCAGATCGGAACGGAGCCCATTCGCCTGTTTGATCGCTTTCACCGATGTACTGTGCGCAGCCGCAATGGCCCACAGACTGTCGCCGCTCTTTACCGTGTAAGCGGAATTTGCCGCCCGGCCCGTCGTTCCTTGCCCGGATGATGGTGCCGGTGCAGAGGACGTCTTCTCAGCTGTTGCCCCACTGGATGCAGAACCTGACAGTTTCAGCTGCTGGCCAGGATAAATCAGATTGGAACGGAGCCCATTCGCCTGTTTGATCGCTTTCACCGATGTGCCGTGCGCCGTCGCGATCGCCCACAGGCTGTCGCCGCTCTTCACTGTGTAAGCGGATGCGGCCGGTGCAGCGACCGAAGCCGCTGACGACAGCGATGCAGAAGAAGATGTCTGTGCAGCCGGTTTTCCATCCAGAATTCTTTTCGCCAGCACAAAGCGAGGCTCCCAGTAAACCTGGGCATGGCCGCCGCTGAATACATTGGTGACGTGAACACCGAATGTGTCTTCCGTACTGATCATCTGCCCGTTGCCGATATAGATCCCGACATGACTGATTCGCCCATTGCCGGAGATGTCAAAGAACAGCAGATCGCCGGGCTGTAAATGATTCCGGTCTACGGTTGTCCCCCTGGTTGCCTGCTGTGCCGCAGTCCGCGGCAAAGTAATACCGGCTGCGGTCTTATATATGTACTGGGTAAACGAAGAACAGTCAAAGCTGGCCGTCGAAAATGCCGGTGCGCCGTAATTCATCGGTGTCCCCTTGAAATCAATGGCCCGATTGATAATCTCCTGACCTGTTGCCGCCGAAGCGCTCTGACCGGAAACAGAAAGGAAAAAACCTCCGGCGAGCACCGCAGGCACGATCATTTTTTTCATGATCCATCGCCTCCGAAAAGCTTAATGTTCTGTATGAATTGCGGATGATCCGTTCATTCTGAGTTGTTTCTTTAATATTACCATCTTTATCCACGGGATGGGTAATTTTTACCGAATCCTTTTTCACTCATGCATCCAGAGAAGCCAGGGTGATCTGCCGGTTAATCAGCGGGATCTGGCTCAACAGACTGGCCGCCGGCAGCGGTCTGCCGAACAAGTACCCCTGAGCCAGATCGCAATGCAGCTGTTTCAGGAACCGGACATGTTCCGCCGTCTCTACACCTTCGGCAACAACCTGCAGTTTCAGCTCCTCAGCCAGGGCGATGATCGTGCGGATCAATGCGGTATTGTGCTGGTTGTAGTAGTCCTTACGAATAAAAGACTGATCGATCTTCATCTGCGTCAGCGGCAGCGCCTTGAGATAATTCAGTGAATTATAGCCGGTTCCAAAGTCATCAATGCTGATTCCGGTACCAAGATCGCGCAGCTCGCCCAGTTTTCTGGCCATCATGAGCAGATCGGCATCCGCTGTCTCAGTGATTTCAAGATGAAGCAGCTGCGGTGGAAAATGCGTCTTCCGGAGTGTTTGTCGGACAAGGTCAGCCAGATTGTCCTGCAGGACCTGTTTCGGCGACAAATTGACCGACAGGCGAAAATCAAAGCCCAGCTCATTCCAGATTTTTGTCTGCCGGCAGGCGGTCTCCAGCGCCCACTCGCCGATCTCTTCAATGATCCCGATTTGTTCTGCAAGCGGAATAAACACGCTTGGCGAAATCACCCCGAGATTCGGGTGGACCCAGCGCATCAGTGCTTCATTGCCCTGCATCGTCCCCGAACGCAAATCAATCTGCGGCTGATAATACATGACCAGCTGATCGCGGCTGAGCGCCCGGCGCAGATCCATTTCCAGTTCCAGCTGCTTCTTCATCTTTCTGCCGATCGCCGGGTTGAAAATCTGATATTTCCCCTTGCTGACTTTTTTGGCGTAATGAATGGCTGCTTCCGCATGTTCGATCATCTGGCTCCGGTTATCGGCATCATCAGGGAAGAAGCTGATGCCCATCGTCACGGATTCATACCAGGGCGACTGGTTCAGGCTCAGGGGTCCGGTAAATTCCTCGCTGATCCTCTTCATATGCCGCTCCGCTTCTGCCCGCGAGATATCCTTCAGAAGAATTGCAAATGTGTCCCCCTGAAAATGGTACACATGATCACGCTCGCAGGCGGCAAGCCGTTTCGCGGCCAGAATAAGAAGCTGATTGCCAGCTTCATGACCAAGCGTGTCGTTCACCCGGGTAAGGCCGTCGACATCGACAAGGATCAGGGCAAACGAAACGGCCCCGCCATCCAGAATCTCATGCAGCATATCATGGCGCAGACGCAGGCGACCCGGCAGGCCGGTCATCGGATCCGTTCCCGGCTGATCCGATGGCGCAGACGGTTCGGAAGCGACCCGGATGGTACCCGCGTACAGTTTCCCGCCGCCGGAACTGCTGACCCGCTTTGCGGTGACGTTCAGTAAAATCTTCGACCCGTCACGCCGTACTCCGGTCAGTTTCGCTTGAAATTCCCTGCGCTTTCCCTCCCGGAGTTCTTTCAACAATTGTGCGGCATTCCCGGAATTTTCGACCGTTGTAATGTCCTGCCATTTCATCCTCTTAAAATCTTTAATGCTGTAATCCAATACAGCACATAAGCTCGGATTAACATAGATGAAGTGATCATTTTTCAGGATAAAAGCACCGTCGCTGAGACTGTCGGTCAGCTCCCGGATTGTTGTTTCCCGATTGCTTTCGGAATGCTGGAGCACGTGATGCAAATACAGCCATAAAACAATCAGGCAAAATATGGCGGATGCGGCCAGCATAATCACTGTCAATGCTCCGGGAGTCGCAATACTCATCAATACACCCGCTTTCTGATGAACCGTGATCAGGCAATCTATTTCCCATATCTTATATCGGCACATCAATGAATCTCTTAATATGAAAAAGATAATGTTCACAATTTCATTTTACCGGTTCCATCCATGCAGAAATGTTCTTTCTTCCCCGACTGTTACACCTGACAAAAGGAATCCGGATAGTTTTTTTTTCGCCGACTCATTATAATTAAGAAAACAGTGAATCCTTCAGGGAGGTAAAATAGTGATGAAACATTTCAAAGCAATGACGATCGCCGGTTCGGATACAAGCGGCGGCGCCGGCATGCAGGCAGATCTGAAAACTTTTCAGGAACTCGGCGTTTACGGAATGACGGCGCTGACTTGCGTCGTGACGATGGATCCCTTTCACCATTGGGCACATTCCGTCACCATGCTGGATGTCGATCTGCTCAAAAAGCAGCTGGCGACGATCGTGAACGGAATCGGTGTCGATGCGATGAAAACAGGAATGCTCGGTTCTCCTGAAGTGATTCAGACCGCTGCCGATACGATTCGGAACAATAAGTTAAAATCTGTTGTCATTGATCCGGTCATGATCTGCAAGGGTGCTGAAGAAGAACTCCAGCCGGAGCTGCAGCCGGAGAATACGGCCGCCATCCGGGAATTGCTGCTTCCTCAGGCGCTGATTACGACACCGAATCTGTATGAAGCCGCTAAACTTGCCGGAACTTCAGTGATTACGAATGTGGACGGCATGAAGAAGGCTGCGGCCAGGCTCGTTGCTCTCGGTGCGAAAAATGCGCTGGTCAAAGGCGGCAGCAGGCTGAAAGATACGGATCAGGCCATTGATGTCCTGTATGATGGGAAAAATTTCGACGTGATTGCTCGGGAAAAGATCGATACACCGAACATTCATGGTGCCGGCTGTACCTATGCTGCAGCGATCACCGCTGAGCTTGCCAAGGGCAACTCTGTACCGGATGCCGTCCATGTAGCCAAAGACTTTGTCACTGCCGGCATCCGCGCATCGTTCCCGCTCAACCAGTATGCCGGTCCGACCGACCACAGTGCCTACAAACGTCAGCTCATTGCCAATAAATAACAGGCAGCCCCGGAAGATTCGACCCCGGGGCTGTATTTTTACGCCAATAAAGATCAGAGGATCGATGCGCTATGACAGTGATTAAAAATATTTACTGCGTCGGCCGCAATTACGCGCTGCACGCCCAGGAACTGAATAATGCAGTCCCGGACGCACCGATGTTCTTCTTCAAGCCGACGCACGCCGTCGTGTGGACGGATGGAAAAACCGTCACATTGCCGGGTCATCAGGGAAGTGTCCACTATGAAGCAGAGTGGGTTATCCATATCGGCAGCGATTTCACACCCGGCGCAGCGGCAGACGACCTGATCGACAGCATGGCCCTCGGCATCGATTTTACCCTGCGCGACGTCCAGTCCGTCCTGAAGAAGAAGGGCTACCCGTGGCTCGCCGCCAAAGGCTTCCTTCATTCTGCCGTGCTGACGCCCTTTACCGACTTTCCCGGCATCAAGGCCTGCACGAAAGCAGATTTTTCACTGGAGATCAATGGGCATGAACGGCAGCGCGGCAACATCGGCCAGATGATTTTCGATCCGCAGGCCTTGATCGACTATTGCGGCACCCATTACGGTCTCGGAGCCGGAGACATCATCTTCACCGGCACGCCCGCCGGCGTCGGCCAGGTTGCCGATGGCGATCAGTTCGATCTGAAGTGGGGAGACGTCAGCCTCGGCGCATTCCGTGCAGCTCTGGAGAAGTGATCCGGTACGCCCGTATCTAAGTGCCGCCGAACATGAGCTGCAGCTTATGTTCTATCGTCAATCCGGATGCCGAGCGTTTGCAGCGGTCCCCTGGTGACAACCTGATAGATCCGGCGGGCCATATCCTGCTCTGAAATGTGCCTGCCGGTCCGGAACCACCATTCAATCAGTCCGATCATACCTGAGGAAATGAAAATCGGCAGGATCTCCATCGTTATCGCATCGGCATGACTGTCCGTCGGCAGAATCCCGCCGATTTCCCGGCGGAATTTGGCCAGGAAGCACTGCTGGAGCCGCCCTTTGAAATTGGGGACACCTTCATTAAACAGCATGGCACGGAAGAAGCGTTCATTCTTCCGGAAAAAAGTATAGATGCTGCTCAGAAAACGGATTCCCCGTTCCGGAACGATGATTCCGTTCTGGAAATAGTGCTGCGGCTGGAAGTGGCCGACCGTCGCATCCAGACCTTCCCGCATGACTTTATCCAGCAGGTCGAATTTATCTTTATAGTGCAGGTAGAATGTGCCGCGACCGATATTGGCGGCCTGCGTGATATCTTTTACCGTGATTTCATTAAAGTTCTTCTGCAGCAGCAGATCGAGAAAGCGGGAGCGGATCGCCGCCTGAGTTTTAACGATCCGAAGATCCGTCGTTCCACTCATGACTTTTTCCTCCTTTGATTGTGCCGTGCCGAATGATCCGTCGAAAAAAGACAGAATCATTCATAATGTCCATAAATGACCACATTGTGCTTTATTGAATATTGAACATTTGCTGGGAACATTCTATCATAATTAATGAACACGGTGTTCAATAATCATCAAGGATGTGATGCGCATGTCTCACCCGATTAAAGGCGAACATCTCTATAAAAAATTTAAAAAGCAGGTTGTCCTGGATGATGTGTCGCTGACCCTGAACGAAGGGGAGATCTACGGGCTGATCGGTCCGTCCGGAGCAGGCAAGACCACCCTTGTCCGGATTCTGCTCGGTCTGGAAAAGGCGGACAGCGGAGACGTGGAGCTGTTCGAACAGCGGCCGACGCTGGATGCGTTTCGTTCGCTCGGCTATATGGCTCAGTCCGACGCGCTGTATAACGAGCTGACCGCCTATCAGAACCTGGAATTCTTTGCATCGATACAGGGTCTGCACGGAAATCGAAAAAGGCAGCGGATCATGGAAGTGGCGGAAAGCGTCGGGCTGGAAAAAGAGATGAAGAAAGGTGTCGCCCAGTTTTCCGGCGGCATGCGGCGGCGCCTGTCACTCGCGGCGGCACTGATTCACGAGCCGCGGCTCTACCTTCTCGATGAACCGACAGTTGGGCTTGATCCTTTGATCCGCCGCGACATCTGGACCCTGTTCCGGTTTCTGAGAAGCAAAGGCGCAACAATGATCGTCACGACCCATGTCATGGACGAAGTCGCCAAATGCGACCGGGTCGGACTGCTCAGCGACGGCCATCTGATTGCGGAAGGGGCACCGAAAGAGCTGACCGAACGCTACGGCGTGGCGACGGTTGAAGACGTCTTTCTGGTGAAAGAAGGTGCGGCAAAATGAGTAATCTTTTCGCGATGGCCCGCCGGATTATCCGCCAGATTCTCCGCGACAGACGGACGCTTGCCCTCCTGATCATGGCACCGCTCCTGATCCTGACACTCGTCTGGTTCATCTTCGGCGCCAAAACGTCCGAACCGAATCTGGCCGTCATCAATGCCCAGTCATCGGATTTTGCATCTGCATTTCCGACCTCTCAATATACGCGAATGAGCCCGCTGGAAGCGCACCAGGCTCTCGCAGATAAAAAAATTGACGCTTATGTTGACTTGAGCACACCAGTCAACGTACATCTTGAAGGCAGTGATCCTTCCCGCAACGGACTGGCAATGAACCGGATTCAGAAATCGATGCAGAAAGTCCAGCAGATCAATGTCACAAAGATGTCGAATCAGTTGAAAAGCATCATTCAGACGCAGCAAAAGGCGATTCAGGGCCAGCAGCAGGTGATGAAGAAGATGATGGCCGCCCTGCATCTGTATGCGCCGGGTACATTGGCACAGATTCAGAAGCAGGCACCGAAGCAAACCCGTCCTGCCGCTATGCAGACGCCGGAGAAGGTTTCCCTTGATCTTTCCTACCTGCACGGCAACAACAGCCTGAACACCTTCGATGCGTTCGGTCCGGCCATGGTCGGTATCTTCGTCTTTCTGTTCATCTTCATGATCGGCGGTGTCTCGTTTCTTCGCGAACGGACAACGGGCACACTCGACCGGCTGATGGCCTCACCAATCAAAAATTATCAGATTATCTGGGGCTATATGATCGGGTTCGGCCTGTTCGTCATCGTCCAGTCGTTCATTCTGACCTGTTATCTGGTCTATGTGCTCAACATCTATAATGTCGGCAGTCTGTTCGACGTCCTGATGATCGTCTTCATTCTTTCATTCAGTGCGCTGTCGCTCAGCATCCTGCTGTCGACTGCGGCAAAAAATGAACTGCAGATGTTCCAGTTCATCCCGCTCGTCATCGTTCCTCAGGTTTTCCTGTCCGGGCTGTTTCCGATCGACACGCTGCCGAAATGGGTTCAGGTGATCGGCGACCTGATGCCGATTCATTACTCCACTGAGGCGCTGCGGAATATTATGATCCGCGGCACGGGATTCGCCGGGTGGTGGCTTGACGGGCTGGTACTTGTCCTGTTCTCCGTGGTTTTCATTACGATCAACATCATTGCCATCCGCCGTTCGCGGCCTCTGGCCTGATGCCCTGAATCATGCATTAAAGCGCACCAGAGCTTTTCCCGGTGCGTTTTTTTTCGTCCTTCATTCTTTGGCTGCAGAAGTATGCGGTGTCGCTTTTCCTTGATGAATGACTCCTTTTTTCATCATCGTAATGAATCCGGAGACATTCAAGACTTCTCTGCACGAATAGAATTCTTTTGTTCTTCATCCGGACTGCATGCATACCCTTGGATTAAATGGGCCGCTGACCATGCCCACAATAAATGGGGTGACCGCATGTGATCCAGTTCGATGCCGCATCGCTTCAATTCCATCTGCAGACGCCGGGTTCCAGTTACGTCATCCAGGTCGTAAACGGCTATCCGCTGCACCTCTATTGGGGAAAGCGCATTCGGATCTATCGCGGGAGCGCCCCGGTCCGGTACGCCTACCGATCATTCGCCCCTTACGCCGACCCCAAGAAGCCCGGCTTTTCGCCAGGCACGTTGCCGCTGGAATATCCCGCCAGTGGGACCGGCGACTACCGCCATCCCGCCTTTCATATTCAGCTGGATAATGGAACCACGGTCTCCGACCTGCGATACTCTGGCCACCGGATCTATCCAGGCAAGAAAAAGCTTCCCGGACTGCCTGCGACTTATGTAGAAAGCGATCAGGAGGCCGAATCGCTCGATCTGTTTTTGAAGGATGCCGTATCCGGACTGTCTGTTATTCTTACCTATACGGTTTTTCGCGACTTTGATGTGCTCACGCGATCGGCAGTCCTGAAAAATAACGGTGCCGGTCCGCTGCGCCTGCAGCGGGCTTTAAGCGCTTCTCTTGATTTCCGCGATGATCAATTCGACAGCCTGACCTTTTATGGATCTCACAATAACGAGCGCAACATCAACCGCCATCCGCTCCATGAAGAAATCCAGCTCGTCGACAGCAAGCGCGGCGCAAGCAGTCCGCAGCACGATCCTTTTTTTGCCCTGCTGCGGAAAAACACCGACGAAGATCACGGTGAAGTATACGGCTGCAGCCTGGTGTACAGCGGTAATTTTGCCGCAACCATCGAAGTCAGCGAATTCCATACCGTACGCGCATCAATCGGGATCAACCCGTTCGATTTCTCCTGGCTGCTGGAACCCGGAGAAAGCTTTCAGACACCTGAAGCCGTGCTGGTTTACTCCGGGCACGGCCTGAACAGGTTATCCCATACGTATCACAAACTGTATCGCTCCCGGCTGGCAAGAGGCCGATTCAGAGATCAATTGCGGCCGATTCTGATCAACAACTGGGAAGCTACCTATTTTAAGTTGTCAGAGGAAAGACTGCTGGCGATTGCCGGCGAAGCGGCAAAGGCCGGCATAGAGCTGTTTGTCCTCGACGACGGCTGGTTCGGCCGCCGCGACAATGACCGCAGCTCACTCGGCGACTGGATCGTCGACCGCCGGAAACTGCCGCACGGGCTCGGCTGGCTGGCCGGGAAGATCCATGATCTCGGACTGCAGTTCGGTCTGTGGTTCGAACCGGAAATGGTCTCGCCGGACAGCGATCTGTACCGGACACATCCCGACTGGTGTCTGCATGTCCCCGGGCGGACGCGGTCCCTGTCGCGGAACCAGCTCGTACTCGACCTGTCGCGCCGGGATGTGCGGGATTATCTTGTCGCATCGGTTTCTGCTGTGCTGGACAGTGCGGACATCAACTACGTCAAATGGGACATGAACCGGCACATGAGTGAAGTCGGTTCGGCGCTGTTGCCGGCCGGACGCCAGCGAGAAACGGCGCACCGCTATCTGCTCGGTCTCTATGCTGTGCTTGAAACACTGACTTCCGCTTATCCGGAGATTCTGTTTGAAAACTGTTCGAGCGGCGGCGGCCGGTATGATCCCGGCATGCTGTACTACATGCCGCAGACCTGGGCCAGCGACAATACCGATGCGATCTCCCGGCTGAAGATCCAGTACGGAACGAGTCTTCTTTATCCCCCGGTGACGATCGGCGCCCACGTGTCGGCCGTGCCCAATCATCAGGTCGGCCGGATCACGTCCCTGCCCTTGCGCGGCCACGTCGCCATGTCCGGAAACTTCGGCTATGAACTGGATCTGACGCGGCTGAACGATGCCGAAAAGAAACAAGCTTGCGAGCAGGTTGCCTTTTATAAGAAAATTCGCCCGCTGATTCAGTTCGGCGATTTCTACAGAATCCTGAATCCGTTTGACGAAGGCGACGCCGCCTGGTGCTTTGTTGCCCCCGACCGGTCGGAAGCAATCGGTTTCTATTTCCGAATCCTTGCCGATGCGTCCTACAGACCACGTTTTTTCCAGTTTAAGGGACTCGATCCCGACGCCCCCTATGAAAATCTGGCCAACGGAGAAACATTCGGCGGCGACGAGCTGATGCATGCCGGAGTGAACGTGCCGAATGAAAGAGGTGACTTTCACAGCTATATCTGGCGGATCAGGAGAAAGTAAGTGATGAATTTCCACTCTCGTTCTCAAAAAATAGAGGGCAGAATCCTCTGAAACGGATTCTGCCCTCTAATAAATGGTACTTCTTCTTTTCAAAAGTCAATGCGAACTATTCACGCACCAGTCTTGCATAAATAAACACGGGCTCCATATGGTGCCAGGCGCAGCGTAGTTGAATCCTCAGTTTCTGAAGCAGCATCATTGCTCAGCAGTAATTCTCTTGGAAGCACGCGTAGACTTTCTGGAATTTTATAAGTAATCGGGCTCTCTGAAAAGCTGCAAACCACTAATAACTTTTGTTTTTCATCTGATCGTGTATATGCATAAATATCCGGGTTCTTTTCATCAACGATTTGATAACTACCTGTCGTTACAATCTCATAATTGTGTCGCAAACGGATCAGCTTCTGGTAATAATAGAAAACTGAATCTGGATCAGACAATTCAGATGCCGCATTGATCTCGTGATAATTAGGATTAACTTTAAGCCATGGTGTACCTGCCGAAAAACCAGCATTCTCCTTATCGCTCCATTGCATCGGTGTCCGTGCATTATCCCTGGACTTTAGATGAATGGTTTTCATGATATAATCTTCATCCAAATGATGAACTGTTTTAAACTCATGATAGATATTGTGCGTTTCGATATCGTTGTAATCCGCAATATTGTCGAAGGCGACGTTCGTCATGCCCAGTTCCTCACCTTCAAAGATATAAGGTGTACCCTGCATAAAATGCAACAGTGTCCCCAGCATTTTCGCTGATTGTACACGATAGTCAGTGTCATTGCCAAAGCGAGAAACAGGACGCGCCTGATCATGATTACTCCAATAAAGACTGTTCCATCCATGATGGACTTCCATAACTTTCTGCCACCGTGTCATTACGGTTTTCAGATCCGCCAATTTAAAGCGTCGATCAGAGAATTTACCATACTTTCCATAGTCCAGATGCATATGATCGAAGTGGAACACCATGTCCAGTTCCTTACGCCGTTCATCAGTATATAAAGCTGCCTCATCGGCTGAAGTATGCGGCGCTTCACCGACGGTCATCACATCATAATGGCTCAGTACTTCACGGTTCATTTCCTGCAGAAATTCATGAACACGTGGCCCATTGGCTGCTCCTGCATAATAACTGCCGTATTCTTTATTCTGAATGACGGGACCGTCAGGATAATCCGGTCTTTTAGAAATCAGGTTGATCACATCCATACGGAATCCATCAATACCCTTGTCGAGCCAGAATCGCATGATGTTATAGACTTCTTCACGGACTTTAGGATTTTCCCAGTTCAGATCTGGTTGCTGCTTTGCGAATAAATGCAGATAATATTGACCGACATCCTCAACATATTCCCAGGCAGATCCGCCGAAACTGGATCCCCAGTTATTCGGTTCATGACCATCAACAGGATCTTTCCATATATAGTATTTGTGATAGGGATCTTTGCGGCTTGATCGGCTTTTCTTGAACCACGGATGTTCACTCGATGTATGATTAACAACGAGATCAAGAATTATTTTCAGACCCAGTTTATGAGCTTCAGAAAGTAATTCTTCAAAGTCTCTCATCGTTCCCAGATCTTCGTGAATCATTTTATAATCTGAAATATCATATCCATTGTCGACATACGGGGACTTATAGATCGGATTCAGCCAGATTACATCTACTCCAAGTTTTTTAATGTACGGGAGCTTTTCAATGATCCCTTGAATATCCCCGATTCCATCACCGTTTGAATCATTAAAACTCTTTGGATATATTTGGTAGACAACGCTTTTTTTCCACCAATCTTTCCTCTTGTTCATTTTACTCATCTTCTTCACTCATCTCTGCTTTAATATCATTAACATATACGAGCTGATTTCTTGCTTCGTCAATAAGGTGACGAATTTGATCGTCAGTTAGATAGTCTTTATCAGGGGAAAGAGTTATCGCCAAAACAATCGGCAAATTCATTCCAGAGATGATGTGTGTATGCGGTCGCTGCTGATAGGGAAAAAATTTCTGATTAACACTTCCAGCCATCATATCCGTAAAAATAATCAGTTCGTCCTCAGCCGGTATTTTATCGATAATGCTGGATATTTCTGACTCTATCGGCTTATTATCAATATAAGCACTTAGTGCTTTTACACGATCCTGTGGACCGGAAATGAATTCCAGTGTCTTTTTCATCCCGTCAGCCAGCATATTATGTGATGCAATAATAACATGTCTCATATGATTCACCCCTTATTTATTAAGAAAGGATAATCCTGATAGCTCCCGGATTACCCTCCCAATTTGAACTGATTATTTCAGAATGCCAAAGAAAGAACATACCATTGAAAGTACAATCAGGAGAATGATGATCCGGTTCATGGTCCATTTCTTACTGCCGATTAATTTATAAACGATCACGGTCAGAAGAACAGGGAGAAGGCTTGGCATAATCTTATCAAGAATTCCCGACTGTAACGGCATTTTTACAGCACCAAATTGAAAGTTAATGGCCGTCTGGACTTTGACAACGCTGGCAATAAGCGCTCCGACTACGGTTAAACCCATGATTGATGCGGATTCAGTAAATACAGAAATACGATCTCCTAAAGAAGTGATTAATTTGGTACCCGAGAAGTATCCGACATCCGTCAATTTAATTTTCACAAAGAAAAAGGCCAGATTGCACAGGAACCAGATAATCGCTCCCAAAGGGTTCCCTTTCACAGCCATGTAGCCTGAAATGGACCCCATAATCGTTGGCCATAAGACCCAAATCAGCGTGTCGCCGATTCCGGCCAATGGACCCATCAAACTCGTTTTTAACGATTGGACAGCACCGATCGATTTGGCCCCTTCCTTTTCCTCCATCGCCATCGTAGCGCCCATAACAACGTTAGCCATTGCTGTTGTCGTATTAAAATAGTTCAAATGATTCGCAATCGCTTTTTCATAATCATCATCTTTCGGATAGATCTTTCTTAAGGCTGGTGCCAGGGACCAGGTCAGTCCCGGAGCCTCCTGTGTTTCATAGTTAAATGCATTGCAGGCCATGAAACACCATCTCACTGCTGCATGATGCAAATCATGTTTCGACAACACCTTACGATCAACGGTATCGGCACTGGTCTGTGTGACATCCCTCTTTAATTCATCACTCATCGTAATTATCCCCCTGACGATCAGCCGCCAGTGAACTGTTTGCAGAGGCTTTCTTCTCATTCGCCTGTCTCATCGTGCCGTTAAAGTAGTAATAAGCACATGCAAAACCGATCAGTGCAATCGCGAGAATCGGCAAATTCAGATAGGCCGTTAAGACGAAACCAATAATCAGAAAAGTTGCGAATTTCTTTGTTGGCATATAGTGAAGCAGCATGCCGACACCTATGACCGGCAGCAGCCCGCCGGCAATGGTTAATCCATTTGTAAACCACTTTGGCAGCCAGGTCAGAATTGCCTGAACCGCTGATGGTCCGAAGAATACCAGCAGAGCCGCCGGTATCGCCCCTTCCAGTCCGAAAAAGGCTACGCCATACCATGGCTGCCGCAACATTGCCCGCCATTTATGCTCGGCATTTAATTTTGCCATTCGATGAGCAATAAAGTTATTGATAATCTTCACAAGGACATCGAGCTGAATCGCAAGCATGCCCACAGGCAGTCCTACAGCAATTCCTGTTTTAATTCCGGTTCCCGTGCGAATTGCCAGATAAGCACCGATAATAGTTGCCAGCCCATAATTCGGCATGGATGATCCACCCAGGTTGGCTACCCCTAATTGCATCAATTGAAATGTCCCGGCAATGATCATTGCTGTCGTAATATCCCCCATAATTAATCCGGTAATAAAACCAACGATCACAGGAAAATAAGAAACAATAACCAAACCATTTTGATCGATAATCATCCAGGCAACTAAAAGTATAATTAACAGAGCTTGAATCGTTCCCATCATCTTTACGCCCCTTTATATTCAGAGATACTTGCTGACGTCTACTTCCGGGTCTGTCGGTATATATTGAATCGCCACCGGCACACCTTTAGACTGAATCTCCCTGATATCTTTCTTTTCCTGATCATTTAAAGCAATAAATTTGGTCAGCGGCGTCCGGCCGTCCTGAGCAAAAATGATTCCCAGATTCACTTTTGGTATTGAAATACCCGCATCGAGTAACTCTATTAGTTTGGCAGGCTCTTTAACAAGAACGATGACACGCTGTGCGTCATAATTTCCATTCTGGAAATTATGAATTGCTTTTTCAGTGTTAATGATGGACATTCCTGTGCCTGCGGGTTTAGACATTCTCATGCTTGCTTTAATGTCCTCGTTCTGGCTTACTTCATCGTCAATAACCATAAACCTCTTAATCTGTAAAGCCTGTGCCCACTGATTCACAATCAATCCATGAATCAGGCGCTGATCGACTCGTGCTAATACAACTCCCATTTCACTCACTCCTTGTTATAAATATCTCTTTGCTGAAAATGCAGATTCCTGAATGGCTACTTTTGTCCCTTTTAATTTGATCACAGCAATATCGTCAAAATCGGTATCATCCATATAAACTGTACCGACGATCTTGTGTTTTCCCTCCCGTTTGAACATATTCCAGATGGACACTTCTTCAACGGATATACCACCTTCGATTAATTGTCTTGCTGACCGCGGTGTCCTGCAGATAATAAAAAGTTGTGAAATCCGCCGCCTCCCCGGGAATAGAGATGGCCTTGATACTGCAAGTGTTTGAATCAATCGCGGAGCGTTGGCAACAGTTGCAAAATAGCCCTTAAGTCCGGCAGCCTCAATCGTCATTTTCATCAATGTCTGGGTCAGCTTGTCATTGACTAATGCGTCATCCACCACCACAACAGTGTCAAATTGAAGTGCCTGCTTCCAGTTCACCGCTATTTGTCCGTGAACCAGACGATTATCAATGTGTACAATTAAATTTAAATTTGCTGATTTTGTTTCCATTATCTTCACTCCACTTTTATATAAAGCAATTTTCATGCCAATTAGTGTAATCGCTATCATAAAGGTAAAAAAAATACCTCCACCCATTCAGGCAGAGGTCTGTTCGTGCAAGGCAGTTCATTAACTCCGTATTTTTATTCTGTTTTTCAAAATATCATAGATAAAGCCGATTTCAGAATCCGGGATTTTTATTTGATAATAGTGTTGTATTTCACTGAGCGCATCCTGGACAATTCTGATGAAGTGTCCATAACACTGTCGTAAATTGTCGAGATCAGGATAATCCATGTTCGGTTCTTTAAGAATGATGCGTTCCATCATGAAACACAGATGCATGTACAAACTGACTTTTAAATACACATCAAGTTTCGTGCCAAGGCTCCGTTCCATTTTTCTGACGCAGTATTCCACCTGATCAACGGTTTGTTCCGGATTCAGAATCGACAGATTGCTGGCAATGCTGTCTACTGTGAATGCCTTGATCATGTTCTTATTCATTTTCTCGAGATTTTCATTGTTAAATATTCTGGGAAAAGCCTTTAGAAAGACCGGATCACCGACACGACGGTTGAGCAGACCTTCAACGGACAGGTAAGGGATGCCTTCGATTTCCGGATCATCATCCGTTCCGATGATCATCTTAACGTGATAGTTTTTAAATACATGGTCATTGATGCCATTTTCTTTCAGCTGATAATAATCTTCGGAAATAATCGGAATTTCACCATTGGTGTTCTTCTTAACCAGTTCCTTCAAATACTTCATAGCACCAATACCCGTAATACAGGTTGTAAGAATCACACTCTGCTTTTTTTCCTGATGAATGAGCGCGTACTCAGGAACCACACCGGCAGTTGTTTCTTCAACTATTTTTTCAAATGCTTCATTTTTCAATATTTTGCTGCCGGCAACCAGAGCAATCTGCGTCGTAACATTGGTAATGATACCGATGTTCCCCGCATAAATCGCTTTGAGCTGATCCTGTATTTTGGTCAGTGAGCCCATATCCACCAGAATGATCAGATCTTTCTCATTGTCGATCGTCTTGAAGTATTCTTTGAGTTTTCGAAGAATATCGCTGACTGTTGCTTCCAGTGGCATGTCGAATCCTTCAAAAACATAGTTTTTCAGAAGCCGGTTGACTGTTGTCGCAATACTTGAAGCTGTGGAGTACCCATGAGAAATAATAACCGCATTGATGTCCCGGCTGATCATCTGACTCTCCTGTGAAAACAAAAAGTCGAACAGGAACAGGCAGTACAGCATTTCATTTTTTACTGTAAACTGATGTTTCAGCGAATCCACCAGCATCAGGCAAAGTTTATACTGATTGTTATACTTCCTTTTAATTTCCATACAGGCTTCAATCAAATTATCGACCGTACGTCCGTCTTCATAATTATTGATATACATGACCAGTTTGGTAAGCAAATTGGTGCCGCTGTTAAACTGGTTGAGTCCGAAGTTCAGATACAAATTGGACAGTACACTCTTCATGGCACTCTCAATATACTCAGTCAGTACTGTCTGCCTGTTGTCTGTTAAATCAAACGAAATGTAGTCGATGATCTGATTGGATAGCTCAGAGAGTCGGTCTGTGGCTTTCTTAGTCATCTCGCCCTCGTGCTCAAGGTCAATGATGATCCGCGTGATCCGTCCTGCAAAATCATAAAGCCGGTCACTCTCGCTTGTATTTTTACTAGTGACTTCATCATCTTCATAATTGATCTGAATGGATCTGTCTTTATCGGACAAGTTGGCCCCAGCGCTTTGCTGTTTGATGAAACCCACCGGGAGATCTTCGATTTTTATTTCCAGCCTATCCTGTAAACCGACCTTCCCGTTCAGTAAGACCTTGGCGCAGCTCAATTTAATGATATTACTCAACTTTCCGATATTCCCTTTCGTGACATTGTTCAATAATAGCTGAACAACCTGGGAATTAATGTTCAGGTTTCTTTTTATGATTTTTGCTTCTTTTAAAAAGAGCGTCGAAATCAACGCAATTTTTTCTTTTTCTGATCGTTCCTGAAAATTCGGAATCTGAACAACCAGAGGAATTCGTCGCAAAAAGGTTTGCAAAAAATCGGGATTTGCTCTTTCAGTCGTTGCAAAAATCAGTCGGGCATTTGATGTGTGACTCTGCCGCGTCTCGCCCACTTTTCGATAAATTCCTTTATCCATAAACTGAAATAACTTTTCCTGGTTTTCCGGAGTCAGTCGATGCACTTCATCCAGAAATAGATAGCCGTTTTGTGCCGCCTCAAGTAAGCCGGTTTTTTCACTGTCAGCACCGGTAAAAGCGCCCTTCACATGACCGAACAGCATGCTTGAGAGAAGTTCGGGATTATTCGCATACTCAGCACAATTTAATACTACCCAGTTACCGCTACAATAGCCCTTCTTTTTTGCATATTGATAAGCCAGATGAGCAACCATGCTTTTGCCGACACCGGAATCGCCGATGAGCAAACAAGGCAGCCCATTAGGTGGATAGATAACGGAAGATTTTACTTGTTCCACAACATTTTTCAAACTGCCATCAATACCGATCAAACTGGAAAATGGATCTTCGGTTGTCTGATCTTTTGCATTTTGTCTCAAAAATGCGTTGATTCTTGTGTATTTTTCTTTATTCTGTTCATAAATATGCCGATCAAGAAAATAGACTGGCCGTGTATTTATCTTGATTGCTTCATTGCTCTTTGCTAATTCGTTCAAATACAGGCTGACTGTACTGCGCTGGATTCCGATGCTGTCAGCAATATCATTTGCTGTAATTCCCAGCGAAACCGCCTTGTCCATCTTTCGGCTTTGTTCCACTAACGCGTTCATGACTTTTTCTCTGTTCGTTAACATCATGACACTCCCAATAATGAAAGCACTTACCTATAACTATTACATATGATCTTCAAGAAGTGAACAGGAAAAATCTGTTCACTCTTTCTCTATCTCTTCCACTTTCTCCGACAACTCTGCCCAGCGGTCCATCGCCTGATCAAGTTCTGCCTCGGCGGCCTGCTGCTGTGTATACAGTTCCTGTGCCTTTCCCGCATCGCTGCCGGCTGCGGCGATTTCTTTCTTCAACCCGGCAACTTTTTCTTCCAGACCCGCGATCCGGTCCTCAATGCCGTTCCATTCCTGCTGCTCTTTATAGCTCAGTTTTTTCTTCTTCGGCTCAGGACGTTTTGGAGCGGGTTGCGGTTTTGAAACCGCCGCCGCCTTTTTATCGTGTTCTTTCTTTTCATCAATGTAGTCACTGTAATCCCCTTCAAAGGGGCGGATCCGGCCCGCACCTTCAAAGACAATCAGCCGGTCGGCAATCCGGTCGAGAAAATAACGGTCGTGAGAAACAGCAAGAACGGTGCCCGGAAACTGAAGCAGGTAGTCCTCCAGAATACTCAGCGTTTCCGTATCCAGATCATTCGTCGGCTCATCAAGGAACAAAACGTTTGGTTCCTGCATCAGAACGCGGAGCAGATACAGCCGCTTCTGCTCGCCGCCGGACAGTTTGCGGATAAACGTATGCTGGCGCGGCCGGGAGAACAGAAAACGCTCAAGCATCTGTTCGGCTGTGACCTGCTGCCCGTCGGCGGTTCTCATGACCTGAGCCGCCTCTTTAATATAGTCAACGACGGTCAGATCTTCATTCATTTCCTGGTGTTCCTGGGTATAATAGCCGATTTTTACGGTTTCACCGGTCTCAACGGTGCCGGAATCCGGCTGGATCCGCCCGGCAAGCAGGTTCAGCAGCGTCGACTTCCCGGCTCCATTCGGCCCGATGATGCCGAGACGTTCTCCCGGTGTGATCAGGAGGTCAAGATGATCGATCAGCTGATGATCCTCAAACGACTTGGTCAGATTTTTTGCTTCGATCACTTTTTTCCCCAGCCGTGCCGAGCCAATTGTGATCTCCACCGACTTGCTGAGTTCCGGTCCCTTATGCTCCTGCAGCGCATGGGCACGTTCCACCCGGGCCTTCTGCTTCGTCGAGCGTGCCTGCGCACCGCGGTGCAGCCAGGCCAGCTCGCGGCGCAGCAGATTGCGGTGCTTTGCCTCATCGGCCGTTGCCTGCTCCTCGCGCTCCGCTTTTTTCTCCAGAAAAAGTTCGTAGTTGCCGTCATAAATGTAAAGTTTGCCATGATCGAGTTCGAAAATCTTTTTCGTGACCCGATTGAGAAAATAACGGTCGTGTGTCACCATCAGCAGCGCACCGGGGTACTGTTCCAGCTCTTCTTCCAGCCAGTCGATCGTTTCATTATCCAGGTGGTTGGTCGGTTCGTCAAGAATCAGGAGATCTTCCGGCTGAATCAGCGCGCGTGCCAGAGCAACTCGTTTCTTCTGCCCGCCGGAAAGTTCCGTCACCGGAGTATGAAAGTCATTGATTCCGAGCCGGGTCAGAATGGCTTTAGCCGATGCTTCCGCTTCCCAGGCTCCGGCCGTATCCATTTTCTCCTGAAGGGTAAGCAGCCGGGACTGCAACTCTTTGTTCTCGGCATCATCCGTAAGAGCTGCCAGCGCCTGCTCATAGTGGCGCAGCGCGGTCATCACCGGAGAAGTACCGCTGTAAATATAATCCAGAGCCGTGACATCCGGTTCAAATACGGGTGTCTGAGGTAAATACGCGCTGCGAAAAGCATTAGCGTGGCGAATCGATCCGCTCTCGGCCGAATCTTTTCCTGTCAGCACATTCAATAGTGTCGACTTTCCTGTCCCGTTCACGCCGATCAGACCGATCCGCTCATGCTCCGCTATTGAAAAAGAAATGTGATCAAACAACGTCTGATCGCCGTATGTTTTATAGAGATCTGTCACATCAAGAATACTCAAATGAACCATCCTAACCTGAAATGGATTACGATTCAATTATACCTATTTTCCCTGGTGTTTCGCGACCTGTATCAGCTTTCCGCTGACGACAAGCCGGTTCGGCGTCCGTGTCGGTTTGTCGCAGGTGATCAGAGTGACCCGCCTGTCGTTCGTCTGCGCCACCACATTGCCCTGAGTTTCAGAAACGATTTCTCTGGAAGTTACCTGATAGATATAATCCTGCTTCAAATTCGTAATCACGATCCGTGCGCCGACCTTCACCCGCATCAGCGGGCCAAAAAGCAAACCGGACTGACGCATATGGTGCCCCGCCAGCGGATAATTGCCTTCACCCATCTTCTGATCCGACCGCATCGTCGTCGCGCCGAGCAGCAGGTTGCTGTTCGTTGTTCCCTTCATGATGGGCAGCCGGATACCCACGCTTTGTACCGTGATTCGCCCGATCATTGCTTTAGGATCCTGCTGCATGCTCCCGGTCAGTGTGTCCAGAAGCGATGGCGCCTGAATCGTGCCAAAGTCAAATGTTGCGTTGCGGCCGTTATTTTTTTCAAGCTGGCCGGCAGTGACTTTTTGATGGCCAAACCGGGTACTCAACAGACCGATCAGGTTCTCTTTAATAAACGGAGAAAATATGAGCAGCAGGCCCGCTGCCAGCAGCACTATAACCAGTATTCGTACCAGCCATTTTTTCATCTTCTCTCCCCGATTCATCTGATTAAAATTTTACCGCACTGCAAGAAAAAGCATCTGATCAAATCTTACCATGATCAGATGCCGAATGAACCTCTTCCATAAATCTAAAAATCAATGGTTGTCGCTTTCCGTGGGCGATCCGTGACCAAGATCTTTCAGAGAGACGATTCATTTATTTTTCCTCGGCATTTTGCAGGACTTTCCGGATAGCGCGGTTCCAGACCGTTTCCGCAAACCGTTTCCCGAGCGCTTCCGCTTTCTTCTCCTCTTCCGGCGACATACTGAAATCGACTTTGAAATCCGGAAGAATAAGATCCGCACCCAGTGCTGCCAGTTTCTTATGGATCGTATTCACCGCTTCGCAGAACAGTTCGTACGAAGTATCCCCGGCACCAAATACCGCACACGGCATGCCCTTGAGATCGAGGTGATCCAGACGATCATAGATATCCTGCGCCTCATCCGGCAATTCCCCATCGTCAATCGTTCCGCTGCCGAACAAAAACGCGTCAAATTCAGGAATCTCATCGGCTGATGCGCCAAACGCGTCTTTTACCACCGGCTCAATACCCGATTCACGGATGCCGGCCGCCATCTTCTTCGCGATCTCGAGGGTATTGCCCATTTCACTGGCGTAAAGGATCAGCACTTTGGGCTTACGGACACTTTTTAAGAAGTGATCCAAAACCAGCGCATGATTTTCCACCGGATTCTTTGCAGCATAGAGCAAGGTCACAGTCTGATTCTGAGCCAGTTGCAACAGGTTTCGAATGCCGTCCTGCTTCTCCGGGTCTTTTCTCAGTTCTTCCTCATAGGCTTTCCGAAAATCAGGGAATGCAAGGTGTTCCTGATGAAAAGCTTTCCGTAATGATTCGCTCGGCGCAACCGACTTCATCCACTCATCCAGATGGGCCCGTTCCTTCGACACGCCTCTCGGCCAGAGACGGTCGATTAAGGCCCGGTAACCGTCGCTGTCCGAAACAGGCTCATATATTCTTTTAAGCTGTATCGCCATCTATGTCACTTCCTAAATATTTTTTGATTTCCAGTCAAGGAAAAAACAATTGATACCAGTTCTCAATTAACAGAGTAACTCGACCTGTGATAAAAAGAAAGTCAGATGATCAAATCAAAAAAGATGTCCGGGCTTAATTCATGCCCGGACATCTTTTTTGATACTGTAAAGTTTAATTATTTCTCCGCCGTCTCGAGAAGAAAACTACTGCTCCGCCGGCAACCAGCAGAACTGCTCCGGATGCCATTGCAACGATATCGTTCGTATCGCCTGTCTTTGGTAATGAGCCCGAGTTATTCTTCCCTGGTTTACCCGGAAGAGTCTTCACATTCACTATTGCTTCAGTACCTCTGACAGGAGCCAAATGGTACTTGCCTGACGCCAGTCCTTTGAAATGGACATGACCTTCAGAATCTGCCATGACCCCGTGGGTAATGACGTGACCATCCTGATCAACCACATTATACGTAGCACCCGGCTTGCCAGTCAGCTCTTTAGTGATTGTCTTCGACTGATCACTCGCGGTAATTTCAACTGCTTTGGCCTGCCCTTTGCTGATCGTAAATGGAATCGGCGTACTATCCAGCAGATAATTTTTCGGTGCCTTTGTTTCAACGAAGAAGTACTTACCCGGTGCTAGTCCCTTGACAACAAACTGACCATTATTATCCGTTGTCAGCCCGGTCTTCAGTGCCTTTCCGCTGCTGTCTTTAAGTGTAAACACGGCGCCTTGAAGGTGAATGTTCTTATCATTCTTATCCACCTTCGTCAGAACCGCATCTCCAGGAGTCAGCTTATCTGTTGCCGTAATCGGAATTGCTTTGACGTCTGTTGCGGTCACTTTGAACGGATACGGTACAGTATCCAGATCATAACCATACGGTGCCTTAGACTCAACAAAGTGATAATCGCCAGATATCAGATTTTTAACCGTAAACTGACCATTGCTGTCGGTTGTCCATACAGATGGAAGCGATTTGCCGCCCGCATCCTTAGTGACAACACGATTGTTGCTGTCATAAAGTTTGAACTCAGCCCCCTGAAGGTGGATATTGCTGTCGTTCTTGTCCTCCTTCGTCAGCGTGACTTCATTCTGTTTGTCTGTAGCCGTAATTTCATGAGCCTGAGCATCTTTATTCGTTACGGTAAATGGATAGTGAACCGCATCTAGATCATAGCCAGCCGGTGCCTTGGTTTCTTTAAAGTAATAGGTCCCAGGTGTCAGTCCGTTCACTGTAAACTGACCATTCTTATCTGTTGTCCAGGTCGTCGGGAGCGATTTGCCATTTACATCTTTGGTAACCAGCTGATTGTTACTTTCGTAAAGCTGGAACTCTGCACCTTGAAGGTGGATATTATTGTCGTTCTTGTCCACTTTAGTTAACGTAATCGAATTTATTTTATCTGTTGCCGTAATCGGTATTGCCTTAACAACCGTATTCGTCACTGTAAAGGGAATCGGTGTTTTATCCAGTTGATAACCGCTTGGTGCTTTCGTTTCAACAAACTGATAGTTACCAACAGGCAGACCATTAATCGAGAACTGACCATTCTTATCTGTTGTCCATCTGGATTGCAGATCTTTACCTGTTACATCTCTTGTAACTGCATTCCCCTTGCTGTCCTGAAGTTCAAACTCTGCACCAATAAGAACTGCACTTTTATCATTTACATCTGACTTAGTGAGCGTGACCGTATTAAGTTTATCCGTTGCAGAAATTGAAGCTGCAACCTTCGTATCTGTATTCTTGATTGTAAATGGATACTTAGTGGCATTCAACTCATAACCGCTTGGTGCCTGTGTTTCAACAAACTGATAGTCACCTGCCTTGAGGTTCTTAACAGATATCTCGCCATGGTCATCCGTTGTCAGTGATGAACTTATCGCTTTACCATTTGCATCTTCAGACACGGTGTTGCCCTTACTGTCTTGAAGTTCGAACACCGCTCCCTTAAGTTTAGAACTCGAGTTGTTCGCATCAGATTTGATCAATGTAACAACATTGTCTTCATCTGTCAGCCTTAATTTTACAGGAACTGGTTTATTACCCGTTTTGTTAATCCCATCAATTGTAAATGTCTGAATTTTATCATTCAGCAAATAGCCATCAGGTGCATGAATCTCTTTAATTGTATAATCACCTGTTGATAACCCGGTTGCACTGACAACGCCATCAGCATCTGATGTTAACTCTTTTGTTCCATCTGGGCCAGTTAACTGGAAAACAGCACCTTTCAATCCTACGTTACCTGAACTGTCAGTTTTAGTCAGTGTCAATGATCCCTTATAATCTTGCACGGTTATTGACTTAGTTGCCGGAGGCTGATTATCAACAGTTGATTCCGGAACATTAACGGATACTAGATTATCGTTTTTCTGATATCCCGCCGGCGGTGTAACCTCTTTTAGCATGTATGCACCGGGTCTTAAATTACTGAATGTCAGCGTTCCATCCGATCCGGTTGTCTGGTCGGCAACTGTCTGACCATCATTATCTTTGGATGGAGCAGATCCATCTGAATTGAGCAATTCATATTCTGCTCCTTTCAGTACGGTGTCTGTATGATCGCCATCTACCTTGGTCAGTTTGATACTTCCCGGCAGCATCTTGTCGGTTACGGAAACATCCTTGGGAAGAATCTGCCCTTTATCAATAGTAAATGGTATCGCCTGAATACTCTTGGTATAACCAGTCGGTGCTTTGGTTTCAATCAGTTGATAGTTACCCGGAGCCAGATCTTTCACGGTCACCGTACCATCGAGACCTGTTGAAACACCCGTTTTAACGGCAGCTCCGGTACTATCAACAACATTAAATACAGCTCCACTCAGTACTGATCCAGTCGACTCATCTGTTTTAATAATGTGCGCATCACCAGGAGTTAGTGTGTCATAGGCTGTTACCGTTGCATCTGCTACAGACTGCTGGCCAGGAACAACCGTGACGTCAATTGGTGTTGGATCAAGTTGATAATTTGTCGGTGATGTGGTTTCTATGAACTGATAATGTCCCGGTGCCAGATCATTAACTGTTATTTGTCCGAATTGATCTGTAACAAGGTGTTCTTTAACCCATACTTGATTCCCCACACTGTTCAAACGAACAATCTTATATTCAGCACCATGAAGAAGGGTATTGTGATCTTCAGCCGCTTTCTTAATCAATTTTGCACTGCCAGGGGTCAATGTATCATAAGCACGCACACTGACAGCAGTTGTCTGCCCTTTATCGACAACGGCTTTGACTAAATCGTTGTTCACATTATAATTTGTCGGCGCTTTAGTTTCTTTAAAATAATAAGTACCCGGTTTTAATCCATCCACAGAAATTTTACCATTTTCATCCGTAGTCAAATTTTGCTTAACTTCTATTGTCTTATCACTACCCAGCAAATCGAATGTTGCACCCTGAAGTGTTTTTGTATGATCCTCAGAGTCATATTTTGTCAGGATGAGACTCCCCGGGGTCTCGGAATCAATGGCTGTTTTTGTAACTGCCTGAGTTTGTCCCTTGGTAATTGTAAACGTGATTGGTGTCGAATCTGTATCGTATCCATTAGGTGCCTTAGTTTCAATGAATTGATAATTGCCAGGCTTCAGACCATCATATGAGATTTGACCTTTGTCATTTGTTGTTAAATTATCCTTTATTAATTTACTGGATGAATCTTCAAGCTTATAGACTGCACCTTGAAGTCCAAGTTCTTTGTTATCTTCACCATATTTAGTTAGAATAACGCCGCCGGTTTTTAATGCATTAGGCGCATGTATCTTTAAAGTTTCTTTTTGACCTTTTACAATCGAAAAAGTGACTGGGGTTTGATTCAAAACATAACCATCGGGTGCTTTCGTCTCGACAAATTGATAATCTCCTGGTTTAAGATTATCTACAAAAATTTTTCCGTCACCATTGGGGTCAGTGAGACCGCTTTTTAATGTTTCTCCCTTGTTGTCCTGTAGTTCAAATACAGCTCCTGTCAGAGGAGCATCATTATTATCAAAGTCAACTTTTGTCAATTCTACACTACCAGTTTTCAGACTATTTGTTACTGGAAGTGATAATGGATTTACTTGTCCTTTTTGAATTGTAAATCGAATCGAAGTGTCTGAAACAAATGTATAGTCATCATTAGCGGCCTTCGTTTCCACAAAATGATAATCTCCTGGTTTAAGATTGTCGACATTAATCTGACCATCTTCGTTTGTTACTAACGGTACACCATTAATTTTATTGTTATTTGCATCATACAAGTCAAACTCGGCGCCTGAAAGCACATGACCGTCATCCGCATCCGTCTTCGTTAAAACAACGGATCCTCTGGTTAAACTGTTGGTTATCGTACCAAGATTCTTAACCGTTGTCTGATCAGCAGCGATCGTGAATGGGTGCGGAGTAGGATCAATAGCATAATTGACGGGTGCCTTCGTCTCAACTAGCTGATAAGTCTTCCCTAATTCAAGATTTGGAATGGTCAGCTGACCATTCTGATCGGTTGAGAGGGTGCCGAAGCCCGTAACTGGTTTACCATCCTGATCCTGCAGCTCGAATTCTGCTCCTTTAAGTTTTACGTTTGGATTATCTGAATCCACTTTTATCAGTTTTGCAGACGGTTTGTTGTCTACAATAGTCGTTTGTACACCGGATGTTGATGTTGTGCTGTTGATTGAGACTTTCTTCCCATTCATATAATCTGTATTCAACATGTATCCATCTGGAGCTTTTACCTCTTTTAATAGATAGTTGCCGTATCTTATCGCTCCAAAGGTTAATTTCCCATCTGTATCCGTCGTACCGGTGCGAAGTATTGTTGTCCCATCTGTTTTCAACAACTCGATTGTTGCCCCAGAAAGCGGATTTTTCTTAGAATCTGTTTTTAAGATCGACAGGCTTCCCTTTTCACCGGTTGCTGTTCCGCCTCCAGTTGTTACTTGAACCTGCGCTGAACCATCATTCTGTTGTGTCTGGGTTGTAACATTATCCCCAGAAATGCTTACTTGGTTCTGAACATCTCCACTATCCCCGGCTATATTAATTAATGAGCTATATTTAATCACGTAAGCAGTGTTTATATGTTTATAATCACCAATGAATGTCAATACAAAGTTCTGTTTCCCAGTGGTATTGTCCGTTGTTATTTTCAGTGTATAATCGGTTTCTCTGGCTAATTGTTTACTGGTATCCGGAACAAGTTCTTTACCATCATAAACGGGACCCTTATCATCGTATTTAGCAGCATATACTTTATAATTATCCAGATTTGGATCAAGAATTTGATCTCCCTCATGGCCTGCCTGAGGATCAGGATTATCGGTTACAACGACATTCTGCAAATCTGACTGGCTTGCATTGACATTGATTGTCCAGTCAATACTTCCTTCGTTTTGCTGACCGTTTTTGCTGATTAATTCTCCACCATGACTGATGGATACCTTACCAGTAATATCACGCGGAGGGTAAGTACCATTATGATAAGTCGCAATATTTGTGTAATTATCTTGATCATGGATAACTTGTCTCACAAGCGATGTTTTAAAGATCACCATATATTGCTTCGTATCATCTGTTCCGGTATTAAAATCTACTCTTAGCACGTTATTGCCCTGAGATGGAGGAGTCACAGTGTACCCTTTTGTAAGTGGATCACCTTCATTAACTGTTCCATCGGATTTAATTGTGTAAGGCTTAACGAGCACCTGATTATTATCATCATATGGAATAAACTGCTGATTGTCTGTTATCGGATCCGTGATATACGCATTGGTAGCTTTCTCGCCATTATAGTTTACTCCGACCTTCCACGTTATTTCCTTGGATATTGGATTGTAGGATCCGTTTTTAAAACCGTTAAATTGGGTTGAGTTATTCAATGGTAAATCCTTTTCCGCCTTATCAGTATGTGACCCGCCGCTCTTATCTGTCCAAGTTGCAACAGCTGAATTCTTCGCCGTATCAGGATTTGAAAAATCAACATTGAATTTTGTCTGATAAGTGATTGTCAGCTGGCTACTGGTCGTCGCATTTAAATCAATTTCAAATCCGTTGGTCCCTTCCAGATTTGTAGGTGTTACCTTGAATCCCGTTAAATATTTGTTATTTGTATCATCATGGATCTTCATAGAACCAGGTACATACGCTAAAGCACCACTATCGAAAGTGTCGGCCAATTTCCAGTTTTGCATTTCATACTTACTTTTATTAACCGTAAATGACCAATTAATCGTTTTGTTTTCATAATCCGGGCTTGAAGCATCCTTAACGAGTCCTTGAGAAACAGCGGTACCAGAATCCTCGCCTGTAGCCCCTGTTCCTGTTTCCACGGAGTTAAGATAAGTTGAATCCTGTGAAGATGTATTAGAATCGATATAAACGCCATCATTTACTTGTGTCTGATAAGTGATCACATAGGGCGTATTTACATCATTTTTAAAATGGATGGTGAATCCGGTATCCGTCTTAGTAAGCGAATAGTCAGTACCCTCTTTTAAAGCTGTATTACTAAATGTTGGGGTAGCACCGTTAAATCCAGTTACTTGTTTAATTGTAAGTCCGTCAAGCAAGTGCAATTTATCAGTTGGAAATGTGTCGGTAATTGTCGCATCTTTTTGGTCAATATGCTTTGAGGCAAAATTATAGTCAAGTTTCCACCCAAATGTCTGGGAAGGGCCATCATAACTTGTTTTTGTCTTATCTATCATTTTCCCAAAATTTGCTGTAACAGTTGCATCTGCTGAAATAGCTGCAAGACCATCACCACTGAA
The DNA here is from genome assembly GCF_000377985.1 of Sporolactobacillus vineae DSM 21990 = SL153. Lineage (GTDB taxonomy): Bacteria > Bacillota > Bacilli > Bacillales > Sporolactobacillaceae > Sporolactobacillus > Sporolactobacillus vineae. Next base: position 160,868 of record NZ_KB899046.1, read on the forward strand.
TGAAGCAGTATTTATCAAAGAAACGTTGCCGCCATCATCCGGGATGGTTGCATTGTTTATTGATGTCTCGTACACAAGTTCATAGGCGGAATTTATTGTTCCGTTGAATGTCACCTTCCCATTAGCAGGATCCACATCATAGCTCGATGGATCCACGAGGCTGCCCCGGTGAGGAGTACCATCAACATCCATCCCGAGGTTGTATACCTTAATGGAGGAAAAGTTTGTCTGCAGATTGCCATTCCTATCTTTGGGCCAGTCTTCTGTTACTTTTGCGTTAGTTACAGAAGCAAGCTTTTTATTTATATCTACTGTCCAGGTTACCTGAGTTGGATTAATATCATTATTCAAGGCCCCTTGTTTCGTAATCGTTTTGTCAACATTGGGTGCAAAGTGAACTATCACAGGTGGTGCTGTATCCTTTACTGGGAAAGTGATCGTCTGTGTTGTAGGTCCACTAATTTGTGCCTGATCAAATTGAGTTTTTATATACAATGTGCCTTGGACATTGGAGTCAGTGCTTACATTTTGATTAAAAGTCATCACAACATGTCCGTGAGTATCAACAGTAAAAGTGCCATAATCACCTAGAGTTCCGTTGGTAATCGGTGTATGCATAATAAATTCTTTTGGCAAGTCGAACGTATAGGTATCTCCACTTTTAACATTTTTCCCTATGTCATCAGGAATTGACCATGTAAAATCAATATTTACAGGGGCATCTGTTTTTGCAGGATTGTCAGCATCATAAGGCTGATTACTAGAATCCGTGAGCGTTACACTGTCAAGTATATTTGTATTCCCGAAAACTGCAGATGTATCAGCTACAGAAGAGGCGTCAAAAAGAGTGACACTTTTTAACCCTGCTCGCTGTAGTAAATTTGATTTTGAATTTGTTTCATTGTCGCTTGATGGTGAATCTTGAATGTTTGTACCTTTCACATCATTTTCAGATGATTGTGTACTTGTCTTATTGTTTGTACCACTAGATGATGTACTTGAAGAGTTTAAGTTTATAGTATTGCCGCTATCTGCAGACGATATTGCATTACTGCTCGACGAAATCGTTGCAGAGCTCGAACTTCCCGTACTGCTGAATGACCCTGAATTTGAAGAGGAACCTGCCGTACTACTTGTAGACGATTTAGCGACCGCAGAACTTCCATTACTCGTATTCTGATTGTCATTAACTGTCCACACTGGCACAGCATATGGACTATTCGCGATGTTACCGAGATCGAACTTGATTTCGCTCTGGCCTTCCTGCAGATCATTGTTGAATGTTGCCGGAAGAGCAATCTTACCCTTCGCGCTAGACAGTGCTGTTGCTGTCTTATTAATTGTCAGTGTCAGCGCATTGGTCTTGGTGTCAATCGAATAGCTGCCGATTACAGTTGTGTTATCTGCAAGCTTGATGTCGCCCTTCAAAGCACTCGAGTCGAACTGAAATTCTTTTGGAATGTTTATCGTTGTTGTATATAGCTGTTTGGTCAGACTCTGGAGCAGATTCTGAGACAGATTGTAATTGTATTCAACGTTAACCTTATTGTCTTTCTGAATCGGATCGTTCTGAGACACTTCCTTAGTCTGGTCCGGCTCAGTTCCTGTAGTCAGTTGAACAGGTTTCGTTGCGTCAAAGAACTGGCTGTTGTTCGGAGTCATTGATGTATTGCCCGTTTCTGCCAGTGCATTACTCAGCGGCGAAATCGACATCTGACTGAAAATGACAAATATGGAGACGGCAATGATGAACAGTTGCTTGAACAGTTTTCTTTTCTTTGTCTTTTTGAGTCCAAGCGGCAGTCTTTTTGATCTCATAAAGTATTCCCCTTCCTTATCTTAAAAGCTTGTTTCTCTTTGATAAATTATGTAAATTCCAGGACTAATGGAGCGTATCAAGTAGTTACGTGGACGTTTTCGATCTCCAGCCGGCAGAATTCATTGACTGAACTGGAAATAAGACAGGAAGCTCTGCAAAATCATCCCATCATTCGAGTAAAGAAAAGTGTACTCTCGAAAACTATACAGTTTCTGAACATTTTCAAAAAAATGTCGGTTTTTGTCATATTTATGGTACTTTAGTCACAGACTGTTGCCTGTAATTGGGTACAAAAACCGGGCTTCTCTTCTTCAGAGAAGCCCGGCTCGTTTTTTCTTCAATTGTTACGTCTTATCCCATGGCGTTATTGCTGCCCTTATATTTTTCATAGACACGGATGGCGCCTTCAATGTTGCCCGTCTGGTTATACAGGGTGATCTCGTACTTCATGCATTTCTCGTCGTCCGGCTCGATCCGGTCGATCTGCTGGCAGATGTCCAGTGCTTCGGTATAAAGGCGTTCCTTCATCAGGAAATCGATCAGATGATAGGCGTGTTCCAGCCAGAGCTGGCAGAGACGGATGCGCTCCGACTCGGCCCAGAGATAACTGTAATCCGCAAAATAGTGATTGTGGTACGCTTTGCACAGACGGATATGTTCCTTATAATTACTGCGCTCAATTGTCGGCAGGCGGGATACCGCCGCTTCCCATTCTTCAGCATCAATCGGTGTACCGTCAAGATCCAGCGAGTAGCCGATATCATTTTTCACAAGGCGGTGATGAAACGGCAGTTTCTCCAACAGCTTGCGGATCTGGTAGATCGTCGAATAGAGCTGCGTATTCGCCTTCTCCGGATCACTGTCCGGCCAGAGAAGATCGATCAGCGTCTCCTTGCTGACAAACCGGCCGTGCTCTTTCAGCAGATAGGCATAAAGTTCCCGCGCCCGTGATGTCCGCCATTTCACCGGTATGTATCGCTTCCTGCCCTGACTGTCCAGCCGGTAAAATTTGAGGCTTTCAAAGCATTCAATACCATATGTTTCCTTCTGCCCTGTTGCCGGCCTGCCTGCAGACTGGCGGTTCCTGATGAGACGCCGGATCGTCTTGTCGATCCGGCCTTTCATGATCGGCTTCAGAACATAGTCGACGGCATTAAGGTCAAAAGCCTTGACCGCAAACTCGTTATAGGCTGTAGTGAACACAATCTGAATCGCCGTATCTTCCGACTGGAGCCTCTCCGCCAGTTCGATACCGCCAATTTCCGGCATTTCGATATCCAGAAAAGCCACATCCGGGTGCCGCTGTCCGGCATCCTTCAGTGCTTTTTCAGGATCGGAATAGGCGCTGATCTGTTCGAATACGCCTGTTGCTTTCAGTAAATGGTCAAGCTGCCGACAGGCCAGCGGTTCATCATCAACGACAATCGCTCTCATGCAGACTCCTCCTCTATTGCGGGACTGAGGATTACGTTCTCTTTTCATATGCATTACACGATCATTACACTAATTATAACATGAGAACAAATTCAGGTATCGTATCCGGGCTGCCTTTCAGCTTCAGCCTATTCATTTTCCTCATCTGAACTGTTAAAATGATTTCCGTAGGTGCGACCGTACCGGCTGGATACCGGCATTTAGGGTTTTTCAGGGGCTATGCCGCATCAGAGGAGTGACTGACATGCGCAAATACCGTCTTCCGGCGATGATTACAGTGATTGTGAGCTATCTGGGACTCTTTTTGATCTTTTTCGTCTGGTCGCATTTCAGCGGCTATTCAGGACCTGCAGCCAGTCACGGCATTCTTGACCTCAGCCGCTGGAATTTTGAACAAAAGGGAACGGTCCAGCTCAACGGCGAGTGGAACTTTTATCCGAATCAGCTTCTGACATCAAAATCTATCAAGGAAGGCCTGGGAAAAAACCGGATCTATATGCCGGTACCCGAAAATGCGCAGAGTCTGAAAAATCATAAGATGTATGACCTGAAAAACGGGACCTACAGACTGCTGATCCGGGCCGATCGCCATCAGGAAATGTTCGGACTGCAAACATCGGTCATTTACAGTTCAAATAAAATTTATATGAACGGAAAGCTTGTCGCCCAAACCGGGAATCCCACATCCGGTGATGACAGCCAGGCTTCGCTAAAGCCGTCCGTCAGTTATTTTCCCATGCATCGCGGGGTTAATGAACTCGTTATCCAGGTTGCCAGAGCAAATGGCAATACCGGCTGGGGCATCGCCAAACCGCTGACTTTCGGTCTTCAATCGCAGATTTCACGGACGCATGATCTGATATTGTTCAACGACCTGACCATGATCATTGCCTTTTTCATTATGGGCCTGTACTTTTTCGGATACTATGCGCAGCGCCGCAAGGATCTTTATCTGCTCTTTTTCTCGATGATCTGCCTGCTTTTCTCACTGATCATTTCCTGGATCAGCGGCGGACGGGTCATCTACCTGATCTGGCCCTCCCTGTCCATGCACGCCGTGATATGGATTGAGTCTTTGTCGACATTGTCTGCCGGAATGGCAATTCTTTTATGTATCTACTTTTCCTATCCGTCATTCCGGTCGAAAAGCATCGTGATCAGCGGCGGCGTGATTTCACTGCTCACCCTGTCCGGTGACTTTTCCAGTCTGCCGGCCATCGTTTCGGCAACGATGATCCTGCATTCCCTGCTTGCCGGGTCAATCCTGATCTATACCTCCTATATTTTTGTACTCGCGATCATTAAAAAAGTGGAGAGCAGCGTCTATCTGATTATTGCCGCTTCGGCAGCCAGTATTTTCGTGATCGTCACCACGATCAATAGCTTTACGTCGAAACCGCTCTATTCTGTTTACTCGCCTTCTTCGCTGATCTTTCTTCTGATGCTGTCGCTGATGCTGTCCCAGCGCTTCTCTAATGCCTTCCGGCGCAACGAACAGCTTGCCAGCGAACTCGTCCGGAATGACCACCTTAAGGATGAATTCATTGCCCGGACATCCCATGAATTCCGGACACCGCTAAACGGCATCATTAATATCGTTCAGACGATGCTTACTGAGGAAGAAAGCCATCCGAAATCGATTCGCGATGAAAAGGACAAGCTCTACCTGATCACCCGGATCGGTTACCGGCTGTCCGAGCTGGTCAATGATATTCTTGATCTGGAGAAGATCAAACAGGGATCCCTTGAAATCAAGCCGGTTCCGCTCGATGTGTATACGGCCATCCGGGCGGAACTGGCGTATTATGAACTCCTGGCATCAAAGAAAGGGCTGACTGTTGAAAACGACGTCCCCAAAAACCTGCCGCTGATTTTCGCTGATGAGAACCGTTTCCGGCAGATTATCAATAATCTAGTGGATAATGCGATTAAATACACCCATCATGGAAAAATTACGCTTGATGCAAAGTCGGCAGGGCATTTCATTGAAGTTACGGTTGCCGATTCCGGCGTCGGGATACCGAAATCGGAATTTCAGAATATCTTCCAGGCGTTTGAACGTCATGATGCGCTGAATCAGAGCGAAGGGGCCGGACTTGGGCTGAGCATCGTCAGGCAGCTTGTCGAACTGCAGCGCGGAAAGATCTGGGTAGATTCCGAAGTCGGCATCGGATCGGTTTTCCATGTCGCTCTGCCACTGTTTGATGAGAAGAAAGGGCTTGTTCCCGGATCGGCCGTCAGTCTGCCGGGCCGGGCTTCAGCAAAGGAACAGATCAGTTCGATGAATGTGCCGGAATTAAAAACACCGTATCACTCCCGGCAAGTACATGCGGCAACGATCCTTGTGGTAGATGACAATACGGATAATCTGAAAGTCCTGATCGATATGCTGGAAGGCATACCATATAATGTAATTGCCGTAAAAGACGGCCGGGAAGCATTGGATGAAGTCGCCCATACACCGCTTGATCTGGTCATTCTTGATCTGATGATGCCGGGCATGTCGGGCTATGATGTCTGCAGAAAAATCCGGGAATCCTACAGTCTGACAGATCTTCCGGTGCTGATGCTTACGGCAGCGATCATTAATGACGACAAGCATTTTGCTTTTCGTGCCGGCGCCAATGATATTTTACAGAAGCCTTATAATTTTTCCGAATTCTCATCAAGGATCCGCGGCCTGATTCTCATGAAACAGACGGCCAGTCAGGCGGCCAATATGGAGGTTGCTTTTCTGCAGTCGCAGATCCGTCCGCACTTTCTGTACAATGTTCTGAATTCGATCATCGCGCTGAGCTATGAAGATATTGAAAAGTCACGGGAAATGACCGCACAGTTTGCCAGCTATCTGCGCAGCAGTTTCGATTTTCAGAACACCTCGGAAATGAGCTCGTTCAGTAAAGAAATCAAACTGGTTAAATCCTATCTGGCGATTGAAAAAATGCGTTTTGAAGACCGGATTCACGTGGCCTTTACCATCGATCCGGATCTTGACTTTCCACTGCCGCCGCTGATGATTCAGCCGCTTGTCGAGAACGCCGTCCTGCACGGCATCGGCAAATGCAAGACCGGGGGCAAAGTCGCCGTTTCCGCCCGGCGTAACGGAAACGACTGTGTGATCAGCATATCGGACAATGGCGTCGGTATGTCTGAGGCACAGGTTGCCGGCCTGATCTTGGGGAGCAGCGGCAGCGTCGGCCTGAAGAACATCAACAGCCGGCTGAAACATTTTTATGGCAGCCGGCTGACGGTCGACAGTAAACAGGGGAAAGGCACAACAATCTCAATGCAGATTCCGGTGAAGTGAGCGGAAAAGATCGGCACTGTTTGAATTTAAAGCAAACTGAGGATCAAGTGCCGGAGAGTTTAATCCGGATCGAAGAGATAAGACAGACTAACCTTAATGGAGGAGAGACGATTTGTCATCCTTTCTGCTCCATTAAGGTTAGCCGGGTATTGACATGGCCAACAATACCGCCTGTCAATTGCTGTTCTTGCGGCCAAATCTGGCTTTCAGGCCACGCCTGATCACTTGAAAGAATGTCAGCGATTTGACCATTCGTTCCGGTTTTACATATTTGCGTATCTCACGCAGAACTCTCTTCGGATTTCTGGATGAAAAAGAATATGTGCCATTTTTCTTTGTGCGTATCGCATAACGCGGGATCCATTTGCCCCTGAACATCACTGACGCGACAACATAATCCACTGTATCCCAGGGAATCTGGACATATTTCTTAGCATCCCGGTCATTATAAAACTCAAAGCCCTTGTCGCCAATCATGATTTTTCCATAGTCAGTCAGTCCAATATAAGAGGTAGCATTCGTCACAAAGTCGACTCTTGTGTTGATCGATTGAACCATTTTCTCTTACCCCAATCTCGTTCATCTCATTGACTCATTATACGTTCTCCCTGATGATTAAACAATATGGCACTGTCCGCCTGACAGCAGGCCCGCAGTATGTTGTAAAAAAGCCTGAAGTCCCTGACTTAACAGGAATCAGGCTCAAATATTATGGGAAATCTGTGGAGATTCAGGTTCTGTGCGCACCAATCATTGTTTCTAAATACCAGGACCGAAGTCTTCGCTGTTACATCACGTTGAGTACGTGGAGGACAACACCGACGACGAACAGGCCGAGAATGATCACGATCGGAGAAACTTTCTTCTTCAGCAGCCACATGCAGAAGAGAGTCAGTACCAGTGCTGCCAGACCGGGAATCAAGCTGTCCAGGTTATTTTGCAACGTCGTTACTTTATGCGCTTCCAGTGACAGACCGGCTGCCTGTTGTTCCAGAGCGGATTTAATTCCCTGAGCTCCGGCAGGTAAGTTACTCCAGTCAATATAAGCACCTTTGTCAAGTTTAACGGAGGATACAACCGGCGTGAATTTTATCGATACCCAGCGGTTAACCAGCGCACCAAGGATAAACATACCAAGGATCGACGCGCCTTTGGTAATATCCTGAAGCAATCCGCCGGACAAGTCTTCGGTAATTTTCGATCCGGCCTTGTAGCCGAATTCCTGTGTGTACCACATGAACGCCATACGGATAATATTCCAGCCGACGAAGTAAAGAATTGGTCCGAGAATGTTACCGGTCATTGCCAGCGAAGCAGCCAGCGCACCAAGAATCGGTTTCACTGTGAACCAGAAGACCGGATCGCCAATACCTGCCAGCGGTCCCATCATGCCGACTTTAACACCCTGAATGGCTACATCGTCAACCGGTGCACCGTTTGCACGTTCCTCTTCAAGTGCCAGGGTAACACCGATAATTGGTGAAGCGACATACGGATGCGTGTTGAAGAATTCCAGGTGGCGTTTCAGGGCTTCAGCGCGATCTTCCTTAGTTTTGTATAATTTTTTTATTGCAGGAATCATTGTATAAGCCCAGCCACCGTTTTGCATACGTTCATAGTTCCAGGAACCTTGAAGGAACGTTGAACGCCACCAAACGGAAATACGATCTTTCTTTGTTAATTTCAACTGTTCTGCCATTTTATTTTCCCTCCTTCTCAGTAATTGTCAATGATATCGCCTAATGGGTCACCGGTGTTGCTGCCTCCGCCCTTACCTGAACCGCCTTGTTTGGTCAGAGCCAGATAGATCAGGGCAAGAGCAACACCGATTGCACCTAGGCCGATCAGTGTGATTTGTGTTACCGTCGCTAATACGAAACCAATTGCAAAGAAGGGCCATACTTCCTTTGTCGCCATCATGTTGATAACCATTGCATAACCAACGGCAACGACCATACCACCACCGATGGCTAAGCCGCTTGTCAGCCAGGTCGGCATCGATGACAGCAAGCCGCGAACGGGGCCGGCACCAACAGCCAGGATCAATGCAGCCGGGATGGCAATACGCAGGCCCTGCATGCAGATGGCAATGATGTGCCACATTTCAACTTTTCTGAGACTTCCTTCTTTCGCTGCTGCGTCCATAAAGTGAACAAATGCAGTGGCGATCGTACGGCAGATGATCGTTAACAGCAGACCGGCAACGGCCAGCGGAATGGCAATCGCGATCGCTGAAGATACGCCGGCGCTGCCCTGCCCGCCAAGAACCAGGATAATTGCTGATGCAATGGATGCCAGCGCAGCATCAGGCGCTACGGCGGCACCGATATTTGCCCAGCCAAGGGCAATCATCTGAAGTGTACCGCCCAGGATAAGACATGGGATTAAGTTTCCTGTTACAATACCGATAAGCGTGCAGGCAATGACTGGCTGATGGAAATGAAATTCATCCAGGATCCCTTCCATACCAGCTAGAAATGCGACGATTACGACTAATATCATTTGTATAAAGTTCAAATCCATGATTATTAATCCTCCGTTTCTCCTGATAATTATGATTTTTTCAATCTATTTAGTTCATCTTGAGCCTTCTTTAGAATTTCGTTCATGTCACCTTTTGAGTCGTTCGGCACTTTGCGTACGTCGAAGTCCAGACCATATTCTTTTAGCTTAACGAACGCGTCAATATCCTCCTGGCCGAAGGCGAGCACCTTGTTCGGCTGTACTTTGCCCGGCGAGTGGGCCATCGAACCGACATTGATCGTCTTCAGCGGGACGCCGCCCTCAACTGCTCTAAGCGCATCCTGTGGATTCTCAAACAGAAGCAAGGCACGCTGACCGCCGAAATGCTTATCATCCTTCGCAAGTTTGATCATTTGATCCACAGGAACAACATGTGCCTTCACGCCTGGCGGAGCTGCCTGCTGAATCAATTTCTTCCGAAGGTCATCCTCGGCTACGGCATCAGAAACGACGATGATGCGTGTCGGCTGTGTCGTCTTGGCCCAGGCCGTCGCCACTTGTCCGTGAAGCAGACGGGAGTCGACGCGTGCCAGGACATATTTAAATTGACCGGGGGCACCCGCATTTGATCCTTGCGAAGAAGCTGCAGCCGCTTCTTTTGCCGGCGCTAATGCTTCAGGTCTTATTTTGACGCCTTCCTTAGCCGCACCCAAAATATGTGCAGCGATGTCCCGTGCGGTGTTCAATGAAGCACGTGAAGCGTACGCTTCGATTAACATTGGTAAGTTCAGTCCAGCAACAATGGCCCATTTGTCTTTATGCGCTTCAAACAAGCTGTTGGCCTGATTGAACGGTGTACCGCCCCAGAGATCAACCAGGAACAGCACTTCTTCCTGATCGTCAAAAGAGGCGATCGCTTTTTTCATTTTCTCCTTAATGTCATTGGGGCCTTCGTTTGGCATTAAGGTCACTGTTTTGACATTTTTCTGCTCTCCGAAAATCATTGAGCCGGATTGGAAAATGCCTTCAGCAAAACCGCCGTGGCTTGCCAGGATAATACCTACCATTTGTTCCATACCTCCTATGTCAAATATTTGTAACTTAGAACCTTGCTCAATCATCCGGGATGTAATCGTTTTCATTATCATGAAATGAAACACATACCGGATCGATCTGCCGTTTGGAGCGTTCCTCACCTCCCTTCATGGCATGGACACAGTCAGGCGGAATTTATACCAAACCCTTTTCAGAAAGCGACTTCCAAAGATTCTTTGAACTATCATTGGAAACCTTGCGGACATCAAGTTTAATGCCACGATGATGAAACCATTTGAACGCTTCGACATCAGCCTCACTGACAGCGATTGCATCGGTAACCATGACACGCGCAGCGTCAAAGCTTACCGCACCAATGTTGATCGAGCTGACCTTTACACCGCCTTCGACCACACGTTTTGCATCGACGGGATCCTCAACCAGAATCATCGGCTTTAAAACATCAAAACGGGGATCGTGATAAATTCTGATCATCTTCTCCACCGTAATGACATTGGTTCTGATCCCAAGAGGTGCAGCCTGTATGATCAATGTCTTGCGTGTCAGGTCCCGTGCCACGCGGTCCGACACAACTAAGATCCGATTCACATTGATCGCCTTTGCCCAGTTTGTGGTCACTTGCCCGTGAAGCAACCGGCTGTCAATACGTAATAAACGAACATCCATCGTCATGATCATCCGCCACCACTTTCAGTGCGTCCAGGATAACAAGTACCACTCTCCACCTTATTCGAGTAAGAAATCCATGTATTCGCATTTTCTGAGTTATGCTACCTTTTTTCTTGTTTGTTTTTTAAATCATGAAGAGGCTTAGCGTACTCATAGATACGCACACAACACGATTAGATAAGCAAATTCCATGCCAATTTTTGTGTATCGCATTGAAGCATTGAAATAACAGTCTTTTTCCATTCATAAAAAGTTCAGGTGATACACTAAAATGTGTATCACCTGAACTTGTGTATCACTTTTATCTTCTTTACTTGTCCAATCCGATCAGCCGGTTACATTTCAGCATGACTTTTCTCTTTTTCTGTCTTAAATAATTCGATGATATAATATATTTCTGAATCTGAGAGATTGATATTCAGCTTTTCATTCAGAAACTGGTTCGCCTGTTTCACGACAGGGTACAATACTTCTTTTCTGACGTCTGATAATTTTTGCGCATCAACGCTCATTTCCGAGTGCAGAAGGTAGCGCTCAATCGTACCTGCCAGATGCATGATCAAACTGATTTTAAACGTGTTCGACATCTCAGAATCACTGTGTTCCTTGATAAAATTGCAATAATTCCACAATATTTTTACAACCTTTTCCGGATTAATGAATGTAAAGTATTGTCCTAAGTATTTCTGACTCATTTTTTCCGTTAATAATTCCGAATGGTCCAGCGTCTCTGCCTCGCGTGCGGTACGGCTGTTTCCCTTTTCGATCATACTGATGAACTGCTCACCGCCGCCCTGTAATAAGTTTTCCAGAGAAATAAATGGAGCGGCAACTTGCGGATTCACAATACCGGTTGTCATCATGATCCGGTATCTTTGCTGGATCTTGGCAATTTGTTCTTTCATATTCACAACCGACACGGCAATCACCGTGATGTCGTCAATAAGATTATCGACCAATATCCTGTCCAGCAGGTCCTTGATCTTCCGGGACGTTCCTTCGCCTGTGGAACAAATGGCAATGATTGCTTTCTCCCGCTGATCAGATGTTTTCTGAACCGCAAACTTTTGTTCATTGGCTCTTTCTGCCGTTCGTGAGTAGCCATTAAATTCACGCAATTCCTGATACACTGTTTTAAGATCACAATCGATCAGCGCTGTTTTGCGGGCAGCTTCCAGCACCATTGCAGTGGTCACCATATCAATCGTTTTGACATGAACATTCGTCTTCTCTGTCAGCTTCGTACTGAATGTACTAAGAGACCCCATGTCGACCAGAAGTAAAACCCCGTTGCCCCGGTCAACATTTTTAACTTGTGCGGCAATGCCGTCCAGGGCGATCTTCGGACTCATCTCAAGCGGCATATCATAGGCAGCAAGATTATCAACCGACAGCAGCTGTGAAACCACCTGCACCATAGAAGAGGCGGTGCTGTTCCCGTGGGCCGCCACAACAATCCCGACTTTCCCGGTTTTAGGCTCAGATTTTAATGATACGAGAAGGATCCCAATGTAATACACTTCAGATTCCGGAATTGGAAAATGATAGTGCTCTTCAATTAAATCTTTAACGCGTTCTGCAATCTCGAGTTCATCCGGGTAATCGTGCGCCATTGAAATCAAATCCTGCGAGATATGACGCAACGGCTTGCCAGACTGAACCCGCTTAATAAACGAACTGATGTGCAAACTCATGGCATAAATGAAGTTATCCCTGACCGGATAGTCCTCGCGTTCCAGAAGCAGCTGCTGAATCTGTCGGGTGACATCAATAATTTCCTGGTCGACGATCTCATTCAGGCTGCTGGCCGTTTTCTCCATTTTCCCCTGGCGATAAAATGATTTTAAATGCAGATTGATATCGGTCATGATAAAGTTATTGATCGCTGCCTGGTTCAGTCCTTCGTCTTTCAGCAGTGCCGCTTTATCACCGATGATTTCATACAAATTATATGGTAATTCATAGCTGTCAATATCGGGCAGGCCGCGCTTGTCATCGGGTTTGATCACCATCGTCGGCTCGAGCAGGCGGCTCAGATTCCCCAGTTCTTTCCGATTGTCGGCTAAATTGGAAAGACCGTCCTTGATATTGGGCGGCAGCTGGCTGAACTTGAGCACGATTTCATTTTTATCATGCATGCTGTTCAGGAAGCCCTGAGCGCAGACCAATTGAATATTCGACTTCAACTGTCCAATATTGCCGTAAGTGACACTCCCGAGCAGAGCCTGAACAACATTTTCATCCAGGCGGATATTTTTATGGATTCGATTCGCTTCAAATGTTAATAATTGCTCTAATAATTGCAGCTTTTCCCGTGCACTTCGCTCGTTAAAACTCGGCAGCTGAATCATAATCGGAATGCGACGGACAAAAGTCTGCAGCAATGAACTTTCCGGATCCTCTGTCGTTGCGTAGACAAGCCTGACGTCTGCATGATGAATTTTGGCTGTTTCACCTAAACGGCTGTATATTCCGTGATCCATAAAATAGAAAATCATTTCCTGCCCTTCAGGCGGCAGACGATGCACTTCATCAAGGAAAAGCATGCCACCGTCAGCTTCCTGTATCAGGCCGCCTTTATCTTCATTCGCACCGGTAAAAGCCCCTTTGACGTAGCCAAACAGATGCGACATCAGCAGTTGCGGATTGTGCGCATAGTCGGCACAATTGAAGGTAATAAATCCTTCTTTAGAAATAATTTCCTTGTCCCATGCAAAGTGGTACATCTTATTGGCAAAATAGGTTTTGCCGGATCCTGTAGGGCCGATGATCAGTGTGTTCAGCCCGTGCGGCGGATAAAGCAATGCAGCTTTGGCCTGCTCAACCTGGTTCTTCAGACTGTCGCGGCTGCCGATCATGTTCTTAAAAACATCCGCTTCGTTCTTATTTTCAGTGTGCTTCTTCATGTTCCGATCGCTGATCCGGGCATCTCCGGCAAAACCGATCAAGGGTTTCTGCTCCATCTTAAATTGATGATCTTTGGCTGCATGGTTCATATAATAGTAAATGGGCCGACCGTTTGTCTTCCTAATTATTCCCTCTCTGACAAGCTGATTTAACACCTTGCTGACATTGGGACGAAGTATATCGACAGCTTCAGATATCTGACTGGTAGAGATACCCTGCGCCATTGTACGTGCGTGCCGTTCCAGATAGACTAACACTTTTTCACGCCGTGTTGTCATAGAATATGCCATCCTTTTCACGCAGATTCTGTTCCCTGCAACACAATTTTAACAGAACTCTCCTTTATTGTATCGATAGTGTATCACAATTTAAAGCGGTTTCATTATTAACACTATGTATTTTTCGAAAATATTTGACTGCCGGTTTCAGAGTCTGCGGCCGTTGCGCTTTTCGGCAGAAGAAAAGCCGGACATCGAAGCCCGGCGACAATCCATACCTCTGTTCTTTTAAATCGGAAGAAACGAGATTCCCGTCCGCATACGCCACGTTCTGACCGCCGACCGTTGCTTTAATCTTCATCCCACGCTGCACGCACATATTTATCGTCGGGCACATTTTTCAAAAACCGTGTCGGTTCGCCTGTGTACAGCAGGATAAGTTCATGCATTGCCCGCGTGCAGGCAGTATAAAAAATGGTTTGTTCATGCTCGCGGTGAAAATTCGCCGCTGAGGCATCATTAATGATCGCTGCATCAAATTCAATGCCCTTCGCCAGATATGAGGGAATGATGAAAAAACCCTTGCCAAACTGACTGGTCGCCTGAGTGATCAGCTTCACATCGTGCCGCTGATTCAGAAGATTATAGGCTTTCCGGCACTCTTTCATCGTTTTGCAGATCAGGGCGAGCGTGCCGAAACCTGCCTCTCTGAACGCTTTAATCGCTTTTGTGATCACTGCTGCCCTCTTCTCTTCCGGAACATCAATCAGTTTCGGCAACCTGCCGCTCCGGTCGAAGGGCTCGATCTGTTCGCCGCCGGGGATCAAATGACGGGCAAATTCCATGATCTCGCGGGTCGACCGGTAACTGCGTGTCAGCGTCAATTTGTGCACCTGATCGGGCGCATACAGGCGTTCGGAAAGCATTGTTTCTCCGATGAAGCTTTGCACATAAATAGTCTGATTCTGATCACCGAGAATCGTCATCCGGCAGCGCGGAAATGCGGTCTGCAGATAAGCCAGCTGAACCGGTGAGTAGTCCTGTGCTTCATCGATAATCAGATGGCGGATTTCCTGATTTCCTTTTCGTCCCTGAATTTTTTCCTTCATATACAGGTAGGGTACAGCGTCTTCCCAGGGGCAGTCGCCTTCTTCAAAACGTATCCGTGTGGCCCGGCAAATGGCATCCCAGTCATCCGGTACCGGAAGCGGACTGTGATTCCGGTAAAAAAGCTCACTGTAAATTTGCTGATGGTTGACGAACTCCAGCTGTTTGATATGACGGCGAAGCGGTTTAATCTCGCGGTTCATCACCATCTTCCGCAGCAACACTTCTTCGCGGCGGTAGTCGTCAAACGTATTCTCCGTGAACTGCTTCTTCTGCTGGAGTTTCTGATAGATCGATGCATACTCGGACTCATCGAGAAGCTCCGCCTCCTCAAGCACCCAGTCCTTGCGCCGTTCTCTCTTCGCAAAGGCATAGATCCGCCGCAGCAGCCAGTCGCGCACGTTCTCAAGCCGTGCAGACAGAGGCAACTCATGCGATAAGGCATAAAAGTATCTGCTGATTTCGTAACCGGGCACAATCATCCGGCCGCGGAACGGAATATCACGAAAGATCATGCCTCCTTCCGAAAGCTGCTCCAGCCAGTGATCCATGATCCGCAGAAATGCCGGAGAAGCCTTGAAGCGGATGCTGTCCAGACGAACCCGGTAAGCTTCCCGGTCTTCCATGGTCAGGCAGTCCTCCGTCTGATCAAATGGATTTTCCATCTGCAGATCATTGCCGATTCGTCCGGCGACGAAATCCTTGAATGTCATCTGAGTCACATTTTCCTCACCCAGTTCGGGCAGCACGGTCGAGATAAAACTGGAGAAAAGCGGGTTCGGTGAAAACAACAGCATATTATCCGACCGCAGCGTCTTCCGGTAACGGTACAGCAGGAAAGCAACGCGCTGGAGTGCAGCCGAAGTTTTCCCGCTCCCGGCCGCTCCCTGCACGATCAGATATCGATCGGCCTCATTCCGGATAATCTGGTTCTGCTCTTTCTGAATCGTTGCCACAATGCTCTTCATGTGCGAGGAAGCGCGGCCGCCCAATACAGCCTGGAGCATGGCGTCACCAATGGTCAGCCCGGTATCGAACATCCCCGTGATCTCCCCATTATGTATAATAAACTGCCGCTTTGCTTTCATGTCGCCCTTGATTTCACCATCAAGTGAATCATATTTTGCCGGTCCGGGTGCAAAGTCGTAGTACATGCTGGCAATCGGTGCCCGCCAGTCGTAGATCAGAAAATCTTCATTATTTCGGTCCATCAGGGAACCGAGACCGATATATATCGGCTCCGCCTTTTCTTCGCCTACTTCATGAAAATCAATCCGTCCGAAATAAGGCGCATCCAGAAGCCGGTACAACGTCTTCAGCTGGTGCGTCATCTGCCCGTGACGGCGTTCACGCTCCGAGAGAAGTTCAGCCTGCTGCTTGATACTTGCCTGCGTTTCATAGACGTCGTCGGATTCGTCCATATTGACCGTCACGTCATCCCAGAAATTCTTTCGCAAGTCGACGATACCCCTGGTTACATCTTCTTTATTGCCGGTCAGACGGCCGATCTTTCCGCTGATGATCTCCCGGACACCATTGACACGGGCCTGCTCCTGACCACGTTCTTCATTTATCATCGATTGCCCACCTCCGATCTTCTTGAATTCTTTCGCTGATTCCATCATATGTCTGTCGGCAAATGCCTGTTTCATTTTTCAATAAATTTTTCAGACAGCTCCATCGGGTTCTATTGAGTTTTAACAATAGCACGATTAACTGTAAACTTCAATATTCACCGGCCTTTGTGCCGCCCGGAAGTGCCGCAGCATTGCTTTTGTTTGCCATTGCTTCTAGTTTGCCCCTCTCATGCGGTATTATATTTCTGAAATCAGTTGATTTCAAACATAGCCGTTGCGGCCTCCGATGATTTTTTTCTGCAATTTATGTAAAAAAGAGGCCACATTAATGCGTTCACCACAATTTCCGGATATAATAGAATTAATAAGACGCTTATTGAAGATGTCCGATCTAAGGAAGAGGCGTGCCCATTGAAAACGATCAGCAGTATTCAGGATTTGCGAAAAGCTCAGGCGGGCGTGGAAAAATTTAAGACCAGTTATCCCAATACCTATTACCGACTGTTGCATCTCGTCAACTTTACCCGTCAGCTGCAGTTTAAATATGAATATTTGTGTGGTCTGATGCTGGATAATGACGCTTATGCCAATCGGTTCGCCCCTCATTTTGTCCAGCGGTCGATCATTGATCTCTATAAAGACGAAATCGAGAAGATCCACAAACATCCGGAGGGACTTGCAGCATTGAAAAAGCTGATGGCTGCCAACAGGGAAATCGGTTATGAGAATTTCTGTCTGCTCGTCCGCGGCAAAACGCCTGAAGAAATAAAAGGTGTTTTCAGAATGGATAAGTTCGGTTAATTAAAAGAGCGGTTACCTGATCCATTTTATCTTCAGGCGAACCGTTCCGGAGCGGGACTTTTATGTCTGCCGTCCTGCTCAAAAGGCTGCTTCCGGAACCCGGTGATGGGTTCCGAAGCAGCCTTGTTTACTACGCATGATCCTTGTACGACTTCTTATCCGGCTGCCGGTTCATCAAGACCCGTTGCCGGGCTCCTCAGCATCTCCACCCATTTTTTCACGGCAGTGATCATGATCACGAGACCGAGTGCCAGCATGATCAGCGACAGTACGGCATTCAATATATTGAATCCCGGTGCGGCCGGATTGAGATAGACATTTTTAATCATCCAGTATCCGGCGACATTAACGGTGACATAAAGATAAGCAAGCGGAATCAGGCAGGTCAGCATGTAGCGTTTCTTTGTCGCGATCTTCAGGACAAAGGTGGCGCCGACGATCAGACCAATGGCCGCCATCAGCTGATTGGATACACCGAACAGTACCCAGATGGAGCTGATATCCCCGGAATAGAGCAGATAACCCCAGAAGAAGCAGGCCAGCGCACTGGCAAAGATCGAACCCGGCAGCCAATTCTGGCGTTTAAGCGGTGCATAGAAGTCGCCGAAGAAGTCCTGAATCAGATAACGTGCGACCCGTGTTCCGGCATCAACTGCCGTCAGGATGAACACCGCTTCGAACAGGATGACGAACTGAAAGAAATAAGGCGCCAGACCGGCAAACCATTTGATGCTGGTGAAAATAAACGTCATGCCGACAGCCAGCGTCACTGCGCCTCCGGGACGGCCCTGAAGTGCCAGCCCGATCTCATTATTCAAATGCGGCAGATCAACGACGTTCATGCCCAGTGTCTGAAAAACGGCGGGCAATGAATTGATTGCGAAGTAGTCTGCAGGATGCAGCGCCGTGGCCGCGATCAGCGCCATGATCCCGACCAGACATTCCACCAGCATGGCTCCGAACCCGACCATTTTAATATCTTTCCAGCGGTCGAGCATTTTCGGTGTCGTTCCGGAACTGATGAAGGCATGGAATCCGGATATGGCCCCGCAGGCAATCGTGATCGAGATGAACGGCCAGACCGGGCCGCCGATCACCGGACCGCCGCCCGCTGTAAATTGCGTCAGTGCCGGCATCCGGACGATCGGATTAATCATGAAGACACCGATGATCAGTGCGGCGAACACGCCGATTTTCATAAATGAACTGAGATAGTCCCGCGGCGTGAGCAGCAGCCAGACCGGCAATGCCGCAGCGAAAAACGCATAAACGGGCAGCAGAATCGCCAGTGTTTTCGTGTCCAGTGTCAGGAAATGTCCTAATGCCGTATTCTGGATATAGGGACCGGCGAATACGGCCAGCATAATCAGAAGAAAACCAACAACAGTAGCAACCTTCAACTGTCCGGTTTTCCGATAGTACAGGCCGACTGCCATAGCGATCGGAATGGTCATCAGAACGGTAAAAGTACCCCACGGATTATTGGTCAGCGCATTGAGCACGACCATCGACAGACCGGCCATGGTGATGGTGATAATAAACAGCATCGCCAGTCCGGTACAGAATCCGGCGACCGGACCCAGTTCTTTTTTGGCTACTTCGGACAGCGACTTGCCCTGATGGCGCATGGAAGCATACAAAACGACCATATCGTGCACGGCGCCGCCGACCACAGCCCCGATTAGGAGCCAGAGCAGCCCCGGCAGATAGCCGAACTGAGCTGCGAGCACCGGACCGACCAACGGGCCCGCCGCTGCAATGGCCGCAAAATGATGTCCGAAAACCACCCAGCGATTGGTCGGCACATAGTTCTTTCCATCAGCAAGTACATGTGCCGGTGTCGGGCTTGAGTCGTTCAGGCGAAGTACTTTATTAGCCATAAAGATACCGTAAAACCGATACGTCAGTGCCAGAATACAGATTGATCCGATCACAATGGTTATGGCGTTCATGGATTCACTTCCTTCATTTTTTTACACCGAAGCTTACCGGCAGCTTCATGTGCCATAAATCTGCAGGAGCCAATGAATATAACAGTTATATTCTGTTATATAACAATATGAGATAAAAAAAAGGACGTTTTCTTACTGGAGACGCCGATCTCCCCCCTTTCCAACCGTCATCTTGTTTCTTTTTGCGTTAGCTGAGGTGATGTATGTCACACTTCCATTATAAATAATTCACGAGCAGATGTCTGCTGAAATGAATGAAAAATGTTAAGATGAATTAGATTCCGGTTGTCACCAATGCATACGAGAAAGGAGCAGGATCACTATGTTTCCGTTTTCCAGTTTCATCCTGGCCGATATTATCTTTCCGATCTTTATGCTCTATTTCTACCCGCCGCTGCTCGGCCTGGCGGCGTCAGCAAACCTGATTATCGACGCTGTTGTTTTCTTTGCCACACTGCGCTTTTTTCATATCACGATGAAAAACCGGCTGGGTACGCTGATCGCCCTCTGGCTGCTCGGCCTGGCAGCAGACGTTGCCGGCTCGCTGTTTCTGAGCCTGACATTGTTCGTTAACAATTATATTCCTCAGGTTTCGATTAATTACTACACTATTTATTCCTCACCGGCAGCTGTGGTACTGATCGTGTCGGCCATTATCCTCGCCGGACTGATCATTTATTTGCTTGACCGGATCTATCTGCGACGCAGGCTGCCCGCCGTCCAGGCAAAACGAATGGCACTGGTGTTTGCGATTGCCACTGCGCCATATACTTTTCTGATCTCTGCAAACTGGTTTATCGGAGCCTGATCCCTCCGGTCACTTTACGATCGCATGTAATTGGGCATGTGCGGCTTTCACCAGATCGTCAGGCGCAAGAATGACCTGCATCCCCTTCTTGCCGCCGCTGACAGCAATGTGATCCAGCTCTTCAGCACTGGCATCAATAACCGTCGTGTACATCTTCTTCATGCCGATCGGAGAGCAGCCGCCGCGGACATAACCGGTATGCTTCTGAATATCCTTGACGTGAATCATTTCCACTCTTTTTTCGCCGACACAGGCTGCGGCCTTTTTCAAATCAAGTTCCGATGCAACGGGCAGCACGAAAACGTAGAATTCCCCGCTATGCCCCTGAGTGACCAGTGTTTTATAAACATTTTTCGGATCCTCACCGCACTTTTCAGCGACTGAAATGCCGTCGATCAGCCCGTCGCTGATCTCATAAGTCTTGACCTCGTAGTGGATATGCTCCGTATCAAGAATGCGCATGGCATTCGTTTTCGCCTTTGTTTTTGCCATGATTCAAGCCTCTCCTTCTTTCAAATCTGAGAAAGTAATCCGTTCCGTTTACCTAATAAGTATTATCATAACACAGATGGCGAATCCCCCACAGATCTTGTGAGAATGCCAAAAAGGATGCCCGCCGGCCGGCGAACATCCTTTAAACCCCCATTTTATTCTCTATGTTTTTTATTCTATATCTTTTTCTCTTAAAGATTAATCAGTCATAGGCTTTACTAAATTTACCTGCCTTTTTACCAGCCAATTTTCCCTGTACCTGACGGCATCGCTACAGTATCGTTCTCCACGGCAGTGAATGCGTCGTCCAGCACCTGAAGGGCTTGATCCAACTGCTCCCTGCTGATGACCAGGGGCGGCTGGAATCTCAAAATATTTCCGGCAAGTGTGATGATGACAACACCATGATCAAAAGCATAATAGATGACCTTCGTCGCACCATCATTGTCCGGCTCCCTGGTCTCCGGGTCCTTAACCAGCTCGATGCCGCCATTCAATCCCCACATGCGAATATCGCCGATCATCGGGTGCCGCGTTTGCATTTCCTCAAATCTCTGTTTAACGTACTCCCCGTCTTCAGCGGATTTCTCAACCAGATGTTCGTCCTTAAGAACATCCAGTGTGGCCAATGCAGCTGCCGAGCAAACCGGATTGCCTGAAGTGGTAAACAGATGCGCTGGTGCATCCAGGCTCTCCATGACCTCCTTTTTGCCAATCACAGCGCTGAGCGGCAACCCGGAAGCAAGTGATTTGCCAACTGAAATCAAGTCGGGTTCAATGTCCTTGTACTGCTGAATCCCCCACATTTTCCCTGTTCTTCCAAACCCTTGATTGACCTCATCAACCGCAAACAGGATTCCATTATCGCGACAGAATTGATAAACGAGCTGCATATATTCTTCAGGCGCTTTAACGATTCCGCCATCTCCCTGGATGGACTCGATCAGGACGCATGCTGTCTCATCAGCAGGAAGAAAGGACTCAAATGGTCGTTTAAAGGCGTCAAAGTAACGCATTGACACATCATGTTCACTTTCGCCGGGATAACGGCGATAAAGATCAGGATAGGGGACATGTACGACACATGGCAACATCGGCCCCATTTTTCTGGTCATATTCAGACTGGTGCCCGATAAGGTCTGCGAACCATAGGTTGAGCCGTGATACGAACCCATGTAGGACACTATGTATTGACGCCCCGTGTATGCACGAGCAAATTTAACGATGGCATCATTCGCATCGGAACCTGAATTACCGAAACTAACCATTTTCGGCGAATTGCCGGGTGCGATCTCCGCTAATCTCTTCGATAATTTCATTTCCGGAACATGATGAAAATATGCCGGTGTATAGTGGATCAACTTCTGTGCCTGATCAATAATGGCTTTGACGACCCGTTCATGAGTGTGGCCCACGTTAACAGCCGACGCACTTGCCAGGAGATCAATATACCTATTGCCATTGACATCCACTAATGTTGCGCCATGAGCATGATCAATGACTAAATTATAGTAATTGATCCGTGCGGAACGTGCATAGTATTTGTTTTCCTCTTTAATTAATTTAGATGATTTCTCCAGATTATTGCTTATCAAACTCATCACATCAAATCACCGATTCTTAGTCTTTCATTAATTTCCTGGCCTGTTTCAGCTCCAGTTCTTCCTCTTTCGTGTCATTGGTTGAGGTTGAATGGTTCATACCATAAGCAAAGTAGATCACCATTCCTAGAACAAACCAGCAAAGCGCATAGGTTTTCGCCTGAACATCAAGTCCCCAGAAGACGGCTAGAGCACCCAGGAATCCAAGAGCAGGAAGAACCGGGTAAAAAGGCATTTTAAAACTTGGCATCGGAATATCCTTACCTTCACGCGGACGGAGTGCGTAAATACCGATCGAAACGAACATAAATGCGATCAGCGTACCGGCGGAAATAAGTTGTGCCAGGAACGTGAATGGGAAGAATGCGCCCAGTACGATACCAACAATGGTCAGGACAACAAGTGTATGATTTGGTAAATTATTGCTTAGTTTTCCAAGCCATTTTGGAAGCAGTCCGTCACGGCCGAAGGAATAAAGTAATCGCGAACCAGCGAGCATCATACCAATCAGCGCAGTGAACATGCCCACTATGGCAACTGCCTGAACTACCGTGGCAATAATTTCATGGCCGCTTTGACGAAGTGCCCAGCCGACGGGTTCAGCGTTATTAGCATAATCTGTATAATGGAACATACCGACAAGAACTAAGGCAACGGCAACGAAGAGAACCACTGCGATTATAAGCGAACCTAAAATTCCTCGGGGCATCGTCTTTTGCGGATTCTTGGCTTCTGCCGAGTTTGCGGCAATGGAGTCAAAGCCGATATAGGCCAGGAAGATAACGGAGACACCGGCATAAATTCCTTGCCATCCGCCAAATGCAGAACCATCAGGGTTTACATGATATTTTGGAATAAAGGGTACATAGTTTCCCATATGAAGAGCAGTAGCACCGACAACAACAAAAACCAGGATGGCAATAACTTTTAGAACAACAAGTGTGTTTTCAACACGAGCGGTCTGCGATGTTCCCTTTGAAAGCAGGGCAACAACCAGCAGGACGACAATGGCGGCAATTAAATCCATGAAGCCGCCGTTTGTACCCGTCGATGCCGCGGAAAGGCTCGTTGGTAACTTTACTCCCAAGGGTGAAATCAGGCCCTGAAAGTTTGCAGATAACCCGGAAGCAACGAATGCCACAGCAATAAAGTACTCGGCGAGCAGCGCCCAACCGGCGATCCAGCCCCAGAACTCACCAAAAACGACATTGATCCATGAGTATGCGGAACCTGCGAACGGCATTGCAGAAGCCATTTCGGCATAAGCAAAGGCAACCATTCCGGCAACAATTGCCGCAGCCAGGAAGGATAAGGCAACAGCCGGGCCGGCATGTTCGGCAGCAGCAATTCCCGGCAGCGTAAAGATAGATGTAGAGACAATCGTTCCAACTCCGAGAGCTAAGAAATCTTTCGTTGTCAGACTTCGAACGAGGTGAGAATCCTTGTCCTGATAAACGTGCGGATCTTCCTTGCGAAACATTTTTTCTCGTAATGTACTCATTAAATTCCACTCCAACTGGACAAATTACCGTTTTGAAAGCAGCATAAAACACTTCTTCACTTACGGTGAATAACCTATCTCATCATTAACAAAAGCTTAGATCAATCGTTCAAATAAGATAATTCCGATCTTACAGTTTGTTTCATTCTTTAACATTTGATACACTTATCCATTTGCTCATGCGCTCACTGATTCCACACCCTTCGACTCAATCCATGGAACAGCAAAATCAGCACAGGCAATGAACAGTACTCTTCATTTATCTCTCTGTATTTTTTCTTAAACTTCAAGTATTTTATCTTAACAGCAGTCCTGCAAATAGCCGCACGGGAGCTTCATCCATTCTGTCTCTGTATCGTTCCGTCGGACTGCCGTTTTTCTGTATTCGTATCGATATACTTTTCTTTGTATCTCTGTATCTTTACCTCATCACTGAACTTCCAGACGAAGATCGTTCTGTTTCACCCAGCCGGCCACTTTGATCACGTGATAAAGCACAAGCGTAATGACTGCCGGAATCAGGACACCGGAAACGATGAAGACCATCAGTCCTCTGAAGCCTTGTACGGCAAGAATATTCAGCGGTGCAATGAGTGAGCTGAGTCCGAGTCCACCAAGCTCATAGGGCACCTTCAGGCCGAGCATCATGGTTGCAATCGGTGCACTGACAATGGCCGCAACGAATGGGGGAATGATCAGCTTCGGATTCTTGACAAGGTTAGGGAACTGGACTTTCGGTGTTACAAGCGCCTGAGCGAAGAAACCGCCGAAGTCGTTTTCCTTGATGGACATAACCGTGAAGCCGACGAACTGAACGGTGCATCCGATCAGCGCGGCAGCGGCCGACGTCGGGTCAAGCTGCAGAGCGATCGCCAGTGCTGCGGAAGATGCAGGCGACATCAGGAAAATGCTCCAGACCAGTGAAATAACCATTGAGGCGATCAGCGGAGAACCCTGTACGGAGTTGGTAATCTGTCCGCTGACCCAGTTTAGTGACGGGGTGACGACAAGGGCCAGACCGTAGCCGCAAATGCCGCCGACGAGGATGGAGAAGAAAGGGATCGCCATGATATCAAATTTCGTCTTGCCGGTGATTTTCTTACCGACAAAGACGGCGATTGCAGCGGCGAGCACACCGCTGACCGGCTGACCGGTTGTGATCGTGAACACCTGAGCCGGTACGGTGGTCGTCAGATGAATCGCATTCGAACCGACTGCCGCACACGCCATAGCCGAGAACATCGTCAGTGTATTGCTTTTCAGCGCGTACGCAACGCCGGCGCCGAGTGCCGGGGCAAGCAGTACTTTGGCTGCTCCGCCGATCGTTTCAAACGGGGCGAACCCGGTGAATTTGGCCAGCGTTTCAAATAACAGCCCGACACCCAGAGTAACCAGAATTGCGTACGCGATGCCGCCGGATACGGCATACATTCGATCCATGAAATAATCCTTGAAGCTCTGCCTTCTTTTCGTCTTTCCATTCGCTTTTTCCATGTTCTTCACTTCTTCCGTTCCTGACTTCATCTGCTTTGCATCCTTCATGCTCTGTTCTCTCCCCGATGATTTCATATTTTTGAAAAAATTCAAACAATAATTGCTGACTCTTTCTGATACCAGTTGCCATTTATACTCAGCGCTGTCTGTAACAGTACGGATATCCTGAAAAAAGCCGATAAAAAAACCTATCCGTTTATTGCCGGATAGGCGCCTGATTCGCGGATTGCCTGAGCGCCTATTCCTTAACGAAGCTAAGTCGGACTCAAACAATGCCATTTCAGTTAATTGAATGGTAATGTTTCAGTCCTCATGTGCGCAAGCGCAAAATAATTCGAATCAAGCCTTTCACTCGTATGCTGTTAATGACCTGTTCCATTTTTCTCACTTCCTTGAATATTTCTTTTTTGTGGTTGACACTGATACTATCAAAGATTGTTTCACTTGTAAATACCTAAATACATTTTTTAAATAAAATTTTCTGTTAAATTACAGATTAATGAATTTTGCCATATTATCAATGATTTTCTTGTCACAAAAGCCGATTGCCTGTCAGAACATCTGACAAGAAGGCCATGTTTTCCGCACTGCCGGCCTGTGGATCTGAAGCAACAGGTAACCGGTATGTTTCACACGATCGGTCAAAAGCGTCAGCTGCGCGCCGTCATGATCCGGTCATAAGCCTTTTTAATCGCCGTGATTTTCTGATTGGCCTCCCGGATCATTTCATCCGTTGCCCCCTGGCCGGCCAGCCGGTCCGGATGGTTCTCCTTGATCTTCCTCCGGTACGCCTTCTTCACGGCTTCATCGGAATCCGATGGTCCGCAGCCGAGCAACTGATAGCTTGAATCCAGGCTGACCGTCTGTTCCTCCGGATGCACTCGGTTGAAAAACTCGGCCTTGATCTGTTCATAAACCCCGTCCAGCCTGAAGATCGCCGCTGCGCCGCGGATCATTGTATCTTCTTCCGGGCGCAAAACGCCATCGGCACAGGCAATCGCCAGCAGCGCCGTCAGCGTATCTGTTAAAAAATCACGCCGTCCGCCTGCGATCAGATAAAGTTTGTGGGCAACGTCTTCGAATGTTTCGGCAGAATAGCGTGCCTGATTAAACGTCGCCATGATCTGCTTCAGCTGCACTTTATTTGGCTGAAAGGCCTGACGGACAATGATGTCCACCTGACGAACTTCATTCTCGGTGACCACGCCGTCACCCTTGGCCAGCTTGGCAAACAGGGTGACCATCCAGGTAACCTGAGGAAGCAGCGCACCTGCATTTGCCGCATGCACCGGACCGCTTCCGTCATATTGGACGGTACGGCCGCATTCCGGACAGACCCAGTTGCCCGGGATGTCGTCGATGATGATCCTCTGTCCGCAATACGGGCAGGTCTTTTCGATTTTTCTTCTCCAGTGCGTCCCTGAACCGCTGCTGTCCGGACGGGAAAAGAAAGACCCGCCGCCGACACGCGGAAGAATCAGGACGATCAGTAAAGAAATCCATTCGAAGACAAAACCGGCAATAAACCAGACGACCGGATTTCTTCCTTTGCCACGGGCCACACCGGCCGAAGCGATGCCCCAGATGAGTCTGAGCAGGATATCAGTAACCAAGCCGGCCCCTTCTTTCGCAACATACCAAATATTATACCGCACTCAGCAAAAATTTCGGCAGGATTCCGGAGAAACTGCCGCTGCCAGAATAAATATGTCCGGTTCCCGTGTCATCGAACACCTTTTTTCTATGCATCCAGCATCGGTCACTTCCGGAACAGTCTGCAGCAAGAACAGCACAATGAAGGCGCGCAGCCGGCTGCGCGCCTTCATGATCATGGAAAAGCTTATTTTTTCTGTGCCTTTTTCACAAACGACATGTCGACGAGTTTGCTGTAGGTGTAGCCGCCGGTATAAATGCCGGTCTGTTTGACGACATCAAGCGGTTTGGCAACTGACGCCCTGGAGATAAAACCGTCCTTGCTCCAGAGGTGATCTTTATAAGCCCGGTTCATTGATGCTGTGAGACTTGCTTCAGATGCCGTCGGAAATTCTTTTTTCAGGATCCGGTAAGCTTCTTTTTTGTTCTCCTGAACCAGCTTAAGCCCTTTGAGTGTGGCATTGACCACCTTCTGTACCGTTTCGGGATCTTTCTTTATCGTCGACGCCCTGGTACTGATCACCGAGTAGGCATAATCACCAAGACTCGGAAAGCCGTAAAAGGGTTCTCCCCAGGCCCCTTTTTTGATGCCTTCGTTAATCTGGGGTTCGGCACCGTTGGCCATATCGTCTTTACCCTGGGCGACCAGTGAAACAACTGCCGCTGCATCAGCCGGTTCGTCAAGCCTGACGTCTTTGTTCGGATTCAGCCCCAGTTTCAGCAGCAGCCAGCGGGTCAGCAGATTCGGGCTGCCGCCGTAACGTCCGGCAGCAATCGATTTACCTTTCAGGAAGGCAGCAAGATCCTGCTCGCTGGTACCTTTTAACTTCAGCTTCGTATTAGCCATCAGGTAGACATTGGCCCGGTTCACGACATTGACCACCGAGGTGATCGGATCTTTGCTGCCCTTGTTGGCGATCTGCACCGAATCCGGGCCGCCGATCACACCCCAGGCGTCCCCGCTGACCACTGAAGTCACATGAGCGCCGCCCGTCGCTGTGATTACTTTGACGTCGAGCCCTTCCTGTTTGAAATAGCCCTTGTCAATAGCCGCGTATAATGGCAAATAGGCGATCAGGTGCACCGGTTCGGCAATAATAATGCGTTTCACCGGCTGTTTGCCTCCGGTTCCGCAACCACTCAGAATCATGGCTGCCACGAGCAGCACAGCCAGCATCCAGCTCATTTTTTTCATCGTTTCCTTGGCCTCCAATTAAGATTTAGGCTGTCTTCCCTTCATCAGCACATGTTCCAGCCAAACTGTGCCGAGATACATAAAAATCGACAGGAACGAGAGCACGACAACGCCGACCCAGACCAGATCAATATCAAGAATCTGCCCGGCATAGAGGATCATCCGTCCGATGCCCTGGCGCGAGCTGATGAATTCACCGACGATCGTCCCGGCCAGAGCCAGAGAAATGTTGATCTTCAGGGTGCTGACCATCCAGGGCACCGATGAAGGAATCACGACTTTCAAAAAAATCTGGTGCCGCTTCGCACCGAGCGAGCGCAGCATCTGCTCCAGGTCGCGGTCGACATTTTTAACCCCGCTGTAAGCGGCAATCGAGGCAACGATCACCGTCATCAGAAAGGCAAGGATCACTTTCGAATCAAAGCCGATTCCGAACATGATGACCAGGACCGGCGCCAGGGCGAGCTTCGGTACCGCATTGAACGCAATCAGATAAGGTTCTGTGATCCGTGAATAGAGTTCCGACCACCAGAAAGAAAGACCGAGTAGTGATCCGGCAACCGTCCCCAGGATAAAGCCGGCAATCGTCGCGCCCGACGTATACGCCAGATCCTGGAGCAAGGTCCCCTCTGCTGCTGCTTTCCAGCCCGTGCGGACAATGGTGCCCGGACTGCTCCAGTAATAACTGTCAAGCCAGCCGATCCGGCTCAGAAATTCCCAGAGGAAAACAAGCAGCAGACCGACAATGATCTGTCCGGAGACGGCCCTTCGCCGCATTCTTTTCCGGGCAATACCCGGGTCTTCAATCTTCAGTACGGGCTGCCGATGGATTGATTTTCCAGCCATTCTTTCACACTCCTTTGCGGAAAGTATTCCTGCGGGATCAGCCGCAGGGGCTGCGTTCTTCCCGCAACATCAGAAGCAGTTCCCGCTTCAGAAGCAGAAAGCGCTCTTCCATCAGTGTCTTTTCATTTCGGGGCCGGGGCAGGGCGACATCGATCTGTGCTTTGATCCGGCCGGGGCGATGCGTAAAAACAATAATTTCATCCGACAGATAGATGGCTTCATCAATGTCATGGGTGACGAACAGGACCGTCTTCCGGAAGTCGCTCCATATTTTCAACAGCCAGTTCTGCATCTGCAGCCGTGTCTGCGCGTCCAGTGCTCCGAACGGTTCATCGAGCAGAATCACCGCCTTGTCGTCGAGCAGCGTGCGGATCAGACCGGCACGCTGGCGCATTCCTCCGGACAAGGCATCAGGATGATCATATTCAAAACCTTTCAGGCCGTATTTCTGCAGCATCGGCAGTGCCCGCCGGCGCGCTTCTTTCTTTGCGACGCCGCGAAGTTCGAGACCGATAATGACATTGTCGAGAATGGTCCTCCAGGGTAAAAGCAGATCTTTCTGGAGCATGTAGCCGACGCGGCCGCTCTTACCGGTGATTTCCTCTTCGTCAAGCAGAATGTGGCCCGAAGAGGGTTCTGTGAGGCCGGCAATGATATTGAACAGTGTCGATTTCCCGCAGCCGCTTGGCCCGATAATACTGACAAACCGTCCGTCACCGACCTGCATCGTTGCGTCATCAAGCGCGCCCATCGGCTCACCGTTTTTCAGATAATATTTACTGCAGTGAATCGTCCTTAACTCGCTCATCAGCGGCAGTGCCTCCCTTCAACCCGGTTTTGCTTCCGGACAGGTGGAAAAATGGGCTTCGCTAATGTTATATGCAATGGGCTTATGCCGTGACACCCGGAAGTGGTAAGATAATGAGAGTCAGGAACCGCCCGGTGACATCCTGTGCCGGAGACGGATGTCGCCGGCCGGCACCTTTTGTCCGTCGATGACTACTTTTTGTACAGAATGGAAAGGGAGCTGAATCTGTTGAAGGAAGACATTATCAAACGATTTACTTCATATGTAAAAGTCAATACACAGTCCAATGAAGACAATCCTGCCTGCCCGTCGACGCCGGGTCAGCTGACGCTCGGGAAACAGCTTGTCGGTGAACTGAAGGCGATCGGCATGTCCGACGTTACCGTTGATGCAAACGGCTACGTGATGGCAACACTGACGGCCAACACCGACAAAGACGTCCCGGTCATCGGTTTTATGTCGCACCTCGACACGGCAACGGATTTTACCGGCGAGGGCGTCAATCCGCAGTTTGTTGAGAACTATGATGGAAAAGATATTGTCCTGAACAAAGCGAAAAATATCGTACTCAGCCCGGCAACTTTTCCGGAATTGAAGCACTATGTCGGCCACATGCTGATCACAACGGACGGAACGACGCTGCTCGGCGCCGACGACAAATCCGGTATTTCCGAAATCATGACCGCGATGGACTACCTGCTCCGCCATCCGGAGATCAAACACGGAAAAGTCCGCATCGCATTCACACCGGATGAAGAAATCGGCCGCGGCCCGCATAAATTCGACGTTGCCGCATTCGGCGCGAAACTCGCTTATACGGTGGACGGCGGTGCGCTCGGCGGTTTGGAATATGAAAACTTCAATGCAGCCGAAGCCAGGGTCATCTTCCACGGCAGCAACGTGCATCCCGGATCTGCCAAAGGCAAGATGCTGAACTCAATCAAAATGGCCGTTGATTTTCAGAACCAGATTCCGGCTGATAAAACGCCGGAACGGACTGAGGGCTATGAAGGGTTCTATCATCTTCTGACCTTTACCGGCGACGTTGAACAGACGAAGCTCATTTACATCATCCGCGATTTCGACAAGGCTGAATTTGCGGCAAAGAAAGCCTTTATCCGGGAACTGGCGGATAAGCTGCAGAAGAAGTATGGCGAAAAAGCCATCGAACTGAAGCTGGAAGATCAGTACTATAACATGAAGGAAAAGGTGGAAGAGCATAAAGAGGTCGTTGACGTGGCCTACAAGGCGCTGAAAAATCTCGGGATCGAGCCGCAGGTACTGCCGATCCGCGGCGGTACCGACGGCGCTCAGATTTCTTACATGGGCCTGCCGACACCGAATCTGTTCACCGGCGGCGAAAATTTTCACGGGAAATATGAGTATATCTCGGTCGACAATATGGTTAAGGCAACCCAAACTATTGTCGAGATCACCCGGTTGTTCGCTGAATAATTTTTACGGATCAAAGAGGAGCCCCCGGCTCGCCGCACCCGTGCGGCTGAACCGGGGACTTTTTTTCACAGACAGGGTGAAGGTTCAGCTGATTCTGCCGCGCCGGTTCAGCGTCTGCTTCACCGACCGGATGTCATCGTCATTAAACTTTTCCATGTAGTGATAGCATAGTGCCGAGGGAATCAGCGGCAGCTGCAGCAGACACATGGTCAGAATATAGTCGGCCGGTGAATGGAGATTCAGCGATACAATTGCGAGAATTGCACCGATTCCGAGATTACCGACCGTCTTCCCGAGGCTGTTGGCCAGATTGGCAATACTGAACACCGTGCCGCGGTGTTCAGGAAGATTGACATCGGTGATCAGCGCCAGCCAGTTCGGCGTATTGGCCGACTGTGCGGCAGAAGCGAGCAGGGAAATAATCAGTAAAGTCAGCATCCATGGATTGACAAACAGCTGCCTGACCAGAGCGAAGAACAGCATGACCGAATTTGTGGTCTCCGGAAGTGATAATTTATGGATTGGAAAAATAAATAATAGAATATACAACGGCATGGTCAGAAAAACGAAAATTGCGGTCATCCTCGCCCGTGCTTTATAACTCTTCCGCTGCAGCACGTCGCCCAGGTAGCCGAAATAAGAGGTGAACAGCCCGCCGATCTGAAAAATGCCGAACAGAAATGCGGCAACGATCATCGCCGTCTGCTGCCCGTAACCGATCTCCCTGATTTTGGCAATGTATAGCGTCGGAAGCCAGATCAGGCTTCCGGTTGCGATATTCATGAAGAATCCCTGCAGAGAGAGCAGCAGATTGCTCCTTTTGCTCAGCATGGCGAATACCTGATTGAGACTGATCCGGTACGTATAACTTTGCCCCCGCTGTATCAGTTTCTGCAATTCCGGTTCGGCATTGCCGAACTTCGGTTCTTCAACAAAGAAATAAAAAACGGCCAGAATCATACCGACCACACCAAGCACTTCAAACGGCAGGCGCCAGTTGGACAACGTGGAGATGATCGATGCAATCAGCGCACCGACAATACCGCCAAAGCCCTGGGACATGCCCCAGAGACTGAGAATCATCCCCCTGGAACGATAGGGCACATAATCCGTCAGTGCACTGAACCCGATCGATGCGACACAACCCAGACCGACACCGGTAATGATCTGTGAAATCAGAAGGATCAGGTAATTGCTGCTTACCGCTGTCAGGAAGACGCCGACAACCCAGATGCTCGTCCCGACGATGATCAGCCGCTTTCGATGAAACTTTCCCGACAGATAGCCCCAGAGCAGTGAAGAAAAAGACGTTGCCAGTATGTTGATGGCTGAAACAACGCCCATTGCCGAGACACCGACACCCATATCATGGGCGATATTCTGGAACAGCGGGGGAAATAATCCGATGACAATATTGTCAAATGCTGCAAGACTGACGTAAACCGTGATGGCATAGATCTTTTTTACTCTTGAGAATGACATGAAGAAAGTGTCTCCTTAAGAACCTAATGGCAAGGTTCACCAATCAGTTATTCGTCGTTCCGGAAACGGGACTGTCGGCCTGCCGGAGCCGGCCGGAAGCCACAAAATCATCGGCTGAACACTGCCAGACTGACAATCCCACTTCTTAGAAAATAATAAAATAAATTGTTTCTTGTCTCAGTTTATCATACAATGTAACTTAGACAGAAGAGACTGACTGATTCTGATAACAGTCCAATGTTGCAGAAAGGATATCTTCGATGATTAAAAACATTCTCATCATTTCGTCTAACTACACCGGCCATGGACACAAAAGCATCACTGAGGCACTCAGTGAGAAATTCGACATCGTACCGGATGTCAAGATCCATGTCGTCGATGGCTTTTCCCTTGGCGGAAGCACACTGCTGAAAGTCGGCAAGATGTACGGACCGATCACCAGGAACTCCGAACATCTGTGGAAGATCATCTGGGATTACACATCTGTAAAAGAAAACTTCGTCAATCATCTGATCGAATTGAAAATACGTACACGTTTTCTGGCACTGCTTGATCAAGTAAAACCGGATCTTATTCTGACCGTTCACCCGAACTTCAACGGCTCGGTGCTGAATATCCTGGAAAAGAATCATATTCATATCCCGTTCGTCACCCTGATCGCCGACCTGATCAGCATTACGCCGTTTTGGGCGGATCCGCGTGCGGACTACATCATCAGTCCGACAGAGGAGGCCAAAGAGAAATGCATTCAGTTCGGCGTTCCTGCGGACAAAATCAGGGTTCTCGGCTTTCCCGTACGTTCAAGGTTCTATAATCAGTCGCCGAAAGAAGAAGAACCTTATCGTCCCGGTAAACCGCTGAACTGCCTGATCATGAGCGGCGGTGAAGGTGTCGGCAACATGGGCAAAATGGCTAAAACACTGATTAACAATTTTGGCTTCAACATTACCATTGTAGCCGGAAGAAATGAGAAACTGCAGGCACATCTTCAGAAAACCCTGGGCAAGAAATACGGCGACAAAGTCAAAATTTATGGATTCACCCAAAACATTCAGGATTTGATCGCCAATTCGGATATTGCTTTTGTCCGAAGCAGCCCGAATGTCATGATGGAAGCCGTGTCCTGCAATACACCGATCGTGATCACAGGTGCGCTTCCCGGCCAGGAAGCGGGAAACCCGCGTTTTGCGGAGAAATATCATCTGGCGATTACCTGCGATTCCATGAACGATCTGGTCCCGACCATCAACGGATTGCTGGATAACAATGTCGCAATGCTGAAAGAAATCAAGAAGTCACAGCAGCAATACAGGGATCCTCAGATTCCCGAGAATATTGTACGATTCATCCTCAATATTCCGGATGAGAATCTGCAGCCCGCCGGTGTCGTGCATAATGTGCCGCATCTGAATAAAATTAATTATGAATCCTGACAGGCATTTATGGCGTTTGTCGGGAAGCCGCTTCCGGAAATCCGGGGGCGGCTTTTTTAGTTAAACGGACCCTGCGCCTTTACATTTTCGCCATCGGTCTCTGATTTCAGACTTGACGGGAAAAAGATGATAATTGGTGATCCTGTGAACTTGCGGCATTCTTTTTGAAATTTGTTTTCTTTGTATCGTACAATGAGTTAAAAGCTATTTCTTATCTGAATGCTCATATTTTTGCTTGCCTGTATGGTTCCGTTCACAGACATTTTCACAGGGGGAGAACGCTCATGAAAAAGATTCTGATTCCCGTATTCGGAACACTGGGTGCCGGTGTCATCCTCATCTCCGGAATGTCGCAATTTTCAAGCCTGGAAAATCCTTTTGCCTCATCCCGGCAACTGCCAGGGCATTCCATTGCCGGTTCTCAGGCCGCAGCAGCCGGGTCCGGAAAGACGCCAGTTCCTCAGGTAAAAACACTAGGCCTTGTTGCCATTCACTATCATCTTTATCATCTGAATCAACTGGCAAGCAATCAGATTGCCATCTGGATCGAGGACGAAGCGGGACACTATGTCACGACGCTGCGTGCCTCCAGTTTCACCGCAGGCGGCGGTTACCGGATGCGTCCTGAAGCGCTCCCTGACTGGCGTAAAACAGCCGACTGGTCGCACGCTTCGACAAAACAGGTCGGCAAGGTAAGAATGGCTGAGCAGCCTGCCGGTGAACACGTGGTTTACTGGGATGGAACAGATTCCGGCGGCAAAGCGGTAAAGTCCGGCACATACTTTTATAAAATTGAAGGAAATATTTACTGGGAAAACCGCGTCATTTTTACAGGAAAAATCACGCTCGGTAAAAAACAGGAAAATTCCACTGCCCGGGCACATTACATACCGTCGGATGCTGCGTCAAAGGGCAAACTGCTCGCCGATGTTCACGCCGCCTTCGATCCCGGTAAACTGATCACTTCTGTGAATCAGGAAGCTGTAACCACTCAGGGGTCATGATGCGGGTTGTTTATCATGGCCGGGCGATGGATACCGACCTGCTGACGTATGGATTGACTGCGCCCCAGGCCGGATATGTGTTTGAATGGTTTGCTTCCGTTGAGGCCCGATTCTCCCGGTTCGACCCTGAAAGCGAACTGAGTCGTATCAATCGCTGTGCAGGCAGGACTGTTTCCGTCTCCCGGCTGTTTGCCGAACTGTTCTTTGAGGCGATCCGCTATTACAGCGAAACCGGCGGCCTGTTCCATCCCTTTCTCGGTGCCGTGATGAACAGGCTCGGTTATGACCGGACGATCGAACAAGTGCGAAAGCGGAAAACTTTTTCACCCCGGCCGAGAGCGCCTGATTTATCAGGCGCTGAGCCTGTCCATTTTGATCTGGAACGACGGATCCTCCGGGTACCGGAGGGGCTGATGATCGACTTTGGGGGTATTGCCAAGGGATGGAGTGTTGCGCGGGCGGCTGAGGAAATGATGACGTGCACGACTTCAGGGCTGATCAGTGCCGGCGGCGACCTCATGTCCTGGGGTGAACAACCGACGACGATTGGCATCGCACATCCTTATTCAGACGACCGGACAATCGGAACGCTGACCGCTTCCGGGAGGACCGCTGCGGCCACAAGCAGTGCGGTCAAACGGCGCTGGGTCAGCGGAGATGCACTCGTCCATCACATCATTGACCCGCGCACCGGACGCGCAGCTGAATCGGACTGTATCCAGGCCACCGTCATCGGCCATTCTCCGCTTCTCTGCGACATTTATGCCAAGTGTCTGGTGATACAGGGCAGCGCCGCAGGACCGGAATGGATCCGGTCCCGGCAGCCGGATCTCGCCTGGATCATGGTTGATCATGACGGGAAGCTCCTCTCTTCAGAAAACCTTGGCAGCTGCTGCCGGAACATCGACATGCCGGAACACATTGACTTCCATTGATTTTGTGAAAGGACGCGGCACCTATGAATAAAAAGTATCCTGTTTTTCAAAGAACCGCCGGACTGGCCATCCTTCTGCTTATCGGCCTGATCACGGATCTGGGGCAGCGAAACGGTCTGGCTCCTGACCCGGTGCAAAGCTCAACGATGATTCGTGTCCTCGGTATTCTTGCTTTCCTGCTTCTATTTCTTGGCATCTGCGTCGGCATTGTCCTCGGGATGCCGGTCTGGAGAGGAAAGAAAGCTTCCAGAGACCGGTGGATCAGCGTTCATTTCTATCTGAATAGCGGCTGTATTTTCCTGGCAGCTCTGCATCCGATGCTGCTGATCGCCGATACACTACCGTTCACCTGGCTGCAGATTCTTGTACCTTTTACAGCACCCCATGAACCCTTTCTTTACGGATTGGGGACTCTGACTTTCTATGGATTTCTGTTCCTGCTCATCACTGCTGATGTGAGGAGACTTATGCCGGCAAAAGTCTGGCATTCTATTCATCTTCTGAGCTACCTGCTGTTTCTCGCCGCACTGACCCATGGCATTCTCGGTGGTTCGGACGCACGGAATCCGCTGATTTTCATGATGTACGTGAGTACCTTTCTGATTGTCCTCATCCTGATGATCATTCAGGTTGGAATGATCGGCTCGCTAAGAAAGAAGGCCCGGAAACAGCCCATCAGCTGAACCTTGTAATAAAACACCCCGAATGAGAAGTGATCGTCTGTCTTCTTTCATCCGGGGTGTTCATATGTATACGCTGATCGATCAGGGTCAGGATCTGCGCACACGTTCTTTTTTGATCTGTTTGCTTCTGAGCTGTCCGCAGGCGGCATCAATATCTGTACCGAATTCTTTGCGTACCACGGCATTAATCCCCCTGCGTTTCAGCGTCTCGTAGAAAACACCGACCGTATTTTTCTCACTGCGCTGATACTCCGAGTGCTCGGCAACCGGATTATAAGGAATCAGATTGACGTACGCCAGGTGCCGCTTGTTTTCCAGCAGTTTTGCCAGCTGAATCGCTTCTTCCTTATGATCATTGACGTCCTTCAGCATGATATACTCAAACGTGATCCGTCGGTTCGTCTTCTGAAGATAATAGTCCACGGCATCCATCAGTTTCTCAATCGGATAGGCCCGGTTGATCTTCATGATCCGGCTGCGCAGTTCATTATTCGGCGCATGGAGCGAGACAGCCAGATTCACCTGCCAGTCGATGTCGGCAAATTCATAAATCTTCGGGACGATACCGCTTGTCGACACGGTGATGTGCCGGGCTCCGATCGCCAGGCCCGTCTGGTCATTGATAATCCGGAGAAAATCCATCACATTTTCATAGTTGTCGAACGGCTCGCCGATGCCCATGACAACCACATGGCCGACCCGTTCCTCTTTATTTCGGCCGTCCAGATTCTTTTGAATAGCCAGCAGCTGTTCCACCATTTCACCGCTTGTCAGGTCGCGGTTCTTTCTCAGCAGCCCGCTGGCACAGAAACTGCAGCCGATATTGCAGCCGACTTGAGATGTCACACACACCGACAGGCCGTATTCATGTGGCATCAGCACGGTTTCAATTAAGTTGCCGTCGGTCAGGCGAAACAGAAATTTGGTGGTTCCGTCTTTTGCTTTCTGGGCAATCTCAAGTTCCAGTGAACGCATTGTAAAATTTGCCTTCAGCAGCTGAATATTTTTCTTTGACAGGTTCGACATCTCTTCAAAACTGCCGGCCCGTTTGACATACAGCCAGTCCCAGATCTGGGCGGCACGGAACTTCTTCTCTCCGCGCCGGATCAGCCAGGACGTCAACTGGTCTTTCGTCAATCCATAGATGGATTGCTTTTCCATAATTCTACCTCTTTCATTTCATCATTCACTGAGTCGACGCTCAGTGGTGGCTTTGCTCATCTTTGTTTCCGTACACACGGATTTTCTTTTTGTTCGGCCGCTTATAGGTCACATTCAGAACATCAATCAGGAAAACAAAGATCGGGATACCGACAATCAGACCCCAGATCCCCCAGAAGTGTTCGGAAAAAATCAATACGACAAACGTATAGAATACCGGAAGTTCTGTTTTCGCAGACATCAGTTTCGGATTGAGCACGTAAGCTTCGACGCAGTGAACAGCCAGAATGGTCAGCACCATATAGATGACATCCTGAATCCCGCCGATTGTGTATCCGATGATGCATAGCGGAATCAGGGAAATAATCACTCCGGCAACAGGAATCAGACTGAGCACAAACACCATCAGGATCAGACTGAACAGTTGCGGGAAGTGCAGCACAGCCAGAATCACCGATGTGATCACCGTATTGACAATGGCAATCATGAACTGTGCTTCCAGAACTTTACCGAATGTATCGACAAAACGTGAGCCAAAGAAGGCCACTTCATCATACAGAAAGCCGATCTTGCTGCTCTTGAACCCCTTAGTGAACTCAATCAGACGCGCCTTCTCCAGGGAGAAAAAGAGACTGAGCAGCAAAGCGAGAAACAGATCAATCGTAAACGTACCGAAAGAAGAAAATGAATCAATCACAAACTTCACACCGGATCCCAGATAAGACCCGACATTGTTTTTCTTCATCTGATCAATGATCGCCGTCATGATGTAAGAGCCGTGGAAATCTTTAAATTCCCTGATAATCGACTTGTACAGCTGAACGGTCTGATCGGCAACGATCGGCAGATAAATCGTCACGGCCAGATAGATGCCCAATGCGATCAGGCAGTAAACAACGATCACAACTAGTCTTCGCGGAATCTTCAGATGACGGTGCAAAAATGTTTCCAGCCTGTCAATCAGAAATGAAAAGATGAACGTCAGCAGAAACAGGTTAATCATGCTCCTGAGCAGGATAACGCTGATAATCAGCAGGGCAAAGATCAGCACCCGTCTGGTCGTCTGACGCTTCATAAAATTAATCAGTACATCCATCGTTGCCGTTCCCCAATCTCTGTCTGGTCGCAGTAGATTTCAACCCTTCTGCAAAGCGATGCTTCATTTATTGTAGAGGGTTTGCAGAATTTATGCAAAAAATAATGTGAACCCTTTAAAAAAAGCCCCAGTAATCAAATGATTACCAGAACCAATAAAAACGTAATGTCCTATTCATCTTTTCATTTCAGCGGCAGTACTCCGGAATAAATTTCATGATTTCCGAATCCGATAACCGTCTTGTCGCCATTTATTGTAAGACCTTCAGCTTCAGCCGGTGAACTTCCGGATGGTATCGAAAAATGATAGGCTTTCCGGATCACTGCCTGATTGTCTGAACTATTCTCCAGTGTATGTTCGTCAATAACCGTGATGTAATTGTTAGCCAGAAAATACAGGTTGCCGCGATCATACTGCATACCCTGAACGACACCCATCTTCGTCATCCATGTCCGATACTTCTCCTTGCCGTTGCTGTCCAGATAAATAAACACATCTTTGTTCGATTCTGCTTCGGACAACAGAATAAATTCAGGATCGCCGTTACCGTCATCCTTGATGGCCAGCATCGACATATAACCGACGTTTTGTCCTGACTTATCTACTGGATTGATGGTCTCTGTGACTTTTAAGCTATCAGGATCAATCACATTGATTGTAGCTTTTGTTCCCTCACTATCTACCTCATAGAGTTTGCCGCCATAGTAACTTATGGCAGTGGCATGGCCAAGTTTAAGAGGATCTGAAAACTTTACTGTATCTTTATTAAATTCATGATCATACCTGACAATTTTCCCAATGCCGCCGCCCAGGTCATACCCGATATAATAGGAGTTATTATCCGGATCATAGGCCAGACCTTGCTGATTTCCGTAGCTTCCCGCTTGACGGGAAGCATTGAAATAGCCGGTTCCGTCCGCCAGATCCTTAAGATCCGCATCGTTTACCCAGCCGGTAAAAGAATCTCTGCCTGCCTGCTCGTACCAGTTATTATACTTGAGAAGATCTCTCCCGTTTTTCTGATCGATCACCTCAAGCATTCTATTTTTAAAATATCCAAGCGATCCAAGACTATTCCCATTCGGATCATATATTACTCCGGAAAGGTTGGATGGCGTTTTAAATCCGATCGGTCTGACGCCGTCAACGTCCAGAGCCGATCCGTCGATCCAGCCGATATTGTCCGCATAGTATAGGGTGTTCCCTTCAACAGTCTCTACCTTTGAAATAGTCACCTGATGACTGACATACCCATCAGTGTACTTTAAAAACTGAGCTGTAACCGGCGTCGACCCTGTGCTGACCGCATCCGGAGTGATACTGAAAATGGACTTCCCACTATGGGTGATTGTTGCATTTGACTTGAAATCAAAGTATGAATAACCATTTGCCAGCGGAGAACTGTCCAGATCGCTGTCTTTTACCCAGCCGATATAGGTGCCGACCGGTTTCCTTAACCGCGACCATGGCTGGCCTCCTTCCATTGCGGCCCTGTCCACTTTCAGTCTCATGCCGGCAAAGAGACCCAGCTTTTCCGAATTTCCGACAGCATCTTTGATTGTCTGGCCATCCGGAGAATCGTAAACATAGCCATTACCATTTCTGACCTCGCGAATGGCAATCGCCGGATTTTCAAAATTCACTTCCTTATTTGACAAGTTTGCCGCATAGACATATCCGCTGTGACCGCCATAACTTACCCAGAACATACGATTATACTGCGGGCTGGTTGTCTGCAGCTGCACGCCCTTAGGCACGGTCAGGCTGTATGAGGTTCTCGCCCTGTCTGCGGCGGTGTGAATATAGCCATTGTACAGTCTTGAAGCCATCTTCGTATATTTCGTAATTACCGTTTTGGTGTCCGACAGATTGGCAGCGTAGACGTAACATCCCCGCCCCTTATAATAGACCCAGTACAACCTGTTGGACTGCGGACTCGTCGTAGTCAGCTTTGTATTCACCGGAATCAGTCCGGAATATCTGGAAGTTCTGCTGTAATTTCTGTATTCTTTAGAATAGGTTTTAACGTACTTTACGATCGGTGTTTTCGCTGTTGACAGATTGGATGCGTAAACATAGCCTCTCATCCCTCTATAGTTCACATAATACATTTTTGAATAAAGATTGCTTGCTGTGGAGACTGTGTTATTGATCTTGATCGTCCACTTGCGGACCTTATCGGCAGAAGAACTTGTATACAGGTAAGAAGTCTTATGAATGTACCGGTAAACGGTTGTATGGCGTGTCGAAAGATTGGAGCGGTACACATATCCTGAGATTTTCCCGCTTGCCGCATTATAGTACACCTTATACATTCTGCTTGATGTCTTACTGTATGTAGTCACCCGGGCATTAACCGGCAAATACCGGATCTTTGTCTTCGAACGCCCTGAATTGGTATAGAGAATCGATGTACGATGCACATAATAAGTACGAGATCCTTTTGCCTCTGCTGAAAAAAATGAAACACTGCTTACAACGAGTAAAATAGCGAGAAAAACTGAAACAATTTTAATGAATGAATGTAACCTTTCCCTCAACTCTCTAATTACTCCTTTCTTTCTATCAGGCTATAACTCCGCACCATTTTGAAGAGGCAAAATATAGTGGAATCAAAAGAAGCCATCAGCACGGTCCGCTATTGCAAATCATTCGCATCATTTCTCTATGGGTAAAATCAGTATAACGCGAATTCCAGTAACCGAACAAGAGTTTTCCGACTTAAGTACTAATTTATTGTCTTTGCCCCTAAAAAAAAGCCGTTCCACTGAGGGTAACGGCTTTTTATGATCCATTTTTTTGATGATCAGTGCATCATTGCCAGAGCGCCCATCGGATCCCAGGGCTTCAGTTCGGTCGGTTTCTGTTCATACGCGGCTTTCAGTGCGTCGGGCAGGTATTTCTTATTAACGACCACCTGATAGGTGAACTCATCCATCCACTTGTCGCTCATCACGAAGTAGCCTTTATAACCACGGTCTTCGCCCCAGCTGTTCTCGACTTTCCAGCGATTCGGCTTGCCGTCGACGAGATTGACACCGGTCAGAACCATCGCATGAGTCAGGCAGCTCTCATGGAAATCGAGGCGTTCTGCCTTTGTCAGGCCGAATTTGGTGCTGAACGCTGTGTCATAATCAAAGACATCTTTGTCCATCACGCCGATCTTCGGTTCCGTGTAGAGCACGACATCGCAGCCGAACCACACGGTTTCCTGATCTTTCAGCTGGCTGATCGCCAGACGTTTCAGCGTCTCGATATCAACATTCAGATATTTAATCTTCCGTCCACCGACAACGGTGCCCAGGTACTGAACCGTATAGGTTTTATTGAATGGTTTGTCCTTCGTCGGGGCATTGATGATGCTGACGTAATCATCCAGATTCACATCGACATATTTTTTAAAGAATTCCTGAGGCGTAATCCCGGTTTCCCTGTGGAATTCTTTCTTTTCGTGATCACGGTATTCGAAGTCAAACTTTTTCGGCGGTTCGCCCAGAGCAAATACGAGAATCCGATAGATATCCTCCAGCATTTCTTCTTTGGCAGCTTCAAGTTCGTCCCTGGATTTCCCCTTCTCATGCAGCGCCCGCAGATTCCCGGCGTCTTCACGCAGTTTTGCGTTCAGCAGGCGGTTAAGTTCCACGGTGCGATTGCTCTGGTACGTCTCCGGCATGACCTGTTTGGGCACGATCCCGTATTTTTCAATGATCGACACCAGCATATCCCACTGGCCGCCGTCCTGCTGCGGGGTAGTCATCAGCCAGGATACCAGACGTCCTTCGAGGGGCTCGTCTGCCGTCTTAATGATACTCTCAAGGAAATAATTGGACTTCTCAAATTTATCCCAGAACAAGGTGTAGTTCTGAGAAAGCTCAAAGTCTTTCAGATCAAATGCTTTATTCAA
The DNA here is from genome assembly GCF_000377985.1 of Sporolactobacillus vineae DSM 21990 = SL153. Taxonomy (GTDB): domain Bacteria; phylum Bacillota; class Bacilli; order Bacillales; family Sporolactobacillaceae; genus Sporolactobacillus; species Sporolactobacillus vineae. The sequence continues at coordinate 203,729 of NZ_KB899046.1, forward strand.
TTTGTGGCGGAACGTGTTCAGTGCAGAAAACATCCAGCACCGGCCGCTCATTTTCTGGTTGGTTACCTTGCCTGTTTCAATTTCTTCTGAAAATACCGGATTCATTACAACAACCGCGTCGTTGTTCAATGTTGCTGCATTGATCCCGTTCTTCATGACCGCATCTTTTATAATCTTGTTTTTCGGCTTTGTTTGTATCTTATCTGAATATTTTGCAACTAGTGAATCTGTAATCTCTTTAGCCACTTCCGGTTCCTCCTCATAAATCATTCGACAAAAATATTATATGCCTAATCAGATATTGAGGCAAAGACACAATCCTTCATCATTATGTAGGTTAATTTGCTTGATGCACACTTTTTCCCGTACTCCGCCCTAGATGACTGCATCCGTCAGACTTTTCAACTTCCGGGTAACCGATTTGCGGAGCCTGAGCAGCTGTTTCTCCTGCTGAATCAGCAAATTCTCAGCCTTGTCAACGCTGATCAGACTGAAACGAATCCGGCTGTCAGGGGGCAGCTGGGCAAGAATCGGCAGATCAACCGTTGCAACCTGAGCAATCCGCGGATAACCGCCGGTCGACTGGTGGTCGGTCATCAGAATAATCGGATGGCCGCTGCGCGGAACCTGAATGGATCCATTCGTCACCGCTTCGGAGTAAAGTTCGAATGGCTCACCAAGTGACACTTCAGGTCCGTCCAGTCTGTAGCCCATTCGATCCGCCGAGGTGGTAATCGTATAGACGGCACTTTGAAATAGTCTACGGCTTGATTCCGTGAACTTATTCCAGAGTTCATCAGGAATCACCCGGATACGCTTTACGCCCCTGTAGGAACGGCGAAGAGAGAAAAACCATGAAACTGCGCTATTTGTATTTGCCAGACCATTCATTAATTTAGCCGAGGTTCCTGAGCGCCGACCGACAGGAAGCCGGTCGTGGTCTTTAAGCAAGCGGCCCTTAAAGCCGCCCTGTCCCGCCCGTTCATAGGTCGACCGGCTGCCCAACCATTCCGGCGTCGCGATACCTCCGGCAACAGCGAGATAACCGCGGCTTCCGGAAATCATGCCCCCAACAGAAAGGATCTCGCCTTCATGGGCGACATATGGTCTTCCGCAAATGATCGCTTTCCCATCCAGTTCAGGGCGACAATCGGCCCCGGACAAGGCAAACACTGTGTCCTCCTCAAACAGCACACTCGGGCCGAGAAAAGAGTACTCGATCATTGCCGATCCGTCCGGATTTCCGACCAGCCAGTTCGCCAGTTTTGCTGCCGGCGGGTCCATCACACCACCGACAATGATGCCGTACTTCTGATAGCCGTGCCGCCCCAGGTCCTGAACTGCGGAAGCAAAGCCCGCCCGAATCAGTGTCAATGCCATGGTGCTCTCTCCCTTATTTCCTGATACTCTTCTTCTGAAACAGGGTCGAATTGAACCAGATCACCAGCCGAAAGCAGGGTTGGAGGATCACTTTTCGGCCTGAACAGCGGGACCGGCGTCCGTCCGATAATCTGCCAGCCTCCCGGGGAATCGAGCGGGTAGGCACCCGTCTGTTTCCCGGCGATGCCGACGGAACCGGCTGCGATTTTCAGCCGTGGTTCTGCACGCCTCGGTGTTTCCAGTGCTTCAGAAAGCCCTCCGAGAAAAGGGAAACCCGGTGCAAACCCAAGCATATAGACTAGATAATGCGGTGCGGAATGTCTGGCAATCACCTCATCCACCGACAGATGATGGAATTCTGCCACCTCTTTCAGGTCAGGCCCGTACGAGCCGCCGTAACAGACGGGAATACGGACAGTCTGTTTTTCGGCCGCGGCTTCTTCCTCATCGTTGATCTGGTTCTGCACTGAAAAAAGGTACGACCTGACCTGTTCCTGAGCCGCCACACCGACCTCACCATGTCTGATCACGGTCAGCGGATCATAATAAACAACAAGATTAGTATAGGCAGGCACATCTTCAATATAGCCCGGAAAAGGATATTGCGCCAATACCTGCATGAACCGGCCAATCTTCAGCTGTACGGCCGGATCGATCCGGTCTCCGAAAATCAGCCGGACAGCACGGTCGCCAAAAGGTACAATCTGCATAGTTTACGCTCCCGGGATGGTTATTTTTTCATCGGTGACACAGTCATCACCGGCTATTTCATCGATTGGATCAGAGAATACTGAAATCCGTATTCTTCTTATCGGTAATAAACATATAACCCGGTGCATGTGTGATCGCTATTTCCGGCCGGGAGGCCATCACTGCAGCCTGGGGAGTTACACCGCAGGCCCAGAAGACAGGAATCTCACCCGGCTTAATGGTTACCGCATCACCGAAGTCCGGATGAGACAAATCGTGGATTCCGATCTTTTCCGGATTCCCGAAGTGTACCGGTGCACCGTGAACGGAGGGAAACCGGCTGGTTACCTGGACTGCCCGGATCGCCTGTTTCTCCGTCATCGGACGCATGCTGACTACAAGCGGCCCTTGAAAAGAACCGGCCGATTGACACGAAATATTGGTCCGGAACATTGGCACGTTGCACTGTTCTTCAATCTGGCGCACGGGTATGCTATTTTGCAGCAGTGCCTCTTCAAAGCTGAAGCTGCATCCGATCAGGAACGTAACAAAATCGTTTCTCCAGTAAGCGCAGATATCCGTCGGTTCATCTGTCAGCTTTCCCCTGATATACACACGATACTTCGGAACATCGGTTCGTATATCCGCATGGTTCGCAATGGATGTGACTGCAGGACTCCCCGTATCCAGCACCTCAAGGAGGGGACAGGGACGCGGATTACGCTGGCAAAAAAGCAGAAAATCAAAAGCGTCATCTTTTGGAAGGATCACCAGATTCGCCTGCGTGTAACCCCTGGCAAAACCACTGGTCGGCCGGACAAGCTTTCCTTCACGTATCAGCTGGCGAATTTCGTCAGGATTTTTCGCCGCTGCCTCTGTTTCAGGCTGTATCACGTATTTTATCCCCCTTTATTCTGTCACGTTTCCATGAACCCATTGATTCATTTATGCCAGGCTGCGATAACGATCCCTTTTTTTTGCAATTCATTCCGGATGGTAGCGGCGAATGCGATTGCTACCGCTCCGTCACCGTGTACACAAATTGTTTGTGCCCGGACCGATACAGACTTACCGTTCGTCGCGGTCACCGTGCCGTTCTGAAGCATCTGAAGCACCTGTTCCAATGCCTGAGCGGTATCCGTAATCAGTGCATTGGGTTTTGACCTCGGGGTGAGTGTACCGTCCGCCTGATAGGTTCGGTCGGCAAAAGCCTCGTAAATAACATGCAGTCCGGCCTTTTCTCCTTCCTCCGTCAAATGAGAGCCATCCATTCCAAATAGCAGCAGATCAGGATCGGTGTCGGCTACTGCATGAGCTACAGCCTCCGCGATCTTCTTGTCCTCGGAGGCCATGTGGTACAATGCACCGTGCGGTTTGACATGATTCACAGCTGTATGCTGCGTGCGGGCTACCGCCTGAAGTGCTCCGATCTGATAGACAACCATATCATAGACTTCCGTAGGTGTTACTTTCATTTCCCGTCTTCCGAATCCTTCAAGATCGGGCAATCCGGGATGAGCTCCGACGGCCACTCCATCCTCTTTGGCTACGGCAACCGTCCGGTGCATAACCGAAAAGTCACCTGCATGGAATCCGCAGGCGACATTTGCTGATGAAATGAGCGGCAGAATTTTCGGATCATTGCCCATCACAAAGTGTCCGAAACTTTCCCCAAGATCACAATTTAAATCAATCTGTGTCATCTGTAACCCTTCCCCTTTAAAATTCCACGGCACAACACTTTCAGACCATTGAACCGACGACCTTGATCACCGTCTGTACTCCGGCGTATGCCATAAAGGCGACAATAATCCAGCCGGAAAGAGTCAGCCACAGCGGATGTTTGTATCCTTCACCCATGATCTTTTTCTTCGTCACGGCAAGCAGCAGGATCGCCAGGGCAATCGGGAGAATCAGTCCGTTGATCGCTCCGACCACAACAAGCACTTTAGCCGGACTGCCGATGAAATAAAAAATAGTTGTTGAAAACAAAATAAAGAAAATGATTAGATACGGACGAATTTTCAAAAACGTGTGGTGATCCCCGTCAGCCTTAGAATAGTCCAGAAACGATACCGATGTAAAGGTAGATCCCAGAGTGGATGTCATCCCGGCGGCAAACAGAATCAAGCCAAAAAACTTGTAGCCGAAGTCGCCGGCTGCATCCTGAAAAATACTTGCGGCCGGGTTCAGAGGATTCAGTTTAAAGCCCTCAGCAATCACCGCCAGCGCCGCAAGGAATAGTAAAACCCGAATGATTGAGGCAACCCCGATGCCGGTCAGCGCTCCGCCATTGATATAGGGTATGCTTTTTCTCCCTTTCAGCCCGCCTTCAAGAAGCCGATGGCCGCCGGCGAACGAAATATAGCCGCCAACGGTACCGCCGACAATGGTGACAATCGAGTAAAAGTCGATATGAGAAGGGACGAAGGTATGTATCGCCGCCTGACCCAGAGGCGGAGAGCTGACCGCAACAATAAAGATAATCAGCAGTACTTTGACCGCGGCCAGCACCTGCACGGTTCGGTCCATCACAGTCAGTGCGTTGCGAACGAGGAAAATAATCAGTGCAATAGTGCCGCCGATCAATGCACCGTTCTCGGGTGAAATACCAAACAGCACATTAAATCCCAGACCGACACCGCCAATATTTCCGATATTAAATGTCAGTCCGCCGACAACAATCAACACAGTCAGCAGGTAACCAAGACCAGGCACCAGCTCATTAGCAATCGTCTGGGCCTTCTTGCCGGAGACACAGATGATCCGCCAGATATTCAGCTGCACACCGATGTCGACAAGAATGCAGATCAAGATGGCAAATCCGAAGTCTGCACCAAGCTGAGATGTAAATGCGGCAGTCTGGGTAAGAAATCCCGGACCTACTGCAGACATCGCCATCAGAAAGGCGGCGCCCATGGCAACATTCAATGCCGTATTCTTCTTCTTTCCCACTGATTCATCCCCCTGATCTTTTTCCTATTAGGCTCTGTTAAACTGATCTGCTGCTTCTCGATTTTGGGCACTCGTCTGCCATTAACGATCCGTCTGTCTCCGCTACGAAGCAGGGCGGATTGCTGAAACCGCCGGAGCCTTGCCTCCTCCGCTCCAATCGATAGGGTAACCCGAATCAGCAATATTTTTCGCCAGACCTAATATAAAAAAATTATACAATATTACAAATTATTAATAAATCACCTCATACTTTTTCTTGTCCGTTTACCGCAACAAAAAAAGCCATGATTGGACATCCCGGACTCCTGATTCGGGTTGCCTGATCATGGCTTTAATACTGATCTGTGATTACACTTTATTCATAATTCTGCTCAGAAACTGTCTGGTCCGTTCATGCTTCGGATGGCCGAACAATTCATCCGGTGTTCCCTGCTCAAGAATCGTTCCCTGATCCAGAAACAGGACCTTGTCCGCCACCTCTTCGGCAAACTTCAGTTCATGAGTGACGACCACCATTGTCCAGCCTTCCAGGGCCAAATCTTTCATAACCTTCAACACATCACCGACCAGTTCCGGATCCAAAGCGGATGTCGGTTCATCAAACAGCAGCAGTCTGGGCTTCAGAGCCACTGCCCTGGCAATCCCTACCCGCTGCTGCTGACCGCCGGACAATTGGTGCGGATAACTGTCAAGAAAATCCGACAGGCCGACTCTCTCAAGAATCTTTCTGGCGTTGTCGACAGCCTTTTCCTTCGCTGTCTTCTGAACCATTACCGGGCCTTCGATCACATTTTCGAGCACCGTTTTATGCGGAAAGAGATTATAATTCTGGAAGACCATGGCCGATTTCCGGCGAATGGCGCGAATTGTTTTTTTCGAAACGGGTTTACTGAAGTCCACCTCGTCGCCATCAATCTGAAGTACGCCTTGTTCCGGCCGCTCCAACAGATTAAGGCTTCTGAGTGTCGTGGTCTTCCCGGATCCGGACGGTCCGATCAGAACGAGAACCTTTCCTTCATCAAGCGTAAAATCGATTCCGTTAAGAATCCGGCGCCCGCCAAACGATTTCTGCAGGTTTTTCACATTGAGCAGCATGAATCTGCTCCTCCTTTATTCATTCGATGCCACATAGCGATCCAGTCTGGCTTCGATACGTCCCTGTATAATAGAAAGAATAAAACAGAATATCCAGTAGATCAGTGCCGCTTCGGAGTAAAGAAGCAGAAAATCGTAACTGGTTGCAGTGATTTCCTGGGCCCTGCGGAACAGCTCCGTCACCGTGATCGTCGATGCCAGAGAGGTATCTTTAACCAGGCTGATGAATGAGTTCGACAAAGGCGGTATCGAAACACGGGCCGCCTGCGGCAGAATGATCCGGCGCAAGGTCTGGCCGTAGCCCATGCCGATGGTATAACCGGCTTCCCACTGGCCTTTCGGTACGGAAAGTATCGACGCCCGGATTGTTTCTGCGGCATAACCGCCCACGTTCATTGACAGGGCGACCACGGCACCGATCAGCGGACTGACATCAATCCCCAGATCGGGAAGCCCGAAAAAGATAATCGCCAGCTGCACCAAAAGCGGCGTCCCGCGAATAATTGAAATATAGACACGGGCGATCCACCGCAGCACGGTTACATGTGACAGACGCAGCAGTGCCATCCCCATCGCAATGATCAGTCCGAACACAAAGGAGATCATGGCCAGAGGAATTGTATAGATCAGGCCGCCCTGCAAAATCGGCCAGAATGAATGTGCGGCAAGCGGCCAGTCTACCGTAATCTGGCCGGCAACAAAGAGTGACATGTTTACTTACTGATATCCTTTCCGAAATACTTCTCCGAGATTTTAGTTAACGTCCCGTCGGCTTTCATGGCTTTCAGCTCTTTTGTGAACGTTTTATCCAGTCCGCTCTTTTTCAGAACCGGGAAGGCAATATCGGCGGCATTGGACGGCACAACTGCCGCGATTTTAAGATTGTTGTCCTTCGTCGTATTAAAGTAGTTCAGAACAGCTCCCTGATCGTTGACCAATGCATCCGCTCTGCCCTGGCTGACCAGTTTCAACGCCTTGGACACATCGTCCTGACCGACAATCACGGCGCCGGCTTTCTTCGTCATTTCACCGTAATTGCTGGAAAGCCCCTGGGCGACCTTGACGCCCTTCAGATCGCTGAGCTTTTTGATCCTGTTATTATTTTTTCTGGTGACAATCACTGATTGCGATGTAGAATATACCCTTGAGAAATCATAAGCCTTCTGACGATCCGGAGTGACACCGATATCGTTGGCAATCGTATCGAAACGTTTGGCATTAAGCCCGGCAAACAAAGAATCAAAAACGGCTTCCTTGAACTGCACTTTGACGCCCATCCGTTTGCCGACTTCACGAATAACATCTACATCAAAGCCCACCAGCTTATTGGTCTTGCTGTCATGATAGGTGTACGGCGCATAGGTTCCTTCCGTACCGACTGTCAGTACGCCTTTCTTCTGAATCTGAGCAGTCAGGCTCTGCGGTTTCGATGAACTGCCACTTTGCGTTGCACAGGCTGTCAGCGCGGCTGCAAGAATGACCGTTAACAACCCGAAAATGAGTTTCTTCATAAATATCTCTGTTCCTCCTGTTGCGCTATGCCCCTGAACGGGAATCATTCAGCCATAACGCCTGATTGTCCTTATTCCTACTAAATTGATGCTATTATATGGGTAAGTTTATCACGCTTCCGGGGACACGACAACAACGTATTGCGTATTGATTTATCCTCCGCTGCCGCATGAACATTGCCCTGGATGTCCGTCGATGTCAGCGGAACTCACAGACATCCGTTCTTTAGTGTATCACAATTGATCCGGAATCATTTCAGTTTGCCACCTGTTGAGCCGATTGATTGACACCAGTCAATTTTCACTCGTATAATGAAAAAATTGGAAACGGTTGCTCATTAGAACTTTTCACTACCTGAAGGGGGGGTGTCTTTACGGTTAATATAAAAAAAGAATGTGCCCGGGAAGCTTTGAAACTCATCCCGCGCCACACAATCATCGGATTAGGCGGCGGCAGTACAATTAGCTACCTGATCGATTTCATCAGAGAAGCGCCTGATCTGGACGTTCAGATTGTGACGCCTTCCGTACGGACGAAGTGGCTCTGCCGCGAGAAGGGACTCCGCGTCCTTCCTGCAGAAACTGTCGATCATCTGGCAATCGCCTTCGACGGCTGTGACCAGGTCGACGAAGCACTCCATGCGCTAAAAAGCGGAGGCGGTATCCACACAAAAGAGAAGCTTGTGGCTTCAATGGCTGATAACTATGTACTCCTTGTTGACGACACCAAATTTGTTCCGAGACTGACTTTCCAGCTCCCTGTAGTCCTGGAAGTTCTGGACGACGCGCTCGCCTACGTAAAGAAAAAAGTGAGCGAGCTGGGCGGCGAACCGGTGATGCGGACAAGCTCAGCCAAGGATGGTTTTACGGTCAGTGACTACGGTCATCCGTTGATGGACGTTACTTTTCATACTGTAACGGATATCGATACGCTTAATCAGGAGTTGAACGCCATCAACGGTGTGATCGGCACGTCGCTGTTCGCCGGCGTCGTGACTAAAGCACTTGTCGCCGGGGAAAATGGTTTTCAATGGATCACGAGAAAACAGTGAGGCGGTAATTTTTGAAAAAATTAAACTGGGCTATTCTTGGTCCCGGTAGAATTGCTTCTGAATTTGCAGATGCCGTTCATGCAGCCGGAAAAACGATTTATGCCGTCGGTTCACGGCGTCTGGAGCATGCGAACGACTTTGCGGGGAAGCATCATATTGAAAAGGCTTATGGAAATTATGACGAGATGCTCCGTGATCCGGCGATCGACATCGTTTACCTGTCGACGCCGCATTCCAACCACTACGAATACCTGATGAAGTGCCTGGAGAACGGGAAAAATGTTATCTGCGAAAAGGCCATCACCGTCAGCACGGAACAATTGCGGCCGGTGATTCAGCTGGCCAAAGAGAAACATCTGTTTGTTGTTGAAGCCATGACGATTTTCCACATGCCGCTTTATCAGAAGCTGCAGGAAATCGTTGCTTCCGGGAAAATCGGGAAGCTGAAAATGGTTAATGTAACTTTCGGCAGCCTGAAGCCCTATGATCCAAAGAGCCGGTTTTTCAATATGGATCTGGCTGGGGGTGCGCTGCTGGATATCGGCACTTATGCCCTGAGTTTTGCCCGTTTTTTTCTGTCCAGCCAGCCGAATCAAATCGTGACGACGGTCAAAAAGTTTGAAACTGGTGCCGACGAATCCTCCGGCATTGTCCTGAAAAATCCGGATGATCAGATGGGTGTCATCACATTAACGATGCGGGCAAAATTACCCAAAAGGGGTATCGTCACCGGGGATAAAGCCTTTATCACAGTGGACAATTTTCCAAGAGCTGAAAATGCGACACTCACCTATCCCGACGGGAGCACAGAGGAAATCAGTGCCGGTGACACGGACAGGGCAATGGCCTATGAATATGTTTATATGAATCAAGTGGTTGCCGGGGCGCGTCAGGAAAATACTTTACCACTGACATCCGATGTCGTCGACATCATGACCCGCGTGCGTCACCAATGGGGCATTAACTATCCATTTGAGTGACAGTATTCGCCTTTTTTCCACTGATTGATTATAGGGATCAAATAAAAATTCCTCCAATAGAGAGCGTTTTCATTTTCTTTTTTAGCCTTGTGCATTACAATGTAAGCGTAGATCAAATTGTTACAAAAATATCACAATTTTTGAAAGGGAGATCTGTTATGAGCATTGATAGCACCGTCCTGGGTAACGCAGTGGACACAGAATACAAGCTGTACATCGGCGGAAAATGGATTGATGGTTCAGAAGGAAAAAAGATTACGAGCTACAATCCAAGCAACGGCGAAAAGCTGGCAGAATTTGTCGATGCCAGCCATGCCGATGTCGATGCCGCCGTTAAAGCGGCCACCGAAGCCTTTGAATCATGGAAAGATGTCAGCGTTCAGGAAAAGAGCACATTGCTGCTGAAGATCGCTGATTTGATTGATGAAAATGCCGATCACCTCGCTCTGGTCGAAACACTGGATAACGGCAAACCTTTGAGAGAAACCAAGGGCGTCGACGTTCCGGCAAGCTCCGATCACTTCCGTTATTTCGCCGGTGTCATCCGTTCCGAAGAAGGTACGGCCAAGGCACTTGACGAAAATACGCTGACGATCAACCTGAAAGAACCGATCGGCGTCGTCGGACAGATTGTTCCCTGGAACTTCCCATTACTGATGGCTGCCTGGAAGATTGCTCCGGCCATCGCCGCAGGCAACACCGTGGTCATCCATCCGTCATCGTCGACTTCACTGAGCTTGCTTGAACTGGCAAAATTGCTGGATCAGGTTCTTCCGGCCGGTGTTGTCAACGTGGTTACCGGCCGCGGTTCGGATTCCGGCGACTATATGCTGCATCATGACGGCTTCGCTAAATTAGCTTTTACAGGATCCACTCAGGTAGGCTACGAAGTCGCTGAAGCAGCTGCCAAACGGCTGATTCCTGCCACTCTTGAACTCGGCGGCAAGTCGGCGAACATCTTCTTCGACGACGCACCTTGGGACAGAGCAATTGAAGGAGCTCAGCTCGGCATCCTGTTCAACCAGGGCCAGGTCTGCTGCGCCGGATCCCGTCTCTTTGTACAGGAAGGAATCTATGATAAGTTTGTTGCTGCTCTGAAGTCCGCATTTGAAAACGTCAAGGTCGGCCTCCCATGGGAAGACGGCGTTCAGATGGGTGCTCAGGTCAATGACCGTCAGCTGAAGAAGATTCTTGACTATGTCAGAATCGGTGAAGACGAAGGAGCCAAGCTGGTAACCGGCGGTAAGAAACTATCTGCCAATGGCCTGGAAAAAGGCGAATTCCTGGCACCGACGATTCTTGCCGACGCGAATAATGATATGCGGATCGCACAGGAAGAAATCTTCGGACCGGTCGCTACGGTCATCAAGTTCAAAGATGCGGATGATGCGATCAAGCTCGCCAACCAATCTGATTATGGCCTTGGCGGCGCCGTCTGGACCAGCAATCTGAATACTGCGCTCAAGGTATCCCGCGGCGTCCGGACCGGCCGTATGTGGGTTAACACTTATAACCAGCTGCCTGCCGGCGCTCCGTTCGGCGGATACAAAAAGTCCGGTATCGGCCGTGAGACCTATAAGAGCATTCTCGACGCCTATACCCAGACAAAGAACATTTACATCAGCACAAAAGATACGGTCGACGGTTTGTATTAATCATGCCGTTCCGCAAAAAAGAAGAACCCATTTGTGGTTCTTCTTTTTCTATATGCAGAGCGTTAAAAATAATATTAAATCTAGCAAATTACTTGTATTTATGTGTTGACAAACACGCTCGACCGGGAGTAAACTGTACACAATTAAATAAATCTTATCAAGAGCGGCGGAGGGACTGGCCCTGTGAAGCCCGACAACCAGCATAGTTTTTTTATGTATGGTGTTAATTCCAGCAGATTAATTTCTGGCAGATAAGAAAAGAATCGGCGAAAAAGCTGCTTCCCTATCTGACGGGAGGCAGCTTTTTCATTGGCAGCTCTTTCCAATCTGTAATCTTTCCAGCTAAGATTTTATTTAATTACAAATCATGATCAAGGGAGAGATCGAAATGGCTGAAGAAAGAAAATTTGGGTTTGAGACGTTGCAGGTACATGCCGGACAGGAGGAACCGGATTCGGCAACCGGTGCACGTGCCGTACCGATTTATCAGACAAGTTCTTTCGTATTTAAAGACGCTGACCAGGCGGCAGACTTTTTCCAGCTGAAGAAACCCGGTAATGTCTATGCACGAATTATGAACCCTACCGAAGACGTTTTTGAAAAACGTATCGCTGCGCTGGAAGGCGGGGTTGCCGGACTGGCCACCGCGTCGGGACTTGCAGCTATCTTTTACGCCATTTTGAACGTTGCCAGCGAAGGAGACAACATTGTATCTGCAAGCACATTGTACGGTGGTACATATGAGCTGTTCTCCGTCACACTGAAAAAACTCGGCATTGGTGTTAAATTTGTTGACCCGGACGATCCGGAAAACTTCCGCTCGGCCATTGATGACAGAACGAAAGCGATCTATGGCGAAACCATCGGCAATCCGAAAATTAACGTTCTGGATCTCGAAGCTGTTGCCAGGATTGCTCATGAAAATAAAATACCGTTCATTATCGACAATACCTTCGGAACACCTTATCTGATCCGTCCGATCGAATACGGCGCAGATGTTGTTGTCCATTCAGCAACGAAATTCATCGGCGGCCATGGGACAGCGATCGGCGGTGTTATCGTCGACGGCGGTAAGTTCGACTGGCGTGCCAGCGGTAAATTCCCTGACTTCACCGAACCTGATAAGAGCTACGGCGGTCTTGTTTATGCTGATCTGGCACCGGCTTCCTTCGCAGCCAAAGCCAGAGTACAGCTGCTGCGTAACACCGGTGCAACGATCAGTCCGCAAAACGCTTTCTATTTCCTGCTGGGTCTTGAATCCTTGTCGGTTCGTGTTGAACGTCATGTTCAGAACGCACAGAAAGTGGCAGAATTCCTCAGTGAACATCCGAAAGTAACCTGGGTTAATTATCCCGGTCTCAAAGGAAATAAATATTACGACCTGGCGAAGAAATACCTGCCGAAGGGCCCCGGATCGATCTTCACATTCGGTGTCAAGGGTGGTTATGAAGCCGGAAAGACACTGATCAACAATGTTAAATTGTTCTCTCTCCTCGCCAATGTTGCCGATGCAAAGTCGCTGATTATTCATCCGGCCAGCACGACACATGCCGAACTGACACCTGAAGAACAGGCTGTCGCCGGCGTTACACCGGATCTGATCCGTGTTTCAATCGGTATTGAAGATGTTGATGATATCATCTGGGATCTGGATCAGGCACTTGCCAAGATTCCGGAACACGTTTCGGCAAAATAAGTTTTACAAAGAGAATATATGGGGGATCAAACCACTGAAACAGCCTGGCGGCATTATGTCGCCAGGCTGTTTTTTTAATCTTCGCGATTGCCTATCGATTAGTTCAGGAAATCGAAGCGACCTTTTTTCAACATCGTTTCCACACCGCCGATTTTTACAAGTGACCGGTTCTCAATCATTTTCTTCATGAAGGAAGCAGGGTATCCCTTGATATTCTTGCCCATTACTTGTCCCATGGCATCATTTCTCCCCAGTGAGCAGACCGTTCCTTTATACTTATAAACAAACGGTTTCAGTGCCCTCCCCTGAATGCGGGCATTGAGATTATGGGCAGCACAGTCCGCTTGCTGGATGGCAATTTGTGCTGTTGTCGGATAAGGACGACCATTTTCCGGATCGATCACCGCCGAGCAATCACCGATAATCATAATTTCGGGGTTGCCGGGTACAGTCAGATCAGCATTCACATTAACACGGCCGCGTTTCTGAATAAATCCGGAAGCCTCAATAACCGAACTGCCGCGGACACCCCCCGTCCAGATAAATGTTCCGGCATGGATCACGCTAAGATCATCCTCATGTTTGTAATAAACATGCCCCGGAACGACACGGTTGACACGGCCGATGACAAACCGGACACCTCGCTCCGCAAGCTTTCGGCTGCCGTATTCGGCAATCGGGCGATTGAACATCGGCAGTACATGAGGCGTTGGTTCAATACAGATCACATGAAGCTGATCCTTATCGATATGGTAACGTGCGGCAAGTTTTGGCAGTCGGTTGGTCAATTCGCCCAGAAATTCAAAACTCGTGAATCCCGCCCCGCCGACAACGACGGTCAGGTGCGTCTCGTCTCTGTCCTCTTGCCAGGCGGCAAGCTGATGGTGAATATGCCGGCGGATGTGATTGACCGAAGGAATATCTGAAATCGACATCGCATATTCAGGAATACCTTGTATCCCGAAAGATTCCGATTCAAAACCCAGTGCAATCAACAAATAGTCATACGACAGCGGCGGATGCGCCTCAAAGATGATTTTCTTTCCGGCACGGTCTACATACTGAACCGTATCCTGAATAAAAATCGTCTGCCTGCTGTCGACGACCTGTTTTATCGGATAGCAAATTCCTTTCGCTTCTGTTGAACCTGCCGCCACTTCATGAAGCAGCGTCGTTTCACAGTGATAATCATTTTTATTCACCAGGACCAGATCAGCATCAGGATGCATATTCTGTAACTTTTTCAGTGTCCGGAGTCCACCGTATCCCGCGCCAAGAATCACAATCCTTTTCTTTGTCAAAATGATTCATTCCCTTCATTTGAATTCTGTTCGGCCAATGCACTTTTATTAAGCATCAATTGTTCACATATTGTTCACATTATTTCCACTACCATTGTAGCTTTAATTGCAAGCGCTTTCAATAGTAATTATCATTTTGTCAATGACAATGCTCACGACGTCTGTGAGCATCAACGATCCGTATTTAGAAATAAAAAAAACTGCTCTTTCAAGAAATATTCCTGAAAGAGCAGTTCGCTTTTGAATTATAAGGCGTACGGGAATTGAACCCGTGATCATGGAATGAGAATCCATTGGCTTAACCACTTGCCCAACGCCCTATCATTCTACGTGCCTTCTATCGAGCACGGAAAAAATTATACCATATAGTGTACCCTGATTTCAAGTATCTGAAGTCGGCAACCGTAACCATATCCATTAAATCACTTAGCCGGACTCACCCATTCACAATCTGAATGCCTGAACTGGCTCCGATTCGGGTCGCCCCTGCTGCGATCAGCGCCTGTGCCTCAGCTTTTGAATGGATACCGCCCGCCGCCTTCACGCCGAACTTCGGTCCAACCGTCCGGCGCATCAGCGCAACGTCTGACACTGTCGCTCCGCCGGTTGAAAAGCCCGTCGATGTCTTCACAAAATCGGCACCTGCTCCGGCAGCCAGTTTGCAAGCCAGCACCTTTTCATCATCCGTCAGGAGACAGGTTTCAATGATCACTTTAACCAGCGCTTTACCGGCCGCCGCCTGAACGACAGCCTTAATGTCCCTCTCCACCGTATCTGTCTGCCCGCCCTTCAGCGCCCCGATATTGATCACCATATCGACTTCATCCGCACCATGATCAATCGCGTCCTTTGTTTCGAAGGCTTTCGTTGCCGCTGTGCCGGCCCCAAGAGGAAAGCCGATCACCGTGCAGACATTGACGTCCGACCCCTCCAGCTGTTCCGCTGCAAGGGTTACCCAGAAAGGATTGACACACACGGAGGCAAATCCATATTCTTTTGCTTCCCCTGTCAGTTTAATGATGTCCGCTTCCGTAACGTCCGGTTTCAATGCAGTATGATCAATGTATCTGGCAAGATCGTTCATCAACGACACTCCCTTTTCTATTCGGTAATTGTTCCATGGATCAGTTTCGGCCGGACAGAACGGCTGCCGAACCGAATCGACCGCTTCAGCTGTGCCGTCACTTCAGTCACATCCTGCCTGTTGGAATGGATGGTCAGCAGCGATTCACCCTGTTTAACCGGGTCACCAACCTTTTTGTGCAGCACGATCCCGGCAGCCGGATCAATCCGGTCATCTTTCGTTGCTCTCCCGGCACCAAGCTGCATGGCCGCCAGTCCGATCTGATCTGCAGCCAGTTCGGTAATATAACCGGAATGCTCAGCCGGAAGTTCAATCTGGAACCGGGCAGCCGGTAAACTGTCCGGATGATCGATAACGTTCGGATCTCCGCCCTGATTGGCGACAAACTGCCTGAACTTCTCAAGCGCCCGGCCGTCATTCAGGAGAGATTCGAGCTGCTCTCTTGCTGCACCTGGATCCGTCATTTTCCCGGCCGCGCAGACCATCAGGCTGCCCAGAGTCAGGACGAGCTCCTTCAGGTCATCAGGACCCGCACCCCGGAGTGTCTCGATCGCTTCTTTTACCTCGAGCGCATTGCCGACGGCTCTCCCAAGCGGCTGGGACATATCGGTAATAACCGCAGCAGTTGTCCGGCCGACATGACGGCCGATCCGCACCATCGTCTCGGCCAGACGAACTGCACCTTCTTCGTCTTTCATAAAAGCCCCGGCACCGGTCGTCACTTCCAGGACGATGGCATCGGCACCTGCCGCGATTTTCTTGCTCATAATGGAACTGGCAATCAGCGGGATGGATTCGACGGAACCGGTCACATCACGAAGCGCATAGAGTTTCTTGTCGGCCGGAACCAGTTCACTGCTCTGACCGATCACAGCAATCTGATCTTCGTTGACCGAGCGGATAAATTGTTCCGGTGTCAGAGTGACATGGAAACCGGGAATCGATTCGAGTTTGTCGATCGTCCCGCCGGTAAATCCAAGTCCGCGGCCGGTCATTTTCGCAACCGGAACACCGGCTGCTGCGACAAGCGGTGCGAGCACCAGCGTTGTGGTATCGCCGACCCCGCCGGTTGAATGCTTGTCGACCTTGACCCCCCGGATTCCCGATAAGTCCACCGTGTCGCCGGAATGCACCATTGCCTCTGTCAGAGTGGCAATTTCCTGATCACTCATATCACGAAAATAGATCGCCATCGTGAGCGCACTTGCCTGATAATCAGGAATGGCACCGGTGACGTAACCGTTAATAAAAAAGTTGATTTCCTCAGGCGTCAGCGCATGTCCGTCCCGTTTTTTTGTGATAATATCGACCATCCGCACCCGGACGCACCCCGTTTCATTTTAAGTCATTCAAGAAACTGCTGCCGACGTCAGGCAGCGGAACACCAAAATTATCGGCAATCGTCGCACCAAGGTCTGCGAACGTCTTCCGAACCGGAAGCGGACGGCCCTCAGCAAACATCGGAGAAGTAGCCAGAAGCGGTACATATTCCCGCGTATGATCGGTCCCTCTGAAGCCGGGATCATTGCCGTGGTCTGCCGTAATCAGAAGCAGATCATGATCCGAAAGACGAGACAGGACCGTGCCAAGCTGATTGTCGAAGGCTTCAAGCGCATTCCCGAACTTGACCGGCTCCCGGCGATGCCCGTATTTAGCATCAAAATCAACCAGATTGGTAAAGCTCAGACCGTGGAAGTCCTGTGCCAGAACTTCGATCAGGCGGTTCATGCCGTCCTCATTACTGAGCGTGTGCCAGCCCTCGGTAATACCATGCCCGCTAAAAATATCATTGATCTTTCCGATCGCCAGTGAATCCAATCCCGCTGCTTTCAACTTGTCCATCACTGTCTCTTCCGGCGGTTCAAGCGTTAAATCACGACGATTGGCCGTCCGCTCGAAGTTGTCGGCCCGGTCGCCGACATAGGGACGGGCAATAATCCGGCCCAGATGGTACGGTTCATCAAGCGTCAGTTTCCGGCAGTACGCACAGATCGAATACAATTCTTTTAGCGGAATCACCTGCTCATGAGCGGCAATCTGCAGCACCGAATCGCCTGATGTATAGATAATCAGCTCCCCGGTCTTCATCTGCCGTTCACCGAACTTTTTAATGATCTCCGTTCCGCTCGCCGGCTTGTTCCAGATCACTTTGCGTCCGCTGAAAGCCTCGATTTTGCGGATCAGTTCGTCCGGAAAACCATTTGGAAAAGTATGCAGCGGAGTCATTACCGGCAGCCCCATCATTTCCCAGTGACCGTCCATACTGTCTTTTCCAGCCGAAATTTCATGCATCTTGGTAAAATAAGCGGCGGGCTGCTCCATCACGGCAACCCCTTCGATCGGATTTTCCGGACGAATATTCGACAGTCCCAGTTTTTCCAGATTGGGCACATGAAGTCCGCTCTTTGCTTTGGCCGTATGGCCCAGTGTATCGCAACCCTCATCGCCATACCTGGCGGCATCTGATGCCTCGCCGATGCCTACTGAATCCATGACGATGATATGAATACGTTTGAATTTTTCCGCCATCATTATCCCCCTGTACAGTCCGGAACCAGTCATAATGGGCTTGCTTTGCTCAAAGTACGCTGCCCCTGACTGCTTTCGAATCTATTCTCCTGCTATTTTAACCCATCTAAAAAAAAGCCGCAAAAAACTCCGGATCAAAAATATTTCCTGAGATCCGGAGTTTAAATGATAATCAGGCTTGTGCTTCAGATACAGCCGGCTCATATTGCCTGGAAGCTTCCTTCAGATGGACAAGATCAACCAGCATCGCATGCAGCGGCGCTTTCAGGCCATGTTTTTCAGCAAGACGGACAATCGACCCATTGATGTAGTCGACTTCCGTCGGCCTGTTCGTAGCCATATCCTGATGCATGGACGGATAATGGCGCGGATTGGACACTTCAGAAACAAAGCGAACCTGTTTGACCAGTTCCTCACGGCTGACTTCCAGTTTAATTCCTTCAGCATCGGTGGCATCATAAGCTTCATCGATCAGTTTCCGGGTCATTTCATCAGAGTTCCTATAGGCCGCAAACTGGCCCATTTTAAGATTCATCAGCGTGCACAGCGTGTTGACCACTGAGTTAAAGACGAGCTTCGTCCAGACCGTTCCCAGATAATCCTTTTTAACCGTCGGATGCATCAATGCCTTTTCCATCTCATCGGCGACTTTGTAGATAAACGGATCAGGTTCTCCTTCCACCTTGACAAGATGGACATGGCCTGCCCCACGTTTGCCGACAAAGTCTACTTTGCCCGGACCTTTCATTACGGTCGCGATCATAGCTGTACCGGAGATGATCCGTTTCCGGTCGACGAATTTCGCAACATCTTCCGCACCGCCATAGCCGTTCTGGTTTGTGAGCACGTAGGTATCTTTTCCAATAAAATGTTTGCACCGTTCCATCATTTCAACAGTATGCATGTCTTTAACAAAGACAACAACCAGGTCGGGATGTCCATGATATTCCTCAGGATAACAGACAGCAACGTCAACCAGCTTCGGGTCTTTTCCGTCACGTGTTACCTCAACCCCATGATTCTGATGAATGGCATCCACATTGGCCTTCCATGTGTCGACAAACTGAACATCATTTCCTGCTTCCTGCAATAATACACCATACCTGAGGCCCATTCCTCCTGCTCCTGCAACAACAACCTTCATCCTGTTTCGTCTCCCTTTTCTCTATATTGTGATTTATCGGTCACAAGTCATCATCAGAAGCTAAAAAGGGCCCCATCCGGATCACTCTGGATGGGGCCCCGCTCAAGCCCCCGCACCAAAGCGAACAGGACTCGGGCAAACGCTGTCGTTTCTGCGACAATCGCTTACCGGAGTCCTAACAAATCAAAATAATTCGCTGTTCGCTATTGTGTGCCGTGGACATAAGATTCAGCCTCTTTGATCATGACAATTGTGATTCAGTCATTATTGTACCGACCTCTACCGTCGATGTCAACCTAAAAATTTAATATTCTGAAATATGTTTCATCTGTCTTTCAATCTCGCAGCCTGCAGCAGTCAAAAAGAGCTACTCTCCGCGAGATACATGCAGAGAACAGCTCTTCAGATCACATATTTAAATGCTGCTGATGCTTATTTTGCAGCCGGTTCCGGCAGCTTCACTTCTGCTCTGCCAAGATCGCCGCCGTTAATAACGGTATTGAAGTTGTCATAGCTTGTGGAAATCATATTCGAAACGGCTTCGTCCGTCATCGCAGCGACGTGCGGCGTAACGAGTACTTTCGGATACAGGCTCAGCAGTTCCTTGATCGATGCATCAGGGAAGGCATCCGGATTGTCGGAATAATCCTTGCCGAGGAAGCGTCCTTCTTCCGTCAGAACGTCAGCACCGAAGCCGGCGAGCTTGCCGCTCTTAATCGCTTTGACAACAGCCGCTTCGTCAACCAGTTCGCCACGAGCCGTATTGACGAGAATCGCGCCGTCTTTCATTTTGCTGATGAAGTCTTCGCCGACAAAGTTTTCATTCTTGCCAGGGAAGTAAGGAAGATGCAGGCTGACAATATCCGATTCAGCAAGCAGTTCGTCCAGTTCCTTGAATTCAACGAGTTTCTTGGCAAAGTCGCTCTGGAAAATATCATAGCCGAGCAATTTCGCACCAAGGCCCTTGTACAGCTCTGCTTCAACGCAGCCGATGTGGCCGGTGCCTACGATGCCGACGGTGCTCTTGCGGATTTCATGGCTGAACATTGTTTCAGTAACTTTGAAGTTCAGCTTTGCTGTTCTGCCGGATGAATAAACCGTCGAACGGGACAGTGAAGTGCCGAGTGAAACAGCCAGTTCGGCAATCGCATTCGGTGAATAAGCAGGAACACGAGCCACTTTCTGACCGAAGTCAGCGGCGGCCTGCAGATCGATGTGGTTGTAGCCGGCCGTCCGTGTGAAGACATACTTGATACCGAAGTCTTTGAACTTCTTCAGGTTGGCACGGTTTGCCAGGCAATCGACAAACAACAGAACACCGTCAAAGCCTTCAGCCAGATCGCCGTTATCAGCAGTCAGCAGATCGTTAACCAGTTTGACGTCAAAGCCATACTTATTCAGTTCGCCATACAAGTGTTCTTCATAGGGCTGAACGCCGTATGCAATGATTTTGAAAGCCATTCTTAAACATCCTCCTAAAAAAATTTTATTCTCCACCGGGCATTTCTGAATATCCGGCTGTAACCAGGTCACTTGTGAAAATTATTTTCGTGATGCTCTTCACAAGACGTGGAAAGGAACAATGCTCTTTATTCTGAGCTGCGCCAATGCCCTGCTGCGCCTATTCTCCCCTGTTAAGAAGAGAAATATGATGAAATTCTTTTTTACATAAAAATTATATCATTGACAGTAACCGACGGCAATCTGACAATGTGCCGAAAAAGTGTTTTTTATGTGAACATGATATTAATCACACCCCTCCTCTCCTCGCTTCGATTACGTTCTTCCGCCAAAGGCCCGTTATAAGTCGGACAACTTACTCTTCGTCCCACGCTGAATACATTGTTAACAGTCCATGAACTACGAATGCTTCGGAGGTGGCGGGTCATTAAAATTCTAATCGTCGGAACTGGGTACGTTGGTACGACTACGGCCCTTGTATTTTGTGAGAAAGGTCATCAGGTGACCGGCCTGGATCTTGATCAGGAAAAAATTGAGAAACTTCAATCAGGTCAGCTTCATTTCTTTGAGCCCGGGTTACCGGATTTACTCAAAGAACATCTTCAGGCAGGGAACCTCTCTTTTACAACAAACAGTTCTGCAGCCATTAAGCAAAACGACATCATTTTTATTTGCGTCGGTACTCCGCAAGGAAAGGATGGTAATGCTGATCTAAGATACGTCAAAAATGTTGCTGAAGAGATTGGAAAGAATCTGAACGCCTATAAAGTCATCGTTGATAAGAGTACTGTTCCTGTCGGGACGGCTGGCAAAGTCCGTGACTGGATCCAGCAGAATAAGAAAAAAGGAGTTCCATTCGATGTTGTTTCAAATCCCGAGTTTCTGCGTGAGGGTTCCGCATTGAGGGATGCGTTACACCCCGACAGGATCGTCATCGGCTATTCCGGTGCAAAATCCCGTGAAATGATGCGTGAACTCTATAAAGATTTCCGGTGCCCGGTTGTCGAGACAACACCTAAAACAGCCGAGATGATTAAATATGCTGCCAATTCATTTCTGGCTCTTAAAATTTCCTTTATTAATGAACTCGCACGATTGTGCGACCGGTTGGAACTGGAAATCGATGACATATCCAGAGGGATCGGACTTGACCGGCGGATCGGCGAAGCGTTTCTGAAAGCCGGCATCGGCTATGGAGGATCCTGCTTTCCTAAAGATGTCAATGCGCTGCTCAAAACAGCGGAATCGCATCATCAGTCACTTTCAATAATGGAGGCAGCTGTTACTGTCAACAAAACACAGCCCGAGTATTTTATCAGGGAACTTGAGACTGCGCTTGGCGGTCTGCAGGACAAAACCGTCGCTGTACTCGGATTGGCGTTTAAACCGGATACTGACGATATACGTGAGTCCCCGGGTTTAAATGTGATTCATCAGCTGATCAAGGCAGGAGCTAAAGTAAAAGCACATGATCCGGCTGTAAAATCAGGATCAGATGCCATCTTTGAGCAGCTTGCCACTGTTGCGCAATGTGTCACTGATTCAGACGCTGTCATTTTGTGTACCGGCTGGCAACAGTACGAAGCAATTGACTGGAAAGAAGTCAGAAAACGGGTACGCAGTCCTTTTATCTTTGACGGCAAAAATGTATTAAATCCGGATCAAATCAGGCAGGCCGGTTTCAATTATTACGCGATCGGCAAAAGATGATCTTCATAAGATCAGGTCGTTACGGCAGTGACTGATTTCTTAGATTAATCATATCTTTAAGGACGGTGAAGACCTATTATTCTTGTAACCGGCGGGGCCGGCTATATCGGAAGTCACGTCACAAGAGAATTAATCAACCAGGGCTATAAAGTTGTTGTGCTGGATAATCTGACAACAGGACACCGGGCTGCTGTAGACAAGAGGGCGGTTTTTATATCAGGTGATATTAGTAACCGTCAATTACTGAACGATTTATTCGATCAGTACGACATCACGGCCGTGATGCATTTCGCCGCCAGTTGTCTGGTCGGCGAATCGGTGCGCCATCCGCTGAAATATTATGAAAATAATGTAGGTGCAACAACGCAGCTGCTTCATGCGATGATCGATCACGGTGTCCACCGGTTCATCTTCTCTTCAAGCTGTGCTATCTATGGGATTCCCGGGCAGGAGATAATCACTGAAGAACTTCCGAAGAATCCAATCAACCCGTATGGAAAATCTAAACTTATGATCGAAACGATACTGCATGATGCCGCCGAAAGCAACGGGCTAAGCTATATTGCTCTGAGGTATTTTAATGCAGCGGGAGATCATTTATCCGCCGAAATCGGAGAGGATCATGATCCGGAGACACATTTGATTCCAAAGATCTTGAAACACTTACAAGGCGCTTCCGATGCAATCGATGTACTGGGCAACGATTATCCTACTCCCGATGGTACCTGTATCCGCGATTATATCCATGTTCTTGATCTGACAAATGCCCATGTACTTGCATTGAAGTATCTTTTATCAAATCCTGTAACCAGGATGCAGTATAATCTCGGAAATGGAAAAGGATACTCTGTTAAAGAAGTAATCACGGAATGTGAACGGATTACGAATGTAAAAGCAAATGTTCATTATGCGCCCAGAAGACCGGGTGACCCTCCTTTTTTAATTGCCTCATCTTCAAGAATCAAGCAAGATTTAGGCTGGAACCCTATTTATTCGCTGGAAGACATAATCCGGTCAGCATGGCAATGGCACAGCAAACATCCTCATGGTTACTGACAGAGTGTCCGGTATAGCACTCAAAAAGGAAGCCCTTTTTTCTAAGATTGCTAGTAGACGTAAAGGTGATGAGGCAAAACCTGAGCTTATAATACCAAGAATTAATATCAACATCCCTGTCAAGAATGATATGATCATTTGCACCAGTGCAACCGGAAAGATGCATCAAGCAGAATTAAAAATCATGAAAACTACCGTTGAAGCTTATGCAAAAAAGTATCGTATGGATACTGCCTTCTTTACGGAAAGATTCGGAGCGGACAGACCTGCATCATGGGACAAAATTATCATCTTATATAACTTATTAAAGAAATACAATCTGGTTATGTGGATGGATTCAGATGCTATATTTCTGGATACACGTTCAGATATAAGAAACGAATTAGACAGCCGCCATGTCATGTATATGGTCACGCATTACGGAAGAACACCGATCTGGCCGAACGGTGGTCTGATTATTGCGAAACAGGATCCGAAAACATTTGATTTACTCACCAGGATATGGAATCAGACAGATGCAATACATCATCCATGGTGGGAGCAACAGGCTATCTTTAACGTTCTGGGCTATAAAAATGAGTATCACAACATTATCGGCTATCATCCAAATCAGTACAGCAATCTGATTGGTTCATTAGATCTTAAATGGAATTCCCGGCCGATCGACGGTGATATCAGCAAGGATCCGGTGATCATGCATTATGGCGGACTTCCTCATCGAACCAGGATCAAAGGAATGATATCTTGTTTCCGGATTTTTAAGATCAGAACAAGACGGGACCATTATCGATAAGCAAATCATTATATACACAGATCGTGCACTGCTGAAACAGGTTCACCAGCTTCCGGAGCAACCGGAAGCTCTTTTAATACCTTCAGAAAATTAAATTTCAGGCCGTAATCATATTCCTGCTGTTCCGATCGCTACAAAGAAGCTTCGGCGCCCTGAGGACCTGCCTACGAAAAGCTGCTTATCAGCTCATTTTAAATTAATGTATACTGCGGAGACACTGCCTTCAAAGCATAAATCTGAAATAGCCACATATATTGCAACTGTTAACTGTAACCCGTTCAGAGCGGCGGTCTACATATTTTTATACATCAGGAAGAGGAAGATCCTGATTTCCATCAAGGCATAAAAAGGGGTGGATTACAATAAAAATTCTGTATCTGATCCATCAATTCTTTCCGGAGACGTATACGGGTACTGAGAATTTCTTATTGAATCTTTCCAGTCAAATAAAGACCAATGGTCATGAAGTAAAAGTGATCACCCACAGTTTTCGGCCTGACTCCTATTTTGATCAAACTTATGGGCACATTATGTACAGAGAGTTTCACTATAAAGATATCCCGATTATTGCCTATAAACATATGAATAATCCTGGTCCTCAGGTTCTCTATCAATCATTGGAAGATACCGGACTAACCGGTTTTGCAGATATGATCCTTCAAAAAGAGCAACCGGATCTTGTTCATGTAGCCCATCCGATCCGGATGAGCGAATTTATTCATGTCTCTATAAAACGGAATATTCCTTATATAATCACACTCACAGACTACTTCCTGATCTGTCCGAAGGGGATCCTGATGACAAGTGCAGGAGTTCCCTGTTTCGGCGCTGAACAAGGAGAGGCGTGCAAAACATCCTGCCCGGAACTTAACACTGATTTTGTTAAATACAGGTATAATCAATCGAAAAATATTCTTTTGTCCGCCAAAAAGCTCATCGCCCCGTCCTTTTATCTGGCGAGCATCTTTAAGAAGGAGTATCCCGAAATAAGCATTGAAGTGATCCCATACGGAGTTGATCAGGAGAATTTTATACAAAATAAAACCGTTTACAGGAAGCACCAGCACCTGACTTTTTGTTATGCCGGAAGCCACTATACGCATAAAGGTCTTCATGTTTTAACCGAAGCATTCCTGAGTTCCAAAATAAATAAATCCAAGCTGAAGATCTATGGATCCGGGAAAGATTCATTTTATAACGATCAGCTTCGAAAATCCGCTTCGAAAAATAAAAACATCGAATTTTGCGGTGTTTATAGTGAGACAGATATCGGGCATATTTTCAGCAGTGTCGATGTCCTGATCGTCCCATCAATCTGGCATGAGAATTGCCCCTTTGTCATTTACGAAGCTTTAGCCTGTGGATTGCCTGTTATCGCTTCGGATGTCGGAGGGATTACCGAGATCATTGATCATGGGCGAAATGGATTTATCTTTCCGAGAGGCAATTCGGAGAAACTAACGAAACTCATAAAAAAGTTAAATCATCACCCGATGATTTTAAATAAAATCAAGAAAAAAATAAGTGAAGAAAAAGTCCGGACAATCGAGGAAGAAGCCCATCAGTATCTGGCACTCTATCGTTCATAACTCTTGAGCTCATTTATAGCGCGCAAGGGCCGCCGGATTCTCTTACAAATGCATTCTCTTAAGGCAGGACATAAACCTGGGTATGTTCAGGACAATATCTTCAGCCCCCGGCCACCCCTTTGACAATCGTGAACTTTTTTCACCGATATAGTAATAATAGTCTAAGTCACCCATAGAACTGATCCCATAAAAATGGGCAATAATATAATTTGGAGCGAATATTTCCAACACTTTGGTTCCCGGACGGCAAAATGTCAGATTGGTTAAAGCCGCACCATGTACGCCGATGATTGCCTCTGCAGATGAAAAGAGATGCACCTGTTCTTCAACGGAAAGAGATTCTAACTCCACTTTTTCAAAGCCATATTTATAAATAATTTCCATAAGCAGATCCTCGTTGGTGATTTTTCGCGACCATTTTCTGCTTATATAGATCCTTTTACGACCGATGCTATTAGAATCTTTCAGAAAGGAGTCTCGCAAAAAGTCATATCCCCATTTTGTTGGAAAGGCGGGCTGCGCAGGGACAATTAAATGTTCCGCCTGAACATGAAAGCCTTTGTATGTTCTTAATAATTTCTCCTGATTCAATCCCAACCGGTGAAGGGTTTCCGACTGGTATGGTTGCTCCGATTCTGTATTCACGATAAACCGGTCAACCGTTTGACCGCTCTGATGAATCAAATGAATCCGCGGTATCACCTCATACATCCAGTGATAATAATTTCCGCTAAAAACATGGGTCAGATCCGCGGCATCACGAATATATAAGGGTTCCGTCAGTGACTGTTCCCTAAAAATAGAGTGGTTTTCCTGTGACACATCAACACCTTCAAAGGAGGCCTCCCAGATAAGCCGGTTATCCGGAGAAATAATCGCCCCGTTCACACCCCAGACACGTCCGTCCGGAATCACCGCCACATATCCGCTTTGGGACTTTAATGGGTTCGGAAACCAGGAAGACGGCCAGGGAGGGCGACGCTTTGTTTTACCCGGAATAGAAGTTTGCGGGTAGATTTCTTTAATCCTCACATTTTGTAATTTGTCCTCCGAAGCCCACTCTTTCATTGAATTAATAATACCGACAGGCGGCGTTAAATCAGTCAAAAGACAACATCTCTTTTCGTTCCCCGGATTACTCAGGCTTTGTGAGAATCAGCTTGAGCGTTTCGGGACTTGTGTTCCTATTACCAGTTCAGCCGTGCGCTCAGCAGCTGTCTATAGTGGTCATACTCCTCTTTAAGATAAGTCTCTCCGTTCCATGGTTTAACCTCTGTATTGAAATGTATAATCTTTGGCTGAATTTTGATGTGTTTCATCCGGTAGACCTGAAAGTTCCACGTGTAACCAAGTTCAAACCATTTATTATACAAGATAGCATTCAATGCATCCTGATCCCACCACATAATTTTCGAGGAGTGCCTCCTGATAAATTGCAAAATCCGTTGCGATGTTTTGTTTTTTCGCCACTTCTCCAGATTCATCAGCATCACGCCAGAATTAAAATATTTATATTTCTTTGGTAATCTTATCCCTGTGACATCCACCGGATCCTCCACAGCACCTATAAAATAGTGTCTCAGTTGCTCATTGTTCCATAGATTCAGGAGATCATCTTTAATGATCAGATCGCTGTCGAGATACACAGCTTTTTTAATTTTCTTATCCAAAAGATCAGGTATGACAATCCTGTAGAAAGCTTCCCGACTTACATGTCCCCAGCCTTTACAGTATTTAAACAGTTTTTGATCAACATGAAGAAAAACCGGTGCGGTGTTGAAATCCTGCAGGAGGCGGCAAAACCTGGATTTATTCTCACTTGATAAATTCCCGTCGATAATATAGATCCGATAGGGCGTCGTCGGTGCCTTGTTCTCGAATAAGGAAAGGAGCATTGTCGCCAAATGGACAGCATAATGATCGTTACAAATAGTAACTATAGAAATATCTTTCATTTATGATCCCTCACGTTGCTGTCTGACCAATTTACTGTAATCTGCGGCCAATGATTCACAATAGTTCAACAGGTTGACAATAGCATTGACTTCATGTTCTGTAGTGTACTTTAAATCCAATGAGCGGCAGAAGGAAAGATTCATGGGAACATACTTTTCCTGATGATCGGAAATTGCGTCCACGGCGATTGTAAAGTTATTTTTTTTCAGTTCATCGAACAGCGCATGCCAGTGATAATTAAATCCCTCGCTATAGTTATAAGAAGCGAGTGTGTTCATCCATCCTACAGTTATCTTTGATTTGAGCTGCTCAAGCGAACGGTATGGAAAATGCCTTAACTTAAGTGACTGTAATTTCTGCGTCCGTATATTCCTTTTATCAAAGATCAAGTCATGGTTGCCCCCCGTTATAGAAGGGGAGTATGCATCCATGATTTTTTTCGATACGACGACCTTCGGCCAATAATCTTTGATGGGACTGGCAAAGGTCAGTCTTTGGGGAATGAACAACTCATTTTCATTTAGATTAACCGGTGCGTACGTATATTCCCTTTCAAGGTAATAAACTTTAGCGGTTGATAAGTTGTTTATTAATTTTCGAGGATTCCCGGAATATTCCGGGGCAATTAAAAACTCGTCAACATCAAGCGGAAAAATAAAATCCGGTCCAAATTGATCAAAGGTACGCTTAATCAACTCTGTAGTCTTATCCCCCTGGACATATTCGAGGCTCGCGTCCTGATCAAGATAAACCGGAAGCCCTTCCGACTGCAAACTGCGAATAATATCAAGAGACCGATCCGTGCTCCCGTTATCCAGGATGACCAGACCGTCAAAAATATTCAAATGATATCTGATATACGACTCAACGATATCTGCCTCATTCTTAATCATCCCGACACAAAATGCCTTTTTCATTGCCATCCCCCTTATTTCTTATCATGATCAGGCAGGCTCTTATAGTTTATTCAACTGGGTTTCTTTGTGTCAGGATGATTCCATAAATTCTAATGCTGCATAAAATACAGAAAACACCTGAGGAGAGTTCATTTATGGAGTTGTCTGTGGTAACCGCAGTGTACAATGGTGAAGCACACGTTGAATCAGCCATTCACAGCATTCTTAACCAAACCTTCACTGATTTTGAGTACATCATTGTGAATGACGGCTCTACTGACCGAACAAGAGATATACTGGAAGAAATAACTGATCCCCGAGTCAAAGTGATTCATTTCGAGAAGAATAAAGGGGCTGCCAATGCTTTAAATACAGGGATCCGCGAAGCCAGAGGAAAATGGATTGCGGTTCAGGATGCCGACGACATCAGCATGGAGCATCGCTTACAAAATCAATTAACCTTTCTTAAATCACATCCGGAGTTTGTCGCGGTCGGTTCTCTCATTCAATGTATCACCAGTGAAACAGCCATTGATCGGAGCTTCCTTGACACGGAAGAATTCTTTTTTAACGCTAAATCCCCAGAACAATTCCGAATGGAACAATTTTACAGCACGCCAATCTGTCATGGAACCGCCCTTTTTTTAAAAAAAGCGTTTGATCTTACCGGCGGATACGATCCGGCATTTAAAATTGCTTATGATTACGATCTCTGGTCGAGAATGTTTGAACAAGGGGAAATTGGGAGAATGCCGGATGTCCTCTATCAATACCGGGTACAGGTTTCTTCTCTGGCACATCTGGACCGATTGGAGACAACCCGGGAGATCCTGTTCAGTACGTTCAAATCAATCTCCGGATTACGGTTCGGCCAGTTGGACAGACAACCAAGATTGGTTCTCCTCTGTTCAAAAAAAGAAGCGAACTTTTATCATGAAAGTATTGCCCCGGGAAATCATTATTTAAATATGCTCTTTCTCGGGCAAAAACTAAGTGACCTGAAAAAGGCTTACGCTTTATATCGGTTAAAAAAAATAGATGGGATTGTTCTGGCTTCAAATTCCCAGTTTGACCGGATTTTTCGCTTTTTTGTCAGCAGAGGGCTGTCATTCAATCATCAGCTCTTTAAAGTCTGGATTCCTGAAACTTCTGCATAATAACGAAAGCTTGCCGATGTGCAAGCTTTCCAAAGAACAGACGGAGTTTTCAATGTGTCGGCAGAGCATTCTGCTGTCAGAGTTTGTTCTGGTAGGCCTGTATTGTGGCTTTCAGTCCTTTTTCAAGTGAAACAGTGGGCGACCAATTTAAAATCACGCCTGCTTTTGTAATATCCGGTCTCCGTGTTAACGGATCATCCAGTGGAAGCGGCTGAAAGGCAATCTTACTCCTGGAATTTGTTAAAGATTTTATTTTCTTTGCAAGATCCAGAATTGTTATTTCGTCAGGACTGCCAATATTGATAATTTGCCCGGTGGCTTCATCTGTTTCCATCAGTTGCCTCAATCCGCGAATCGTATCCGAAACATAACAAAAGGATCGTGTCTGTGTGCCGTCCCCATGGACCGTTATATCTTTACCTGTCAATGCTTCCGTGACAAAATTTGATATGACCCGGCCATCATCGTTCGCCAGCCCTGCAGAATACGTATTGAAAATGCGCGCGACTTTTACTTTGACACCATAAAGCGTGTTATAAAGGTAGCAGAGTACCTCACCCAACCGCTTGGATTCATCATAACAAGCCCTTGGCCCCCAGGTGTTGACATTTCCCCGATAGGTTTCCGTCTGCGGCGTTTCCTTTGGATCACCGTAAACTTCACTTGTGCTTGTATAGACAACTTTCGCATCGTGTTTTTTTGCCAGCTTTAGCATATTCTCGGTACCCAGGGTATTCACCATAACGGTTTTTATTGGATTTGCCTGATAGCTTTTCGGAGAAGCAGGGGAGGCCAGGTGATAAATTTCATCAACAGCATTTAATAGTGGATGATCCTGTAAATCCCCGGAACAGACATCCAGATTCAAAAAGATAAAATGCTTATTATTTATCTGGGCAAGATTTCCTGCTTTTCCAGTCAGAAAATTGTCGATGCCGATAACCCGGTTTCCCTCGCTGATCAGCTCTTTTACAAGATGCGATCCCAGAAAACCGGCCGCTCCTGTTACGACTATTCTTTTGCTCATCTATGCACCTCATTCATCACTTCATGTCATGTTGCTAACATACTATGAATAAAGGATAAGACGTGCATGGACATTAAACTTAATCGGAGTGATTTTATGGTAACTGTAGTAACATGTACAAATCGACAGAATATGGAAAACGCTGTTCTGAATAATTTTCTGAGGCAGAATTTCCGGCCAAAGGAACTCATTATCCTTTTAAATAATAAAAACATGAATGTCGAATTATGGAGGAAGAAAACAGCCCATTATGGCGAAATACGTATTTATCAATTAGATAATACTAAGACATTGGGGGAATGTTTAAATTTTGCCAGCGAACGCTCATATTATAATGTTATCGCCAGATTTGATGACGACGATTATTACTCACCTGACTATTTAACAAATATGGTCGGCCAGCTGGAAATAAAGAAGACCGATGTGATCGGTAAATCCTCGATCTTCATCTATTTTACAGACGAAAAAAAACTGAGCCTGTTCCGGAGAAGAAAAAAAAAATACCTTTCTAAGAAAGGAAAGCGATTTAAAGAGGCCGTTGGCGGGAGGCACACTGGTCTTTAAAAAAGAAGTGCTGAAAATAGTCCCTTTTTCTCAGCTGAATCTCGGAGAGGACCTTAAATTTCAAAAGGATTGTCTCCGTCAGGGTTTATCTGTGTTCTCGACCGATCCCTATGATTACGTCCTCATCCGGTATAAGTCAAAGCAGCATCAGCATACATGGAATGCCGATCCTCGTTTATTTCAGAAAAACAGCCACTTAATTGCTGTGACCAACGATTTTGACGATCTGATCCGGAGACCGCACATAAAGGATGGTACACCATGATTTCAGTCATTGTCTCAACCTTTCGTCCCCGATTCATTAATAACATCATTGAAAATTTTTCGAGACAAACGCTGGAAGAAAAAGAACTGATTCTGATCCTTAATTCAAATTCTATTGACGTTTCTCCCATAAAGAAGAAAATTGCAAGCTGCAGGATCCGTGCTTCTATCCATTCGATACCTTCAAAAATAAGTCTTGGCGAATGTCTTAATCACGGTGTGAGAAGCGCTAATTATCCGGTGATTGCCAAATTTGACGATGATGACTATTACGGGAAATACTATCTCGAAGAGGCGCAGCATTCTCTGGCAGAATCCGGAGCTGAAATTGCAGGTAAGCGCTCATTCTTTATTTACTTTAAAAATACGCAGGAACTTCGTTTGTTCAACCCATATCATGAACATGAATGGGTTCCTTCCCGCAACAATCTTTATGCTTATAAAAACACTTATTTCTTCAGCGGAGGAACATTGATCATAAAAAAGAAAATTGCTGAGGCTTATCCCTTCCCGGATCTAAATCGAGGTGAAGACAGCCGGTTTCAGCAAAACTGTTTTCTCAATGGGATCAGGATGTATGCGACTTCCCGAATGAACTATGTCTATTTAAGATATCCGGGCATACACAATGGGCCCTCTGATCACCAGGACCTATTATTAAAAAGAAAAAGCGATTTTGTCGCACGTACAGTCACATTCCGCCGCTATGTCAACCAGTCAAAACCCGAATACTGAGTTTCCACTCCGGCTTAAAAGCAGATGGAACAGGCTGATTGACTAATTTCTTATCAAAGTAGGTTAGTACACTTACAGCGGATCCCTTTATCGAATAGAGTACAGGTGAGAAGATCAAAGGGGTGAAATAATTGGGCGACAAGAAAAAGTATGATGATAAAAAAAAACTTAGTGATAAAGAAAGAGAGTGCAGCTGGTCCGAAAAAGAAGAGCATGATAAGAAAAAGAAATGTAAGAAACATAAAAAGGATGATCACTATAAGAAGACGGAATGCAACTGCTCGAATAAAGAAAATCACCCGTGCTCTTGCCATGGGTGCATCTGCCAATTGCTAAGAAAAGCAGGTACCGGAACAACAATCAGGATCGTCACGGATTCCGGAGATATTATTGAAGGAAAATTCCTTGGGTTCAGCTCGACGGATTGTTGCATTACGATTGAAGTGAATGAACTCCTTTCCCCACCTATTCCTTGTGAGATCGTTTTTGTTGACTGTAAAAAAATTGAGAGTCTTGTATTCACATCACCCTCTTAATGAAGAAAATATAATTATGTACCTTTGCTTTTCGAGAAATTTGTGATAATCAAAGAAGTGACGTTTTACCGTCACTTCTTTGATTTATAACATGATCGTACCTGTGAAAATACTCATTCGGTCAGGCTGGCCATCCGCTTAATTCGCTAACGGCTTGTACTGATTGCTGATAATATCCAGTTTCGTGATCTTTCCGCTGCTTTTATAGTAACGGAAGAACCCGATTGACGGGGCTGTATTCGGATCCGTCGCACTGTCTCCCGAATGACTCTCCCGCAGTTCAATCGAATAGTAGACACCGCTGTCCCTTGTGGAGACGTACACCTGATCCCGGGAATAGCCGGCAGCTTCTACAACAGCAGTTTCGGCCTGTTTCTGAGCCGACGATTTCACCGTCCCGCCGGACTGAGCCGGTGCCGGTGCATCGGCGGCGACTGAAGACGGACTGCTTTCTGTTCCGTCTGAAGAACTGGCGGCTGTTGAAACAGCCGGTTCAGATGAACTGGCTTCGGCAGAAGATGCCGGCGCGGAGGATGCCGGCCGGCTGTCTGAACCGGCGGTCACAGTCCCGCTGGAGCCGGACTGTGACGGGCTCAGTTCTGCCAGGGCGGAATCCTTCAGCGTCCTTGCCCTTCGAATCAGTGTTCCTGACCCATTTTTCTCCAGAAGTACTCTGTCTGCGGCATTGATCGCCGACTCAGGATCCCCTTTCTTCAGACTATTCACCGCCTTCTGAAAATTTTTCAGCTGATTCAGGTAAGCCAGTGCTGTCCGGTCGGTACGCTTTGCATCCAGTGCCTGCCGGAAATAGGTTTGTGCCGAAGTATAATGTTCCGACTGGACCGCTTTCTGTCCCTGCTTTATTGCCTGATCATATGGATTCTGCTGATGCCCGCAGGCGCCAAGCAACAGGGCCATAATGGTGATGGCTGTCAGTATTTTTTTCATATCGGTTCTCCGATCTGCAGAAAAATCCCTGCTTTGATTGATTCTAGCCTGTTTCCTCTGATCCCGCACCGCTTATTGTCACACCGGGTCTTTCGGAATACTCTTCCGCCATTTCAGTGCCCGCAGGTAAAAAGTCATATACTTCTCCGACAAGATGCTGTTTTCATCCGTATCCTTTTTCAGGGCTTCCCAGTTCGCCTGTTCACAGGCGATGACTGAATCCAGTGCACGCCGGATTGCATTTTCCCTACCAAGCAGGGCCTCCCGGACATTCAAGTCAAGCGGCAGGCCGTCGATGATATGGTCCATCGAATCATTGAGAATGCTGTCAATCGAAGAGAAGATCCCGGCAATGAAGTAGTCGGACTCCTGATCGCCGGAGCCGATCTCGTTGCTCAACAGGGCCATGATCTTGCCGCGAATCATCGACGCTTTGATCAGCTCATTATTCTCGGTGTTTCTGACACTGTTCAGCAGAAACAGATGCATCCACTGAAGAAGCTGATCCGAGCCGATCCGGACCAGTGCCTGCTGCATGGACCGGACCGGATAGCGGCTGCCGAAGTTCACCGTATTCGCCAGCCGCAGAACCTTATAGGACAGACCGAGATCCTTCTCAATCAGGCCGGCCATCTTCTGCACATCAGGCTCTTTCCGTTCAAGTTCCTTAATGATGGTCACTAAACTGACACTCAGCATGCCGATATCTTTTTTATTGATCATCGCCGGTTTGCTAAAAAAATAGCCCTGAAAAAGCTGATAGCCCATTCTCATCGCCAGCTGGTATTGCTGGACGGTTTCTACTTTTTCGGCGAGAAAGATCGTCTTATCACGCAGCGCACGGATCAGTTTCAGCTGGTCCGGGATACGAACTTTTGGAAATTCAATTTTGATAATATCTGCCAGCTCGATCAGTGCCCGATATTCCCGGCTGTTGCTGAGACTGAAGTCGTCCAGGGCAATCGTATACCCGTCCCTTTTCAGCCGGCGGCAGGCCGCGATCACGGCGTCGGTGGCCTGAACACGTTCCAGTATTTCCACCACAATCTTTTTCCGCGGGAGCAGCCGCGGTAATCCGGCGGTCAGGAATTCTCCGGGAAAATTGATAAATCCCCGTTTTCCATCGACCAGTTCGCTGAAATGAGCAACCAGTACCGAATTTGACAGAACCGTTGCTGTTGCTTTCTGATCATCGGTACCTTCGTAATAATTGTGTCTCCCCTGCCGGTACAGCAGTTCATAGCCGCGGAGCTTCATCTCTCTGTCAAAAATCGGCTGGCGCGCGACATAGACGTCCATCCTGTTCATCCTTCCGGCCGGGACCGGCGGCTTTCACTGTTCGGTGTGTTCCCGGTATTTTGCCTCTTTCTCTAATTATCGGTAATCAGCAGCCAATTTTTTAAATGCCGCTATGGACCGCCTGACTTTTTCCGTCGGGATGCAGTAAGCCATCCGGAAATAGCCCGGGCAGCCGAAACTGTCGGCGGGAACAAGAATCAGATCATACTTCAGCGCGTGTTTGCAAAAAGCAGCAGCATCGCTTTCAAGAGCTTTCGGGAACATATAAAATGTCCCGCCGGGTTTGACGATTGAAAAACCGAGTGCTGTAAGCTCTTTATAGAGAATATTCATATTCGTTTCGTAGACCGAAAGATCTGCCGTCATGTCGGCTACTTCCGCTACAGCAAGCTGAATGATCGACGGCGGACAATTGTGTCCGATCCCGCGCGAAATCTGACCGCACATCTGAACGATCAGCGCTGCATCTTCGCAAGCCGGATTTACCGCCACATAACCGATCCGTTCGCCCGGCAGGGACAGCGACTTGCTGAATGAGTAACAGGTGATCGAATGGCGATAGTAACCGGCAACAAACGGCGCATCAACATGGCCGAAGACGATTTCCCGATAAGGTTCGTCGGAAATCAGGTAGATCTCATGGCCGTATTCCTGCTCCTTCTGTTCGAGAAATGCTGCGAGCTTTTCGATTGTATCTTTAGAATAGGCAATACCGGTCGGGTTATTTGGCGTATTGATCAGAACCGCCATGACTTTTGAAGAGAACATCTTTTCGAACTCAGGAAAATTGATCTGAAAACTTTTTGTATCCGGAGGGACAACTTTCAGTATCGCTCCGGTTTTATTGACGTAGGGATTGTATTCAGGAAAATAGGGGGCAAACGTGATCACTTCATCACCGGTTACCGTCACCGCCCGCAGTGCATGGGCTATTGCGCCTGCAGCGCCGGAGGTCATAAAGATGTCGTCCTTTGTATAGTCAAGGCCGAAACGCCGTTTCAAAGAGACGGCAATTTTCTCCCGGACAGATGTGATGCCGAGACTTGGACTGTATCCGTGAACGGCGACCGGATCATCGCTTTTCGCCAGAGCAACGAGCTGATCTGTAAAAGCCTGGGGAACAGGGACAGACGGATTGCCCAGACTGAAGTCAAACACATTTTCATAACCGACTTTCTTCGCCCGCTCGGTGGCATATTCGGACAATTCCCGGATGACCGACTTCTTTCCAAGCATTTTCTTATATTCCTGATTAATCATTTCTGCAGCTTCCTCCTGCCTGTTTTACGATTTACCTGCATGGTTCGGACAACGGCATATCGCTTCACTGACATTATACGCCACGGCCGGAAACTTCGGCAAAATCATCCGGTCACTAATGATCAGCAGCCCGCACGGTTCCGGATAAAAAGAGCCAGCTGCTTCTCATCCATCGGTTTCCCGAGAAGAAATCCCTGAACGCCGTCGCATGAGGACGCCTTCAGCATCGAGAGCTGATTTTCTGTTTCAACCCCTTCCGATATCACCCGGATCGACATGTGATGCATCATCGTCACGATCGAACGGATCAGCCGCGATGCCTCTTCGGGCTGCTTCATCTCTCTGATGAGCTGTCCGCCGATTTTCAGTGTGTCGATCGGCAGCCGGCGCAAATAGTTGAATGTCGAATACCCTTCCCCGAAATGGTCGACGGTCAGGTGTACACCGGCTTCTTTCAGCTCTGCCATGATCGATGCAGCCAGTGCCAGATTGTGGATGAATGCCGATTCCGTCATCTCAAGCTGAATCAGTCCGGGATCCACCTGTTCTTCACGGATAATTTCCGTAACCGAGCCGGCGAACTGCGGACTCCTCATCTGACCGGCCGACACATTCACGGATACAGGATAGTGCGTGCCGCTAATCCTTTCTATTTCTTTAATTTGCCTGCAGACATGCCTTAATACCCATAGACCGATTTCGTCGATCAATCCGGTTTTTTCCGCAGCAGGGATCAGAACATCGGGAAAGATCACCTCGCTCTTACTCATCTGCCAGCGCACCAGTGCCTCAAATCCAAGCAGTGCCCCTGAATCCAGGCCAAACAACGGCTGATAGACGACAAACAGTTCATCGTCGGCTACGGCCCTTGCAAGTGCCGCGTCGATCCGTTGCTCGACACTCATTTGCTCACGCATGGCGTCGTTAAAAAAGCAGATATTATTTTTTCCATTTTCCTTCACCTGATAAAGTGCCCGGTCCGCCGCCCGAAGCAGGCTGACCGCGCTGGACGCATCCTGCGGAAAAAGGGAAACACCGAAACTCGCGCTTGTTCTCAGCTGGTATTCTTCAACACGAAAAACGGTATCAAAAATACTGCTCAGTTTTTCAATATAGTGAAAGACTTCGGACTTGTCCGAAATGCTGCGAATAATCATCGCAAATTCATCGCCGCCGATACGTCCGAGTACATCGCCAGCCGTCAGGCATCCTGAAAACTGGTGTGCAACCCCGGCAAGATAACGGTCACCGACATAATGGCCCATCGTATCGTTGATTTTCTTAAAATTATCCAGATCGATGAACACCACAACAAAGGGCTTTTCTGCCCGAGTGCATTGTCTGTCAAGTTCACGCAAAAACTTCTCGCGGTTCGGAAGATCTGTAAGACTGTCCCGACTGGCAAGCCGGAACAGTGCCTTCTCACTCTCGGTAAGCCGATGATTCGCCAGCTTAAGCCGGCGGTACTGTTTGCGGCTTTCGATAATCTGACTGAAATAGACGGATAATAGGTTGTTGAACAGACGGTGCAGCGCGAGTCCGACAACCAGAATAACCAGAAACAGAGTAAGTTCAACAGTATGCAAGAACAAATCGGACAGTGGTTCTGCCGGTATCAGCCGTACCCAGAGCAGGATCCCGCCGCCGATTGACGTCAGCACCGTATAGAGAAAAAGCGTCAGATCGACGCGCATCAGACCAATAACAAGAATAATCAGCAGAAAAGTGATATTTACAGACTCAACCGCATCAATACCGGAAAACATCTGCATCAGGATGGTCAGAGAAATAAGACCCCCGGTAATATGATTCCGCAGATGCAGATGAAGTCCCGAGCGAACGACAACAAGAATCGCCGCACTGCAGAACAGCATGACTGAGAAGAAGATCAGGGACTGAACAAATGTATAAATCTCCGTTCTGCCTGAAATGCTTGTGACCAGACCGGACAACAGCAGAACCGGAGTAAGAAAATAGGCCGATATGACGGCCTCTTTTTCTTCAACCTCATGGATATCGTTCGACCGACTGATCTGGCGCAGCAGCGCAGGAATGGTTCGCGGCGGCTGCCGCTGATTTTGGCGCATTATATTTGCTTAACCTCCTGTTCCACGATACGGCAATTTTCAGATCAAGAACTTAATGAAAAAATGAGTCTAAAGAACCATTTCATTCTACACTATTATATCGGCATTTTCTTCATAATCTGAACCTTGCCGTGAAAAATTTCCAGTTTATTCTTATTTTTTGGTAAGCGGGCTCCTGGAGCGAAAAATAACATTACCAGCACCCGGCCGTAAAAAAACACCAGCCGGGTCATCAGGCTGGTGCGCCACGCTATGATTTTTCATCATGATTAAATAATCGATGTTGTATTCTGGCTGCCCTGAGCGGCATTCAGATCCGTTGCTGCCAGATCCGTTCCGGAAGCTGCTGTTTTGGGTGGCTGATGTATCAAGAGATGATGCGAGGAACTGCCACAACAAATCGGAAGAAGACACCGGACTGGAATCTGGACTGCCTCTGCGTGACCCGTTTTGCCATGACTGACCTGTTCGTAAGTCGGCGCTTCCGTATTCCCGCCGATATATCCGGACACCACCTGAATGATCCCCGGTTCCTGATCAAACGGCTGCACCATACACCAGAAACACCTGCCGGCAAATGTGGCCTGCTCATACTTTTCCAATCAATCCCCCATTCTTCATCATCAATTTTTTTATATTCTATTCCCGCAATTCGATTGATTTTCTCCTTAATTACTTTGTACCCGCGCATTTGTTTTTTCAAACCATCTGCACCGGAACCTCCGCAAATGAATCCTTATCTCATTAGAAGTAAAATAATCTCAGAAGCATCCTTTTATACGCAACGGGGGGAAACGATATGGAAGACTTTCTGCTAAGCAATGGTGTATCCATGCCCAAAATCGGGCTGGGCGTCTATCAGGTCAAAAAAAGCCAGGAAGATACGATTATTTGGGCGCTGCAGCACGGTTACCGCCGGATTGATACAGCCGCCCTGTATCACAATGAGGCGCTGGTCGCGGACGCTATTAAAAAAAGCGGGTTAAAACGTGAAGACGTGTTCATTACCACAAAACTGTGGAATTCGGATCACGGCCGGGAGAAGACATTAGCTGCTTTTCAGAAGAGTCTTGAACGTCTGGACACAGATTATGTGGACCTCTATCTGATTCACTGGCCATCGGCTCATTATGCCGAAAGCTGGCAAACGATCACAGAACTGTACCATGCCGGCCGCATACGTGCGATCGGCGTGGCCAACTTTGAAAAAGAACATCTGGAAAAACTGGCGCAAAACAGCGACCTGATCCCGATGGTCGACCAGGTTCAGACCAACCCAAATATGCAGCAGCGTGAACTTCATCGCTATCTGACGGATCATCACATTCAGCATGAAGCCTGGGGGCCGTTCGGACACGGCAACCAGAATCTGTTCCGGCAAAAATATTTAGTCGGGCTTGCTGCGAAATACAGTAAAACGACGGCTCAGATCATCCTGCGCTGGAACTTGCAGCGAAATATTGCCGTTATTCCCAAATCCGTTCATCCTGATCGCCTGCAGCAGAATCTGGATGTCTTTAATTTTGCATTAACGGATCAGGAAATGGATGGGATTGCTTCCCTGGACAAAAACAGCCGCCGCTTTGTTGACCCGAACAATAAATTATTCTTATGGCTCTCCTCATTGATTCATTGATCTACTGAGCCATCACGTGAATTTCACTGATCGTCTTTGATACGGTCCGTTGTCGTCGTGATAAAATGAGATTAAACGGCTCATTCCGGCTGGACGTCAAAATTTTTTCAGTGTTTGGGATCTGCTCAACCAGAGAGACGGCACCATGTCCGCCATTTTGCAGGTCACTGCGACGCAAAGGGGGATGAAACCGACATGATATCCAAATTTTATTTCAGCCGCATTCTCGGCAGGCCGGTCTATCAGTCGAAAGTGCATCACATGCTCGGCAGGATCGCCGACTTGTATGTCGATACCGATTATAAACGTCCTAAAGTTGTTGCGATTAAACTGCGCGGCGGTGTCACGCTCGACAGCACAGCCGTTGCCATTGAATTGAACGGTTCAAAATACAATTTCTACTGCCGCCGGCTGCGCGGAAAAGATGTTGCCGGCAAAGAAAACTATTTCTCACTGAAAGAAACCATGCTCGACAAACAGATTATTGATCTGGACGGACGGAAGGTCGTCCGTGTTAATGATTTGCGTTTCGCGGTGGTCTCTGAGGGCCTGTTTCTGATTGCCGTTGATATCGGACTGGAAGGTTTACTGAGAAGGCTTGATGTCGCCAAACCGATGAAAAATGTCTTACAGCTGTTTCACAAAAATCTTCCGGGACAGCTGATCCTTTGGGACGATGTGCAGACTGTGGAATCCGGAGAGAACGTCCTGAAGCTGGCCGCACAGGCGAAAAAAATCTCAATGCTGCATCCTTCCGATGTTGCGGATATTATTGAAGATCTTGATAAAGACAAGCAGATGTCGATGTTTACCGCATTAGATGAAGAAAAGGCGGCAGATGTTCTGGAGGAAATGGAACCTGAATCCCAGGTGACACTGATCGACAATCTTTCCATCACAAAAGCCGCAAACGTTCTTGAGAAGATGCCGTCGGATGAGGTGGCCGACATTTTCGGCATACTTGATCAGGACATTGTCCATAATCTGCTGAAAGTAATGAATAAGGAGACTTCCCGGGAAGTTCAGGAACTGATGGAATACCCGGAGAATACGGTCGGCAGTTTAATGTCCACCGACCTGGTTTCAATCAATGAGCAGATGACCGTGGAAGACTGCCTGGTCAGGCTTCGCCGGGAGAAACCGGAACTGGACACGGTTTATTTCCTTTACGTCGTCAATGCAGCGCACCGGCTGACCGGTATCGTCTCGTTGAGAGACCTCGCCGTCTCCGAACCCACGGTGCGGATCCACGACATGATGAATACAGATTTTCATGTGGTCCGTGATAATGATACTCTGCCCGATCTGATTCAGATCATTTCAAAATATAATCTGCCCGCCGTGGCGGTTGTCGATAAAACAGACAAATTATCCGGAACGGTCATCGCCACCGATGTTCTTTATGACCTGCTGCACAAACACTGATCCGTTCCTGTGATCGAAAGAAGTTGAACCATGGTGCATGGCACAAGAAAGAGATCCTTTAATATTCTGTTCCTTTTCAGCATCCTCGGACCGGGTCTGATCAGTTCGAACGCTGGCAACGATGCCGGCGGTATTTTCACCTATGCCTCCGTCGGCGCCTCGTACGGATACCGGATGATCTGGGGACTGATCTTCATTACGATCAGTCTCGCCGTCGTTCAGGAGATGAATGCCCGGATGGCCATCGTCACCGGCAAGGGACTCGCCAGCATGATTCGGGAAAATTTTGGGGTTAAACTCACTTTTATTGCCATGCTTGTCCTTATGATCGCCAATTTTGGTGTCTCTATCGCCGATTTTGCCGGCATCGCCGTCAGTCTTGAACTCTTCGGCATCAGCAAGTACATTTCTGTTCCCGTGTTCGCTGTTGCGATCTGGTTTCTTGTATCCAAGGGTTCCTACAAGCGCGTTGAGAAAATTTTTCTCCTGTTCACCCTTGTTTTTTTCAGTTACATTATTACCTGCTTTCTTGTCCGTCCCGACTGGGGAACCGTCTTCCGCCAGTCATTGACTCCCGGTCTCGACCTAAACCAGGGTTTCCTGCTGACATTCATCGGGATGATTGGAACAACGATTACGCCTTATATGCAATTTTACCTGCAATCATCGATCGTGGATAAACGGATGAAAATTTCAGAACTTGGCGATGCTCAGCTTGATGCCTGTGTCGGGGCTGTCTGGGGCAATATGATTGCCTTCTTCATTATTGTCTGTACAGCAGCCACTTTATACAAAGCCGGAATAAGTGTCACCTCGGCGCATCAGGCTGCGATGGCGCTTGCCCCGCTCGCCGGACATTTTGCCTCCATCCTCTTCGGAGCCGGACTGCTGGGGGCATCGGTGCTGGCCTGCGCCGTGATCCCGCTCTCCACGTCCTATGCTGTCTGCGAGGCCTTCGGTTTCGAAAGCGGCGTCGACAATCAGGTTAAAGATGCCTCCGTATTCTATGGTATCTATACTCTGATGATTATCCTTGGTGCAGTTGTTGTTCTCATTCCCGGTCTCTCATTGATCAGCCTTACTTTATTCACACAGCAGCTCGCCGGAATGCTGAGTCCGGTCATTCTGATCTTCATGACGCTGCTCGTCAATAATAAACGGATCATGGGGAAATATGTAAATAATTGGCTGCAAAATATTCTTTCTATCGCAACGGTTGCTTTCATTGTCGTGATGACTGTTCTTCTGTTTGTCATTCTCCCTCTGTTTTTCAGATAAACGACCTATTTTCCCTTCATATTGAAAATTTACGTAGAACTAAGACTCCGCCCCCCTGACTTCACTCTTAAGTTCCAGTGCACAAGGCCATACAAATGGGAGTTAATGTACTCATTATGGAAGCCAATGCATATAGAAAAAGTGCAGGTTTTTGCTGCATCGTTTCAAGAATAGGGGGGCCGTAAATGGATCATTATACACTCTTGAACTTTAAGGACTGTGTCTCCAAAGGGGGTCACTTAACGCCCATTGAAGAACAAATTGATGTTCCCTTTCAAATAAAACGCGTTTATTACATTACCGGGGTTGCTCAAGCAGCAGAAAGAGGTTGTCATGCCCATAAAAATCTGCAACAGGTTCTTATCTGCTTAAACGGTTCAATAAGTATAAGGATTAAGGCCCCAAATAAAGAAGAAATCGTAACGCTAAACAACCCATCAGCAGGTCTGTATATAGGACCCCTGGTATGGAGTGAACTGTTTGATTTCACAAAAGGAAGCGTTTTATTGGTTGTCGCTTCGGAACATTATTCGGCCAATGATTATATAGCAGACTATAATCTTTACTTAACTGAAGCGCAGGCCGCATTTCAGGAGCATCAAAATACTGATCCATAAATTGTCATTAAGAAATAACCCCAGTTGCCCGGATAGTTTATTAGAAAAGAAGTGGGGGGTTTATTTGAAAGGCATTGTCATGGCCGGTGGAAACGGTACACGTTTATATCCGATCACGCGCTCGATATCAAAACAATTGCTTCCCGTTTATGATAAACCAATGATCTATTATCCATTATCTGTTTTAATGATTGCCGGAATCCGGGATATACTGATTATTTCGACGCCTGAAGATACACCTCGTTTCAAAGAATTACTCGGTAATGGGGCCAGTCTCGGAATACAGCTGAGCTATAAGATACAACCAAGGCCTGACGGACTGGCTCAGGCTTTTCTCTTAGGGAAGGATTTCATTGGCAACCAAAATGTGGCCTTCATCCTCGGAGATAATATTTTTTACGGCGATGATTTCAAAACGGTGCTTCATCGGGCTGTATCTCAAAAAAAAGGCGCAACGGTCTTCGGTTACAGCGTCAAAGATCCTGAACGATTCGGCGTTATCGGGTTCGATCATCTGGGGCATGTGACCTCAATTGAAGAAAAGCCGGAGCATCCCAAATCGTCCTTTGCGGTAACCGGTCTTTATTTTTATGACAATCAGGTTGTCGATATTGCCAGGGAGCTGAAGCCCTCGCCTCGCGGAGAGCTGGAGATTTCAGCCGTTAACGAAGTCTATCTCAATCAGGGCGAATTACATGTTGAGTTACTAGGGCGAGGATTTGCCTGGCTGGATACAGGCACACATGAATCATTGTTAAGTGCTTCCCTCTTTATCCAGACAATCGAAAATCGACAGGGGCTGCAAATTGCCTGTCTTGAAGAAATTGCTTATCGTATGGGATATATCGATGAAAATAAACTATACCAATTGGCGCAGCCGTTAAGGAAAAATGGGTATGGCCAATACCTGCTCCATCTATTGAAAAATCATGCTGAGTAGTTATGAAACGGGAGGCAGGATTGATGAAACTGCTTGTGACCGGAGGAGCCGGCTTTATTGGGAGCAACTTTATTCGCTATATGATTAAGGCCCACCCAGGCGATACAATCATTAACTTTGATGCACTCACCTATGCCGGAAATCCGGAAAATCTGGAAGACGTTCAAAACAATCCGCATTATCATTTTGTTCACGGCGATATTTGCAACGAGGAATTGCTTTATTTTGTCGTGGATCAGTTTGCGGTGGATACCATTGTTAATTTTGCCGCAGCATCCCATGTTGACCGCAGTATTTACGAACCGGGGCTGTTTATTAAAACGAATGTGCTTGGCACGCAGACTCTGCTTGAAGTGGCAAAAAACAAGCACATAAAAAAATATCTGCAGATTTCCACGGATGAAGTCTATGGTTCATTAGGTTCTGCCGG
Organism: Sporolactobacillus vineae DSM 21990 = SL153; assembly: GCF_000377985.1. Classification (GTDB taxonomy): domain Bacteria; phylum Bacillota; class Bacilli; order Bacillales; family Sporolactobacillaceae; genus Sporolactobacillus; species Sporolactobacillus vineae. Next base: position 248,465 of record NZ_KB899046.1, read on the forward strand.
TTATTTTACTGAGGCTACCCCTCTGGCACCCAATAGTCCCTATGCGGCAAGCAAAGCTTCAGCGGATATGATTGTCCGCTCCTATTTTGAAACGTACGGATTAGACATAAATATCACCCGCTGCGCCAACAACTATGGACCCTGGCACTTCCCTGAAAAATTGATTCCATTGATCATCATCAATGCACTGGAAAATAAAGAACTGCCTGTTTATGGTGACGGGAAGAATATTCGCGACTGGCTCTATGTTGACGATCATTGTGCAGCGATCGACCTTGTGCTTCATCAAGGGAAACCTGGCGAGGTCTTTAATATTGGCAATCATCATGAAATGCGCAATATCGATCTTGTCACACTGATTCTCGATAAATTGAACAAACCGCATCGCCTGATCAACTATGTCTCCGATCGACCGGGGCATGACCGGCGCTACGCGATCGACGCATCAAAGATAAAAGCTGAACTGGGCTGGCAGCCGCAGTATCGCTTTGAAACAGGGATTAACGAAACGATTCAGTGGTATCTGACTCATAAAAAATGGTGGCAAAAAATAAGATCCGGAGCATACAAAAGCTATTACAAACATCAATATGGTTCAGCAATTGAGTGACGGCCAGGCGTTTTAACAATGCCTCAGGTTGCCAGCTGATTCCTAATGTACATTCTGAAAAGGAGCTATGCTATGGATCAGCCGCTCGTGTCTGTCGTCATCCTGACTTATAATCATTTTCACTATCTGGAGCAAGCCATTGATTCCGTTTTAAGCCAGGACTATCCAAAGATCGAGATCATCATCAGCGATGACGGCTCGGAGTATTTCGATAAAACCGCCCTCAATGCCTACCTGGAAGAGCACAGACAAAAGAATATCATCGCATATACGGTGACCCAAAACCCTGAAAATCTGGGTATCGTAAAAAATTCCAATCGCTCCATCAAAAGAAGCCGGGGTACTTATATTGTGCCCCTGGATTGCGACGACTGCTTCTATGATGAAACAGTCATCACCGCTCTCGTTCAGGAATTCCAGAGAACAGGAGCAAACATCATTACCGGCTGCATGGAGATTTATGACAGCAGCTTCAAGAAGTTAAGGAACCGCTCTCCGGACAAAGGCAAAATAAAGTTATTCAAGAGTACCGACAAACTCTTTGAGGAACTGTGCAGGAGAAACTTCATTGCCGGCGCATGTACCTCATTCAGCAGAAAATTATTTGAAACCTACGGCTATCTTGATGAAAGCTACACATTTTTGGATGATTATCCGTTGTATCTTAAATTAGCACGCCTCGGTGAGCGGATTCATTTCCTCAATCGAACGATCATAAAGTACAGACTGGGTGGGATCAGCACCCGCAAAGCTACGAATCCGGTTTTTGAATCAGACATTAACCGGGTCCTGAAACAGGAGATTTTGCCCTATAAGGAAAAAATAAACAAACACTTGTACCGGGAAAAGATGTTCGACTACCGCAGACGAACGGAGAAAAGGCACCGTCTGTTCCTACTTAGTTGGAGATATCCTGACGTAATTGCGGCAAAAGTCATGTCCAGAATAAAGGCTTTCGTTAAAAATCTTATAGAAGGCAAATGGCAGGTTTTCAGGAGATGAATAAGCGATGAAAGTACCTTTTGTTCGTTTCGGACCGATGCATCAGGAAATTCAGAAGGACATTCTTGATACGTTTCATAAACTTTACCAGAAAGACTGGTACATTAATGGTCCGGAGGTGGAAAGTTTCGAACACGAATTTGCCAGCTACTGCGGTGCAAATCACTGTGTCGGCTGCGGTAACGGATTGGATGCGTTGTACCTGATTTTAAGAGGATATGAGATTCACGAAGGTGATGAAGTCATTGTCCCTTCTAATACCTATATCGCCACGGCCCTTGCCGTCTCCTACGCCGGTGCCAGACCCGTCTTCGTTGAACCGGACATCGACACCTTTATGATCAATCCGAAACGCATCGAAGAAAAAATCACTGAGAAAACAAAAGCAATCATCGCAGTTCATTTGTACGGACAAACCGCAGATATGGACAACATTAACCGGATAGCCAAAAAATACGGGTTAAAAGTGATCGAGGATGCTGCTCAGGCACATGGTGCCAGGTACAAAGGTTACCGGGCAGGAAATCTTGGCGATGCTGCCGGCTTCAGTTTTTACCCGAGTAAGAATTTAGGCGCACTTGGGGATGCAGGAGCCGTCGTCACCAATGATCCGGAATTAGCTGCAAAAGTAAAAGCATTAACCAATTATGGCTCCGACCGGAAATACCACAATATTTATCAAGGCATTAATTCCAGACTTGACGAAGTCCAGGCAGGCTTTCTTAGGGTAAAACTGAGGCATTTAGACCGGTTTAACAAACAGAGAAAAACGATTGCCGAAAAATACCTTGCGCAAATCGATCAGGATCAAATCATCAAACCGTCAGTCAGCAATGATTCCGAAGCGGTCTGGCATATTTTCGCTGTTCGAACAAAAAAGAGACAGCATTTCCAGAAATATCTGCAAGAAAACGGAATCGGAACCGTGATTCACTATCCGATCGCCATTCACCTGCAGGAAGCTTATAAAGACCTGAATATGAAAAAAGGTCAGCTGCCGATCGCCGAACAAATCGCCGATGAGGAAATCAGTCTGCCGATTTGGTACGGAATGAGCGATGAAGAAGTAAGCTATGTCGTTGAGAAAGTGAACGTATGGAAACCAGATGATCTTTGAAGGAGTACAGATCAACATTTTTCACACAGCTTAGAAGATTAAAAGAAAGCGGCGTGTTCAAAAATGAAGATTGCCTACCTAGTGATTGCTCACAATAATTTTGACCATTTAAAACGGTTAATCCGGGCGATTCAAACCGAATATACTTACTTTTTTATTCATATTGACCGTAAATCCCCCCTGGTCTCCTTTGATGAATTTTATCATATCCAGGTGATCCCTAAGCACTACGCCATTACCTGGGGCGGATTCAGCATGGTGGAGGCAACCATTGAGTTGTTAAAAACTGCCTTCCATTTTGAACACTTTGATCGGTATGTACTCTTAAGCGGTGCAGACTACCCAATCAAAAGCAATGCTTATATTGAAGAACTCTTCGAGAAAAATCAAACGATTAATTTTATCGAAGCCGAACCGATGCCTACACTGAATAAGACTTTTGACCGCTTGTTTTGTTATCGCCTCGAATGCGATCGGGACGCAACGCTGCAATCATTACCGGTGAGGGCGGTTAACCGAATTGTCCGTCTTTCCGGGTTCAGAAGGGCCTATCCTCAGGAACATCAGGATTACCGGCCATTTGCCGGCAGTCAATGGTGGGCATTCAATGATGCATTCGTTGATTATCTGCTAACCTTTCTGACTGCAAATGCAGCCTGGGTCGCATTCTTCAAGCATACATTCGTCCCGGATGAAATGTTCTTTCAGACGATCATTATGAACTCCCCGTTTGCACAGACGGTCCGGAACACGCTGACCTATGCCGATTGGGAATCCGGCCCCCCCTACCCCTCGTCCATTCAAACCATGCATCTTCGCCTTTTCAAAAACGAATTTATTTATGCCAATCACAAGTTGTCCATTTATTGTTTTGCACGAAAGTTCACTGATCAATCATCAAAAATCCTTGATGAAATCGAAAAAATCAGGGCAGGATTTTGATCGGACCGGGCATCTCAATGCCCTCATTTTTCCGATCAGAACCTCCCATCATCTTTGTCATCTGTTTCTTTTTCTCTGTAACACGCTCCTGAATTCGTGATAAACCATGCCGTCACGTTTCACCGATTCAATCGCTACAATAATTGCAAAGTAGACGATGCAGCCAAGGGCTACTTGAACCCCGGTCGTCAGGATTGATGCCCCCATGACACTTCCCGTCATTCGAATCAGCAGAAACATCACTAGTCCGGCCATAAAATAATAAATCGTTTTTGGAACAATACGTCTGAATGGAATAAGTTTCCGGACAAAATAAAGCTGCACCAGTGTCACTGCGACCTCTGCAGCCAGTGTCCCGAAACTTGCCCCGATTGATCCGAACGGCTTGATGAGCATCAGGTTAACCCCGAAGTTAACCATTGCCCCGGCGTAGACAGAAGCTGTATAGGCCTTCATCTTGCCAAGCGGAAGCAGATACTGAGTACCGAACACGCCGCTCCAGGCCATGATGACGATCGTCGGTGCAAGAATAATCAGGACAACAATGCTTTTTAGAAAATGATCGCCCATATACCAGGGAATGAACTCCTCGGCAATGCCCGCAACGCCGAACATCAGCGGGATGGCTAAAAGTGTGGAGAAATCAAGTGATTTAAGCAAATAATCCCTGGCTTTTTCAATCTGCCCGACGGCGAATGTGTGCGCCATTCTCGGAAGCATGACGGTTCCAAGCGACGTCACCACGGATAAAGCCATCATCCGGATTTTATCGGCATAATCAAAGATCCCTACTTCGCTATTATTGGCTACAACGCCGATCATCGTTTTATTCAATACGAAGTAAACCTCAAGCGCAATACCCGGGATGAAATAAACAATCGATGGTTTAAAATGGCTCATAATCTGACGAAGCAAAACCCTGACGATCATGATCCGCCCTTTTAAGTAAAACCACATAATCAGTGCGCTCAGGAAAATAGAAAGACACATAATCGCCGTATAAACAGGCAAATCCGATGGTTGTTTCACCAAAATAAATATAGCGGCTAAAGAGAGGAGCTTAATGATAATATTCCGGGTGACAATCTTTTTAAACAGTTCGATGCCGAAGAAAAACCAGGAACAGTCGATGACGGTGCCGAGCAGACTGATCGTCTGGATCAAGGCAATGGACCGGTCCTGCTGAATGAAGAAAATGGCGGTGATTAAGTAGACGATCAACGAAGCAGTCGTAAGCATGAGCTGCAGAAAATACAGGCTGATAAAATTCTGACTCATCTTTCGTTTATCATCCCTGGACATGGCAATCAGCTTATTCCCATAAGTATCAATGCCGAGAATGCCCAGAAAAGAAAAATAGGAAACGATCGAGGCAGTATACGCATAAGTCCCGACCCCCTGAGGGAGGAGCACACGTGAAACATAAGGAACCGTGATGAGCGGCAGGATCATGACTAAAACCTGGTAGACCAGGTTATACAAATAATTTTTTTTAAGACTCATTTCAGCCACTCACCCTCACTGAATTTAGTAAAGCTGCCCGCATATCGTGTGGCTCACCAAGAAAGAGAGTGGTATTCAGACAGGTCGATGGCCGCACCTCAAGTCAGCCGCTCTAATAATTCCACAAACCGGCATGTCTGACGTTTAAGATCAAAACCACTTGTCTTTAGTTCCTCTGTCGTATCCTTATGTTCTGCGGTATCCGATAGAACTCTTTCTGCCCAGTACGAGACCGGTTTTTCCAATGAACAAAACTGCACCCGATCGGTAAGCTTTGTTTCCCTGCTGATCGTGTCGGAAAGCACTAAGGGCAACCCGGCAGCCTGTGCTTCAACAGCGGAAACCGGCAACCCTTCAAAACGAGACGGGAGCACAAAGGCATCCATTATCCACATAAGTTCAGGGATATCTTTGCGCTTCCCGAGAAACAGCACAGCTTGATCTAAACCTAAGGCATTGACCTTTTTCTCAACGACCGGTCTTAATTCACCCTCGCCGATCATGAGCAGTTTTGTCTGCTCATTCCGCTGGTGGATCGCAGAAAACAGGTCAATCAGGAAGTCATGGTTCTTCTGATCCACAAATCGCCCGACATGACCGATCACCGTGTCGCTGTCTATGTTCAATTGCTTACGAACCGCTTGCCGCACGTCCTCCCTGAACCGGAATTTCTCGCAATCAATCGCATTATTGATGATGTGCACCTTGTTTTGACGAACAGAACGTTTACCGAAAATCCACGCACCGGCAGCCCTGGAACAGGCAAAACAATATTTAGAAATCCGCCGCACATAGATCCGATGGATTAGATGCAGCAGCTGAACAGCTGCATGTCGCCTGTCGTCCCGTGTATTATGACCATGCGTGATGATCGTATAGTGGTATTTCCTCGCTAATAAAAACGGCACAATATTATAAAAGCCGCACGACTGAAAGTAGAGGATCGTGTGACTGAGGCGCAATGCTTTGAGGCACTGATTTAATTCCTTCATTGACTGGAGCGGATGCTTTGCTTGAGCAGAAATTTTATACACCTTTCCACCCAGTTCGTTCACTTCGCGTTCGGCATAGAAGAATTTCCCGCCATGCGGAATAATATCAAAAACATACTTCGACTTATCGATCGTACGGAATAAGTTCATCACGTATTCTTCCATCCCGCCCACCGACGTTCCCAGGCCGTAAACCAAGACGCGTTCCATCCATCAACCGCCTCCGTCTGCTTCTTTCCTGTACAAGTACCGGGCAATTCCTGATCGATTTACAAATAAGAATTAGTGAATGCCCCGGTGTTTCCACCGGTAAAAGAGTCTGAATATCGGCGCATAAATGCGTGAACACCATCCGACGAGAAGCAATTGCAAACGCCTTGAAAAAGGTATTTCCATGACCGATGCAAGTTCCGAATAATACTTACGGATAATCTTACTGGTCTCTTTCTTAAAAGCCCTCCATTTTGGGTCGCGTGCACCCGTGCGGAGCAGCAAGTCGTAGACGCCAAGACGGGAGATCACATAACCGAAGACAGCATAAATTTCAATCAACGGATATTTTTCCCTGACAAGGGCCAACATTTTCTCAGTGGACTGGACAGACCAGAGGTCGATTTCCTTACCATGGGTCAGACTCCCCGCACGCTGCCGATAATAGTATTTCGGTGTGGAGTCATAAACAATTGTGCGCGCACGATCCAATACCGTATAAGTGAGCAGATAGTCTTCACAGATGCGCCCTTCAGGAAAGCGCAGATGGTCAAACAAATGCCTCGCATAGAGTTTGTCCCATACACCCACCCCGAAATAGCCGATGCTGTTAATTCGTTTAAAAGCTTCCTCGCTGTTCATGACCAAATAAACATTTTCTTTTTTTTCAGGACGCCGGATACTCTTCCCAAAGACCTGGAATTCGCTGCAGATGGCCAGATCTGCATGTTCTTTCTTAAGATTGTTTATGAGCCATTCATAAGTATCGCAATGAATCCAATCATCACAATCCACGAAAGCCAGATAATCGCCCTTTGCAAGATCCAGGCCAGTATTCCGGGCGGATGAAGCTCCGGCGTTTACTTTATGGATCACACGAATGCGCGGATCGCGTTCTGCCCAGGAGTCACAGATCTCCGGGCAGCGATCCGGAGATCCGTCATCCACCAGAAGAATTTCCAGGTTCCGGTACGTTTGCATGACAAGACTTTCAATACATTGATCAAGATATTGTTCCGTCTTATACACCGGAACAATCACGCTAATGAGCGGCTCCATTGCAAACTCCTCCTCCACTAGTTCAGCATGAGATTCTTTCGGCCTCCCCGCCTCTCAGTCAGAGATCGCATTGATAAAGTTCAAATAATAACGGTCAAGATCCATCCTTTGTGAGATTAACGGACTGTTCTTCGCCATCATGAGTCGCAAGTCGTGATTCATGACCAATTCTCTCAACGCTCCGGCAATGTTATTAATGATATGCTCATCCCGGGGCAAGAGAACTGCGCCATCCCCTTGTACATATTCAGGAATCCCGCCGGATAAAGTTGTGATCAGCGGCAGCCCGGACGCCATGGCTTCGATCATGGTCAGTCCGGCCGGTTCCTCCCAAATTGAAGGCAGCACGGCAATGTCGGCTATTGAATAAATGAAAGGCATCTCTTTATAAGGAATAAATCCTGTGACGATTACCCTATTTTTCATATTTTCACACATTTGTCTGATCTCTTCTTCAAACGGGCTCCAGAGATCACTGTCAAAAAAATGGCTGCCCACAATCAGCAACTTTACGTTCGGTGCATCGATTTTCCGATACGCCTGCAACAGCTCTTTTATCCCTTTTTCCGGAGTCAGCCTGCCTACAAAAATGAGGACAATGTCTGTTGCTTCAAGGCCGAATTTATGACGCCGCTGTTCACGGTCTTTTTTACTGATGGCACGGTTAAATCGCTCTGTATCAATTCCGTTATAGACCACGCGACGATTTTGCTTCGGTATTGTTTGCATGAAATCCGGAAGTGTGTGATTGATATAGTTACTGACTGCCAGCGTTTTACATCCGCTGATGATGTGCGCGCAACCGTAACTTCCGGTTACAACATTATGAATGTGATAGTAATAGTTTCCCTCATATTTTTTATCGTTTTTTCCCTTTTTTAATGTCTGGAATAACGTCGCACTATTCTCCAGGACCACCCGATCAAACGTCCCTCTGGCCAGGATCCGGGCTGTTCGATGTAACATATAAAAGCGTCTGAAAATATTCCGGTAAGAGGCAGCCCGGCTCTTTTTCAGTAATTTATTCGCAATAAAATAAGCACCTTTATCAAGAGCTTCCAGAAACAAACCGGGACGAAGAAAGATAAAACGGGTGTGGGGGTAATTATGCGCCTGTTTCTCCGCTTCATGGTCAAAGACGCTGATAATAACCAGTTCAAGCCGGCGATATTTTTCATTTTCTTTCGCCAGATTCTCTACCAGGGTTTCGACTGCTCCGCCTCTTACTGCCGGTACGGGCAATGTACCGGCTGTCACGATGGCTACCTTCATTCAGGATCCCCCAATGTTAATCTAAGATTTTCGCAATGAAATCTAAGTAATACCGGTCTGTATTCATCCGTTCAGCAGTTTTACGGCCGGCTTCCGCCATTTGCCGGCGCAGCACATCATTAAGCAGAACTCGGTTTAATGCATCCGCAAGCCGGTCTACAAACTGATCATCCCGGTTTAGAAGAATAGCAGCGTCTGTGCCGGCATATTCCGGTATGCCTCCGGAAACAGTGGAAATCAGGGGCAGTCCTGACGCCATCGATTCAATCACTGTCAATGGGGCCGGGTCATCCCATAGAGACGGAATAACGGCAACTTCCGCCATTTGGTACAACGCCGGCATGTCACGATAATCAATAAATCCTGTAAAAACAATGTTGTCTTTCATCGGTGCAGCAATCTTTTGCAGCTCCTTTTCATAATCACTGATCATCCCGCTGGCGTAAAAATAACCGCCTGCAATGACCAGTTTTATTCCCGGATAACGAACTTTCTTAAAAGCAAGCAGGAGCTCTTTAATCCCTTTTTCTTTGTTCAGCCTTCCGGTAAAGAGAATAACGCGATCGTCAGGCCCAATATCATAATTTCTGCGCAGGGCAACCGCATCCTTTTTGCTCTTCGCGTTGCCAAACTTCAGGGTATCCACACAGTTCCGGAGGATATCAAATTTATCTGCAGGGATACTGCCGAGAAAGCCTGATAATGTCTGATTGATATATCGGCTTACGCCGAGCACTTTCCGGCAGCCAAGCATAATCTGTCTGAAACCATAATCGTCAGCCACCTTGTTATGGAGGTGATAATAATATTTTCCGGCATATTTCTGAGCATTCCGGTGCTTTTTTAACGTCATAAACAGGGTGGCATGATTTTCAAGGATCACTTTATCGTAATTGTTTTTCTGCAAGTATTTGCTGACCTTCGCAATGTAATGAAGCCGCTGAATGATATACCGGTAGGACATCTTTCTTTCTTTTTTAAAAATCCTGTTTGCCATGAAGTAAAGGACGCGGTCGCAGATTCTGACGAGTGCCGGCGGTTTTATAAAAATAAAATTTGTTCTTTGGATCGTATCGGCCATATTGATCGCTCGTTCATGATAAGTACTGAATACGGTCAAGTTGATCGCACCATATTCTTCATTTTTGAGAATAAGATGATCAATCAATGTTTCTACCCCGCCTCCCATGGCTGCAGGAACCGGCTGATATCCGGATGTTACCATTGCGACTTCCATCCGTTCATCCACCTTTCAGTGAGGTAATATCTGTCTGATCGCGTGCTCTTGTTGCTTCGGGCCGCTTTTGGACCCCCTGATGCGTCAGCAGTCCCGCCAGAAAGAAAAAATTCATCAATGTCGGCGGAAAATTGAATGAACCGTCGACTATAAAAGCAACGAAAACGCAGATAAAACCAATCGATGCCAATTTATTACGTTCATAGATTCCGTAAATCGCGGCAGCCAGCGCAGAAAGAAAGCCTAATAATCCGAAAAGTCCATAATTGAAAAGTGTCGATACGATTCCTTCCAGTGAATCTATTTGATCCCATGGCAATCCAACGCAGAGAAATCTCAGAAAATCGAACCCGTTCAACGCATTCACCTGGGCAAATGCACTGACAAATTGGGACGTACGGCCGGCAGCCGTCGGATCCGACAGCGTCTGATCAATATACCGCAGATAAAGCTGCTGGAGAAACTGATTATCTGTCCGCAGCACATATACGACCCCGATAGCAGTGAAGAACATTAGACTTGAAAAAAACAGCATTTGATGTCGGTAGCCTAATCTGTTTTTTACGAACACAAGAAGAAAAATCAGGGAGAAAACAAAGGGTATCATAATCGATCTGGACCCTGAGAGGATAAGCCCGACACAGCCGATAAAAATAGAAACAACTTTTAATACCTTTTGTTTTATAGATAAAGGAAGCCATGAGAGTAGAATGGGGATACTCATTGCGTAGAACAGGCCGGCCCCATTGCCGTTCTGGTACGTTGAAGGCATTTTTTGCGCCTCGCCTGAAGCGGCCATGCCGTAACCAATCGGCTTATCAGCCAGGTTCTGGCCAAGGGTGTAGGTCACACCCGGAACGGCAGTATGGACAATGCCGGCAATTCTCTGAATGAGTGCATAGCCTCCGACAATGACTAAGGAAACAGCGAGAAGCTTCAGGGCTACTTGCGGGTTAATCGATCTTCCGATTCCCAGGGCAAGCGGAGAAGCAATCACCACCATGACTGTGGCTAACTGAAATACCGGAAAATTTCCCAGATTAAAGAGCAGTGAGACCAGAACGGCTGAAACAAAGAGCAGATAAGAGAAAGCCAGCCCCTTTATTTGCATGAATCCGGGAATCACCTGATCGTGACATTTTAACAGGGCAAACAAGAATAAAAACATCGCGATCGTTAGCGGAACACCAATTTGCGCCCCCGCTTTGGGAAATGCAAAAGTCATGAATTCAAAAAAATAAACAGACATAGCTTTCCTCCGCATTTTCTTCCCATCAAAAACGACATCACCTGACCTCATCGTGTTTCTGTTTACCGGACTGCCGGCTGATTATTGCTTTCATGCAATTGTCGATAAACCTCGATGAGTCTTTGATTTAACTTTTCTCCGGTATACTTTTCTTGAAAGATGGCAAATCCTCGTTTGCCCATGACCTCAAGTTCCTGTTTCCTGACCGTTGTCAGAATCTGCGTTAATCGCTCTAAATGGTTAAGGTCAAACAAATAACCATTGACCCCGTCTTTTACTAAATCGGGAAGGTCTCCCCGGTTACTGGCGATCACCGCCTTTTTATTCTTCATCGCTTCAATCGCAACCAATCCGAAGCCCTCCCATCTTGAGGGAATGATCACCGCATCGAATTTTTCATAGTAGCTGTCTATCTGATCATGATCAATCCAGCCGAGGGAAGTGATCTGTTCCGGTATTTTCATTGAAATCGGATCAAGAACACTTCCTCCGATCAGATACAAGCGGACATGCGCCGGCGGATCACTTTTAAAGAATTCCAGCAGGATGTCGATTCCCTTTTGCCTGTCAAACCGGCCAACAAACAGTAAATTCAGTTTTACCGGATCAAGTCTCAATTTGATGTCTTTATTTATATGCGGCTGCGCTTCAATACCGTTTGGAATCACTAATGACTTTTCTTCAGGAATTCTATATTTCTGTGATCCGATAAATTCATGCTCGGAAATATTGATGATTCGATCCGTTTTTCTTGCCATTACCCGCTCCAAAATTCCGTACATCTTCTTTTTCATCCGGGAAACTTCCATTAAAAAGGACCAGCCGTGAGCACAATAAACAACCTTGGGGCGCTTCCTTTTGAAAAAGAAACACAGCCGTACAAATAAACCGGCAAAAGAGCTATGGACGTGTATGATGTCCGGACGAATCTTTTTGATCGCCCGATGAATCTGAATGATGGCCGGGATAAATTTCACTAATTTTCTTTCATAATGATAGTAGTTAATCGAAACGCCCGGGATGGACAGTTTGTCAGAGTTATCGTCGCTCATTAATACATGAACACTGCTTATCTGCCCCGCTGTCGCCTGGTAATTAAGAATCTCGTTAAGGTATGTTGTGATCCCGCCTCGGACATATTCGCAGACATGTAGAATTTTCATGGCCAATCGCACTCACCCTCATGAAGCCCTATTTGTATTTACCGCTGACCACCAGGGTTTTTAAGATCGGAGCAACACGATCTGACAAACAAGATCAGTCCATTAGTAAGCATTTCTGGCGTGGAATATGATAAGAATCGTTTTTAGAATGATCTTTAGATCAAGGAGGATTCCTCGCCTGTTGATATACTCGATATCTAATTTGACCATCGACGCAAATCCGACGCTGCTTCTCCCTTCGACCTGCCAAAGACCCGTACAACCGGGCCTGACGAGTAATCTTTGCCGGTCATAGTCAGTGTAGTCCGCCACTTCTCTCGGAAGCGGCGGACGCGGACCGACTAAACTCATCTCCCCCTTCAGGACATTCACAAGCTGGGGAAACTCATCCAAACTCGTTTTCCTTAGAAAACGTCCGAATCTGGTGACTCGGGGGTCATTTTTCATCTTGAACATCGGGCCGCTGGTCTCATTCTTTTCGATAAGCGCGCCCAGAAGATCTTCCGCTTGATGGACCATAGAACGGAATTTATAGATCGTGAATATTCTCCCATTCTCTCCGAGACGAATTTGCTTAAAAAACACTGAGCCGGCAGGATCATCCAATTTGATCAGAATCGAAATCAATAGAAAAAGCGGGGATAAAATGAGCAAGCCTAACAGTGCACCACATATGTCCATCACTCTTTTAGTGAATAAATAAACTTCATCCTGTGTTCGTTGCCGCACATTTTCTCGAACCCTCACTGTGGAAGAGAACATTTTATCTGCTGGCGGCTTTACTAAAGCCATAGAGCCGGCCTCCTGTAGACAAAAGATTAGTCTTTGTGATTGGTAGAAAACACGTCCTGACAGCAAGCAATCATCGCATCAATAATCCTTATAGGCGTAATACGGGCTTTTTCTGCTCACTCTCTTGTCATTCAACACAACACCAAGAAGTTTTCCATTAACTGACGAAAGCAGATCGATGGCTTTTCTGGCTTTATCGGTTTCAGTCAATTCACTCCGTATGACAAAGAGAATTCCGTCACACAAATTAGCCAGCAGCAGGGTATCTGATACAGCTAAAACCGGCGGTGAATCGATAATCACCCGATCAAAATGTTCCTTTGCCTGCTCAATCACAGTCACCATTTCCGCGGCACTCAGCAAATCGGCAGGATTAGGAGGTACAGGTCCACTGGTCAAAAGAAACAACTGATTCAGACTTGTCGCCCGGACAACATCTGTGAAGCTTGCCTGCCCTGTCAGGACATTCGTCAACCCTTCCCGATTATCCATACTAAAAAAACTATGCTGCGACGGTTTGCGTGTGTCGGCATCGATCAGCAGCACCCGCTTGCCCTGCTGCGCCATGACCGCAGCAAGGTTCGACGCGGTTGTTGACTTTCCCTCCCCTGCTTCCGCAGAAGTCACAACAATCAATTTCAGACCCCCGCCCGCCTTAGCAAAGGAAATATTCGTACGCAATGTCCGGTACTGTTCGGAAAGTGAATCGTTCTCCTGTAAAGAAGTTACAAGATACCGTCTCTCCGTTCTTCCCTTTCTAAGTCGTTTCAAAAGAACCGCCTCCCTCTTTTTGACCTTCCCACCCTTGTGGTCATATCAGACTTCCCGTCGGTCTTTTTCCTCTTTCTGTCACGATTCTCTAGATGCGCGACGACACCGATAACTGGCACACCTAATTTCTGTTCGATGTCTTCTTCTGTCTTGATCGTGGTGTCCAGATACTCAAGTAAGAAGACCAGACCAAATGAGAGCAGCAGCCCGAGAAATACTGCAAGTGTCATATTTTTACTCAGACTGGGCGATACCTGCCCGCCACTCTCAGAAACAGTGGCGGGAGAAAGAAGGCTGACATTATCCACTTTCATCATGGTCCGCACTTGCGCTTTGAACACATTTGCGACTCTGTTCACAATCTGTACCGACAAATCTGCCTGCCCGGTCTCCGCTGTAATCGAGAAAATCTGCGAATCCTGATTCGACGTGACCGTCAGCATGCCTTGCAAATCCTTTGCCGATAAATTCAGGTGCAAATTTCGAATCACCTTATTCAGGATGGATGGGTCCTCGATGAGTTCACTGTAGGTGTTGACCAGTTGTACATTTGTCTGAACCGCGTTTGAATTGTAAAGCGTCTTGCCATTACCTTGATTCACAAGAATACGGGCAGTTGCATCATACATTGGTGCCATGAAAAAGTGTGTGGTAATTGCAGCGATGACACCGGCGACCAGAATGATCGCAGTAATCAGCCATAACCGCTTCCTGACAATCAGATAAATTTCTTTCAGACCCACGTTCTTCTTCATGGAATCCCCTCCAACTTTATTTCATTTCCAAAAATGAGGGAGTAATAATGTATTGTCATTTGGTTTATTTTAGACTTCGCGGTGTTCTGGCAGCGTCCAATATGCTTTTCACAAGTAATCTGAAGAATTATATTCTGGGAAACATGTTTCGAACCACATTTTTCAAAAATTGAGCTATTGACGCTGCCCAATAAAAGTTGCTGCAGGGTTCATCACATCACGCATCCAGTGATTTAAAATTTGTAGCGGGGAAGTGCTGTGGCACAATCAATCATCCACGCGCAGAGAATGACGAAGATCCCGAAAAGAGGTACCATCACGGCTCTTTTCGGGATCTTGTGTATCTATTACTGTCGAACTCGAATTCAACAAGGGTTGGCATTAATCAAAATCATTTTCTTCTTCTATTTTTAAGATTCTCCCTGATTTTGCAAGAATCTCCACTTCGTATATTCTGTTTTGTGGTGTTAGAATGAAAACCTCATAAACCAACACACCATTTTCTAAATCCATATCTACATGTAGAATTTCCCCAGATACACGTTGAAGGGCAATTTCTTGAGCTTGTTGCATGGTAATTCTTTGTCTATACATTGGTGTTGGATTAACGTGATAAAAATTTTCATACATTGAAGATCTCCTCCTCACTAAAGAGTTCAACTCATTTATCGATATGTATTTGACCCATTTTTGGTGCACCAAAAGCCCTTTTATGTATGAAACACCTTTTTAAAAATCCGCCCTCATATTGCACTTTACTTCATACCATGATTCAGAAAATAACCGGCAATGAAGGAAATTCACCAACTAAAAAAAGCGTCAAAGCCATTGAGTTGCGCTTTGACGCTTCAAAAAATAATAACTATGTGCTTACTTATGATAAGGTTCTCCGCGGATGATTTTAAAGGCGCGATAAATTTGTTCCACTAAGATCAGCCGCATCAACTGGTGAGGAAAGGTAAACCGGGAAAAAGAAAGCTGAAAATCCGCCCGACGTAGTACTTCGGTGCTAAGCCCGTTGGAGCCGCCGATGATAAATGCGAGATGACTGTGTCCATAGGTTGCCAGTTCCCTGATTTTTCCCGCAAAACCCTCCGAATCCATTTGTTCTCCAGGTATCGTCAGCGCGATCACATAGGCATTTTCCGGTATCTTTTTCAGCAGACGCTCGCCTTCCGTATTCTTAACCTGTTCTATTTCTGCAACGGACAAATTCTCCGGTGCTTTTTCATCGGCTACCTCGATGACTGACACCTTGGCATAGGGCGAGAGCCGTTTCAAATATTCGGCAATTCCCTGCTTAAAATATTTTTCCTTTAGTTTACCCACCGTCAAAATTTCAATATTCACAGCTTATCCCATCCCTATACATAACTTATGCACAGAACTTATGCACATATCCACAGCCTCTATCCACATTCAGTATGGAATCAGGCGTTTGCCACGAGATCTGCAGCTAAAAAAATCCTGGATTCTCCTGATTGTGAATAACTTCTCCCTTGTTTCCCAATAGACCGCCTGTTTTCGCACTTTTTTCGGAATTCTTTCTTTTCCGCTTATCCAATCAGACCCTGCGTAGATCACATGAAGCAGTACTGCGCTGCGCCGGAGCGTCCTTTTCCTGTTTCAAATCAATTTTTCATCACGTCCGGGAAGGTAAAAAAATAATTACCTTTATCCACAGTATGACATAGAAAGTGGATAACTTGTGGATAAAATCGACACTCTGCACACAATTTATCCACAGCCGCAACATATTAACAACGATTCATACAAAAAAACAGGGCCGGCAGGAAAATCCCCGCCGGCCGCTGAATATTTTAATCTCTATGAGAATGTCTTGCTGCCCAGAATCAGTTTCGCCGTCCGCAGTTTTCCATTATGGTAATATTGGATCGGTACAACCTGACCCGGAGTCAGATTGGTGTACATATACGTCGAGAAGGAGAGGTAACTTGAAATCTTGTGACCGTTGATCGATACGATCACATCGCCTGCCTGAAGACCGCTTTTCTTTGCCGGACTCCCACTGGTGACATCCGTGACAACAAGACCTGTTTTCACATTTTTCGGAATCTGCAGCTGACTGGCTTCATCCGACGGGACCATGGTCAGGTCGACGATACTGATGCCCAGCATCGGACGCTCGATCTTGCCGTTCTGTTCCAGTTTGCTGATCACCGGCTTGGCAACATTTATCGGGATTGAAAAGCCAATGCCTTCAACACTGGTATTCGAACCGGAACCGATTGAGGTAATCTTCGATGAATTGATCCCGATGACCTGGCCGGCAATATTCGCCAGCGCACCGCCACTGTTCCCGGGGTTGATCGCTGCATCCGTCTGAAGCACCTGAGCCTCAATGGATGCATTGTTGCTTTCGACCGGTATCGTCCGGTTGGTGGAACTGATAATGCCCTCCGTCACCGATCCGGAAAAACCAAGCGGATTCCCAATCGCAATTGCCGGTTCACCTCGCTGCAGGGTTGCCGAATTTCCGAACTCGGCAACAGTCGTTACATAAGTCGACGGAATCCTGAGAACAGCCAGATCATATAATGCGTCCTTGCCCAGCACTTTGGCCTGCACTTTCTGGTTCCCTGAGAAACGGACCTCCACCCGGCCGGCACCGGAAACAACATGATCATTGGTTACCACATAAGCGTAAGGGCCTGCGCGTTTATAAATAATGCCTGATCCAATGCCCGACTCTGTATACTTATTATCAAAGAAATTCGCTTTCTGCAGATTGATGACAGCCACGACAGCCGGAGACAATTTGGCTACAGCCTGAGTGACATTGGAGCTGACTTTCACATTGACCTGCTGGGTAGCGGTACTTTTACCCGCGCCAAGGCCCTTGGTCACCTGACTCCCCGTATTAATCGTATAGGGTAATATCCCCAGATCGGAGAGGATCGGCGCAAAAATCAAAAAACAGACAATCCCGACGATCGCCCCGATAAATCCGGCAAAGAACCACCCGCTCCGGTTTCCTGCCCGGTGAGCCGGCTTCTTCTCGGATTGCGGCAGCTCCTCATTATGATTGTCGTCATAATAGCCCATTCCTATTCCTCCCTGTGTTCCGTTGCCGGCAGCGGCAGATCAGTGCACTCCGCCGGCAAAATCATTTTACCCATAATGTAACACCGGAAGCGGTATGCATCATAAATATGTGACGATTTATATACAAAAGAAAAAATTCCCTATCTTTATCCTTTTTGGTCATTCTCCGGCTCAGATGGCGGCGAGATGCGTGGCCCGCTGCGGATCTGTGTCCATCAGCGTGAGATCCCGGCCCATTTTCAGACCGATGCTCTCCAGCTTCTGGCCGACACTCAGCCGGGCAAGTTCTTTCATATTATTGTCCCGGCTCAGATGAGCCAGATAAATGCGCTTCGTATGATTTCCCAGTACCTCGGTCAGCGCGGCTCCGGAATCGTCATTCGAGATATGTCCCGTGTCCCCAAGGATTCTTCGCTTGACGCTCCACGGATAAGGCCCCATCATCAGCATCTCGGTATCGTGATTGGCTTCCATTATGTACGCATCTGAATCACGGATCAACCCCTTGATATGCTCGGAAACATAACCGAGATCCGTCAGAAGCGTTAATTTACGGTTACCGTCATGGACAATATAAAACATCGGATCTGCCGCATCATGGGATACAGAAAACGACTCTATATCAAGATTCCCGAATTTTTTGATTGTATTCGCCTGAAATTCAAATTTTTGTTCATCCGGAATACCGCCGGTGATCGAAGCCATTGCTTTCCATGTTTTATCATTGGCGTAAACCGGCGTATGAAAACGCCTGGCAAAAACGCCGAGGCCTCTGACATGATCGCTGTGTTCATGAGTGACCAGTATCCCGTCGATATCTTCCGGCTTACGGCCGATCTGCCCGAGCAGGCCGATCATTTTCTTTCCGCTCAGACCGCAGTCGATCAGCAGATGCTGCTGCTGTGTCTCTATATATAACGAATTGCCCGTACTCCCGCTTGCCAGCACGCTGTACTGTACTGCCATATTTGTTCTTCCTTCCCCGATCCGATTGCCGACATCATTCCTGCGATCCGTCAGTTCATTGTCTGAACGTTCCCCGACATGGCATTGACAAAGTATTCTCTCTGCGTTTGACGGGTTTGCACGACAATATGCCATGCCGGTATGAAAACCAGTGAATCCGTATTGGAATCTCCGATAAGATTGATGTAACCCAGTTCAATCGTCTTGATAACCGGTTGCTGAGCATCCAGCAGATTGGTATTCTCACCAAGATTACTGATTGCTTTATCGGCACTGATGATGTCGACGGTGTTCGATTGCTTGAATTTGAAATAACTCTGACGATAGCTGACCACTTTATGATTTCTTAATGTGAAGGTAAGCATCTGGATATTGCTGTGCTTGCTGATGAACACCGGGCGATTATCATAAACCTGTGTAAAGCTCGCATCTGATTCGCCGGATCCGCCCTTCCAGTAACTATACGCCTGGCCTCTGTACACCTGCGTCAATATTCCCTTCTGGACCACCGGATCAGTGATTTTCCCATTGATCGGTGAGTCGAAAACACTCATCAGTTGCTTCCCGCTGCCGTCAATACTGATTTTCTGACGGACCGTCCCGGTTCCCGGACTGATCAGACTGGATATATTTTTTCTTTCCCGGGAAAAGTCCATCCGGCTGCCGCTCAGAAATGTCACATTCTGAGGTGTTGCCGGAATCGACGTCTGCATCCGGAATGAGTTCTGTGTCCCGGATCCCGTATTCAGCCGTGACATCTCGTCGCTCTGCTGGCGCATATATATTTCAAAAATCAGAAAAGCATCCAGAAGAAGAAAGCAGATAATGAAAATGGACTTGGTTTTACTCCAGTTCATTGCAGATTCTCCCTTTGCGAATTCGGCTGCCGGGAGAGCAGTGCCGAAGTTTCAGAATACCATTTGCCGTTAATCTTATAGAACCAGTCCGGAGAGGCCATCAACGAAGTGTTGTTTCCGGACATAGGATTGGCGACCTTATAGCCGATGACCATATCCTCAATCTGGTTGACCGGCACCGAAGCCTGTCGCAGTTTCTGCAGGACCATATTTCCAGGGTCCAGGACAACGGCATTCGTTGCGTCGATTCTGCTGAACGTGAGCAGGGTCCGGTTGAAGCTTGTCAGATCCTGATTCTCCCAGGTCAGTTCCATGGTCGTAAGAAACGGATTAGGATAATATTCGGTATTAAAAACCATATAATCCCCGAACATCATTCTGAAGGTCACCGTCTTCTGCTGATCGGATGCATCGGAATAGCCGTCATAAATGAAATTATTGGTCCATGCCTTGAAGTTATCGATAAACTCATAACTATGAATGATCGGATCGGACAGGCCGGAAGAATTATTGGTAATCCCTGTATTGACATACTGCATAATATTGTTCGTGGCTTCCAGCTGGCTTGTCCCGTCATTGAATGCGGTTTTCCCCCGGTCATGAAAAACATTTTTCGGATCCGTAAATAAAATCGGAATGAATGCATTGATCGGCGTCTTCTGAAAATACATCAGCTGCGAACGTATCTTGGTGTAGCCTGCCGGTAAATAGGCCGTATAATTTTTCAGCCGCTGCAGGCGATACGGTGAAGAACGGTCTTCCGAGTAGTTTGCGGACAGTCTGCTCAGGCTGGTCCCGGAAACTTTTGCCGAAAACTGTTCCTGGTTTGCTCCTGAACGAAATGAAGCCATCAGTGTTCCCGTACCTGCAGCCTGATAAATTTCGATCCGGTCGATCTGCGCACTCTGGGGAATCTGACCATTTCCGGAGTGAAAATGGAACAATTTGTTCAGCGTGCCCTGTATCAACGGCGACGGGAAAACAATCTCATAGGAAACCGTACCTGACTTGCGTGATAGGCTTTTTTTACTGCTTGGGACAATATTTGTGAATGAGACGCGCTGAAAAGCCTGATACATCTCCCGGATTTGCGCGGATGCCGTCTCGCCGCTTGTCCCATTCTGCGCGTGTGCGATCACAAGCGTTGGACGAATAACCTCATTCATCTTATAAGATCCGGCAATCGCAACAGAATTAGCCGAATTAGACGGCCCTTTGTAATTCTTATAGTCCATTTTATAAAACCAGATATTCCAGGTCATTGCGATGCTGGCCACAACCAGAACCCCAAGCAGCAATGATTTGAAAAATTCCCGGTTCATACGCGCTCACCGTCCCGGTCAAGCGGCAGGATAAAGTGAATCGAAGTGCCCTGATTCCACTCACTGTCCGCCCAAATCTCGCCGCCCTGAGCTTCGATCATTTCCTTGGCAATAGCCAGGCCAAGGCCTGTGCCTCCAAGTTTTCTCGAACGTGCCTTGTCGACACGGTAGAAACGATCAAATACTTTCTTCAGATTTTCTTTCGGAATGCCGACGCCCTGATCGCTGATCGTCGTTCTGATCTTATGCCCCCTCCGGGCAACCCGAAAAGTAATCAGCCCGCCTTCAGGAGAATATTTCATTGCATTAGACAGAATATTATCGATAACCTGTGTCAGCTTGTCCCGGTCAATCTGAACGAAAAACGAGCCCTTGGGTAATTTGCGGGCGAACTGGATATTCTGTCTCTTGGTCATTTCAAAACGATCAATTATCTGACTGCAGAAGCCGACATAGTCCGTGCGCTGAAGATTGATTTTATAATCCTTTGAGTCAAGGCGGGACAATTGGAGCAGATCTTTGACCAGACGAATCATGCGTTCTGTTTCTTTCTGAGTCACATCAAGAAACTTAGCCGCCAGTTTCGGATCTTCCACCGCACCGTCCTGCAGGGCCTCCAGATAGCTCTTCATCGTCGTCAGAGGCGTGCGCAGTTCATGAGAGACGTTGGCCACGAATTCCCTGCGCTCCATGTCTACCTGTTCCTGCTCGGTGACATCATGGATGACGGCGATCAGTCCGCTTTCCACCCCGCTCTCCCTTTTTACAACTGAAAAGTTGGCACGCAGGAGAACGGTCTCCGTATCATTACTGAAATCCAGAACAATCGAATCAGTCAATTTGTAAAGATCCATCGTGCGGTACTTTTTTCTGATCTTCAGCAGATCGAGAATCGAATTCCCGATCACATCGTTGCGGAAAACACCGAGCAGTTCTTCCGCCCGGTTGTTCATCAGAATCACGTTTCCTTTTCGGTCGGTGGCAATAACCCCGTCGGTCATATACGTCAGTACAGATTTAAGCTTGCGCCGTTCCGATTCGGTTGTCGATGTTGCCTCGCGAAGCTTCGCGGTCATATTGTTAAATGATGCGGCCAGCTGACCGATCTCATCTTTCTCCACCATGTCCACTTTTCGGTTGAAATTACCCTGAGTGACGGCAAGTACCTGGCGCTGCATCTGCACCAGCGGTTTGGTGATCGTTCTGGCAAGGAAAAAACCGAGCACCGCCGTAATCAGCAGAGAAAAAATGGTTGCCGTAGCAAGAATTTTATTGATCAGCTGAAGCTGGCTGTAGACACTTTCCAGACTTTTTTCCACATAGAGTACGCCATAATGCTGACTGCCGATCATAATCGGCACAGTGACAATCGCCACGCGTTCGCCGCTGCTGCCGTCCGTCCGCCGGTAACTGTTCGTTTTTCTGGAGGACAGATCCTGAATAATCAGGTCGTTGGTCGTACTCTTCCCGATCGCATTCCGGTCATCCGCAGCAACGATCACCCGGTTTTCATCAATGACCTCTACTTCCCGGATATCACTGATTCCTGTAAACTGATTGCCAATCTGTTCAGCAAGCCGGTTTGAATGATCGGCGACCTGGTTCTGTGATACCTTGAGTACCTCACTGATATTTACAGCGATCAGCTTGCTCTGGTTCACCAGAGATTCTTCAAAGTTGTTCAGCTGCATGGTTTTCAAATTCTCAGTGAAATACACGCCGATCAGCTGCATGGCCAGCAGGATCAGTAGAGTATAGACCAGTACAACTTTAAATTGAATGGACCGGAAAAAGCCGACTTTATTCATTCCTGATTTCCTTGATCCGGAGCATTAAGGTAATAGCCGACACCGCGGCGGGTGATAATCCAGATCGGCCGGCTCGGGTTGTCCTCAATTTTTTCCCGGAGCCGCCGGACGGTGACATCCACTGTCCGAACATCACCGAAATAGTCATAGCCCCAGACTGTCTGTAAAAGATTTTCCCGGGTCATAACCTGACCGATATGATCCGCCAGATAGTGCAGAAGTTCAAACTCCCGGTGCGTCAGATCGATGGGTTTGCCCCGCTTTGTCACCACGTAGGCATCCAGATGGATGACCAGATCCCCGATCTCAATCGTATTCTCTTTCGGCTTGTCGCTGTCGTCCGACTCCTGTTTGTGCCTTCGCAAATTTGCTTTCACTCTGGCAATCAGTTCCCGGTTGCTGAAGGGCTTGGTGACATAGTCATCGGCACCCATCTCCAGACCGAGCACTTTGTCGATTTCCGAGTCCTTGGCGGTCAGCATAATGATCGGCATATTATGTGTCTTCCGCACTTCGCGGCAGACTTCCATACCGTCTTTAACCGGCAGCATCACATCCAGGAGGATCATATCCGGATTCTCCTGTTCTACCATATCGATCGCCTGCTGACCGTCATAGGCACAGACGACGTCGTATCCTTCCTTTTCCAGGTTAAACTGCAATATATCTGCGATCGGTTGTTCATCATCAACGACTAAAATTTTACTTGCCATTTTCTAATCCCCTCGCGTCTATAACTGCTTTCAGATCTTCCGGATGCTTACATGAAATCGAGGTTGTGTTTCATTCAACAGTGACCCATCCGGTCAGATATGCATGGTAATGTCTTATACTTAGTTATTTTACCATATCCATTCAGGCTCTGTCATAATGATACCGATGCAAACAGGGCCCCCGGACAATTCCGGGAACCCTGTTATTTTAATGGTTCATCGTGATGAACGCACTGCCCTCCGATGGCTCGAGGCGGAGTCGAACCACCGACACGAGGATTTTCAGTCCTCTGCTCTACCTGCTGAGCTATCGAGCCATAAAAATTGTAGAGAGAATTTATGTAAAAAAAATTAATTGAAAATAAAAATGGCGGGTCCGAGCGGGTTTGAACCGCCGATCTCCTGCGTGACAGGCAGGCATGTTAGACCACTACACCACGGACCCATTGGTTGCGGGGGCAGGATTTGAACCTGCGACCTTCGGGTTATGAGCCCGACGAGCTACCAGACTGCTCCACCCCGCGATGTTCAATTATCGGCTGTTTCAGCCTGCCGGTGTATTCCCTTTCGCGGCACAAGTGATATTATAACATCGTTCACGCACAATAGCAAATGTTCCTCAGATGAAG
>NZ_KB899047.1 GCF_000377985.1 Sporolactobacillus vineae DSM 21990 = SL153
AAATAAGGACCCGTTTCAGAAAACTCCGGAAGTTAGGGATGCCGGAAGCACAAGCCTTCACTTTCGCCAACACCCGTAAAGGGTACTGGCGGACGGCGCATAGCAAGACGCTCTGTTACACCCTGACGAATGAAAAGCTGGAGCATCTTGGACTGGTTAATCTTTCCAAGACACTCCAGCATATTCAGAGTGCTTAAGTTGTTGAACCGCCGTATACGGATCCGTACGTACGGTGGTGTGAGAGGTCGGAAATCGAAGATTTCCTCCTACTCGATTTGGTTTCAAGTAGCTGATGGGCAGTCCTGGGCACAAACCATCTGTTCGAAATTGAGCACGCCTTATATTAAGGGGACTGAATTCAACGCAAAATTGCGTTCGTTAACGGGCTCAAATCTGAGCCGCCAGATGCTATAATCAACAAAGGCGATAGATGAAGCATATGAGCGGACAGCGACACCCTTATAGATTGGGGGTGGCGCCAATGACAGTATTTCAAGCCTTAACACTGATGATTTCTTTCAGTGTGCTGGTACTCATGCTGTCAGACAGAAAAAAGAAATGATCCGCTTCATATGCCATCGCACTGGCTGAAGCGGATCGGGTAAAAACTATTCGACTGTGAAGCGCTGTTCCGCTCTGTGCGGATATTGCCATTCCGTCAGTGTTCACGCGCTGGCGGTTTTATTTTACGTTCCCTTTGTCTTTATTATACCCGGATTCGATGAAAAGATACAATGATCAGGGCTGCAGGGCTCAAGATTGAGCTGGTCGCTGGTTCAAATCTAGTTGGAAGCTTTTGTACAAAGCGTCGATGCATCAAGATCTTTAGATTATTGCTGACCTTGATGCATGTTATAGATGAAGCATATGAGCGGTCGCCCCCTTCCTTACCATGGAAGTGCTATGTTTTCAGACAGAAAGAAGAAATGATCCGCCTCATATGCCATCGCACTGGTTTTGATTGAAGCAGACCATTTCCCGAAAATGTAAGTCTTTAATTGAAGCGCTGTTCCGCTCTGCACGGATATTGCCATTTTCGTCTTTCCGCACCCGGCGTGCTGCCAGCAGATTGCTTCCGCGGGCAGATCATTTTAAACGGTCAATGCGCCGCGCCTTTTGTCTGTAATTCCTTAAATGTCCGCGCATACTTTGAAAAATTAGAAAAGCATTTTTCCAGCAGCTGGATTTCCTTTTGTCCTTTTAATCGCCCTTTGTCGTCAAAGGCCTACTGAACATTACCGAGCAAAAATTCGTTGCCACGCAATAAATTGGCCGTGACATCGGGGGACTCCAGGATTAGGATAGCCATTCAATGGTGCTTTTTAACACGGCAGGGATTGAATGATCACATTCCGGACAGCCGATAATCACGCCGTCTGACGCTTCGATCTTATGTGCCAGCTCCTGAACACGATCCTGATCAATGACCGATAAATCTTCATTAAAGGCCGGAATATCTTTGATCTCGCAGACGTCAATGTCTGCATCGCCGGCAAAATGTTTCTTGATATACTGCAAAAGAATCAGGTTATAGGAAAAGTCGGCATTCGTACCGACCATGGCACCATTTTTCGCCCGAATGTTGCGCAATACGTTTTCCCTTTCGATTTGAACCCCGCTAATTGTCTTGGTCCGGCTGTTCTGGATGAGATGACGTGCCGGTGAACGAAACCAGACGTCAATCTTGTTGGCACGATCCGTCACCTGTTTCCGGAGAATTTTCCACAGAGCAGTGTCATAGGGTACCGTCATGGACCGTCGTGAAGTCATAGGTCTTTGCCCCTTCGTATTCCGGGTATTCACAGAGATCTCTTTTAAATGGGATCTCCGAGCGGTGATTTAAATCATGTTTGACGCTGAGCGGGGGGTCACCTGCTGATAGTATTTCTTCAACTCATCGAAATCATCTCCACTGCCGATCATCTGCGCAGCATACCGTGTATTCCCGCCTTCGTGTTCTTCCGGAGCGGAGTCAACCAATAAGACCCTTCCTGTACGTGCTGCTCTTCTTTATGGCCTTTGAATTGATCCACGTACGCTAAGAAATCGGCGAAACATTTCTCCAGGAAAGCGATCGTTTGCTTGCCCTTTCTTGTCAGACGAGGATATGGCGGCTATTTATGCGTTAAATCAGGATCATCGCACAGGTCCGAATCCTGATCATTTTGATTTCTAATAGTTCCTCGTCTGCAAAATAAAAAATGTCTTCATTCTGACACAGCGAAGAATGAGGACATTTTTTTACCCGGAAGAAATTAGATCATTCATACGGATACTAGAAGTAAATGTGCACGGAAAGGAGCATGATCGCGAAAAAACAGAGCGCATTGATGATTTCAATGATGCCGATCTGAAGAATTTTTAATGGCTTTCGATAGGCGG
Source organism: Sporolactobacillus vineae DSM 21990 = SL153 (assembly GCF_000377985.1). Taxonomy (GTDB): domain Bacteria; phylum Bacillota; class Bacilli; order Bacillales; family Sporolactobacillaceae; genus Sporolactobacillus; species Sporolactobacillus vineae. The sequence goes on from NZ_KB899047.1 coordinate 2,383, forward strand.
CAATGGTGCGCACCAGCCCGGGCAGAAAGGCAACGCCGACGAGCGGATACCCGGCAATGATAAAGGCGACGACGGCCAGTGCGTGAAACAGCCATGAGTAATAATGAAAGAAGGTATTCTGTCGTTCACGGATCATCATCTTGACGTGCAGGGCAGCCCCCATGAAAAAGAGGACAGAAATGAAGGCAATCAGCAGAGCCGTCCTGTCAATCTGCCCCTGACCGACGATCGTTGCGGCGAGACCGCCAATCGAAAAGATGCAGACAGCGGCGAGATCATTGACCAGACTGCGTTCGTTTTTCGTCTTCACATAATATATCGAGATCAGGAATAAAGGAGATATAGCCAGTCCGACCAGTAGAATGGCCGGATAGAGGATCACCGTCCAGATCGCCAGAACCGCACAAATACCGGTGTACAGGGAAAAGCTGGCAAAAAGTGACCTTCTTCTCCGATGACGTTTAAATTTCCAGGCACTAATTCCTGTATAGACAGAAAGATACATCGCTGTCCAGGTAAGGAATACGACGATGTGCATCCAGGATATGCCGGATGCTGCGGCTTCCAGCCAGTAAGGGACAATTAGCATAGCCCATGCACCGTGCTGCTTTGGGACGACAAGTTTCATTTTACAATCGCTGCTTCTTTCATCAATAATAATTCCGGTTACACTTTGTTAGGATCAAAATCAGACTTAAGGCGTAGTGGTGCTTCAAGCTCAGGTACGATGGCATCAGGCACCTTATCTGATACAATCATACCATGAACTCATGGATCTCCCCCATTGAGGCTGTAATTGAAGCCTCTTTTTAATCGGTTATTTTTTTGCATGAAAAAAGAGCACCCGTCTCCGGTATGCTCTTCTGTAAATTTTTCAGCTTGTGTTTGGCTTATCTTGTGACGTGTACGCCACTGTGAAGAGCAGTACGCTCAGCCACTTTCTGTCGGGCTTCAAGCTTAGCTTCATGATTGTCGGACAGAAACTCGACAGTTGAACCTGCCAGAATCAGGGCAATGCCCCACAGCACATTCGGAGTGATGGCTTCGCCGAGAATGAACAGGGCAAAGACCGGAGCAAGTGCCGGTTTAATGAAGAAGACCATCGACGCGGTTGACGCGGACGTCTCCTCCATCGCAAGAAAATAGAAGCTGAAACCAAGTCCGGTAACAAATACGCCCAGATAAATGAGGATCGGCAATGTGCCCCATGAAATACCCTGAAGAATCGGCACATTGCTGAATGTTCCCAGTCCGACGCTCTTTAGCCAGACGGCAACCGGACCGATCTTCGTGATCAGGATCAGAACCAGCAGCTCGAGACTGCCTGTCAGGAAACTGAAGCTGCTCTGCGTAATCCCGTCATAACCGAATTTCAGGCTCCCCTTGCGGCCGACAATGCCATAGAGAGCAAAAGTGATTGCCGCAATCAGTGAAAGGGCGATTCCTGTCACATTGGTCAGATTCTCCGGATTAACAATAAACATCATACCGGCGAGGCTTACAACCAGCGAGATCAGTGACAGTTTCGTCAGCTTCTCCTTCAGGAAGAAATGCGCGAATGGAATGACGAAGACGGCATTGCAGCTGAAGAGAATAGCTACGATGGACGCCCTGGCATAGACAATCGCCAGCTGGAAGAAGGTCATGCTGACAACCACACACATAAACCCTGAGAACAGGAAGTAGAGCAGGTTGCTTCTGTTGATGCTGAATCCGCTGCCCTTCAAATGGCGGATCGCAAGTGGTGCGAGCATGATTGAACCAATCAGAAAGCGCAGGAAATTCAATTGAAGCGGATTGAACTCAGAAGCCACAAGTTTGATGGCAATTTCCATAGTACTGAAAAATAGTGCCGAAAAGGCGATAAATACGTACCCTTTCTTCATAAAAACAAAACCTCGATTTTTAAACGGATTCAGGTGATCTGATCGCTATTAAAAATGTTGGCCGCGAAAGACCGGCTTAACAAAATCAATGAAAACGTTACCAATTAATATCTTCAACGTTTTTTAGTTGCTTTATTAATATAACGCAGATATTAATAAAAGGTAAGTGACTTTCGTCAAAAACAAGTGACGAATGGGCTTTCAGCCAAAAAAAGTCATATTTTTGACGCAAAAATCCTTTTCCAGCCAATGGTAAGGCTTTCATAATTGCCGGCTCTGCGATAAAATAAATTTAATGAAGTATTGATGCTGATGTCGATTTTTCTGTGATGTCGGCGACCTTCGAAGTCATTTTTTATCCTGCATCGCGGATTTCTGCAGAAACTTGTATGCCGGCCGGCAGCAAGTCTGAAGATCCGATCGAGCAAAGTGAGGCGACTGGTGATGCTGTTTTCAAAAATTTTGATTTCCTATGATGATTCAGACCTGTCCAAAAAGGCGCTCCGGAAGGCGATTGAACTGGCAGAGCTGGATGAGCGGACGGTTCTGGACGTGCTCAATGTGGTCACGGTACCGACCAACCAGTTCATTGTCGGAGACGTCTATCGTGAAGTCCGCGAATCCACATTCAGATATGGAAATGAAGTTGTTGCCAAAACCAATGAATGGCTGGATAAGATTCCGAATTCAACGCACACCTTTGTTGAAGAAGGCCAGCCGGTCCGCACTATTCTGGAATTTGCCGAATCCGGCGGCTACGATCTGATCATTATCGGCAGTCGCGGACTAAGCGGTGTCAAGGAATTTCTGGGAAGCGTCAGCCATGGTGTTGTCCAGCGCTCAAAAATCCCTGTACTGATCGTTAAATAAGACAGAACCTGTTTATGTCTGTAAAGGGGCACCCGAGAAACCGCGGCGTGCCCCTTTTGCTGTTTAACGGCTGGATTTTCAAAAGATACACTTCTGCAGGACGGAACTGTTTGTGAATAAGTTTCCTGCCGAGTGGAGAAGATGAATGGGAAGAGGCAGATGTTCTTTACATAAACCTAAAATGATGATAACGGTGTCTCAACATTTTCAGATTAAAATAAAATCATGAAGGAAATGAAAAGGACAACGGACTTCGACACGAAGAAAGTTTTCATTGATAAAATCTAATCCTGCAGGAGGAAGAGAAGAATGGAACTGAGAGAGCATCGTCGGTTTGACATGGACAGTGAAGAAACCGGAAGTCAGGACACGGCGGATCAGATTGCAGTACGTCTGAACCGAAAATTGCTTGTTACCAATTTCATTCTTGCGATTTCGATTATTATTAATGTTAAATTGTTCTTTGGCTGATTTGCGATAAAAATTGATTGAAATGGATGGAGATGGCATAAAAACCATCTTTTTTTATGTCTTTTTTTATCGTTTTTTGAAATAATAAGAGTTAGTCAAATAAAGTAAGAGGGTATGAATATCGTTATGAAGTTTCGATTCAGCGGGTACTTGATCGTCATGTTGTTGATTTTTGTCGCATTGGCCGGGTGTTCGTTCCAGACGCCTGCAAAACAGGACAGCCGGTCGCACTCATTGTCACAGCCGCTTCATAAGACGCAAAGTAAAAAAGTAACCGTCCCGACTGTATCGTCAATGAACCGGAAAAGTATCCACACCGTTGCCAATCCGGACAGCACACTGGTTCTTGTCAATAAATTTTTTAAACTGCCGGACCATTATGTGCCGAGACACCTTGTTACTGCCGATGTTCGTTTCATCGACGGCGGGAAATCGGAAAAGGATAAAATGCAGCGGGTCGCAGCTTCGGCACTGAAAAGGATGTTCGATGCCGCCAAGAAGGATCATGTTCCGCTGGCCGGTGTTTCAGCCTATCGCTCATTTAAGATGCAGACGCGTCTTTTTGATTATTATTCCGATATTGATGGTAAGAAACAGGCCCTGAAGTACAGTGCCCTTCCTGGGACAAGCGAACATGAGACCGGACTCGCTATTGATGTATCCGGAATCAGCGGGGCTTATGCAGCCTCAACAGCATTCAATACGACACCCGAAGCCCGGTGGCTTGCGCGACATGCGCGCGATTTTGGCTTTATCGTTCGTTATCCTGAAGGAAAAGAACAGGTAACAGGGTATGAATATGAGGCGTGGCATATCCGTTACGTCGGTGTGAAGGCAGCACGTACGATTGCCGGCAGAGGAATGACACTTGAGGAATATCTGGGCAAAGTACCCGTTAAAAATAATTACCAGTGGCTGACATTGATTGTTTGAAACCGGAGCGGGCATGATAATATCGTTCACGCTTCGGTGTGAGCAGATCTGATGATGGTGGTGAACAGATCCGATGAGGAAAAGAACAGGCATGATGTCTCTGATTGCGTCGATCGGTGTCGGCGCAGCGGCTTACCAGTTGATGAAACCGAACAGCCGCTGGGGACAGGCGATCCGGGGAAGAATGAATAAGATGGCCGAGCAGAAAGAACTTTTCCCTGAGAGTTGACTGAAAAGCGGGAATCCGAAACGGGGGTTCCCGCTTTTCAGGTGCCGGGGGACAGGCGATGATGGATCGATCCGGCAGCGATTTGTTGGGATGAATGATTGTCCGGCAAAGGGGAAATAATTATCAGAAAATAAAGGTTTTTAATCAGCCCTTTACAAGCCTGTCCATTCTGTATATAATAAAAAGCGTCGATTGCGACGAACATGAAAATGGCCCGTTCGTCAAGTGGTTAAGACACCACCCTTTCACGGTGGGTTCGTGGGTTCAAATCCCGCACGGGTCACTGCGGAGGATTAGCTCAGCTGGGAGAGCGTCTGCCTTACAAGCAGAGGGTCATAGGTTCGAGCCCTATATCCTCCACCATAAGCCGACCTAGCTCAACAGGCAGAGCAGCTGATTCAGTCAGCAGGTTGGGGGTTCGAAGCCTCCGGTTGGCGCCGTCAATGCTTCGCCGTTATGGAGGGATAGCGAAGAGGCTAAACGCGGCGGACTGTAAATCCGCTCCCTTAGGGTTCGAAGGTTCGAAACCTTCTCCCTCCACCAATAATTATTATTTTTTAAATGTGGGCTATTAGCTCAGTTGGCAGAGCATCTGACTCTTAATCAGAGGGTCGAAGGTTCGAGGCCTTCATAGCCCACCATATGCGGGTGTGGCGGAATTGGCAGACGCGCTAGATTCAGGTTCTAGTGCCCTTTACCGGGCGTGGAGGTTCAAGTCCTCTCATCCGCATTATTTTTTTCTGTTTCATCCCGGAAAATATTCACTGTGCGGTTTTCTTATGCTGCCGGTGAGATATTTTTCTGTGCGGAAGTAGTTCAGTGGTAGAACATCACCTTGCCATGGTGGGGGTCGCGGGTTCGAATCCCGTCTTCCGCTCCACTATGGGGCCTTAGCTCAGCTGGGAGAGCGCCTGCTTTGCACGCAGGAGGTCAGGAGTTCGATCCTCCTAGGCTCCACTATATGATCAGCTGCAGACGGCATAAAGGCGGGACGCAATGACGCGTCCCGCCTTTATGCCGTTCGTTTGCCGGTTAATATGATCCGTGATTCAGCCGGACGAGCAGTTTATGGTATAATTTTTATATCTTTAAAGAACGGACCGATTTGTCGGCTTCCACGATCTTCCGACCATTCGCTCATACTTGTTCAGAAGACTGTCCAGACACCGGCTGATTCGCTGCATTCGGTTGGAAGACAGTGATTCATGTTCTGCAGCAAGGACAAGTTGTCGTCTGACATATTCAATTTTTTCGATAAGTTGTTGCTTGTTCATGAAACCACCTCCGAATTTTATGATTGACCGAAGAGACAGGTGTGACCGGTCATGTATCCATACCCTGTTTTTATCACAAACAAACATTGAATCATAGGAAAGCTCGTCATGCTCCGCCATTTGTAATGAGAATTCCGCAGCAACAGTCGGCACATCTTCTCTCAGGGTGATGCAGAGCCTTTTTACCGTCGTTTCACCGGTTTCCCGGCTGTTTGAAACTCGATCCTTGCTTTTGCCGTATAAATTATTGCAACAGAAGAGGAATGTTATGGATCAGAAAGAAAAACGACTGATCAAAAAAGTCAAAAAGGGCGACCATCAGGCGTTCGCAGATCTTGTCGATCGCTATAAAAACAGTGTTTGCTCCATCTGTCTGAGAATGGTGGGCAACCGCGAAGAGGCTGAGGATCTTTCTCAGGAGGCTTTTATTCGGGCGTACAATAATATTTCCAAATTTGACAGCGACCGTAAGTTCTCTACATGGCTCTTTCGGATTGCAACCAATCTGTCCATAGATTCTCTACGCCGCAAGAAGCCGAGTGTCTCGCTTGATGCGGAGATACCCGGAACGGAGGGGCTGGCGCTGAATACGCTTCTTCCTGGAAACACCGTGCCGCCCGATGAACAGATCGTCATGGCCGAGACAGAACAGTGGATCCAGAAGGAGATCGGGGCACTGCCGGACAAATATCGCTCTGCAGTGATTCTAAAATATGTGGAGGATCTCAGTCTGAAGGAGATCAGCGAGATCATGAGACTTCCGGTGGGCACAGTAAAGACCCGGGTACACCGCGGGCGGGAAATGCTGCGCAAAAACATGAAAGAATCAAGGGGTGGAAGAAATGACATGCCTGAATAAACGCTATGCATCTCTGATGAATAAAGTACTCGACGGTGATGCGACCGTGAAAGAACGTAATGAATTGTTTGCACATCTGGCGACATGCGACAGCTGCGACCGGCACTTTAAGGAATTAAAACGTTCGACAGAAATATTAAATCATCTGGCGCACCCACAATTATCCGCCGATTTTACGAAAAATGTCCTCGAACAGCTTCCTGCTGAAAAGCAGCATGTGCTCAGAGAATGGACAGCCCGCCATCCGGTGATTGCCACTGCGGCGATCTGTGTCGTCCCGATGTCGCTCCTGTTTGTCGCCGCAGGGCGTCAGAACAGTATGCCGAAGAGACATGGGGAAGACAGTTATATTCTCGTTAATCAGACGGGAAGCAGGAATTGATCGTTGCCTGCCTGCGGACATCTGAGCTATCTAAATGAAGACGGTCTTTTGGCGCATGCCGAGCAGTATGTTAGAATTTATTTTAGGGCAATCTTTAAATGCAATACCCAGTCTTCTGGGATTAAGATGAATGAATTGAAACACATGTCCGGGTACTGACGGAAAGATTACGGACCGGAGGGGGGTGACCCCCGTTCGCGTCGTTCTGAAATCCCGGACAAACTGTTTTTTCAGATAGAATCAACTGCTGGAGGCCGGCAAGCGGGCAGCTGATTTGGAGGATGAAAGCGATGCCTGTCTGGGCACATTTCAACGTTCTGAACTACTTAACGGATATTATTGATATTCTGATTGTTACTTATCTTATATATAAAGTCATCCTGATCATCCGCGGAACAAAAGCGGTGCAGCTGGCCAAAGGGATTTTGCTGATCGTTGCTGTCTGGTTTCTCAGCAGTCTGTTCCAGTTAAAGACACTGGAATGGATCCTGAATAACCTGATTACATATGGTCTTTTTGCAATCATTGTAATCTTTCAGCCGGAATTGCGCCGTGTGCTGGAACAGCTGGGACGCGGCCGGATCTTTTCGAGAGGTGCGGTGGTCGAAGAAGAGCATAAGCAGATTGTCGATGCCATCGTGAAAGCCTCAGTGTATATGTCCAAGCGGCGTATCGGTGCGCTGATGTCGATTGAACGGAAAACCGGTTTGAATGATTACGTTGAAACCGGCATTCCGATCAACGGGCATCTGACGTTCCAGTTGCTCGTGAATATTTTTATCCCTAATACACCGCTTCATGATGGCGCCGTTGTGATTCGTGGCAATGAGATTGCTGCTGCGGCCTGCTATCTGCCGCTGTCGGAAAGCCCGTTTATCTCGAAGGAACTGGGTACGCGGCACAGGGCGGCAATGGGCGTGAGTGAAGTGACTGATGCACTGACCGTTGTTGTGTCCGAGGAAACAGGGGGCATCACGGTGACGAAAAATGGCGAACTGTTCCGCGATGTGTCAGTGGAACATCTGACAGGCATGCTGCAGCATGAGCTGAAGGAACCGGAGAGTGCGGCGTCTTCGTTACGATGGAACTGGAGAGGTAAGCGCAATGGATAAGCTGCTACATAAGAACTGGCTGGTGAAGATCATCTCGTTTCTGACCGCACTGATGCTCTATACCATTGTTTCGGCAGGGCAGGAGCCTTCTCCGAGCCCATCGAGCATCGTCGTCAATCCGTCGCAGCAGGCGACAATCACAGAAAAACTGAACGTGAAATATAATGCCGATAAATACATCGTCGGCGGAGCGCCGAAGACGGTCAGCATCCGGATGACCGGGTCGAATAATGTCATTCTAAAAGCCCGGCTGATGGCTTCGAAAAGCGCCTATATTGATTTGAATGGAATGCAACCGGGAACCTATGACGTCCGTGTTCAGACCGCGGGTTTCCCTAGCGGACTGAAGATTAAATCTGTACCGCAGACGGTTCAGGTAACGCTTCAGGAGAAGACAAGCAAAGAATTCCCTGTGGCAATTGACATTTTGAATAAACAATCCGTAAGCAAGGGCTATACTGTAGGAAAGCCGGAAATTAATCCATCAACGATAACGGTCACCGGAGGGAAAGATGCAATTGATTCAGTGGCGTTTATCAAAGGTGTGATTGATATCAAGGGGGCGGACGCAACCGTCGACCGGATGATCACGTTGCATGCCTACGACAGCCGGGGAAATCAGCAGAACCTGACCATCAACCCGCAGTCTGTCGATGTGGTTGTCCCAATTGCCAAAGCGTCAAAACAGGTCGCCGTACAGGCGCTGACGTCAGGATCACCTGCCAGCGGCTATACGGTCAAGTCGGTTGATGTCTCCGATCCTAATGTCACGATTTCTGCACAGGGCAACAACATGCTCGGCGGCATCCCCGATTCGATCCCGGTAACGGTGCCGGTGGGCGGATTGAAAAAGGATAAGACGTTCCACGTAGCTGTTCCACTTCCGGCGGGAGCGACGCAGATATCGCCGGCAAAGGTCTCCGTAACGGTTCACATCGTGCCGGATCATTCCGGCGGGAGCAGCAGCAGTAGTTCCAGCAGTTCCGAGAGCAGCTCATCGGCAGTGTCAGGATCGACGTCCGGTGTGTCTTCAAAAACGTTTAATAATGTACCTGTATCTGTCAAAGGTCTGAATAATGGAGAAACGGCTAAGCTGGGTAACGGCGGCCGGGTGAGCGTCCTGATCACAGGCAAGACTGCGGATCTAAATCATCTGAGCAGGAGTGATATATCGGCGCAGGTTAACCTGACGGGACTCGGAACCGGAAATTACAAACGATCCATTGCCCTATCGGTTCCGAATGGCCTGGATGCTTCAGCATCGCCGGGATCACTGGACGTGACAATCAGCTGATCAGATACATGACACCAGACTTTACAAAAGCGCGGTATTGTCGTTTTGACAGATATAATGTCTCAGTTTACAATAAAACGGCGAGCTTTGATGAGTGGAAAGATAGGAGCGAGAAGAAATGGCAAAGTATTTTGGTACCGATGGCGTCAGAGGAATCGCCAACAGTGGACTGACTCCGGAGCTGGCCTTCAGGCTGGGCCGGGCCGGCGGCTATGTCCTGACCCGGATGACAGAGCATCCGAAGGTACTCGTCGGACGCGACACACGGATATCGGGAAATATGCTGGAGGATGCGCTGAATGCGGGCTTACTGTCTATCGGTGTTGAAATCATGCGTCTTGGCGTCATTTCGACACCGGGCGTCGCCTATCTGACAAAAGCGATGGATGCCAGTGCAGGAATTATGATTTCTGCGTCACATAATCCTTTCTCCGATAACGGGATTAAGTTTATCGGCAGCGACGGCTTTAAACTCAGTGATGAAGCTGAGGATAATATTGAAGCCCTGCTGGCCAAGGATGAGGATCATCTGCCGCGGCCTGTCGGCAGTGATCTCGGCACATCAAGCGACTATTTTGAAGGCAGCCAGAAATATCTTCAGTATCTGAAACAGACGATTCAGGACGACGATTTTTCTTCACTCAGCATTGCACTGGATTGTGCCAATGGGTCGACGAGTGCGCTTGCACCGCATCTTTTTGCAGATCTTGAAGCAGATATTGCCACAATCGGCACCTCGCCGAATGGGAAAAACATCAATGATGATGTCGGATCGACCCATCCGGAAGCTCTGGCAGCATTCGTCCTGGAAAAAGGTGCGGACTGCGGCCTGGCTTTTGATGGTGACGGCGACCGTCTGATCGCTGTTGATGAACAGGGTCATATTATTGACGGCGACAAAATCATGTATATTTGCGCCACTTATATGAAATCCAAGGGCTTGCTGAATAAAAACACACTGGTGACGACGGTGATGAGCAATCTCGGTCTCTATAAGGCGCTGAAAGCAGCCCAGATTGAGACGAAGCAGACGACCGTCGGCGACCGTTATGTCATGGAAGAGATGCGTGCCGGGGGCTATTCTCTCGGCGGCGAACAATCCGGACACATCATTTTTCTGGATCATGCAACGACTGGCGACGGTATGCTGACGGCACTGCAGCTGGTCAGCATCATGAAAGCGACGGGAAAGAAATTATCGGAACTTGCCGCGGGTGTGAAGACTTATCCGCAGAAACTGGTTAATATCCGTGTTGCCGATAAATTTCATGTTACCGATCATCCAGCCGTAGCCGAAGCAATCAAACAGGCTGAAGACGAAATGGCCGGGGATGGCCGTATTCTGGTCCGCCCGTCGGGTACGGAAGCGCTGATCCGGGTAATGGCTGAAGCGCCGACGGATGAAGCGTGTGAAAATTATGTGGATCGGATTGCACAGACCGTGGTTAAAGAGGTCGGCGGACAGATTCAGGAATAAGAAACGATAGGTATACATTGAGGAGAGGTTTCTCCTGTGGACTCATGTTCTTTTTTTCACAGGTCAGGCCTGCGTTGCATATAAATGATTTTATGAGAGAATCAGATTGACAGGACAGAGGATTCTAAAGTAAAATTGAGCGAAATCAGAAACCGGTACCTTTACTCAAATAGAGAAAAGAGGGCAGACTAACTGAATATGAAGCGCCTGGACTATTCCGGATGACGGAGAAAGACGGGAATAGTTGACGAGGAAGAGGTTCATCGAAAGATTCGGCGGATACCTCTCGGATCACCTGCAACCGTAAGTCCGCGTACAAAACGGGGAGGCAACTTTCCGGACAGAAACCGGACAGCGGGCAACTAAAAACAAGTGGGGCAAGAACTTGTCCCGACGGCTCTCTTGCCTCACAGGGAGGAATTCCAATGTGTGGTATTGTAGGCTATATCGGCAATGAGGATGCACGTGACATTTTACTGAACGGGTTAAGCAATCTTGAGTATCGTGGCTATGACTCAGCGGGTATTGCGCTGGTTAACAGCGAGGGCGTTCACGTTTTTAAGGAAAAAGGACGGATTGATGTTCTCCGTAAGAGCGTTGATCCTGCGGTGAAGTCGACACTCGGGATCGGGCACACACGCTGGGCGACGCATGGCGAACCAAGCAAACGCAATGCCCATCCGCATCAGAGTGCGTCAGGACGGTTCACAATCGTTCATAACGGGGTCATTGAAAATTTCAGTCAGCTGAAAGCAACCTACGTTCCGGACGTGGCCATGAAGAGTGACACCGACACGGAAGTTGTCGTTCAGGTGATTGAGCGCTTTGTCAAAGACGGGCTGGATGTCGAAGCGGCGCTGCGCAAGACACTGAAACTGGTCGAAGGATCGTATGCGATTGCGCTGCTTGATGCTGAAAATCCGGATATGATCTATGTTGCGAAGAACAAAAGCCCGCTCCTGATCGGGATCGGTGACGGTTTCAACGTAGTTGCCAGTGATGCGACGGCGATGATTGATCAGACTCGTCACTATGTCGAATTGCTGGATGAAGAAATTGTCGAATTGACGCGCGACAGTTATACGATCAAAGATCTTGACGGCAATGTCAGGGAACGGAAACCTTATACCGTTTCGTTTGATGCCGGAGATACGAAAAAGGGTGCCTATCCGACCTATATGCTTAAGGAAATCGATGAGCAGCCGGCCGTGATCCGCAGACTGCTGCAGAAGTATCGCGGCAGTGACGGTATGATTACTGTTGATCCGGCCATCGTTAAAGCGGTAGCCGATTGTGACCGCCTGTACATCATTGCCTGCGGCACAAGCTACCATGCCGGACTGGTCGGCCAGCAGTTGATTGAAAAGATCGCCGGAATTCCGACAGAAGTGCATATTTCCAGTGAATTCTCCTACAACATGCCGCTCCTGTCCAAGAAACCGCTGTTCTTCTTCCTGTCTCAGAGTGGTGAGACGGCGGACAGCCGCGCTGTTCTGGTAAAAGTGAAGAAGCTCGGCTATCCGACCCTGACGATGACCAATGTCGAAGGTTCCACTCTGTACCGGGAAGCAGATTACAAGATGCTGCTCTATGCAGGACCCGAGATTGCCGTTGCATCGACGAAAGCTTATACGGCTCAGATGGCCGTACTTGCATTCGTTGCGATCACCGTTGCTCAGAAAAAGGGCATCAAACTGGACTTTGATCCGGTTCATGAACTCAGCATTGCCGCTCAGGGCATGGAACAGATGGTCGACGACAAAGCACAGTTAAAGAAAATTGCCCGTGACTATCTGTCAATCACACGCAACGCCTTCTATATCGGACGCGGACTCGACTATTACGTCTGCCAGGAAGCAGCACTGAAGCTCAAGGAAGTGTCCTATATCCAGGCGGAAGGGTTTGCCGGCGGTGAACTTAAGCACGGCACGATTGCGCTGATCGAAGACGGCACACCGGTACTCGCGTTTGCCACGCAGAAAAATGTCAACAACAGCATCCGTAACAATGTCGAAGAGGTCTCGGCCCGCGGCGCCCATACCTGCATCATCAGTATGGAGGGTATTACCGCGCAGCCGGGAGACCAGATTGTACTTCCTAAAGTGCATAAAGCCTTTACACCACTTGTTTGCGCGATTCCGCTGCAGCTGATTGCCTATTACGCGGCACTGCAGAATGAATGCGACGTGGATAAACCAAGAAATTTGGCAAAATCGGTTACGGTTGAATAAAAATAATATTTAATTCATTTACAGTAGCGAAGGGTGCATCAAAAAAGCACTCTTCTTTTTTTTTACGAAAAATGTCTGCTGCGACAAGATCAGTTTGCGCTGCAAAACAGATCAATGTTTTGACAAAAGGAAAGCTTAAGTGTTCAATAAACAGGTGTATCAAAGAAAATTAATTTCTTGATGAAAAAATATTGGAGGTAAGTGTTTTGAGACGATCAACGGCGGTCGCTCTTCTTATTCTTGCTAACCTTTTCTGGGCTGGTAATTATATTTTCGGTAAGTATGTTATTAATACGATGGAGCCTGTCCAGATTAATTTCTTACGCTGGTTTATTGCTGCCGTGATCCTTTTTCCGCTCTCACAAATCATTGAGAAACCTGACTGGAAGGTCATATGGAAGGAATGGAGGATTCTGCTTCTTCTCTCTATTCTGGGCATCATTGGTTACAATATCTTATTATACGAAGCACTTTATTTTACGACGCCGTTAAATGCAGCGTTAATCAATTCGGTCAATCCGGCAATGATTGCCATTTTTGCTGCCTGGCTATTAAAAGAAAGACTGAGTAAGATGAATGTTCTGGGCCTGGCCGTTTCACTGACCGGCGTACTGCTGGTGCTCACCCATGGGGATCTGCTGAAGATTTTTTCCATTAAATATAATTCCGGCGATTTGCTCATGCTTGTCGTGATCATTTCATGGACCTTTTACACACTGCTCAGTAAACGCCTGAAGCATCTGCCGCCGATCGGAGCAACGGCCGTTACCGTCACTTTCAGCCTGCTGCTGATGCTGCCTTTTTTTGCGATGTCTGGCTTCAGCTGGTCCTTTACCCCTGCAGCAACCTATGGAATTCTTTATCTGGCAATTTTCCCCTCTGTTTGTTCGCTGGTATTCTGGAATGCCGCCGTACCAGTGGTGGGGGCAAGCCATGCGGGCATCTTCATGAACTTGATCACCGTGTTTACAGCAATCATCAGTATTATACTGGGAAGCGGGATTAATCTCTTTCAGATTATCGGCGGCCTTGTGGTTATTTTCGGAGTTTATCTGACAAATAGAAAGTCGGTCAGGGCATCTGATCTTGTTAAAAAGCCCGTTTGACCGGTGAATTGATCCAAGCTTGCTATCTATTTTCTGACCGTGATTGCTGCATCAAGCGTGAAACCAGTTTTTCACCGGCAGCTATGGTACATTGGTGACGGAAAAATTTTTTGCGGGAGGTCATTTGATGAATCAAGTAAAAATCGGAAAGAGTCAGGTTGAAACAGCTCCCCTTGGACTTGGAACGAATAAAGTCGGCGGCCACAATTTGTTTGCCGGTCTGTCGGAGCAGGACGGCCTGGAAATCGTCCGCGCCGCACTTGAATCAGGCATTCAATTGCTGGACACAGCTTTTATGTACGGCAAGGGCCGCTCTGAGGAATTGATCGGTGAAGTGATTGCTGATTTTCCAAGAGATCAGGTCATTATCGCCGATAAAGCAGCACAGGACTTTTCCAGCGGGGAAGCGGTGCTGAATAATGATCCTGAATTTCTGAAGAAATCGGTGGACGAGGCACTCCGGCGGCTGAAGACGGATTATATCGATATTTTTTATATCCATTTTCCTGATGAAAAAACGCCTAAGAGTGAAGCGGTCGGCGCGCTTCAGAAACTGCGGGAAGCGGGGAAGATACGGGCCATCGGTATCTCCAACTTCACGCCTGAACAGGTTAAGGAAGCCAATAAAGACGGTTATGTCGACGTCGTTGAAAACTACTACAGCCTGATTCATCGTGATGAAGAAGCAAGGCTTTTTCCCTACCTGAAGGATGCGGATATTTCTTTTGTTCCGTACTTCCCGCTTGAGTCGGGTCTGCTTACCGGCAAGTACACCAAGGATATGACATTTGCCGAGGATGATCCGCGCAGTAAAAATGAGAAATTCACAGGCAAAGCGTTCCAGAACACGGTGGCAGCTGTGGATACGATCCGCCCGATCGCACGGCAGCACCATGTTGACGTGCTTCAGATTGTGCTCGCATGGTATCTGGCGAACCCTGGCCTGACGGCAGTGATTCCGGGCGCCCGCAATGCCGCCCAGGTACCGGGCCTTGTGAAATCGCTCGATGTCAGCCTCTCCAAAGAAGAATATGATCAGATCGACCGGACGTTCACCAAGTAATAATTTGAAATATAACAGACAAAAACGGGGCATCTCAGAGAGATGCCTCGTTTTTGTCTTTCTCAGGGCATTTAGCCCCGGGGTTCCTTCTTGGGAAACAAGGTATAGCTGAAACTGTAAATGAAATCGATGGCCACAATAAAGGCCCATTGGAGGGCACGCCATAAGAACATTTCTGTGTTTTGTGGATGGCCGGCAAAATAATGGATCATCAGCATGAGTCCTGAACCGATGGCCCAGGCAAACAAATGACGGTACCAGCCCTGACGTTCCCGCTTTGCCCGTTCTTTGCCAAAGTTATTCTTCTTCCTGGGTTTCGTGCCTCCTGCGAAGCGATACGCAAATTGTCCGTCGGCCCATTTGATAATTTGCGCGCCGAATGCCACACTGACGCCGAGATACACAGCGGCAAGAACATGAGCGAGACCAGCCGCGCCGCCATTTCTCAGGTCGACAAAGGTGGCGATGAGTAAAATCAGATCCAGCACCGGTGTGCAGGCAAGAAAGAATAAACTGAGCTTTTCTTTTTTGAAAATGTACCTGGTGGCTAACCCGAGCTGAATGAACAGCCAGAAACCTGCTTCGTCAGCAACAATGAGCCAGAAAATCATCGGCGCTCCACCCCTCTTCAGCGTATTCGTACACTTGTATTTTATCAGAAGGAGAGCTGAGTCATCCTCTACAAAAATAAAGAGGACCTGCTGCAGCAACTGGCACTAAAGTGGCTGAACGCGACTTCAAAGGCTTTGTTTGAATGGCAGGCTTCGGAGAATACGGACAGTGAAACTGCCCTCCATGACTGGCTGTGGTAATGCTTGCTGCTCAGATTCAGGGAGATCCTTAACGACAATCGCCTTGGATTCTGGTAGATTGATGGGAGTCATGTTGATAATTTTATCAACAGCCTGTGTATCCAAAACGAATTTATTTTTCATTTTCAAATCCGTTGCCATCACTTCATCTCCCTGACGTTTACTCATTTCAATTATATTACCTCAATATGCTTTGATCACCGTTTTAAACATATTGAAGGTCTATTATGCGAATTTTGATTACCAATCCTGATCGATTTTTTCATGGAATTTCTCCAATGTGTTCTTCTCCATGGCATGGGCCATCAGATGTTCCGCCATCCATACGTTTTCAGGTTCATATCGCGTTTCTTCATGCCGGAGACATAGGGATTGCCTCCGACAAAAAAACGATAGGGGTCATAGGTGCTGTTGCCACGCCGACTGACACCGATTCGGGGAGAGGCGACGATATGTTCGGGCTCACGGCCGCCTTCCAGTTCGATAAACAGGGGAGCCGTGCCCATCGGTTTCAGATTCAGCGACTTGTCCAGAATACCGAACGCCTGTGTTAGTCGGCCCGGACCGCTTGTCAGTCCAAAGCCGGTTATTCCCCGGTTTCTTTCCATGATTTCACGGCCGCAATCCGGCTCGGCGGCGCGGATCAGGATCCCCTGCGGTGTGTTCGGATTCTGAGTGATCACATTCAGCATCATGTAGCCGCGCAGCGTAAAAATGTAAATGGTTCCCGGCGGTCCGTACAGCGCTTCATTCGCAGGTGTTCGCCGGCCCTGATAGGCGTGGGCCGTCGAATCCCGCTCCCCAAGATAAGCCTCGGTTTCAACGATATAACCACTCATGATCCCCTGTGGACTGTGATAGACAAGCTGTTTTCCCAGAATCGCCCGGGCGATCTCTTCGGTCGGCCGATGATTGAAGAAGTCGCGGTAGAGTGCCGCTTTTGATGGATGGATCAACGCTATCTGCTCCTGATTAAGTACTTAGTTCATCTTAGCATAGATGCTGCTGCTCAAAACAGGATACGCCGTCACGCGGCTTATTTGTATATCAAAATTGGATCAAATTTAATGGTGCCAATGCAGTATCTATCATATACAATGAAGAAAGAGGGTAAACACGATTCCAATATTGATCGCGGAGAGAAAAAATGTCAGTCGAACATAACGAGCTTGTTTTTGAAAATAGGTTGATCAAGCATCTTGAAAATATTGGCGGAGTTGCGCAGGCATCAATTTGGTATGGATGCCAAAGAAGTCTGCTATATCTGGCATACGACCGGCTCCGGGAAGACGATCAGTTCCTTTAAAGCGGCCTGGCTGGCGTCACGCCTGCCCAATGTCGCTAAGGTCATTTTTCTCGTTGATCGGATTGCGCTGACAAATCAGACCGTTGATGAATACAAGGCATATGACCCAGACTCCGGCGAAAATGGTAAGAACGGTGTCGTTGACGAAACAGCAAATAAGAATGTCCTGAGGCAAAGGCTGAAATCCAAGAGATCCGAAATCATCGTCACATTCACACAGAAAGTGGATGGCCTGGTCCGCCGCGAAAGTTTTAAAAAAATAGATAAACACGTTGTCTTTATCGTTGACTTGCAGCGATTTAAGCTTCTTCAGTGACAAAACTTTTTGACCAGTTCCTTCAGCCAAAATTGCTACTTCATGTTTCTTTCTTGTATTTAAAATTGTTGTGAACACATCAATGTTGTCACATGGTGTTTGAAATACAGGATAAAAGTAACTGATTATGCCCTTTTCTACTAAATGATTCACATTAAATTTAAAAATACCATTGTCCGAACGAGAACGATATGTAGCAAAGTATTTTGGGAGAACAAAATAACCAATATTTTCAGAGGAAGTGACTTGTCTGTCAGCAAAGTAATCTGACTGTAGCATTATTCCTTGCTGTGAAGAAGTCAAAACTGGATACTGATCTTGTACAGTCGTTCTTTCAATATGCTCCTTAATCCTCTCGCCAACTTTACGCTGCTGCCAAACGAGAGGAGCCAGATGCCTGTGATTGATAAGCAAATCCCGGTATGCCACGCTGGAATTTACTTAAACGTTTGTTTACATGAAAGATGAACATTTGTTCCTGATTCTGCTATGCAGAGACGCACTTCATCATTTATATTTGGAATGGGGAAGATGTGTAGCAAAAGGATTCCTTTTATCTCAACCGCTGGAGGACATTGGAAATGGATAAAGTGGATTACAAGAAGAGCTTCAAGGATTTATACTTGCCCAAAAAGCAGCCGGTCATTCTCAATGTACCCGCGATTCATTTTATCGTCGTTGAGGGCAGTGGAGATCCCAATGGTGAAGCATTTGCTCAGGCAACTGCCGCAATTTACTCACTCAGTTACGCAGTGAGGATGTCCTATAAGAGTAAAGACGTTCCCAAGGACTATTATCAGTACACTGTATTCCCGCTTGAAGGGGTCTGGGATCTGGTTGACAAGAGCTTGCCGCCGACGGTCAAAAGTAATTTCAAGTATCAGTTGATGATCCGTCAGCCTGATTTTCTGACCGATGAATTATTCGAGCGGTTTCTCTCCGAAACGAAAAAGAAGAAGCCCAATCCGTTTCTGGATCAGGCGAAATTCCTTGCGATAAATGAAGGCCTATGCTGCCAGATGCTCCATGTCGGAAGCTATGATGACGAACCAGCCAGCTTTGATATTATGGCGCACTACTGTGAGGAAAACGGCTATCAGCGGACGGCGAAAACGCACCGGGAAATATATTTATCGGATCCGCGGCGAGTTGAGGAGAGCAAACGTAAAACGGTTTTACGGTTTAAAGTACAGTGAAGTCAACGTTTGGCTGGTGATCAGTGATCTAGATTTGATCGAGTATATTGTTAGCGGTTTCTCAAATCATGAAATGATGATCGGGGAATGCATGATGGGTGTAACTGTACATAGGGAACTGCATAAAAAGAATCCACCCGGTGTTGCTTTGGTGGATTGATGTTACTTTCTGACAGCTGAAAGTGGGGGAGGCTGTCTTTCATGCAGATCGTAGAAAGTGGATCTACGGTCTAATGACCGGGAAGAGAATTGCACTCTTCGGCTATTCGCTGACGATTTGCCAACGGGTTAACTTCTTCAGCCCGGATAGCACATGATCCATCCAAACTTATATTTTGCCTGGTCTGCCAGCCGATCGATGATGAACTTAATTCAGGAATGTCTGCCTGGCCGTTTCCTGCTGCATACTATTTTTGCTGGATGAAATAATAGATTTGTGTCCCGGGAACAAAACCTTGAGCAAAATTCCAGTTACTGGACTGAGTTTTAATACGGTAGTTATAATGCTTATAATCAAACTCAAAATAGTATTTTTGCTTGTGCGGGCTTTGAAGGGTTATGGTACCATTGGTTCCGCATTTCAAGGCAATTGTGCTGATTTCATCACTCCCTTTCATGGCGGCGTATTTGTTATTCCTTTTTTCAACAATGATGACGCCGAACCCGTACTTTGCTCCCTTGCGCTGAAAGTAATAGGGAATGGCGCGTTCTCCACTATCTGAGTAATCCGTTCCACTCAGTACTCCTTTAATATAAGGCTTGTTCTTTATTAATTCGTGAACAGCCTGGTGCTCGGACGTGTAAAAATGTTCCTTTCCAGCCGAAGAAAGCGTGCCGTAGATGATAAAAGAAACCATCATTATAAGTAAGACCGTGCCAATGAAATAGAAGAATTTCCTCATGTCATACACCTGCCCAAAAGGATACTTTTCTACCATAAGCGTACACTCTGGAAAGTGAATTGCGTAAAAATGTCCGGAACGCATCATAGTCTGTCGCAAACGTTGATTTTAAGGATTTATCCGCAGTCACGATTAGTGATGCTGTTTCCACCAGTTCAGAAATACCTCCCAGATTGAACTGCCGCTGCTTTCAGGTCCGCTACTTTTAATAGTGATTGTGTTTCCGCGATCTATGTGCTCTTGAGCTGCACTGACTGGATTGCCAAAAACCAACGCGAAAGAAAGGGTAACAAGAATCAATATCAGCTTTGTCTTATTATGATGGAGCATACAGCCCACCTCCTTTAAGACAAGAATATACTTTAAGAGAGCAAATGAGTGAAAAGTGTCCGGAACGCATGATTTTCCGTCCGGAACGCTGGTGCTCTGACTCTTGACAATCGATCTGTTCCGGGATCTGTACGCATAGGCTACTGGTGCATTATGGAAAGGCGTATGTTATGATCGAGAAGAAATAGGGGAACAGGCTTATAGATTTATCACGTTTTTAAAGAGGGTGCATGCATGCTTATCAACCCTTTTGAACTGTTTGTCCTGGATGCGGTCAATATGCTGATCATCCTTGGCGCTCAGGATTATCTGTATGGAATAGCGAAGAGCGAAAAGAGAATCCTCTTAAAGATACTTACCTGCCTCCTTGCACTTTTCGGGATGGTCTTCTCCGACGGGCTCGGCTGGATTATCTTTTTTCTCGGCGTGTTTGTTCTGTTCTTTAAGTCAAACGACCGGCAGCGCTATTTTCTGAATATAGTACTGCTCGTAATCAATAATGTTATCGCATCCAATCTGTCGGCGGGTATCATCATTCGGCTATTTCAGATAACCCCGCAGAATTCGCTTCGAACTTATACATGGACTGTTTTAGGGGTGAGGGTGCTCACCCTTGTGCTCATCTTCACGGTGATTACGCTTCTGATTAAATGGCTGATCAGCAGCCGCTTTTTTCAAGCATTGCTGAACGATCCGAATTCCCGCTTTGCTGTTCAGGCCATCGCTCTTACCTGTCTTCTGATTCAGATTATTGACCTGGCAGCCAAGCACTACGGCGTGCTGGTGGCCTATCTCGGGCTAACGGTCATGCTCTTCATCCTTTTAGCCGTATTCAGCGTTGCGATCCTCTATTTTTATTTCCGGACGCGTCGGAAAGAGCAGGATATACGGCTGGAGATTGAGCAGAAACGGATCTATGAACGCTATTTAAAAGATCTGGAAGAGAACTTCAATCTGCTCCGGTCTTTTAAACATGACTATCAGAATCTGCTGCTGTCGATGGAGATGTACATCGAGGAAAAGGATCTTGATGGGCTGCAGCGCTATTTCAATGAGCTGAAGATCAGCAGCAACAGGGAACTTAACCAAATTCCTGAATATTATAAAGCGCTGACGGCCGTCTCGGATAAAGCAGTGAAAGGGATTCTGCTTGCGAAAATTGTTAAAGCGAACGATTCAGGTGCTGCCGTATCACTCGAGGTGACCGGGACCCCGTCATTCCCGGAAAAAGATTACGAAATGGTCCGGATCCTCGGCATCCTGCTCGATAACGCCATCGAAGCCAGCATGCAGTCTGATAAGCCAATAATTCGGGTCGCAATCATCGCAAAGAAAGACGACGTGGAATTATCGATCGCCAATAGTTATCGACGGGACGGAGAAATCGAGATCAACAGGATTTTTCAGCGCGGCTATACAACGAAGAAAGATAATTCAGGTATCGGTCTCTATACGGTCAAGCAAATCATCGATCATCATCCGGATATGTTTCTGGAAGCCGAAAAGGATCCGGCGCTGTTCAAAATCACTGTAGCCATCTCGGGCTGAAGGTCGCTGAGTGTTGTGCTTCATATTTACCTATGCGAAGATAATCAGCAACAATTGAATGTATATGCGCAGATCGTAAACAATCAGATCATGATCTTTGAATACGATGCACGCGTCGTCGAAAAAACCGGTGATCCTGCGGAGATCGTCACCGCCGTCAGGAAGAACAGGGAACAGGGCGGCCTTTATTTGCTTGATATTGAGTTTGCGGGACAGCTTGTTAGTGGTCTTGATCTCGCGGTGATGATACGAACACTTGATGTCACGGCCAAAATCATTTTTGTGACCACACACTCGGAAATGGCTTTTCTGACGTTTAAAAGAAAAGTGGAACCGTTTGATTATATTCTAAAGGATCAGGGCTTCCATTCAGTGAAGAAGCAGCTTGAAGAGGATCTGCGCCTTGTCTGGCAGCGGACGAATGAGGCGGGGAAAAAGCTGGGTACGTTCTTTTCTTACCATATGGGTAATCTTGTTCGCCGCATTCCGATGGATGAGTTGCTGTTCGTGGAAACTTCCGCCGCGCCGCATCGGCTGATTGCCCATGCTGTTCATGCTCAGAGTCAGTTTAATGGCAACCTGGCGGAGATTGAGCGCGAGTATCCCGAGCTCTTTCGCTGCCATAAATGTTTTCTCATTAATCTGGACAACGTTGTGAACGTCGATATAAGTACACGCACTGTCGAGTTCATCAATCACCTCAAATGCGATGTGGCATTGAGGAGGATCAGGCAGCTGAAGCAAATCCTTAGCCGGCATCCCGAATAAGTTGTCCGGCAACGCTAAGCTGGATAAAAAAAACACTCGATTCATCAGTGTGAATCATGTGCCTCTTTTGATTACTTCCGGACCAGATCCATCACATCGCGCCGCATGCTTTGCGGCACATTCTGAGTCGGAGTGCCGACCCGGACAAGCATCTGGATGGTTTGTCCGTCCGGTGCATATTTGTCATGGATGGCTGCGTATTGCTTTTGCATCTCCGGGTACTCTTCCAGTGCCTGGCTGACCGGTTGTACAGCGAGGCCGAGACGCGAAGCAGTCAGGTTCAGGCGGCTATAAACCATGCCGCTCCGGACCTGGTCTGACCGGCTGTTGCTGGCGGATAAAATCATTGCGTAGGCAGGGGTGTGCGCCAGCTCGGTGCGCGTCGACTGAATCATCAGATCAGAAGCCGCACTGCTGCTGTTCAGGAAGGGAAGAAGCGTGATCAGACCCTGCATGAAGTAGAGTTTGAGTCCGGATGTGCCCTGACCTTCGAAAGAGAATCCATGGCGTGTCTGATTCTTCTGGTACTCATTCGCTCTGAAAATCGCTCCGGCTTCTTTCATGACCCGAGCAGTATGCGCCTCAATAACAGCGCTGTCGAGAGCAATTTTTCCCAGAGCATTGACGCTTTTCTGATCGTCATAAACAATGGTTTTGACATCGGTTGCTTGCAGCGCTTCGAAGGCCCCTTTCTGCGCTGAGGTTAAAGGCGTTGGCCGGTAAGCTGTCCGGTTTGTATCGGGAATGTAGACAGCATCAAAGAGTGGGTTCTTTTGTGCCGCCGCACGTCCCAAAGTGATTTTGGCGACAGGCTTTGCGGTCATGCTCTGCGCCAGATGCTGCTCATCATAAGTGCCGTCCGGAAACAGATCGATCGTCGCCGGATAACCGAGCGCCTGCCCGGCAACAGAAACGTATTCCAGAAAAGTACCCTGGGTGACCATCATCTGGCGGGCATCCGGATCGGCCATCGGCGACATCCGGTCGGCATCGGCGTACAGGTAAAACACATTTGCATTGCCGCGGTCCAGCCTGATGATCCACGGCTGCATGTTGTGGCCGTTGGCGGCGAGCAGACCGTATGCCACCAGGCGGATGCGCGGATCGCTGAAACGCTTCGCGTATTGTTTATCCCATGGCTGCAGATAGTGGCGCGGCTGCAGCCAGCCGCCGGCGATGAAGAGCGCGGTTGAGGCAAGCAATAAGAGAGCAAGCAGGCTGGATATGCTGATGACAACCATTTTTTTCACCTTGTTTCGATACATTTAAAAGGCACCTCCGGGATCGCTGCAAATCGATCGAATGATGAAGGCAATCGCCTGGTCGGTCAGCGACCGGGCTGAGACGTTATGAATCGTTTCGAGGTAATTCTTTTTTACGCTAGCGGTATTCAGAATGCCGTACAGGCAGGACCACAGGATCAGTGCAGTCTGCACCGCACCGGTGTCGCGCCGGAAAACACCTGAATCCTGCCCTTCTTCGATCAGGCCGACCAGTTTTCCAAAGACCTGTTCACCGAGGGCATAGCATTCTTCTCTGGATGCATCGGGAACGCCGGTTTCAAAGTCGGAGGAACTGTTTTCATAGGAAAAGATGGCAGTGAAGTAGTTCGGATACTGTGTGCTGAAACGGTCGATCGTATACGCCATCTGCTTCAGACGGTCAAGAACCGGCAGCGGGTGCGGGGCTTCCTCCAGCATGGCGATCAGCTGTCTGTAGCCCCGAATCATGATTTCAAAGTAGATCTGTTCTTTGCTGCTGAAGTAGACATAGAGCGTGCGTTTGCTGATCTGGGCTGTATGACACAGGTCATCCATTGTCGTCTGCGCCGGTCCCTTTGAGAAAAACAGCTGCTCTGCTGCATCAATGATCGTTCTTCTGCGGATTTCTTTACCCTGTGCTCTTTTTGAAACCAAGGGGAGCCTCCTTAATAAAAGTAAACCAATAGTTTACTTTTATTATTCAATGATTGCCGCTTCCTGTCAATGCATAATGAAAAAAAGATGGATTCTTGGTATGATTAAACATAGCCGGAACACTTAAGGAGTGGGTTGCATGACCGTTTTTGCAGATTATCTGGCACGCATTGACCAGCCTGAACACCAGGAACGAATGGAGAAGGTTCTAGCCTGGGTCACAGAGCAATTCCCGGAACTGAAACCGAGAATTGCGTGGAATCAGCCGATGTTTACCGATCACGGGACGTTCATTATCGGTTTCAGTGTGGCGAAGCATCATTTCGCAGTGAGTCCGGAGCTTGCCGGGATTAGTCATTTTTCCGACGAGATCAAGAAAGCCGGTTATGAGCATACAAAGATGCTGATCCGATTTCCGTGGGACCGTCCGGTGGATTTCTCCTTGCTTGAAAAAATAATTGCCTTTAATATTCAGGATAAAGCAGACTGTGCGACGTTCTGGCGGAAGAGAGGGAATACAGATGACTGAATCATCACCAGATTCTCAGAAGGTGAATGAAGAACCCATGTATCACAGAATCCTTGTTGCCGTGGATGAATCGAAAGAAGCCGAAAGAGCATTCCGGGCAGCGATTGATCTGGCAAAGAAGTATCACTCTTCCCTGCTGATTGTCTCGTTTTTAAACACCTCATCACTTGAAGCGCTGAAGACGTTTACGTCGCAAATCCATGCGATGCGGGCGGAAATTGCGCAAAGGGCAGACCATTTTAAGCAGAGAGCACAAGACAGCGGTGTGAAAGAAGTCATGTGTTATACGGACGAGGATTCACCGGGTTCGGCGATCATTGAAAAGGTGCTGCCTCAGTATCATTGTGATCTGATTGTCTGCGGAGCAACAGGAACCAGCAGGCTGGACCGTTTTCTGATTGGGATCGGCAGCCAGTCTTCTTATCTTGCAAGGCTGGCTCCCTGCTCAGTGCTCATCGTCCGGTGATTCAATAAAAAACCGGGGGCAGGCGTATGGATTCGCCATACGCCTGTCCCCAGTTTAACTTTTTCCATTTATCTTTATTTTGCCGGCAGTTTGTCGTGATCCACGTAGCGTTCGCCTTTGAGCTCGCTAATCAGATTGATCGCCTTTTTGGCGCCGTCGCCGCTTGTCACGATTGTGTGGACACTGACACCGGCGGCAACACCGGCCGCCCAGATTCCGTCAATGTTTGTGTGGCCGGCTTCATCGGCTTCGATGACGGTTTTGACATACTTCTCGCGGCCGTCCTTTGTTTTCAAACCGATGGCCTGAGCAAGCTTCGCATTCGAACCGGTCGCCAGAATCACCTGCTTCGCGGAATAAGTGCTGCCTTCCTCTGTCTGCAAGTCAAATGACTCAGCATTTTTGCTTACATTTGTCACCTGGGCTTTGACAAACTCGGTGCCGAAGCGTTCCGCCTGCTTTTTCCCGGTCTTGACAAGCTCCGCTCCACTTGTCTCCTCAATGCCGTAATGATTTTTGAGCAACGCACGTTGCGTCAATCCTTTTTCATTATCGATCACCAGTGTTTTCAGTCCCGCTTTGCTTGTGAAGATGGCGGCACTCTGACCGGCCGGCCCGCCGCCAACGATGACTACATCATACATATGACGTTCCTCCATTTCAAAAATGAACTTTCTATGTCTATGATAACCATTTTCGAAAGTGAAAGCTTGTATCTTGCTTTCGACGGGCAGGGAATCACCAAAAAGGATAAGGGTTGCTGATACGGTCTTTTCACCCTTTTATTTATCATTTGTCCGTCTGGTATTACAATAAAGGGGAAGTCCGGAGCCCGGACAATGTCAGGATCGCTAAAATCTGAGGAGGAGATCAGTTTGATTAAAGTTTATGGATCAAAGCTTTGCCCCGACTGCCGGAATACCATTGTCCAGTTTGACGAGGCCGGGATAAACTACAAATTTTTTGATATCTGTACCGATTTGTCTTTACTGAAAGAATTTCTGAGTATTCGAGATCACAGCACGCTGTTCGATCAGGTCAAAAAGAATAAAGGCCTTGGCATTCCCTGCATCATTCTTGAAGACGGAACGGTCACGTTAAATCCGGAAGACGTGGTAAAAACGAAGACCGTCAGTCGGTGAATGAAAAAAGAATCATGATCATATAAAAAGAACCTTATCTGATTTTTTCAGAATAAGGTTCTTTGTTTTACTGATGTTCCTTATTGAGCACTCATGCGGAATCTTTGAAAACCCGCCCTTATTTCTTCGGCTCTTCTTTCTTCACCGAATGACGGACTTCAAGCTGGCTGAGTCGCAATACTTCCGGATCATAGAGAATCAGAGGAACCGGTTCTTCGACAACTTCACTGAATTTCAGACCATACCACACGGCCGGGGAGGTTGTGATATTCTGCAGGAAGATCCGTCCGCCGATCAGGAAATGGTCGATCCGGCTCATTTGCGAGTCACTGGCCAGATCCATTAGTTGTTTGGTTGTGATCACGAATTTGAAATCGCCGACCCGCCGGTTTTTAAGTGTCGTGTATTTCGGATACTGAGTATCGATCACTTTCTGATCAATGAGGTCATTGACGATCTGGCGGATAAAGACATTGACATGCTGCGAATTTTTAAATCCGATGTAGAGCTGGACGCTGATGATGTTGCGCGTGCCGAGCATATCCACCGTGTATTGATTCGTATAGGGTGCATCCGTTTCATTAACGGTAACGAACCAATAAACCTTTGCCCGTTTCGGACGTTTGTCGAGAATCGAGTACAGGACGGTTCGTTTGAGGCTGTAGCCTTTCCCAACCTTGGTGAGGTAAACCAGGTTTGTGGCATAAAGCGGTTCGGCATCATCGTGGCTCAGCTGAATCAGCTGCTTCCGGTAATCCATCAGTGAAACATATTCGCTGGCCTTCTCGTATTTATCCCGCTCTTTATTACCGAAGTACCAGATGACCATGACAGATAAAATCAAAAGGGTAATCAGTATCGTCAGGTAACCGCCATGAACGAACTTGACCAGGCTGGCGAGAAAGAAGAGCGTCTCGATCAGCCCGAAGAAGAGCACCATACAACCGGCCACAAGTGTATTAATCTTCATCCGAAGATACTCAAAAAGCAGTAACGTGGTCATCAGCATGGTCATGGTAATGGCCAGGCCATAAGCAGCCTCCATATGTTGGGATGTCTGGAATAACCAGACAATGCCAAGCGTAAAGAGACAGAGCAGCCAATTGACTGTTGAGATATAAATCTGATTCCGGATGTTACTCGGATGGCTGATCCGCATTCTTGGCAGAAATTTTAAACCAATAGCTTCATTCACCAGTGTGTAGCTTCCGGTGATCAATGCCTGGGAAGCGATGATTGCGGCCAGAGTTGCAATCACAATAGCGAAGATGCGTAATTGCGCCGGAAGCATTTCATAAAAAGGATTGATATTCGCCCAATTGCGAAAGGCGGCATCCTGATAGTGGCCGATCACCCAGGCACCCTGACCCAGATAGCTGAGCATAAGCATCAGGCAGACAAACGGCCAGCTGCCATAAATATTTTTCCTGCCGACGTGTCCCATGTCCGAATAGAGAGCTTCCGCACCGGTTGTGGCGAGGAAAACACTCCCGAGAATAAACACGCCGACTTTATTTACAGGACTGAACAGAAGAGAAATGGCGTAATAGGGCGATAAGGCTTTTAAAATTTCCGGATGTGCCCATAAGTTCGTCAGGCCGACAAGGCCGATAAAAAGAAACCATGCCAGCATAATCGGCCCCAAAGATCGGCCGATCACAAACGTTCCGAAGTGCTGGATCAAAAAGAGACCCAATAAGATGACGGTGACCACAAGAACGACAATCAGCTGACTGTTACTGAATTTCAGCGGGCCGAACTGTTGCCCCTTTAAGCCTTCGACGGCCGAGGTAACGGACACAGCCGGAGTCAGCGTTCCATCTGCCAGCAAGGCTGCGCCGCCGATCAGAGCCACAGGAACCAACCAGCGTGCACGGTTGCGGATCAGGGCATATAGGGCAAAAATACCGCCTTCCTGATTATTATCTGCCCGCATGGCAATGCCGACATATTTGACGGTGGTGATCACCATCAGGGTCCAGAAGATCAGTGAAACGGCACCGGTAATATATTCAGGTACGGCATTCTGCATTTTTCCGGCGTCCGTGATAATCGCGTTCATAACATACAGTGGTGACGTTCCGATGTCCCCGTAGACTATGCCCAGTGTCACCAGCATTCCTGCAAGGGAGCAGCGATTAACCGTTTTGTTTTCCATGAAAATTAGGCTCCTTATTGATCTTCAGAAAGTAATGCTAACCAAATTTCTAGGTTAAGTAAAATTGTATTAAATTTCCTGTTTATCGTTGTTTGTCGCCAGACAATCTGTGATGATCACTTAGCCTGCCAACCCTTCGTAACCAGGTGTATCCTCTTGAACAATGGGCATTCGCCGTTGAATATGGATAGATAACTACATACATTAACCTTGTCGTTAATCTTAACAAGGAGTGATCATTCCGATGAGTTATGATTTTTATGACCCGTATCGGGCGAATCAAAACCCGAATTACACGAATCCTTACAACCTGCCAACACCGATGCCGAACCTCAATCTGAACCCTATGCCGTATGCCAGTCCTAATCCGAATTTAAGCCCGTATGCCAATCCTAACCCGAAACCTGCCCCGGGTCCGAAGAGCCTGAAGGATACGGTGCTTTCTGCTGTTGATCCCGCAGTGAAACACGGCCTTAAAGAGGGAAAGTATACCTCGTTTCCGCATGCACTGCGTGAGACGGCAGCGATTGCCTATCTCATGGGCATGGGGTTACCCCTTTGCCAGGGCAAAACAAACGGTTGAGTCATGGGAAATTGATGAAATGTTTTACGGTCATGAGTCTTTTTGATTGAAGAAAGGTCATCCATCCCATTTTCAGGTTGCAGAGTGACAAACTTTTGTTAATAATCATGCATCTGCATTCAGTTGCAATAATTAAAAAAGCGGTCCGGTTTTCATTGGAAAACAGAGCCGTTTTTGTCTTGTCTCCTGAAATGGATGGCAGACATTATCATTTCGCATTTTTAACCATTATTGGCTGCTGTGATGGCTTCGATAACGGCATTTCTGAATCCGTTTTTTTCCAGTGCGGCAATACCCTTGATCGTTGTCCCGCCCGGAGAAGTAACGGCGTCTTTTAAAACCGTCGGATTCTCACCGGACTTAAGAGCCAGCTTAGCAGTGCCGAGCAGTGTCTGTTCGGCAACCTCATAGGCTTGTTTTCGCGGCAGTCCGTGCAGGACACCGGCGTCGCTTAGCGCTTCGATAAAGACATCGATGAATGCCGGGCTGCAGCCGGCGACGGTTCCGAGGATACCAAGCTGATCGTCGGTTGTCTCAACAATTTTTCCAAGTTTGCTGAGAAACTGGTTGATCAGCGATTTATCTGCATCGCTGAGCTTGCTGCCGTAGCTGACGCCGATCACGCCTTCACCGACACTCACCGGGGTGTTGGGAATGGCGTGTGCGACGGTGATCTGATCACCCAGCGCTTGCTGCATACCGGCAATCGAGGAGGCGGCAGCAACGGAAATGACACTATTTTTTTTCGTAACGATCTGACTGAGTTGCTTAAAGACAGTCTCAAGTGCGCTGGTACCGACCGCGACGACGATGATCCGGCAGGCTTTAAAATCCTGGTATCGGTCGGTCAAAGTGAACTTCAGCTTTTCCTGCAGTCCGGCGGCAGTTCCGTGTGTACCCCCCTTAACAACAATGTCTCCGGGATCCGTCCCGCTGCCGATCAGGCCTTCGATCATGGCACCGCCCATACTGCCGGCACCGATAAAACCTATGGTCATGAATGTTCTTCCCTTCTGAATCGTACATAGGATGTCTTGAAAAAGTGATTTTTACTACTATAACATTACCTTTCTATTGTATACAGTAATCAATGTGACAGCAAAGAGCATCCTCATTCACTATGTCTGATTCCAAACAATTTTAAAAGCGGTGAAGTTATTGGAATAAATAGCCGGATGTTCTGCCTATTTCAGATTGCTTCCCTGTAGATTCTCTCGTCTTCGGGAAATTGAGGAGGTATACTGGAATTATCGAATTTAATGGGTTAATTTTGTAAATCCGTTTAAAAGCATTGCGATCCTCGGCGGAAGCGACAGGGTAAGCCGATTTGTGGCACAAAAAGCATTCGAAAGAGGGTATCAGGTTCGGATGCTTACATGGAATCCGCAACCGTCAACTGTGCCCGACGGCTGTATCGAACTGAGAAAAGGAGATGCTCAGGATCTTTTCGCCGTTCGGGAATTGCTTACGGGATGTGATGCGGTGAGCCAAAGGAGGGATGGCCATGGCAACTGATAAGGAAAGGATGCTGGCCGGTAAACTTTATAGAGCCGGCGGGAGAGAATTGGCCGGGGATATGAAAAAGGCCAGGGTACTTACCCGATTGTTTAATAACAGCACCGAAGAACAGCAGGAGTACCGCACTGAATTACTCAGAAAACTTTTTGAAGCGACGAAGAAGAATGTGTATATCGAGCCTCCATTTCACTGTGATTATGGCTGCCATATCACTATAGGAAACAATTTTTACGCAAATTATGATTGCATCATTATTGATGTTGCACCGGTCGTTATCGGGGATAATGTACTCTTCGGACCAAGAGTCGGCCTGTACACAGCGGGGCATCCAATTGACGCGGGTGTTCGCAATTCACAGCTGGAGTATGGGAAATCTATCAAGATCGGCGATAATGTCTGGATTGGCGGCAATGCAGTCATCAATCCAGGGGTGACCATCGGCAACAATGTCGTGATCGGTTCGGGATCGATTGTGACTCAGGATATTCCCGATAATGTCGTTGCTGTGGGGGATCCATGCAGGGTGTTACGGAAAATAACGGATGAGGACAAGAAATTATGGCAGGCGCAAAAGGCTGAGTATGACAGAGACATTGACCGGTGACGGTCCTGTCATACTCAGCCTTCTCGATTAGTCCGGACAGACTCATCGTATCATTGAAATTCACCAGAGCAATCAGGACGTTGCCGCGGTATCTGCATGTTTTTTCAGCTGATTCGAAACGTCTTCGGCCACGTGCATGGCATTATCGACGCAATCCGGCAGTCCGACACCGTGCAGCATCGCACCGCAGGCATACACGCCGTCGATCTTCGCCAGTGCCTGCTCAAATGCCTGCACCCGCTCGTTATGATTCACCGTATATTGCGGCATATTGTCGATTTGACGGGTGATCACTGAAAATAGCGGCGTACCGACGCGGCCCACCCGGCGCAAATCATTCAGTGCTTTTGCTTCAATGAACGAATCGTTCTCACCGACGATATCGGCATTTTCAGCTGTGCCGACATAAGTACGGATCAGCGTGCAGTCTTTAGGCGCAGTATAGGACCATTTATGGTCCATCCAGCTGCACGCGGTAATGTTCAGGCCTTCTTTCCGGGAGACGACATAGCCTGTCCCGTCCGGCGTGTCCACATCTTCTTTTTTAAAGGCGAGCACGACAGTCGCGGTGGTTGTCCGTTTATCACGGCTCAACGCCCGGGCTTCGTCAAAATCAAGCAGGGGTCCGAACTGTTTCGGCGAGCTTGCCAGGATAACGGCGTCGGCTGATCGTACGCTGCCGTCCGCCAGTGTGACCTGCCCCGGACGAATGCGGGTGACGGGCGTGTTCAATTGAATGTCATCTGCGTAGGAAGCGAGTTTGTTCACCAGAACGTCGAGCCCGCAGGACAGAGATAAAAATCGTCCGGCCGATTTCTTTGAAGCACCTGCCTGCTTCGGCGGCTGAATACTTTTCATGCCCAGAATGAGGCTCCTGTGTTTCTTCTCGATGGCCGCAAACTGCGGCAGCGTCGCCTTCAGGCTCATGTCGGCAAGATCACCGTTGTAGATTCCCGACAGCAGCGGTTCGATCATATTGGTAACCAGTTCAGATCCGAGCCGTTTCTGGAAGAAATCCCGCAATGAAATATCCTTATCTTTATAGACATGCGGAATGAACAGATCCAGAGCGGCGCGGAGTTTTCCAATCGGGCTGATCAGGCCGGTAGTGACCATCGGCAGCATACGGGTCGGAATCCCCATAACGGACCCTTTCGGCATTTTTCTGAGCTTTTTATTCACATAGATATAATAAGTACCTGGGCTGGAATGTACCAGTTTGTCTCCGAGACCGACCTCTTTGATCAGATTCGTCAAGGTCGGTTTGCGTGCCATGTAGCCTTCAGGTCCGCATTCAATGACAAATCCGTCGCGGCGTACGGTACGGATTTTTCCTCCGATTCGGTCTGAGGATTCCAGCAGTGTGACGCTGGCTTCGGGCATCTGTTTTTTTATGTAGAAAACCGCAGCCAGTCCGGAAATCCCGGCACCGACGACAATAACTCTTTGTTTCTCAGACATGGGCAACCTCCTGTTTTACGGCTTGTTCCCAAATTCACATAATAAATCTTAACACGGATCAAAGTAAAAATCGATGGTACCCATTCAGTCGGCTTACGATCTGCCGACAAGCCGACTGGTGACTGATACGAATGCCTTTGCAGCCGGAGAGGGGTGGAGGCGTGTGGCCAGCTGAATGGTTCTGAAACTATTCGTCTCCAGAGGGATGGCCCGGAGCGGTGCAATATCTTGCGGAAGCACCAGCTCCGGAAGAATACTGATACCGAGGTGATGTGCCACCATCGCCAGGATGGCATCCTCTTCCATCAGTTCGAAGCGGATCCGGGGACGGACATGATGCGCCTCGAGAATCCGCCTGATTTCGTGATGGCCGCCGAATGCCGGCATGATAAAAGGTTCCTCGCCGATCTGGCTGAATGAAACTGTCTTCTGATGATAGAGCGGGCTTTGCGGCGACACGATACACAGGATCCGGTCTCTTTTGATCGGCGTCAGCAACAGCTGATTTGAAAGCGGGTTGGTGACGAATCCACAGTCCAGCCGGCCTGCAATCAGCTGATCCTCAATCTGCTGATAGTTTCCTTCCTTTAGAGAGATGCGGATCAGCGGATAGTTTTGCTCCATGGTCTGGATGATCTGGGGGAGCAGATGCTTGGAAATACTGGTGAAAACACCGATTCGGAGACTGCCTCTGGTGACGCCGAGAATGGCGGAGGCTTCCTGGTGGATTTTCTCGTCATCTTGAAGCAGATGATGGATGGAGGGAAGCAGCTGTTCGCCTTCAGCGGTCAGACGAATACCGGCGCGGTTCCGGTTGATCAGACGGAAGCCAAAAGTTTTCTCGAGGTTGTTCACGGCATGGCTGACGGCGGACTGAGTCAGTCCCAGCTGTTCGGCCGCCTGGGTAAAGCTGTTCAGTTCGGCGACTCTGGCGAAAATTTCGTATTGAATCAGGCTCAATAGAGACTCCTCTTACATGAATATATTTCATGCTATTTATTATAAACATTCATTTTATTAATGACAATGAGCCGTCTATACTATAAAAGAAGAATCGATTCAGGACGGTGTCATCAATGAGCAGACAAAAAGCGGACTTGATACTTGCAGTTGTTTCCGCACTTTGGGGTTCCTCATACCTTTTTATGAAAATCGGTATCGAGTCGCTGGCGACATTTAATCTGATTGCGCTCCGTTTTCTGCTGGCGTTTGTCGTCACACTTCTCTTCTTTGGGTGGAGACTCATTCAGCGAACAGACCGCCGCTCGCTTTGGTACAGCTTTCTTTTGTCTCTGATTCTTCTGGCCGTATTTTCATCGATTCTGATCGGGCTGCACGCCACGTCGGCTTCAAAAGCCGGATTTCTGCTCGCACTGACCGTTGTCTTTGTGCCGCTCCTTAATGGAATTTTTTTTAGGGTGCTGCCCGAACCGAAAATGATCGCAGGCGTTCTCCTGGCACTGATTGGTATTGGCCTTTTGACCTGGAACGGCGGCTTGTCCCTGGAATCGGGCGACGCGTTCTGCATGCTCGGCGCACTGGCGAATGCCTTATATTTCCTGCTGGCAGATCGTTTTACAAAGCGTGAGGATCCGGTGACGCTTGGGGTCTGGCAGATGGGCATGACCGGCGCACTGGGCCTTTTGATCTCGCTGATTTTTGAAATACCTCATTTACCTTCCACGCCTTCCTCATGGTTTGCTGTAGCCGGACTCGGGATTCTTTGCAGTGCGGCCGGCTATACCTTGCAGAATATTGCTCAAAAATACACGTTATCGACACATGCCGGCCTGATCTTTTCACTGGAACCTGTTTTCGCTGCATTCTTTGCTTTTGCTTTCTTTGGTGAGGTGCTCCCGTCCCGAAGCTATCTCGGGGCCGGACTGGTGCTGATCAGTGTCGTGCTGATGGAATTGCCGCTGAAAAAGCGGGCTTATCCGGGTCGCCTGAGGCAGCATCAGGCCCGCTGAACATTTGCTGGAATGACCGGTGCTTTTGATTGCCAGGACTTTTTACAACACGGGTTCAAAAGCGTTCATTATAATGAAAGTGAAGATCAGCAGAGGCACATTATTTGTGTTCCGGGCCAAGTTTACGTGTTGGAGGGGTTTTGAGCGTGAAAGCAGTCATTGTGTCTGAGTTCGGCGATCCGTCGGTACTCGACTATATAGATCTGGAAATGCCAAAAATCGGCGCGGATCAGGTGTTGATCCGTGTCGTTGCCACAAGTGTCAATTTTGCCGATATTATGTCGCGTCAGGGAAGATATCATTCCGGCAGCAAGCCGCCTTTTACACCGGGACTTGACGCAGCCGGGGTCGTTGAGGGAACAGGGGCGAATATCCGTCATTTGAAAATCGGCCAGCGCGTGATCGCTTTATTAAAGAACGGATCTTATTCAGAATATGTGGCATCGGATGAAAATCTGACGTTCCCGATTCCGGATTCAGTGGACTTTGAGACTGCCGCCGCTTGCCCGACGGTCGCCTTCACATCCTATAAACTGCTTGCCGATGTAGCCCGTGTTCGTCCGGGCGAAACGGTGCTGGTTCATGCAGCAGCCGGCGGTATCGGTACGACGGCAGTACAGCTGGCCCGCCTGCTCGGTGCGGGCAAAGTGATCGGGACCGTCGGCAGCGACCGGAAGAAACCGATTGTCGAAGAGGCGGGAGCCGATGCGGTGATCAACAATCAGACGGAAGATTTTGCAGCAGAAGTCAATCGTCTGACCGGAGGCAAGGGTGCCGATGTGATTCTTGATTCGCTGTCCGGAGCAATTGCCGAGAAAAGTCTGACCTGTCTTGCGTTGTACGGCCGGCTTGTTAATTTCGGCAGCGCCGGCGGAGATACAGGTCACTTTAAGACGACGGATCTTCATTCCAGCTGCCGTGCTGTCCTCGGTTTCAGTCTCGGAACGACCATCCGGAACCGGCCGGACCTGTTGACCGATGCGGCAAAGCGCATTTCTGAGTTTTTAAAGGACGGCCGGTTGAAAATGAAGATCGGCAGACACTATGCGTTGAAAGACGCCGCAAAGGCGCAGGAGTGGATGGAAAGCCGGCAGAGTACAGGAAAAATCCTGCTGGATGTCGCCGAATAAGGGGCGGGACCCCCGGGCGACATCTTGACAGATTCAGAAAACTCTGTTTTAATAGATTCACCAACCGCAAGGAGTTCTTAACAATGATCAGCCGTCAGGCGTTCAGAAGTCGCCAATCAAATACGTATTATTTCTACTTTCGGTTCTTTCGGTAGTGTCTGTATTCGCATGACGGGGTGCAGACACGAAATCAGCTGTTTGCATCCATGCAAAGGCCGGAAGCAGAACATTTTGTCTTGCGGAAAAGACCACATGGATGAACGATTCAATAGTCCGTGTGGCGCATCATTAATTTGAACCGATGATCCGATCACTCGCAGCTATTGAAGCCGCGGGTGATTTTTTTTACACAGGTTTTGTTAAACTTGTCTGCTGATTTCCGCTGCAGGCGCTCGCTTTCCGCGGGCGATCCGTGAGCCTCCTCGTTCGTTACACTCGCTGCGGGGTCTCACTTGCCTCGCTAATCCCTCAGGAGTCTCGCGCCTTCCGCGCCAATCATTGGAGTGACAAAAGTCAACGATAGTTTCAAACAGAGCCAAAATAAAAAAGAAATGGAGAGAAGACGATGGGCAATCCACTAGCAGCAAAAATGAAAAAGGAACTCGACCTCCTGAAACCCTCGGATATCCTGAAATTTGATCAGGAAGCTTCTGCCATCCCCGGGATTCTTAAACTGACACTCGGCGAACCGGATTTCAACACACCGGAGCATATCAAGGAAGCCGGCCGGCGAAGCATTGCCGCCAACCGCAGTCACTATACGGCTTCGGCGGGCACGCCGGAACTGCGCCGGGCGATCAGCCGCTTCATGGACAGCAAATATCATGTTCACTATGATCCTGAAAATGAAATTCTCGTTACCGCCGGTGCGACGGAGGCGATCTTTGCGACACTGACGTCGGTCATCAATCCCGGCGACAAAGTACTGATTCCGACACCGATCTTCCCGCTCTATATCCCCGTTGCGATGCTGAATCGCGCCGAACCGGTCTTTATGGATACGTCGGATAACGGATTTGTGCTGTCCCCGGAGAAACTGGAGAAGGCACTCAAGGAGCAGGGTGACGCCGTCAAAGCGATCATTTTCAATTTCCCGACGAATCCAACCGGCGTGACCTACCGTCGCGAAGATTTGAAAAAGCTGGCGGATATTCTGAAAAAGCATGAGATCTTCGTCATTTGTGACGAGATCTACAGTGAACTGACTTATGGCGCGGCTCATGTATCGATGGCGGAATTTCTGCCGGATCAGACGATCATCCTTAACGGTGCATCAAAGTCGCATGCGATGACCGGCTGGCGGATCGGCTTTATCTGTGCGCGGCAGGAGATCGTCCGGAAACTCGGGACGATCCACCAGTTTATGATCACTTCAGCCACCACCATGGCCCAGGATGCGGCGCAGGAAGCGTTTGAAAAAGGCATGGACGACGGCGCAGTAATGCGGGTCGAATATGAGAAACGCCGTGATTTTGTTTACAAGAAAATGCAGGCATTAGGCTTTGATTGTCCGAAGCCCGAGGGCGCTTTCTATCTTTTCCCGAAGATCCCGGATGACTTGATCCAGGACAGCATGACGTTCTGCCGGGATCTGGCGCGTAAAGCGAAAGTGGCAGTCATCCCCGGGGACTCATTCGGTCCCGGGAGCAAAAGCCATATCCGGATCAGCTATGCAGCGAGTATGGATGTGCTTGAAGAAGCGATGAATCGAATTGAGAAGTATGTTAATGAAATCAGAAATGCAAAAGGGAGCGTCATTAAATGAAAATCATTATGTTCACCGTTCGTGATGATGAAGAACCGGCCGTCAGGGAATGGGCACAGAAAACCGGTATTCAGGTCGACATCAATCGGGTGGAACTGACGGAAGAAACCGTCGGCATGACAAAGGGTTATGACGGCGTGGTCGTCCAGCAGCGGACACCGCTCAAGAGTGATGCCCTGTTTGCCGCTTTGAAAGCTAACGGGATCCGGCAGCTTGCTTCAAGGACGGCCGGTGTCGATATGTTCGATACGAAAAAAGCAGCTGAATACGGCCTGGCCGTCACGAATGTTCCTGCTTATTCACCCAACTCCGTAGCTGAACTGGCAGTGACTCAGACGATGCGGCTGATCCGCAATCTTGCTCAGTTCGAAGCACGGGAAGCGCAGCAGGACTTTCGCTGGTCCGGCCTGATGGCGAGGGAGATCCGTTCGCTGACGGTCGGTGTGATCGGTGCCGGAAGGATCGGCGGTACGGTAGCCCGCCTGTTCCGGGGACTCGGCGCCAAAGTGATCGCCAACGATATTGTGGAACGTGATGATCTGAAAGATGTGCTTACTTATGTATCCAAAGAGGAACTGCTGAAACAGGCGGATGTGGTGACGCTTCATGTGCCGCTGCTGGAGTCAACGGTCTGCCTGATCGGTGCACCGGAACTCGCGCTGATGAAACCTGATGCATTCATCATCAATGCGTCGCGTGGTCCTGTGCTGGATGTTAACGCCCTGATTGATGCTCTGCAGAAGAAGAAACTTGCCGGTGCCGCACTGGATACGCTGCCTGGTGAAGAGAAGTTCTTTAATCTTGATCTGCGCGGGAAAGCACTGCCAAGTGAAGCGCTGAAAAAGTTGCGTGCCTTGCCGAATGTACTGATCACCCCGCACATCGGTTTTTACACCAATCTGGCAGTAAAAAACATGGTGGAGATCAGTCTGAATGATGCTGTTTCTATTCTGAAAA
The DNA here is from genome assembly GCF_000377985.1 of Sporolactobacillus vineae DSM 21990 = SL153. GTDB lineage: Bacteria > Bacillota > Bacilli > Bacillales > Sporolactobacillaceae > Sporolactobacillus > Sporolactobacillus vineae. The sequence goes on from NZ_KB899047.1 coordinate 40,947, forward strand.
CAGGCAAGAGCGAACATCAGGTAAACCGCACTCCGGCACGGGAGCAATAAACAGGAAGAAAGCTAACAGATAATCGAAGATCACGCTGTGCAGGTCTATGTGCTGCACAGTATTTTTTTACAATAATTGTTAAGCGGCTGGATTTTGGGCTGTGACGGCTGGATTTTGGGCTGTGACGGCTGGATTTTCGACTTTTACGGCTGGATTTTAAAATCAGACGGAGGATAGCCCGTCCTTTTCATTGACGAATCTTGAATCATATTTGACAAACTATGTCAGTATCGGTCATTATTCACCACTGGCGGACAAAAATCGTTTATACTATTCAACTGAAAGCTAACTAAAAGTAAGCAAGGGAAAGGAAGCTGGGTTTATGGCATTCTCAAAGAAGAAAACAAGAAGATCTCCAGATATAAAAGCCGCGGTCAAAGCGGGCATTGTCGCAGGAATCGTTTCCGGACTGGTTAAGTTGGGCTGGGAGAATGTCCTTCCGCCGCGGACACCGGAACGCGATGCGACAAATCCGCCGCAGAAGCTGCTTCAACAGCTGGGTCTGCCCGAGTCTGCATCACATGCTACATATAAATTCTCCGGCCACGACCTGCCGTGGGTCAGTTATCTGGTACATTTCGGATTTTCCACGTCGTTCGCCGTACTTTACGAACTGCTTTCCAAGTACGAACCGAAGATTAAAGCCGGGGGCGGTTCCGTCTTCGGGCTTGCCGTCTGGTCCGCCTTTCATTTGGGTGTGATGCCGGGGATGAAAACTGTACCATCCGCGAAAGATCAGCCCGCAGAAGAACATGTCTCCGAAGCGCTCGGGCATATTGCCTGGATGTGGACAAATGATGTCGTTGGCGATGAAGTATACCGCCGCCTGACGGAGCACAAAAAATAATCGATTTCGACGTCAGGCGGACGAGTGATTTTCTGACCTGTCTGGCCGGCTGAATGGAGGCGGCTTATGGAACAAAAATGGCAGACAAGCTGGCCGGAACGTATCAGTTACGGATTAAGCGATGCGGCCGACAACCTTGTCTTTCAAATGTTAACGACCTATCTGTTGTTTTTCTATACCGATGTCTACGGGCTCGATCCAAGCGCGGTAGCGATTCTGTTCATCGTCGCCCGGGCTGCAGACGTTGTCGAAAGTTTTATTATCGGTGTGATGATCGACCATACGCATTCCCGCTGGGGTAAGAGCCGCCCGTTCTTTCTCTGGTATGCTCTGCCTTATGTTGCCTTTGCGGTTCTCACCTTCACCACACCTGACTTCTCACCGACGGGCAAGCTGATCTGGGCTTACGCGACTTATCTGGGCCTTGGCTTCCTGTACACAGCGGTGAATCTGCCGATTACGTCCATACTGCCGACACTGTCCCGGAACGAGCATGAACTGACATTGCTTGGGGTGATTCGTCAGTTCTTCGGCAGTTCGGTTCAGATTATTGTTGCTGTCTTCACGCTGCCGCTGGTCGCTTTCTTTGGCCGCGGGGATCAGCGCCAGGGTTTTCTTCTGACGATCTGTCTCTTCGGGCTGATATCGCTGCTGCTGATCATTAATACGTTCTTTCACGTTCATGAACGGTTCAGCAATCCGGAAATTGCTCACCAGCCGTTCCGGGTTGTTGTAAAGATGCTGCGCCGCAATCGGCCGTGGCTGATCATTTCGATCGTCATTTTTCTTTACTGGCTGACCACGGCCATTAAAAACCAGACGACCATTTATTACTTCAAATATACACTGAATCATCAGGATCTGGTGCCTCTGGCCAACAGTTTCACACTGGCGGCGCTGGTCGGTGTCGTTCTGATCATTCGGATGGCCGGGTCGCTGGGGAAAAAGCAGACGATGTTGACCGGAATTGTCACAGCATTTACCGGTCAGATCATTCTTACCGTCGGTGTTTATACGCAGTCTCTGGGGACGTTATTTACCGGTGTCTTTGTGAATTCGGTCGGGCACGGCATCATCATCGGTCTGGTCTCAATTATGATCGCCGATACGATTCGTTTCGGAACTGCTATGGGGATTCAGGCGGAAGGCATTCTGGCGTCAACCGATGACTTCGGTGTCAATATGGGTCTGGGTATCGGCGGCCTGGTGACCGCCTGGCTGTTTCATCTGTCCGGGTATGTACCGAATCATGCGCAGAATGCCGGCACACTTTCGATGATTAACGTGAACTATGTCTGGATTCCGCTCGTTCTCTATGTGCTGATGTTTCTGACACTGCTGACCTACAACGAGAAGCGGCTGCTCGGTTCGATTGCCGCTCATGAGCAGGCCGTCAAGGTGAAAAGCTAAGGATTATTATATGAGACAATAATCGACAACCGGAATGCAAAATGCAGAGAGTCGGAAGGCCAATCATGCTTTCCAACTCTTTTTTTGTTGACAGATCAGAGTGCAGCCATGCTCTTTGTCATCTGAATGAGATTCAGAGGTGTTAATGAAGGCGCTTTTATATTATATAGAAAATCACGGAATATGATTCGTGAGAAGGGAAAGACGCCGAATGAAAAACGTTGACCGAAAAAAATTGGGGAAGTCATTTATGGCTTTTTTATTGTGCCGGTGATTCCCGATAACACGTTACGGGTGGTCTTTGATCGTTGGCCAGAAGACTCTTTTTGCCCATATGATGTACAACTATGCCAGATCGATCGGACGGATTAAAGAAGATGCACCGTTCATTGACTTTAACTGTGCGGATTATTTCAATAATCCGCAGCTTCTGATCGGCCGGCTCAAATCCAATGTTCAGCTCGTTTGTGCGCAGGGATTTGGACAGTATGAATCATGAATTTGTTCCGCTTAATGTCAAAATGCTGCCGATGGAAATGCGCGAGGGGCTGCACCGCATTTCTCACAATCCGCGCATCAATCAGCGCCTGAATACTTCTCCGCTCTTTCTTTTTGGGTTCATTGACGGGTCGAGATAAGTTTGCGGTACCGGTGAAAAATGTTATCATAGTTTCTATCAATTGAAGCAAATGGGGATTGATTCATTGAAAAAGATACTTGTGCTGGCAACCGGCGGAACGATCGCATCGACACCCCGGCAGGGAGGACTGGCTCCGGGGCTGCCCATCGATCAGTTTGCCGGTTATTTCGAACACAGCAAAACGGTGTCCGTCGACTTTAAGGTGCTTATGAATAAAGACAGTACGAATATGCAGCCGGAAGACTGGGTGACGATGGCCCGGACGATTCAGGAAAATCTGGTATTCTACGACAGCTTCATCATCACCCATGGGACGGACACCATGGCCTATACTTCCGCAGCCCTTTCTTATCTGCTGCTGGGTATTCCGAAGACGGTGGTGATCACCGGATCCCAGGTTCCGGTAAGTTTTAAAAAGACCGACGCCCGAAAAAATATCAGGGATGCGCTCACGTTTGCTCAGAAGTCGGATATTCCCGGGGTTTTTATCATTTTTGATGGAAAAGCGATTCTTGGTACGCGGGCAATAAAGATGCGTACCAAGAGTTATGATGCATTTGAAAGTGTCAATTATCCTTATATTGCGGCGATCGATGGACAGAACATCAGAGTGACATGCCGTCCGAAACCGGAGCAGGTGACGTTTAAGACCCATTTGGGGATCTGTCCGGAAGTTTTTCTTCTGAAGGCCTTTCCCGGACTGTCCCCGGATTTTTTTGATTACCTGAGTGAGCATATCAAAGGTTTGATCATCGAAAGTTTCGGTAACGGCGGCCTGCCGTTTCTGAGCAGAAATCTGGTGAACGGTGTGGCCGGACTGGTCCGCAAAGGTATCCCGGTGATCATCACGACGCAATGCCTTGAAGAGGGACAGAACATCAATCTGTATGAAGTGGGCAAGCGTGTCGCTGATGCCGGCGGAATCACCGCCGGCGACATGAACACGGAGACGATTGTTGCCAAACTGATGTGGGTACTCTCGCAGACTGCCGACCCGAAAACGATCAGGCAGATGATCCAGACATCGCTGGCTCACGATCTGGACTACATCTGAAGTGTGTGAAAGAAGATGAGTGTGATCAAGTCTCCACTCCGGACAGTTTGGCGAAAATAGCTGAGGCGGACAGCGTAAATATACCGAAAAACAGCAAAACATAAGAAAGACGAGGGCTTAATGATTTCAAGGGAATCACTCCTGAAGCAGTTGATCAACGAAACAAACAGAGAAAGCATATCGCTTTCCCTGTTCACTGACCATTTTTTGCATTAAGTTCACGATGGTGTGCTGTGGATTGAAAACAGTGCGACGCACCAACCATCGAGTGTTTCTTCAGATCATCAATTGGTCTGATTGTCTGAATGGACAGGTTTTTCCATCAGAATGAGATCGTTGTATCTCCTAACTTCGCAATCAGTTTCATGTTTTCACTGTAGTCAACCGGACAGACAATGACATGGACATGTTCCGTATCATTCAGTGCCGTCTCCAGCGCCGGTCTTAATTCATTCGCATGACGGATACGATACCCCTTCGCACCAAAACTTTCCGCGTACTGGACGAAGTCGGGGTTTTTGAAGTCGACCTCAGAATGGCGGTCCAGTTCCAGGTCCATTTTCCATTTGATCAGGCCGTAGGAATTGTCTTCCCAGATCAAGTTCACAATATGAATGTGCTCCCGTACGGCCGTTTCAATCTCCTGCGAATTCATCAGAAAACTGCCATCTCCCATAATGGCGACGACGCGCTGCCCGGGATTAGCCAGTTTGACGCCAATTGCCCCCGGCAAGGTCCAGCCCATCGTCGACAGCCCATTGTCAATGATGCACGTCTGCGGCAGATACGTTGGATACAGCCTGGCCATCCACATCTTGACCGCTCCGGTATCCACCAGCGCAATATCGTCATCCCTTAATGCCTTGCGTGTCTCATAAACAATTTTCTGCGGTTTAAGAGGGAACTGATCATCAGTGGCGCCGACTTCCAGTTCCTGATTGACCCGTGCCTTGATCTTGGCCGGTTGTGAGTCGAAATGAATGCTTTTACCTTTCAGAGCTTCGATCAGGCAGGAAAGGCTGGCATTGATGTTGGCCACAATGTTCAGGGTGGCATTGTAATGACTGTCTGTGTCTTCCTTATAAGTATTGATATGAATGATCTTCTTGTTGCCTTCAGGATTTATTTTGACCGGATCAAATTGCTGGATCGAAAAACCGACAGTGATAATCAGATCCGACCGGTCAAAGGCAAAATTACCGTAATCATGGCGCATGAATCCGACAACACCCAGTGCGTTGGGCAAGCGGTCACTGATGACGCCCTTTCCTTCAAAGGTTGTGGCAACCGGGACATTCAGCAGTTTACTTAACGCGACCAGATTTTTTTCAGCCTGAATGCGGACGACACCATTACCGGCTAAAATGATCGGGTGCTGCGCACTCTGGATAATCCTTACCGCCTGATCAACGTCCTCCCGGGTCGGCATTGTTTTTGAAATGGGGGCCACAGGTATCGGGCGAACGGTTGGGTCGACGCTCATTTTCTCCACATCCTGGGGCAGGCTCAGATAAGAGGCACCGGGTTTGTTTCGTTTGGCCGCGGAAAACGCCTTTCTGACCAGCTCCGGGACAGATTGCGGGGTCAAAACCGTTCTTGAAAACTGTGTGATCGGTTTGAACAGCGAAACCAGGTCAATGACCTGATGGGATTCCTTGTGAATCCGGTTCAGGCCGCCCTGGGCACTGATCGCGACGATCGGTGTCGTATTTAGTTCGGCATCGGCGACACCGAGAACCAGGTTCAGGGCACCGGGACCCAGCGTCGCGATACAGACCCCGGGAATTCCGGTAACCCGTCCATAGAGATCAGCCATAAACGCTGCGCCCTGTTCGTGACGGACGAGAATGAATTTTATTTTCGAGCGGTTAAGTGCATCAACAAGCTGTATATTTTCTTCGCCGGGGATGCCGAATGCGTACTTAACTCCTTCATTTTCCAGACATTCGACAATCAGATCGGCGACTGTTTTATCAGCCATTCTTTCAATCCCCTTCCTGACAGGCAGGTCCTGTGTAATCATTATATACTGCTTTACCGGTACATCCACAATAGCGAATCCCGCAAATTTTTGCAAAATAGTTTCCATACTTTTTCCAGGCTGGTCTTGCATTAACAGGGAAAATATGATTTAATCAATAAGTCAAATCGTAATTATTACGATTTGTGGGTTCGTGACATCATTTTATTATTAATATCCTAAGGAGTCCCAAAGAATGAAAAAATTTATCCATCAAGTGGAGTTCATGTTCGGCTGCTTATTATTCATCAGCCTCCTTTCCGGTTGCGGCCAATCAGGGGCAGCTGACACGAGCGGCAAAATCAATGTTGTTGCAGCTGAAGACTTTTACGGCGAAGTGGCTAAAGCAGTCGGAGCAAATCATGTTGCAGTCACCTCAATTATTGACAAACCGAGTGTGGATCCGCACGACTATGAACCGACCACGGGAACAGCACGGTCTGTCAGTCAGGCAAAACTGATCATCAGCAACGGTCTGGGTTACGACGGCTGGATCGACAAACTGGTACAGAATAGTGAAGATCAAACCGTTGTCCGTGTCGGTGAAGGGCTAATGAACAAAAAAGACGGGGATAATGAACATCTCTGGTATCAGCCGGACACCATGCCGAAACTGGCTGACGATCTGGCGGAGAAATTCGGGAAAATCGATCCAAAACATGCCTCTGTATTTAAAGAAAACGCGAAAAAGTATATTCAAAGCATCAAGCCTGTGAAAGATGAAATTGCTCTACTCAGTAAGAAATCAGATGGCAGACGGGTCGATGTGTCCGAACCTGTTTTCGACTATACATTGCAGGCGATCGGCTATCGCGTCGCAAACACACATTTCTCCCTTGCTGTCGATCAGGGATCAGATCCGTCCCCGAAAGATATTGCCGGAATGCAGGCAGATATTAAGGGGAGACGCATTGCGTTCTTCGTCTGCAATACCCAGAACATTGACCCGATGGTGAAAAAGATGGTTGCATTGAGTAAACAGTATCACGTACCGGTTGTGAGCGTCACGGAGACACTTCCGAAGGGGAAAGATTATAAAGCGTGGATGATGGATCAGCTGAAACAGGTTGAGGCGGTTCAGAACAAATAACCGTATACCCTTACAGAAGCAGAGAGAAACTTATTTATTCTCTCTGTTTTCTTTTGAATAGACTCCGTTTAGTCATCGTGCTGATTTTGTCACGTCATCGTTTGGAGCGGAAGGCGCAAATTGGCGCAGTTGAGGTAACGTGGATCAAAACTCAGCATTTTAGGACTGCCGGTTTCTTTGCTTTTTTATGATGTCCGGTCAGTGTATAGGACAGAGCGATGAAGATCATCAGGATACCAAGAATCTGCAGCCAGGATGGCGTAAAACCAGTAATAAACACATCAAGCAAAATGGCAACAAGCGGATCCAGATAGGTGAGCGCCGAGATCACTGGGGTCGGCAGTGCCCGAAGGCTGCTGTAGAAGAGCAGGTAAACGATGCCTGTGTGAACGACACCGGTGAAAATGCTGTAGAACCAGTTGGCTGCCGTCAGGTGCAAATAGAGGGAATAATGGACGAAAGGCAGCAGCATCAATACGCCGATTAAGGTCTGAATGATGGTCACCAGATAGGGACTGGCCTCATGAATATATTTTCCGGTAATGATCACCAGGGCGTAGAGACACGCGGCGATCAGGGCGAGCAGCGGACCCTGAACGGACATTCCGCTTTTCAGATCTGCAGGACTGATTCCGGAGATCAGTACCGTACCGGCGAAGGCCAGAAGGACCGCACCAAAGCCGATCAACCGTATTTTATCTCTGAAGATGAACCAACCGATAAGCAGCACGATGATCGGTGCCAGATTATAGATCGAAATAGCGACCGTAATCGCTGTCTTCTCAAATGCGGCGAAGAAAAAAATCCAGTTCAGCACGAGAAAGATACCGCCGACGATGATGACGCCCATTTCCTTAAGCGCCCAGGTTTCATGCCTGTATTGGCCGCTGATCAGCCAGTATAGGCTAAGGAACACCGTGGCGCAGATGCAGCGGACAAAAACAAGTTCCATGGAAGGAAGCCCGGTCAGCCGGGAGAAAAAGCCGATCGAACCGAAAATAGACATGGCGATACTCAATTTGATAAAAGCGGCTTTATTCACTGTTTGATGCCTCTTTGATTTTACTTAATTGAAAGAATCCGATCATTCAGGTCAATAGATTATTTTCTATCATACTACCAATGGCAAATCCGGTGAAAGCGGAAAGGATTCCGAAAATATAAGTGCATCCGATATAAAGGAAGAAAGTCCGGTTCTTTTTCCGGCGAATCAGCTCGATATTCTCGACATTGAATGTGGAAAAAGTTGTATATGTGCCGATAAAGCCAGTGCCGAGAAGCAGCGCAGCCTGAGTGCCGATGTTCATTCCTGTTAAGCAGCCAAGAACGAGAGATCCGGAAAGATTAATGAGAAACGTCGCCAATGGAAATGCATGTCCCCATTTGCGGGAGATATATTTCGTGGCAAGCACCCGTGCAAGAACACCGAATGCCGCACCGGCGGCAACCAGCAGAAAGTTAACGGCCATGGCGGAAAGCCCCCTTAAAGCGGATCAGCAGCAGCTTGCTGGCACGGTAACCGAGAATGGCCGCCAGCAGTCCGCCGATTGCGCTGGTCAGTATGTAACTGATGGCGATCAGCGGATGGACGCGAATGAGCTGTGCGGATTCCAAAGCAAAAGTTGAAAACGTGGTGAAACTGCCGACAAATCCGGTCCCCATCAAGGTGATCATTTGCGCGGACAGCCAGGGCATCCAGGTAAGAAACCGGACAATGAAGGCGAGCAGAAAACAGCCGGCAAGATTAATGATCAAGGTTGCCAGCGGAAAGGATCCTGTATGTATCAGAAGCTCGACGGCATACCTTGCCACGGCACCCATCATACCAAACAGGACCAAATAGACGTGATTCAGAACAGTTCGGTTCAAAATGACTCCTCCTTAATTAAAATAAAAACGTCTACCCAAGAGTACCGATAAGCGGCCTCAGGGCAGACGTTATCAACTGTATCGAAGCAGTAGTTCACGGCGAACGTCATCGCCTGTGAAATGGTTAAATCCAGATTAACACAATCAGAAAGTGTGTACAAACTGGCGTCGATTACCTTGACCATACGGACAGAAGAATCGCTACAGTGATGATTCCGATGACCACCATCCATGCGCCGGGCCGGGCCATGTTTATGGTATAGCCGATGCCGACTCTTTTCTCCACAAAAAGCGACGGATCCGAACGATTGAAATAGAATTGCCCCCACAGCCATTTTGCATCGTCATCAAGAATCGGTCCGGAAGGGGTCTTTGATCGTGCAAAGCGAAAATAGATCAGCATCATCACCGGTAACAGGATGATCACGGCAATGGTCGGAGCAATTAACCAGATTTGTGAGACCGGATGGATAAAACTGATGACAATCACAAGGAAAATCAATTCAGTAATCAGTCCCGTAACGATCATGAGCAGAGTCATCAGTTTGCGAAAACGAGCATAATCAGGTGCGGCCTTCGGATTGCCTTTTACCGAAGCGGGAGCCCGACGTATAAAGAGGACGAGTACGGCCAGCATGAGTTCAAAGAAAACCGGTGAAAGGACAGTCATCCATGACTTTGGTGCCCAATGGTCGGGGCCGGTCAGGCCGAAATGCGTCGGAATCGACGATGGCATATAAGGGTAACCAAGGATAGCAACGATAAATGTGGCGATCATTAAAGGTAGCAGTATCAGCAGCCAGGAGAGTGGAAACAGTGTCTCCTTATCTCCTTTAACAGCGACAATGACATTTCGGGAGCTCAGTTCAGGATCCGGTTTGTTCATTTGTTTGTAAGCCCTAGTTTTTCGCGTGGCGGCATAGAACACCAGCGTTTCGACAAGAATCAGCAAGGCGAGGGACAGATTGAACGCAAGCATGTCGTTGGTCCATCCTGCCGCAACCAGCGGAGCAAGGATGATCAGAATCGCAAATACGGCGAACACAGCGGAAATCAGGTAAGCCCGGATGATTTTTCTCACATTGTCATTCTTCCAGATCTGATCATCGGCGAAAACGACGCCGAAAACCACATTTCTGCGTGAAAACCAGGGCTGCGCAATAAAAAGAGCAGAGATAAAAAAGTAGATACCCAAAAATGTGATGAGATTCATGACCCTTTTCCCTCCAGTTCATCGTAGTAATGGTCAATCATATGATGCAGGACTGTCCGGTCAATCTTCAGGGACAGGGCATCGGAAACCAGTGCCTGAATCCGTCTGCCGGATGACTCGATAAAACCGGCAGCATTCTTCGCCGTATCCCCGGCCCGCACAAAGGTACCGCGGCTGCGCTGAATTTCAATGAAGCCGTCACGCTGAAGCAGCTTGTATGCCTTATTGACGGTGTGCAAATTGACACCGATCTCTGCACCAAGCGTTCGTACGGACGGAAGCGGATCTCCATCCCGGAGCTGACCGGAAGCGATACCACTGACAATTTCATCCCGAATCTGCTGATAAATGGGTTGATCCGATGATCCCAGATCAATCGAGAGCTGCATGACGAATCCCTTCCTTCTGTTCTAACTGTTCTATATTATATATAACACAAAAGGATTTGTCTGTGCAAGAGAATGTACCGTTGTTCACCAGCCCATTTGACCGGATTCTTTGGCAAAACCGAGATTCATATGATCGTCCCGGGGATATTCGTCGTCATATGTAGAACAAGCTGATGATTAATACCGGCGTCAATCAGACGGTTCCGGGGCTCTTTTTTGTTCATAAATTGTTCATATTAAGGGTATAGGCTGATTGATGTGCCTGTAAAAAAGTTGGCATTCGTTTCATCTGTGGTAAAAAGAGGCTGGAAAGTTTGATTTTTTAGAAGTGAGGAGATTTGTTCATGAATACAGCAACACGGCCGGTTGATATCGACGGCAATCCGTACAACAGAATGTTTCTGATTATTGTCCTGCTTGTCGGGGCCTTTTGTACAATTCTGAATCAGACACTTCTGGCCACGGCCCTGCCGGATATTATGAAAGATTTTAAGATCACGGCGTCGACCGGCCAGTGGCTGACGACGGCATTCCTGCTGATGAACGGCATCATGATTCCGGTGACGGCGCTGCTGATCAATAAGATCAGTTCCAAGACATTGTATATTGCATCGATGACCATCTTTCTACTGGGTACCATTCTCGCAGCGGTCGCTCCGAATTTTACAGTTCTGCTGATCGGACGGATCGTTCAGGCTTCAGGAGCCGGCATTATGATGCCTCTGATGCAGACAATTTTTCTGCTGATCTTCCCCAGGGAGAAGCGCGGTATGGCCATGGGTCTTGCCGGGCTGGTCATTGCGTTTGCGCCGGCGATCGGACCGACACTTTCCGGATGGATCGTCGACACGTATACCTGGCGGGATCTGTTCTATATGATTATCCCGATCACTGCGATCGTGATCATTCTTTCTTTTATCGCAATGAAAAAGGTCGTTCCGCTGACATACCCGAAGCTTGATTTCCTTTCGATCGTGCTGTCTACGGTTGGTTTCGGCGGACTGCTCTACGGTTTCAGTGTCGTCGGAAATGACGGCTGGTCGAGTAAAACGGTGATTTCTTGGCTGATCATCGGCATCGTGTTTGTTGCGCTGTTTGTCTGGCGGCAGCTGGCCATGAAAGAGCCGATGCTCGAACTCCGTGTATTTAAGTCACCGATTTTCTCCCTATCAGTTGCGATCAGCAGTTTTGTTATGATGGCGATGATCGGTGCGGAACTTGTCCTTCCGCTTTATATCCAGAATGTCCGTGGTGAGAGTGCTTTCCATTCGGGGCTGATGCTTCTGCCCGGTGCGGTTGTGATGGGGATGATGAGTCCTGTGACCGGGATGATTTTCGACCGGATCGGTGCCCGCAAGCTGGCGATCACAGGTATCTTTGTACTGACTGCAGGAACCGTTCCATTTATGTTTCTGACCGACCATACCAGCATCATTTCGATTGTGATTGCTTATGCGATTCGGTTCCTGGGGATCTCAATGGTTATGATGCCGATCACCACTGCAGGGATGAACGCACTGTCCAACACAATGATGAGCCACGGTACGGCGGCAAACAACACGATCCGGACGGTTGCCGGTTCGATTGGTACGGCGATTCTCGTCAGTGTCATGACCTCAGTAACCAACAATCAGTCTCCGGCATCCAGTATGAGAAAGCTGGATCCGGCGCAATACGGGCAGAAAATGCTTGACGCGGTGATGAATGGTATGAACGCGACATTTCTTGTGGCTGTCGGTTTCTGTCTCCTGACGCTCGTTCTGACCTTTTTTGTTAAAGGGAAACAGAAACAATTTTCAAAGACCGGTTCGGCAGCCGACTAATCACAACTTGTGTCACGGCTTATCGATAATAAAGATCAGGAAGTGGAACTATTGATATTAGTAACCTTAATCGCCGGTGCGGCCTTCTTTGTTTACTTCATTCTGGCAAGCGGCGGAAAATGGTTTTCACAGCATAAATGGGTGGACCGGATGCTCATCGCCCTGTCGCTGATTGTCTTTCTGGGAAGTGAAACGCTGATGATTCTGAATGAGTATCACCATTTCGGAATGAAAAGTCAGGTGACTGTGAGGCGGACAGCCATTCAATCAGTGGTGCCGGCAAGCGGGAAGCAGTCTTCCGCGGTTCCGTTTATCCTGCTTCGCCGGAACATCGGGAAGGACCCGGTTTATCTCTATGTGCAGCAGGGCCGGACAAAGCTGAATCATTCCGGACTCACTGACAGAAACCGCTTCGAAACAACGACGAAGACGCCTTATCTGCTGATTCAGAAAAAGCAGCGCGTATTTAAAAACCGGTTCTATCATCAGCTGTTTTCGTTCAGCGGACAGAATCACGTGACCGTCTCTGTGACCAATGTATTCTATCTGCCTGCGCGTCACCAGGTGATGACCGTTCAGGAACTGAAGAGGATGCAGAAGGCGATGAAAAAGCAGCAGGCCGAAATGCAGAAAGCGGCACAGCAGCAGGCCGCGTCGCACAGTAAAAAATAAGGTGCCGCTTGACGGCATCAGGCATTGAAAGAAGACCGGAGGAGAAGCATCCTTCCGGTTTTTTTGTGCTTTCCGAACTTGACTGCTAATATCTGCCGCATCGTTGATTGGAGCGGAAAGCGAGTGCCTGCAGCGGAAATCATCAGACAGTTGGAGAGTCCTATACAGAAAAGGCTTCAGTGATGGACCGCTCAGGATATCCCGTGAAAATTCTTCAATATGGTGTCAATTCCCTGAAATCGATTGACACGGTTCATGCAGTCTTTAGAATGAAAGGGAGACGTACCGCTTACAAAATGGAAGAAGTCATATTGATTCACTGGATTACCGATCAGTGATCGAGCAGCATAACGGGATTTATACGATTTGAAAAAGAGGCGTTTATTATGGCAATCATGCGGGATTACAACAGGAATCCGTTTATCGTGATCTGGGAAGTGACACGGATGTGTCCGCTGCACTGCCTGCACTGCAGGGCGGCAGCACAGCTGCATCCGTATCCCGGCGAACTGACAACGGATGAAGGAAAAATGCTGATCGATGAGATCTACTCGATGGATAATCCGCTGCTTGTGTTCTCCGGCGGCGATCCGCTGATGCGCAAAGATATTTTTGAACTGATTGATTATGCGGCTAAGAAAGGGCTCCGCGTGTCAATTACCCCTTCGGCCACACCGAAACTGACACGCAAGAATATTCTCCGCGCCAAGGAAGCAGGCATTGCCCGGTGGGCGCTCTCACTGGATGGGCCGGATGCAAAGACGCACGATTATTTCCGCGGATTCTCCGGGACCTTTGACCGGACAATGAAAACGATTGAGATGCTGAATGAGCTTAAAGCACCTTTCCAGATTAATACAACAGTGACGCAATACAACGTCGATAAGCTGCCGGAAATTGCCGACCTGATGGCCAAATGCGGCGCTGTGGTCTGGACCCTGTTCTTTCTGGTGCCGACTGGCCGCGGCAAATTGCTGCAGCCGATCAGTCCGGAGCAGCATGATCAGGTGATGCACTGGGCCTTTCAGCTGCAGGAGCATGCACCGTTTCATATTACCACAACAGAAGGCCAGTTCTATCGCCGCGTCATGTTTCAGGAAAACGAGAAAAGACGTGCTCATGGTCTGGCTCCGATCGGACGTTTTCAGGATGACCTGGCGAAAGCACCGCGGGGTACTAATGACGGCAATGGATTTATTTTTGTCGGGCACACCGGTGAGGTTGAACCTTCCGGATTTCTCCCGTTGACCTGCGGCAATGTCAAAGAAACGCCGCTGCCGGAGATTTACCGGAAAAGTTCGATTCTGCGCAACCTGCGCAACCCGAACAGTTACAAGGGCAAGTGCGGTGTCTGCGAGTTCCGCAATCTGTGCGGCGGATCGCGTGCCCGGGCTTACGCGCTGACCGGTGATTATCAGGCATCGGATCCATATTGCATTTACGTGCCGCAAAGACTGAGAACGGCCGATGCAGCAAGGTAATTGGAACATTCGAGGAAAGGCCCCAGGCAGAGCGCCCGGGGCCTTTTTTTGAGGAAGTCTTGAGATGTGTGCTCCTGGCGGATGATTAAACTGAGGTAATTTTTCCCACAATAAATAATGAAATCGAGTCATTCTTGGAGGGAAAAAAGATGTATCCGGATTTAGCAGGAAAGGTGGTTGTGATCACCGGAGGATCACAGGGTATCGGCGGCGCCATTGTCCGGCGTCTCTCCCTGGAAAACATGTCTGTTGTTCTCGGCTTTCAGGGGGATGATCGGCAGGCAGAAAGGACGGTTGAGGCATTGAACCGGTCCGGCAGCCGGGCGATTGCGGTCCGTGCGGATGTCGGAACGGAAAAAGGAGCACGGGCGCTGCTCAATGCGGCGATTGTTGAGATGGACGGATTGGATGTGTGGGTGAACAGTGCAGGCATCGAAAAACGGTCGCCGACGCATAAGTTGACTCTTGAGGACTGGAACCGGGTTATGAATATCAATCTCACGGGCACCTTTCTCGGGACACGGACAGCGATCAAGTATTTCCTGCACCAGCATCAAAAGGGCCG
Organism: Sporolactobacillus vineae DSM 21990 = SL153; assembly: GCF_000377985.1. GTDB lineage: Bacteria > Bacillota > Bacilli > Bacillales > Sporolactobacillaceae > Sporolactobacillus > Sporolactobacillus vineae. The sequence goes on from NZ_KB899047.1 coordinate 56,071, forward strand.
GGTGATCAATCTGACTTCAGTATTCCATAAACACCTTTTGTCGGAATTTGCTCCCTTTGCCGCAAGCAGAGGCGGTGTCGGCATGTTCAGTGAAACAGTTGCTCTTGAATATGCCGGTCAGGGGATTCGGGTGAACAGCATTGACCCGGGCACCGGCCTTGCAGCAAGGCCTTCAGGACTTGAACGGGCAGCAGCGGTTGCCGCCTGGCTCGCTTCCGGTGAATCCGAATTTGTCACCGGAGCAAATATTGTCATTGACGGCGGTTTGTCGGGCCGGTGCTCTGAACGCGCCGCAGGGTGCTGAGACGGCCTGCGGAACGCGTCGGTAAGTGGGCTTCTGCCTGGACAGCAATTTGCTGGATAAAAAATTTAAAAAAAAGTTTTTTTTATGTGTTTAACTGATCGCCATGCGGGTATATATATTAATGTGACAGGAACATCCGATGAGAAAAGCTACCGCATACCGGTGAACCTGAGCTTTAAATTTCCTGCCACATGAAAAATGCTGTTCAGCTGCCGCTTATGACGGATGAGCGAATGGAACACCGGAGTGCAACGCAGGACAAAGCAAGAGAAGCGATCGTCCTGCAAACCCTAACCTTATCAGGGAGGACATGCGGATGGATGATGCCGCCGAGGAAAACCCAATGGTCGCGAAAACGGAAGGACAGGATCTGCTCATGGAACGCGGTTTCGCGGCACCGAGAGATCTTGTATATCAAATGTTTTCCGACCAGGAACATTTGACGAACTGGTGGGGTCCTGAAGGATGGCAGACGGAAATCCGCAGGTTCGAGTTCAGGCCGAACGGTGTCTGGCATTACTGCATGCGCTGTACGGATGAACGTCAGGGTGATTTTTTCGGTCAGGAGTCTTGGGGTATGGCAGTCTATCACGAGCTCAGTCGGCCCGAACGGATTGTCTATACCGACATGTTTGTGGATGAGGAAGGTCATTTGTTAGCTGGAATGCCCAAGATACTTGTGACGATGGAGTTTCACGACGAAGGAAACAATCACACAAGGGTAACAATACGTTCCCGGTTTGCGTCTGAAGAAGCTCTCAGACAAGTACTGGAGATGGGCGCTGTCGAAGGCTTTGAATCACAATTTGAACGCCTGGCCGGTTATCTGGACAGGATCCAGGAGGAGTTGCTCGATTATCAATAATGTGTATGACAAGCGGCATCAGCTGAACAGCATCTTACAGAACACATAATCCCTGCCGGAGAGTCGGCGGGGATTATGTGCTTTACTGCTTTTTCCGGCTGTGAAAATGATCGGCTATCCAGTTTCGGAGATCATCGACTTCAGTTTCAGTCACACTGTGTCCCGTGGGATAGTCATGATAGTCGGCGTCCAGTCCCGATTCTCGGAGGAACCGGTCGATTGATCGTCCTTTTTCTACGGGAAACAGCGGGTCGAACCGGCCATGGCCGATGAAGAAAGCGGGCTTTGGTTCCTGGCTGCAGGTGATTGTCTCACTTTGAAAGAAGTCGGGCAGACGGCCGCTAAGGACAACAGCTCCTGCTGCCGTATCCGGATGGAGCAAGGCATAGGAAAGACTGAGGATTGCTCCCTGACTGAAGCCGAGAAAGAACAGCGGCTGACGGCTTGAAAGCCCCTCTTTTTGATAAATATCGGCCAGGGCGTGTTCCAGTTTTGCCATTGTTCCCGTGATCACCCGTTTCTCAGACTGAGCAGTGAAATCGGGGATATAGTACGTATATCCGGAACTGAAAGTCAGATCGCCCTGAATATTAATCTGGACAAAATTTTTCTCTCCGTCGGCGGCGATCGAAGCCAGATCATGATAGTCCGTGCCCATGCCATGCAGTGTGACCAGTACCGGCGTGGACGGATCCGTTTTCCCCGGTTTGCTGATTTGATACAGATAAGTCATCTGTTTGTGCCCCTCCTTATACGGCCTGGCTGATAAATCGTGAATTCGGCTGATATGTGCTCAGATCGGCTGATAAATCCCGGCCAGTTCCGGAAAATCCGTCTGAGGCGGCACATTTTTCCTTCCGCAGGGTAAATTATTGCCTGTCTGCTCGCAATTCCAGCCTGATTTCTGTCATTACTTACTCTTTTTTACGTATTTCCTGTCTTAAATGTACTTGCCGGGAACTTATCCGTCAAAGAATTATTCCTGTCGTCAGTGCAAAAAGAAAAAGCCTGAAGAAGTGACTCTTTAACAGGCTTCCTCATACTGAAAAGATCAGTTGATCCATTCGACAACATCCTGAATCGGCTGTCTCGTCTTCGCACGCGGTTCCCTGGCCCGATAACCGAAAGCGACCATACAGGCGATCCCGTAATCGTCACCTTTGATTACGCCTGCGTCCTTCAGCAGCTGTTCCACCTTTTCCTTGTCGAAGCCTTCCATCGGGCAGGAGTCGATGCCAATCTCTGCCGCAGCGGTCATCATGTTGGCCACAGCCAGATAGTCCTGACGGCAGCCCCATTCGAAGAAAACACGGTCGTTGCCGGTCAGCCCGAAATCATTTTTTTCAAAATTTCCGATGGCATCGGTCATCTTTGCGACCACATCCGCAGGCATCTTCTGGATGTCCTTCAGCATGTGCTGCACGTGAGCGGACCGAGCATCAAGACTGTTCGCCTTCCGTGACAGAACCAGAACAAAATGACTCGCTGTGCGCAGCTTTTCGACAGCTCCCCAAGCCGGTCCTTCCAGTCTTTTTCTCAGATCTTTATTTTGTACGACGACGAATTTCCATGGCTCGAGGCCGAACGAGCTCGGCGACAGATGGGCGGTTTCAAGAATAAAGTTGAAATCCTCATCGCTGATTTTTTTATCCGGATCGAACTTCTTGCAAGCGTGCCTGAACTGAAACGCCCGGATAATCGCATTTTTCACCTGTTCCTTGTCAATTGTCTGTGCCATCCTTTTAAATCCTCCTCTAAAGTGCCGGTAAATGAATGAATTTCCGGCATGATGTCCACAGAGAATAGTATAGGTTCTCTATGTGAAAATATTAACTGAACCGCTCAAAGCAGCATGATCATCACAGAAAAATGAACGCCAGGGCGACAAAAACGGCCCAATAGGGGAACCAGAGGGTCAGACTGACGGCATACCAGATGGTCGCCTTCAGGCCCTTCGGGCGGCGTCCCGACAGGCCTTTCATGAGGAAGTAATAGATCGCTGCTGCCGCAGCAGCCAGCAGGAAAAACCATTGCGGCGCTGCATCCGGTGAAATGTGAAGCAAAGCGGCGGTCTGCGCCGGACGGAACAGCAGCATCGTTGCCGCGGCCAGCAGAAGACCGTAGCCGCAGCTGAGCAGATTCAATTTAAGCGGCCTAATCGGCTTCATTTATGTCAGACTCCCGCAGAAATGTACTTTATGACGCAGCAGAGTTTTTCAGACAGCGGATACCCGAACGTCGTAAGATCCCCATTTCATCAGTGGAGTAATTTGCTTTGCAACTGGCTTATTTCTTCGTCGGACAGGCCGATCCTATTCAGGTAATGATGAACGGAGCCATAGGTTTTGAAAAATTGGTCGAGCGTCTTTTCCATATAGATCATATCCGTGCGTCCAACGTATTCCGGAAGGCCGGGATGCTGCTTTCGCAATGCATCAATCAAGCGGCGCCGATAAGTATAGGAAATCTGATAATCCACAAGAATATCACTTTCCGATACGCCTGCTGTCAGCAGAAGAAGTGCGGACACGACGCCGGTCCGGTCTTTCCCGGCAGCACAGTGGATGACGACGGCGCCCGGCTGCCCGGCGATCGTCTGCATGACCCGGCGCATGATCGGAAAATCGGAAATGATCCGGGCATACAGCGGCGGAACGCCTTCAGCCGATCCCGGATCCTGATTACCGATCGCAAACGGGCAGTGGATATAGGTGAAGTCGGGCAATAGCGCGAATGCACTTGGTCTGACAGTAATCTCTCTTGCCGAGCGAAAGTCGATGGCGGCCGTCACGCCGAGATTTTTAAGTATCCTAATGTCCTGCCCGCTGAGGTTGAGCGGGACATCGCTGCGGATAATACGGCCGAACCGGGTGGCGCCGCTATTTGTCGGATAACCGCCCAGATCGCGTGTATTCAATGTACTTGAAAGTGGAATTCTGCGTAATGGCATCATCAATTGTCTCCTTATCTATTATTATAAGCTGTTCTGCGCTGTTTCCGGAATAAAAAGCTGTCACCTCGTTGATTAATCATTCCATTCCGGTAAATCGTGGTACGATGGGATTAAAAACAGGAGAATCTCATGACGCATCGGGGAATATTCATTTTATCGCTTGCTTTTAATTTTGCCTTTATCCTTGGGTCAGCATTTCTGCTTTTGTTCCGGGGCGGTCTGGTGCCTTTTGAAACCTGGCTTGGCCTTCATCCGCCGAATAAACTGCGTCACCCGCTGGTCAGTGTCAAATACGGCGCCAACACACTCGTGAATCAAAGACATTATGACGTCGTCTTCATCGGTGACAGCCATACCGACTTTTTTCAATGGTCCCAGTATTTTCGCCGCACGTCCTGTTCAAATCAGGGGATTTCCGGAGATACGACGGAGGGCGTCCTGAGACGACTGGATCAGGTTCGCAGCGATACGCCGGACAAAGTCTTCCTGATGGTCGGCGTCAATGATTTGCGTCATGGACGGACGGTCGGCCAGACCGAGCGGGGTTATCGGGAAATTGTCCGTCGTCTGATCCGGGAAAACCCGCAGACCGGAATTTATGTCCAGACGATCTTCCCGGTGAACGACAAAAAATATCCGCTCTATTTTCCACAGAATCCGGTGGCGCTTAATCACGAGATCAATCAGATGAACCGCTGGATTGCCGGCTTGCCGAAGCAATATTCGCGGCTTATGCTGATCGACAACCGTCCGATTCTGGATGAGAAGGGACAGCTTCCTGCCCGGATGACTGTCGACGGACTGCATCTGAGCAGCAGGGGTTATGAAAAGTGGACGGCACATTTGACACGTTATGTTTATTAAATTCAGAAAATACAATTTGATGATCAGCCTCGCCAGACAGGCAAAATGTTCGGACAATGAGCCGGCAGATCTTCTGAATCGTGTTGACAAAAATCTTCATGACTGATATGTTTATGTCACTATCATTCAAGGAGCCCTTAAAAATGGCAACAGTGAATCAATATTTGGTCTCACAATTGAATCGATATTATTACTTTGGTTGGTTTAGGTAGTGTTTGCAGCTACACACGGTGTGGATGCAAACACTTCCCCGTTTGCATCTATACCGGCCGGAGTTTTTAAGCACGAATAAATAAGAATACGAAGCCGCATAGATGTTGCAATGAAAATTGTCAATAAGCTGTGCGGCTCTTTTATATCCTCAGACCAGCGAGGAAAAACAGATTAAGAGTCCCGGGTTTATTGACTGCCCCGGGGCTCTTTTTCGACTATTGGGGGATCAGAGAATGCGAAAACAGGAGGGAGAAAAGATCATGTTTGATGAGATTGATCAGTTATGTGTCAATGCCGTGCGTATGCTGAGCTGCGAAAGTATTGAACGGGCCGGTTCCGGTCATCCGGGGCTGCCTCTGGGTGCTGCGCCGATGGCTTATGTATTATGGCGGAACTATCTGAATCTGAATCCGGGTGATCCGGAATGGTTCAACCGTGATCGTTTTATCCTGTCGGCCGGCCATGGTTCGGCCATGCTGTACAGTTTGCTGCACCTGGCCGGATTTTCCCTGACCATTGAGGATTTAAAGCAATTCCGCAGGTTCCGCAGTAAAACCCCGGGCCATCCGGAACGGGGTGTCATCGGCGGGATCGACGCTGCCACAGGACCGCTTGGGCAGGGCCTCGGCATGGCGGTCGGCATGGCGATGGCCGAAGCACATCTGGGTGCGATGTATAATCGGGGCGATCTGGCTGTCGCCGACCATCACACTTTCGTACTTTGCGGCGACGGTGATTTGATGGAAGGAGTCTCTCATGAAGCGGCGAGCCTGGCAGGACATCTGAAACTGAATAAGCTGATTGTGCTTTACGACTCGAATGCCGTCTCACTGGATGGACCGACTTCCTGCTCTTCTTCCGATGATGTCCGCCGCCGTTTCGAAAGTTATGGCTGGCACTATCTGTCCGTTGCCGAAGGTAATGATCTGAATCAGATTGATGCCGCGATTGGCGAAGCAATGAAACAGACGGACAGGCCGACGATTATTGAAGTCAGGACGGTGATTGGTTTCGGTGCTCCGGATCAAGGGACAAATAAAGTCCACGGCACACCGCTGGGTCCGGAGGGCATGGCTGAGCTCAGAGACCACCTGCACTGGGATGCTGCCGATTTCACCGTTCCAGGAGCTGTCTATGACCGCTTCCGGGATAAGGTTTCGGCACGCGGGGCCAAAGCTGAAGCATCATGGCACCGGCGCGTTGCCGAATGGGAGACAGACAATCCGGCACTGGCCCGGCAGCTCAAGCAGTCGCTGGCCTGCCGGCTGCCGGAGACCTGGAAGAACGAGCTGCCAAAGTATACGGAGGGTGCGCTGGAAGCGACGCGAAATGCAAGCCATCAAGTGATCCAGTCGCTCTCCAGTAAAATACCGTTCCTCTGGGGCGGTTCTGCCGACTTGTCCAGTTCCGACAAGACAAGCATTGAAGGCAGCGGCAGGTTCAGCGCGGCCGACCGGATCGGACGCAATATCTCCTTTGGTGTCCGGGAATTTATCGAAGGAACGGCGCTGAACGGGATTATACTTCACGGGGGCAGCAAGGTCTTTGGCGGAACCTTCTTTGTCTTTTCAGACTATATGCGTGCTGCGATCCGGCTGGCCGCACTGCAGCACCTGCCGGTCATCTATGTGTTCACTCACGATTCCATCGCTGTCGGGGAGGACGGGCCGACGCATCAGCCGGTGGAACAGCTGATGAACCTTCGGACAATGCCCAATGTGTCGGTGATCCGTCCGGCAGACGCCAATGAAACCGCTGCTGCCTGGGAAGCGGCGCTGCAATCCCGGACACAGCCGACGGTGCTCGTCCTTTCCCGGCAGAAACTCCCGGTGCTTCAGGATACAGCAGATCTGGCCGGGGAAGGAGTTCGTCGCGGCGGGTATGTGCTTTCACCCCAGAAAGGTGCCGTACCAGAAGGCATTTTGATTGCGACCGGTTCCGAAGTGCATCTGGCTGTCGAAGCGCAGCGTGAATTGTTCCGGGAAGGGCATGATGTTTCCGTGGTCTCGATGCCAAGTTTCGACCGGTTCGACCGACAGAGTCCCGCATACCGCGAAGCGGTGCTCCCTTCCCGGGTGCGCCGGAGAGTATCGGTGGAAATGGGTGCGACACTAGGCTGGGAACACTTTACCGGATCCGACGGCATCTGTCTCGGCGTGAACCGGTTCGGCGCCAGCGGCCCGGCAGCAGACCTGCTCCCGGCCTATGGCTTTACAGTGGATCATGTGGTCGGTGCCTATCGCCAGTTAGTCCGGGAAGTTCCGGATGCAGCGTCTGTAGGGAACTAAAGAAAGATTATTTTTACGCGCTGAGCGTGAAGGGGGTGAATCAATTGAATGATTTTATTGATGGACGGACGCGTCTCTACGGTCTGTTCGCCCATCCTGCGGTGCACAGCCTGTCTCCGTTGATGCATAATCTCAGCTTTCGGCGCAGGCAGATCAATGCCGTTTATCTTGCTTTTGATATCACTTCAGATTTCAGTGATGCCATCCGAAGTATCCGTCAGCTGAATATGGGCGGCGTGAATTTATCGATGCCCTTTAAGAAACAGGTGATTCCTTATCTGAACGAACTGACCCCGACGGCGAAAATGGTTGGTGCCGTGAATACGGTGGTTCATCGCCAGGGACATTTGATCGGCGCCAATACGGATGGAACCGGCTTCTTTGCAAACCTGCGGGCACGCCACTATACGCTCAGAGGTAAAACAGCAACGGTTCTCGGCGCGGGCGGTGCCGGCCTGTCGATTATTGCCGCCGGTGCTTCTGAGGGACTTGGGATGATCCACGTTTTCAAGCGTCGCAATGTCACTTTCCCAAAGGTCGAAGCAAAGTTAAGAGAATTTGCGCAAATTTATCAGACACCGATCCTTCTCCATGCCTATGATGATCAGACTGATTTAAAACGTGCCGTACGTGCCAGTGATTTTCTCATTAATACGACGAATATCGGTATGGGGAATGACCGGCAGTCGATGCCGCTGACCGGGGAGGAAATGGGCGCACTGCTTCCGTCGTCCGTTGTCTGTGATATTATCTATGAACCCAGAAAGACACGCCTTCTGCAGGAGGCTGAAGCGCGCGGCTGCGAAACAGTTAACGGACTGGGCATGCTGATTTATCAGGGGGCACAGTCATTTAAACTCTGGACACATGAAGAAATGCCGGTCGTTGCCGTCACAGCAGCGATCGAGAAAGAATCAGAAACTAATTCGGAAACGAATAATGGAGGAAATAGATCATGATTATTCAATTCAGACAGCCAGATACAGAAATTATCGGTGAATTAAAAGGGAAATTCGAACGAATACCGAAACAGGTTTATGTCTCGGGTACCCATATGGCTGTGATTGGACTGGATCATTTTAATTTTACAGTCCGTGAATCGGCGGCGATCCGCGAAGTGATTACGGAAACACCATCTTACGTGCAGGGCAGCCGGGTTTTTCACCCGGAAGACACGGTCATCCGGCTGCCCCACACGCAGATCGGCGGGAAAAATTTTACGCTGATGGCCGGCCCGTGTTCTGTGGAGTCAGAAGAACACGTGAAGCGCATGGCGGCGGTCGCCAGGGAAGGCGGCGCGACTGTACTGCGCGGCGGGGCGTTCAAACCCCGGACGTCCCCGTATTCGTTTCAGGGTCTGGGAGAAAAGGGGCTGCGTTTCCTTCGTGAGGCGGCCGACGAGAACGGAATGGACGTGATCACTGAGGTCATGGATGAAAGCCATGTCCCGCTCGTTGCCGAGTACACCGATGTATTTCAGATCGGCGCACGCAATATGCAGAACTTTTCATTACTAAAAGCAGTAGGGAAAACCCGGATTCCTGTTGCTCTGAAACGCGGTATGTCCGGAACCGTCGATGACCTTCTTAATGCTTCTGAGTACATAGCGAGTGGCGGAAATCATCATATTATGCTGATTGAGCGCGGTATTCGTACGTTTGACAATAAATACACACGGAATACGTTCGACCTGGGGGCAGTTCCGGTCCTGCAGAAACTGACCCATTATCCGGTTATTGTCGACCCGAGCCATGCCGTCGGTGCCTGGGATCTGGTTGCGCCGATGGCTTATGCCGGTACGGCCTCCGGTGCGAGCGGGATGATTGTCGAAATCCATGATGATCCGGAACATGCTTTTTCCGACGGCCCGCAGGCGCTGAAGCCGGACACGTTTCTGAAAATGGCGCAACATGTTTTGGACCTCAGGCGTTTAATGGATGCCTGGGAGGGATAATCGTGAAAACCATTCATGTGGCTCTACCAGAGAAAAATTATTCCGTCCACATTGAGCCGGGCATTTTGAGTCATCTTGGAGCCTGGGTTGCGAAAATCTGGACGCCGCGTCAGATCGCTGTAATCAGTGACAGCCATGTCGCACCGCTCTATCAGGAGCAGGTGATTGCGCAACTGAGCGGTGCAGGTTTCCATGTGACCGCTTACGTGGTGCCAGCCGGTGAGGCATCCAAGAACTGGATGGAAACGATTCGGCTCTATCGGAAGCTGATGAACGACCACTTCCAGCGGACAGACGGTATCCTGGCGCTGGGCGGAGGCGTTGTCGGCGATCTGGCAGGTTTTGTTGCATCGACCTACATGCGCGGACTGGCGCTGATTCAGATTCCTACGTCGCTGCTGGCGCAGGTGGACAGCAGTGTCGGCGGCAAGACAGCGATCGATCTGGATACCGGCAAGAATCTGGTCGGTACCTTTTATCAGCCGGATGCGGTTTTTATTGATCCTGATCTGCTGGCTACATTACCGCAGCGTTACCTGGCGGAGGGCTACGCAGAAGTCGTCAAAATGGCCGCACTTTCCGGGAACGGTTTCTGGGCGCTTATGGAACAGATCAACCGGCCGGAAGATATTTTAAAACATGCGGAGGCACTGATTGAACAGAGTGTCGCATTCAAAGCAGAAGTGGTCATAGATGACGAGAAGGAAAGCGGCCGCAGACAGATCCTGAACTTCGGCCATACGATCGGTCATGCCATTGAGTTGCTGGCTCAGGGCAAACTGGCACACGGAGAAGCAGTCAGTATCGGTATGGTGCAATTATCCGGGCTTTTTGAAAAATACAGACTGTCTCCGCCGGGGACGGCAGCAATGCTGACGAGCCGGCTGCGGGCCGCAGGGTTACCGGTTGCTTCGTCTCTGATCGGGACAGCTGATTTTTATGAAAAAGTAAAAAATGATAAGAAGAATCGCAGCGGACGGCTGAATCTGGTGTACTTGCAGGCACTGGGCCAGCCTGCACTCTATCCGATTCCCGGCGATCAGGCCCGTCTGTTCTTCTCTGGAAGAATGCCGGAACCGAAGCGATAAGAGGTGTGTTCCCCAAAGTAATACACTCATCCGGAAGCTGAAAGTATGTTATGATGATCAAATAATGAGGTCATGAATCACTGATCATACATTTGCAGGAAGGATGAGGTTATGGAGAACCGGCTGTTTACAGAGAAAAAGCTTCCGTTAAAAGGCGTGTTCAATTTCCGCGATATGGGCGGTTTGAAAACAAGGGACGGCAGACGAATCCGCTCCGGCCTTATCTTCCGGTCGGCTGAACTGGCCGGGCTGACGGCTGACGATCTGGCATATTTAAAGAATCAGCAGATCAGGTTTATTTATGATTACCGAGATAAAGCGGAAGCAGACCTGAAGCCCGATCCGAAAATAGGAAATGAAGAACATATACGTGTGGCTGTCAACGGGGAGGATCGGCTGACGGCGCATTCGGAATGGGATCCGGCGACTTTTTATCGTTCGTTCACGGTGGAAAAATTTGCCCGAGTTTATGCAGATATGCCGATCCATAATGCTTCCTATCAGACGATGATGCATCTGGTAGCCAGGCCTGAGAAGAATCTGCCGCTGATCCACCACTGTGCCGGCGGGCGCGACCGGACGGGTGTCGGTTCCATGCTGATTCTCAAAACACTTGGCGTTTCCGATGAGACAATTGTTGACGATTATTTGCTGTCGAACCGGCTGCTTCATACGTATCATCAGGAATTATTTGCGGATGCGGCCCGTTATCTGTCCGGAGCCGCTCTGCGACGTTTCGAGCAAGGTTTCCTGCTGCATGAGGAGTTTATCGAAGCTTCCATGAAGGCCATCACGAACACCTACAGGACTTTCAGCAATTATCTATCAGCCGAGTTCGGCATCAATGAAAAGGTGCGGAAAAAAATACAGGATTTCTGCCTGGAATGATGACGAAAAAACGTATTTACTGTCTCCTTACGCTAGGGAGATTTTTTTTATCCATCAGCAGAAGATTCACTGTCTGCCTGTTTGCACGCCGTCAAGCTCATGGTGCATTATTTCCCGATATTTCTGATGCGCATTTTTCAGACCATAGGCCCCTGCGTCAGACAGAGGTACTACGCGATACATGCCTCCCTTGTGGGTGACATAGGTTGGGAAAAAGGATGGTCTGCCTAAACGGACAGATATGGTTTTCCCGTCCCTGATCTTCTTAGTCACCCTGATGGTTGCCATACCGCCGAGCTGTTTATATATTCCGTCCTTCTGTCCGGAGAAAAAGTTCCCCAATGAATAAACAACGAGTGCGGTTCTGCCGTCCCTTGCTTTAACCCAGTTCATCGGCTGCAGGACATGAGGATGCGCGCCGAAAATAATGTCCGCTCCCGAATTAACAACAAAACGGGCCAGCGCTTTCTGCTGCTGATCCGGAAGACGCTGATATTCAATCCCCCAGTGCATGCTGACGACGACAAGGTCTGCCTTCTTTCTGGCGGCAAGGAGATCCCTGCTTATTTTCTTCTTATCGATCAAATTAACAAGATAACGTTTGTGTTCAGGGATCGGCATGCCATTGGTTCCAAAGGTATAGGAGAGCCAGGCCACACGGATTCCATGTGAACGGGTCACGACCGTCTTGTTGGCATCAGCAGGCGTCATATATGTGCCAACGTGCTTCATACCGATCCGGTTCATGAATTTCAGTTCGGCAACGATGCCGGCTTCGCCCTTATCCAGAGCATGATTGTTTGCCGTCGAAGAAATGTCGACCCCGGCATCCTTGACAGCCAGTCCGACTTCCTGAGGGCTGTTGAACATCGGATAAGAGGATAAGCCAAGCTTCGCACCGCCGAGCACAGACTCCTGATTGGCCGTCAGCATATCCGGTTTCTGCATAACCTTTTTGACAGCACTGAACGCTGGTTTGAAATTGAATCCTTGTCGCGTCCGGGCGGGATTGTATACACGGTCGTGAATCAGAATGTCACCGACGGCGCCGATGGTCATCTTTTGGGTTGTGATTTTGTCTTTTGCCGGTACCGGGGAAGTTCGTGTGGGCGCGGCACTGGTCTGTGAATGATTAACCGCAGTTCCCGGCCGGTAAAAATGAATGACCCGGTCCGCACCATAAATAATGGAAAATAAAATAATCAATGTGAGCGGAATGAGTATGATCTGTTTAATATATTTTTTCATCACCAATATCACCTGTGCAAGAAGATCTAAAGGCCGATCTGAAAAAAAGGCCACCAGTGCCACTCTATCACATGATAGACCGAATCGGTAGGACGTTTTTGTCAGTAACCGTCGAAAAAAGCCGAAACAGGGCATATCTCAGAGGCCGGGAACCGGAATTGCCGGAAACTGTAACAAGTGGGGCGAACCGTCTGAATACACTGCGAATCATGGTATACTTTAATAGAAAAGGATATGACGATCCACAAAATGAAAGGATGAATACCGAATGACACTGATCATTGTTATCGCTGTAATTGCGATTATCGTGATTTTCTTCATTGTTTCATACAACGGTCTGGTTAAGTATCGCAACTGGGTTCAGGAATCTTTCAGCCAGATTGATGTTCAGCTGAAGCGGCGGCATGATCTGATTCCGAATCTGGTTGAAACCGTGAAAGGTTACGCCAAACATGAAAAGGAGACACTTTCTCAGGTCATTGAAGCACGCAACCGTCTGGTCAGCGGGACCCCGCAGCAGCGCATCGAAGCAGACAATCAGATTGAAGGGGCACTGAGGTCGATTTTTGCCCTGGCGGAATCCTATCCGGATCTGAAGGCGAATCAGAACTTTCTCAGTCTGCAGGAAGAACTGGCTACGACTGAAAATAAAGTCGCTTATTCACGTCAGCTCTACAATAAAACGGTCAAGGATTACAATATCAAACGGGAGTCCTTTCCAACCAATCTGATCGCCGGACTATTCGGGTTCAAACGGGAAGAATTGCTGACGATCCCGGAGACGGACCGCGAAGTTCCAAAGGTGACGTTCTGACGGAGGCCCGCCATGTTATATCAACAGATACAGCAGAATAAGCGAAAAACATTCGTGCTGCTTGTTTTCTTCTGCCTGCTTGTACTGGCCATCGGCTGGGCGGTCGGCTACTTTGCCGGCGGGGATTCGTTGATGGGTATTGTGATTACGGCCATTGTTCTTTGCTTTTATGTGCCGGTCACCTTTGCCAGTGCAAAGGCGCAGGTACTCGGCATGGCCGGTGCCCATGAGATTCAGAAAAAAGATAATCCGATGCTGTTCAATGTTGTTGAGGAACTTTCCGTGGCCGCCAATGTACCGATGCCGAAAGTCTATATCGTTGACGATCCGTCTCCGAATGCCTTTGCGACCGGCATGAAGCCTGATTCAAGTGTGATCGCCTTTACCAGTGGATTGCTGAAACGGCTGAACCGGGAAGAAATTGCCGGCGTGGCCGCTCACGAATTCTCCCATATCCGTAATTACGACATTCGTCTGATGACTTTATGTATTGCGCTCGTCGGCGTCATCATCGTCATTGCCAACGTCGGTCAGCGGATGTTCTTCTGGGGCGGGGGCAGGAACAGTAAGCGCAGCAATGATAAGTCCAATCCGATCCTGATGATTGTCGCACTCGTGTTAATTATCCTCGCACCGCTGGCGGCTCAGTTCGTGCAGCTGGCGGTTTCCCGAAACCGTGAATACCTTGCCGACGCTTCGGCTGTGGAACTGACGCGGGATCCGCAGGGCCTGGTTCAGGCGCTGACCAAGATCAGCAGCGATACGGAGGGTCTGAAGAATGCCAAACCGGCGACGGCATCGATGTATATTGCCAGTCCGTTCGGAGAAAAACGGAAGGCGTCGAACTGGTTTGCCACACATCCGCCGATTGAGAGCCGGATTGAGCGGCTTAAAGCCATGTAATGATGAATGAAATGAGCAGTAAAAGCGGCTATCTGAGGATAGCCGCTTTTACAATGGCGCAAGATGATCTGCCGGTCTGATTCACTGGGTTCAGCGCTGGTTCACACTGTTCTTGACGATGCCGAACTGATCGATGACGTAGGGTGCAGTGCCTTTGATCCGGTCAACTTCATAGACAACAACCGTGAGCTTGTTGTTATCGATCGTCACACCGGCAAAATTCTGAATCGCGCCGCGGACCGGTCTTGTCGGATCAGACGGATCGAGTCCATACTTCAGCGCATGGTTCTCTTCCGCACGATCGAACATATTAAAGAAGGAATCACCAAGCAGCGGCGAGGTATTTCTCTTGTACGTTTTCGGTCCGGCTGTGGCCGGGATCACATAGACAGCGCCGTCCGGGTTTACGGAATAATCGATCGCCTGTCCATTCAGCCATTCGGTGATTTTTGTCGGCTGTGTGGCCTGATTCTGGCCGTTGATCGGTTTTGAGCGTGCATAGATATGATCGTGGCCCTGGATGACCAGATCAACGCCAAGTTTGCCGATCAGCGGAGCAATCTGATTGCGGACGCCGTTTGTATCGATGATATCGGAGTCAGTGGCATGATTTGAGGTTGTATAAGGTCCTTTGTGGATCAGAACGACGGTCCATTTTGCCCCGGCTTTTTTTGCTTTCTTGATATCTGAAGTCATCCAGTTTACCTGAGCCGGAGTGAAATCACGGTACTGACTGGAGTCTTCATTCGTATTCAAGACCACAAAGTGTGTGTTGCTGTAAGTGAAAGAATAGTACGCCCCTGTCGTATTGGTATCCGAAGCAGCGGGTTTCAGATTGAAGTGGTCGATAAACGCATTATTCTTGCGCTCATGATTACCGGCAGCCGGTACGACCGTTGTATTTCCCCAGACCTTCTGACTGTTATTGATCAGCCAGTCCCACTCGGGTTCAACCGTTCCGTCGTCAACAAAGTCCCCGGTTACCGTCATGAACGAATAATTTTTCACCGTAGCTGCAGCCTGATTAAAGGTATCGGCGGCAAGTTCTCCTTCACTTTCACTTTTTGCCTGAGGGTCGGTCAGTTCGAGAAAGGTGAAGGCAGTGTTCTTTTTTGGCGCTGTTTTAATGATGCCTGTTTTACTCCAGATACCGGCTTTGGCATCACCCACACGGTAATAATATTCTGTGTTCGGTCTCAGGCCCTTTGCTTCAGCCTTGTGAACCTGCTCGGCAGAGCTGTTCGATGAAACATAGCTTGTCCCTTTAAAACGCAGTGCTTTGTCAAAGCGGGGCTGGCTTTTCCCTGCCTTTTTCACCAGTTGAAGATCACTGCGGACGGACTGCAGGCTCGTGTACCAGGTGAACCCCTTTGTCGTCCGGGAATCTCCCGTAAAGGTAGGAACCACTTTCGTTACAGCGATTCCCGGCTGGTTTGTTTCTGCCTTGGCTCCGATCCCTGGTGAGATGATGCCGATCCCAAATGTCAGCATGCCGGCAATGAAGAGTGCACCCAACTGTTTCGCGTGCCAGAATTTCAAAATTTTTCACTCCCTTTGAGATTGAAATGCCCTTCACAGAAAATTTTAACGAACATACATCAATGTGATGAAAAGGGGCTGTTACTTTTCGGTAAATGTACGGACTTTTCTCATGGGCGAAAAGATTAAAAAGAAAAGGTCACTGCGACGGTTGATCCACATAGTGTTAAGGACAGCGAGACAATTCTGCATCACTGTTTTCCGAAATAGTGAAGCAAACGAACGTGTACTTAAGACTTTTTAATGAACAATTAATGGATAAATAATGGTAAATATTACTATAAATGTGGCATGAACGTGTCGCTGACAAATAAGTGCGGGTAAAAAAATGCCGCGGATGAACATCCGCGGCGCTTCATTTTTAACTTTTAGCCGAACGTATCCACACAATCTCCGAACAATTCTTTGTCTTCCTTGATTTTTGATTCGCCGCCGAAGACGCAGATGTGATTCTCATCGGTGACTTTCTGCAACAGTCCGGAGAACTTCTGGATGTCTTCAGGTGTTGTCGCAAGCACTTCCTCACGGATCCGCTGAATATCTTGTTCCGATACATGGGCGAAGTAGCGCTCGTCGGACAATTCGCCGATACCGCTTGGTGTCAGCGGAGCGTCCAGGCTGGAGATCGTGCCGATGATATATTTGGTCATCGTGAACGGATCCGCTTTGAAAGACGCGGCAAACTTGGCTGATTCATCATAAATTTTCAAGGTTTCGCGCAGATTCGGATCGCGATAGGACCAGAAAATGAAATTGCCGGAGGATTCGGCTGAGATCCCGCAGCCATAGGCACCGCCAAGCACGCGGACACGGTTCCACAGATAATCCAGCGTCAGCGCCTGTTTCAGCACGAGCATCTGGCCGGTATAGTCAAAGCCGAGCTGTCTGAAATTGGCACCCTTCGCAGCATACTGCACTTTGCTTGAGGTCATCAGGCCTTCGTTACGGGCCGGAATCAGATCAATCGAAACGGATGATGTCCGGCTATCCGGAATGGCTTTCAAATCCAGTTGGTCAAACTGTCCTTTAAACTGTTCAAAGATCTCATGATTTCCGGTCAGTCCGATGATCAGGCGATCTTTGCTGAACAGGGAACCGGTCAGTTGCTTCAATTCACTGGCCAGCTGATCGTACTTCTGATCGAAACCGGCATCCAGATCGCGGATGAACTGATAGAAAGCCAGTCCCCTGAGCCGTTCCTTGTATGCTGCCGATTTTGAAAAATAAGCACCGACACGCCGCAGTGCAACGGCATTGCCGCTCTGGTTGAAGGCAATCTCCAGGCGCGATTTGATTTCTTTGACCAAGTCATGAATCCGCTTTTTGTTGTCGAACCGGCTGCGGCCGAGAATATCATGGATCAGACGGATGCCCTCCGGCAGTTTGTCCTGCAGGATCTTGGCTTTGACGGTAAACTTCGTCGCGAGCTGACTGTCGTCGGTTTTATCCGAAATGACATTGGTTTCAAAATGAACGTCGCCGGTCTGAATGTTGAGTTCATTGACCAGTGCTTCGTAGTCGTAAGTTTCCGTGTCGATTTTCCCGAGCAATTCCTTGAGCAGTGCAAGCAGCGGAATTTGATCCTGAGGCACTGCAGCAGTGTCGAAATACAGGCCGAGATAGGCAATCTTATTTGTCGGCAAGTCGTGAAAGAGGGTTTTGACCCCATCGATTTCGGTTTCAGATAGCGGCAGTGCTTCAGTTTTCTTGTCAATGTCGTCGAGCGACAGCAGCGGAATTTTACGCAGATCTTCCGGACGGTCTTCTGACGACTGGCGCTGCTGCAGCTTCTTCGTGTTGGCCGCGAGCTGATTCAGTGCGGACGGATCAAGACGCTTTTTAAATTCGGCAAGTTTCCGGTTTAATGCCTCGGCTTCTTCACCCGCCATAGTCCGGGAGGGCTTGACGACGACCAGCGATTCATGGTTGCTGTTCAGCAGGTATTTTTCAATCAGCGATTCAAAATAACGGCCGGACAATGCCTGTTTGATCTTCGCCAGTGTTTTTTCAAAACGCATGTGGGTGAGCGGATCTCCGTCATAAAGCCAGCTGTCCATGATCGTGATGCTGTAGATCAGCCCTTTCGGCATCGAACCGTAATCCGCTTCACGCAACTGAAACTCTTTGACGTTGATAGCTGCTTCGATCAGCTTTTTGCTGATCCCGTTCTGAACAAGACCGCTCAGCGTATCACGAACAACCTTTTTGAAAGCATCTTTCTGATCTTCATTGGCATTTTTTACATTCACAGAGAAATAAGGCTGGCGGATGCTGTTGTCGTAGGAGCCGAAGACATCACGGCCGATTCCGGCATCGAGAATGGCTTTTTTCAAAGGGGCAGCAGGACTGTCCAGAAGCAGATAGTCGAGCATGTCGAAGGCCAAATACGTCTCCGGATCGGTTGATTCTGAAACGGCGAAATTCAGACTCAGATAGGTCTTATCCTTCTCGTCTTCGCCCGGGAGAATCGGGTAAGAACGGACCGCTTCCGTTTTTCCGGTCGGTTTCTGCTCGGCGATCGATGAATCCACGTCAATCTTGTCAAACTGGCTTAAATACTGTTTGTCCAGATAATCCAGTTTCTGATCGATATCCAGTTTTCCATACAGGTAAATATAGCTGTTTGCCGGGCTGTAATATTTATGGTGGGAATCAATAAAATGCTTGTAGGTCAGCTCCGGGATATACTCCGGATCGCCGCCGGACTCGAATCCGTATGACGTATCCGGAAACAGCGAACTCTGGTTGGCACGCATCAGTAAACCTTCCGGCGACGAGAAGACCCCCTTCATTTCGTTGTAAACAACGCCCTTCAGATGGATCGGTTCTTTGGCATCATTCAGTTCATAGTGCCAGCCTTCCTGCTGAAGGATTTCCTTGTATTTGTAAATGTTCGGATGGAAGACCGCATCGAGATAAACATCGATCAAGTTCTGAAAATCCTTGTCATTTTTGCTCGCCAGCGGATACATCGTCTTGTCGCTGAATGTGAACGCATTCAGAAAGGTACTTAAAGAACCTTTCAGTAATTCGACGAAGGGTTCTTTCACCGGGTATTTATCAGAGCCGCAGAGAACCGAATGCTCAAGAATATGAAAAACGCCGGTATTGTCTTCCGGCGGAGTCCGGAAACTGATGGTGAAAACCTTGTTTTCGTCTTCATTCCGGAGATAGAGCAGCCGGGCACCGCTTTTGACATGCCTGAAAAGAAAGGCTTCCGAGCCGATATCCGGGACTTGTTCTTTATGTAAAAACTGGAATCCGTGATAGACTTCATTCTGCTGATACTGGGTCATAAGTCCGCCTCCTGTAAAAATGTCGTACACGTAATGACTGTTGCAATGGCTGTTTTCCCAGTTTATTATACAACACCTGTTAAAGAATTATGAATCGGTACGGTATCAGGCGTTAAACCCCAAAAAGAGATAAAACCTCCGTCGCCTTTGGTGGCTTTTTGGAGGTTTTACCGTTCGTTCAATGATTACAGTGCTTCCGGCACAGTGACGTTCAATTCCTGACCAATTCGTTTCAGATCCGCAGCCGTCTTGTCGTCCACGGCAACCCCGTTCTTGCTGTTCTCGGCATAACGCTTGTATTCACGGTCACCCGGAATCTTGATCTCGGTATTCGGCAGGTGTTCCAGGTTCCGGATCCGATCAAACATGCTCGTGACGTGCTCTCTCAGTGTATCCAGATCACCAAAGAACGACGGATCAATCGTCATCAGAAATTGACTGAAGTCATGCTTGCCGACGCTTGTATCGGCAGAAATAGACCCTTGCGCCAGGATACCTGTCAGTAATTCGACAACCAGCGAATTTCCTAATCCCTTGTAATTTGAATTATTTTCTTCAACGCCGCCAAGGGTCAGGACGCCGCCGCCCTTTTGATGGGGTGTGAAGGCTGCTGTCGCAAGAATATCTTCAGCTTTTCTGGCGCTCTTCACAATTTTGCGGTCTTTATCAACAGCCCATTCACCGGGAATATCCTGATTGTTTTTGTCCAGAACCTGAATTTTACCGCTGGATACGACGGACGTTGCCCCGTCAAACACAAACGGATGGGGTTCTGCCGGGAAAGTGAAAGCAAACGCGTTTGACCCCAAAAAGGCTTGCGTCGCATTGGTTGGCACGACCAGCGGGCGGGTATTCGTGTTGGCAATGCCGATCAGCCCTTCCTTAACAGCCATTCGTGCCCAGTATCCGGCGGTTCCAAAATGGTTTGAATTTCGAATGACGGCGATGGAAACAACCGACTTCTTCGCTTTCTCAATCAATTGATGCATGGCAAGTGCACAGGCGACCTGGCCCATGTTCTTGTTGGCATCGATCAGTAAACTTGTCGGCGTTTCTTTCAAAATCTTGACTTCATTTTTCGGTTCAATGGTGTGTTCTTTGACCATGTTCAAATACCATGCCAATCGCTGAATACCGTGAGATGAAATGCCGCGCAAGTCAGCATCCACCAGTGTATCGGCGAGCAGGTCACTGTTTTCTTTTGAAAAGCCGGTTGCAGCAAATACCTTCTGTAAATATGTACGTTCAGATTCTGCACTAATTCTCATGATGGTCCTCTTTCCTATCCTGTAATTGATTTCCCGTAATCCGAATTTTGACGATTAAATAGGCCCTTATTTAATCACTATACTCTTGTATATTTAATCTGAACAAAAAATTCAATATTTTCACTAACATAAGTATTGAAACGGTTACACGGAAGTGAAGCATGCCGTCCGTTATGATCCGATCCTTTTCCGGACGAGGTCTTCCAGACAGTTGAGAAACAGCGGATGGTCGTTCACCGCCGGCAGGTAATGGTAATGGCTGCCGCCTGCCTGATGAAAAACAGCCGCATTCTCCTTCTGGAGTTCTTCCAGCGTTTCAATACAGTCTGAAGTAAAGGAAGGAGCTGCAATCAGGATGTTTCTCACACCGTCGGCGGGTAATTTCCTGAGTACTGAGCTTGTGGCCGGTTCCAGCCACGGCTCATTGCCGAATTTCGACTGAAAGCTCTCAATAATTTTCAGGTCCGGAAACTTTGCTCTCAGGGCATTGGTGGTTTTCCGGCAACGTTCCGGATAATCGTCACCGCTTTCTGCGTAGCGGACGGGTATGCCGTGATACGAGAGAACCAGAGCGTCGGGAGCGTCGTTTTCAACCAGATAAGGCCGGATTCGGTCGGCAATGGCATCTATGTAATCGGCATGATCGGGATAATCACGGATAAACAGGAATTCAGGCAGATCACGCCATTTGGCAACCGTCCGGATGGTCCGGTCCCAGATTGCAGCGGTCGTGGTTGAGGAGTATTGGGGAAACAGCGGCAGAAGAACGAGCCGGCGCATACCCCAGCGGTGCAGTTCTTCAAGTTTGTCCGGAAGTGAAGGATTTCCGTAATTCATTGCCAGTTCCACCCGGATATGATCCGGAGCCAGACGCTTTTCCAGTGCATCCCGCTGCTTGCGGCTCCAGTAGAGCAGCGGCGATCCGTTCTTCGACCAGATGGACTGGTAAAGCCTGGCGGATTTGCCGGGCCGGACGCGCAGGACAATTCCGTGCAGAATCGGCAGCCATTTCCAGCGGGGCAAGTCAATGACCCGCGGGTCGCTGAGAAACTCTCCGAGATAGCGGCGCACCGAAGCGGTGTCCGGGGCGTCGGGCGTACCCAGGTTGACAAGCAGTACAGCAGTTTTTGCAGTCATCTTATCATCTCATCTCAAGTTTGCTGTTCTTTCATTCTATCAAAGCAGAATACATTGGGGACAAGAACAGAAAAACTTTTTAAAGGATCTTCAGGAGGCTGGTATACTGAAACCATCAAACAAGGGGGATTCGCTCATGCAAAAATCAAAACTGTTCTGCCTTAATCGGAAAACAGGGGAGGCAGTTTGCTGAAGCTCCATACTTTCTCCTGTTTTCTTGCCTTTATTTAAAAAATATCAGAAAAGCAGGAGAATGAACCATGAAACAAACACTTGCATCAGGCAATATCCGGCTGCTGTTCTGGCTGGGAATATTCGGAACACTGAACTTTCTCCAGCCTGTGATGACTCTTTTCTATCTGAAGAACGGACTGACGGAGCGGGATATCTTTATTATTCTGTTCTGCTGGAGCTTTGCGGTCCTGATTGGCGAAATCCCGACCGGTGTTTATGCCGATCGTTTCGGGCCGAAGGTTTCGTTTCTGACCGGCTGCCTCGTCAGACTCGCCAGTATTTTTCTTCTATTATTTGCAACGGAACCGTGGCTGTTTTATGTCTCCAGCCTGATTAACGGTCTTTCCGTTACCTTTTATTCCGGTGCGGATGAGGCGTTCATCTATGAATCTCTAAAGGAGAGCGGCGAGACAGGCAAAATGGATCAGGCGATGGGGCGGATCCAGTCGGGCGACTTCATTGCGACGCTCATTTCGGTGCTGTTCGGGGCATTTCTCGCAAAAGATCTGAGCCATGATCAGTTTACGATGCTGATTCTGCTGACCATCAGCTTTCAGATCATCGAATTCGGGCTCACATTTTTTCTAAGGAATCCCAAAGCGGTAACGCAAAAGAAACAAGTCCGGGCATTTCAACAGATTAAGTCGGGGATCGGTGTCATTCGCCGCGCCCCCCGGCTGCTTGTCATGTTTCTCAATGTCACACTGGTCTTTATACCGGCTGGCGCCGTTTTTAAAAATTTTGATCAGCCTTATCTTGTAACCGCCGGGGTGCCGGTCGCCTGGATCGGCGTGCTCTATGCGCTGGCAGCTGTTTTCGGCTTTTTTGCCGCCAATTCGATAGGCCGGCTGACGCATTGTTGTTCACGGATCGTCCTGATGTATACGACCGGATTCCTGTCTGCGGCAGGTCTGGTGCTGGCGGCAATCTGCCGATCCGGAATCTGGACAGCCATCGGCATCTTCTTTTTACTGAAAATTGTCCAGGTTATTCGCTATCCGATCTATTCGCAGATCAGTAATGACTATATCCCGTCGGGAGTGAGGGCGACGACCATTTCGCTGCTGTCCATTGTGGATTCCTGTTGTGATCTGGCTGTGTTCTTACTGTTGATGCCGATTACTTCTGAAAACTCGCTGAGCAGTGTGTTCCTTGGCTGTGCCGTCATCGTTCTTGCCGGGACATTGCTTCCGATCCGGCCAATAAACAGCGATCCGGCCGGTACCCGTCCTTCAGATTGAAAATGGTATGCAGAGCTTAATCAAACGATTGATTAAACGCCTGTCCGCAATTGCTGCAGCCGGACATCATCATATCGTTCTGTTTAGTAGGTATCTTTTCATAAGTAGGTTACAATAAAATAAAGTCAGGGGTGATTAAGATGAAACGAACTTTATCAGTCTGTCCGAAATTTGAGAAGGCATTTCAAATCATCGGAAAGAAATGGAACGGACTGATTATTGAGGTGCTTTTAAACGGGGAGTGCCATTTCAGTATGATTGCCGATGCGATTCCGGAACTAAGCGACCGGATGCTGGCGGCACGTCTGAGAGAACTCGAAGCGCTCGGCCTTGTCGACCGGCATGTCGATACCGGCTATCCGGTCCAGGTCACCTACCGGCTGACGGAGAAGGGGCAGGAGATCCAGCCGGTACTTGCCGAAGTGCATCGCTGGGCAGACAAGTGGTTTGTTTCTGCCGCCGAAGCAAAAATAAAATAATTTACATTTGTCCCGGTCAACGCTATACTTACGTAAGTATCAGAAAATAAATTAGTTGGGAGCGGTTATTTGTGAACAGTGCATTGCAGGCTTTTGTTAAATCGAATGAATTTCTCGACGCAATAAAGAAACGTCGTTCTATATACGCCCTTGACAAAGACGTCAAGATCGAGAACGACAAAATCGCAGCAACCATTGAGGAAGCTGTCCAGTATACACCGGCGGCTTTTAATGCACCTTCTGCCCGTGCAGTCATTCTGTTTGGCGAGGAGAGCAGCAAACTGTGGGGTGAAGGCGGCATCGCGGAACAGGCCATCCGCAAAGTACTCCCGGAAGGACAGTCTTTTGAACCGACGGCGAAAAAACTGGCTTCCTTTAATGCAGGTATCGGTACGGTTCTATACTTTAAGGATGTTGCTGTCGTTAAGAATCTTCAGGAAAAATTTTCCCTTTATGCGGATAATTTTCCAGTCTGGGCGGAACAGACGAACGGAATGACTCAGTTTGCCGTCTGGACGGCTCTGGCCGATATCGGTATCGGTGCTTCGCTTCAGCACTACAATCCACTGATTGATGACGCTGTCCGAAAGACTTTTGATATTCCGGAAAACTGGGTATTGAGAGCAGAAATGCCGTTCGGCAATATTGCGGCACCGGCAGGTCCGAAGGAATTCCAGCTGATCAGCGAGCGTGTCAAAGTCTTAGGGTGACAGTAACATGAAGTAAACAGATTTGATCGGGGCAGAGAACGATTCTCTGTCCTTTTTTGTTTTCATCCATCAGGTCCATGTCTTTTCTTTCCGCCGGATCACCGAAAGTATATCAAGAATTATTAAAAAATTCTATAATTGGTCTGTCAATTCAGAAAAAATGAGGGTATAATGAAACATAATTTGATGCGATATCTTTTCATACATACTACTGGGGGTCAATGGAACATGAAGAAAAAGTTGTCTTTTCTGTCTCTTATTCTGGTGCTCGTGCTGGCGCTGACAGGCTGCGCTTCGGCGGGCAGCTCAGGCAGCAGCAGCGCAGCGGCCAAGAAGACGCTGCGGGTTGTGAACGATGCAACATACCCTCCTTTTGAATATCTCAATAAGGGGAAAATGACCGGTTTTGACGTCGACATTATGAAGGCTCTGGCAAAGGCGGCCGGCTATAAGTACAACCTGGTCAATGTCGGCTGGGATCCAGTGTTCGCTGAATTAAAAAATAAGACAGCGGATTTGAGCATTTCTGCAATTTCGATTACAAGTGACCGCGAAAAGACTTATGATTTCTCGGTTCCTTATTTTCTGTCCACAAATAAAATCCTTGTTGCCAAAAACAGCAGTGTTAAATCTGCAGCAGATCTGAAAGGGAAAAAGATCGCCGTCCAGTCCGGAACAACAGGACAGGTGGCCATTGAGAAAATTGTCGGGAAAAACAATCCGAATGTCAGAAAGTTCAAGACGATCAACCTGGCGATTCTGGATATGCTGAACCACGGTTCTGACGCCGTCGTTGCCGATAATACGGTGATTGAACAGTATGCGCGGAATAACCCGGGCAAAAATCTAAAAGTCATTCAGGATAATAAAGCGTTTGTTCCGGAATTCTACGGCATTATGTATCCGAAAAACAGCAAACTCAAGGCCGATTTTGACAAAGCGATTAATAAGCTCTACAATGACGGCACTTACAAAACAATTTATGAGAAATGGTTCAAGAGTACGCCGGATATTGCTGCTCTGAAAGCACAGCAGAAATAAAATGAGAAAATAAATGAATCTGAAGAGTTGCTTAACAGAAACGTTAGGCAACTTTTTGGTTAGGAGAGGATTTTGTTGAATTTTCGTTTTGACCTGATTTGGGGCTACATGCCCTTCTTTCTGGCGGGCACAAAACTCACGATCATTCTGTCATTGTCGGGTATTGTCTTCGGTACACTGCTCGGGCTGATTATCTGCTTTGGAAAAATGTCGAAGCATCGTGCGATACGGATTCCCTTTCTCTGTTACATCGGCTTTTTCCGAGGAACACCGCTCTACGTGCAGATCCTGATTGTCAACTTCGGTGTCGTTCCTGTGCTGCTTCATCAGTCTAACGGCCTGCTTGCAGGGATCGCGGCGCTGTCGCTGAATGAAGCGGCCTATATTGCCGAAGTATTCCGGGCAGGTATCGAATCGATCGATGACGGCCAGACGGAAGCGGCCCGTTCGCTGGGCATGACGCATGTACAGGCAATGCGTTATATCATTTTACCGCAGGCAGTGAGACACGTTCTGCCGCCGATGGGTAATGAGTTTATCAGTCTGATTAAGGATTCATCGCTTGTTTCCTATATTGCAGCTCCGGAACTGACCTATTGGGCAGTAAACATGGGTGCCCAGTATTCGCTTGTCTGGGAACCTTATCTGACGATCGCGCTGATCTATCTGATCCTGACGCTGACGATGAGTTACTTCGTGCATCTCACGGAAAGGAGGATGGCAACAAAATGATGATCCAGGTAGAAAACCTGAAGAAGACGTTCGGTAATAATGAAGTATTAAAAGATATTAATCTGAGTGTCGACAAACGGGAAGTGGTCGTGGTCATCGGCCCTTCAGGATCGGGAAAGTCGACACTGCTTCGTTGTATCAACCAGCTTGAGCCGATTACTTCCGGGCGTGTTCTGATTGAGGGCGTCGACATATCCGGGCAGAAGACAAATATTAACAAGATTCGCCAGGATGTCGGCATGGTGTTCCAACAGTTTAATCTGTTCCCGCATATGACGGTTCTTGAGAACATCATGCTGGCGCCGATGAAGGTGAAAAAAGTGCCGAAAAGCGAAGCAAAGGAAACCGCCATTGCGCTTCTGAAAAAAGTCGGCCTTGAAGAGAAAGCGGGAACGTATCCGGATTCGCTTTCAGGCGGTCAGAAGCAGCGTATTGCCATTGCCCGCGCACTGGCTATGGAGCCGAAAATGATGCTGTTCGATGAGCCGACGTCGGCTCTGGACCCTGAAATGGTGGGGGATGTTCTGGATGTGATGAAGCGTCTGGCCAAAGACGGGATGACGATGGTTGTTGTGACCCATGAGATGGGCTTTGCCCGGGAAGTCGGCGACCGCGTCATTTTCATGGATGGCGGGTATATTGTTGAGGAAAATGAGCCGCACGAGCTGTTCAGCCATCCAAAGGAGGAACGGACAAAGTCTTTCCTGAGTAAAGTACTGTGATCCGCTGAAAAAGAGGCCTGCTCACCAATGAGCAGGCCTCTTTTTTCAGCGGACGGCTTTTCTTTCCTTCTCTAATTCGTTTAAAAATAACGTTAAAAGGTTTCAGATTTCCTTATAAATCTGTATTTGTTTAATCTCCGGCATCATGCTGTAAGCCGTCAGTCTGTGCTGGCCGTCGTACAATCCAAAGTCCTTATTGCAGATCAGCGGCGGAAGTTTACCGCCGTCATGAATGTAATCAATCATCTGCTTCACGTTATCCGTATGATAATCGTCATAGTTCTGCGGATTTTTCTCCCATTCCTTAAAGGTCATCAGATTCTTGCCGTTCGTGCTGAATGAGCAGGGCGCGTCATACAAAGATTCTTTGTCGACTGTCGTGAGGATAAACTTATGCTCGTCCGTACCAAACGCATCATTTTCAATGTCATTGTACCTGCTGCAAATTTCTTTACCCGTGATATATTCGGTCATGTGTGATTATCCCTTCCTTACAAGGCTGTGTCGCACGTATCTAAGTCTAATTTATAATAATCCCGTTGATTTTGCAAAAAAACTCGTCATCCTTGATTTGACAGTGAATTCTGATAGACTGGTTAATAAAAAAGATAGAGGATGGAGTGACTTTAAGTGACTTTAGAAAACGTCAGAGCAATGTTTCGAGCAGTTGGACGGGAACAGGATATTATTGAACTTCATCAGTCCAGCGCAACAGTCGGACTGGCTGCCGAACATCTGCATGTTGAACCGGAAAGGATTGCCAAAACGCTGGCCTTCCGCGGAGAAAATAAAGAAGGAGCAATGCTCGTTGTTTCAGCGGGTGATGCGAAAATTGATAATAAGGGATTCCGTCATGAGTTCGGCTTCAAGGCACACATGCTTTCCCCGGAAGATACACTTGATCTTGTCGGTCATGCCATCGGCGGTGTCTGCCCGTTCGCATTAAAAAAGGACTGGCCGGTGTTCCTGGATGTATCCTTAAAACGGTTTACAACTGTTTTTCCAGCGTGCGGCAGCAGTAACTCAGCGATTGAGCTGACGATTGACGAACTCTATAAATATGGCCATGCCCGGGGCTGGGTTGACGTGTGCAAGGGCTGGCGCGGCGAAACAGATCTATCCTGAGCAGCCGAAGCGGATCCTTTTTGTCGATTCAGCACATCTTATGAAGTAATTTGTTTGATTTTCTAAACTGTATTCATTATAATTACATTAATCTATTAAAAAGGATACGATTCAATGAACAGTGAATTTACGATAGCTGTGCATTGTCTGATTATCCTGGCAGGCGCACCCGAACAGATATGGAACAGCGAGACTCTGGCGGGTAAGGTGCATACACACCCGGCCCGGGTCAGGAAGATTATGAGTCTTCTGAGAAGAAATTGTCTGATCAGGACAAAAGAAGGTCTGGGCGGGGGTTACCGTCTTGCCTGTGATCCGGAGACTTGCAGTCTGGCTGAAATTTACCGGATGACCTCATGCAGCGCCCTGAAGCTCAACTGGTGTTCGGATTCAGACGATAAGACTGGCAAAGCGGAGAGCAGCGGAATCAGATTGGCACTGGAGCGGACCTTCTCAGGTGCGGAACATGTTCTGGAAAAGTATCTGTCGAAGCAATCGATCGGCTCTCTCCTTCGCGAACTTCAGGGAGAGTCCGGCACGGAGATATCTGCTGCGAAAAGTCTCTCGGAAAAATAATTACAGGATCGGTGGTGATAGGTGATGAAGCAAAGATCAAGCTGGAAAAAGGGCGATTGGGTAAAAGGAAGAACAGTAAACGGCGAGCTGATGTGTGGCTATGTCATCGACTTTGACAGTAATGACGGAACGGTTAAGGTTGCCGTTGTCGCCTGCGATCGTGAGTCAACGGTCGGCAGGACGGTTGAGACGCTGAACTATCTGATCAAACCCTTCCCGGTTCAGCCGTTCAACAATGATCAGCTGCGCAGTCTGGCCGACCTTGCCTTGATCACGTCCGACCGGGAATGGTTTATGGACTTGTCAGGACAGCTGGCCAAAAGTAAAAGCACTGTCAGTGACCGGAAAGAAAAGGCCGATAACTGGTTCTGGTCGCCGCAGCGCTGATAAAGACTACTGGGAATGATTAAATAGATGATTACAGGAGCGCCCGCACACTTATCTGTACGGACGTTTTTATTGACCGGAACCAGGAAGATTTTTACGGACAGTCCGGAAATCAGACGATTTTTTTGGTGACAGTTGGAGAAAGCGT
The DNA here is from genome assembly GCF_000377985.1 of Sporolactobacillus vineae DSM 21990 = SL153. Lineage (GTDB taxonomy): Bacteria > Bacillota > Bacilli > Bacillales > Sporolactobacillaceae > Sporolactobacillus > Sporolactobacillus vineae. The sequence continues at coordinate 85,088 of NZ_KB899047.1, forward strand.
ATATTTCTTTTTTTAATAATTAATTTATGAGAGAATGAACAAATGTACGGGTCGGACAAAGATTCCGGTCAGCGGAAAACAACGGTCCGGTTTCGTTGACCTGACGATCAAGTAAATTAATGACAGGAGTTTTGAACGAATGAGTCAACAGAAAATCCGGCAAGAAGAACAGAAGATCAGAAGAGGGATGATTACGGTTGCACTGATCATCGGGGCATTTGTAGCGATCCTGAATGAGACATTTCTGAACATCGCGATGGCCGACCTGATGAAGACATTCAATGTGTCGGCGACAACCGTGCAATGGCTGGCCACATCTTATATGCTGGTCATCGGGATTCTTATGCCGGTTACCGCTTTACTTGCCGGATGGTTCACCACACGTCAGATGTTCCTCGGTGCGATGGCGCTTTTCCTGCTGGGTACGGTGATTTGCGGTTTTTCGCCGACTTTCGGCTTCCTGCTCCTGGGTCGCGTGATTCAGGCATCCGGCTCAGGGCTGCTGATGCCGGTGATGATGAATACCATCCTGTACATTTATCCGGCTGAAAAACGTGGTGCAGCCATGGGGATGATCGGACTGGTTATTATGTTTGCACCCGCTCTTGGCCCGACACTGTCCGGGTTAATTATTTCCGTGTTCTCCTGGCGCTGGCTGTTCTATCTGGTGATTCCGCTTGCCGTTTTCTCCATTGCTTTTGCGGCACGTTATCTGAAAAATGTATCGGATGTCACACGGCCGGCTGTTGAGATTCCTTCAATTATTTTGTCGACAGTCGGTTTCGGCGGGCTGGTCTATGGTATGGGCTCCAGTGCTGAAGGCGGTGCTGTCGGTCCGGTCATGATGATGATCGGTGCCGTGTCGCTGATCCTGTTTGTCTGGCGCCAGCTGGCCATTGACCATCCGATCCTGAATCTGCATACATTTAAATTTCCGATGTACGCCTTGTCGACGATTATCCTGATCCTGATGATGATGACGCTGTTCTCGACGATGATCCTGCTGCCGCTTTACATGCAGAAAGTGCTGCTGCTGTCGTCGTTCGGCGCCGGCCTGGTACTTCTTCCGGGCGGATTGATAAATGGGTTTCTGTCTCCGATTATGGGCAAGCTGTTTGATAAATTTGGGCCGAGGTGGCTTGTTATTCCGGGCATGCTGCTGATGATCCTCGTCATCTTCCTGATGAGCCGAATGAACATTGCAGAAAACACTGTCTATGTGGTCATTCTTTATGCCGTCCTGCTGATCGGCATGGCCATGGTGATGATGCCGGTTTCCACAACAGGACTGAATGATCTTCCAAAGAAACTCTATCCGCACGGGACAGCGATCATGAATACGCTGGAACAGGTTGCGGGCGGAATTGGCACAGCTTTGTTCGTCGGAATAATGGCTTCAGGACAACAGGCTTATCTAAGCCGATCGGCAGATCCGACCAACTCCGGACAGATTCGTCAGGCGATGGTTTCCGGTATGAGCACAGCTTTCCTGATCGCCATGATTCTGGCCGTTGTCTCATTAATTCTTGCATTGTTCCTGAAACGAACGGTTTCTGAAGAGGCGCAGTCTGAGCCCCATTAAATTCATTTGACCAACGAAAAAAACGGTCCCCATCGTTTACGGGGACCGTTTTATGCTGCCCGGCGTATCAGCCGAGTTCCTGATTCTTCGTTTCTTTTCCCAAAAACAGTACAGCAAGTACGGCGATAATAATTGAGATACAGAACACGGTGAAAATAACAGAAATACTAGTGCGGCTGACAATCAGATAACCGACAAGGAGCGGTCCGAAAATGCCGCCGATCCGGCCGAATGCTGCAGCCATACCGGTACCGGTTCCACGGATCAGTGTCGGATACTGTTCCGGTGAGTAGGCATACAATGCGCCCCATGCCCCCAGATTAAAGAAAGAAAGCAGGATACCGGAGGTCAGCAGCAGCGGCAGGGTGGAAGCGATGCCGAAGAAGAAGGCGAAGATGGCGGTTCCGAGCAGGTAAACAATCAGCACCATTTTTCTGCCCCACTTTTCAATCAGCCAGGCCGCAGTGAAGTAGCCCGGCAGCTGAGCGAGTGTCATGATCAGGACGTACTGAAAACTTTTAATCATACTGAATCCCTTCAGGACCACAACACCCGGCAGCCACAGGAACATGCCATAATACGAGAAAACGACGCAGAACCAGAGAATCCAGAGCATGATTGTACGTTTCGCATATTTTCCCGACCAGACTTCGGCGATGTTTTTCAGAAAACCTTGTTTTTCTTCTTTCTTCTTTGCTTCAAACTTTTCTGAGTCCTGAATACTCCATCTCAGATAGATCGCATAGAAGGCCGGGAGTGCGCCGATGACCAGGGCAATGCGCCAGCCATACTGCGGGATGATGAAATATGAGATCAGCGCTGCGACGATCCAGCCGCCTGCCCAGAAACTTTCCAGCAGAACAACGGTGCGGCCCCGCTTTGCCGTTGCCACACTTTCCGAAACAAGCGTAGAGGCAACCGGTAATTCACCGCCGAGGCCCATGCCGATAAAGAAGCGCAGGACGAGAAAGATGGCAAGACCCGTGGTCAGTGCCGATAATCCAGCACCGATGGAGAACAGCAGCATGGTCAGGATCAAAACATTCCGGCGTCCTGCCCGGTCGGCCAGGATGCCGAACAGGAACGCACCGACGGCCATTCCAATCGAACTGATGCTCCCGATCCATCCCATCTGAACTTCGTTGAGTTTCCATTCCTGGGCCAGCGCGACAATAATAAATGAGATCATCCCGACATCCATCGCGTCGAACAGCCAGGCCAGCCCGGCAACGCCGAGCAGCTTTCTTTCTCCTTTTACAGGTGCAGCAGATACAGTTGTAGCAGACATTTAGCGATCCCCCTGAATTCATGATGAGAGCGCCTTGACAAGTTCCAGCCGGGCGCCTTTTTCTTAGCATGTACCGTCAAACTTGACCTTATTATAGAAGTAAATATTACAGGTGTAAAGACACATGAAAGATATATTTTTCTGCCTGGAAAAATCATAAATGGTTTACAAAATAATGTCCGGATTGTGTCCGGACGCTGTTGCCACATGATAAACTGAAAGAGCAGGAGAAGGACAGAGGTCATGCGATGTTTCCGGCCGATGTCCCCGGATCCGCAATCCATGGATAAGCATGTGTGGCGCAGGGAGCTCAAGGATAAGTATGGGGAGGGACGTTAAATGTCTGAAAATCCGAACAACGGTGAACAAAATGCTGAAAAGTCCGGTTCGCAGCCTTTTACCAATTTTGTCGAAACGATTCTGAAGAACAAAGAGGTTTCGTCGGTCTACGGCGAACCTGTGACGGTGGAAGGGAAAAAGGTCATTCCGGTTGCCAAAATTCGTGCAGCAGGCGGTGGTGGCGGCGGAAATTCCCGGATCAGTCAGGCTGCAGGCCATACGAATGGCGGCGGTGGTGGCGGCGGCCTTTCCGTCCGGCCTGTAGGCGTCTATGAAATCGAGGGAGATAAAACGCGTTTTCTGCCGGCCTATGATCTCAATTTCATTGTCCTGATCCTCTCATTCCTGACATTTGGCATGGCACTGATTTTTAAAAGATTACTGAAAAAATAATGCAGAAAAAGGGGCTGGCAGGGTGATGCAGCCGGCCCCTTTGACAGGACTATCGGTGGCTATTGGATCAGTAGCCGACTTCGACGGCTGCATTCACAATATACATCAGATCATTGCGATCGTTCTTATCCTTGAGGAAAATGCCGCTTGGGGTCGCCATTCCCCCGTCGGTAACAACGACCGTCACCGTTCCATAGGGGATTTCAGCTTTGACTTTCTCAAGGTCGACCAGCTCTTTATCCAGTGGAACGGCAAGCCGGATGGTGACCTTCATATTATTCAGGTCGTGTTCCGGAAGCACATCGGTAATTCCAGGCATTGAGTTCTTATGAATGGCGTCGATGACGGCACGTACAGAAGCAGTGGTTACATCCTGACCATGAACATCGGTACCGACACCGGTTTCAATAAAAAGTAAATGGTCCATGATATATGATATCCTCCTTATTCGGTTCGACAGCTGACGACTTCAGTATAGCAGATCAATGGAACAGGAAAAAAGCAATGTCAGATAATCTGACCATTTCTGCCAAAAAAGAACGGTATGCGGTAGAATTTATTTGGTAGTCTGCAGGAATGAAAAGGTGCCTGATAATGCCAAAAGCGAACATTATTCGATTTTCTCCGAATAATTTACGCTTTTTGTGCATTTTTATATTTATTTTTTTGATCGAATACTGTATAGTTACTTTTGTGAAATCTGATACTAAGAAAAAAACGGGGGGTTTTTTTTGTGTTCAAAAAGAGAATAGCGATTCTCGTTGCCTGTTTTGTGGTCCTTGCCACAGTATTAGCCGGATGCGGGTCGGGCAGCAAATCCGGTGCATCGTCAACCGCAGGGACGTCATTTAAGGCCGGCATGGTAACAGATACCGGCGGTGTTGATGACAAATCCTTCAACCAGTCTTCATGGGAAGGCCTCAAGAACTTTGGCAAGGATAACAACTTGAAAGTGGGTACCGGGGTCAAATATCTCCAGTCCACACAAGCTTCTGATTATTCTCCGAACCTGAACCAGCTGATTCACCAGAATTTCAACGTTGTATTCGGTATCGGATTTCTGATGCAGAATGATGTTCAGAAAGTTGCGGAACAAAATCCGAAAGCTCATCTGGGTATTATTGATGCTGTAGCTGTTGACAAGAATAACAAACCTCTGAAAAATGTGGCCAGTCTGACATTCAAGGAACAGCAGGGATCTTTCCTCGTCGGTGTCGTTGCCGGTCTGACAACAAAGACCAACAAAGTCGGTTTCATCGGCGGAATCAACTCAGCACTGATCAAAAAATTTGAAAATGGCTTCAAAGCCGGTGTCAAGACCGTAAATCCGAAGGCTCAGGTTTATGTTCAGTATGCAGGTGCATTTAATGCTCCGGATAAGGGACAGAGCATTGCTTCGACGATGTACACCAAGGGTGCCGACATCATCTATGCCTCTGCCGGGGACACTGGTAATGGTGTATTCACTGAAGCAAAGAACCGGAAGAAGAACGGCAAGAAGGTCTGGGTTATCGGTGTTGATAAAGACCAGTATGCACAGGGTCTTCCTCAGAACGTAACACTGACTTCGATGGTTAAACGTGTCGACAAGGCCATCTATGATGTCACATCGAAAACGAAACAGGGCAAGTTCCCTGGCGGCCAGGTTCTTGCATATGGCCTGAAGGAAAATGGTGTCGGCCTTGCTCCGACAACCAAGAATGTTTCCAAGAAAGTTCTGGATTCCGCAAATCAGTATAAGCAGAAAATTATTGATGGCAGCATCGTCGTCCCGACAACGGACAAGGAATATGCAGCTTATGCAGCAAAACTGAAGTAATGATGTTCTTCCTGATGGATGAGGTGCGGATTATACGTGCCCCATCCATCATTATTAATGAGAAAAATTCAGCGTGCCCCCGCTGCTTGAATACAATTATTACACCATGACGGTACGGCGGTCGATGATGACCTGTACTGCATCTTATTAAATATGACCGATATCACTGGAGACGGGAGACAGAGAAGATGGCATATGCGATTGAAATGAAGCATATCCGGAAAGCTTTTCCGGGTATTGTGGCCAATGATAATATCACTCTCCAGGTCAAAGAGGGAGAAATACATGCACTGTTCGGGGAGAACGGTGCCGGCAAGTCGACCTTGATGAATATCCTCTTCGGCCTTTATCAACCGGATGAGGGCGAAATTTATGTTCATGGTGAAAAAGTGAAGATCACTGATCCGAATGATGCCAACCGGCTTGGCATCGGCATGGTGCATCAGCATTTTATGCTGGTCGATAAGTTTACCGTTGCAGAGAATATTATTCTTGGCAAAGAGCCGAGTCATCTGGGCAGGCTGAACATGGCCAAAGCAGTAAAAATTGCCCGGGATCTGTCGGATAAGTACGGCTTGGATATTGACCCTCTGAAAAAAGTTGAAGATATCAGTGTCGGGATGCAGCAGCGTGTCGAAATTCTTAAGACACTGTACCGGGGATCGAACATTCTGATCTTCGATGAACCGACCGCTGTGCTGACGCCGATTGAAATCAAGGAACTGATCCAGATCATGAAACGCCTGGTCAGCGAGGGAAAATCCATCATTCTGATTACCCATAAGCTCAAGGAAATATTTGAGGCATGTGATTCGGTGACGGTCATCCGCCGCGGTAAAGTGATCGATTCGATGGCGATCGCCGATACAAACCCCGATGATCTGGCTAATATGATGGTTGGTCGCAAGGTCAATACGCAGATTAATAACACGGCATATGAACCAAAAGGTAAAGTACTCGATATCAGGGATCTGACCGTCCTTGATTCCAGAAGAGTGAAGGTGGTCAACCACCTCAGCTTGTCAGTTCATGGTGGTGAGATCCTTGGTATTGCAGGTGTCGACGGCAATGGCCAGGAAGAGCTGGTCGAAGCGATTGCCGGCTTGCGCAAAGCAAGTTCGGGGACGATCGAGATCAACGGACAGGATATGACGAATCATAAAGGGAGAAAAATCACGGAAAACGGGTTCGGCTATATCCCGGAGGATCGGCAGAAAGACGGTCTGGTACTGGATTTTACGGTTGGCGAAAATCTTGCGTTGCAGACCTATTACCGCAAGCCCTTTGCCTCCTCCGGAATTCTTCACCCGAAAGTGTTCACGCAACAGGCGAAACAACTGATCGAAGAATTTGACGTCCGAACGCCGAGTGAGCGGACACTGGCGCGCTCACTTTCCGGAGGTAATCAGCAGAAAGTGATTGTAGCCCGGGAAGTGAGCCGGAGTCCGCAATTACTCGTTGCCGCTCAGCCGACGCGGGGGCTGGATATCGGTGCGATTGAATTCATTCATGGTAAGCTGCTTGAAGAGAAGCAGATGGGAAAGGCGGTTTTGCTCGTTTCATTCGAACTGGATGAGGTTCTGCACCTGAGCGACCGGATTGCCGTGATCAATGAGGGACGTATTATTGATATTGTGAATCCTAAAGAAACCAATGAAAATGAGCTGGGTCTGTTGATGGCCGGGCATAAAAAGGAGGCGCATCAGGCATGAGCACGTGGTTTCGCAAAATCAACTGGCTGACGCTTCTGATCCCTGTCATTTCTGTTTTTCTGGGCCTGCTCTGCGGTGCCGTGATTATGCTTGCCGGCGGCTATAATCCGCTGCTTGCCTATGGTTCGATTATCCAGTCGATCTTTCTTCAGCCTTATTACGGCGGAGAAACGATTCGTGCCATGATTCCACTCGTCCTGTCCGGTCTGGCTGTCGCATTCGCTTTCAGAACCGGCCTGTTCAATATCGGTGTAGAAGGACAACTGATGGCAGGGTGGCTGGCATCAGTCGCCTGTGCGATTGAACTGGACGGGCTGCCGAAGGTGATCCTTCTGCCGCTTTCGATTATTGTCGGCGGCCTTGTCGGCGGATTATGGAGTTTCCTCCCCGGTTTGCTGAAAGCCAGATTCAAAGTGCATGAAGTTATTTCAACCATTATGATGAACTACATAGCTCTTTACTCCACAGCCTACATCATTAAAAACTTTTTATATACCGAAGGCGAGCGGACGCCAACGATTCCGTCGTCAGCTTCTCTGGCATCCAATTTTCTGGCTACCATTACGCAAGGTTCCCGGTTGCACTGGGGATTTATCGTCGCCATCATTGCGGTGGTCGTTATGTGGTTTCTTCTGTGGCGGACAACGATGGGTTTTGAACTGCGATCAGTCGGCTTCAGTCCCGATGCATCAAGATACGCCGGTATGAATGTTTCTCGGAACATCATTCTGTCGATGACAATTTCCGGTGTATTTGCCGGACTTGCCGGTGCCATGGAAGGACTCGGGACCTACCAGTATATGTCGATCATGTCCAGCTTTTCCGGAATCGGATTCAATGGGATCGCCGTTGCCTTGCTCGGTATGAACACACCGATCGGCGTAGTGCTTTCCGGAGCCCTGTTTGCCGGTCTGCAAACAGGCGGCCTGACGATGCAGTCGGTGGCCGGTGTGCCGACCGATCTGATTCAGGTTGTGATCGCATTGATCATCTTCTTTGTCGGATCCAGTTATGCCATTAAATGGATCTGGCTTCGCATGTCACGAAAGGGGCGGAAGTCATGAGTTTCTTTCAAGTATTAACGATTATTATCCCCTCAACTTTGCTGACTGCAGCTCCGCTTATTTTCACTTCACTGGGCGGCGTCTTTTCTGAACGATCGGGTGTTGTGAATATCGGACTGGAAGGCTTGATGTGGGTCGGTGCATTCACAGGTGCTGTGGCCACTCTGTTTCTGGAGCATGCCGGTGTGGGTGCCGCATCACCCTGGATCGCCATTCTGATTGCGGCGGCGGCCGGCGGCATTTTTTCGCTGATTCATGCGGTTGTATCCATTTCGTTTCATGCGGATCAGACCGTCAGTGGTGTGGCATTGAACTTTCTGGCGACCGGCCTGACTATTTATCTGGTTAAGATGATTTATAATGGACAGGGTCAGACCCCGTATATTGCCAATAATATTGATAAAACAACGATTCCGGTTCTTGGCCATATTCCGTTTATCGGGCCGATCTTCTTCCAGCAGGTAACGTATACCTCTTATATTGCTATACTGTTTGCTTTTATTTGCTGGTACATCCTGTTTAAGACCACGTTCGGCCTGAGACTGCGGGCAGTCGGTGAACATCCTGAGGCGGCAGACACATTGGGCATCAGCGTCATCAAACTACGTTACATCGGTGTGATGATCAGCGGTGTGCTTGGCGGAATCGGCGGTGCGGTGTATCTGGTCACGATTACGTCCAACTTCAACATTTCAACCATTGCCGGCCAGGGCTTTCTGGCACTGGCGGCAATGATCTTCGGGAAATGGCATCCGATCGGCGCCATGCTGGGGTCGCTTTTCTTCGGTTTTGCTCAGGCACTCAGCATCACCAGTCAGCAGATCCCTTATCTGGACAGGCTTCCTTCGGTGGTCCTGATGATTGCGCCTTATGTGCTGACACTGATTGTCCTGACCGGTTTTGTCGGTAAGGCAGAGCCGCCGAAAGCGGACGGTGTGCCTTATTTCAAGGGTCAAAGGTAAACAAAATCACCTTTCCTGGCTGTCCGGTGCCATGTATCGGACAGTCTTTTCTTCGCTTTTTTGTTTCAGCGCAAGAATTTACTGAATTGCAAAGTTTGACAGGGCACAGAGACAGATTATTCGCTATAATGAATTTACACAGCATGGATGCTGCAGAGTCGGGAAACTTCTAATGGAGGATGAGTCATGACAGCATTATGCCTGGTCAGACATGGAGAAACAGACTGGAACGCAATGGGTAAGCTTCAGGGGCGTGAGGATGTTCCATTGAACGACCGGGGCGAGCAGCAAGCGATCATGGTTGGCGAGTATCTGGGCCGATCGAAATTTAATGCGATTTTCACCAGCCCGCTTCTTAGGGCAAAGGAGACAGCGCTTATCGTTAATCATTTTGTCGGCCATCTTCCTCTGTTCGTCAGCAACGATTTTATCGAAAAAGATTATGGTCAGGCATCCGGTATGACGGTTGGAGAGAAGAACAGCTGTTTTCCAGACGGGAAAATTCCGGAAATGGAGACCTTTGACCATGTCGGCACCAGAGTAACAAGGGGGCTGCAACTGATCCGAAACAAGTTCCCTGAGGGCACAGTGCTGCTGGTTGCCCACGGTGGCCTGATTAATGTGATTCTGTCCCTGCTGTCGGGGGGACAGATCGGTACTGGAAAGACCAAGCTGTTCAACACATGCATCAGTCATATTGTGACCGAAGGGGAAACCTGGAAGATCGTCGACTATAATCGTATCGATCACCTGAAGTCTTTTGGGAAGGTAACCAGCATCTGAACAGAAAATCAGGCCATAAAAAAAAGAACGCCGACGCGTCCTTTCCGTGAAGCGGGTGATGGGAATCGAACCCACGACGAGAGCTTGGGAAGCTCTAATTTTACCATTAAACTACACCCGCAGAACCTGCTGTTCCTCACAAAGACAAGTCTTATCTTATAAGAATGGAGCTTGTTTGTCAATATGGGTGCGGCGCTGACTTTCGTCAGGTTCTGCGGCCGGATCCGGCTCATGGAACAAGGAGTTATTCAGTTATTCGGAGGTATCGTTCATGAAAGCAATTCTTACAGTTATCGGCAAAGATAATGTCGGCATCATTGCGGGGGTCAGCAAACAACTTGCCGACCTGCAGGTGAATATTCTTGATGTTTCACAAACGATTATGAATGGTTATTTTACGATGATCATGATTCTTGATCTGTCGGCATCCCAGGAAAAGTTCGCCGGAATCAAGAAAACACTGGCAGATAAGGGCGCTGTACTGAACGTGCAGATCAAGATTCAGCGCGAGGAATTGTTCACATCGATGCACAGTATCTAACATGGAGGCTTTTACCGAACAATGGAAACAAACCAAGTTCTGGAAACCATTCGGATGATAGAAGAAGAAAAACTGGATATCCGGACAATTACAATGGGTATTTCTTTACTGGACTGTATTGACAGCGATGGAGAAAAAGCGAGACAGAAAATTTACGACAAGATCACCCGCCTGGCAAAAGACCTGGTGCAGACGGGAAAGGATATTGAAACGGAATTTGGGATACCGATTATACATAAACGCATTTCTGTAACTCCGATCGCACTGATCGCCGGCGCGTCCGGTGATGAAGACTATACCGCCTACGCCAAAGTTCTTGACAGGGCGGCAAAAGAGACCGGGGTTAACTTTATCGGCGGATTCAGTGCTCTGGTGCAGAAGGGTTATACGACGGGAGACCACCGGCTGATTCAGTCGATCCCTCAGGCCCTTGCGGAGACGGAGCGTGTCTGCTCGTCCGTCAATGTCGGGTCGACTAAAGCAGGCATTAATATGGATGCCGTGGCCGAGATGGGCCGGATCGTGAAGCAGACCGCGGAACGCACAGCCGCGGAACAGGGACTGGGCTGTGCCAAACTGGTGGTATTTGCCAATGCGGTCGAAGACAATCCGTTCATGGCCGGTGCTTTTCACGGCGTCGGGGAAGGCGGCTGCATTCTTAATGTCGGCGTCAGCGGTCCCGGTGTCGTCAAACGTGCTCTGGAGAAAGTCAGGGGCCAGTCCTTTGATGTTGTGTCGGACACGATTAAGAAAATTGCTTTCAAAATCACCCGTATGGGACAGCTGGTCGGCCACGAAGCATCCAAACGTCTGGGCATTCCGTTTGGGATCGTCGATCTCTCCCTCGCCCCGACGCCGGCAGTCGGTGATTCGGTGGCGCATATTCTGGAAGAGATCGGTCTGGATTCCGCCGGGACGCATGGGACAACGGCAGCGCTGGCACTGCTCAATGATGCCGTGAAAAAGGGCGGCGTGATGGCCTGCAGCCATGTTGGCGGCCTGAGCGGTGCGTTTATTCCCGTGTCTGAAGATGCCGGAATGATCCATGCTGTAGAGGCAGGTACATTGAACCTTCAAAAACTTGAGGCGATGACGGCTGTCTGCTCGGTCGGCCTGGATATGATTGCGATACCGGGAGACACCCCGGCCGAGACAATCTCGGCGATGATTGCCGATGAGGCGGCAATCGGTGTCGTGAACAACAAGACAACAGCGGTGCGGGTCATCCCGGCACCCGGTAAAAAAGTGGGCGATACAGTCACCTTTGGCGGCCTGCTCGGACATGCGCCGGTGATGGCGGTCAGCAGCAGTTCAGCATCCGCCTTCGTGGCACGCGGTGGCCGGATTCCCGCACCAATTCATTCTTTCAAAAATTAAATTAAGAACAATAAAAGAAAGGGGATCTCTAGAGATCCCCTTTCTTTTGCCCTGCTTTCAGTGCTTATTGGCTTTCTTTTTCGATCCGTGTTCTTCTTCGTCCCCGGTTCTCTGGGCCCGCTCAATTTCCTCAACCGAGTGTTCATCAAGTGGCTGAGCAAATTCCTCGTCCCCGAAAGCCTGCGCGTTCTGCTGATCTTTCTTCAGCTTTTCCTCATGATCTTTAGGCATTTGCATTCACAGCTTTCCTGAGAATTTTGGCGATACGTCGCCACAACATAGTCTGGCCTGTTTTTCAGTAAATATCCGTCACGGTGATCGGCAAGCTCAGAAACGGAAAAGACGGCATGAAGAGAAAATCCGGAAAGAAACTTGCCGGCCTGTTTCCATTTGAGGGATAATAAAGACGGCTTCACAGCAAGATGGGTACTTCAGGTGCTCGCGAACGGGATCAGAAGATGAGGGGGTATCAAGGTGGAACGCCTGAGTAACTGTGATCTCACCCAGAGAATTGATAACCGTAAGGAATATGAGAAGAAATTGAAAAAGTATCAGCTGAGGCTGCTTGCTCTGCAGCATCTGCTGGTTGAGAAGAAAATCGCCGTGATCTTTGTCTTTGAGGGATGGGATGCTGCAGGAAAGGGCGGTGCCATCAAACGATCGGTTGCCAATCTGGATCCGCGCGGGGTGCGGGTTACCTCGATTGCGGCACCGGCACCGCATGAAAAAAGGTATCACTATATGCAGCGGTTCTGGAGGAAGATCCCCCAGTATGGCCAAATTGCAATCTTTGACCGCTCCTGGTATGGCCGCGTATTAGTGGAACGTGTTGAGAAGTTTGCGGAAAAAAAGGAATGGAAACGTGCTTATTCGGAAATCAACAGTTTTGAAAAACTGCTGACGGATGATCGCTATATTATTGAAAAGTTTTGGCTTCATATCAATAAAGGGGAGCAGTACAGGCGCTTTATGGAGCGGCAGAACAATCCCCTGAAACAATGGAAAATCACTGAAGAGGACTGGCGTAACCGTGCACGATGGGATGATTATCTGGCTGCTGCCGAAGAGATGTTTGAAAAGACGGATCGTCCTTATGCCCCATGGCGGATCATCCCGGCGAACGATAAATGGTTTGCCCGTGTCGCTGTCATCCGCTATATGGTTCATGCGATTGAACGCAATTTTAAAAAGGCTCTAAATGATGAAGACCATCCATCCGGAGGAGGACTGGGTAGTGAAGGTTGTACAGAAACACGCGGTCATTGACATTGGCTCAAATTCAATCAGGCTCGTCGTCATCGGTATTGATAAGAACTATTTTTTTGAAGAGCTGCTCAATTTCAAAGCGGTTGCCCGTCTCAGCAACTACATAGATAACAAAAATAACCTGAGTGAAAAGGGCATCAGTGTTCTGCTGACGGTGCTCGATCGTTTCCAGTCGATTCTCTCACGAGAGAGCAAGGTCACCGTCATTGATACGGTCGCAACCGCAGCAATGCGTAAAGCGAGAAATAGCGGGCAGGTCATTCAGCGGGTTAAGGAGCGGACAGGGCTGACAATCCGTCTGCTTCCTGGATTGAAAGAAGCTTATTATGGCTATTATGCAGTCATAAATTCAACCTTCGTTGAAAATGGGATTGCCATCGATATTGGCGGCGGCAGTACAGAAGTTACTATGTTCCGTAACCGAGAGCTGATTCATTCGCACTCGTTTGCCTTTGGCGCGGTGACTTTATACCAGACCTATTTTGCCGGAAATGACCGGGAGGCAGCCGCTAAATTACGTGATTTTCTGGAACATGCTTTTTCCGGATACAGCTGGCTGACCGGGCAGGCTCTTCCCATCATCGGGATTGGCGGAACAGCCCGCAACCTGGCCAAAATCGATCAGGTTCAGCAGCATTATCCAATGGTCGGCCTGCACCAGTATACGATTCCGCGTGAACGGCTGGGCAGCCTGACTCATCAACTGGCATCGATGACACAGTCGGAGCGCGAATCGATGGACGGATTGTCCAAAGACCGTGCCGATATTATTGTGCCGGCATCAGCAGTCATCAATACACTGATGCAGATGAATCAGGGGACAACGTTTATGCTCAGCTGCGCCGGGCTGCGCGAAGGGATTTTCTACGAATGGCTGTTGCACGAAAGGGGTGTGGACAAAGTCCCTTATGTTCTGAATGAGAGTATCCGTCATCTGAGACGCAATTTCAATCTTGATTCCAGCCATACGAATTATGTCAAGGCACTGGCGTTTCAGATTTTCAACGGGATCAGCCCGCTGATCGGCAGTACGTTTTCAGAGAAACAAACAGCCTGGCTTCTGTCTCACAGCGCTGATCTGGCCTACATCGGTGAATACGTAAACAATGAATCGAGCAGTGCACACACTTTTTACCTGCTGACGAATATCAGTATTAATGGTGTGAGTCATCATAACCGCCTGGGCATGGCGCTGATCGCCTCGTTCAAAAACCGGGCGAAAATGCTTGACTTTGCTGTTCCGTACAAAAAAATGGTTACTGATGGAGAACTTAAAATGTATGAGACGCTTGGCTCAGTGCTGCGGCTCGCTCATGATTTCGACCGGACGCGTCAGCACGTTGTCGATGAGGTGAGAGTAAAAATAGGCAAAAAGCGTCAGGTTCAGCTGGAAGCTTATTATCATGACGATGCGTTCTTTGAAGAGCAGGCCGCACAGAAACATAAGAAACATCTGGAACGTGCGCTTCAGCAATCGATAACCATAAAGTTTATCAAACGCTGAATCGGCTCCGCAGAGGGAACTGCCTGTTTCAGCCTTGTCAAAACGAATGAATTAGCAGAGAATATTCATGCCAGTAAAAATAGTTCTTGATGATTCGGGAGGAGTTCAGTCATGTCTATACTCGTTTTAGGCGGAGCGGGCTATATTGGTTCGCACGCCGTATATCAGTTGATCGATGCCGGCGAAGATGTTGTCGTTGTCGACAACTTGCAGACCGGCCATAAAGAAGCGCTGCATCCGCAGGCAAAGTTCTATCAGGGAGATATTCGCGATAAAGCATTCCTTGATTCGGTTTTCAAGAAGGAAAAGATCGATGGTGTGATTCACTTTGCGGCGAATTCACTTGTCGGCGAGTCCGTTGAGAAACCGTTAAAGTATTTTAATAACAACGTATACGGCATGCAGATTCTGCTCGAAGTGATGAAAGAAAATAATGTAAAGCATATTGTTTTCTCATCGACTGCGGCGACTTACGGCGAACCGAAGCAGGTGCCGATCACCGAAGAGATGCAGACCCTGCCGACGAACCCGTACGGCGAAACAAAACTGACGATGGAGAAAATGATGAAGTGGTGTGACCGGGCATACGGCATGCGGTTTGTTGCTCTCCGGTACTTTAATGTTGCCGGAGCAAGCAAATCAGGAAAAATCGGTGAAGATCATCATCCGGAAACGCATCTGATTCCGATCGTCCTGCAAGTGGCAGCCGGCGAGCGGGAGAAAATCTCGATCTTCGGCGATGACTATCCGACCAAGGACGGTACGTGTGTCCGCGACTATGTACATATTGAAGACCTGATCGCAGCACATCGTCTCGCGCTCCGCTATCTTCTTGACGGCGGCAAAAGTGACGTCTTTAACCTCGGTTCCAGCGAAGGCTTTTCCGTCAAAGAAATTATTGAGGCGGCCCGCAAAGTCACCGGGAAAACGATCCCGGCTGAGGTGGCACCGCGTCGCGCGGGCGATCCGAGCACGCTGATCGCGTCTTCAGATAAGGCAAAAAGGATTCTGGGCTGGAAACCGGAACATACGAACATTCCGGAGATTCTGGCCGATGCCTGGAAATGGCACAGCAGTCACCCCAAAGGCTACGCGACCCGGTAAGCATTTGACCGACAAATCGCATAATCGGTAGAATTATGTAATTTTTTTGACACAAATGCAATTTCAGGTTACAATCTATTTACTGACTAATTTAATATTCCTTATCCAGAGCGGTGGAGGGACTGGCCCGATGAAACCCGGCAACCCAATCAGATGATGATTAGGGTGCCAATTCCTGCAGTACATATTTTAGGTGCTGAGAGATAAGAGAAGAAACAGAATCATCGGCTTCTCTTATACAGAGAAGCCTTTTTCATGTTCTTCTTCTCGTATGGCGGATATTTAGAATAGCATTTGTCAGTAAACACTACACGTGGAGGGAATTCAATTGAAGAGATTCGCAAAAGCATTATCTGCCTTGTTAGTCCTGTCGCTCGTTTTCGCCTTGTCGGCATGCGGGAGCAGCTCATCCGGAGAGCTGAGTACAAAAGAAGTGACGGTCGGCGTTACGGCCGGACCGCATCAGCAGGTGATGGAAGAAGTCGCACGTCTCGCTAAGAAGGACGGACTGACGATTCATCTGAAAGTATTCAACGATTACAACCAGCCGAATATCGCTTTGAATGATAAAGATCTTGATGCCAACAGCTATCAGACAATGCTCTTTCTGAAAGATCAGATCAAAAACAAGGGCTACAAGATCACTGATGCATTCGCTACAGTAGCTTTCCCAATGGGAATCTATTCCAAGAGCATCAAGAAACTCAGTGAACTGAAGAACGGACAAAAGATTGCGGTGCCTAATGACCCGGCGAACGAACTGCGCGGGCTTCAATTATTTGAAAAAGCCGGCGTGATCAAGCTTAAAAAGGGTGCCGGTGTCACATCGACGAAACGCGATGTCATCAGCAATCCGAAACATCTGCAGATCGTCGAACTGGATGCGGCACAGCTGCCGAAACAGCTGGATCAGGTTGCCGCTGCGGCGATTAACACAAACTTTGCCATGGGCGCCGGTCTGACGGTTCTCAAAGACTCCATTTTCCACGAGCCGCTGGTTCATAATCCGTATCCGAACTATTTTGTTGTCCGGACGGCAAACAAGAACGACAAAGTGATCAAACAGATCCAGAAATACTATCACTCAGCTGATGTTAAGGCTTATATCAAAAAAACATTTGGTGGTTCTGTCGTTCCAGCATGGTAAGGAGTTCAGGCTATGATTGACATTCAGCATGTTTCAAAGACATTTATTACAGGGAAGAACAAAGTTGAAGCATTGAAAGACGTCAGCCTGAAGGTAAATAAGGGCGAAATTTTCGGCGTGATTGGCTACAGCGGTGCCGGGAAAAGCACGCTGATCCGATGCGTCAATCTGCTCGAGCATCCGACCAGCGGCAAGGTTCTCGTCGACGGCACAGATATTTTAAAACTCAACCGTGCCGGCCTGCGAAAACTGCGCCGAAAAATCGGCATGATTTTTCAGGGCTATAATTTGCTTGAAACCGCCAATGTCTATGACAATGTGGCCATTCCGTTAAAGCTGGAAGGCGTGCCGAAGAAGGAGATTAAAGCTCGGGCGGATAAATATCTCAGGATCGTCGGTCTGACGGACCGCAGCAAGGCTTATCCGAGTCAGCTTTCCGGTGGACAGAAGCAGCGCGTGGCGATCGCCCGGGCATTGGCGCATGAGCCGGAAGTATTGCTCAGTGATGAGGCGACGAGCGCACTCGATCCGACGACAACCGATTCGATTCTCGAACTGCTTCTGAAAGTAAACCGGGAACTGGGCATCACCATCTTCCTGATCACGCATGAACTAAACGTGATTCAGCGGATCTGTGACCGCGTGGCTGTCATGGAGCAGGGAAGGATTGTCGAGGCAGGCACGGTTGTTGATGTGTTTACACAGCCGAAGAAGCAGCTGACCCGACAGTTTGTCCGGAATGAATCCAATTTTAAGATACCGGATGAGATCTATAAGGACCTGCTCAAGACGGGTGAACTCGTTTCCCTGACGTTCCTGGGTGAATCGGCAAAGGACCCGGCCCTGGCCACACTTGCCCGGAAGTTCGAAGTGCTTCCCAGCATCATTGCCGGCGGGATTGACCAGCTTAAGGATCAGTCCATCGGCAATCTGCTCGTCCATTTAAAAGGTGAAACCGGACAGATTCACGATGCCGTGGCTTACCTGAAAGCACAGAATATTATTGTAGAGAAGGTGACCGGCTGAGATGGCTGAATTTATTAATCAGTGGGGCGACGCAATCTGGCAGGGATTTATCCAGACCATGCAGATGACCGTCATTTCCTTAGTGCTCTCAGTTCTTGTCGGAATTCCTCTGGGTGTCTCTCTGATCCTGACGCGCAAAGGCGGGCAGGCGGAGAATCCGGGGCTCTACGCGGTACTTAATGCGATCATTAATGTCATTCGCTCGATACCGTTCATTATTTTGCTGTTTCTGATTCTGCCGGTGACCAAACTGATTGCCGGCACGACGATTGGCGTTCAGGGTGTCATTTTCCCGCTTGTCGTTTCTTGTGCGCCCTATGTCGCCCGTCTGATGGAGTCGGCAATGCTTGAAGTGGACCATGGTGTCATCGAAGCCTATCAGTCGATGGGCATCTCGACGACAAAGATTGTCTGGTATGTCATTATTCGCGAAGCACGTTCGCCGATGATCCTCGGACTGACCATTGCGGCGATCGGACTTATCGGTGAAACGGCAATGGCCGGTCTGGTCGGTGCCGGCGGGTTAGGCGATCTGGCGTACCAGTTCGGTTATACACGGTTCCAGCCGGACGTTATGTATGCCGTCATAATCGTTCTGATCGTGATTGTACAGATCATTCAGTCTCTGGGCAATGCGTTTGCCCGCGGACTCAAGAAAAACTGAACGAATATATGGGTAAAATGAAAAACAGTTTGTCCCGGATCAACAGGGGCGGCTGTTTTTCGTTTTTCGATTAACCGTGTCTCCGGGTTTGGCGGATCACACTATTTAAGGAGAAATCAAATGGAAAACAGGGAAATCGATCACCTTATCACGTCTGTCCTCCAATGGATCCTGAATGTCGTACTGATTGCGCTGGCAGTCATTTTAAGCGTTGCGCTAATCAAAGAAACTTATCAGTTCTTCACCGATCTGTTTCTGAGCGGTAACGCTTCGTATGATCATCTGCTTGAGGGTATTCTGGTTTTCTTCCTGTACTTTGAATTTATCGCGCTGATCATCAAATACTTTCAGGCGCATTATCATTTTCCGCTCAGATATTTTGTCTATATCGGCGTTACGGCGATCGTCCGCCTGATCGTTGTGGTGCATGATCAGCCGCAGTCGATTCTGTATTATTCGATTTCGATTCTCGTTCTGGTCGGCGCACTCTACATTGCCAATACGAAACTGTTAAAAAGAGAATAACCCGCGAGCGACAGGGATCTGTTTCGAGTAAAGCGTATCGGAAAAAGTATGCTGCTTCTCTTAGGTGAGAAACGGCATACTTTGTGTAAACGATTACAATTCTTTTTCTAAAAAGATTAGTTTTTGTAGGATTCGCCGATCGCATCTGCCGTGACGATGGCATTGAAAACATCATCAGGTGTGATTTCGAACGGCATATTGCCCATCGTATCATTATCAGCACAGGAAAGCTGGGCTGCACGGCGCCATTCTTTTTCGTCAAAATGATCTACACCCAGATCGGATAGGGTCAATGGCAGACCAACCGCTTTAATAATATGAACAACTTGGTTGATCTCTTCCTGAGGCGCGTTTTCAAGAACCAGCTGGGTGAGAAGGCCAAATGTCACTTTTTCGCCATGCTGAACACGGTGGATGGACGGTACTGCCGTCATCCCGTTATGAATCGCATGTGCCGCTGCGAGCCCGCCGGATTCGGCGCCGACACCACTCATATAGATGGTTGCTTCGATGGTCTCTTCAACCGCAGTCGTCGATATTTTTTTCTCCACAGCACGCATGGCCGGAATCGCATTGTTCAGGATCGTCTCATAGCATAACCGTGACAGTCCCACACCGACCATGGATGATTTCAGATTAGCCAGGTTCAGACCATTAGCGCGGTGGCAGGCGCGGGCTTCAAAGTAAGTAGTCAGACCGTCGCCCACTCCGGCAGCGAAGAAACGTGCCGGTGCTGCTGCAAGAATCTCTGTATCGGCAATAACCATGTCCGGATTGCCGGGAAGAAAGAGATAATGATCGAACTGACCCTCATCCGTATAAATAACAGCGATTGATGTGCATGGTGCATCGGTTGATGCAATTGTCGGATAAATGACCACGGGCAGTTTTTCATAATAGGCAGTTGCTTTCGCTGTATCAAGTGTTTTTCCGCCACCGATGCCGACAATAACGTCGGCACCTGCCTTACGGGCAAGTTTCCGGTTACGGTCAATTTCGGTCTGACAGCATTCATAGTTGAATTTCTCGAAGGTCGCTTTTTTTCCGTTATCCCGGAAAGAATCGCCGCCTTCAGATGCTGCGCGTTCAACGATGAATTCGTCACAAATAAAATAAGCATTACTTCCGAACGGTGCAATATATTCGCTGATATTTGCGAGAATGCCCTTACCAACAATAAACTTTTTTGGTGAGGTAATCGATTTTGCCAGCTTGGTATTACCCGTCAGTGTTGTCTCGTTCGACATTAATGAACCATCCTTTCGTTTTGATGGTTCAATTATAGATGTCACAATGTCTGGTTTCCAGTGAAAACGCTTGCAAATGTGAAAATAATATGAAATCATGTTGAAATCAATCTGATTACAGGGAATATAGTGACAATTAATATTGACAATGGTTCTATTTTGTAACCTTGTTTACTCCGCTCCCCCATCTATTGAAATTTTGAGATACATAGGGTATGTTTTTAGTGACAGACTATCGATATATGGGAAATAGTCAATATACGTGATTAGAGGTAGAGAAGATGGGAAAAGTGCTTGTTTTCGGGCATAAGAGTCCGGATACCGACGCAATCTGTTCCGCCATTGCTTTTGCTGAGCTGAAAAAGAAGCTTGGTGAAGACGTCGAAGCTGTTCGCCTCGGCGAGCTGAATGGTGAAACGGAATATGTGCTGAAACACTTCAATGTGGAAGTGCCGCGGCTCGTAAAGACGGTTGCCAGTGAAGTGCCGGCTGTTTACCTTGTCGATCATAACGAACGGCAGCAGAGCGTTGCCGATATCGACAAAGTGGACGTGCTTTCTGTTGTCGACCATCACCGGATCGCTAATTTTGAGACGAAAGCACCGCTCTATTACAGAGCAGAACCGGTAGGCTGCACCTGTACGATTCTGAACAAAATTTACAAGGAACAGGGCGTTGCCATTCCGAAGACGATCGCCGGGCTGATGCTTTCTTCGATTATTTCCGACACGCTGCTGTTCAAATCGCCGACCTGCACGGAGGAAGATGTCAAGGCTGCTAAGGAACTGGCGGAAATCTCCGGTGTGGATACGCAGTCCTATGGTCTGGCAATGCTGAAAGCAGGAACGAATATCGGTGACAAAACAGCGGAAGAACTGATCACCATGGATATGAAGCCATTTGAAATGGGCAAGTATCAGGTCGAAATCGGCCAGGTAAACGTAGTAGACTTTGACGATGCCCTGTCCAGACAAGCTGAGCTGGAAGCAGCCATCAACAAGGAGATCGAGGCGAAGAATCTTGACCTGTTCGTCTTCGCGGTGACCAATATTCTGACCAGTGATTCTGAGGGACTGATTCTTGGCAAAGCAGCGGCAGCAGCCGAGAAAGCTTTCCATGTCACTTTGAAGAACAATCTGGCAGTACTTAAAGGCGTGGTTTCACGCAAGAAGCAGATCGTTCCCCCGCTGACCGAAGCCCTGGGAAAATAAGTGGAACAGATGAAGAAGGCGGTGTGGATGGCCGATGTCCGCACCGCCTTTTTTAGCAGCTGTTTGGGCGGGACAGGGCTGGGAAACGTATAATATATAAATTCATTTGATAAGGAGATTTTGCTAAGTATGAAAACCAATCCGGTCATTGAGACGCTGCTGAGTCATCGGTCGATTCGCAAGTTCAAGGATCAGCCGTTAACTGAAGAACAGATTCAGCTTCTGGTTGAAAGTGCCCAGGCGGCATCAACATCAAGTTTTACCCAGTCTTATTCGATCATCGGTGTTGACGATCCGGAAATCAAGAAACAATTGAGAATCATTTCGGCGAATAATCAGTTTTACGTTGAGCACAATGGCTTTTTCTTCGTCTTTGTGGCCGACCAGTATCGTAATCAGCTGATTGGAAGAGACCATCATGAGGATACATCGGTACTTGATACGACACAACGGCTGATTGTGGCATTGGGCGATGCTTCTTTTGCTGCTCAGAACATGGCGGTCGCGGCGGAATCAATAGGCCTTGGCATCTGCTATATAGGAAGCATCCTGAATGATATCAACAAAACATCGGAACTCCTGCAGCTGCCGGATCATGTGTATCCGCTTTTCGGCATGGCCGTCGGCTATCCGGATCAGGATCCCGAGAAGAAGCCGCGCCTGCCGCATGATGTGGTCTATCACCGCAATCACTATAATCCGCAGCCTTCAAGGGATGCGCTCGATGCTTATGATCAGGCAGTCCGCCGCTATTACGAAACAAGAACCGGGGGAACCCGCGAGGAAACGTGGACAGGCCAGATTGCACGCGGTCTCGGCAATCCCTATCGAAAGGCATTGAAGCCATTTCTTGAAAAGCAGCATCTGGGCCTGCGCTAAACAATGTCTGTTCAGCCGGTGATTCTAACAGTACTCAGTGTGCTCTGGTCAAGCTTCATGGCATTTCTGTCCCTGACAGGCGGGCTCGTTGTCTTCGGGTTTATTTTGGGTTATCTTGAGGGACGGTCAAACAGCCATATGATCCGGTCATTCGGCCTGAGAGGGGTGTATGCAACGGCCTGGCTCGGCACACCGATTCATGAACTGAGTCATGCCGCACTGTGTCTCTTGTTCGGACACCGAGTGACCGGTATTCAGCTGTTTCAGAGAAGTGATGCCCACGGCACCATTGGCTATGTGTCGCACGCATACAATCCGGACAGCCTGTACCAGCGGATCGGCAATTTCTTTATCGGCACGGCACCGCTTTTCGGGGGCAGTCTGGCGATCCTGCTCTTTGGCAGGGTTCTGCTTCCTGACACCTTTCAAAAGATGACGGCGCTGATCTTTTCCAGTGATCAGGGATTTTTATGGATGGACCCGCAAAGCTGGGCGTTTTACAGCCACCGTTTAGCCAAAGTTTTTTTTGTTTTGTTTTCGAGTGTCCGGCCGGGGGATTATCGGTTTTGGATTTTTGCCATGCTTGCGTTCTGCACAGCATCACACATGTCGCTGAGCATGGAGGATATTCGCGGCGCCGCGAGCGGGGGCGGCGCGTTAGTTCTGCTGATCGTGGTGATCAACAGCCTCAGTGCGGTATTGGATCCGTCTCTAAGCGGGCAGACGATGCTGCTGATCGGCCGGCTTAATGCATATCTGCTGCTCATGATGGGACTGGCCGTCTTTTTTTCGCTGATCCATCTCTTGATCAGCTGGGGGCTCGATCATCTGCGGCGTCTGGCGGGAAAATAACAGCAATACAATCTTCAGGGCAGGGGGAAAACAGAATGAGTCAGATCAGAGGGTATATCGGCACCTATACAAAAGGAAACAGCAAGGGTATTTATTCATTCGTATTGGATACAGAGAAGGGGCAAATGCTCGATCCGGCATTGGCGGCAGAAGCAGGCAGCCCGACTTATTTATCCGTCAGCAAGGACAGCAGGCAGCTTTTTTCCGTGATCAAAGCCGGACAATCAGGCGGTATCGCGGCTTATCAAATAGATACGGAGGGACGGCTGGAAAAGTCAGGTGAACAGATTTCCGAAGGGGCGTCGCCTTGTTACGTCAGTATCGATCCGGAGGGACAATATCTCCTGTCTGCCAATTATCATCGGGCGACTGTCGACTTATATGCAGCCGGGGGGCCTGATGGAATCGGTGCTTTGCTGGACACAGATGTGCACTCCGGGTCCGGCGCTGATCCGGAGCGCCAGGAAGGTCCTCATGTCCACTTCGCTGATTTAACGCCGGACAGGAAGTTTATCGTTGCTGTTGATCTCGGCACAGATCAGCTGACTACCTATCGGATTGAAGGCGGGAAGCTGGTTCGTGCGGCCGTTATGGATTTTGCACCGGGTACCGGTCCGCGACATATTGTCTTTCATCCGTCCGCTCCTTTCGCCTATGTCATCTCCGAACTTAGTTCCGAGGTCATTGCCCTTCACTACAATGCGGACTCCGGGCGTTTTGACCTCATTCAGAAAATTAGCGCATTGCCGGTACAGTTTACCGGACACAGCCAGGGCGGGGCGATCAAGATCTCTCCGGAGGGCCGGTTTGTGTATGCCTCCAATCGTGGAGCCGATACGCTGGCTGTATTCAGGACGGAGGAGCATTCGGGAAAACTGTCGCTTGTTGCGCAAGTGCCGACCGGTGGGGCATGGCCGCGTGATTTTGAAATCGATCCCACAGGCCGGTTCATCGTTGCGGCGAACCAGAATTCGGGTAACCTGGTCCTTTTCGCGCGGAACAGTGAAACCGGCAGGCTTGACCTTGCTGGTTCGGAAATTTCTGTTCCGGATCCGGTGTGTGTCAAGTTTCTTCATCCTGATTTTCGGTAAAAAGAGGGAAAAAGGATCCTGTTCTCAGGATAGCTTTCTCAGTTCAACGTCCACCTGGTGGCTGATCTTCTCGACGCAGGCATCAATTGTGCCGGCAAAGATCCGTGTTCCGTTAACCATGGCGAAGGGACACATGCTGCACATGCCGCACCGGTTCAGACAATCGTAGGACATGACAGCCACTTCGGGTCTTGAGACTATTTTTTTCAGATGCTCCGGCGTGAGCTGATTGTAGTCGCACAGCTCAATCAGCACCAGACCGATTCCTTCTTCCATATACTCATCTCCCAAACGGTCATTCATCTCTTTAATTTTCATCCGGAGATTCTTTAAAAGCAAGTGGGGTCCACCGAACGGCGGACCCCACTTTTCGAGGGAAGGACATTGAACTTTACTCAGCAACCATCCGACCGGTCACTTTATCGTAAACGTCTGAGACGAAATCCCAGTTGATCATCTTGAAAAAGTTCTTGATGTATTCCGGCCTTTTGTTCTGATACTTAAGGTAGTAAGCATGTTCCCAGACATCGATGCCGAGCAGCGGTGTCTGCCCATCCATCAACGGACTGTCCTGATTCGGCGTGCTGCCAATTGTCAGTTTTTTGCGCGCGTCCAGGGTCAGCCATGCCCAGCCGGATCCAAAACGGCCGGCAGCTGCTGCAGAGAGATCATCCCTGAACGATTCAAAACTGTCGAATGCACTGTCAATGGCTTTTTTTAAATTGCCGCGCGGTTCATGAGCACCGCCGGGAATCAGAACTTTCCATAATAAGCTGTGATTATAGTGACCGCCGCCATTGTTTCGCACCGCTGTCCGGATTTCTTCCGGAACTTTATCCAGATGAATGATCAGGTCTGTTAATGATGCCTTCTTCAGTTCAGGATATTTAGCGAGTGCCGCATTAAGATTAGAGACATAGGTCTGATGGTGCCTGTCATGATGAATCACCATGGTCTCTTTATCGATGTAAGGTTCAAGGGCATCGGGGGAAAATTCAAGTTCCGGCAGATCAAACTGGGTCAAAACGAATCCCTCCTGATATATTCATCATGTTGTTCATGATGTTGGCCATAGATAACGCTGCCGGTAGTCTGCCCGGAAACAACGTGTTTTATGATCGTGGCCTGCCCGGTAATCAATCGTTAATGAAAAAGGTCAGTTGACTTACGGGCATTCATTCTTAAATAGAAATGCCGGTACGTTTCATCAGCCGATCAATTGCCTGCTCCGACTCTTTGAGAATAAGCGCTTTATCCATCGTTTTCATCTGCCGGTTTTCCATCACCATTTTACCATCGATGATCGTTGTTTCCACATCGGAACTGATTGCAGAATAAACAATTTGGGATACAGGGTCGGTTCCAAATGACGGCCGGCAGTGAAAATGATTCAGGTTGAGAATCGCCAGATCAGCTTTCTTTCCGGGTTCCAGGCTGCCGATTTGATCTTCCATACCGACAGCCCGTGCGCCATCGATGGTTGCCATTCTGAACACCTGACGGGCATTCATTGCCGTCGGCCCGTTTGCCGGTTTGTGGATCAGTGCAGCGAGACGCATTTCATTGAACATGTCCAGATTGTTATTGCACGGCGCGCCGTCTGCACCGAGCCCCATATTGATCCCCATGCCGGTCATCTGCGGGACGGCGGCGATACCGGAGGCGAGTTTCAGATTGGATCCGGGACAATGGCTGACATGCACGCCGCGTTTACGGATGATCTCCTTTTCTTCTTCGGTCAGCCAGATGCAGTGGGCAAGGATCAGATGCTTTCCCGCTAAGCCGATATGGTCCAGGTAGACGATGTTGCGCATCCCGGTATCCCGCTCGACAATCGCAATTTCACCACGGTTCTCGGAGGCATGTGTATGGACAAAGACACCGTAATGGTTTGCCAGATCGCGCACCTGAACGAGCAGCTGCTCCGTGCAGGAGATGACAAACCGCGGGGCAAAGGCGTAGCGGATCCGTCCGTTATCGCGGCCGTTCCATTTCTCCAGCAGATCGACACTTTCCTGAATGGATGCATCGGTTTTCTCCTGGAGCCCGGCCGGAACATCTGCGCCTTTATCCATCATGACTTTGCCGGACAGGGCGCGGATGCCGCTTTTATCAATCGCTTCGAATGCCGCATTCGTGTGATGAACGGTTTCCATATCGACAATGGTCGTCGATCCTCCGGCAATCAGCTCACCGGTGCCGAGCATCGCCGATATATAGACAGAATCTTTATCGTGGGCGGCTTCAAGGGGCCAGATCCGCTCCCGCAGCCAGTCCATCAGTTCCAGATCGTCGGCTTTGCCGCGAAACAGCGCCTGGCAGAGATGGATATGGGTCTGAATGAACCCGGGAATGACGGTTTTTCCGGTGGCGTCGATGACTTTATCAACGGTCGGATCATCGATAAACGGTGCTATCTTTGCGATGCGGTCGCCGTCAATAAGCAGATCCCCTGTAAGAATGTCTTCATTCTTATTCATCGTAATAATTCTGGCATGCTTCACCAGTATTTTTCCCAATGATACCCGCCCCCACTGAGTGTTTAAGAATAAGGCTCTGTTAACTTGTCAGTTGTTTTTCGCTGAAGGCGCTCGCTTTCCGCGGCTGATCCCGCAGGAGTCTCGCACCTTCCGATCAAAACAACACAGTATAAACTAACAGTAAACGTGAACAGAGCTAAGAATAAAAAAATGGCTACGAAAAATATGCACGCATATTTTTCGTAGCCGGGAATTTACGGTTCCACGGTAGAAACCCTCAAACCGTATTATTAAGGATATACGAAAACAGAAAGGATGAAGTTTACGGTATTTATAATAGACGGTAATTATACAGGTGTCAATATGAATGTAAGAAATCATAACAATATTATTTATTTCCTTCGTGAATCTGACACAAGACGGATTGAAGGACATGAACAGCTTTGAATCAATGCTGGAAACGTCATCTTTTCTAACCCGATCAGGAAACATTATTATGCTTTGCTGTGTACCTGGAAAAGAAAATGAAGCAGGAAGCGGGGAGACAGCCGGGCGGCATGCCACAGAAAATACAAAGTGAACGAAAAAAACATTGTCACCATTTTCCGTTTTATATTATGATAGAGGCATCAGTACGTGTCAGATTATATCCCATATATTGTGAGAAACTCTCAGGAGGTGTGTGGTTTGTCAGTATTACATAAATATTTGGATGAAAATATGGTCAGGAAACCCTTTGAGGATGCGTCTCTGCTGGAAAAGTACTGGGGCAGCGACTGGGGGAACAGCAATGCCGTCGGTAAAGTCCGCAAAGTGTTTGTTCACCGACCGGGTGATGAAATTAATGAATTGAATAAGGCAAAATTTGAGCCGGAAGCACATGCGCGGATTTTGCGTGACAAGAGCGGCGGCATCGTCAGTTATTGTCTGAGCAAGGATCCGCTCGATCTGGCGAAAATGCAGGAGCAGCATGACACAATGACCTCGGTGTTGAAAAAAGAAGGGGTTGAGGTCATTCCGATGGTGGAGGACGATGAACCCCTGACAAACAATCTGTTTGCCCGCGATGTCGGTATGGTCATCCCCGGCGGACTGGTGATGGCCCGGTTTGCCCTCAAGTTCAGGGTCGGTGAGACGAAAAGAACGCTGCTGACGGCTGCAAAAGCAGGGATGCCGGTACTGGCATCGATCCAGGGTTCAGGCTTCTTTGAGGGCGGCAGTTTCATGGTGCTGGACTCGAAGACAGCGATTTGCGGCCGTTCAATCCGTGTGAATCAGGCCGGCATCGACCAGATGCGGGCGATCCTGTCCTGGCAGGGCATGGAACTGATTGTTGTCGATCTGCCGTCCAGCATGATTCATCTGGATGAGGTTTTCAATATGGTCGATGTCGATAAAGCACTGGTCGATCCGACCAATCTGCCGCACTGGTTCCTGCAGGAGCTGCAGGGGCGCGGGATCAAGCTGATCTACACCGATCCGCTTGATCCGCCGATGACAACGAACTGTCTGTGCCTGGCACCGGGCAAAGTTTTGTTCACATCACTGGGTGTGCGGACCATCGACGCACTGGAAAAAGCAGGCGTTGAAGTCATTGCCATTCCTGTTGACGAACTGAATAAAATGGGCGGGGGTATTCACTGCTCATCACTTGTGCTGCAACGTGACAAACTGGATGACTGAACTTAAAGAGGGGACTGTCAATGTATCAGGAACTCAAGGATCTGCCGGAGGATCGTCAGATCGAGCAGATCGCACGCGCACTGGTTGCTGTTAAGAGCGTGAACGGCACATCAGGTGAAGTGGCTATCGCTGATAAACTTGAAGAAATCATTCGTTCCTATCCATATTTTACGGCTCATCCGGATCATGTCTGGACGCAGTTGCTGAAGCATGATGCTCTGGGGAGGAAGAGTGTGTTCGCATTACTCGAAAGCCCGCAGCCGACAGATCGTACGGTGATCTATCATGGTCATATGGACACCGTCGGTATTGAGGATTTTGGCGCTCTTGAGCCGCATGCCCTGGATCCGGATTATTTGCGTGCGTACTTCAGCAACTATGACAAAGACAGTGATGTGCAGCAGGATGCCGCTTCAGGGGACTGGCTGTTCGGACGCGGGATGCTCGATATGAAGAGCGGCGACGCCGTTCATCTGGGCAACCTGCTGCATTATGTCCGGCATCCGGAAGAACTAAGCGGCAACCTGCTGGTTATGTTCAATCCGGTTGAAGAAAACGATCATGAAGGGATCATGGAAGCCACAAATGAGCTGATCCGGCTGAAAGAAGAGAAGCACCTGAACTATCTGCTGGCGATTAACGGCGACTTTGTCAGTCCGCTCTATAAAGGCGACCCGACCCGGTATGTCTACACCGGGTCGGCCGGCAAACTGCTCGGCTGCTTCTATATCAGAGGACGCGAAACGCACGTCGGTGAAACACTGGCAGGTATTGATCCGACACTGATTGCGAGCAAAATCAATGAAGCGCTCAACGACCGGATGGACCGTGCGGAGAAAATCGATAATGAAGTCATCCTGCCGCCGTCCTGCCTGTATTTCAGGGACCGGAAAGATTTTTATAATGTCCAGACGGCCGGTGCCGCTTATCTGTACTTTAACTATTTTCTATATGAACGCACGCCGAAAGAAGTGCTGGATCAGTTGAAGGGCGTTGCCGAACAGGCGTGTGCCGATTTGAAAGAGTTCCTGAGCCATCAGTACAGCGCGTTTGCGAAAAACTGCGGTTTAAAGGGAAACGCGCCGGACTGGTCCGCCGAGGTCATGACATATGGAGAATTTACTGATACACTTACTGCATCGGGTATTGATGTGGCGAAGATTACAGAGGATACGGTAAGGAAGCACCCGGACAGAGATTTCCGGCAGACCAGCTACCGGATTATTGAAGCACTTGAGGCTGCGGCCGGAGATAAGCGTCCGAAGGTCATCATCTTCTTTGCACCGCCGTACTGCCCGCATAATTATTTGCGGGATGGCGTGGCGGCGGAGCGGCACTGTGACCGGCTGGTCGATCGGATTCTGAAAAAGGCAGAAGAGAAAACAGGTGAGCCGTTTGCAAAGAAGCGCTTCTTCCCGTATCTTGCCGACAGCAGTTATCTGGCGATGAGTGAATCCGATAAGGAGACAGACGACATCATCAGCAATTTCCCCGGCTGGGGCCGGACTTACAGCATTCCTCTGAAACAGATCCACCAATTGAATATCCCGGTACTGGATATGGGCGTCTACGGCAAACGGGCGCATACCTGGATGGAACGGCTCTATAAGCCCTATTCTTACGGTGTGCTTCCCGGACTGATCCGGGAAATGACGGAAGCCGTTCTGTCGGATGAGAAAAACGGCGTGACTGACTGATCAGGTTCTACTCCTTCGCGCAGAAGGTAAAATAATCATGAAGAGGCGAAAAATGATGTTAAAAAAAGCAGGTTTATTGATGATTGCGTTACTTCTTGTCGTATTGACGGCTTGTAGCAGCGGCTCGGGAAGCGGAAGCTCTCAGAAAACCATTGTTCTGGGGACAAGTGCCGATTATCCGCCGTTTGAATCAGTGGATGCCACTAATGGAAATAATTACATCGGGTTTGATATCGATCTGGCCAAAGCAGTGGCCAAGCAGATGGGTTATAAACTCAAGATCCAGAATCAGGACTTCAACGGTCTGATTGCCGCACTGAACAGCAATAAACTTGATTTTGTTATGGCCGGCATGGTCGATACGCCGGAAAGAGAGAAGCAGGTTGATTTTTCAAAGACGTACTACAATGAGTATCAGGTGGTTCTGACCAAAAAGAGTGCCAATATTAAATCGGTCAATGATCTCAAAGGGAAAAAAGTCGGCGTCCAGCTCGGTACGACTCAGGAGGCACTGGCCGTCAAGCTGAACAAAACGATTCCGATGAAACTGCAAAGATGGGACAAGCTGAACGAAATGGCTGAAGCGATGCGCGCCGGCAAGCTTGACGCAATCATTACGGTAGGTTCCGTTGCTTACGGGTATACGAACAAAGACAAAAGTCTGGAACAATTTAGGGCCTTACTGAACGGCAAACCGCAGGCCGACCCGATCAGTGCTGCATTCCCTAAGGGCAGCAAACTGAAGGCCCAGTTCAACAAAGCGCTGGCTACACTGCAGAAGAATGGCGAAGTCGATAAACTCGTCACTAAGTGGATTAAGGATCAAAAATAAGTTTTATGCTGTTGCAGGGAGGAATTGAAGCGTGGATTTTCTAATACAGCTTTTTGAAGGATTCAAGACTATTGCTCCTTCAATTCCGTATATTATTAATGGTGTCTGGGTGTCGCTGGGTATCGCTCTGGGTGCATCGCTGATTGGTTTTGTCGGCGGGATTTTATTATCCCTGTGCAAAATCGGCCGGGTCCGGGTGCTCAGCGGATTAGCCAGAGCCTATACGTCGATTTTCCGCGGGACGCCGCTGATCCTCCAGCTGGCGATTGCCTACTTCGGGATCCCGCAGTTGTTCAAAATGGGCGATGTCAGCCCGCTTGCCTGTGCGATACTAACGTTCGGACTGAATTCAGCAGCATATATGTCGGAAATCATCCGTTCCGGAATCAATGCGGTGGATAAGGGGCAGTTCGAAGCGGCCAAGGCTCTGGGCGTGTCTTACTGGCCGGCCATGAAGGACATCATTCTGCCGCAGGCGATCAAGAACATCCTGCCGGCGATGATGAATGAATTTATCACGCTGACCAAGGATTCGGCCATTGTGTCGACGATTTCCGTCACGGATATGATGCGGCGGTCACAGATTGTTGCGGCAAACTACTACCTCTATTTTCCGCCGATGCTGGTTTCCTTCGTCATGTACTATATCATTGTTCTAATTCTTACATTTGTCGGCGGACGGATAGAAAGGAGGATGCGCCGCAGTGATTAAAGCCGAACATATCTATAAAAACTTCGGAAGCAACCATGTTCTGAAGGACGTTTCTCTTGAAGTAAAGAAAGGCGAAGTCGTCGTCATCATCGGGCCGTCAGGATCCGGAAAATCGACTTTTCTGCGCTGCATCAATCTCCTCGAAGTGCCGACAAAGGGACGGGTGGAGATTGATGATCAGGACCTGACGAAATTAAAACCGAAGCAGGTTGTTAAAGTCCGTGAGAAAGTCGGGATGGTGTTTCAGCACTTTTATCTTTTTCCGCATAAGACGGTTCTGGATAACCTGATCTATGCACCGATGAAGGTCAAGGGACTTTCCAAGGATCAGGCGGTTGCGCGCGCCCGAAATCTGCTGGAAAAAGTAGGCCTGTCGGAAAAAGAAGACCAGTATCCGAGCCGGCTCTCCGGCGGGCAGCAGCAACGTGTTGCTATTGCCCGTTCTCTGGCCATGGAACCGGATTATATGCTGTTCGATGAACCGACGTCCGCCCTTGACCCGGAAATGGTCAAAGAAGTGCTGGATGTCATTCAGTCCCTGGCGGAAACCGGAATGACGATGATTATCGTGACCCATGAGATGGGTTTTGCAAAAAGCGTCGCGAATAAAGTGGTTTTCATGGATGATGGGCAGATTCTCGAATCGGCGTCGCCTTCGGACTTCTTCGCTTCTCCGGAAACCGA
The DNA here is from genome assembly GCF_000377985.1 of Sporolactobacillus vineae DSM 21990 = SL153. Taxonomy (GTDB): domain Bacteria; phylum Bacillota; class Bacilli; order Bacillales; family Sporolactobacillaceae; genus Sporolactobacillus; species Sporolactobacillus vineae. The sequence goes on from NZ_KB899047.1 coordinate 117,552, forward strand.
TCGCGCAAAGAACTTTCTCGAGAAGATACTCTAATTATATTCAGTCTGATCAAAGACGAAGTTTCTTTCATACAGCCTGGTTCAAATGGCACGATAGCAACACGGTCGCTCTAATTCTTCAACAGGGGATATGAAGCGGAGTCTGTAAGGTCGCGGAGAGAGTTACGGTTTGCATTTCTAAAAAGAGGTCGGGTGGCGCATGACTGAAAAGAGTATGTATGAAAAATCGCTGGATCTGTTTCCGCCGGTTGCGAACCGGGCGACACATCTGGGGATTGTCAAAGGTGAAGGCGCTTATGTCTGGGACGAAAACGGCAAAAAATATCTGGACTTTGCCAGTGGTGTTGCCGTGGTCAATTGTGGCCACAATCATCCTTATGTCCTGAAAAAAGCCAGGGCGCAGATGGATAAACTGGTTCACGGCGGTCATAATGTCGTTTACTACCAGTCCTATATTGATCTGGCCGAAAAGATTCTGGGGCATGTCGGACACGATTACAAGATCTACTTTTCCAATAGTGGGGCAGAAGCCAATGAGGGTGCGATCAAGTTGGCCAAACAAGTCACCGGCCGACCGGGAATCATCACGTTCAAACGCAGTTTCCACGGCCGGACACTGGCAACGGCAACGCTGACTGCATCCAGTTCAAAATTCAGGAGACATTATGAAGGCCTGCTTCCGAGTGTTTACTACGCCGATTACCCCTATGCGGCACGAACCGGACTGACAGAAGATCAGGAAGTCGCCCGCTGTCTGGGTTCCATTCGTGAGATTTTCCGTGATCTGATCGAACCGGAGCAGGTTGCCTGCATGATTCTTGAACCGGTCCAGGGGGAAGGCGGTTATATTGTGCCGCCGAAATCTTTCCTGCAGGCACTTCGAAAGATTTGCGATGAGCATGGCATTCTGCTTATATTCGATGAAGTCCAGACCGGCTTCGGCAGAACCGGGAAAATTTTTGCCTACGAGCACTTCGATGTGAAACCGGACATTATGTCGCTTGCCAAAGCGATTGCCAACGGGTTTCCGCTGAGTGCCGTTGTGGCCCGGCGGGATCTGATGGACAAGTGGCCGGCCGGAACACATGGCGGCACGTTCGGCGGTAATCCGGTTGCCTGTGCGGCCGGTGTGGCTGTCTTCGAATTACTGGAAGGCGGTCTCGTCGACCATGCTGCCGAAATGGGACGCTACTTCAGGCAGAAACTTGATGCCCTCACGGCGAATCATCAGGAAATTCTGGAAATCCGGGGACTCGGTCTGATGATCGGCGCGGAGTTTGTCGATCACAACGGGAAACCTGATGCCGCCCTGGTCACAGAGATCAGAAAGAGGGCGCTCGAAAAAGGTCTGATCCTCCTGTATTGCGGCGTTGATAACAACTGCATCCGGTTCATCCCGCCGCTGATTGTCACAGAAGCGCAGATTGATGATGCGATGCAAATACTTACGGAGAGCCTTGAAGAATCTTTACAGGCTGCCCGATAATCCAATCATTTTTGGGGATGCCGGCGAACTGCCGGCATTTTTTCTTTGGTTTGAAGTGCGTGCAGGAATTCAAAGCGCGCGCCGAAACAGGGAAATACCGCTCCGAATCCAGCCCGAGGGGCGCCGGGATCCAGAGGACACGCTGAATCGATAAGAAATCGTCTCATTTTAACAAAACCTTAATTTTAAATGCTTTTTAAGCGCTGTCATTTTATGTTAAAATGACCTTATTGCGGGACGTTAACAGTGAAGGTGGGACATAATATGTACCAGACAGTGATGATGGATCTTGATGGAACGACGCTGACACCTGAAAATACGGTGCCGGAAGAGCTGAATAATTATTTGAAAAAGCTGCGGGCAAGAGGTGTTCATGTGTTTGTCGTCACCGGCCGGACGCTGGGAAGAATATCGAATATCTTACCGGCGGATTTTCCTGCTGAAGGTATCGTGACGACAAACGGAATGGCTGTTTACGCGGGCGGCCGGATGATTTATCGAAATGCTCTGCCTGAGAAGCTGGTCCTCGAACTGCTGCATCATGCAAGAAGCCATAAGATCTACTATCAGATGGATACTTCTGAGGACAGTTTTGCCTTACTGCGTGACAAACCGTACTTTGTTGAGCAGATTAGCGGACAGCGACCGGAATCGGTATCAAAAAATGAGTGGCTGTCACGCAAGCAAGCCATCGCCGGAGACTTAGTCTGGAAGGAAACCATGAGCCGTGAAGAACTGGCCGATGTCAATAAAATTTATTTTTTCAGCAGCATCCCCGAAAAGATTGAAAACTGGAAGGAACGCCTTAATCAGCTTCGCACAAAAATTCCTTTTGACTGCTTTTCTTCTTCGCACAGCAATGTGGAAGCAAGCGGGAAAGGCGTGTCCAAAGCGACCGGAATCCGAATTTTATTGAACCATTTTCATCTTTCTCCAGAAAAAGCTGTTGTATTTGGCGATGGAGAGAATGATCTGCCCATGTTCCGGATCGCCGGCCATTCCGTGGCCATGCAAAATGCACCGGATGCCATCAAACAACAGGCAGACGAGGTAACGAGATACTCGCATGCTGAAAACGGACTCTATCATTTTTTGAAACAAACGTTTGAATAATTTACTTTACAGAGAAAAAGATAGGTGCACAGTATTGTAAGCGGATACATTAGTGGCATAGATCACACCCTGCATCGATAGGATAGCTGTATGGGACGTACCCATCCGAATGTTCGGGATCTGCGGCGACTATCGAAGAAAAAAGTGAGGGGATGATCGACTTATGCTGGCTGTTCTCGGCTTTTTGACGATTATTGTTTTCATGTATCTGATCATGTCCAAACGGCTGTCGGCGCTGATTGCACTGATGCTGGTACCGGTTGTGTTCGCCGTTATCGGCGGATTTTCCAGCACAATCGGCGACATGATGCTGAAAGGCCTGGCAGGTGTTGCGCCAACCGGTATTATGATTCTATTCGCCATCCTGTATTTCGGAATCATGATTGATGCGGGACTCTTTGATCCGCTGATCGCCCTGATCCTGCGCATTGTGAAGGGTGACCCGCTGAAGATTGCTCTTGGGACAGCGATTCTGGCAGCTGTTGTTTCTCTCGATGGCGATGGAACAACAACCTATATGATCACCATTTCAGCGATGCTCCCTCTGTACAAACGGATTGGCATGCGGCCGATCGTTCTTGCCGGGATTGCCATTTCCGCATCTGGTGTGATGAATCTTCTGCCGTGGGGCGGTCCGACCGCACGCGTGCTCGCTTCGCTGAATCAGACGACGGGCAGTGTGTTTGTTCCGGTGATCCCGACGATGATCGCCGGCCTGCTTTTTGTGATGCTGATTGCTTTTTTCATGGGAAGGAAAGAGCGGAAACGACTCGGTGTGCTTAAAATTGACGGTAAAACACCTGACGAACACGCTGCGGCCAGAGCGGCAGACACATTCAAACGTCCCCGGCTGGTCTGGATTAATGGTGTGCTGACCGTCCTGCTCCTGATTTTCCTGATCAAGGAATGGATTCCGGTGCCGGTGCTCTTCATGATTGGATTCGCTCTTGCCGCAATGATTAATTATCCGAATCTTAAGGATCAGAAAGAGCGTGTCCAGGCTTACGCGGGCAATGCATTGTCCGTCGTTTCAATGATCTTTGCCGCGGGAATTTTCACCGGAATTTTTACCGGGACCAAAATGGTCGACGCCATGGCGTCGGTTCTCATCAGCCATATTCCTGCTTCACTCGGTCCGCACTGGGCAGTGATCACGGCCCTGATCAGTGCTCCGTTTACTTTCGTGATGTCTAACGATGCCTTTTATTTCGGCATTGTGCCGCTGATCGCCAGGACGGCCGCCTCCTATGGCGTTGATCCGGCGCTGATCGGTCGCGCTTCGTTACTCGGACTGCCGGTTCATCTTTTCAGCCCGCTGGTTCCTTCCACCTATCTGCTGGTCGGAATGGTCGGCGCCGAACTTGGAGAATTGCAGCGCTTTTTCCTGAAATGGGCCTGCGGTACAGCCGGCGTCATGATCGCAGCCGCATTGATCTTTGGCATTATTCCATTATGATTCCTGAGAAAATAGATTAAATCTTGGGTTAGCGATTCATTTATGCCGGAGAAGGAGAGGCAGGATACATCACTGCTTCTCCTTCTCCGGCTGCTGTTTTCGACTGCAGATGTTCGGCAGTTAACTGATCTCATCCATTGCTCTGTTTGCCAGAGCATCGGCACGTTCATTCAGAGCGACGCCGTTGTGGCCTTTAACCTTATGAAACGTGATGTTATTTTGTTTTGCCGCCAATTGATTCAGTCGGAACCATAATTCCTTGTTCTTGACCTGCTTTCCGGAGGCAGTTTTCCAGCCGTTTCGAATCCACCCATTGATCCAGCCGTTCATACCATTGACGACATAAGCACTGTCAATATAAAAGGAAACCGGAATATCCGTTGTCTTCAGCGATTCCAGTGCGCTAATGGCCGCAGTGAGTTCCATGACATTATTTGTTGTATTTCTGGCGTTTCCATAAAGTTCTTTTGACTTCCCGCGGAACTGAAGGACAACGCCCCACCCGCCGACATTATGATTTTCCTGATTGCCGCGGCAGCCGCCATCGCAATAGATAATGATTTCATCCATTTGCCGTCACCCGATTTCATTCTGATTGGTTACTTAGCTTATTATAATCCTGTATACAGGCCGTTCCAAACAACGCCGGCCTGCAAGGTTGCGGCCAAGCGCATATTTTTAGAAAGACAATCCGGACCTGGCCGTTTTTTAAAGAAAAAATGATAGAATAAAACTGTTATGTAATAAATACTAACAGGCGCTGTCGCCTGAACAAAGGGGCATTCGGCATTGAAAATAGCGATTCTCGGAGTTGGAGCAATCGGCGGCTTCTTCGGCGGCCTTCTGGCGAAAAACAAATTGGATGTCACTTTTATCGCAAGAGGGAAAACTCTCGAACGGCTGCGCAGCCATCCACTGGAAGTGAAAAGCATTAAAGGTGATTTTTCACTTCAGGTGGAAGTACTCGATGCCGGAAAACTAACGGGGGACGAGACTTTCGACATCATCCTGCTGGCAGTGAAATCCACGGCCTTGCAGCCTTCCATTGAAGAGATCAAAAAGCTGTCCGGCCCCCAGACCGAGATTATTTGCCTTCTGAACGGCATCGGTAATGAAGAAAAGCTTGCGGAAACATTTGGCCCGGAGCATATTGTCGGCGGATCGGCGTTCATTTCGGTCATCCGGGAGGCGCCCGGAGTGGTCAATCATGTGGGTGAAGGAACGCTGGTCATCGGTGAATGGAAGAAGGGCAAAAATGCGGATCGGCTTGTCCCTCTGATTAAGGCCTTCTCAGCTTCCGGGATTAAGGCGACGGTTTCGGAAAATATCCGTCAAATCAAATGGGAAAAATTATTGTGGAATATTATTTATAATCCGCTGACCGCACTGACGGGCACCAGGGTCGGCGAAGCACTTGAGGATCCGGATCTCAACGATCTTTTCAATCAGGTCAAACAGGAGTTTCTTGCTACTGCACGGGCTGTCGGCATTCAGATTCGCAGCAGCTATGTAGATAACGTCCTTTTACCTGATCCACAGGTACAGAATCATAAGACATCGATGCTTCAGGATTTTGAAAATGGCAGGAAAATGGAACTGGAAGCGATTCTCGGTTTTGTCGTTCAGACTGCAGGGAACTATCATGTTCCCGTTACAACCATTGATACCCTCTACCACTTGCTGCGGTTCGCGGAAAGATCAAGGAAGGAAACAGAGGGGAATAATAAAAAATAACGATCATATTTTGCAGTCTGGAATAAACTATGGCTCTTCACGTATTCCGGGTTGACCGGACCATAGTCATACACTTCATGAAGGGATTAATCAAATGTCATCAAAGGCTGCTGTTGCGGGGATCATGTGTCTGATCATGCTGCTCTGCGTTCTTTTACTGACGCATACAGTGATGAAGGATCAGGGGATCGCGGAAAGAACAGACAAGGATGCGGCAAAGAAAACGGAAATAGTCAGGAAATCGGCCACCGGGACGGAGATGCCTTCTTCCCGGCTGTTGACGAAGATCAGAGAATCCAGGCAGATACTTCGGCAAGATCAGGAGAATATTCCCGAAGAGGCTGAGGTCTCCGCCCCTTTTGTCAGTCAGCGTCCCGAACTTCCAAATGGCTGCGAGGTGACAAGCCTGACCATGCTTCTTCGTTCTGCCGGGATTCCGGCAGACAAAATGACATTGGCGGCACAGATGGAAAAGGTCCCCTTTTCTTCGGGAAAATTTAATGGGAATCCGAATGAAGGTTTTGTCGGTAATATGTATAACGGGGATAAAGCGCATCCCGGCCTGGCCGTATATCATGGACCGGTGGCTGATCTGGCCGGAAAATATCTTGGAAATCGAGTGGTTGATTTTACCGGAAGTTCCTGGAACAAGGTTGAGGAACAGCTAGCGGAAGGACATCCTGTCTGGGTGATTACAAGTATCAATTTTGTTCCGGTTGCGGATTCGCAATGGGTCAACTGGCATACACGGCAAGGTGATATGAAAGTCTCATTCCAGGAACATTCCGTACTTTTGACAGGGTACGACAAAAATCATGTCCGGTTTAATGATCCGCTGTCACGCTCAGGAGGTACGCGTATTGCTGTGAAATCGGCATTTGTTACTGCATGGGAACAATTCGGGAGGCAGGCGATCACCTATCATAGCGTAGAAAAGTAAACATGGCTTCGGGAAATAAGTGCATCGGTCATGGGGATGAATGACTGAGATTGCTTGCGATTTTTGGAAATATGCGGTATATTTAATTTTGTAAACAGGTAGATAGTCTTATTTAAAGAGCAAACCTGCGGAAACGCAGTGACGCAAAGCCTCGGGTCTAAAGGCATGTTTGTCGATGATGGCCGGGCTCCCGTATTTGTCTGATGAACTTTGAACAGCAAACGTACAGATGAGTCTATTTGTTACACGGAATAATATACCTTTTTTATCTCCTTCCGACTTCTTCTGTAATCTTTTCTTTCTTTTGCTGCATCTTCTGTATCTCAGAACGGCCTTTCGGGACGGCATAATCGTCGCTGTACGCAGATTGTGACTGTTTGCAATAGGATATTTCCGGAGGTGCAGCCCATTGATCCCCACACGAAGCCTCACAGCCATCGGGACTTTCGCGGCCGCGGCCGCGGCAGTAGCTGCTGCAGCCGCAGCAATGCCTGGTGTCGCACATGCAGATGAATTTAAAACCTATATCGGGCAGGCAACAACTCTATTGAATGTCCGAAGTACGCCAAGCACCCGGCAACCGAAGATCGGCCGGTTTTCACCGGGAGATACTTTCAAAGTAACAGGCGTTGCAGGTAAAAGTGAAAAGGGCAACTGGCTTCAAATTACATATCAAAACAAAACGGCTTATGTTGATGGTACCTATGTGACTCAAAAACAGCAGCCGGCAGCAAATAAAAAACCGACCCAATCGGTTCAAAGTATTCAGCACTATCAGGTGTTCACAACAGACAATCTGAATGTTCGTTTCCTTCCAGGCATAAGCGGGACCGTTCTGACCACCTTAAAAAAAGGTTCGGCGGTGACGGTGACCGGCAAAACTGCCGATGGCTGGCTCCAGATCAGTTATAAAGGCGGATCAGCCTATGTATCCGAAAAGTATGTTCAGTCAGGAAGCACACCGCGTCTTTCAGCAAAAGCGTCGGTTACCGTCCAATACAAGGGGACGACGACGGACAACCTGAATGTGCGGACCGGCGCAACCACTTCGGCGAAACGGCTGACGACGCTGAAGAA
>NZ_KB899048.1:0-80239 GCF_000377985.1 Sporolactobacillus vineae DSM 21990 = SL153
TCTCCAAAAAGGGGATATTCAACGGCTCCGGGAAAAATGGCTGTCGGATTTCTTTGTCAGCTTGCCGCTTCATTCCTCACGTATCGCAATACGCTCCGGTACTCGCGCCTTCGCTTCCTCGAACTCCTCGGCCCTTTTTGTCCTTGCCCTTGAACGATCCCTGCGAAAGCCTCAGCTTCCGTTTCTTACATTTTCGTTCATTCGATCCTCAGCAAAATTGAATTGACTAAAAGGGGTTTACCCTTCCAATCACGCTTGGCTTTTATTTAGTTTTCAAGGAACGATTCCTGAGCAATCATCATAAAAGACAACTTTTATATACTATCAAAAACTGATAGACATGTCAAATCCCTTATGGTGATAACTTGTCTTTATTATATCGATGCCGTCGTTATCTGTCAATAACTGAATGTGTTTCCCCGACAGCGACTTAAATAATATAACAAGAAGCAAAAATATTGTCAACCCCATTTTAAAATAAATTCGATCCTCAGCCAAATGACTGCAATCCATAATCCGATGATCTCAAGAAGGCTGCTCTGTTGAAACCTGACCGTTGTTTTCCGCTGCAGGTGCCTGCATCCCTTGGGCGAACCGCCCTCGCCCGCTGTGCACCGATCCCGCGGGCGTCCTGCGCCTTCCGATCCAGACGATTGAGTGAAAAACAATATAAAAAAAGGCAATGAGAGATTTCCTCATTGCCCGTTTCCGAAAAAGCAGATCGTTTTTGATTATTTTTCCTTGCCGATACCCTGTGCAACAATAACCTTTCCGATTGCAGCAGAAGCTTCATCCGCATCCGAACCATCGGCAATAACTTTAAACTCTGCACCCTGCATAATGCCGAGAGCCATAACACCCATGATGCTCTTCAGATTTGCTTTCTTGCCGTTGTATTCAATGTTGATATTTGATTCAAACTTGCTTGCTTCACTAACAAGCACCGTTGCAGGACGTGCATGAATTCCCGTTTCATCAGTGACAACATAATTTTTTTCCATCTGATAACTCGCTCCATTCATTTTCTTGAATTGGTATTGGTCAAAATTCAATTATAAAAGGATTCAGATAACCGTTTTCATCCCTTTATCGACAGAATTCTGCAAAACCACAATTTTTATTTTATCATTCCTTTTCGCTCATGTCATGGAAAAAGGTGAAGAAAATTAGAACGCTGTCATTTTTCACAAAAAATATTTTCAAATTGTCTGCTAACGTTTGGTCATTCCCAGGAAAATGCCGCCGACCGTAATCAGTAAACATCCGATCAGGATAAGAACAAACTGTTTTCTTGTTTTCTTTTCGTGAAGCAGGAAGATGCCACCTAATGTAGACAGTACGGTGCCGATCTGGGACATCGAAAAACTGGTAGCCACGCCTTCGAGTTTTGTGGCAATCAGCAGGGCAATATTGCCGCCTCCCCACATCAAGCCTGAAGTAATATTCCTAAACGTGTATTTGCTCGCAATTTCCTTAATAGTCCTGGCTGAAAAAACGAGTGAACCGACGATCATTCCTACAGACTGAGAGAGAATGATCGACCAGCCGTTCAGATTGAAATAGCGAATAATCAGCAAATATGCCAGATAACCCAGTGTAGAAAGAAACACGTAGCCGATCCCCCGGAAAAGATGCCCATTTTGCTGACGGTTACTTCTTGCTTTCCCTTCATAAGACGTGAAAAGCACACCTGTAATAATGAGCAGCAATGCCAGGAAACCGATCGTCAGCTTGAAAGACGTATCCCATTCTTTGAAAATTATAACGCCGAATAAGGCGGCTCCCGCCAGCTGTGTTCCAGTTGAGAAGGGCATCGTTTTAGAAACGCCGATCGTTTGCATGGATGCAAATTGATAAAACTGACCGATTGTCCAGAATAAACCTGAAATAAATCCGATCATCATCACCTTCGGATCAAAGTCAGGTGGGTAAATAAAAGAGACAAACAGTGAAAACAGTAAAGCGCCGATCGTCATCCCGAAGACCTGATGGGCAGGCTTACCGCCATTTTTCATGCACACAAGCGGCAACGTGCCCCATAATAGTGCCGGGATCAGTGCAATTAACAAACCATTCAAGTCGTACACCCTCCGGAAGAAGTCCATGGTGTGCCTCTGGCTGAGGCTCTCCGATGTCATTCAGCTTATGTATGTCGTGCCGGAGTAAAAATCCGGCACTTTACTAAAAATACCATAAAAACCATTTCTGAAAAAGTTAAGGAGAATTCTGAATTTCATCGGAACTGAAATCGCCTTTTGACGGCAAATTAAAAATCAAAGCACCTTCTCACTCACCTGACTTAAAAAGGTGGCGAAAAGGTGCTTGAGAAATGCAGAATGATATTGAGATGTTGCTTTTCCCCCAGCTGCATTGATGAATACTTCCCCTGCTATTTTTAATTGATCTACTTAGTTTTACGGATCGTTCCGGTTGCTATTGCCGGCACTGTTTCCAAAGGGTATAAGCACGAAGTTTACCTTGCTCAGATCTTCATCATTTCTTCTGCACGATTTTCGATTCTTAATTTATCAGCGACCATGGCAATGAATTCACTGTTCGTTGGTTTTGCCTTTGACATTGAGATGGTGTAGCCGAACAGCGATGAAATAGACTCGACATTTCCGCGGCTCCAGGCAACTTCAATGGCATGACGAATGGCTCTTTCAACCCGGCTCGGCGTTGTTTTATATTTTTTGGCAATATCCGGATAAAGGACCTTAGTGATTGAACCGAGCAGCTCGATATCATGGTAAACCATCGATATTGCTTCCCGCAGATACATATAGCCTTTAATGTGGGCAGGCACACCGATCTCGTGGATGATTTCCGTGATACTGGCATTCAGATCATGATTGCTTTTCACCGCCTGATGATGGGGCTTACTTCCGGATACAACGGCACTTTCCGTTTCTTTTCTTCCTGCTACATGCCGGATCTGATTCGCCAGATTCTCCATATCAAATGGTTTCAGGATAAAATAGGAGGCGCCGAGCTCAACGGCCTTTTTCGTCACGTCTTCCTGTCCGAACGCCGTCAGCATGATAATCTTCGGGCGGTTCGGCAGATTTTTTTCCCGAATCTGCCGCAGAACGCCGAGTCCGTCAAGATGCGGCATAATGATATCAAGTAACAGAACATCCGGTTCCACCTTACCCAGCATCTCCAGACATTCTTTTCCGTTTCTCGCCGTACCGATTACGTCCATGTCTTCTTGTGTCCGCAGATATTCCGAGATCAATGTAATCATTTCCTGGTTATCATCTGTCAGGCATACTTTAATTTTCTGCACAAGAAAATCCCCCTCATCAAATTTACTACATGTAAGTTTTTCGACAATGAGAGGAACAATCCTTTTTATTCAATTTGAAAATTATTGATCTTTTTCCTGCTGATTCATCTTATTTCGACAACATAAGACAGAAATGAGCAAAATGCGCTGGCTTTCGCAGCCGATTGCCGGACATTTGTTGAATTTCTTTTATGTCAGCTTGCCCGTTCTTCAGATTTCCGGGTTTCTTCCAGCCCGCTCTCTCGCAGCATCCATTCGATGTGGACCCCATAGCCGCATGTGGGGTCATTGACGAATACATGTGTCACCGCTCCGACAATCATTCCATTTTGAATGATCGGGCTTCCGCTCATCCCCTGGATGATGCCTCCGGTTACTTTCAAAAGGCGCGGATCAGTAATTTTTATGACCAGTCCTTTAGTTCCCGGTTTTTTTTGTGTTTCAGCATTCAGGATCCGGATATTAAAGGCCTGTACACGATTGCCGCTGAGCACAGTCAGAATCTTTGCCGGACCCTCGCGAACCTGTGACGGATGGGCTACCGGGAGTGCCTCCTGCAGGTTCAGTGCATTTCGCTGCATCGGCTGCTCAAAATGGCCGAAAATTCCGAAAGGTGTATTTTCTTCAACTGTGCCGATCGTTCTGGCATGATCGGAAAAAAGCGCGATTTTCTCACCTGGTTTGCCTTGTACGCCTTTTTCGATCGCCATGACGGAGGCTTTAAGAATATTGCCGTTCCGGATCAGAATCGGCTGCCCGGTGTCGTGATCGGAAATCACATGGCCGAGCGCACCGTAGCCTGATGTCACCGGATCATAGTAGGTCAGTGTGCCGATACCTGATGCCGAATCCCGGATATTCAGGCCTAATTGATTCTGTCCGTTGTTTTGGACCGGAACGAGATTCTTTCTGATCAGTGAATTTCTTCTTAATACGTCTATTTTCAGTGGCCTGGATGATGAAGCAGCCGGTATGATTCGCTGTATATCCGCCACATTTCGGATGACTGTTCCGTTAATTTTCGTAATAACGTCACCGATTCGTATATCGGCAATTTCTCCAGGTGACAGCGGCGGCTTCCCGGAAGCCGCCGGGACCAGATGATAGCCGACCACAAGTACGCCGTGCGTTGCGACGCGAATGCCGATGGACTGACCGCCCGGAATCAGTCTTCTCTGATCCTGACTCTGAACCGCCAGTGCGGATCGGTCTGCCGACAGAGTCTCCAGGCTTCCTGATGCCTTCTTCTGGATTAATCCGGCCCTCAGCTGACGGAAATTATGTCCTGCAGATGCCAGCACTGCTTCATGCCCCTGATCGTCATATTGTGACCCGGGACCGGACTTAATATGACCGATAACTTGCTCCGGCCCGGTAAGACTTAACACAATCACAGCGACTGCCAGTATCAGTCCCGACAGCCAGCCGATCTTTCTTTTTCTCCTTCCCATAATGCACTCTCCTCGCTCCAGTCCTGCATCCATCTTTGCCGTGCATTTATTAAAGTTGCCGGGGCAAGGTAGAATTATGAGCCGCATGATAAATCGATTGCTGCCATTCAAGGGGAGTGATACCAATTCTGGAGCCAAAGCTTTGGCGACTGAAACCGGGCGATGATCCCTTATTTTCCGTTATTTCACTTTTTCCGCCATCACACGGAGTTCGTGCGCATGACGGCGCGTCAGTTCCGTCATCTGTGTTCCTGAAATCATTCGGCCGATCTCATTAATCTTATCCTCTTCATTCAGCTTTTTCACCGATGTCAGGGTCCTGTGTTCCGGCGTCACCCGCTTTGAGATATAAAAATGATGGTCGGCAATCGCTGCGACTTGCGGAAGATGGGTGATGCAGAATACCTGGCTCGACTTCGACAGACTGAATATTTTCTCCGCCATGGCCTGGGCAACACGACCGCTGACGCCGGTGTCCACCTCATCAAAAATGATCGACGAGACGCCCATAACGCGGCGAAAGTTTGATTTCAGCGCAAGCATAATCCGGGACAATTCGCCGCCGGATGCAATCTTCGCCAGCGGCCGCATCGGTTCACCGGGATTGGTCGTAATAAAAAATTCTGCCTCATCAATGCCATCCGGATGATAATTTTCAAAAGTGCTGAGATTTTCATTTCGGTTCAGCCTTGCTTCAAAGCGGGCATGATTCATGTATAAATCCTTCAGTTCACTGCTGACCGATTTGTTGAGCTGGACCACTGTTTTCTGGCGGATTTGGGAAACAGACAGGGCCGCTTGTTTCAGTTTCACCAGATGCTCCTGAAATGCAGCATAGAGCTCGTCCATTTTCTGGTCGCGATGTGTCAAGTCATCATATTCCCTGCCGATTTTATCGAGATAACTGAGGATCTCGGTGATACTTGCCCCGTATTTTCGTTTCAATAGAGAAATACGATCCAGACGTGTCTCAATTTCGTCAAGCCGTTCCGGATGGTACGCCATCTGTTCCAGATAATCGCGCAGCGAAGCTGCCTGATCTTCAAGGGTGTAACGGCAATTGGCCACCGATTCGGAAAATGTGCCGATCTCCTTACCCATATCCTGAACGGAGTCCAGACTTGTCGACGCTTTCCGGATCCAGTCCAGGCCCATATTCTCACCGTCGAGTGCTTCGTAGGCTGTCTTCAGTGCCTGAAATACCTTTTGGAAATGCGTCAGCCGGTTTTTTTCGTCTTCAAGTGTCTCATCTTCGCCTTCCTGAAGATGTGCTTCGCTGATCTCGCGGATCTGATACTTCAGCAAATCAATTCGCTGGGCCGCAAGCTTTTCACTCTTATTGAATTTAGCCAGCTGCGCAGCTATTTCTGCTGTCTTCTGATACTGCCGGCGATACGTCTCTTTAAGCACAGCCAGTTTATCGCCGCCGAACAGATCGATCAGCGGCAGATGCTGATCCGGGTCGAGAAGCAGCTGGTGCTCATGCTGGCCGTGAATATCGATCAATTTTCGGCCAATCTTCTGAAGAACAGCCAGCGTGACGAGTTTTCCATTCACTCGGCAGACACTTTTGCCTTTTGCTGAGATTTCGCGGCTGATAATCACTGTCTGATCGTCATGATCAATGCCCTGATCGTCCATGACCTGAAAAGCTTTAGAATTTCCGTCAATATCAAACTGACCCTCGATTTCTGCTTTCTCAGTCCCGTGACGGACATATTCCGTCGACGCACGTCCCCCGGCAAGCAGACCGATGGCATCGATAATTATGGATTTACCGGCACCTGTCTCACCGGTGAAGACGGACATTCCCTTTTCGAACGAAAGGTTCAGCCGATCAATAAGCGCAAAATTCTTGATCTGCAATTCTGCGAGCACCCGAAGCACCTCCTGAAAAGCGAACACAGGTTCTTTACTTATTGTCACCTGTTTTTATCCATTCGTCAATATCTGTGCCCAAATAGCGCGGACAAAGAAGATGAAAAAAGAGAGCCTGCACGCTCTCTGAAATGATTTTTTGTTCACCTTTTATCCAGTTCCTGATGGGCCCGGGAAACAATGTCTTCAGGCCGCTCTTTCAATTTATTCTCTGCACCGGCGCCGTCCGCCTGGAGCCAGGCTAAAAATTCGATATTTCCGTCCCCGCCGGTGATTGGGGAATAATCCAGTCCGCACAGACTGAAACCTGTCTTCAGTGCAAACTCGAGTATGTTCTGAAGCACTTCCAGATGGACGTCCGGATCCCGGATAATTCCCTTCTTGCCGACTTCATCCCGTCCCGCCTCAAACTGCGGCTTGATCAGGACAACGGCCGAACTGCGGGGAACAATGATGTCCATCAGCGGAGGAAGAATTTTTTTCAGCGATATAAATGATACATCTGTCGTCGCAAAGTCCGGTTGCCCCTGCTGAAAATCATCGGATGTGCAATAACGGAAGTTGGTTTTCTCCATAACGATCACTCTGGGGTCGCTCCGCAGTTTCCAGGCAAGCTGATTGTAGCCAACGTCAAGGGCATATACTTTTGCTGCACCGTTCTGAAGCGCGCAGTCTGTAAATCCACCGGTGGAAGCGCCGATATCAAGCATCAGCCGGTCACGGACATCCACAGGAAATATCTTCAAAGCCTTCTCCAGTTTCAGACCGCCGCGCCCGACATAAGGCAGTGTCCTTCCCCTGACTTCCAGGCGGACCGTACTGTCCAGCTTGCTTCCCGGTTTATCCACTCGCCGGTTGTCAAGGTACACCATACCGGCCATTACCGCCCGCTGCGCTTTTTCACGCGACTCAAACAGGCCGTCCCGGACTAAGAGGACGTCGACGCGCTCTTTATCCTTCATGGCAGGGTGATCCTTCTTTTTACATGTTTTTGATCCGACACCGGCTTCTTGATCAGTTTCCTGATCCGGGCACAGACGCCGTCAGCGGTGAGTCCAAGTTCCTTCCAGAGCTCGCGGACACTGCCGTGCTCGACAAACTGATCAGGAATGCCCATGATGTCGACCGCGAGATCCTGCACGCCGTGCTCAGCGAAATATTCCAGAACGCTGGAACCGAAGCCGCCGGCGAGCACCCCTTCTTCCAGAGTCAGCACCGGTTTTCCCGCTTTAGCAAGTGTATTCAGCAGTTCTCCGTCCAGCGGTTTAAGGAAGCGGGCATTGACGATGCCGACATGCACGCCTTCTGTATTCAAGGCTTTGGCTGCTTCAGCAGCAACCCGAAGCATCGGTCCAAAGCTCAGGATCACGGCGTCGGCACCTTCGCGGATAACTTCCCATTTTCCGATCGGTATCTGCACCGGTACACGATCCATTTTTACACCAGTTCCGTTTCCGCGGGGAAAGCGCACGGCAATCGGTCCGTCGTGATACTGCAATGCCGTAAAAACCATGTTTCTCAATTCGTTCTCATCTTTACCCATCATGATCGTCATATTCGGCATTGCCCGCAGAAAGCTGATGTCGAAGACGCCCTGATGGGTTTCACCGTCGGCACCGACCAGCCCGGCCCGGTCGACGGCAATAACCACGTTCAGTTTCTGACGGCAAATGTCATGCACAAGCTGATCGTAGGCCCGCTGCATAAACGTCGAGTAGATCGACAGCACCGGTTTCATGCCCTGTGTGGCGAGCCCGGCGGCAAACGTGGCGGCATGCTGCTCCGCAATACCGACGTCGAAAAGCCGGTCGGGAAATTCATGGGCAAAGCCTTCAAGTTTCGACCCGACGACCATGGCCGGCGTGATGACCACGATTTTGTCGTCTTTACGTGCCTGTTCCTGCAAGGTATCGTTAACTACCTTGCTGTAAGACGGCGCAGCGGCCACCGGCTTGATAAATGCACCGGATTCGATTTTATAAGGACCGGTCCCGTGCCAGGTGCCGATCAGGTCCATCTCGGCCGGCCTGTAGCCTTTCCCTTTCTGCGTCAGGACATGAATCAGAACCGGCCCCTTGCGTTTTCTGGCAAGGTTCAGGTTATCGATCAGGGCACTGAGGTTATGGCCGTCAACCGGCCCCTGGTAGGTGATCCCGAGCTCTTCAAAAAAAACGCCTGAGACAAAGAGATATTTAAAGCGGTCCTTCATCCGCTCGGCCACCGATGCCAGCCGGCCGCCGAAAGCAGGAATCCGTTTCATCAGATACTCGATATCTTCTTTTGCTTTTGTATATTTCTGTGCGGAGCGGATTCGGTCCAGCATATTATGCATGGCGCCGACATTCGGCGCGATCGACATCTCATTATCATTCAATATGATGATCATATCTTTCTTGAGCTGGCCGATATTATTCAGCGCCTCAAGAGCCATCCCGCCTGTCAGGGCTCCATCGCCGATTACCGCAATGACGCTGAACTTTTCCTTTTTCAGATCACGGGCGACAGCCATTCCAAGCGCCGCCGACAGCGACGTGGAACTGTGTCCCGTTTCCCAGACGTCATGCTTGCTCTCACTGCGCTTTGGAAAACCGCATAGCCCCTTATACTGGCGCAGGCTGTCGAACCGGCCCGCTCTTCCTGTGAGGATTTTATGCACATAAGTCTGATGGCCGACATCCCAGATGAGTTTATCTTCCGGACTGTGAAATACCCGGTGCAGAGCAATCGTCAGCTCCACAACGCCAAGATTCGGTGCAAGATGGCCGCCGGTCTTGGACAGTTTATTGATTAAAAACCGGCGGATATCCGCTGCAAGGCGATTCATCTGTTCCAGAGACAAATGTTTCAGAAATTCAGGATTTTTAATTGACGTCAGATCCATGGGTTATTCACCCTTTTTCCGTTTTTTATCTGTATTTGTTTTTTTATCAAGCAGATTCAGCACCGGCAGATGAAGATGATGCTCAGCAAAAAAAATCACGTACCCGACTTTATAAATGATCTTTGTTGCATTTTTAATGGCAAACGTTTTCCCGAGTGCTTTGACAAATACCGTTGTCGCAGCCACAAAGCAGGTCATCACAACAGAGAGCACATTCTCAATGAAACTGCCCCGGTTCGAGGCGATCATGGCGATCATCTCAGCAACAACAACAGAAGCAGCCGTACCACTGATAATCGCACTGATGTCGCCGATGACATCTGTACAGAACGTATTCACTCTGTCTGCGTTCTTCGTCAGCCATACAGCATATCTTGCGCCGCGCATGCCCTTCGATGCCATCGAATGGAAGGGTGCCTCATTCGAAGCGGTCGCTGCCACGCCAATTATATCAAAAAACAAGGCGATCAGAATAATCACAAGAACCACAAAAATGCCTGAAAACACCCCGGCATGATTCAAAACGACCGTTGATATAATTGAAAAAATAGCCGCCAGCACAAGCGTGATAACGGCTAGGGGCAACGCCCATCTTAGTGAATTCTTCAGTTCGTTTTTCATTCACCGTTCCGGTCTTCCCCCAGACTGCAGAGGAAACCAAGTCGTCACATCCTTAACGGATCAATTCGAAAATGGACCTGCACCGGCCATTTCTGATCTGAACCTTTTATCTTATACTTATTCAGTCCATAACTTTAATATGTAAAGCAGGAGGTCACTGGGAAAGTAAACATTGCGGCTTAGGTCCAGTAGGTTTTCCCGTCAGGCCACCCGATGTTGCCATGCGGGCAGTTTCCTTTTAAAGCCTGACCGGCGTCGTCACCAGACGCCGAACTGGAACACCACTCAGGCCGCACTATAATCCTTTCCCGGTGCTGTCCGCATCCGGACAGACAGTCTAGGAGATTTCCTCAAGCACTCTTGAAACTTTATTCTAGCCTCTTTTGCAGAATTGATTTCAGGAAGGCGCACGCCGCCGGTGCCGGCCAAGCGACCGGCAGTTCCGCGTCTCCATCCCCTCTTTTCCACTCAAGGCAGGCTACGCTGTCTGCTTTTCCTTATAAAAAGTACTTACAAACAGGTTTTCCACTCAGTCATTTTGCATCAAAAGCAAACAACGTTTTGTGTCTCCACGGGCGCAGGGTCTTCGCCCACATGCCGTTGCGGATCGCCCTACACCCTTTACTCCCAGTACCAGCCCAAAGCTGGGCGCCTTAAGCCGGCACCAGGAACTTCATCGATGTGCCCTTTGACGGATTTTTAGCCCCGTCTTCAAATAAAGTGGAGTGACTAGAATACTGCACCACCTGCATAATAACTAATTCTATTCTATCATAAAAACAAAAACTGCTCAATCCTGTTAATGCGTCCGCGTCTGAAGGTAATCAGCCAGATCCGAGAGAACGCCATAATGAATGCCGCTTTCGCGCAGCGCTTTTTTAGCTGATGCAACATGATCTTCCAGTTTCTTCCTTGCACCCTCCATGGTCAGC
The DNA here is from genome assembly GCF_000377985.1 of Sporolactobacillus vineae DSM 21990 = SL153. Lineage (GTDB taxonomy): Bacteria > Bacillota > Bacilli > Bacillales > Sporolactobacillaceae > Sporolactobacillus > Sporolactobacillus vineae. The sequence goes on from NZ_KB899048.1 coordinate 11,053, forward strand.
AGGCTGACATATGTATTTTTATGATTGACCAGATCGCTGCCGACCGGCTTTCCCAGTTCCTGCTCGCTTCCGGAAATATCGAGAATATCGTCACCGATCTGGAAAGCAAGCCCGAGGTGCCCGGCGTACTGTTCCAGTGCGCGCCGCTGATGTTCCGGAGCACCGGCAATGACCGCAGCCGCAGCTACCGGGAAGCAGATCAGCCTTCCTGTTTTCCTTCGATGCACAGACATCAGTTCATCGATGGTCAGCGTCTTCTCTTCCGCCTCCAGATCGTCTTCCTGCCCGCCGACCATACCCTCAGGTCCTGCCGCATTCGCCAGCATCTGAAGGATCCGGCAGCGGATTTCAGCATTCAGTGCAGGATCTCCGGCAACCAGATCAAAGGCTGCAGTCAGCAGACCGTCACCGGCAAGAACGGCTGTTGCTTCGCCGAAAATCACATGATTCGTCGGCTTGCCTCTTCGCAGATCATCATTGTCCATTGCCGGCAGATCATCATGGATCAGGGAATAGGTATGAATCATTTCCAGCCCGATCGCGGTCGACAGCCCTTTTTCTTCCCGGCAGCCCAGGGCATCAAGCGTCGCAAAAAGGAGGATCGGCCGAATCCGTTTTCCTCCGGCCATCAGTGAATAGATCATCGATTCCTTCAGTTTGCCGGGAATCGAGGCCTGTTCCAGAAAATCAGGCAGCTTTTCTTCCAGCCACACTTTTTTAGATGCCATATAATCGTGCAGCGACGCGTTCACCGATCTTCATCCCCCTGAACAGAGAACGGCTGCGACTGGCCGCTGCTGTCAATCAGCTGATCCATCTTTTTACTGACTAGATCCAGTTTGTCATGACATAAATGCGACAAAGCCATCCCCTGCTGAAAGAGGCCGATCGCCTTTTCCAGTGGGACATCATTCTGTTCCAGCTGGCCGACAATCTTCTCCAGCTGCTCCATTGCCTCTTCGAAAGTCGGATTCTTTTTGTCACTAGCCTGTGCATCATCCTGATGATTGTCATCCGTCATTTTTTCTTTGCCTCCTCAATACCCCAGATCTGGCAGTCTATTTTTCCATCATGCATCCGGATCATTAACGGGTCACCCGGAGCCAGTTGCCTGACCGATTTGACCAGCTCATGCTTTTGATTGTAAGCCAGATTGTATCCGCGCGCCATGATTTTCAGCGGACTCAGTGCGTTGAGCTGCAAAACAATCTGGCGAAAACGGGCACTTCGAGTCTGAAGGTCGTTCTGCGCCGAGCGGGCAAGACGGGCGGTCCAGTCTTTCAAGCTTGCCTCGGCTCGGCTGATCATTGCGTCCGGCCGGTTCTTGCCAAGCAGACGATCGTTTAGATTGAGCTGTTCCCGTCTTCCGTTCAACTGTCCGGCCATACCTTTTTCCAGGCGATCGGCCAGCCGGTCATATTCCTGTTCCTTCTGCAAAATCAGCTGGCCGGGATAGCGGAATGCATAGGCGTCACGTGCCCGTTTCAGCCGGTCCCGGCCGCGCATATATCCGTTTTTCATAGCCTGGATCAGGCGGGCGACATCGCTGTTTAACTGTCTGGACAGATCCCGGACATCCGGAACGGCGAATTCTCCAGCTGCCGTCGGTGTCGGTGCCCGTTTGTCGGCGACAAAATCGGCAATTGTAAAATCCGTTTCGTGACCTACTGCAGAGATGACCGGTATGTGTGACTGAAAAATTGCTTTAGCCACAATTTCTTCATTGAACGCCCACAGATCCTCGATCGATCCGCCGCCTCTGCCGACGATCAGCAGGTCAAAAGTATTGATCCTGTTCGCCTGCTCAATCGCGGAAGCAATCGACGGTGCGGCCCCGGCGCCCTGTACAAGCACCGGAAAAACACTCAGGCGGGCAGAAGGAGACCGTCGCTTAATCGTCGTGAACAGATCGCGAATCGCAGCACCGGTCGGGGACGTGATAATGGCAATTTCTCTGGCCGCAGCCGGAATCGGCTTTTTTCGGGCCGTGTCGAACATACCCTGGGTTTCTAGCTTTTTCTTCAATGCTTCGTAGGCCAGGTAAAGTCTGCCCAGCCCGTCCTGTTCCATCTGGCGGATATAAATCTGGTATTCTCCATAAGGTTCATAAAGCGAGATCGAACCGCGCACAAGTACCTTCATCCCGTCTTCCGGCTCGAAAGTCAGCGATCTGGCATTGCCGGCAAACATCACTGCGCGGATGCGTGCGTTATTGTCTTTGAGTGTCAGATAAAGGTGGCCGCGGGAATGCCGTTTGAAATTGGATATTTCCCCTTTCAGCCAGACTTCCCGAAGCAGCTCGTCCGATTCCATTTTCTGTTTGATATAGCGCGTCAGCCGGGTGACACTGACATAGCGGTCATCCTGCAGCATGATTTGCCCGCTTCAGGGCGTTCTCAGCAGCCTTTAATGTATTCTCAAGCAGCATGACACGCGTCATCGGACCGACTCCGCCCGGCACAGGAGTGATCAAACCGGCCACCTGACTTGCCCCTGCAAAATCAACATCGCCAACCAGTTTGCCTTCGCTGTTGCGGTTCATTCCGACATCAATCACCACGGCGCCCGGCTTGATCGCATCGGCACCGATCAGTCCGGCACGGCCGACAGCAACAACGAGAATATCGGCCTGACGGGTATAGTCGGCCAGCGATCTGGTCTTTGAATGGCAAATCGTCACCGTTGCATTGTGGTTCAGCAGCAGCTGTGCAGCCGGTTTCCCGACAATATGGCTTCTGCCGACAATCACGGCATGTTTCCCGGCAATGTCAATCTGTTCCGTTTTGAGCATCTCGATAATCCCTGCCGGCGTACAAGGGATGAAGCCGTCCTGACCGGTCATCATTCTGCCGATATTGACCGGGTGGAAACCGTCGACATCCTTGTCCGGACGGATCGCGTCGATCACCTTTTGTTCGGAAATCTGTTCCGGAAGCGGCAGCTGCACCAGGATGCCGTGCACGTTCTCATCGGCATTTAACCGGTCAATCTGTTCCAGCAACGCTTCTTCGCTGACTGTTTCAGGAAGATGAATCAGTTGTGAATTAATGCCGACTTCCTTGCAATCCCTAATTTTCCCCCTGACGTAGGAACGGGATGCCGGATTTTCGCCGACAAGAACTACGGTAAGTCCGGGGACCAGGCCTTTCCGGCTAAGCAATGCTACCTTCGCTTTCATATTCTGCCGTTTTGCCGCAGCAATGGCTTTCCCGTCAATCAATTTCGCCGTCATTCATCTTCCGCCTTTCGTTATTCCAAATTTTTGTCCGCGACGCCTCAGAATCTGCCTGTCATCTTTCAGCTTTGTCCAGCAATTCACGTGTTATGCTCGACAATACTCCATTGACAAATTTTCTCGACTTCTCATCACTGAACTTCCGGCATAACTCAACTGCTTCGCTGATCGTTACCGTATCCGGCACATCGTCGAAATACAGCAGTTCACAGACTGCCAGCCGTAATATTGCCTTGTCGATATTTCCGATCCGGTCGAAAGACCAGTTTACTAAATGGCGGCCGATCCATTGGTCGATCTCTTTCTCATGGCCGGATATCCCGTCCAGAAGACGATCCACAAAAGGATCTTCCGGGAGATCCTGTTCATTGACCGCCTCCCATGCCGTCTTTCTGTCGGTCCCGCTCAGCATCATCTGGAACAGCACCTGCAGGGCCATCTCCCGCGATTGTCTGCGTTTCATTTCCAACTTCCTCTCTGACATCGTTTAATACAGAAAAAAGCAAAGAGATACATGCCGATCCCCTTGCTTCTTAATCTTCTCCGATTGTTTTTCGCTCAGGTGAATCGAACTGGATGCCGACGACATGAATATTGATTTTTTCGACTTCCAGTGCTGTCATTTTTTTCAGTGCACGAATAATATTCACCTGAACATTTTCTGCGACATCCGGAATCGACGTGCCGAAATTCACGGTCAGGTGGACATCGATGACAATGCCGTTGTCTGTCAGATCGACCTTAACCCCTCTGCTGTATTTCCGGCCGCTCAGTTTGTCGACCATTCCGGATGCAAAATTGCCGTGCATCGCCGCAACACCGGATACTTCCAGTGCCGCAAGCCCGGCAATGATTTCGATGACGTCGGGGGAAATTTCAATTTTCCCAAGGTCGTCACGATGCTCCGCGTCCTCCGGCGACCTTATCTCATTGTCTGGCATGAGTGTCACACCTCCAAAGATTATTCCTGTTTATTAAGCGGATATTTTTTTAGAAATTTTGTATTAAACCGGCCACTGGCGAAAACAGGATGACTGATCAGGCGCAAATGAAAAGGAATTGTTGTATGGATACCCTCAATGACATATTCGCCCAGAGCGCGTTTCATAATCGCAATCGCTTCGTCGCGCGTTTTTCCATAGGCAATGACCTTGGCAATCATGGAATCATAATACGGCGGGATAAAGTAGCCCTGATAGGCTGCTGAATCCACCCGGATACCAGGCCCGCCGGGCGGCAGATAAGTCTCAATCCGCCCGCATGACGGCATAAAGTTCTTTTCAGGATTTTCCGCATTGATCCGGCACTCAATAGCATGCCCGCTCAGGTGAATATCTGACTGTTTCACGGAAAGAGGTTCGCCTGATGCGATGCGGAGCTGTTCCTTAACCAGATCTACGCCGGTCACATATTCCGTCACACCGTGTTCTACCTGTATCCGGGTATTCATTTCCATGAAATAGAAGGATCCGTTCGGTTCGTAGATGAATTCCAGCGTCCCGGCCCCGCAATAGTGCACGGCCTTCGCCGCACGGACAGCGGCCTGTCCCATCTCTTCACGCTTCTCGCCGGTCAGTGCCGGAGAAGGTGATTCCTCAAGCAGTTTCTGAAGGCGGCGCTGGATGGTGCAGTCACGTTCACCCAGATGAATGGCATTCCCGTGCTGGTCTGCCAGGATCTGGATCTCAACATGACGAAAATCTTCAATATACTTTTCAATATAGACACCGGAATTGCCAAATGAAGTGTTCGCTTCCTGCTGTGTAATCGCAATACCGTGCCTCAGTTCGGATTCATCCCGCGCGATTCGGATTCCTTTTCCGCCGCCGCCGGCCGTCGCTTTGATCAGTACCGGATAGCCGATTTTTGAAGCAATACGTACACCTTCATCAACACCGGAAATGACGCCGTCAGAACCGGGAACCACCGGCACTCCCGCATGCTTCATCGTCTGTTTGGCAACGTCTTTGATCCCCATTTTACTAATTGCATCGGATGAAGGTCCGACGAAAATCAGACCGCAGTCCTCACACATTTCGGCGAAGTCGGCATTCTCAGAGAGAAAACCATAACCGGGGTGAATCGCGTCGCATCCGGTCAGCGTGGCAATACTGATGATATTGGTGAAGTTCAGATAGCTGTCCTTCGGCGAATTCGGTCCGATACAATAGGCTTCATCGGCAAGCTGGACGTGCAGCGCCTCCCGGTCAGCCTGCGAATATACCGCAACGGTTTCAATGCCCATTTCTTTGCAGGCACGGATAATCCGGACAGCAATTTCTCCTCTGTTGGCGATTAACACTTTTTTTATCATTAAACAACTGACTCCTTAATCTTCCTTTACCAAAAATAACGGCTGACCATATTCGACAAGCTGTCCGTCCTCGGCCAGGATATCGACGATCGTCCCCTTGCAGTCTGCTTCGATCTCATTAAACAGTTTCATGGCTTCGACGATACAGACCACTGTCTTCTTGTCAACTTTGGACCCCTTTTTCACATAGGCATCCTCATCCGGTTTCGGGGAAGCGAAGAACGTCCCCACCATAGGTGCCGTGATCTTGTGCAGTGAAGGATCATTTTCTGTGTCCTGCTTCTGCGAATGATCTGCCTGGGCGGCAGCGGGCTGATCAGCTGCCTGAGCAGCCGGAGCCGGAACCGCCTGAGCAGCCGCCGCCGGCTGAACTTTCCCCCGGCCGGCGAACGCCGATGCCTTGCGAAGCGTTATTTTTGTTTCATCCGTTTCATACTTCAGCTCACTGAGGGAAGATGAATCCAGCTCCTTCATTAAAGCTTTGATATCGTCAATACTTAACAATCCCAGCACTCCTTTATTTCCTCACACTTTTCAATTCATTATAGCATAACACCGGATGCCGGCTCTGCAATGAACAGTCCGGCCATGTTGGTGAGTTAATTCTGCAGCTGTGGGCCAAATAAAAAACTGCTGCAGGTTGCCGCAACAGTCCTATTGTACCTAATTTTGTTCAAAAAATCTTCACTTATTTATTAAGCCCGGCAAACTTTTTCTTTGATCAGACCGGTCTCATCGAAAAATGGCCCGTCTCAGGAAGATACCGGCACCAACTTATTTTGCCCCGAGATTATAGCCTACACTGACTACATGTCCGGCTCCAAGATACTGATTGGCCAGCCGGATGAGACTGTTCGCCTGCTGATCCGTCAGCTGTCTGGCATCGACATAGATCTGCACGTCGCTCCCGTTGTCCCTGACCACCGCATTCTTGTAACCCTTCGACTGAATTGCATCTTCCAGCATTGTCTCATTGCTCGCCGCGGTCTTCATCGCCTGCATTTTATCATAGGCCGCGCTGGCTTCTTTTGCTGAACTCTTGCTTGAAGCAATCACGCTCTCATACTGCTTCTGCTGCTGCGCGCGCGCAGATGCTTTATCCAGTTCAATCTGACCAAGTTTATTTTCAGAGGAGGTCACTTTGACTGAAGCGCTATTCTTCCCGCTGACTGCCTGGTGCGCCCCCTGCGAACTGCCGGAGGTACTGCCGGACGGCTTGTCCGGAGCATTCAAAGCATAAACAGAGAGAACGACTATCAGGCTGAGCATAGTGAGCAGCCAAACCGTTTGTTTTTTGACCATTTGGAAATTGCCTCCTTATTCTCTATTCACTCTTTTGCAGCACTTTGACCTGATAATCAGGGATCGCAAGAACTGTAGAAACGGCATCCATGATTTCTGCACGGATCGCCGGCTGGGAAGCACCGGCCGCAACAACGATGCATCCCCTGACCGCAGGCTGCTCCTTGCCGATCATCACAGGTTCTTTCGTGCCGTTTTTATCAATCATCACAACCTGAGTTTCCTGATTCCGCTGATTAATCCGCCGTGTGCCGCCTTTCTGATCACTCTCCACCGTCTGGTTATCCTGGGTCTTCACGTCATTTTGATAAATGCTCTTCTCTGTTGATGAAAAAGTGACCATCACCGAGACATTGGATACACCCTCAATCTGTTCCAGAATATTTTTCAGATTCTGATTCACATAGCTTTCATAGGCTGCCAGCGAGGCGGAAGGCGCCTTGCCGCTGTCGGTATTGATCTGCGACAGTTTCTTTGCATCGGTACTGCTGAACGTCTGGACAACTTTCCCGGATGAGCTTCCGGCAGGCGGGGAGGCAAAGAGCCGGTTGCCGATAAGCAGGGCGATACCGAGCATCATCAGGACGGCGAGCCGAAGGAACAGTGCTTTCCGCTTCGTCGGGGTCGTCCCGTTTCTCTCTAAAATCCGGCGCAGAAACCTTTTTATCAGATCAGGCAAATCTTTCATTCCTTCTCGCCTCCCTCGATCCGGAGTCCGATCAGACTTTTGTCAATGCCCCAGCGCCGGGCGAGAAAAGACCGGATCTCGTCCGTTTTTCCGGATGGTGCCGGCGTGACCGTCGAAGTGACTGTACCGATCTGAATGGAAACAGGCTTCACAGGGGTCACAGACTGAGAACTGCTGTTCTCTGCGGATGATTTGCCCGTTCTGCCGACAGTTACCTGAATGCCGTTTTTTAAAGGATTATCGGCATTCGGATCGACCGGCAGATCCATGCGGGTAATCCGAAGACCAAAGCGTTCAGCCAGGGGCCCACTGACCTGATCGGATAACCGGACAGCCATCTGTTCCTGAATATATGCGGCCTGTGCCTTTTCTATTTCTTTTTTTTTCTGATTGGATGCCTGATTCAACTGGCTGCTCCCCTGATCTGTTCTGAATCCCTGGATCAATGTTTCAGGATTCAGATGAAACAGCTGAATCATCGGGTTCAGCAGGACGACAATCAGGACGAGACTGATGACGAACCGGACATATTTCTGAAAATCGCCCGATGGCAGCAGAAGTTCCAGAATCACGGCAAACAGGAGGATCAGCACGAGTTGTGCGATCCAGTTTTCCAGATAGGCCATCGCTACCTCCTAGCGAATCATCAGGGATAGATTTCCTGAGGTGATGATGATGGTCAGGGCAAGAAAGAACATCAGTGAAACAACAGCCAGACAGGCAAACATCAGGAACATCACTTTGGCCATGATGACCAGGCAATCGTTCACCGGGCTTTTCCCGAGCGGCTGCAGCACCGCTCCGGCAACATTATAGATAAAGACCAGAGAGAGTACTTTGATCAGCGGGAAAATTGTGATGCAGAAAAGGATCAGGAGACCGGCGATGCCGATGGTATTTTTAAGTATCGCTGAAGCGCTGATCACCGTATCCGCCGCTTCGGTAAACATCCTGCCGACAACCGGCAGGAAATTAGCGGTAAAAAATTTGGCCGACTTGACCATCAGTCCGTCTGAAACCGCAGTGGCGGCACCTTGAACGGACATGACACCGAGAAAAACGGCAAAAAATGAAGCGAGTGTGAACAACGCTGTATTTTTTAAAAGATCCGCCAGGCGATTTAATTTGTAATGGTCGGACAATGTGCTGACGATGTTAAGCAAGGCGGACATAAAAAGCATGGGCAGAATAAAGGCTGAGACGAGCCAGCCGGAAACGTTGACCAGGAAGATAATCAAGGGATGGAAAAACGCAACGGACGCTGCTCCGCCGGTTGCTGCTGTCAGACCGAAGATCATCGGGATCAGTGCCAGCAGAAACTGGCTCATCGCGCTCACGGTGTTATTCGTAAAATCAGCAGCCAATTTGAAACTATTCAACAGGAGGATCAGCAGAACGAGTGTGACAACTATTGAGGCTACTTTAGAGACAGTCTTTACCTCGAATGCGGACTGGATTGCCTGAAGCAGGTTTGCAAAGACGGCCAGCATGATCAGCGTCCCGAGCAGTTTGCTGCTGACGAGCAGCTCATTCAGAAAAAAATGAAGCATACCGGAAAAAAGCCTTTTCAGGAAACCCTGTTTGTCCGACAAGATAAAGCCTTTGAAATTCGGATCTGTTTCAGGCAGATAGCCATGATACTGATCGACCACATGATTCCAGAATGTCTCTATCGTGGTTGTATCCATCCGTCCAAGCTCCTGCTGCGACCATTGATCCGGGGTCACAGATGCAGCCGACGCCGGCTGCGGAGTGAGTAGAAAGAAAACAGTCAGGGTAAGCATAAGGATCACTGCCGGATACTTCACGTATCGAAAACTACCCATCGGTTATCCTCCTGACTAGGGCATCAGATTCATGACCGCATCGACGATCGCTGCAAGAATCGGCATCGCCAGCACAAGGATGGCGATTTTACCGGCAAGTTCAATCTTTCCTGCGAGCGCACTCTGGCCGGCATCCCGCGCAATCTGGGCACCAAATTCAGAAATGTAGGCAATGCCGATAATTTTCAATACGGTCGCCACATAAACGCCATTCAGATGGGCCGTCTCCGCCATTTTCTTCAGAACGCCCATGATCATCCCGATTTGATCGACCAGCATGATGAAGATGAATGTCCCGACGATCAGAGATAACAGAAGAGCAAAAACAGGATTGTTCTGTTTAAGAATTAATGCCAGGAAGGTTGCCGCCAGACCCATACCGACAATCTGCAGAATGTCCATCGAATCTTAAAGAAAAAGGAAGACACTTTTTATTTTTTCAAATAAATCGTCGATCATCGTAGCGGCCATGTACAAGATGACGACGAATCCGATCAGAGTCACCCACTGGGCCCAATCATCTTTCCCCATCTGTTTCAAGACAGTCTGGATCATTGCGACAATGATACCGATTCCGGCAATCTGAAAGATCGTATTCACATCAAGCGACATCCAAGGTCCCTTCTTTCCAGAATCAGACTCTGCGTCGGGCAGACTCAATACAGAACCAGTACAATTAATATGCCGGTAAGCAGTCCGAGACTGCGCATCATCCGTTCGTTTGCCTTCTGACTGGCGGCAGCTTCCTCTTCTTCACGCTTCAGATGAGCCATGGCCAGACGAATATGCTTCTGCTGATTCAGGGTGTCTTCCTGTCCGAGTGTCTCTCCGAATTGCAGGATAATCTGTTTTTCAGACTGTCTCATTGCCGTATCCTGCCAGAACGCCTCTGATGCCTGAATCCAGGCCGTCCGAAGCGGTAATTGGCCGGCGCTCAGGCGCTTATACAGGTCTTTAAAGAAACGGGCGGCCGGCATCGGAAGCTGCCTGGATAACTGAGCAGCCAGATCCGTGACCGGCAGCTGGCCGTACAGGATCTCTGTTTCCATCAACTGCAAGGCAGACCGCCACTGGCGGATTTCTTTAGGGCGGTTTCGATAGGCTGCCGCCAGGAAAAAACCAGCATAAGCTGTGGTGAAAACGATGAGCAGAGCACCGGACAAGCGGATCATCGCCAGACCTCCTCTATTGTCGTCATGGTCCCGCCGAGCTCGTCCAGCACAGAAAAACGGCAGGCTCTTTTCCCTCTGGTCCGTGTCAGAACGACATAGCGTTCGAACAGATGAATGTTCAGCACTTTAAGAAAAGAAGGACGTTTTCTCAGTTCATCCAGGGAACCGGCATGGGCAGACGCCAGAACTGTGACTCCGGCGTTAAGTGCTTCAACGAGCGCATCCATATCTTCCCTGCCGCCGATCTCATCGACAGCCAGAACGCCGGGACTCATCGAACGGATCATCATCATCATTCCTTCAGCCTTGGGACAGGCATCCAGAACATCCGTCCTTGGACCGACATCATTTTGCGGCACACCGCCGACACAGCCGGCAATTTCCGAACGTTCATCAATGATCCCCGTTTTTTCCCCAGGAATACCCCTCTCCGGGAGTCCGTTGCTGATGAAGCGCGCGAGATCGCGGAGCAAAGTTGTTTTGCCGGTCTGCGGGGCGCCGATGAACAGCGTGCTGAGCCAGCGATGATCCTGATACAGGTAATCGATCAGGGGGCGCCCGGCACCGATCTTCTGGCGGGCAATCCGGACATTAAAGAAGGCAACATCACGAAGCCGGCGTACCCGGCCATTTTCCGTGATGACTCTGCCGGCCAGGCCGATCCGGTGTCCCCCGCGCACCGTAATATAACCGCGCCGCAGTTCTTCTTCCATGGTGTACAGGGAGTAGCCGCTTATCTTTTGCAGCATGGCCGCCGCATCATGCCGCGTGAAACGGCGCTGCTTTTTATCTGGATCGATCCAGAGACCGTCGGAGCAGATAATTTCAGGTATCTGACCGGTACGCAGCCTGATCTCTTCCAGATTGCGCCGCCTGTCTTCCGGCATCTGAATCACCGCCGATCGGACAAAATCCGGCAGCCATTCCAAAATTTGTTCGATCATGTACATCACCTGGCTGATTCACTATCGGTCCGGTTTCTCTCACGATTTTTCGGACGTTGTGTTTACTCAAATATATGCCGGCCTGTCCCTGATATGCATCGGTCTCGTTCAGCCGGCAGCGTTCCCGGAAGGAAAGAAGGCAAAATAAAAAGTGCCCGGCTGGCGGACACTGATGACTTTATTGAACATGTACTTTTCACAATTTGTTTATGCACGGGAAACATAAAGGCCGGAGCGTGTATCAATGACGAGCTTGTCTCCCTCATTGACGAAGAACGGCACCTGAACAACATATCCTGTCTCCAGAGTGGCCGGTTTCGAACCGCCGGACGCGGTGTCGCCCTTGATCCCCGGTTCTGTAGAAGCCACTTCCAGCACAACGGTATTCGGAAGTGCCACACCAATCGTTTCGCCCTTGTAAGACTGAACGTTAACCTCCATGTTTTCTTTCAGGAAGTTCAGCTGTTCCTTAATCTGGTCGGCGTCCAGATCCAGCTGCTCATAAGTTTCCGTATCCATGAACGTATACGTGGAACCGCTGGAATACAGATACTGCATCTTGCGGTTGTCAATATGCGCAGGGCTGACTTTTTCACCACCGCGGAATGTTTTTTCCTGAATGGCACCTGTTCTGAGGTTTCTCAGTTTGGAGCGGACAAATGCAGCTCCTTTACCTGGTTTAACATGCTGAAACTCAATGACGGAAAGAATGTCTCCGTCTACCTCAATGGTAAGTCCTGTTTTAAAATCATTGACCGAAATCATTGTCTTCCTCCTCTTCAGAATACGCCGCGCCGGGACGACCTGGAAAGAGGCTTACGGTAAGCCGTGAAATCCCTCCGCGCACAAAAACGAACCCTTCCAATCCCCCCGGACCGATATCCGGACTATCTATTGGAAGAGAGCGATTGTCGTCTCCCGGAACAAATGAAGCTCGCGAGTCCAAAATACTGTTCATAGTTTAACACAGCCCTACTCTTTTGAATAGTTCGCGGCAGCGGGTTTTTCATTCAGATCAAAAGCAATGGAATAACCGATGAAGAGTCCGTAAAGCATAAACAGGCAGAGCGTCGTCCAGAAGGTATTCCAGCCGAGACGAAAAAACACGGGCAGGCCGGGTAACCAGTGCTGAAGTCCGAGAAATACGGCCGCCCATAGCAGAATGCCATAGCCGATTCCGGTCCAGATCGTCTTGAACCGTGACAGGATGAGTTGAAACAGGAGCGCGACAATGACCGAGATCAGACAGATGACCGCAATTGCGATAAATTGCGTGAGCATCCGCTGATTGATTTTCCTCGGAATAAAAGGTGAAAACAGGAGCGAAGGACCAACCGATGAAAAATGGATCAGCTGACAGACCAGAGCGATCGATCCCCAGAAGAATCCGGCAAACAGTCCGATAACCGTTGTGCGGCCAACTGACTTGCCGAAAGATGGCTGCTTATTTTTTGCCGCCGCCGGCTTATTCTTTTTCATTTTTCTAGCCATCCACAACACCGACCCCGAACGGTTTTCTTTTCACAGGATGCCCGCCAATTGAAGAATCATGCATTGACCTGGCTGGAGTCCGGGCCCGGGCAATCATTTTACCATTTCAAGGCCGTCTTTCTAGAGATTTATCGCCATTTCAGTTAATATAGTCTATGTATAGGCTATTCGATAAACGTAACGAATCAATAATGAAGAATCGGGCTGATGATTTAATGGCAAAAATCCCTCTTTACTATGGCGGCCAGGCTGTCATCGAAGGCGTCATGATGGGTGGAAAGTATACAACAGTAACCGCTGTACGAAGGAACAACGGCTCCGTGACCTACTTCGAATGCAGGAAAAAACACTATCCTTCACTGCGCCTGCTCAAAAAGATCCCGATTCTGCGTGGTATCGTCGCCATTTTTGAAGCGAGTGCCATCGGAACACGTCATCTGAACTACGCATCTGAAGTTTTTGAACAGGACCCTTCAGACGATGCGGCAATCGCCGAGAGACCGGCGAAAGGGCTCAGCGCCTGGATCGGTCTCACGGCACTGGGCATCCTCTCTTTCCTGTTTGCCAAATTTGTCTTCACACTGGTTCCAGCCTGGGTGGCCAGCCTGTTTGAACCCTGGATCAGCGGAAGAACCGGTCAGGTCCTGCTCGAAGGGCTGTTCAAGGTCCTCTTGCTGGTTGGGTATATTTATGCGATCTCGCTGACACCGCTCATGAAAAGGCTGTTCCAATATCATGGCGCAGAGCATAAAGTGATCAATACCTTTGAAAGCGGCGAGGCACTGACGGTAGAAAACGTGCAGAAGCATTCCCGGTTCCACTATCGCTGCGGCTCAAGTTTCATTGTCTTCACCGCGCTGATCAGTGTGTTTCTCTACTTCTTTGTCCCGACGAATCCGCTCTGGCTGCGATTTGTCACGCGTATCCTGCTGATCCCGCTCGATCTCGGACTGGCTTTTGAAATTCTCAAATTCACCAATCGCGTCCGTCACATTCCTGTTCTCCGCTGGCTGGGGTATCCCGGGTTGTCAGTTCAGCTGCTGACCACCAAGGAACCGGACAGAGAACAGATTGAGATCGGGATCAGAGCATTTAAAAAAATGCGTGCTTCAGAAGATTCGATTGAGAGCGAACAACTTCCACAAGATCAGATTCTTTAATTCTTTAACGGAGGTGAGGTCCGTGAAGACGTTCTTTTATTCCCTGTTTTTCACGATCATTATCGTGCTTGGTATTTACGGCCTGCTAACAAGAGTTTTTACGAATCCAGCTGCCCTGTTTATTCAGTTGTTGATCATCGCACTGGTTGTTCTGATCGGACTCTTCCTCTTCAAAAAGCTGACCGGGGGAACAGGTAATTCGGATCAGATGCAGTACCGAAAAGCAGCCCGGCAGTCCAGAAAGCGCCATAAAATGCCGGCTTTTAACCGAAGACTGCACACGACCCATACCTCCAGATTAAAAGTTGTGTCCAGCGGAGGAAAGCTGCTTAAAGATCAGGGATTCTCCAGCCATAAAGAAAAAGCGCACAGCCACCTCACCGTGATTGAAGGAAAAAAGAATAAAAAAAGAAATCGCCTGCTGTTCTAAGCGATTTACCTTTGAGAAGGCCGATGTGAAATGCGGCCCTTTTCTTTTTTTCAGAACGACCATTTCTGGAGAAACCGTCTCGTCTCTTCGGCACCGATCCGGCACAGCCTTTTTCGCTCTGCAACGGAAATCTGCATATCCCGGGTTTCGACATGAGTGACGGGGATGGAAATAATGTTTGAATCCTTCAGCTTATCGGTTGTCCGTTCATCGTGTGCATTGTGCATCGCCGTAAATATTCCCCGGAATAATTCCGCTGCATTTTTAACATTTGTATAATTTTCTTCCTTTCCATCGACAATGCGCAGACCCAGGAACGGCCGTACCGGAAGGCCTTCTTCACGGTCAAAGATCCAGATCGGAAAATTACTGAGGATCCCGCCGTCGACGATCAGCGACCGTTTGCCGGTATCGTCGAACAGCGCTGCAGGTTCAAAGAAGAGCGGCAGTCCGGCACTCATCCGAACCGCCCTGGCAACAGAAAAGGTTTTCGGATCGACCCCGTAGTCAACCAGGTCATTGGGAAAGACAACCATCTTTCCCCTTGAAATATCCGAAGCAACGACTTTCAGGGCCCCGTCCGGCAAATCGGAAAAGGTCGAGACCCCCTTTTGCGCGAGCATCTCCGTCAGCCATTGTTCCAGTAAATCGCCGCGATACAGACCCATTTTGAAGTACATCCGCAACCATTTAATAAAAGGGAAGCGGTTCTGCGCCGAAGCATCCAGAAGCTTTTCCGTATCCATCTGACTGACCACCGTCTCCAGTTCTGACGGTGAATAGCCGGCCATCAATAATGCTGCAATCATCGAGCCGGCACTTGTCCCCGCTGCACGTTTAAACTGATAACCGGACTTTTCAAGCTGGCGAAGTGCTCCGGCGAAGGCAAATCCTTTGACCCCGCCCCCGGAAAACACGATATCAATCCACACTGGCCTCACTCCTCGGATCAAAATCCCTGAATCATGAAGGGAGCTTTACCGAAACTGCCTGTGTTCGATCATATGCCGGATCCTCTGCCGCTTATTCATGCCGCAAAAAAAGACCGGAGGCCTGATCCGATCTTCTGCCTTAACGGCACTGGTATCTATTCATCAAATTCTTCGCTTCGTTCTTTAATCTCCAGCAGCTGCTCCACACGTTTCGGGTCTTCTTCAAAATACTGGACCACATCGCCGATCCGGTCAATCGAATCCCAGCTCAGGTGATGCTCGATGCCTTCCACATCTTTATATACGTTGTCCTCTCCGACTCCGATCAGTTTCAGAAAGTCTTCCAGCAGCTCATGGCGATAGACAAGCCTTTTCCCCATTTTCTTGCCCTTTGCCGTCAGGATAAATCCCCGGTATTTCTCATAGATCAGATACTGATCCTTATCCAGTTTCTGAACCATTTTGGTCACTGATGACGAATGAACATCCAGCGCTTCCGCAATATCGGAAACCCGGGCGTACCCTTTATCCTGTATCAGCCAGTAAATCCGCTCGATGTAGTCTTCCATACTTGGCGTAGGCGACATCATGTCTCCCCCTAACAACACGTCCCTTAATCACTTTCTTCATGTTACACTAACCATCTGCAAAAAACAAGAAAGCCCGTTCCCCTCCTCTCTTTTGAAATAAGTGGTTCGTCACACGATCCTGTCCCTTCGCTTCCGGCTGTCTTTAAAAAATATCGAAGTGCCGCTATAATTATTAATGAAAAGTTTTGGGGGGAAAACAGTATGCTCAGTTGGGTGATTCTGATTGTCCTGGCAGCGGCGTATCTGGGCTATGCAATTACATCCAGACTCATGCTGCGCAGGTATCTTACGACATTAAGCGAGGCTGACTTTCGCGCCGGTGAAAGAAAGGCGCAGCTGATTGACGTGCGTGAACCGAATGAATTTAAGAACGGTCATATTCTGGGGGCCAGAAATATTCCCCTTGAACAGCTGAAAATGAGGAAGCAGGAGCTTCGTCATGACATGAAGATTTATCTCTATGACTCGAACGGTTCCCGCAGTGCCCGAGCCGCCGCAACGCTGAAGCGCCTGGGATACCGCAATCTGTTCGATCTGCAGGGCGGATTCAAAAAATGGAACGGCAGAGTAAAAAAAGGTATTTGACCGGTTTGCTGAAAAAAGCGCGTCCCCGATTGATCTTCGGGTGACGCGCTTTTTATGATATCACGGCCGGTTCCGACGCGAACGCCGCGAATCGCCGCTTATTTTTTAAAGCGAAGTACAGGGTGACGTGCTGCGCGGGTTTCATCCAGCCGTGCGACAACCGTCGTGTGCGGTGCACTTTGAACCGTCTTCGGATCATCTTCTGCTTCATGGCTGATCGTAATCAGGTGTTCTGCGAACGCATCCAGTGTTTCCTTAGACTCGGTTTCAGTCGGTTCGATCATCATCGCCTCATCTACAATCAATGGAAAATAAATAGTCGGCGGATAGTAGCCGAAATCGAGCAGGCGCTTTGCCATATCCAGCGTACGGACACCCAGTGCCTTCTGACGGCTTCCCGACAGGACAAACTCATGCTTGCAGAACTGACTGAACGGCATCTCAAAATCTTCGGAAAGCTTCTTTTTCAGATAATTCGCGTTCAGCACAGCATCCCGGGATACCTGCCGAAGCCCTTCCGGACCCATTGTCCGGATATAGGCATAGGCACGGACATTGATGCCGAAGTTCCCGAAAAACGCCTTAACCCTGCCGATCGACTGCGGACGGTCGTCGTCCAGACCATAGCTTCCATCCGGGTGCCGGATGATCAATGGTTTGGGAAGAAACGGGGCCAGTTCCTTTTTCACACCGACAGGGCCGGATCCAGGTCCGCCGCCGCCGTGCGGTCCGGTAAATGTTTTATGGAGATTGAGATGGACAACGTCGTAGCCCATGTCGCCAGGGCGGGTCAGTCCCATGATCGCGTTCATATTGGCGCCGTCATAATACACTTTTCCGCCGGCCGCATGGACAATCTCGGCAATTTCCTGAATATGTGTTTCAAACAGACCCAGTGTATTCGGATTCGTCAGCATCAGGGCGGCTGTCTGATCATCCGCGACCCGCTTCAAATCCTCCAGATCCACCAGTCCGTTCGCATCGGATTTGACGGTCACCGTATCAAATCCGGCAACAGAAGCAGAGGCAGGATTCGTGCCGTGCGCCGTATCCGGGATAATGACCTTGGTTCGACGGATATCCTTCCGGGCTCCATGGAACGCTTTAATGATTCTCAGACCGGTCCACTCGCCATGCGCACCGGCTGCAGGCTGAAGCGTCATCGCGTCCATTCCGGTGATCGCCTCAAGGTTGGTCTGCAGCCTGTATAACAGTTCCAGTGCACCCTGAACCGTTTGCTCATCCTGCAGCGGGTGAATCGCATTGAATCCTGAAAGACGGGCTACTTTCTCATTGACTTTCGGATTATATTTCATCGTACACGAACCGAGCGGATAGAATCCATTGTCAACACCGAAATTTCGGCGGGATAAGGCCGTATAGTGTCGGACGAGCTGCAGTTCAGAAACTTCCGGAAAGTCCGGTTCATCCTGCCGCAGATAATCTGCCGGGATCCACTCGCCGACCGGCGTTTCCGGAACATCCAGTGCCGGCAGACTGTACGCCGTGCGTCCCTTTCTGGATTGTTCGAAAATCAGCGGCTGATTCTTTTCAGCGGGCATCGACAATCACCTCCAGAGCGTGAACAAACTGATCAATTTCGTCTTTCGTGCGCATCTCGGTCACAGCGATCAGCATTCTTCCGGCCATTTCCGGAACCCTTCTGCCCAGGTCGAATCCGCCGATAAAGCCCTGCCGCATCAGCTTTTCATTCACCGATGATGCAGACTGACCGAGATCGATCACAAACTCGTTAAAAAAGCTGTCTTCATAAAGCACTGTGAACCCCTTCTGCCGCAGCTGACCGGCTGCATAGTGGGCCTTCTGAATGTTCTGGGCTGCGAGTTCCCGGATGCCCTGTTTGCCGAAAGCCACCATCGCCACTGAGGAAGCCAGTGCATTAAGTGCCTGGTTCGAACAGATGTTGGACGTCGCCTTATCCCGGCGAATGTGCTGCTCGCGGGCTTGCAGTGTCAGAACATATCCGCGCTGGCCTTGCTCGTCGACGGTTTCTCCGACCAGCCGCCCGGGGATTTTATGAATCAGATTCTTTTTTACAGCAAAATAGCCGCAGTGGGGGCCGCCGAACGATTCCGTGATGCCGAGCGGCTGACAATCACCGACCACAATATCTGCGTCAAAAGCACCCGGGGGTGTCAGAATGCCAAGTGCCAGCGGATCTGAGGACACGACGAATTTTACACCTTTATGTTGATGAACAGCTTCCTCAATGTCCCTGAGACGTTCAATCTGTCCATAAAAATTGGGATACTGGACAATGACGCAGGCTGTGTCTGCATCAATCTCCCGGTTGAGACGCGTCACATCCGTTACCCCGTCAGCAGACGGAATGGTAACCACCTTTAATTTTCTTCCCTCTGCATAAGTATGTAATACCTCGCGATACTGCGGATGCACCGTTTCTGAAACAATGATTTTCTTCCGGCGTGTACTGCCGGCTGAGAGCAGTGCCGCCTCAGCCAGCGCCGTCGACCCGTCGTACATCGAAGAATTGGCTGCATCCATGCCGGTCAGTTCACAGATCAGCGTCTGAAATTCGAAAATGGCCTGCAGTTCGCCCTGTGAGACTTCCGCCTGATACGGTGTATACGCTGTGTAAAATTCGCCGCGCGAGATCACACTGTCGACTACTGACGGAATGTAGTGATCATAGACGCCGGCTCCGAGAAATGACGGATACTGTTCTGTCGTCCTGTTCTTCAGGGCCAGTCCAGAGAGCAGCCGGATCAGTTCCGGCTCCGACAGCGCTTTTTCCACATTTAAAGTACCGTGAAAGCGAATTTTCTCCGGGACATCGGTATACAGTTCGTCTTCATCGGCAATGCCGATTTCATCGAGCATCGCCTTCCTGTCTTCATCCGTTGCCGGCAGGTAACGAAATCCTGTCATGAATCTTCTTCCCCCTCAGCTTCTTTTGTAAAATGGCGTTCTGACAACCTGAGCCTGTTTCTGCTTGCCGCGAACATCTATTTCAACGACTGTGCCGATCGACGTGTAAGCCGCATCGATCAGTGCCAGACCGAGATTTTTCCCCAGTGTCGGTGATTGTGTGCCCGATGTGATCTCCCCGATTCTGACTCCGCCGGCATAGACCGGATAATGAGCACGCGGGATTGCCCGGTCAAGCATCTCAATACCGACAGACTTGCGCGACAGGCCGTTTTTCTTCTGACCGGCCAGTGCCTCCCTGCCGATAAAATCAGCCTTCTTTCCGGTTTTCACGGCAAAGCCGATACCCGCTTCCAGCGGCGAGATCGACGCACTCAGCTCCTGCCCATATAAAGGCAGGCGGGCCTCAAAGCGCAGTGTATCACGGGCACCCAGCCCGCACGGCAGAAGCCCGTCATCCTTCCCTGCTTCCAGTAAAGCCGACCAGAGCGATGCCGCATGATTCCATGGGCAGTAAATTTCAAAACCATCCTCACCCGTATACCCGGTACGCGAAAGCAGGACATCGGTCCCCGCTACCGGTACATTTTGTCTGAACTTAAAGTGAGGCAGGGCCGACGGATCAAATGCGGTTAATTTCTGCAGAATGCCTGCCGCACGCGGCCCCTGAAGTGCAAGCAGGGCAATATTTTCAGATTCATTGGTCAGTTCCGCCTGACCGTCGAGGTGCCTGGTCAGCCAGTCGAAGTCCTTGTCAATATTTGCTGCATTCACGACCAGCATGAAATTGGTCGCCGTCAGTCGATAGATCATCAGGTCATCGACCGTGCCGCCGTTCTCATAGCACATGGCTGTATACATGGCATCGCCAGGTTCTGTGCGCGAAACGTCGTTGGTCACCATCCTCTGCAAAAAAGATTCGGCATTTTTCCCTTCAAGGTAAAATTCACCCATGTGGGATACATCGAAAAGACCGGCAGCGGTCCGCACAGCCTGGTGCTCCTGCTTGATTCCGGAGATCTGTACAGGCAGCAGGTAGCCGCCGAAATCAATCAGCTTAGCACCCATCTTTTGATACGTATCGTAAAGCGGTGTTGTTTTCATTTCCGGCATCTCTTAAGTAACCTCCCCGGTTGTTCGTTCCATTCTTTAAGAAAAAAAGCAAAAAAGGACAGGGGAAAACAAGATTGTGTTTTCCCCTGTCCTTAAACCTGAAAGTTTATCACTTCACAGATGAAGCGGTATCCCCTTTGGTGGCTGCATAAGCACTCTCCAGAGGTGCGTCTGTCACAGGTCTCTTTTGCCTGAGAGATTCGCTTTCGTTTGCTCCTTCGGCGTCGCATCGCTGCGCCCTCTCCCCGGGACATCATCCGCAAAATATTCAGCTGGTTTACCTGTAAGCATTTTGGCTCATACTAACTATTATTATCCTACATGCTCGCATCGCTAAAAGCAATGACTAGTTCACAAAATATTAACATTTAAGGTGCTAATTTATGGAACCGATAATTCAGTTTGACCGTTCATGGCAGAACGATTTTTTAAAAAAAATTGACGATGACGGTCCCTGGGCTAATCCGGAGCTCTTTGAGCTCGCTTATCAGGCTGAGAAGGAGAGCATGATCCCCTCCTTTCAAGGTCTGGTGGCTCCGGGAATGCTCCCGGCATTGAACCTGCATCCTCATCAGATTGAAACAGCCCGCCAGGTCATCGAAAAAATGCATGGTAAAGCGATCTTAGCCGATGAGGTCGGGCTCGGCAAAACGATCGAGGCCGGACTTGTTATTAAGGAGTATATGCTCCGTGGGCTTGTCCGGAAAGTCCTGATTCTTGTTCCGGCGTCGCTCGTCCTTCAGTGGGTAGCCGAACTGAACCGTAAATTCTCCATTCCTGCCGTCCCTCAGCGCAAAACCTATGTCTGGGACGCCTGCGATATCGTCGTTTCATCGATCGATACAGCCAAGCGGGAACCGCACCGCAGTCTCGTTCTGAAACAGGACTATGATCTGATCGTGATCGACGAAGCCCATAAACTGAAGAATCAGCAAACCCGGAATTATCAGTTCGTCCGCGAGCTCAGGAAGAAGTTCTGTCTGCTCCTGACGGCAACGCCGATTCAGAATCGGCTGGATGAAATCTTCTATCTCGTTTCAATTCTGAAACCGGGATTTCTAGGAAACGAGGCACAATTTTCACGAACCTTCAAGTCCGGGAACCGCTCCGTGAAAAATGAAGATCGGCTTAAGCAGCTCGTCGATCAGGTGATGGTCCGCAACCGGCGCTCAGATACGGGTATGGACTGGCCAAAGCGAATTGTTGCTTCGATTCCAGTTCAATTTTCAGCCGAGGAACGGACTTTTTATCAGTCGCTTGATCTGCTGAAGCAGGCCGGACTGGTCGACGGATTTACCCTTCTCACCGTGAAACGTGAGGCATGCAGCAGCCGGGAAGCGGCTTACGTGACCTTGAACAAGAGATACCGGAAGTCGGCGAATCCGGAAAACCAGCAACTCTGGAACACTGTTTTTCAGAAACTCAATACGGTCCGGAGCAATGCCAAGGCGGAGAAGGCACTGGAACTGATCCGGAAAATTGACGACAAGGTCATCATTTTTACAGAATACCGCGCGACCCAGCTTTACCTCCAGTGGTACCTGAAACAGTACGGCATCAGTTCTGTCCCCTACAGCGGCGGATTCAGGCGGGGGAAAAAAGACTGGATGCGCAGCTTGTTTGAAAACAGAGTTCAGGTATTGATCGCCACCGAAGCCGGCGGTGAAGGGATCAACCTCCAGTTTGCCAGCCACCTGATCAATTATGATCTGCCCTGGAATCCGATGCGGGTGGAGCAGCGGATCGGACGCATCCACCGTCTGGGGCAGAAGGAGGATGTGCACATTTATAATTTTGCCGTTCAGGATACTGTAGAAAACCATATTCTCGATCTTCTTTACAATAAGATCGACTTGTTTGAACAGGTGGTCGGCGAACTGGACGAGATTCTGGCCCGGATCAATCTGAAAGACCTGGACCACCAGGTCAGCCGGATTTTTGAAGAATCCGATTCTGAAGGTGAACTGCGGATAAAACTGGACAATCTGAGCAGTGTCATCAATTCGGAAAAGAACACACTCGCGGCGGAGGATGGGTTCCATGCAGCAAACTGATCTGATTCGCTATTTAACGCGTTTTTTTAAGGCAACCGGGTGCACGGTATTGCCGGCCTCGCATCAGGGGCAAATCCGGGTCCGCTTGACAGAGAAAATGGATCAGCTCCTGATGAACCGGCCGTTTTACTGGCATTATATCCATCAGACCGGCGGTACTCCGGAAACCGCCACCCTGGTTCTAAATACGGATCTGACCATTGCCGAGGGAGAACCCATTTATCCCGGATCGCCCAGACTCCACCAGATTTTTAAGGCAGCCAGGCAACTGGCGATGTTTATCCGAATGTATCAGAAGATTCCGGAGCAGGCGGACCGCGCGCTGGAACCATGGATCGAACTGAACGTGAAAATCAGCGATCGATGCGATCTGAAGCGTGACCGGATGGCATCGATCGGCCTGCAGCTGATCAATGGTACCCTGATCGAAGGGTTCCATCAAGTGCTGAACAAACTGGAACTTTCCTCCAGGATGCCGGATTATTGTTACACACTAACGCCGCTGATAACGGTCCGCAGCGGCCTGATACGGATTGAAAAGCTGATTGAAAAAGAGCTGAGAGGCGAATCTGCCGAATGGGCCGATGAAGCAGAATACCGCTGGAACCAGGATCAGCGGCTTCTGGATTTATTCTATGAGCACGAGACGGAAATGCCTGACGTCTATACACAGGAATGCGAAACACTCAAAGAGCTGTACCAGCCGCGAACAACTGTCAGACTGGTCAATGCCGGTTTATACTATCTTCGGTCGGAGACCTTCCTTCCAGACCGAATCATAAGCCGTTAATCATCTGGAAAACCGGCAGAAGTACGGAAGCAAAGAGTCCAAGCACCAGTCCGCCGATGACAAGTAGGAGCGCCGGCTGACAGAATAACAAGAGCGTCTGCATCCGCTGTTCCATCTTTTCCATCACCTTGGCACTGTAAGTCGATAAGGAAGGACCCAGCATACTGTTCAGCTGGCCGTGATGGATCACTGCGGCGAGTTCCGGCAGATACCATCGTGAAGTGCGAACGGCTGCCTCCAGCCGTTCGCCGTGAAGCAGCAACCGACGGAGACGCACTGCTTCATATTTTAGAAACGGCGTCGTGCCTTTCTCTGACAAGCTGTCCATGGCCTGCCTGACGGAGAGGCCGGACCGGAGCAGACTTCCAAGATAAAATGAAAAATGATGGGTCAGATAGTAGCGGACATAGCGGCCTGCACCGGGAAGACGCAGAAGTAAACCGATTTGTCTACTGACCGGTAATCGCCTGAAATTTTTAACAGCCAGAACAAAGCAAAGACAGCCTGCCAGCATCAGAGAAATCAGCAGGTAAATATGACTGCTGAACAGGATCAATATCCGCGTGATCAACGGCAGCCGGATCGACAGCGATTCATACAATCTGATAAAACTCGGCAACAGGTATCGGCCGATGACAAAGACCATCAGGCAAAGCAGCCAGATCAGCAGAACCGGATAACGCAGCAGACGGATCAGTTTCTCATGATCCTCTTCCCGCCGCTGCATCATCTGTCCGCTCTCTTTCAGCCCTTCTGCCAGTTTTCCTGCGGATTCTGCAAAATAGACTGAACTGCAGACTTCACCGGGAAAGCCGCTTTCGCTCAGTGTTTCGTAGAAGTAATTTCCTTCCTTAAGGAGATTCAGCATCGCATCAAGTTTTCTACGGACAGACGGGGACTGATTGTACCGCTGCATCTGTATGGCAAGAAGAAGCGGATAGCCATCGGCAATACACTCGCCAAGATGAACGAGAAAGAGGGCGCGTTCTTTTTTAGTCCAGTCTTTTTTGAAGATCAAGCTCGGTGCGACCTCCCTTCGGACCCTCGGCGGAAATCCAGCCGGAAGCAATCCCCTCTTCAAGGTAGTCGTCAAAAGTTTTATAGTCCGGACGCTTTTCCCTTGCCGTCAGGATATCGTAAAGCGGTTTTCCTGCAAGAATCTCGAAGATACCTGTCCGCGCCGCATGACGGCGGTGCTCACAGTCAGGTGCACAGACATCGCCGCACACCGGACAGCGGACATTTACCAGTCTTTCCGAAATGACCCCGACCAGCGTTTCTTTAAGATCAAAACGCGGAATACCCAGTTCGATCAGCCTCTGAATCGTTCCCGGAGCGTTAAATGCATGTACGGTTGACAGAACAAGATGCCCGGTCAACGACGCGCGAATGGCGATTTTCGCGGTTTCCTCATCACGGATTTCGCCGACCATGACGATATCCGGGTCAGATCTTAATATGGCTTTAAACCCGTCGGCATACGTGAAGTTCGCCTTTTCGTTAATTTCCAGCTGAACAAATGCATCATGCTTCTTTTCAATCGGGTCCTCGAGTGTGATCACGCGGGCATGATACTGCTTTTCCAAAGCGGAGAGCAGCGTATATAGTGTGGTTGTTTTCCCTGAACCTGTCGGCCCGGAGATGACGATCAGCCCGCTTTCATAATGCAGCAGACGTTCCAGGCCATTGACCGCTTCATCAAACAGAGACAGATCGGATATCAGAAAAGTTTTGTTCCGGGGCAATAAACGGATTACCATACTTTCGCGTCCGGAAGCGGGGAGTGTGGACAGACGCAGGGAGAGAGACTCATTGCTGACCTGAACTTGCATGGACCCGCTCTGGGGAAGCCGGCGCTCGCCGATGTCCATGCCTGAATAAAATTTGAAATGATTGATGATGCGTTCCGCCTCAGACGGATCCATCACTGTCATTTGCTGAAGATAGCCATGCACGCGCAGTTCAATCAGCGTGTCCTTGAAACGGGGGATAAAGTGGATATCCGATGCATCGGCAGCCGCAGCGTGCTCAATGATTTTTCTGCTGCGCCATTCGATCGGATCTGGCGGTGTTGTCAAACTTTCACCTTCTTTTTGGCAAATTGAAAAAATGAAGGCTGAAAAGTCCTGGCCGGTTGCCAACTGATTCGTTTCATCTTCTCATCGCGCACAGTTGGTCCGCTTTTCGTGCCATTTATATAGAATTCGCTTCTCATCGACAGAATCCTTCAGAAAATAAAAAAAAGCAATAATAAAAAAACGGATCCGTGTCTGATCCGTTAACGGTAAAGCCGCCATTAATTTGCCTGACGTACGGTATCCGGATCATCGGCCGAGGTCATCCGCCTGAGGTCATCGGAATGATAGCCGACAACCAGTTTTTCACCATCTGTGAGAATCGGCCGGCGCAGCAGCCCCGGTTCAGAAGAGAGGAGCTCGACTGCCTTGCTGAGCGGCAGCGTATCAAGATCCACATTCAGCTGTTTATAGAGCGTACTTCTTGTTGCCAGAATATCTTCGACGCCGGACTTGGTCAGTTTCAGCATCTCCATCAGTTCAGAGGCATTGGGTTTGTTTCGGAAGAGGTGTCTTTCTTCATAGGAAATATCGTGCTGTTTCAGCCATCCCTTGGTTTTCCTGCAGGACGTGCAACTCGGATACGTATAGAACACCAGTTTCTTCATTCGTTTCCCCCCTCGCAGTGCTTATATTATTTTAAATTCCCGAATTGCCGCGAAATAAACCCCTTTTTACAAAAATGCTCGGATTTTTAGTAAAAACGTCGGGAAGCGCTGATCATTGTCCTGTATTTACGGAAAATAAGGACAAAACATGAGTCCGGTGAAAGTAAAGGAAACGAACACGTAAAAATGTCCGGATCCACGTGACGGATCCGGACATCATCATGTTTCAGGCAAATTCAGAAAGAAATATAGTTTCTCGGATTGACAGCGCCCGTATGCGGCGGAGCAGTCCAGGGCCCGACATAGAATTCAAAGTGAAGATGCGTTCCGAAAGCATCCCCGGTCGCGCCCATATAACCGATGACCTGTCCCTGCGATACGGCCTGCCCTGTGGACACAACATAACGGGTCATGTGCGCATAGACAGTAGTATAGCGCTGACCATTTATAAAATGTGAAATCATCACGCAGTTCCCGTAGCTGGATGATTGATAGGCCAGAAAAACAACGCCGTCGGCTGCCGCATGAATCGGTGTACCGGTACTGTTCGCAATATCAATACCCGGGTGCACTTTATGATCAAATGTTCTGTAGCCGAATTCCGACGTGACCACACCTGCAGCCGGCCGGATAAAGCGGCTTCCTGATTCAGGTGCTGCCGGTGATCCGCCGGTGTTCTCCGGCGCCGGATCCTGCTTTTCCGGAGAAGGCGGCGCAGATGAAGCATCAGATCCACTGCCGGAGGAAGACGGCGTCACGCTGGAAGAAGCCTGCACAACTGAAGCACTTACCGAAGTGCCGGGTTCCGACTTTACTCCTGTCGTATTTGTTGAAGCCGCAGCAGCATTCTTTTTGGCGACTTTCTTTGCCGCCGGCTTTGCCGCTGACTCAGTTATCTGCCGGTTTAACACACCAGCCTGTGCACGAAGCACGGCCGCTTCCTCTTTACTGCTCATCACAACCGCATTCAGATCGGATTCCTGCCGGTTCAGTTTCGCCAGCAGTTGCTTCTGACTTGCTTTTTCCTGATTCAGATTCTGGTTCAGCTGACTGAGTCCGGCAAGATCCCGGCGTGTCTGAATCACCCGGGCCTGAATCGTTTTTTGCTTCTCCGCCTGAGCTTTCTGATCTTTTCTCTGATCACTGATTAACTGATAATCATGATCCGCAATGGTTTTCACAGCGCTCAGCCGATCCAGAAAATCACCGAAACTACTCGACCCCATCAGAACATCAAGATAGTTCACAGCACCGCCATTTATGTATACCGTCCGGATCCTGCCCTCCAGCAGTTTCCCGCGCCGGTCGATTCTTTCCCCGATCACCCTGACCTCTTTCTTTAACTGACCGGCTGCCGCCTTATTCAATGCCACTTCCTGACGCTTCTGCAGGATCTGGTTCTGCAGCGATTTAATCTGCTTCCCCGATTTCACAATCGCAGTCATCACATGATCCTGTTTCTGATTTACCTGTGACAGTTTTGCTTTGGTTGTATCTATTTTCGACGCACTGTCCAGCTGTTTCTGCTTGATTTCATCCAGACGGTTCTGCAAAACTGACGAGGATGCAGCATCCGCCGGTTCTGCTGCGAGACCTGCTGTCAGAAACAGGACGAATGATACGATGACCGTCAGACGAAACCACTTTCGCTGTCTCAAATTGATCAGTCCCCCTCCGGTTCTCGTATTCTCGTAAACAAAAAGCCTACTCTATTACAAATAGACGGGTTGATGCGATACTTCTAATTATAGCAAGGATTTTCCCGGTGTTGAGACAAAATATGATTAAATTCTCATTTCATTAACAAAATTCTACAAAAAAACAGGCCTGAAGATGAGCTCAGGTCTGTTCCGTTATTCGATAAAATCAGCCTTATTTTCGCTTGCAGGGCTTTCTTTCCGCGGACGATCCGTGAAAACAAATGCCAGTGGCGATCTGACTTAATAGCCTAACTTCCGGTCGACGATGTTGACTAATTTCTCTCCCGCCCGATATCTATTAATGTTCTCACGGATCAAATCCGCCCGCTTGCGCAGATTGCCGGGACTGACGCCAAGCGAATGAGACGTAATCAGGACATTGTCGAAGTCCCATAGTTTACTTGATTCCGGCAAGGGTTCAGCTGAAGTGACGTCAAGACCTGCTCCGCCCAGCTTTTCTTCCCGGAGTGCTTCGATCAGTGCCGGCTCATCGACGGTACCGCCCCTTCCCGCATTAATAAAGATCGCTCCGGTTTTCATACGGCTGAATCGGCGGCGATCAAACACCGCCTTTGTCTCTTCAGTCAGCGGCAAAACATCAATCACAAAATCACTCTGATTCAGAACCTTATCAAGATCGTTCATCGTGACGAGTGCATCAATAAAATCCGGCTTCTTTCCCGGCGATCGTTTGACGCCGAAAATAGTCGCGCCAAAGGCTTTCAGACGTTTGGCGGTCTCCGTGCCGATATTGCCGAGTCCGACAATGGTCACTTTTGCCCCCTCAAGCTGCCGTACGTGTGCGTCTGTATGCCAGATGTGCTTCTCGGTCTGGCGCACGTATAATGGCAGTTCACGAACGAAAGCGAGCATCAGGGCGATGATGTGTTCCGCTCCGGGTACGCCGAACACGCCGCTCGCATTGGTAATGACAACCTGTCCGGCGATCAGCGGATTTCCGGCGAACTGGTTGGCACCGGCACTGGGCAGCTGCAGCCATCTGAGGTGCGGCATCAGTTGCAACTGTTCGTCTGACGGCCAGCCGACAAATACCTCCGCATCCTTCAGCTGTTCCGGATCATTATCCGCTCCCGATTCGCTGAATTGAAATGTCTCCTCTCCGTCACGCTTAATCTGGTTCATGACATCGGCCGGAATCTGAAACTCATCTGAAAAGCCGAACACAATTTTCCGCAATATGATCACCTGTTTCGCTTAGAATTTCATCATCTTCGACATTGATGCATCCGTCAGTCGACGGGGAACCAGCCGTTCCTCTGTGTAATGATTTTCCACAGGCGGTCGGGAACAACGAGCTCATTCTGGCTGCCTGGATCCAGTGTGACTCGGATACTTCCGGTCTCACCTGCTCTGACTTTCGCCGTCCAGTCAGGCTCCATGATCGCTTCGCGGCCGAGAGCGACAAGATCCGCTCCGTCCCGAAGACCTGCTGCCGCTTCTTCCGGCTGATGGATCCCGCCGACAGCGATCAGCGGCACGCGCTTGCCGATATGATCAGCCAGGAGGTGAACGATCGTTTCGTTATTCCCTTTTTGTCCGGTTGGAACGGACTGAATATTATTCTGCGAGACGTGTACGTAATTCACACCGCGATCGATCAGTCCGTCGACCAGATGCGTCGTATCTTCAACAGTATAGCCGCTGTCTCTATGCACTTCTTCAGGAGAAAAACGATAGCCGACAATAAATGACTTATCGGCATACTTTCTGACGACCGACTGCACTTCATCAAGAACGGCAAAAGAAAAACGCAGCCGGTTTTCAAGTGGGCCGCCCCACTTGTCCGTGCGCCGATTGAAGTACGCCGAAACAAACTGCTGGATCAGATAATGATTGGCTCCATGAATCTCAACTCCGTCGAAACCGGCACGAATCGCCTGCCGGGCGGCGATGCCAAATTCATGCACCACCGTTTCAATCTGCTCCTCCGTCATTTCTTCCGGAATCACTTCCGGATTTGAGAAAGACGGAACGGCACTGGCACTGAGCGTCTGATTGAACAGGACAAATTTCGGTTCGGCCTCACTGCCGCCGTGCTGAATCTGCAGAATCGCTTTGCTGCCGCCGCTCTTCATGGCCTCCGCCAGCCGTTTCAACCGTGGCAGCACGGCATCGTCATAAGCAATAAACTGATGATCGAAAGCCAGTCCGGTCGGCGATACGGCAATGCAGCCGGAGATAAACAATCCTGCCAGTGCAGCACGCCGCTTATAATAGGCAAGCTCCTGATCTGATACGGTACCGTTCAGATTGCCCGACCATGTCGTCATTGGTGCGATCACCAGGCGATTCGGCAGCGTCACCTCATCAGTCAGTTTAAAAGGTTCAAACAAAGCATCATATGAAGCCATCTGTGAATTCCCTCTTCCGATAAAGATAAAATCGAGTTTAGTATAGTCTCGTAATTCACTGATCTGTTAACTATTGATCTGTACCATGCCCGGCTCTTCTACAAGGCGAGCTCAATTTCAACCGGACAATGGTCGGATCCCCTGACGTCGGCAAGAATTTTGGCATCTTTAATCCGCTTCTTCAACCTCTCCGAAATGACAAAGTAGTCGATGCGCCAGCCAACATTCCGGGCCCTTGCATTTCCCATATACGACCACCAGGAATAAGCTCCTTCCCGGTCCGGATGCAGATAACGAAAACTGTCGATGAAACCGGTATCCAGTAATTCCGAGAAGTCCTGTCGTTCTTCAGCTGTGAATCCGGCATTCTTCATATTCGACTTAGGATTCTTCAAGTCAATCGCCTGATGAGCTACATTGAGGTCACCGCAGAAAACGACCGGTTTCCGGCGGTCAAGCCGGTCGATAAAATTTGTAAACGCCTGTCCCCACTTGAGGCGGAACCCAAGCCGTTTCAGGTCGCGCTGTGCGTTCGGTGTGTAAACGGTCATCAGGTAATAATCCTCATATTCGAGTGTGATCACCCGGCCTTCGTGATCGAATTCATCGACACCGATCCCATAGGTGACGTTTAGCGGCTTGTTCTTTGTGATGATGGCGGTTCCGGAATAACCCTTTTTCTCCGCATCATACCAGTACTGAAGATAGTCGGCCGTCTGAAAATCCACCTGGCTGCGCTGAAGCTTGGTTTCCTGAATACAGAACGCATCAGCCCCGGTGTTTTTCAGCCACTCGTTGACGTCCATCTTGCGCTGCAAAGCTCGGAATCCATTGACATTCCATGAGATAAATTTCACGTTCTCCGCTCCTCATCAATTGCTGTTTACTCTATGATTCTATAATATTCATCCGCCTTTTGACAAAGAATCCGTCCGGGCTGAGTGACCGGACGGATTCTTATAAAGTATATGCATTAGTCGTTACTGCTGAATTCCTCTGAATAGTGGTTCAGAAGATCATGCTTCGTATTCCAGACTTTTGGTGAAAGATCGACATAATAATTATGCGGATTTTCGAAGCGCAGCACTTCGGCCCACTGCCGCTTCAGTTGCTGCTTGGCAAAACTCCGGATTTCCTTGACAGAAGGGCTTTGGTAGCACAGCTGACCTTTTTTGAAAATCTGTTTGCGAAGCGTTTCCGCTGTGTAGTTTTTCAGCGTTTTCTTCTTCCATGTAAATACTGGATCAAAGATGGTCAGCGGCTCGTTTTCGTTCAGTACCTCGTCATCTTCGCAGATCAGGTCGCCAATCGCTTTATCCGACTCTTTTTCGTAGATCCGATAGATCTTCTTAAACCCTGGATTGGTGATCTTCTCTTCGTTCTCACTGATTTTGATTCGCGGGATCACTTTTCCGTCACGTTCAATGGCCACAAGCTTGTACACACCGCCGAATACCGGCTCCGACCTGGCTGTAATCAATCGTTCACCGACACCGAATGAATTAATCTGAGCACCTTCAGCAAGAACATCCTTAATGATATGTTCATCCAGGGAGTTGGAGATGACAATGATTGCTTTCGGAAATCCCGCTTCGTCGAGCGCTTTTCTGACCCGCTTGGTCAAATAAGTAATATCACCTGAATCGATCCGAATCCCGAGCGGCTCGTGACCTTTTGCCCGTAGTTCCTTGAATACTTTAATCGCATTCGGCAGTCCGGATTTCAGTACATTATAAGTATCGATCAGCACAAGACACTGATCCGGGTAGGCACGGCCCCATGCCCTGAAAGCTTCCAGTTCGCTGTCGAACAGCTGAACCCAGCTGTGCGCCATCGTGCCGGAGACCGGAATATCGAACATCATACCTGCCAGCGTGTTTGCTGTGGCGGAACAGCCTCCGATCACGGCGGCTCTGGCCCCGTAAATCGCACCATCATAACCTTGGGCACGCCGGGAACCGAATTCCATCACGGAACGGGAACCGGCCACCCGGCAGATTCTGCTTGCCTTGGTCGCGATGAGTGTCTGATGATTGATCGTAACCAGCACCATTGTTTCCAGCAGCTGGGCCTGAATGGCCGGTCCGCGTACGGTAACCAGCGGCTCATTCGGAAATACCGGGTAGCCTTCCGGAATGGCCCAGACATCACAGGAAAATTTAAAATGTGCCAGATAATCAAGAAATTTTTCATTAAAGGCATGGGTTGAGCGGAGATAATTAATGTCATCTTCTGTGAAGCGAAGATGCTGCAGATATTCAATCAGCTGATCCACACCTGCCATAATGCAGTAACCACCGCCATCCGGCACTTTCCTGAAGTACATGTCAAAGTAGACGGTCTGATCGCCCACCCCTTCTTCAAGATAACTGTTCCCCATCGTCAGTTCATAAAAATCAACGAGCATCGACAGATCCCGGTCGTTTTTGACATCAAACCTGCATTCCATTGTCGTACTTCCCCCAGTTATGGTCTGTTATGTAGTCACGATTACTTTGAATCGAGTATACTATTCGTCTTCAGCCTTGTAAACCGAAAACGGATACACGACTGTGTCAACTTTGTCATTTCTTTTCACATTAACAGCGCGTCACTAATTATTTATTTGCGGAAACGCGGTATACTTGAACTGGTTCAGACATAAAAGGCAGGGAGGTTCAACCTTGATCCGATTAATTGCACTTGATCTTGACGGAACACTACTCAATAACGAAAAGAGAATCAGTGCCGCAACACGGAAAGTCCTGATTCAGGCTCAGGAAAAAGGCGTTAAAATCGTCCTCTGTTCCGGGCGTCCGATTGCCGGGATTAAAACTTATCTTGATTTTCTCGGATTAAATGAACATGGAAATTACGCCATCACGTATAATGGCGGACTGGTACAGAAAACGGACTCCGGTGAAGTGCTGTCGGAGAAGATTCTGACCCGCCGTGACATTCAGAACCTCTACGCACTCAGCCGGAAGCTCAGCGTACCGATGAATTTCATCGACCGCAACTATGTCTACTGTCCCCTCCCGCCTGAAGGGAGACCGTCACTTTATGGAACGGTGATGAATTCTCTTCCCTTTATTGGGGCAACCATCGACCGGCTTCCGGGTGATCTAAAAATCAATAAAGTCGTTTATTGTACCGATCAGGATTATCTGGACTCGGCGATCCAAAAGATCCCGGAAAGTTATTCAAAAAAATATTCGTTGCTAAAATCACGGCCGATCCTGTTTGAGATCATGAATAAAGAAGTTGATAAGGGCAAGGGACTGCAGGCGCTCGGTGCCTACCTGAACATCAAGCCTGACGAGATGATGACATGCGGCGATCAGGAAAACGATCTGGCGATGATTCGTCTGGCCGGGCTCGGCGTTGCGATGGGCAATGCGATTCCCGAGGTGAAAGACATCGCACAGTTCGTGACCAAGACAAATGCTGAGGACGGTGTGGCCTACGCCGTCAAAAAATTTGTGCTGAATCAGTAATACAGGCGCAACCTGCATCTATAGCGAAACAGAGGGGATGGAATACACACTTCCACCCCCTCTGCTATTTGTTTGTCCTGCTTCTCTTGTTCCTTTCCGCAGCAGGTGCTCACTTTCCGCGGGCGATCTGTGAGCCTCCTCGGACAAGCCGTTCGGCGAGGACGACGACATAGAGCTGAAGGCCGGGTATGTTCATTTTCAAATTAATTTTTTCGGTATTCGGAACAGCGTGCCGATCCGGACAATTCATGCCCCCACATAACTGGGTAAACGCGAACGGTTAATTTTCAGCGGCAGGTGCTTTGCGCACAAGGTTCATGATTCCGGCGATCAGATAGAGCACTCCCGGGAAAATCTCCGGAAGACTGACAATACCAGCAATAATAAGCAGCCAGCCGGACAGCAGCGGCAGCCTTTTCAAAAAGAGAAGGATTAAGCCGGCAATGGCCAGCAAAATACCGATAACCGATAGTGTGACCAGCGCCCCGCCGATAAAGTGCACAAACTGGATCACCTGGCCGATTTCCAGGTCTGTCAGTTTCTTGCCTGTTTCCGCAGCCATCAGCTGTACTCTCAGCGCGTCTGAATCAATCAGCAAGATCCTGATGCCCGAGATCATCGC
Organism: Sporolactobacillus vineae DSM 21990 = SL153; assembly: GCF_000377985.1. GTDB lineage: Bacteria > Bacillota > Bacilli > Bacillales > Sporolactobacillaceae > Sporolactobacillus > Sporolactobacillus vineae. The sequence goes on from NZ_KB899048.1 coordinate 45,442, forward strand.
CAGGATATTCAGCACAGCTCCAATAATCGCAAGCGCCTTCTCACCCGTTCTTTTCAATGATTGTCACCCCCTGCCGTGCAAACGGCTTACTCAGATAATCCGCAATGGCAATTAAAAAGAGCTAATATTAACTATATACCTTCAACTGAAGAATAAAAACACCACTTCTTCGATTCATTACATTTGGCTGTCATTTTCCACTGCACGCGGTCGCTGTCTTCTTCTATACCATCGATTGCGCATGTTATCGTCCCGAGCTCAATATAATGAAATGCCTGACGTATTTGACAATTCCATAACATTTTCATCGAGGAGGTTTTACGATGACTGAGAGCAAATTTGCTTCAGCAGAAACAAAATTTGCGGATACCTCGATCAACTACACAAAAGTGGTTGAGACTCCGGCTTTCAGCCAGTTACTGCGCAAGAAACGGAACTTCATTCTGCCCTTCTCCCTGTTCTTTCTGGTCTTCTATTTCACACTGCCTGTGCTGACGGCCTATACGCATGTGCTGAATCACCCTGCCTTCGCCTCCATCAACTGGGCCTGGATTTTTGCTTTCGCACAGTTCGTAATGACCTGGACCCTTTGTATTCTGTATACACGACGTGCCGCCGGTTTTGACCGGCTGATCAAGACCATTCAGAAAGAAGTGACCGAATTAAAGGGGGATCAGTAAATGAACGGACTTGCCTTCACGCTTTTCCTGATGATCGTCGGTCTGACACTGCTCATTACCTATCTGGCGGCAAAACGAACAAAGACAACGAGCGATTTTTATACGGCAGATGCAAGTCTGACCGGCTGGCAAAACGGTGTGGCTATTGCCGGAGACTATATGTCGGCTGCGTCATTTTTAGGCATCGCCGGTATGATAGCGCTTTCAGGTTTTGACGGGTTCTTCTACAGTATCGGTTTCCTGGTGGCCTATCTGGTTGTCCTCTTCCTTGTCGCGGAGCCGCTCCGCAACCTTGGAAAATATACGCTCGCCGATATGATCGCCGCCCGGTTCAAATCAAGAAAAGTACGCGGCGTTGCCGCACTGAATACGATCACCATCTCGATTTTCTATATGATCGCGCAGCTCGTTGGTGCCGGTGCATTGATTCATTTACTGATCGGTCTTGACTATGTCTATTCTGTGCTGATTGTCGGTGTGCTGATGACCATCTATGTCGTATTCGGAGGAATGATGGCAACCAGCTGGGTCCAGATCGTCAAAGCCATTCTCCTGATGGTCGGCACCTTCATCATTTCATTTATCGTCTTCGCCAAATTCGGATTTAATATCTCCCGTATGTTTACCGAAGTCAAGACGGCAACGCCGCTCGGCGCCAGTTTTTTAAATCCGGGAAATAAGTTTACCAACCCGCTTGATATGATCTCGCTGAATCTGGCACTTGTGCTCGGAACAGCCGGTCTGCCCCACATTCTGACACGTTTCTTTACGGTGAAAGATGCGATCACAGCCCGGAAATCGGTTGTTTACGCCACATGGATCATTGGTATTTTCTATATACTGACGGTATTCCTCGGTTTCGGAGCTGCTGCGTTTGTCGGACACGATCGCATTATTGCTGCTAATGAAGCGGGTAACATGGCCGCACCGCTGCTCGCCCAGGCGCTCGGCGGCGACTTCCTGTTTGCTTTTGTCTCAGCCGTCGCCTTCGCAACAATTCTGGCTGTTGTCGCCGGTCTTGTCCTTTCGGCTGCATCAGCATTCGCCCACGACTTTTACAGCCATATTCTCCGGCGCGGGAAAGCATCGGAAAAAGAGCAGGTTTCGGCCGCTCGCTGGGCAGCGATCGGCGTCTCCGTTCTGTCGATCCTGCTTGCCCTTTTTGCCCAAAAAATGAATGTGGCTTTCCTGGTCTCGCTGGCTTTCGCGGTTGCCGCGAGCAGTAACCTGCCGATCATTTTATTCACAATATTTTGGAAACGTTTTAATATGGCTGGGGCAGTCACAGGCATGCTTGTCGGATTATTGAGCGCCTTGATTCTTGTTGCTGTCGGGCCTAATGTGTGGTCACCGGATGGAACGGCGATATTTATCGGCAACCCGCTCATTCATCTGACCAATCCGGGTATCATCTCCATACCGCTTGGTTTTCTGGGCGCAATCATCGGCACAGTGGTCTCCGGCAGAAACATTGATGAAGAGAAATTTGCCGAGATTTTAGTGAAGGCGAATACGGGAATCGGTATTGAAAATCCAGCAAAAAGTTAAAACTGGTTTTTGCAAAAAAAATCCGGTGCTCGAATCAGCGTCGGATTTTTTTGTTTTCAGTACATATCAATTCTGTTAAAGGATGCTGCGCGTCAGTTTCCGAGTGTCACCAGTCTGGTCTTGTTCAGCGGCTTGTACGGACCGGTCAGCGAGCCTGAAACAAAGCCGGGCATAAATAGCTGGATGTCCCAAATAAAAGATAAATCTGACTGAATTGCAAACTGTTAGTAAATCCCGTTCAATTTGTCAGATATATCTAATAAAAATGATATATTATAACAGTATTGGTAAAATTAAACTGTTATGATTAAAAATAATTGAGAGTGGTAAACGTCTCCTTATTCAGAGGACGATACCCTCTCAATTCTGCCGGTTGCCCTTGCAATGGTGCTGTTCTTCGATGCCCGATCGGGAACCAACCGGAAGGCTGTAAATGCAGCTGAAATAAAATATGCTATCCTAGTGGGGAGTACTAGCAACAACATGAATACCAGCAACAACAACTCAATCATCAGAAGGCTATGCCTATAAAAACAATCCAGATGACATATGCACTGAACACGGCTTTCACCTCCTTCTGATATAATGAATGATATCATGATTCGACATGATCTTTTTAATATGTAGAATATACTCACATACTTAGGAGAATGGTCCTATGGAATATGAATTGGGTGAAGTGCTGAAAAAAATAAGACAGTCAAAGCGATACACGCAGCAGTATATCTCTGAAGGCGAAATGTCGCGGACAACTTATGCAAAAATCGAAGCAGGAAAAATGCAGCCGACAGTAGGTAAATTTATGCATATCCTGGAACGGCTGGATCTTACATACGATGAATTTAAATATATTAAAAACGTTTATGCTCTGGATCGAAAAGATGAAATCATCTTTGATCTCTCTCATATTTCAACCAATATGGAAACAAAAGGGCTGAATCAGATCATTTCCAAATGTGATGTATATCTTGACCAGCATTCCGACAGCATTGTCGACGACATTCGTTCAGTTTGCAGAGCACTCCTCCTCATTCAAGAAACAATGGATTTGTCGCTTGCCTACCCGCTGGCCGAAAAAGTCTGGCATCGGCTGTCACAACTGGATAACTGGTATTCAATCGAATTAAAGCTGATCAACAACATCTTTTTCTTCTTTCCATTAGAAACAGGGATCGCGATTGTCAAACGCGCCGTACGTGAAATAGACCGCCTTTCTTCACTTAATAAAATTAGTGAATTAAAGGCAGCCTATTTAATCAATCTTACTATTCTTCTTATAAAGAATAAGAAGTACGCGGAGGCTTACGAATACGCGCAGGAAGGCATTGCCGAATGCATTGCGGAGAAAAGATATGAAATCATCGCCGTCGGCTATGTCAGAAAGGGCATCGCATTAATCAATATGGGCAAGATCGGCGCCGGTAAAGCTGCGGTCAGAAAGGCCCTGCAGATCAGCTCGGCGCTCGACCAGACGCAGTTAACCGCGTCGATCAGGGAAGAAGTGCGACAGACGACAAACGCCGGAATCGAATTGTGATCCCGACGTTTGATCGCTCAGACTGATCGCCCTGTTTGAGCGCTCAAGTAAAAATTCACTTAAATGCTGTTTACTTCGTCCATCAGTTCTTTGTCCCAGACCCAGTCGCTGCAGAAACCGCGTCGGTGACATTGATCCCGCTATCCGGCGCCAGATCGATAATTCTGTCTGATTCCTGTTCATCGATCCAGCGGCCAAACGCCATCGTTCCCAGCGATAAGTTCGACACGCTCAGTCCGGTATTGCCCAGGTAATGATACTGCATCATTCACTCGCCACCCGATTCCTTAGTTTCTTCCATTATTATAGCTGCTCCGCGGACTGTCCGGAAAACCGACTTCAGGAAAAAAGCAAAGACGCAAAAAGGATTCTCCGCTAGAGCGACGGAAAATCCTTTGGGGATATACCACGATTTGCAGATATGCACTTCAGTTGTTACTTTTCCGGGATGACCAGCTGCTGGTTCGGGAAAATCAGGGTTGACTGAATATGATTTGCTTCAACCAACTTGAATACGGTGGTATGGTGAGCTACCGCAATATCCCATAGAGTGTCGCCCTTTTTAATTGAATATTTTTTGGAAACTTTTGCCGGTTGTGCCACCGTCAGTTTCTGTCCGGCGTAGATGGTGTCCGAATTCAGATGATTGGCTGTCTTAATCTGTGCCACACTGATCCCGTTATCTCTGGAAATTGCCCAGAGAGAATCACCGGCATTAACCACATAGGTCCCATGTGCCGCCTTGGCAACACTGCGTGAAGCGGTCTGCGCAGCAGTGGTTTTAGCCTGAGTGGTTGTTTTAGCTGTTGTGGTTTTGGATGCTGCTTCCGTTGTTGCTTTTGTTGCGGCTTGAGAAGTCGCCGGTTTTGCCTGAGAAGATGCTGTCTTAACGGTTGCTGCCGTACTCTTGGCTGCAGTTGCCGCAGGCTGCGTTTTTGCTGTCTGTACCGCCTGGCCTTTCAATTTCAGTACCTGACCGGCATTGATCTGATCAGAGGACAATCCGTTGATCGCTTTCAGATTGGCTACAGAAACATTGACTTTCAGACTGATCTCCGAAAGCGTGTCTCCGCTCTGAATTTTATAGGTTGATGCATTTTGCGCAGAGGGTGTTGCTGCCGACTTTATCGAAGCAGCCGGATGATAGGAAATAGCAGCTTTAGTCGAAGCGGACTTTGGAGCAGCTGCTTTCTTCGCTGTCTGCTGCGGCGCCTGCTGGCTGGAAACTACCCGGCGGGCTGTCACATATTTCGGTGCCCAGTAACTGGAGGCGCCGCCATTAAAGATTTGCGTTGCACGAACACCGGTGTTTTCATTTTCGGCGCTAATCATCCGATTATTGCCGACATAAATGCCGACATGTGAAATTCCGGCACCTGATGTGTTGAAGAAGACCAGATCTCCGGGCTGCAGGTTGGCCTGGCTGACCGGGGCCCCATAACTCGCTTGTGCTGCGGAACTATGCGGTAAATTGATACCGAGCTGTCCGAACACTTTTTTGGTAAAACCGGAGCAATCGTTCGCTCCCCAGACGTATTTCTGACCAATGCCATTTTGTGCCAGATTCACGACGCTTGATGATGTTGCAGCTTTTGCCTGCTGGGCGAATCCGGTTCCGCTTCCTGCAACGACCAGGCCGCCAATTAACGCGGCTGAAATAATACTCTTTTTCATGTTGTATTCCCCCAGTTAATTTCTTGGTTCAATGACGATACACAACTATGTATCCCCGGTCGTTCTCGACCAACACTATTAATAGTAGGCGCTTTATCTTTCACAGCGGTTACACGTAATTAACAGTGAGAATACGACTTGATGACAGAAATTTAATATTCGATACAGTATCCGTCATCAAATTAATAAATTTTCATTGCAAGAAATTTTTTACATTAAAATAAAACACTTCACGATATTCGCTTGTCTCATTAACTGAGTCCGATTATGATAGTCATGTAATCGTTTTCCAAAATTAATCATGACGAAAGGATCTGTGGCCGATGGAAAATTCTTTTCAGGCGCTGACTGTAGATAAAAAGGGGAAGCAGTTTTCGGTCCGACTCAATCGATATACAGTCGATAAGCTTCCTGATGATGATGTCTTGATCCGTGTCCGTTATTCAGATATCAACTATAAAGACGGTCTGGCCGGCACTCCTGATGGAAAGATTATCAGAACTTATCCCTTCATTCCCGGAATCGATCTGGCGGGAGAAGTCGTTTCCTCACGGGATCCGCGTTTCCATACAGGAGACAGCGTCATTGCGACCGGTTATGACATCGGTGTCACTCACTTCGGCGGATACAGTGAATATGTCCGGATGCCGGGGGACTGGCTCGTTCCGCTGCCGAAAGCCATGACCTTTAAACAGTCGATGTTCTATGGAACGGCCGGTTTCACAGCAGCGCTTGCCATTCAGCGTCTGGAAGACAGCGGGTTGACGCCTTCACAGGGTAAAGTGCTCGTCACCGGCGCTACTGGCGGCGTTGGGAGTCTGGCCATTGCCATGCTGTCAAAGCGCGGCTATCGTGTCGTCGCCGAAAGCGGCAAAGCCGCGGCAAAAGACTATTTAAAACAGCTTGGTACAGAAGAAATTATTCCCCGCTTCAAGGTGAACGATGGTGCAATCAGGCCGCTTGCCCATCAGCAATGGGCCGCGGCCGTTGACACGGTCGGCGGCAGCGCACTGGCCGTCGTACTCAGCCAGATCAAGCAGCACGGCTCCGTCGCCGCCTGCGGCAATGCCGGCGGCAATCACGTACCCGCCACAATTTTTCCATTTATCCTTCGCGGCGTCAGTCTTGTCGGAATCGATTCCGTGTATTGTCCGATGAGTCTGCGACTGAAAATCTGGCATCGGCTGACGAATGATCTGAACATCAGTGATCAATCCGGCCTCATCAGCAAAGAAATCACGTTGCGCGAACTTCCGGATCAGCTGACGGACATTATCAAGGGAAAACATTTGGGCCGGACGCTCGTGAAACTATGCTGAAAGTCGGGACAGCTTCATCGCTCAGGCGGTACCATACTGCAAGTCAAATCACTTCTCCGAAATAAGCAGAAAAAGCAGGCTGTCTCAGGATCGGAAGAATGATCCGTGAGACAGCCTGTGATTGTTTAAAGATACGGCAGCTTATTTTGACAGGGACCTGGCCTGCTTCATTTTTTTGAAGAGGGAACCTGAGGTATAGGTCAGAACCGAACCCTTATAGAAACGCAGACTGAACAGGAACAGCCAGATGATCGTCCCTGCCAGCAAAAGCAAGGATGCGGCAGCCTGCCACAGTCCCATATCGGTCGCGCCGATGCGCATCGGCATGATCATCGATGCGGTAAACGGAATGAAGGAAAAGATCTTAATCAGCAGCGTATCCGGATTCGCCATGCCGCTGATGGCGATGAAGAACCCGATCATTAACACGAACGTGACCGGCATGATCGCCTGACCGACATCCTGCACTTTGTTCACCAGCGAGCCAAGCACCGCGCCGATCAGTGTATACAGAATGCAGGCGAGAATGAAGAACAGCAGCGCATAGAAAATATAGGATGCAGAAACACTCGATAAAGCGGTGCCGGCCAGATGCCAGTACTTACCTCCATAGAAGCCGGCAGCCATGAGGCAAACCGCTCCGAGGATAAGGAAAATCTGGGTAAAAGCGAGCATCAGAATGCCTGCGACGCGTGAAAGCAGATGAATCACCGGCGACGAACTTGAAATAATAATTTCCATAATCCGTGAATCTTTTTCCGCCGCGACTTCCGAAGAGATCATCGACAGATAGGAAATGACAAACAGGTAGATAAAGAAGGCGACCGCGTAGGAAATAAATGTCGCTGTCGTTTTCACCTCGGCCGACTTTCCATTAGCCTGATGGTCAATCGTCTTCTGATCGAGATTAATCTTGGTGGTCAGAATACGCTGGGCCTGTTCCGGCGTCAGTTTCATCTGTTGGATCGTAAACAGCTGATTGGCGGTCTGAACATATTGACTGAGTGCCTGCTGATCATTCAGCTGCAGCGGTGTATCTGTCCGAATCTGTGCGGTCATGCGCCCGCTGCCGTCAAGTGCCAGCAATAGCGTACCATCTGCTTTTTTAGCTGTCACAGCCTGATCGGCCTGCTGCAGGCTGCCGTTGAAGGAATTGAATTTGATCCTGCTGTCACCTTTGAGCAGTTCGCCGGCATGTGCCCGTGTCTGATCCACAACAGAAATGTTGATCGCCTGACTTTTTGACGAAAACCAGCTGCTGATTGTCGGCCACATAAAAGCCGTAAAAACAGCCAGCAGAACGATTGCGGTGGTAATCAGAAAGGATTTGGCTTTCAGTTTGCTGAAATAGGACTGTGAAAAAAGGATCATGAATTTAGACAAGTGCTTCCCCTACCTTTCTCTTGAAGATCTCTTCAAGCGACAGATAGTCGAGGCTGAACCGCTCGATAAATCCTCTTTCGGTCACCTGGTCAAAAATGTTCCTGGCCTGTTCTTCATCAGATAATAACAGCCGGAACATGTCTTTCTCTCGCGTCACTGAAACAACCCCCGGCATCACCGACAATTCTTCTTTCTCAAATGGCCCGCGTATGGTCAGATTCACCTTGCCGAACTGTGCCTTAAGATCATGCAGTGGCCCGCTGAACAGTGATTCACCACGCTTCATCAGACAGAGGTGGTCACAGAGTTCCTCGACATGATCCATCCGATGGCTGGAGAAAATGATCGTCGCTCCCTGATTTTTCAAATCGATGATGGCATCTTTTAAAAGCGCCGCGTTTACCGGATCGAGTCCGCTGAAGGGCTCATCGAGAATCAGCAGAGACGGCTGATGGATCAGGCTGACGATCAGCTGAACCTTTTGCTGATTTCCTTTTGACAGTGTTTCCGTCAGCGCCTGCTTCTTATCAGCAAGATCAAAACGGTCAAGCCAGTATTCCGCTTTCTTTTTCATGTCCAATTTAGCTTTCCCCCGCAGTCGTCCGAAGAAAATCAGCTGTTCTTCCACCGGCATTTTCGGATACAGGCCCCGCTCTTCAGGCAGATAGCCAATCATATCCCTGTTCAGCGTATGAACTGCTTTGCCATTCCAGCTGATCGTTCCTCCCGACGGGGCAAGCAGATTCAGGATCATCCGGAACGTTGTCGTTTTACCGGCACCGTTTTGGCCGATCAGACCGAATATTTTTCCCTCCTCAGCCTCAAAATTCAGATCATTCACGGCAACAAATGTTTGAAAACGTTTGCTGAGATGGTTCACTCTCAGTGTCATAGTTCCCCTCTTTTCGTGATTTCTAAATGTGCCTGATCCTTGCCAGATCACTTCCACATTATCCTTATGTTAACATAGTCTCGTACCATTTTATTGAATGTGGAGGGTGCCGCACTGCACCGAAACACGTGAAGACCGAAAAACCGGTTGCGAAGACCGAAAACAGCACTTTCAAGACCGAAAAGCCGACTGCAAAGACCGATAAACTGATTCAGGCAGAGTTGCTGAGAAATTGTACAATGTATCTTACCGTCTATTTTCCATAGGTATGAATCGCAGCACGGATATTGATGATATTATTTTGAATTCAGTCAGTGCCCTGATAGGTATCATTTTTTATATTTCCTAGCTAAAAGTGAAATCAAAAATCAGAAAGCTAAAATGGTTGACCGGATCACACGATATGTAATACGTACTGATATCGTAATTATTTCAAACAAACATTGGGGAATGATTGTAGATAATACAGAATTAGAACAGAAATTGCCCAGTTTTCTCCGCTGGCAACTCCTCCCTTGACTGCATTGCCTGAGCGCATTACAATAAAAAAGCCGATGGGGTTCATCAAATGATTGCGTTAGTATCCAGGCGGAAAGTAGCTCAGCTTGGTAGAGCACATGGCTGGGGGCCATGTGGTCGCAGGTTCAAATCCTGTCTTTCCGATAAAGCCCGCTGTTGAGGGATTTTCAAGGGCTCATTCAGAAAAATGGGTTGCCCTCTGCAACGAATCAGGTCAAATGGTTTTTACAGTTTCTCAGTGAGTACTTCCGGTACATTACCGGGAGTTTTTTATTCGGATCGCCAACCGGAAAAATTCAACTTAGTTTTCAATGATTTCGTAAAAACTAAAAGACCTTTCTCATCAGGGAAGGGCCTTTTAAAAATTTGTTTTTCCTGTTTCCTCACGGCAGTGTTTTAATTACAGATTTATTAAACGGTATAGCCGCCGGCCTCAATAACACGTCCGGCGATTTTTGTTTTCATCTGCATCACATTAGCCGGGAACGCTTTCGCTAATTTTTCTGCAGTGGCAAAGAGATTTTGCCCGGCCCCGAGATCCACGACTTCTGCCAGAACTTCTCTGGCAAGCGATCCAACAGTTTCAAAACTTTTCTGAATAAACAGCCGGGCCATGTCGAGGCTGTTTTCAGCTTTCTCGCTCCCTATTCTGTCCCGACGTTTCAGCGTGCGCAGCAGAACACTGTCCATTGTATAGATCTGAATAATGATGTCGCTGAGATGCCCGGCCACCTGCTGCTCCTTCTGCAGATCCCTGCCGTATTTCTTCTCCGCCTCACCAAGCGCAATCAGCAACAGTTTCTTCGCCCGGGAGACAAGATCAGCTTCTCCTTCCAGAGAATCCGCTGCCGGGGATTTTGTACGCTCAGGCGCAAGTGTCTCGATTTTCTCGAAAAGCGGCAGTTCGCCTTTCGCAGCTTTCTTCAACAGTGTGCCGACAATGACCAGACGGTTGATTTCATTTGTCCCTTCAAAGATCCGGTTAATACGTGAATCGCGGTAGATCCGCTCAATTTTGTAGTCCTGTGTATATCCGTACCCCCCGTGAATCTGCACGCCTTCATCTGCTACAGCACTTAAGGTTTCGGATCCGAACACTTTATTGATCGAGCACTCCATGGCATACTCAGCGATCCCCTCCGCCGACTGACATCCGGCTTCCGGACTCATATGATCCACATCCTTAAGCGAGGCATCGATCAGTCCCGCGGTTCGATAGACAATGCTTTCGAGGGCATAAGTTTTTGTATTCATTTCCGCCAGTTTTTTCTGAATCAATGGAAAAGAGGCAACCGGCCTGCCGAACTGAATCCGCTCAACGGCGAACCTGGTGGCGAGTTTGATCGCCTCTTTCGCAGCGCCAAGCCCGGTCATCCCAAGTTTAAAGCGGCCGATGTTAAGAATGTTAAAAGCGATAATATGCCCTTTGCCTCGTTCACCAAGCAAATTGTCCACGGGTACTTTGACATCGTCTAAAATCACTGCACGTGTGGACGATCCCTTAATCCCCATCTTTTTCTCTTCAGGACCCAGGCTGACCCCATCCATTGTTTTTTCGACAATGAACGCACTGAAATCTTTTCCTTCGATCCGGGCGTAAACAATGAAAAGATCTGCAAACCCGGCATTCGTGATAAATTGTTTCCGGCCGTTGAGCAGATAATAGTTCCCGTCATCCGACAAGCGGGCCGTCGTTCTCGCACTCAGCGCATCGGAACCTGACGAGGGTTCAGTCAGGCAATAGGCGGCAATCTTCCTTCCTGCGGCCAGATCAGGGAGATATTTTTCCTTCTGGCGCTTGTTGCCGAAGAAGACAATCGGCAGCGTTCCGATCCCTGTGTGAACCGAAGCTGACAGACAAAAGGAGGATCCTTCGGCCAGCGACTCAGTAATCAGCGCAGCACTCACCTTATCAAGGCCCAGGCCACCGAACGGTTCGGGGACATCTGCACCGAGCAGGCCGAGCTCGCCCGCTTCCTGAAGCAGTTTCACCGTCAATTCATAATTAAGCTGCTCAATTTCCTGATCATGCGGAACTACCGACTTTTCAATAAAATTTTTGGTCGTTTCCGCAAACATCAATTGTTCTGCTGTGAAGTCTTCCGGGGTAACCATCGTTTCCTTTTCAATAGAATCAATCAGAAAACGGCCACCGCCGGTCTTCCCGCTTTTCAATGCCACCGTAATCCTCTCCTTTAAGAAGCGAAAATATGTTCATTCATTCGCGGCGAACTGTAGTTTATTCCGGACCAAATACAGATTCGGCAAGAATCTCGGCAACGTCTTTCGTAAGGACGTGATCGTCGACGCCCTTCATCTTTGTTCCGTCGGACAGCATGGTAAGGCAGTAAGGACAGGCACTGGAGATAATCCCCGGATGAACTTCGAGCGCCTGTTCCGTCCGGGCGATGTTAACACGTTTGCCGGCCTTCTCTTCCATCCACATTCTTCCGCCGCCGGCGCCGCAGCACATCGCTTTTTCCCGGGAACGCTTCATTTCGACGAGTGCGACACCCTGGATAGCCTTCAGCACACTGCGCGGGGGATCATAAACCCCGTTGTAGCGGCCGAGATAGCAGGAATCATGATACGTAATGCGCGCATTAATCGGATACTCAGGAACTAGTTTTCCCTCACGGATCAGCTGATCGAGCAGTTGTGTATGGTGAACGACCTCCGCCTTCAAGCCAAAGTCCGGGTACTCGTTTTTCAATGCATTGAATGTATGTGGACAGGCCGTGACGATCTTCCGGACGTGATACTTTTCAAAAGTTGCAATGTTTTCCCGGCACAGTTCCTGAAACAGAAATTCATTTCCCATCCTGCGCGGCGTGTCCCCGGAGTTTTTCTCCTCATTGCCGAGAATGGCAAAATTCACGCCGGCTTTGTTCAGCAGCCGGACAAATGCACGGGTCACTTTGATCGTCCGATTATCATAAGACCCCATACTCCCGACGAAGAAAAGATACTCGAAATCCGGATTTTCTTTAACCGTCGGGACTTTGAGACCGCCGAGACCGTCCATCCATTTCGTCCGGTCGTTACGGCTCATCCCCCATGGATTACCTTGACGCTCAATGTTCTGCATCGCCCGCTGCGCCTCCTGCGGTACCTTTCCTTCCATCAGTACCAGGTAGCGTCGCAGGTCGAGGAGCTTATCCACATGTTCATTATCAACCGGACACTGGTCTTCACAGTTCCGGCAGGTGGTGCAAGCCCAGATCTCATCTTCCGTGATCACGTCCCCGATCAGCCCAACAGTATCCATCTTCTTTTCCTCATCTTTCTGCCAGTAGCGCTGATGCCAGGCGATCGTGGGTGCGATGTCGGTAATAGGCCGGGCCGAACCAGGAAGAACGGTTGCCCCTGCCGAGAGCGGCTGATCCGGGGGAGTGAATCCGGTCGCTGCCGTCTCGCCGGTCACGCGGCTGTCGATCCATGTTCCTTCCGGGCAGGAAGTCATCTGCATCGCATGGATGCCGTTCTCCTCCTTAAACGGTGGCAGCCATGGTGAGCGTGAGGTGACTGCCGCACCTTTTTCTGTCAGATGATCCCGCATTTTTGTAATCAGATGCATCGGTGAAAGGACTTTGCCGGTCGCTGCTGCCGGGCACATTGACGTGCAGCGGCCGCACTCGACGCAGGCATACAGATCGAGCAGCTGTTTCTGCGTGAAATCTTCGATCCTACCCGCACCGAATGATTCTGCCTGTTCATCTTCAAGATCCACCGGCTGCAGTTTCCCGGGCGGACCGGTCCGGCCTAAAAAGACATTGACCGGAGCTGTAATCAGATGAAAATGCTTTGATTGGGGAATATACAGGGCAAACGACAGCAGGATCAGCAGGTGCGCCCACCAGGCAAAATAATAAAGTCCCGTCGCTGCCGTTGCCGTCATGCCGGGGAATAACGCACCGATCAATGACGACGCCGGAGCGAGCAGTGATCCCGGTTCCCCTGTCCGAAGCCGGTCGAACCCAAGTGTGAACAGAACGGCAAACATCAGGGACGTCAGAAAAATAATAACCAGGCTCGGTTTCCATCCCCGTTTGAGTCGTTTCAGTTTTTCAATATAGCGCCGGTAAAAGGCATAGCCGGCGGCAATCAGGACCAGTAAGGCAGTGAGTTCCTGAGATAACTGGAAAAACGGATAGGCAGGATACGGCAGATGGTGTCCGGTCAGTCCTTTAAAAATAATATCGAGTGCCCCGAATTGCAGAATAATAAAACCGTAGAACATGACAACATGCATCAGACCGCTCTTTCGGTCTTTCAAAAGCTTCTTCTGTCCGAAAACCTTCAGGAGCACCGCGTTGATCCGTTTCCTGGTCTCCTTCGCGAATTGTACCGGTTTTCCCAGCTTAATATTATGATAGCGGCGAAAGATAACCGTCACAGTCATTAAGAGAAAAGCGGCAGTCACCAGGAGAAAAAGAAGAAAGTTGAGCAGCTGCCACATGGCGGACACCTCCTGTTCCCTGTTATTTCCCGGAAATGACGTTTTTGAATTCTGCTGTAAGTTTCGGCACGACGTCAAACAGATCGCCGACCACGCCATAATCAGCAATCTGAAAGATCGGCGCTTCCGGGTCTTTGTTAATCGCGACGATGATTTTAGACTGGCTCATTCCGGCAAGATGCTGGATGGCGCCGGAAATACCGCAGGCAATGTACAGGTCCGGCGTAACTACTTTACCGGTCTGGCCGATCTGCAGCGCGTAATCGCAATACCCGGCATCACAGGCAGCGCGTGAAGCGCCGACCGCTCCGCCGAGTACGTCGGCGAGTTCCTGAAGCGGCTTGAATCCCTCGGCATTTTGCACCCCGCGACCCCCGGAAACAACGACTTTCGCTTCAGTCAGATCGATTCCTGAAGCAGCCCTGCGGACGACTTCCTTGACAACTGTCCGTACGTCCCGGATCGCCACAGGGAACGGAATGATCTGACCGGACCGGGGATCTTCTTTCGTCCGGATGTTGTTCGGGCGCAAGGTGATAAACTGGCGGGAACCGTAAAACATTTTTTGTTCAAAAGCTTTGCCCGCATAGACCGGGCGTGTTAGCAAAACCGTGTCCTTCTCCACGTCAATCGCCGTACAATCGGAGATCAACCCGATATTCAGGCGCTGAGCGACCCGCGGCGCGATATCCTTACCGGTGCCCGTGTGCCCCAGTAAAATCGCATCCGGTGCGAAATGTTCAACGACTTGCAGCATCGCCTGCTTATAAGCATCCGGCGTATAGTGTGCCAGCTGATCATCAGCCAGCACGTAGACTTGATCAGCGCCGAAGCTGGCCAGTTTCTTCACCTGTCCGTCTTCACCGGCACCAAAAATAACCGCTGCCACTTTGCCGCCCGATGCGATCCTCCGGGCTGCGGTCAGACACTCAAATGAGACATTTCTCAACACTCCGTCCTTCTGTTCGGTAAATACAAGGACTTTTTCACTCATTGGTACACCCCTTTCCAAGGAATCCGTCATTTAAACACCTGCTACTTTTATAATGATTCAGGAGAGTCCGCATTTTATCCGCAGAATGGAGGCCAGTTCCTCTACCTGATCATCCAGTTCGCCTTGAAGAATTCTTCCGGGTTCCTTCGGCTGCGGTGCAAACAGCGCGACGACCTGTGCTGTATCCGCCAGTAGTTCTGCTGAAACCAGTTCATCGCCGTTAAATTCCGCAATGGGTTTTCTTTTGGCTTTCATGATTCCCGGCAGAGAAGGATACCGGGGCTCATTAAGCCCCTGTTGCGCCGTAATCAGAGCGGGAAGGGCACAGGTGACAACTTCTGTCGCACCTTCAGCATCCCTCTCCGCCCGGATCCTTCCGTTTTGCACTTTCAGGTTGGTTACTGGACCGATATGGGGCATGTCAAGCTCTTCTGCAAGCCGTATCGGTACCTGTCCGGCACCGGTGTCGACATCAAAATTTCCTCCGAGAATCAGATCATATGTTTCTTTCTTCGCAATGGCAGCGAGTAAAGCAGCAATCGCACGCGCATCTGCTGCAGACGTATTGATCCTGACCGCCTTGTCGGCACCCATGGCGAGTGCCGTGCGCAGCGCACTTTCCGCCTGTTCCGGCCCTGCGGTGACCACAGTCACCGTGCCCCCTTCCGCTTCGCGCAGCCGAAGCGCCTCTTCGATGGCGTATTCATCATAAGGATTAATGATAAATTTAGCGTCAGCATGACTGACTTTTCCATTTTCAATCACAATCTTTTCCTCAGTATCCAGTGTCTGTCTGATACAGACTAATAGATTCATGCAAAAGGCCACCTTTCAGACAATATTGGAAGCGGATACATTTTCAGCTGTTAATTCACTTTCCGGTCACGACCCGACCAGAAAGCTTCTCGTAGTTTCACCTTTTGGATCTTCCCGGATGCCGTTTTCGGGAGTTCTTCGACAAAGGAACAGGACTTCGGTACCTTAAAAGAAGGCAGCAGCGTCCTGCAGAACGCAATCAGATCCTGTTCGGTTGCCGCCGGCATATCTTTTTTGACGACGCAGACTGCATGCGGCACTTCACCCCACTTATCATGCGGGACAGCAATAACGGTCGCTTCCAGGATTGCCGGGTGCCGGTAAAGGACACCTTCCACTTCGATCGATGAGATATTCTCTCCGCCGCTGATGATAATATCCTTTTTCCTGTCGACGATTTCAATATAGCCCTCTTGATCAATCGTCCCCATGTCGCCGGTATAGTACCACCCGTCTTTAAACACTTTCTCTGTTTCGTCAGGTTGGAGCCAGTACCCTTCCATCACACTGTTCCCGCGTGTCACAATTTCCCCGACCTGTGTTCCGTCCGGACGGACATCCTGACCATTCTCATCCACCACTCGGACCTCCATGTTCAGCATGCCAATGCCGGCTTTGGCTTTAATCCGGTGCAGGTTCTCCTTGCTCTGGTCGAGATGGGCCTTTACATGGGATACCGTGAGAAACGGGGCTGCTTCAGTCATTCCGTAAACCTGCACGAATTCCCATTTAAGCTGTTCCTCAACCTTTTGTACGTAAGACGGTGGCGGCGCAGATCCGGCAATCACCACCCGGACGTGGTGCTTCGGTGTGAAAGTCTGTGCCTGCGGATCATTCACCAGCATGCTGAGAACCGTGGGTGCCATGCAGGCAATGGTGACCTTTTCTTCTTTCACCAGCTTGAAAATGTGTGCCGGATCAATTTTCCGAAGCATCACGTGGGTTGCACCCATTCCGGTAAAAGTAAACGGCGTCCCCCAGCCATTGACATGAAAAAGCGGCAGGGTGTGCAATAACACATCATGATCGGAGACTCTCAGGTGAACCACCGTATTCAGAGCATTAAAAAACAGACTCCGGTGCGAATGCATGACACCTTTGGGAAGTCCGGTCGTCCCGCTTGTATACAGGATACTCGCAAGATCCAGTTCATCCATTTCGGGAATTACCGGTTTCTCCGCCGGATACGTTGCCAGCAAAGGTTCATATCCGGTCCAGCCCTCACGTTCCGATACACTCGGCGAAGGCAGAAGCAGAAAATGTTCGATCCGCCGGAGTTCATCCTTTACCGGTTCGATGAGCGGAGCGAGATCCGCATCCGCAAGCAGAATTCCGGCGCCGCTATGGTTGAGAATATACGCGTAGTCTGTTGGCATCAGCCGTGTGTTCAGCGGAACCGTGACGGCACCGATCTGCATGACCCCGAACATACCCTCCAGCATCTGCAGCGTATTCGGTGCCAGATAAGCGACCCGGTCCCCCTTCTTAATGCCCAGACCGGTCAGCATCCGGGACAGCCGGTTCACCCTTTCCTGAAACTGAACGTATGTCAGCCGAATTTCGCCATCCACAACCGCCGTCTTATCCGGGTAATACCTGACTGCCCGCGTCAGTAAGTCCGGAATAAACAGGTGATGCTTCATGTAAACCCTCCTGTCCCAAATGGAATATTATCGTGTCGGCACCGGTTTGACGGATGAACCACGCTTTCACTCAATGCGCGATGGCATCCGGATCTCAATCATTGGCACACTCCGGTTCTGTCTGTTATTTCCCGAGGAAATCCGGTTTGCGTTTCTTCAGAAATGCATTCATCCCTTCTTTCTGATCCTGAGTCATAAAGAGACCGGCAAATTGTTCGGTTTCGTCATGCAGTGCCCGGTTAAATGCTTTCTCCGGACCATCGTTGACGAGCTTTTTGAGCCGCTGCACGGCAAGAGGCGCCTGGCCGGCGATCATTCGCGCCAGTTGGCATGCGTGTACGTCGAGTTCAGCACGCGACGCGTAAACTTCATTAACCAGGCCGATTTCCCTGGCCCGTTCAGCCGGGATGGTGCGTCCGGTGAACAGAAGTTCCTTTGCAAGACCAGACCCGATCAGACGCGGGAGGCGCTGCGTACCGCCAAAACCGGGAATAATCCCGAGTCCGACTTCCGGCTGGCCGAATTGCGCGTTGCGACTGGCAAGCCGGAAATCACAGGCAAGCGCCAGTTCGCACCCCCCGCCCATCGCATATCCATTGACGGCGGCAATTACTGGCTGAGGCAGCTGCTCGATTTTCGCCATCAGCCGGTGTCCGGAGCGTGAAAACCGCTCCGCCTCCCCCGGGGTGTGACCTTCCATTTCACCAATATCAGCCCCGGCGATAAAGGCTCTTTCCCCGGAACCCGTCACGATGACAGCGCGGATCTCCCGTTCTTCCGCAAGATGATCAAAAGCTGCTTCAAGTTCGCGCAACATCCCGGTATTCAATGCGTTCAACGCTTCCGGACGAGTCATTGTCAGCAGCGCCGTATGCGCTTCTGTTTTCAGTGCAACATATTGATAGCCCACGCTCTCATCCCTTAGTCATAAAGATAAAATCCGCGTCCTGTTTTTCTCCCGAGCCAGCCCGCTTCGACATACTTTTTCAGCAGCGGACATGGCCGGTATTTCGTATCTCCGTAGCCTTCATGGAGCACTTCCATGATGGACAGGCAGGTATCCAGTCCGATCAGATCGGCGAGGGCAAGCGGGCCCATCGGCTGGTTTGTTCCGAGCTTCATCACCTGATCAATACTTTCCGGACTGGTAACCCCTTCATACACGCAGTAAATGGCTTCGTTAATCATCGGAATGAGGATCCGGTTTGCCGCGAAGCCCGGAAAATCACGGACCTCGACCGGCACTTTTTGCACTTCTTCGGCCAGAGATTTAACAATCCGGAATGTCCGATCCTCCGTAGCCATCCCTCTGATGACCTCAACAAGCTTCATGACCGGAACCGGATTAAAGAAATGCATACCGGCGACTTTACCCGGTCTGCCTGTTGCCGCAGCAAGCTTTGTGATCGAAATCGACGATGTATTTGTTGTTAAAACGGTTTCCTCATCCGTCAGCTGGTCAAGCTGTCTGAAAATAGTCCGTTTGATTTCCGGGTTTTCCGTCGCCGCTTCGATGACAAATTCCGCATCGCGGATTCCATCAAGATCAGTAACGGGGCGGATCCGGGAGAGCACTGCCTCTTTTTCCTGCTCCGTCTTCCTTCCTTTCGCTACATCCCGCGACAGATTCTCCTCGATTCTCCTGATCCCCATCAGAACACGGGATTTGTCAACATCCTGGAGGAAAACCTTTTTCCCCTGCTCTGCCATGATCTGAGTGATGCCTGAACCCATTTGTCCTGCCCCAATGACAGCTAATTGTCGGATGCACATGAAGCTGTGCGCCTCCTACCTGTTTTGTTTGTGTAAAATTTGTTTACCGTTTGTATTCAGGTTCAGTGACATCATCGTAACGTACGCAATCGCTTCTTTTCGCGATCCCGGGCGAAAATTGGTAAGCGGTTACATATTTAATCAAAAAAATCTGCATGCAAATACCACATGATTCAGACGCCGGATGCTAAGAAGACGGACACCGGTAGTGACGGCTGCGATATCCGGATCGGCTGCCGGGATCTGCCTCGAGAATTTATGCGTGCTTCATCAGGGTATGCCCGGCTGATTTGAAAAAAGCGAGATGCAAACAGGATTCCATTTGTTGGGGCGATGGTGTGAACTGAATAGAAACATTCCGAAAGGACGGTCGTTGTCTGACGAACAGGGCGACGGCAAGAATTCAAGCACAGCATTACTGCTTCTGAGTAGATAAACGTGGTGTGAAAGGACATGTGTACGAAAAGCTTTGCATGCAAGCAAATTTTATAGGGTATCCTCTTCGTTTGTCAATATTTTTGTTTTTCCGGATCGTTACTTCATCACCAGACGCCACATCAAATCGTGTTGAAGTCAGGACAAAAACCGCGGATAACAGCTGAATTCCTAATCTGCAACGGATCTTGTAAACGGGCGAATCTTTTTGATTTTTCAAGAAGGCGAATCGTTTATTCTTGTATTTTTCGCGATCAGGGTTTATATTCATTTCATTCCGAAAGGCTGAACATTAAGTGACGAACGATCCCTGTCAGGTTTATGTGACATCAGGTAGGTAATCAACAGGCAAGCGATCCTGACGAAAATGCTCGTGCCTGTTGTCTTTTTTTACCTTTTTTCAGTTCACCTGTCTCTTTTGAACAATGCCATATTTTTTAATGAGTCCGGCAAGGGGAGGAAATTCCATGAGAGAAGTGGCAATAGTCGGTGCGGCACGCACACCCATCGGTTCGTTTGGCGGAAGTCTGGCCCGGGTCCCGGCCGTCGATCTCGGGGTAACTGCGGCGAAGGAAGCGATCCGGCGTGCCGGAATTTCCGGCAACCTGGTTGATGAAATCCTTATCGGCAATGTTTTGTCCAGCGGACTGGGCCAGAACGTCGCCAGACAGATCGGCATCTATGCCGGAATTCCGGAGTCATCCCCGGCAATCACGGTAAATATGGTCTGTGGTTCCGGTCTGCGCACGGTCATTTTAGGCACCCAGATGATTGCGCTTGGTGACGCGGATGTGATTCTTGCCGGTGGCACGGAAAGTATGAGCCGGGCTCCGTTCCTCGTTCACAATACGCGCTGGGGTAATAAAATGGGTGATTCGAAACTGGTAGATGAAATGCTGCAGGATGCACTGGTCGATGCTTTCAGTCACGACCATATGGGCGTGACTGCTGAAAATGTTGCTGAACGATGGGGGATCAGCCGTGAGCGGCAGGACGAATTTGCACTGAACAGCCAGAAAAAAGCCGAAAAAGCACAGCTTTTCGGTGATTTTGATGCAGAGATTGCACCAGTTGACGTCCCTGACAAAAAGAAAGCGACCGTCATCCGGATTGATGAACACCCGCGTCATGGATTGACAATTGAGAAGCTAAGTAAACTGCGCCCGGTTTTTAAAGAAAATGGCACGGTCACCGCAGGAAATTCATCGGGAATCAATGACGGCGCAGCAATGCTTGTGCTGATCGCACGGGAGAAAGCCGAAGCACTGGGGCTGGATGTGCTGGGCATTGTCAGATCGTATGCCAGTGCAGCCCTCGACCCGAAAATCATGGGTTACGGCCCGGTTCCGGCAACGCAAAAGGCACTGAAAAAAGTGCAGATGGCCATCGGGGATGTCGACCTGTTCGAGATCAACGAAGCTTTTGCCGCTCAGTCTCTGGCAGTACTGGATGATCTGAAAATCGATCCCTCCCGGGCGAATATTAATGGCGGCGCTATAGCACTCGGCCATCCGGTCGGCGCTTCAGGTGCGCGGATTCTCGTGACCCTTCTTTACAACATGAAGCGTACCGGCGCCAAAACCGGCCTCGCAACACTTTGTGTCGGGGGCGGTCAGGGTACAGCCTTGATTGTCGAGCAGCCGTAACGGCAAAAATGTAAGCGCTGTCTTATGCTGCTTTATCCGATCAGAAATGGAGATAAAAAAATGAATAAAGTGATCTCATCAGCTGAGGAAGCCGTCAGCACGATACAGGACGGATCCACTTTGATTGTCGGCGGGTTCGGTTTATGCGGTATCCCGGAGAATCTGATCCGGGGTCTCTGTGAAAGCGGCGTCCGGGATCTGACGGTTGTCAGCAATAATTGCGGTGTCGACGACTGGGGTCTTGGGCTCCTGCTGGAAAACAGGCAGATCAGAAAGATGATCGCCTCGTACATCGGTGAGAATAAACGTTTTGAGCAGCAGTTTCTGCGCGGAGAAATCGAAGTGGAACTCGTGCCCCAGGGGACGCTGGCCGAACGGATCCGGGCAGGCGGAGCCGGCATTCCTGCTTTTTATACGGCAACAGGCGTCGGCACGGAAGTGGCCAAAGATAAAGAACATCAGTTATTCAATGGCCGGACATATATTCTTGAAAAAGCCATCACAGGCGATTTTGCTCTGGTTAAAGCCTGGAAGGCGGATTCTCTTGGAAATCTTGTTTACCGTAAAACAGCCAGGAACTTTAATCCGCTTGCAGCCGCCGCAGGTAAAGTCACGATTGCTGAAGTTGAAGAGCTCGTTGCTCCGGGCTGTCTCGACCCTGATCACATCCATACACCGGGGGTCTTCGTCCAGCAAGTGCTGGCCGGCGGACACTTTCAGAAACGGATCGAACGGCTCATGACGGCACGGGTTTAAGAAGGAGGACTGTCCATGCAGACCAATCGTCAGTTGATTCTAAGACGGGCACTTAAAGAAATTAAAGACGGTATGTACGTCAATCTCGGGATCGGGATGCCGACCTTGATCGCCGACCTGATTCCCGCATCGATACAGGTCATGCTCCAGTCTGAAAACGGACTGCTTGGGATCGGCCCCTATCCCAAAGCGGAAGAAGTCGATCCGGATTTAATCAATGCCGGGAAAGAAACCGTAACCATTAAGCCGGGCGGCTGCTATTTCGACAGTGCCGAGTCCTTCTCGATGATCCGGGGCGGGCACATCGACCTAGCGATTCTCGGGGGCATGGAAGTATCGGGCAGCGGCGATCTGGCTAACTGGATGATTCCCGGTAAAATGGTCAAGGGCATGGGCGGCGCCATGGATCTTGTTCAAGGTGCAAAACGGGTGATCGTCATCATGGATCATGTGAATAAATACGGTGAATCAAAAGTGAAGCAGAAATGTTCACTTCCGCTCACCGGCAGTCAGGTCGTTCACAGCCTGATCACCGATCTGGCCGTCTTCCAGTTTGCAGACGGGAAAATGAAACTGGTGGAGCTGCAGGAAGGTGCTTCGCTTGAAGAAGTCCGCAGCAAAACAGAAGCCGATTATCTTATCGACGATACCCTGCTCCTGAATCGGTAAAAGGGAGACGCGCAGGATCACACTTTTATCAGGCCTGCGCGACCCCGGTTTGTTCTCATCATGAACCGGCAGAAACCGAACCCATTCATTCGGATTCACTTACGCCGATTAAAAACAAATGAAGAAACAGGCCGAATCTGAGTATTGGGCAACTCTGGATGGATGGAAGGCGGCATACGTGAGGATCCCGAAACGATCACGCATGATCCATGAGGCGGCCTTTCGCAGGCTTATCAATAAACCTTCCATCCTGTCTGAAAAACGGTGTTCCGGTCATGTAAAATGCAGCGATTCGATACATTTACCGGCTTTTTTGCAGGATTTTCTGCGTATTTGTCGAAGTATTTAATAATCAATGGAACAGGAGATGATCATATGGCGGAGCCTAAATGTCCGGAGTGCGGAGTTGTCGGCATGGATCATATCGTCTCTGAAGAAAGTGTCCAAAGCAGTGGGGTGGGCGATCCCTTTTTCAATGTGGCTTATTGCGATGAATGCGGCCATATTTACGGGGTCTACGCCAAGACGGTGAATCGCCCTTCAACCAGAATGCCTCCTGTACCAAAACATTATTTTACACGTATCTGAATCACATCGGGCGCCTTTACTTGGTGCCCTTTTTTATTTTCCCTTATGAGCCTTGACACAATCTGTTTTTTTCATGGCCTAAATTTCTCTGTCTCGCTAATGATCGGCGCGAGCAGATCCCGCCAGCCGGTTCTGAGCTCATTCAGCGTCTTAAGAACCGTACCTTTTTCGAATGTTGCCAATGATTCCGGGAGTTCTTCTTCATCACAGATCAAGGTAAGGCCTGCCGGAGTCAAAATAAGATCAACAATCAGATCTTCATATGAAATCATTGTGCTCGTGATCCGCGTATTCCGAACAATGTTGAAATAAGCACCCAGCCAGGTCCCCTGCCGGTTTCTCCAAATATACACATTATATGGCCGCTCTGCCCAGTAATAGGCAAAAGTGACACTTCCGGCCGGAATGTTCATCCCTGCAGAGGCAGACCCGACCGATACCGTCTCAGGCATCACATAACTGAGCACGGCAGCCTCTTTTTCCATCCGGACGACACGACATTCGAAATCTGCAGTTGTTCCATCGTAACGGATCTTGCGTTCGATCATCCGCCCCACACTCCTCTGGTTCAAGCCGGTTTATGCCGCATGCCGTGTCCGGACCGCACCAGGCGGATGCCCGTGATGACTGCACAAACCATGCAAATACCTGCCGATGCGAGAAAAACAAGGTGCATGCTGTAGAGGAAAATTTCCGGATGGCCGGGAATCAGCCCGGTTACCCGATGGCCGGCGACCGACGACATGCTGGCAAACAGCAGTGTGGTGGCAAAAGTGATCCCGCTGATCATGCCGAGATTGCGGATCAGCGCGTTGACGCTGCCGGCACTGCCAAGCTGCGAACGCGGCACGGTCGACATGATCAGCGAATTATTCGGTGACATGAACATACCGCTGCCGATCCCGAGCATGGCAATGAGCAGACCCACATAAGCAAGCGGGCTCGTGCCATTAAGGAACCCGAGTCCGACTTGTGCGGCAACCAGAACGAGCAGCGCCGCAAAGGTCAGAATTTCCGATCCGATTTTATCGGAAAGCGCCCCGCTCAGCGGCGCAACAACGGCCATCATGACCGGGAACAGCATCATCAGCAGGCCGGAATCCCGGGCGGACATGTTCAGGATATCCTGAGTGTAAAAAGGGGCAATGATGTTAAAGCAGAAATTCGCCAGAAAAACGAGATAGCCGCATAGAATACCAATCGAAAACAGAGGATTGCCGAACAGCCTCAGCTGCAGCATCGGTTCTTTTTTCCGCCACTCAACGCGCAGAAACACGATCAGGAAGACGGCTGACAGAACCAGCACGCCGGCAATACTTCCATTGTTATAACCAAAGTGCTGGCCGAGCAGCAAGCCGGCAAACAGGAGAATGATGAACATCCCGAACACGAACGTGCCCGTTTTGTCCAGACGCCCTTTCGCCCGGAAGAGATCCTTTGGAAGAACACGCTGACCGAGAAGCATGACTACAATGCCGATCGGGACATTAATCCAGAAAATATAGTTCCAGCTGAGTGCGGACACAACGACACCGCCGATACCCGGCCCGGCAATACTGCCCAGCGAAACAAAAGTGCCGATCAGGCCGAGCGCCCGGCCACGCTCCGTTCTCGGAAAAATATCGGTGGCGATCCCGAAATTGTTGGCCATGGTCATCGACGCACCGAGTGCCTGAACCGTACGGCCAAACAGAAGCAAGGCAAACGTCACCCCGAAGCCGCTGATCAGCGAGCCGAGAATGAACAGCAGCGTACCGATTTTAAAAACAAATATTTTGCCCAGCATATCTCCGAGCCTGCCGAACAGCAGAATCAGCACGCAAATGACCATTAAGTAAATGGTTACGATCCATTGGCTGCTGGCAATCGGCAGATTCAGGTCTTTCGAGATCTGCGGCAGCGCAACATTCACAATGCTCGCATCAAGCGTAGACATAAAGGTGAACAGATTGACGACAATCAGAATCAGCCAGCGTTTCTTCTGAACCCTTTCATCGTCCTGATAAGTTCTTGGTAATGAATTCGTTGTTTCCATAGAGTCCTCTCCCAGTAATGTACATTCGGTCGTTTTCACAATGTCCGGAAAATCAATAAAACGTATTGCTGATAAACACGCACAAAAAAAAAGCCAATTACAGAGTAACGGAAATGGGCTTAAATAATCAAAAGTTCAGCTTAAACCTTCGAAAATTTTTTTCGTGGTAATTGGGCGACCGGTAAATTCTGTTTTAATGACCAGGCTGGCTGTTCAGAAAGTTTCGGTTCCGGTAGACATAAAAAGATGAGGCAACCAGGATCACGGCGGAAAGTGTAAAACTTCTGCAAACCCCGAAAGTGTCAGTAAACCACCGCCGCCATCCAAACCACTGAGGCGACTGTCCCTGACATTTCGACGACACCCATCGTCCGTAGTACCGGCGTGAACCAGATTGCTGCCCACCCTTCTCTGACTGAGTGTCATTTCCCGCCCGATGAATCCGCCGGACGAGCGGCTATCCCATCCTCTGCCTGTATCATCATCATGACTGTTGATGGCAGAAACAGAAGCAGGATCAGCCAGATCATTCCGGTGCCGCCCAGCTGCAGAAAATGATCGACTGATCCAGTACAGACAAGAAACCGTTGGCATGCACTAAGTGCGCTTTCTCGACCAGAAACGGAACCATGGCATTCCTTACCGGGGAATTCAAATGTCCTTTGCAAAAAAAGTAGACATGATTAACGCGCATCTGTTACTATTTCAGACAGTTAACACTGGAAACTGCCTGAAGAAAGGATCTGCGCCATGGAAACTGAACCCATAAAATCAGTTATTCATAACATCCTGCTCCCCGGCAGCTTCGTAAAAAAAACGAGAGTCCAGGGTATGGCTAACGGATTGCTCAATGAACACGGGTACCTACAGCGGAAAACAGCAGCCAAATTTAACAAACAAAGCGTAAACAGTCATGGAGGATCAGCAAATGAACAAGCAAACCGTGCTCGTTACCGGCGGCTCCGGGTATCTTGCCTCCTGGATCGTCAATGATCTGCTGGAACTGGGACATGATGTACGGATCACTGTCAGAAATCAAGCCAATCGCCGGAAATATGAGCATCTTTTAAAACGTGAACAGGAGACATCAGGCACGCTGACTGTCTTCGAAGCCGACCTGTTGAGAGAAGGCAGTTTTGACGAAGCTGTCGAGGGCTGCAGCCTGGTATTTCATACCGCATCTCCCTTCACCATTGCCGGAATTAAAAATCCGCAGGAAGAGCTGATTCAGCCTGCTGTCCAGGGAACGCTAAACGTCCTTAATGCGGTCAATCAATCGGACACGGTACGGCGGGTGGTTCAGACCAGCAGTGTCGCCGCCATTTATGGGGATAACTGTGAACTGAAAAACAAAGAAGCTTTTACAGAAGCGGACTGGAACGAGACCAGTACAAGCAGTCATCAGCCCTACAGTTTTTCAAAAACACTGGCGGAAAAAGAAGCCGTGAAAATGGGCCGTGAGCAAAATCAGTGGGATCTGATCCGGATCAATCCGTCCCTCGTTCTCGGTCCATCACTGACGCGCAGAAAAGATTCAACGAGTATTGCCGCCATCCTGAGTTTTCTGGACGGCAGTTATCAGATGGGCGTCCCGGACTACACAACCGGTTTTGTCGATGTCCGGGATGTCGCGACTGCGGAAATCACCGCAGGTTTCAGTGAAAGCGCCGCCGGACGTTATATTGTATCGGCCGGTGAAACCTCACTGATCCGAATCGCAGAAACACTGGAAACAATTTTTCCAGCACGGTTTCCATTACCCAAACGGGTCATCCCGAAACTGCTCTTCTGGCTTGTCGGTCCGCATTACGGCTTTACACGTAAAGTGGTTTCCAGAAATGCCGGTTACCCGCTTCGATTCAATAATCGGAGAAGTATCGACGAACTGGGCATCACCTACCATAATCTGACGGAAATCCTGCACGATCAGGTCGAACAGCTGGCGCACGACGGACTCCTTGATCAGGCAAAATAAAGCGAAGATGTCTCAACCAAATGATGCGGCTGAGACATCTTTTATCATCGAAGGGATCATGATATTGATGAGAACGGCTATCGCCTACGGAACGAAATACGGAAGTACCGCAGAAGTTGCCCGGCGCTTGAAGTGTGTGCTCGGCGAAACCACTGATCTCTTTGACATTACAAAAGGTCAGATCCCCTCTCTGGCCGATTATGACACAGTGATTATTGGCGGATCGATCTACATGGGACGGGTTCAAAAGAAACTAATGGCATTCCTGAAAGTTTCCGGCGAGGCACTGTTACAAAAAAAGATCGGTCTTTATCTGTGCGCAGCCCACCCTGACCCTAAAGCCAGACGGGACGAACTGGCCGGTGCCTTTCCGAAACAGCTTTGTGATCATGCACTGGTTAAGGACATTCTCGGCTATGCCCTTCATTTTGAGAAAATGACTTTTCTCGACCGGCTGATCATGAGCAAGGTCAAGGGAGACAAGATCAGTACTTCAGCTTTTGATCAGGAAAAAATTGTTGCATTCGCCGAAGCAATAAAAAAAAGCGCCCTGGGCGCGTAATCCGGCACAAGGCAGGATGTTGGCTTTAAATCAGCGCACGGCAAACTGATTCTGCTGCTCATCTCGGTCACTTTTCTTACCGGTTATCTGTTCAAGACGATCCTTGATTACCGGCACCGGCACCTGAAACGTATCTTCCATCTCTTCAACGGAGCAGCCTCTTGCCGCCATACTCTTAACCTTAGTTTCGGGCATCAGCAGCTGACGGGCGAACTGGTCTGCCTCAGCTTCTTTATGATTCACATAATCGGAAACATAATGATAATCACAGTAGAACTGAATTTCTTTATAGGCTGACAGATGAAGAAAGTAATGGCCAAGTACATGCGCCAGCATCAGACGTTCACGCTTATGTTCCTCTCCATCGTTGAGGAAGATGAAAATGCCGTCGCTGTTCTTCTTGATGACACCGAAAATACTCGTGTAGTCAAAATCAGCATGCATCACGCTGATCTTTTCTGCCCTGGCAATTTTCATCAGATCAACCGGCATCTTCTCCTCTTGCCTGTATTTCTTCAGTACCTGTTTTGCTTCACTTACTGCATTCATTGCTATAGCCTCTCATTCGCAATTGATTCATCGGCATCGACTGAACGGTCATGTTGCGTTTTGGAAACTTTTATTCCTAATTACAATATAGTCTTGTTGTCAAAGAATAACAACTTACCTGTGTGATCCGTGGTATGATAATTTCATATGTCGAGAGAATGTTGCCCTCATTCCTGATGGCCATTCACTGAACGATGAGGGACGGAGGAATTCAATGCTTGCCTATCTTCACCTGCTTGTAACCATTACTGTACCGATTGTCATCATCTGCGGCTGTGGGTTTATGCTCCAAAAAAGACGACCGATAGATACAAAGCTGCTGGCTGATATCAGTCTCTACATCCTCGCCCCTGCACTGATTCTTTATGCGCTGGCCGGGGCGCACCTTCAGGGAAAAAGTGTCATGCAAATCTTTTTCTTTACACTGATCATGACCGTCCTGCTCTACGGACTGGCAACAATAACTGCTAAACTGGCAAGGATATCAGTCAGTGAGAGACAGGGTTTGACTCTGACGACGCTTTTCAGCAATGCAAACAATTACGGCCTCCCCGTTCTGCTCCTTGCTTTCGGGAGCAGGGGATTTGCCCTGGGTGCTATTTATGTGGTCGGTCAGGTCGTTCTTGTGAATGTCCTCGGCATGTACCTCGCTTCCCGCACCAAACTAAACGGTGGGCAAGCGATTGTTCACATTCTGAAAACGCCGCTGATATACGCCTGTCTCGCCGGCTTGCTTCTTGATCTGCTTCAGCTGCCGCTTCCCGTGGGAACAGATACGGCCGTGAAAATGCTCGGAGCTGCCTATCCTGTCCTTGTTCTGATGATCCTGGGAATCAAACTGGGTTCGACTCAACTGGCGGGATTGCGCAGTTCAACCGTA
Organism: Sporolactobacillus vineae DSM 21990 = SL153; assembly: GCF_000377985.1. GTDB lineage: Bacteria > Bacillota > Bacilli > Bacillales > Sporolactobacillaceae > Sporolactobacillus > Sporolactobacillus vineae. The sequence goes on from NZ_KB899048.1 coordinate 74,774, forward strand.
TGGATCGGTATCATTCTCCGTCTGGTTGCGGTACCCGTCCTGGCAAAACTGGTTCTGGTCGCCCTTGGTATTCACGGCTTGCTTGCCTCCGTTCTGTTTGTTGAAGCCAGCATGCCTGCTGCCATTAATACCGTCACCCTCGCTGAAAAATTCGATGGCGATTCCGAAACTATTTCTCTGGTCGTCTCGATCACGACCATCCTCAGTTTTGTCTACCTTCCGCTGTTTATTGCGATCAGCTAAACAGCTAAACGAGCTGAAGTGCTGGTGCAGTACTGTTTACATGACTGAGACCGATCACTTTTTCCCGGCTGGGCAGTCTCACACAAACGGGCAGTATTCACAGGATGGTGAGGTTTTACAGCGCTGCTCGTCGTGAATTTCACGCAAGCGACGGCTTTTTCGTTATCCTTGCAGATTTTCGATGGTCTTGCGATCTTCAGCTATGGTCGAAAAGTCATAGTTATTCTGCCACCGATTCAATATATCGGCGTAGATCTGTTTATGTTTTAGATTATGCTTGTCGATAGACACGGCGTAATATAGCCAGTCAACACGTTGCCGAGTGCGCTCCTTTGGATTGTCGATCATTCGAAGAAGATACCTTTTCGCCACTTCATCAGTAACACCCGCTCGGTTGATATTTTTGTCCCCGAATGGATTCGGTGCCATTATGCTGTCAGTACCAACATTCTTATATTTCGATGGATTCTCGTCATAGATCGCCAGCGCTTCACTGTCGGACATGACATTTCCACCCGTTTCCCACCGGTCATATTTATAACTCTTCGGATCTTTTACAGGCGGTATCACCGGGCGTATAGCCATCATCAAGTGTTTCTGTGACCGTTTCAGCGTGTTCGTTTGTTGGGACAACAAATGTATTTTCTTATTACTTTGAACAACTTTCTGATGACTTGCGGAATAGTTCACTGCAAGAGTGACATTTGCAACAAGGCTAACGCAGAGGACAATAAGCAGGATAAAGCTCGTCTTTTTCATGAATTCAACCCCTGTATTATTTTCTATGTATATCGTAACATGAACTATTAGTGAAAATTCATTTGATTTCGATAATTTAGCAACACGAAAAAGGGAGAACCCCTGTTTCCAGAGTCATCCTCCTTGTTTATGATGAATGGTACATACTTGCCTGGCAGACTTCAGCAAACGGACATCCTTGACACATCGGTGTTTCCTTGCACCGCGACTTTGCGTGAACATCAATCAGTGCATGATATTCCTGATAAACGCGCAGATCATCCGGCAGACACCGTTCCACTTCCTTCCGGACAGCTTCATACTTCTTCGGAACCTGGTCACCCAGACGGGTAAAAAGCCTTCTCGCATAAGCATCCGCGATGAAAAAGGGTTTGCCAAATGCGTAGACCAGCATGGCGTCCGCCGTCTCCTTCCCAATCCCGTACACAGCCAGAAGTTGTTTGCGAAGCGCATACCCGTTTTCTGCAGCAACTTTCTCAGGTCGATAATCATAATCTTTATACCAGGCGAGGAAAGCGCGTATTCTTCTAGTTTTAAGCCGATAGAAACCGGATGAACGAATACACTCCGCCAGTTTCTCCGGCGGCAGCTTCTCCATTTTTTCCGGGCTGAGATACGGCTTTAGTTTTTTCAGGGCCAGATCAACATTTTTCCAGGCCGTATTCTGCGTGAGTATGGCGCCGATCAGCATTTCAAATGTAGACTCTGCAGGCCACCAGTGCTGCGGCCCGTAATAGCTCATTAAGATATGATAGCGTTTCAAATGATTCGGAATCAAATGGGACACCTCTGTCATTTTTCGATCAGAATGGCTTTAATCAGTGTTTTCAGAGACTCTTGTAAAACCAAAATGAGCGTATAACGACTGAATGTAATCCTGTGCTTCAATTTTTACCGGGACGAGCGGCGGGTACCCGTCCAAAAGTCACCACATCTTCTTCTCTGAAAATCCGTGCATCGGCAGCGATCCGTTCGTGTTCATCCGTTGCGAAGACATGCAGACTGTCCGGGTCATGATTATCGATCTCGTGATAGGGGCAATTCTGTTCAACCACAAAAACCGTTTCACGTGCTTTAAAAATGGCGAACAGTTCCCTTACGGACAATTGGGAAATTTTTTTGCCTGCCAGTTCGGTTTCATGCATCTTCACATCCTTCCGCTAATCCTTACTTTACCGCTGATAAAAATAGATTTGGTATAATAAGTGTCATTAATAAGGACGGTGAACGCAATGAAAGATGTCAGGCGTGGCTATGCTCCGGAAGATGAACACCAATTCAACGAGAAACAGGTTCAGAAACTCCGCACAGCGCAGCACGACTTAATTTATCTGCTGAATCACAATTATCCGATGAAGACAGCCACCACGTTTGTCGGAAATCACTTTCAGCTGTCCGGCAGGCAGCGGACCGCACTGATGCGTTCCTCGTGCAGTACTGCCGATCTTCGAAACCGAAAAGTGCGACAGATCACCGGAACTCTTGCGGGACGAACACTTTTTATCGACGGATTCAATCTGGTCATCACGCTGGAAACCGCTCTGTCCGGGTCAACGCTCCTCTCCTGCATGGATGGGACCATCCGCGATCTTTGCGGCCTTCACGGGACCTACCGGCTGATAGACAGAACCACTGAAGCCCTGAATCTGATTGGAAATGAGCTGAAGAAGTTATCTGCTGTCGCTGCTGTCTTCATTCTGGACAGGCAAATCTCCAATTCCGGCCGATTGAAAAGCCGGATCATGGATCAGCTGCAAACATTTTCCCCGGTGGCGGTTCAGCTGAGCAATCATGCGGATACACTGCTGATGCAGCAGAACTGTGTGGCCACTTCTGATTCAGGTATTCTTGATCAATGCCGCGATTGGGTGAATCTGGCTCGGTCGATCATCGAAAACAGTCTTCCGGAAATCAGACCTGTCGACCTGTCCGGAAAACGGATAGAGCAGATATCGTGACTTACATTGGCGATTTCATCAATCGGCTTCACGCAAACTCTTTTCGCTCGGCAGAAACAGCGTGATCAAGGCTGCGGCAAACGGCAGAAAAGCGAACAGGTTGAACACTGCAGCGACGCCGAACATGTCAGACAGCCAACCGATCAGTGTCGCACCGATCCCGCCGGCTCCGATCCCGAAACCGACCATCAGTCCGGAAACCAGACCGATATTTCGCGGAAACATTAACTGGCCGTACACAACAGTTACCGCAAACGAAGACAGAACAAACAGGCCAAAAATGAATAGAACGATGATCGACCAGATACCGTGGACATGCGGCAGCATCCAGGCAAACGGAATCGTTACCACCATCGAGACAAACAGCAGCCATTTATGACTGATCCGGTCAGAGAACCGGCCACCGAGAAAAGTACCGAGGGCACCGGCGGCCAGGAAAAGGAAAGTCATCAAATCACCGTATTTCAGCGGGATACCCTGATGCAAGTAAAGAAACGGCAGAAATCCGGCAACCCCGATCTGTGTCCATGACCTGAAAATAACAACAATGGTCAGCAGAATCAGTCCGCCGGGATGGTTCCTCCCCCTTATTTCCGACTGATGGGCTCTGTTTCTGATCAAACTCTGTTTGTACCATGGCATGATGGAGGAAACAAGGGCAAATGCGCCGACGGTCACCAGGGCAAACCATCCGAGCCCATGCAACCCGGAGGCAATCAGAAACAGCGGCAGAAGCAACGGCCCGCATGCCTGTCCGAAATTGCCGCCGACCTGAATGATCGCCTGTGCCGTGCCGCGCGCGGTTCCGGCCGCCATATAGGCACCACGCATTGCTTCCGGATGAAAAATACCGGACCCGATACCGGACAGGCCGACCAGAATGAGTAAAATCCAATAAGCCGGTGCAAATCCGGAAGCCGTCAATCCGAAACCGGTCAGGCAAATACCGGCCGGCAGGAACCAGGTCTTCGGATGTTTATCCGTCACCATGCCGAAGATAGGCTGAGAGACGGATGACGTGATCATCGACACAAATAAAATAATCCCGGCCTGGAAATAGTTCAGATCAAATGCCTGCTTGTAGAGCGGCAACAGCGCCGGAACGAGCCCGGTCGTCATCACATCGTTAAAAAAATGAGCCAGGCTCAGGCTGAACAGTTGCCTCGGCGCACCGAGATGTCTTGCCGTTCCCAGCGAATGTTCTATGACACTCATCACTATTGCCTCCCGTACAATCCGCGAATACTTATATACTAGCAAAAAAGATTTCGTGCTATGTAATAATATGCCTCCGGTTTGCCGAATCGTAATCATTGTCTGGCGGAAATGTTCCCTTAATCTTCTTTTTTGAACGCAGTACCAGGCAGGAATCCGGCAGTTCAGATAGAATTTTTTATATGGAATCGAGGTGAAACGATGTACGCAAAACCCCTGGAACTGCCCTTTCATATTTTGCAATATCAAGCTTGTTTGAACCGGCTTGATCAAGAGCATCCCGCCCGGAACAGTCTCGACAGCCGGTATAATAAGACAATGACCGGTTATCGGGGTGAAGCACTGATTGCTTATTATCTGGACACACTTCCTGAAAATGATTACTTCCTCTTTCATAACCTCAGATTCGAGAAACATGCTCAAGTTTTTCAGATTGACTGGTTGATCCTGACGCAACGCTTCTTTCTTATTCTTGAGGTCAAACATATCAAAGGAAAATTGATCTTCGAAAGTGACTGCTCACAAATGCTGAGAGAAATCGACGGACAAATCGATGTGTTTGACGATCCGGTCCTACAGGTAGAGCGCTCGGAGGATCTCCTGTCCAAATGGATTGAGTCCCATCAGGAGGCTGCTCTTCCCAGCGAATCCCGAGCCGTAATCACGTCGAACGCTCAGCTGGAGATCCGGAACAACCAGAATCCTTCAATGAAACTCATCCGAAAGTCTGCTCTCCTGAAAGAAATGAACCAGATCAATTATCTGCATCGGGATCCTGTCATCTCGAAGAAAAATTTGTCGCTGATTTCTCGATTTCTATTGAAAAGTAATCATCCTCTTGTTCTCAATTTATTCTCCTCTTACAAGGAACTAAAGCCCCGGGACATAATAAGAGGCGTTCAATGCCCTGATTGCAGCCATTTCCATTTGATCCGCAATAAGCGCAGCTGGTATTGCCCAAAATGCCGGCATTTTTCAAAAGATGCCCACATTGCCGCACTTCGCGACTACCTGCTTCTCTTTGGATCCAGAATAACCAATAAACAGTGCAGAGCATTTTTGATGATAAAATCCAGCGCAGTGGCCAAACGGCTGTTACATGAAGTTTGTGATCATTTTGATGGTGAAAAAAAAGGCCGAGTCTATTATCTAGCAAAAAATCTTCTCATTTCGGATAAAAATCGATAAAAGCTGCACGACGGGCGATATATCTCCACGAATGGCGATATTTTTCTACGACGGGCGATATATCTCCACGAACGGCGATATTTTCCTGCGACGGGCGATATAT
>NZ_KB899048.1:80519-117866 GCF_000377985.1 Sporolactobacillus vineae DSM 21990 = SL153
GGCGATATTTTCCTGCGACGGGCGATATATCTCCACGAATGGCGATATTTTTCTGTGCCTTTTTCATCTGATGTAAATTTTGTTACAATTATACTATGATTCGGAGGAAGAGATAATATTTTCCAATCGCTTCAATCTCACAATCTGTTTCCGAATGGACCGAACCGGGAATATCACTATTGAACACATTTGGAAAAATTCTGTCTGCACGATTCTCCTAAAGAAAGAAGGCTGTCATCATGAAAAAATTGACTATGCTTTTTACCATTGTTCTTTCTGTATTGCTTATTGCAGGATGTTCCTACGGATCCGGCACTGAATCAGGATACAGCTCAGCAGCATCATCCGCCTCCTCAATTCAGCAGCAAATCGGATCTTCGGCTGCAGCGTCATCATCTGAAACGGCCGGCGCATCATCAGCTGCAGCGAGTTCCGGCTCGGTTTCCTCATCCTCAGTGAACCAGACTACCGGCGCAGCAAAACTCGGTACACTCTCAAGAACACTTGCGGATATCCGGATTGCGTTGAAACCGAGAAGCGGGATTCATCTCCCTGGTAAGGTTTCTGTCCATACCGGAAACTATATCTCGGCGATCGCAAAGAATACATCGAACGGATACACGGTGACATTCAAACAGACGAATCGTCCGCTTAAAGTAAATGCGCCGCAGCTTGCAGGCGCTGCAACCGTTGTGAAGTTCAGCGCAACCGTTTATCAAACACGTTCTGAAGCAGGAAAACAGGTTAGTTTCCATAAATATGGAAAATCCGATGGCAGTCCGGTTAACCTGGGGCACGGTTTAACGGGCTACGCAGATGCCGGCGCAGGGACTGCCGGCATTTCCTGGAACGAAGGCCGCTGGACGCTAATGGCCCTGTCACCGACTTCGGATACGCAGAAAGGTCAGGCACTGGCAAAACAGGTGGTCAACTATCTTGAGAGCCATTCGCTTCCTGTTCCCCACCAGTATGGCGTCATCCAGGTTTACACCGACAGCCGCCAGAACTATGCTTTCTGGCAGGATGGCCGAACGATCTATCAGCTGACCGGTACTGCTTCGGCACTGAATCTGCTGTCGACAGCCGTTTCCGTACGTTAAACAAAACACAGGCAGTAAAAAGAAGCAGCGGCGAACCGCTGCTTCTTTTCTATTCATTGTTTGTTCCTTTGTTTCATTAACGTTGTACGGTAACTGGCACTGTTCTGACGCCGAAATTAAGTGCTTCCTGTGTCGATGACATATGCACATCAATCCGGTTCCCTTGAATGGCGCCCCCTGTATCCTCTGCGGTATATGTGCCGAGGCCCGGGATCGTCACTTTCGAGTGAAGCGGAATCACGTTCGGATCAACGGCAATCACTTTGGCCCTTGGATTTGCCGTCAAGTTCACACCGGTTGCCGTGGTGCCCTTTAGAGAATAGGCAGTAAGCGTAAATGTTTTCGATGAGCTGCTTACCGGCTGGGCAGCCTTATTTGACGACTGTGTTGACTGAGTTGTTTCGCCGGTTGACTGAACAGCCTTGCCGGCCGACTCCGGTGCCTGATAGGTCCGCTGCTGCCGTGGGGCAACCGAATGTTGGCTTTCCTCGGTGGAAGCTGTATGATGTTCCGCCGCCGGTTTGACCGTTGTCTGCCGGCTGACCGGCTTTGCCGCCGTAGGTACCTTCTTCTGTACGGCCGGAGCCGCTGCTGCTTTGGCTTCAGCCGATTCCGAATCCGTCCGGGCGGCTTTCTTAGTTACTGTAACTTTTTTGGCCGCCTTTACGGTTGCCGTCTTTTTGACCGGAACAGCTGCCTGCTGCTTCCTGACCGTCACTTCTGGTTTAACCTGTGAATCATCTTTATCCGTCGTCACTTTATTTGTTTTCTCAGCAGCATGTACAACCGGCTTCGGCGTCTTTTTAACGACCGGCTTTGCCTGCTCATTCGTCGCTCTGCGTACATCTGCCTTTTTAACCGTATGCTTTACTGCTGCTTTGTGCGGCTCTGAAGACTGTCTGGATTCCTGAATTTTCATTTCAATCAGTGTCTGATATTTATTTACTTTTGCATTCTGAATGTCGTTCACGAAGTCATCTGCTGTTTCACGGTTTGCCTTCACTTTGTACACCTGCCGGTGCTGCGCGCCGGCTAATGCGGAAGACGAACCATCCGTCTGGGTAAATCCGACCGTCATCGGAAAAACCATACCGATTGCTGCCATCACCGATGCTGCTGTGCCTAGTTTTTTTCGTAACATGAAGTAACCTCCTTAATCCGAGGAAGAACGTTTGCTTCCCTGTTCTTCACTACAATTCGAATTATAGGAGGTTAATATCACAAACCCGTATAAGCGGATTTACAATCAGATAACGAAAAGTGTTCGAATATTACAGTTGTTAAAAGAGAAATAGTTGTTGTCATGAATGGAATCATCCCATCAGGACTGGCTCATTTTAACAATTATGCCGATTGTTCATTGCCGTGTCAGTTCCCCGATCACCTTAATGAACCGGGCCATCTCCTCATCCGACCCGATCGTGACACGCAGATAGTTATCAATCCGCGGCTGATTAAAATGGCGGACAAGGACACCTTTTTCTTTGAGCTGACGGAACAATACTCCGGCAGAAAAATCCGGATGAGTGATGAAGATAAAGTTGGCCGTCGACGGAACCACGTTAAAACCGAGCTTGCTCAACGCAGTTACCGTTTGTGCCCGGGTCCCGATGATCCGGTCGGCCATCTGGCGGTAATAATCATCCGCTTCAATAGCAGCCTGTGCACCGGCAAGAGCCAGCCGGTCAATTGTGTAGGAATTGATCGAGTTTTTCACACGGTTCAGTCCGTCAATCAGCTCTTGATTGCCAAGGGCAAAACCGACCCGGATGCCGGCAAGCGCCGCATATTTAGAAAGTGTGCGGACAACCAGCAGATTCGGATAGTCGTGGATCAGCGGTACGACCGATGTGCCGCCGAAATTCACATAGGCTTCATCGACAATGACGACCCTGCTGCGATCGGCTTCAAGAATGCTCCGGATCGCCGCAACAGAGATTTCTTTCCCCGTTGGTGCATTCGGATTGGGAATGACAACCCCGCCGCTCGGCCGGCAGAACGCGTCGACCGGAAGATTAAACTCGGCGTCAAGCGGAATGATCGCCGGCTTGAGCTCGCAGAAATTGGCAAACACTTTGTAGAAACTGTAAGTGATGTCGGCAAACATAACCGGATGTTCCGAAGAAAAGAATGTCATGAAGCTGAATGCCAGTACCTCGTCCGAACCGTTCCCGATGAACAGCTGATCGCTGGTCACATGAAAATGTGCGGCCAGCGCCGCCCTCAGGAGATCTTCATTCGGATCCGGATAGAGCCGCAACGAACCGTTGACGGCTTCCCTGATTGCATCAAGGACTTTCGGTGACGGCGGATACGGATTTTCATTCGTATTCAGTTTTATGTATCGTTTATCCTTCGGCTGTTCTCCCGGCGTATAGGGATCAAGATGCTGCACGCGCTGATTCCAGTAATTGCTCATAGCACACCTCGTCTGTAAAAGTATATCTTCATGGAATATCTCTATTTTATACTACTTAACGGTCATTTCACAGAAGGCTTCTGCTGCGTATCCGGAACACCCTAAAAAAGTGAGAAAAGTCATTAATAAAAAAACCACTCTGTATGAGTGGTTGGTGCTGAATCGTCCGATCAGTTTCTGAATTGGCGTGTGTGTTCCGCAAGATGAACAAGATTCCGCAAGAAGTTATGCGTCGATGCCTCATAGTCATACTTTTTGCCAAGTTCATAGATATAGCCGTTAATATAATCGACTTCGGTTGGCCGGCCCTTCGACATATCCTGGTACATCGACGGGTAATGCAGCGGATTCGTCACCTCACTGACATGCTGAACCGTATCCCATTCTTCCTGACGGGTTGTAAGCAACTTGATTCCTGCACGTTCGCAAACATCATAAGCCTCATTAATCAATTGTTGACCCAGTTTATCCGCATCCGGGAAAGAAATGAACTGCCCCATCCGGATTTCGAAAAGCGTGCAGAGCGTATTGACAACCGAGTTAAAAACAACCTTGGCCATCAGCGTTCCGAGAAAATTCGTCGTCAGCGTCGGGTTGAGATTCGCCTTCGTAAAATCGGCAACGATCTCTTTCGTTGTTTCATCGGGCGTCTCCGTCTCGTTTGCCAGATTCATTGAACCGGCGCCCTTCTTGCCGATAAAGTCGACATCTCCCGGCCGGTTCAGCACGGTACCGATCAATGCCGTGCCGCCGACGACTTTACTCTTGTCAAAATACTGGTTTATTTTCTCAATATGGCCCATACCGTTCATCCCGGTGACGGCATACTGACGGTCGTTGAAGAAATGCGCGCACCGTTTCAGCAGATCAGCCAGAAGCATCTGTTTCGTAAAGATGATGAAAACATCCGGATTGCCCTTATAATCTTCCGGTGAATAGATGTTTACCGGAACAAGATGCCGGTTCTCCCCGTCGCGCGAGACATACACACCGCCCTGGTTCCTGATGGCATTGATCTGTTCCGGCCAGGCATCGACAAAGTCAACTTGATAGCCGGCATCCTGAAGCAGAACGCCATAACGCAATCCCATGGCACCGGAACCTAATACCGTATACTTTAACATCCTCTCATCCCCTATGTATGAATGTAAAAATTTTCTGTGATAGATTCAGTGTAATCCCGGAATCATGATAAATGCAATGGAAGCGTATCAATTCCGATCTTGCACATTTCGTCGTCAGTAGCTTTTCAGACCGAATATGAGTTTGAATTGATTGCGCTTTTTCTTCATATGGATGATTCCTTCCCGCGAACTCAGAATGATCACTCGCTTCCCGGCCCAGATTCTGAGATAGAGCGAGTGGAACTTGATTGGCCGGATGATGCCTTTTTCTTCTTTCTCAGAACCGTCGGCAAACTCTGTTTCTGTCCGGACAAGCCAGCGGTTACCTATGCCAATCTCAATATATTTCATTATAGCCGCCTCACTCGTGTGCCGACCCGGGTCCGTTTGAGCTCACATCTCGAACTTCCTTAATTCCCGGGCCTGACTGGAAGATTCTTCATGGCATTCTGTAAAGAATTGCTGCAGGAATTTTATCATCATCTGCTGGCGCTTCTCGGCTTCTTTTTTACCGGATCGAGTATTCATCCGGTCCTTCAGGAGAAGCAATTTTTCAAAAAAATGATTGATCGTTGTCGATTGAGAGACCTTATACCGGGACGCTGTTTCATGCATTTCCGGCAAAATATCGGGATTGAACATTTCTCTTTTCTTAAATCCGCCGTAAGCGAAGGCACGTGCAATGCCGATCGCTCCGATCGCATCGAGACGGTCGGCGTCCTGGACAATCTTCCCCTCTTCTGTCTCCATCGGCGTTGGCACCCCGGCGCCTTTAAAGGAGATGCGGCGGATGATCCGGCAGACATGATGAATGGTCTCCGGGTCCTCATGCTGGCTGGTCAGCCAGTCTTCCGCAGCTTCCGGGCCGGCGTGATCATCACCGTCATTGAATTTCCAGTCGACAAGATCATGGAGCAGGGCGGCCAGTTCAACGACTTTCCTGCTCGTCCCCGGCCTATCCTCCTGTTCGAGCAGCCGCAGACTCGTCTCGTAAACCCGTCTGATGTGCGCCCAGTCGTGACCGCTGGCTTCACCGGAAAATTTATTCTGAACAAAATTGACGGTTGCCGCCACAACATCCACTTTGGTTCCTCCTCGTTTAAAAGGGCCGTCCGAAATCCGGCATCTTGAAGACAAAAAAAGAGTCCCGAGATCAAGACTCCGAACACTAATATCTTTAAGGGGGCATTGTCATCAACAATGTGACTACACTATAGCACATTGTTTTAACTCGCTACATTAATATTATGTTAAATTATTGTCATCATCGACTCGATATAATTCAGTGAAACACGGCGTCACCGCTTTTGAACCCGAGACCAGGATGTGGGTCAAACCGGACAACGCCAACGGAGGCTTTGCCTTGTACAGCTTCAGCGATCTTTCCGACGCCCTCATTTCCAAACCCGCCGCACAGCTCGATCGCCTGCACGCCGTCCGCAGCCAGATCAACGGCTGCCCGGACGGCTTCATCATAAGTCCGGACACCGATGACACGTAATTTAATCACCGGTGTGTCTACTTGCGTGCGCGCCCGGGCTGTGTCACTATCCGGACCGATAGACCGATAAAGAGAAAAGCAGCTTTGACTTCCATAACGGGTCCCCTCGCCTTCGTCTTTTTACAGATAATTAATTAGAGCATCTGTATAACCGCATACATATGCAGATTGTCACAGAGATGGTGAACACGTCTGCGAAGGCATAAAAAAGGAAGGTTCAATGAACCCTCCTCTTCTGTACCATCGTTTATTCATTTTGCCTCACTTGCCTGCCTGCAGGTGCGCTTCCTTAGCCTCTTCTGGAACTGGTACCAGATAGCCTTCCTCTTTCAGCAATTCAGCAGTCAGCACCGCGCCGCCCGCTGCACCTCTCAATGTATTGTGCGACAGGCAGACAAATTTATAATCAAAGATCGGGTCTTCCCGGAGACGACCGATGGTAATCCCCATACCCCTTTCATAATCACGGTCCAGATGCGTCTGCGGCCGGTCCTCTTCAGTCATATATTTCAAAAAATGTTTCGGCGCAGAAGGCAGGTTCAGTTCCTGCGGTTTGCCGCTGTAAGAAGCCCACCGTTCCAGTATTTGTTCCCTGGTCGGTTTATGCTTGAAGCTGACCGACACCGTTGCCAGATGGCCGTCGGATACCGGGACGCGGATACATTGTGTACTGATCGTCGGTTCCGTCGCGTTCACAATATGATCGCCCGCGAATCTGCCCCAGATTTTCAGCGGTTCCTGCTCACTTTTTTCCTCTTCACCACTGATAAACGGAACGACGTTGTCTTCAATCTCCGGCCAGTCCTTGAACGTTTTACCGGCCCCGGAAATCGCCTGGAACGTTGAGACAAGCACTTTCTCCGGTTCAAAATCGAGAAGTGCCGACAGCGGCGGAACGTAGCTCTGAATCGAACAATTCGGTTTCACAGCCACAAACCCATACTTGGTCCCCAACCGTTTCTTCTGAACGTCGATAATCTTCAGATGATCACTGTTGATTTCCGGAACGACCATCGGCACGTCCGGTGTCTTGCGGTGTGCCGAATTGTTGGAAATCACCGGTATCTCCGCCCGGGCGTACCGGTCTTCCAGGACTTTGATATCTTCCTTGGGCATCTTCAGCGCGCAAAAAACGAAATCAACGTCCTTGCTGATTTCATTTATATCATTAACGTCCTTTACCTGAAAATCCTTAACGGAATCCGGCATCGGGATATTGAGCTTCCAGCGATTCCGTACCGCTTCACCATAAGTTTTGCCCGCTGAACGGCTGCTTGCTGCAATCACCGTCAGGTTAAAAAAGGGATGGTTCTCAAGCAGGGTAACAAATCTTTGTCCGACATACCCTGTTCCGCCAAGAACACCAACCTTAAGTCTGTTATCCATTCTCCTGACCCCTCTTTATTAAAGTAAAGTCATTATACTACATATTTCTTGCAAATAGCAGGCGAGATGTCATCTTCCGCTCTGAAATGTATCCATCCGGTCCCGCAGAAGGATCAGTCCGGCCTGCCTGTATAGCATCACCATTATTATATTCCCATGACAGTCAAAATGCAGATCATCATGACTCATCATTCTATTTAATAAGAAAGCGTTTTCCCTTTCCTTTGTCAAACCCTTAAGAAACCGGTTATACTTTAGAAAGAAGGCCATCACGCTCCAGGAGGTTCCAATGGGTTATAAACAGATCGTTTTCGACGTTGACGGAACATTGATCGATACCGAATACGCATCTCTGCATTCGCTTCAGGATACGATCCGGCAGCTCCTTCAACGAACTATTCCTCTGCCGGAACTGCGCTTTGCCATGTACCTAACCGACGCGGAAACGCTTCGAAAACTGGGGATTCAAGACGTCCGGCATGGTACAGAGGTGTGGCACAACTACTATTTCCGGAAATATCTGTCGGCCATATGTCTTTTCGAAGAGATCAGCGATGTGCTGGCGGAATTGAAAAAGAATCACTTCGGTCTCGGGATCATTACTTCAGAAACAAGGCCGGAGTGGCAGAATCACATCCGCCGATTTCATCTGGAAGAATTTTTTGACACGGTCATCTGTGCGGAAGATACCGTCCGTCATAAGCCCGATCCGGAACCCATGCAGCTTTATCTGCAACGCACCGGGGTAACGGAAAAAGACGTGCTGTTTATCGGCGACAGTCTATCCGATAGGCAATGCGCCTTTGCATCGGGTGTGGACTTCGGTTTTGCCCGCTGGAGCCGCTCTCCGATGCCGGAGAAGCAGGCAACGTACACATTTCATCACCCCAGTGACATTCCCCGTCTTCTGAGCAGAGGCCCGGGTGACGACGTACGCCGTTTATAGAGCGCTTACATTATCAAAAGTTCAGTGGAGCGCAAGCCGTTTCCGGTGATCTGATCTTGAATCTGCATCCATCGGAAAAATCAGAATGATCCGTCCAGTTTCACCGCGATGCCGGCATCATTTAAAAGATGCCTGTACTCCAGCAAATCTTCAGGATGCAGCCGTGCAACAGCCTTCATGGCATAGTTGCGATCCATTACCGAGGATACAAAGCAAGAATTAAGGGAAATCGCACTGTTCCGGAAACATAACACGCTGGGGGACCGCGGACTGGCCGCTTTTCCACCGGAAAGCAGAGTCTTCTACGATCTGCGCATCATCGGTGCTGACGGAAATATTACTTCCGGGGACGGTCATATTGCTGTGGATTACAGTCAAGTGATTCGTCATGGGTTGAAGTGGTATGAGCAGCGTGTTCGGGAGAAAATGAAATCGCTCCATTTGACGGAGATCGAGGATCAGAAATTGCCAGAAACGAACAGACACTTTAACCGGGCGCGACGGGCGATATTTCCGGTTGAATGGCGATATTTTTCTACGCCGGGCGATAGCTGTTCATCAACTCAATAACACTGTCTTTATTAAAAAATGAAACCCGGAAGACGCATTAGCGCTCCATCCGGGTTTCATTTTCTCAACTGCTTAGTGATGATCACGTTCCGGCTGCGTTGACCGCAATCGCCGTTACAGATTATCCCCTTTTTCAAAAGTCAGCTGCATATGATTGTTTGCGTGTTTGACCAGACTGTCGAACAGGCTGTAAGTCCGACTGGTGACCTCGGCAGCTGTGACTCCATTTTGTTTTGTCAGAAATGCGGTTAACTCGGACGCAGGTAATTCGGACGCCTGTTGATCTATTGCGGCAACCCGGCCGCAGACATAGCTCTGGGCATCCTCTTTGAAGGTATTCACTTCATTAATCACCTGATGATAATGCGGTTCGGCAAGTGCGGCAATCGTTTTGTTCAGCCAGTAGGCGCTATTGAGATCCACCGTCGTGGTCGTGTTTTTATAATTTTCCGGTGTGTCGCTGACATTCGCATAAAAAGGCACCTGCGCACTGTACAGGTTGACGCCGAAAGTCAGCCAGTGGATCGCCGCATATTCTGCCGGTACGTCATTGCGGATCTGCAGAATATGAAATTCCTGATTCCGGTCGATCCCGATCGGACGGAATGTTTTCTTCTGATACTCTGTTCCGTTCCCGAACAGATCATACGGGGTTCCCTGATAATGAGAGCTTAGAATGAACTGAATATCCTCAATACTGATTTTACGATCCGTCCGCTGAATAAACGGGATGTCGTCGCTCATCGGATTTTGTTCAATCTCGGGATTCAGATATTTCTGGCCGTACCAGGCGCGCGGGGTGTTGTAATGGTGATCCGCTTCGGTATGTGTCCCGAAGATGTTGCGGAAATTAAATTCCGTTTGACTTGGATTCAGATGATTCTTTTCAGCGAATTCCTGCAGATCTGTTGCCCACATGAACTCATCCGGTTTTGAAAAATCGATATTCTGAATGCCGGTCTGGTTCGGGGCAATCACGTAAGCATCGTCCGGAATGCGCTGAGCTGCCCAGTGATGGCCGCCGACGGTCTCAAAATACCAGACCTCATCTTTATCGGAAAAAGCGATTCCGTTGCTCTCAAATGTCCCGTATTTTTCAATAATCGCTCCGAGACGCTGAACGCCTTCCCGCGCTGAGTGAATATAGGGGAGCATCACCGATTCCATCGCTTCTTCGCCGATCCCGTCCGCTACCAGCGGATCAAGACCGAGCACACGGGGATTCGTGAATTCCGTTTCGGTCGCGCTCATCGCGACATTTTCCGAATTGATCCCGGATTCCCCGCAGACGCCTTCCGATTCATCCGCGCTCGGCGTAAACGTATGCCGAAGTGCCTTGTCCGGGAGATCCAGCGCAAAAGCATTAACGTGGGAAACGTACTTATTCTGGTGATCCTCCGCTTTAACCACCGTAAAACGTTTCGGATTAATCGGGCCATACCCGTCTTCATTACGTGCCACCATCGTCGAACCGTCAATGGACGCGCCCTTGCCGACAAGTACTGCCGTACAACTAGAATGTCTGGACCTTGAACTCATCATGTCAACCCTCTTTAATTATTTTGCTTGCGAGAATTTATTTTTCCATTACCTATAATAATCCAAGAAGGGTTGACTCGTCCTCTTTTCTTCCAGTTATTTAGATTCAAATAACGATTTTTCCCAAGAGGGAGCGAAATTACTTGGCGCGTCCGGCATTATCATTGGCGCCTTTCTCTCATCCGGAATTATGTCTGTCATCTTTTTTCTTACCGGCGTTGCCGGGATGGGCTGCTATCTGATCGTATGCCGGAGAGATCGCCGTGAATGAAACCTATCGACTAGGTGATCCTGCGAGTCCCTGGTGAACGCAAAAAACAACCTCCACCGCGCTTAGATGGAAGCTGTTCAGCCAGATGGTTATTTCGTTATCATGGCCCTAAGGTCGGCGGGCCGGAAAAGGTCAATGTCTCCTAATGTTTCCTTAAGTAAATGTCAAAGTTTTTCGATGGTCAGCCGACGATCGATCCGCCCATGAACATCGCAACGAGCATCAACAGCAGCAGCAATCCTCCGACAATTGTAAAAAAGACTCCGGTGGCACCTTTTTCCATTGTGATCAGCTCCTCGTTTTTTTTAATAGAATCTTCCTCCATTCCCTTTTTCATACGTATCAACGATGTTTCAGCATCAAGATCATCATTAAATGTGAACATTCTGTGTCAATCAACATTATTATCATATATCGGGTATGAGATATTGTAAACGCTTTTGCTCTGAGTCTGGCGAAGACCGATAACATGCCTCTGAAAACCGATAGAAGCCTTCTGAAGACCGAAAGACCCTGGCACAGATCAGGTCGTCCTGAACTTATGCCTGTTGCGTGTTATAATGACTTCATTATAAAGATGGGGAGTCTCAGACATTGAAAAACAATCAATTTGCGCGGTTGTCCGCCGACCATCAGACAGTGATGACCGAGTTGCGGGCAATTCATTTTCTGGATAATTCATTCAACACAGCGGAGTCGGTAACCGCTGTTTATCAAGCACTGTTACATAAATCTTTTTTAGAGGCAAAAGAGGAACATGTCTTTGCGGAGAAACTCAAAAACTATCTGGCCATGCCCGATATGAGTCTCTGCGATTTTTTGAAGGCAGATCGCCCGGTGACAGCAAATGTCTTCTATTTAGTTGCTTTGCAACTGCTGCATTTTCTGCCTGGCGTCGACTTTTCGGTCAGTGATCCGCTTGCGGCGATGAAAAAGATCCAGCTGCCGTATCTCAAGGTTTCCGGTCCATGGAACAAGGACCAGCTGCTTGATGCCTGGTACCTGCTACTGACGACCCATACAAAGGACGGGCAGACCTTTCTTGACGAGCTGACCAATCATGGCTACTTCGTTCCCTTTTACGATCTGCCTGCTGCTGATAAACCGCTCTTTTTCAACGGGAAGGCGCAGGCTGTGTTCGACACAGCGAAATTGATCCGCGATGTGGTCTATGTGGAATCTTCTGTAGACTCCGATCAGGACGGGCAACGCGATCTGCTGAAAGTCGAAATTGTCCGTCCGGCGGATACGGAAAAAGGGTTACAGGTCCCTGTACTTTATACGGCGAGTCCCTATAATCAGGGAACCAACGATGAGGCTGGAGAAAAAGCCACATACAGTGATAACGTACCGCTGACAAGAAAAGCACCCAATCATCTGACTTATGAAGATATTGCCTGGCATGACGACGGAAAGCCGGTTCCTGATCCGCGACCGGTCGCCGGTGAAGCGAAACACGCTTCAGAAACGTTCAGCCGTGAGCTGTCCTACACATTGAATGATTACTTCCTGGCACGCGGTTTTGCGGCTGTTTACTCCGCTGGTATTGGTACGCTTGATTCCGATGGGATTCAAACATGCGGCGATCCGCAGCAGACGGAAGCAACCATCGATGTCATCGAATGGCTGAACGGAAAACGAAGGGCTTTTACCAACCGTACGGACCATATTGCGATCACGGCCTGGTGGTGCACCGGTTCCGTGGCGATGACCGGTCGCTCCTATCTTGGCACGCTGGCTACTGCGGCTGCAACTACCGGTGTTGAAGGGTTGAAAACAATTATCTCTGAGGCTGCCATTTCTTCATGGTACGATTATTATCGTGACGGCGGCCTGATGATTGCGCCCGGTGGTTTCCCCGGTGAAGATGCCGATGTGCTGGCCATTGAAACGATGAGCCGGATGAAAGCTCCGGCGGATTACCGGCTGCATGTCAAAGATTTCTTTTCTGAACAGATGAAACAGATGGCCCGGGATATGGACCGGAAATCCGGTGATTACAATACCTTCTGGGATGCACGCAACTATCGCAAGAACATCAGTAAAATCAAATGTGATGTGCTGATGGTGCACGGTCTCAACGACTGGAACGTGAAGCCGCGCAATGCTGAAAAATTGTGGCAGGGTTTGCGGGACGTCCCTGTCGCTAAGAAAATCATCCTTCACCAGGGGCAGCATATTTACATTAACGCGTTTCGATCAATCGACTATACGGACATGATTAATCTCTGGATCAGCCACGAACTTTACGGGATTAATAACGGAGCCTGCGACGTCCTGCCAGATGTGATCGTGCAGGACAATGTTGTTCCGGAAACCTGGACCGCCTACCAGGATTGGTCTGAACCGAATCTGGCCCGTACCGTTTATCACCTGACTCCGGGAAAATTAAACGCATCGTCAGAAAGCAAGGCAATCCTGACGTTCAAAGACGACCTTCCTGAAGCGGTTTTTAAAAGGTATACGGGGCACATCGATCAATGGGAACACGATATTCTCGAAGCGGGGAAAAACGACTTAACCGAGAATCGCCTGCTGTTTCAATCGGATCCATCTGATGAGGACAGGATCATCGACGGCAAGGTACGCATCCAAATCCGCGTCGCCTCAAGCCAGGCATTCGGCATGTTAAGCTTCCAGCTCGTCGATTATGGCGATGCCAGGCGGCTGAACGTATCCCCTACCATGATCCAGGGTATGGATCTGGCTTACCGCTGGCGTGAAGATAAACTTCGCGAGTTCACGCTCGCCAAACACGCCACATCGTTTAAAATGATTACTAAAGGACATATCAATCTGCAGAACCGGGAGAATCCATGGAAGACGGATGACCTGAATCCCGGCCAATTTTATGAGGTGACCGTAGAGCTTCAGCCGACATTTCATCGACTCGTCGCCGGCCATCAGCTCGGACTCATTATCTATGCGACCGATTTCGGAATGACGGTACGCGGCAATCAGGATTTGCGCTATTCACTGGCACTGGATGGCTGTCGCCTGGAAGTTCCGTATAAAGCAGATCTTAAAAAAAACTAAGTCATTTGACAGAACCAGGCAAATAAGAGTAAAGCTTAAACCAGCTCTTTTCATTCGTCAAAAGAGCTGGTTTTTCTATCCGCTTCATCTGTGTCAATCCTGTTTCCGTATCTCTCGCGGTGGCCGATAAACAGCTGGGTCCCAACACCTGCTGCACCGATTAATCCGGAGGCGAGATGCAGTTTAATGGCAGCAATTATTGCTTTGGCGCTGGTTATCCCTGCTGCATCAGTCGGTGCGAATGCCCCTTCTGTACCTGCGTCAGGTACAGGTACTGCAACAGAAGCGACTTATCAGATTGTTCCGCTGCAAAACATTTATCTGAGAAGCGACCCGTCCTACAGTGATAATGCGATTGTCCTGCTCAAAGCCGGACAAATTGGTACATTTGTGAGCAAAGCAGCCGGATTCTGGATCAAAGTTACTTTTGGCAGTCAGACCGGCTATATCAACAGCGTCTCAACCGGCAAAATTCTTTATATCGGAACGACAACGGTTAATGTCAATCTCCGTAAGGGTGCCGGCACGAGCTCTTCGGTGATCACCGTACTGAAGAAAGGCACAGTGGTCCGCGTGATCGGCAGCACGAATGCATGGCTTAAAGTCGTGGCTAACGGCCGCATCGGCTATGTATACCGGAATTATGTTAAGAAAGCGATCGTTCAGACCTATCCGTATGCCGGCGTGACCACAGTTAATGTCTACCTGCGTGAAGGACCGTCGACCGGGTATGCAGCCATTACTGTACTGAAAAAAGGCACCACGGTCACTGCTGAGTCGGACAGGCAGCGGCTGGCTGAAGGTCACAGTAAATGGAAAAACCGGATATGTTTACAGCAGCTATGGTGTAAAAGCTCCGGCTCCACCTGCTGTGCTTTACAGAGCTGCCGCAATGGTTGACGTTCATTTCCGCAGCGGTCCCGGCACGGGCTATGCATCGCTGAGCGTTCTGAAAAAAGGCACACAGGTCAGCGTCATCGGGCAGTCCGGAAGCTGGCTAAGAATCACTTATAACGGAAAAACAGGATATGCGTATGCAGATTATTTTCTGAGACTCAGCAACTGAATATTAAATTGGGAAGGCAGAATCATTGCCTTCTCATGTTTTAATCCACTTACAAATCGATTCACTATCTCCGTAACCCTCTCATCATCCGCTATTTGTTTCAAATATAGCCGTTTTTTTGTGGTGAAAAATGTAATTTCGCTGAATGAATCACTGAATTGGCTGGATATACTGCTAATTTGGCTGAATAGGGCTCAAATTCGGCTGAATGATGTGCTGAATTGACTGAATTAAAGGCCAGGCCTTGACAACAAGCTGACTGGCATGGTTGAACAAATCACGGTATTTGACTAAAATAAGAACTATCAATGGCAGAGTAGATTGTTGCGGGTTACGTGCCCGGGGGACGGGGAGTTGTCCCCGGGACGAAAAGCCGGTGCCTGGCACCGCTTGCCGTGCAACGATCGCATCCCGCTGCCGCATACCGGAGCGTGATCCTCCTCTATGTGGCAACCATCGCCAATACATGAGGAGGATTTTCTATGGATAAAAATCTGTCTGTTTTTTCCGCTGCCTACTGGAAAGCAGCCGCCGCTGAATGCCACAAAATAAATCGGCTGACACTTGCTGCACTGGTGATTGCACTGAGCGTCGTCATCGGCAGTTTTTTCATTCCCGTCGCCGCCAACCTGCACATCTCTTTCAATTTCCTTGTCGTCGCTTTCGGCTCGATGATCTACGGTCCGTTCGTCGGGATCATTGCCGGAGCGGTGATCGATATTATCGGCTACATCCTGCACCCGTTCGGAGCATTCTTCCCCGGGTACACCCTGTCTTCCATGCTCGGCTGTCTTATTTACGCCCTGTTTCTCTATCGGAGCCGTATTACCGTTCTGCGTATTTTTCTTGCCAAATTGATCGTTAATTTCGGTGTCAATGTCGGACTTGGCTGTCTGTGGAGCGCGATGCTGATGGGAAAAGGGTATCTGTTCTTTCTGGCAAACAGTCTGATCAAGAATACATTGATGCTGCCGATCGAAACAGTCATGCTTGTCGTGCTGCTGCAGATTCTGCTGCCGGCACTAACCCGTGCGCATCTGATCCAGGATCAGCACAGCAAACATATTTCGCTGATCTAAACCCCTGATCACAACTCCCGACTGAAAACGCGAAGCATTCGATGCTTCGCGTTTTTTTCATGAAAAATCATTTTGCCCTAAAAAATCTTGTCATGATTTTCTTCATTTTTCCTGCACCGATCCAATGAATTCTCCATGCCTGCCGTTTAATTTGTTTCTTTGTCAGCTGCGACAACTTTTCAAGTTCATAAGGATTGATCATCCTGAACGCCTCGATTCCTTTTTTCTTTATATTCCAAGGATACCGGACAAAAGAAAAACGCGAATCGACTCATCAGATGAATTCACCTCGGACCAAAGATGGAATTTTACCTGAGACTCCTTCAGATGAATTAATTGATGATTTTTGTGAAAAAGTTTACCATCAAATAGGTTGCTTCAAGAAATTATTTTTACGACATATGATCTGAAAGGAAATTGGTTCTGAATGGTCTTTCTCCAATCGATACAAAGTGTTCTGACGATTATACTGATTATCGCCCTGGGTTA
Source organism: Sporolactobacillus vineae DSM 21990 = SL153 (assembly GCF_000377985.1). Taxonomy (GTDB): domain Bacteria; phylum Bacillota; class Bacilli; order Bacillales; family Sporolactobacillaceae; genus Sporolactobacillus; species Sporolactobacillus vineae. The sequence goes on from NZ_KB899048.1 coordinate 97,046, forward strand.
TCTTCTTCAAAAAGCCAACTGGTTTGATGAACGCTTCAGCAACAGCATTTCCGACCTGATTACTCAAATCGCACTGCCGGCATCGATTTTCACATCGGTGCTGACCTATCTGACGCGCAGCCGGCTGGTTGAACTCTCCGGCAGCCTGATCTATCCGGCCGCAGCCCTTGCCGGGTGTTATCTAATCGCCTATGGTCTGGTCCGTCTGCTCCATATCCGTCGCGGACGGCGGGGTATTTTCATGAATGCAGTGGCTAATGCGAATACTGTATTTATCGGCCTGCCTCTGAATATTGCGCTGTTCGGCAAAGAGAGCCTTTCCTACTTCCTTATCTATTTTCTTGTCAGTATCGTTTCAACCTGGTCGGTCGGTATCTATCTCATTCTGAATGATGATCCGACCAAAGAGAAAAAGCGCGCCGAAGAAAAGCACCAAATCAATTGGATGAAACTGCTGCCGCCGCCGTTATTAGGATTTATTATCGGGCTGGTTTTCCTGATCCTGAATCTCCCGGTTCCGGAGTTCCTGTTCCAGTCTTTGAATTACGTCGGCGGACTGGTTACCCCGTTATCGCTGATTTATATTGGGATTGTTCTGCGGACGGTCGGCCTTTCCAGTATGCGTATGGATCGCGACACGATACTGGCGCTGGCCGGACGGTTTATTCTGTCCCCATTATTGCTCGCTGTTTTTATCTTTCTCGGGCTGAAGCTGACCGGAACGGTTTTTCCAGCTATGCTGACGAATACACTGATCGTTCAGTCGGCTGCGCCGACCATCGCCGTGCTCCCGATTCTCGCCCATCAGGCTCACGGCGATGTCCGGTTTGCGGCAAACGTTGTGACGACGAGCACTGTACTGTTTGTCGTTGTCGTGCCGGTGCTTATGCAGCTTGTTCAGGGGATGTAATCAGGCATCCGGTCGGCCTTCCCCGGCTTTCTGATGGGATGGAATTCTTAGCTATTTCTGATTTCCTCTTGCAATGCATGATATAATGTATTGTGCAATTTATCATTCAGGCTTTGTCTTTCTTTTCTGCTGTTTCTCGCTCCAGGCACTTACCCTGTCGACAGAGCCATTATTTATGTACTGAGGTGCAGCATGTTATCGAAATCATTGGATGAACTTTACCGGATTGAATGCAATATTTTCAAAAGGATCAACAGCCATTTTGAAAAAAAGATGCTGAATTTTTATTTCCGCTGGATAACCAATGTCGGAGGTGCCATCGCCGAGATTCTTGCTGTACTCATCCTTTTACTTCGCGCGCATGGGCGTCTGCATCTGACAGCCGTGATTTGTGCTGTTTCGCTGACGATCAGCCATCTTTTCGTCCAGGTGCTAAAACGGCTTTTCCCTCGTCAGCGGCCTTATTTAACGTTGACCGGAACCAATTATCCGGAAAATCCGATTGCCGACCATTCCTTTCCGTCCGGCCATTCGACGGCCGTTTTTTCTGTCATTATTCCTTTGATTCTCTATAAACCGTCTCTGGCTATTATTCTTCTCCCGATTGGACTGAGCGTTGCGATCTCACGAATTTTTCTTGGCCTTCATTACCCCAGTGATGTGCTGGCTGGAATCTGTCTCGGATCACTGACCGGACTCATTACCTTTCTCCAGATGATGCCCTAAAAATATAGAACTTACTCCGCCTGCGCGTTCCCGGCAGGCGCTTTTTTTTTTGAAACTGTCAATAAATGATACAGCCGCAAAGCGGCGTCATAGATTATCGATCAATGAACGCCGCGCATTTAATAAAAGGTCTGTTCCAAATACAAGCATCAGAGCCTTTTGCTCATTGACTGTTGTGCTATAATTCAATTATCTGAAATTGGTGACTTTTGATTAAAATCCAGGTGAAAAAGTGAAGTCTTTAACCTTAGCCAAACATTTTCTGAGAACAGCTGTCTATTATAAAGTGGATTTTCTAGCTACTCTGGGGATACCCGTCTTCTTTTTAATCTACAACATGAGAGGCAACCTGTTCCACCATGTTTCAGCCTATCCCCAGCTGATGATGATTCTGTCATGGACCGGTTATATGGTGGTCACAAATGCCCTATTGGGCAGCGGGCCGGCGATCATCGTTCTGAGAGAGGAACAGTTCATGAAAATGTTTCGCTTTATTAGCGGCAGTCAGTTCACCATCATCTATGCGAAGTTTCTGGCGCAGCTGTTTATCTTGCTTCTATCCGTGCTGATTCTGGACCTCTTATGCAGTGTATTATTTTTCCTTCCATTTTTTTATCTGATTGTTGTTTCTTTAGTGATGGTCATCGTGTGCTATATTCCCGTCTATCTCCTGTTCTTGATTATCGGCACCTTTAAGATTAGACAGGAAACAGCGCTTCCATTAATCAATATCCTTGTCCTTGTTTTTGTTTATCTGACAAACATGGGCAGTGACCAGTCATCAAATGGCCTTCTAACGATGTTCTTGACAGCGGTGAATCCAATTCAATATAGCGAACAGACAGGAAGTTTCTTATTAAGTCTGACCAGGCCCGGGCATCTGGAAGGTTCATCACCGCTTTTATTCATTTTAGGCACCGCATTGATCTATCTGTTGATCGGCTTATATGCACTGAAAAACATCAAATGTCTTCCCATATTCAGGAGCTGAAGGATTCGTTATGGAGATTCAACACTTAACTTTTCATTTTCCTAAAAACAACCGCTTGCTGTTTCATGATTTGTCCATGAACATTCAGGAGAACACAGTAAATATTCTGCTCGGGATGAACGGAGAGGGAAAAACCACTCTGTTCGACATCATCTCCGGATTATTAGACACAAATGCAACGTTTACGCACAGAATCGAGCCCAGGAACATCCTTTATCAAATACAGGGGGTGCCGATTCTCAACACGATTACGGGAAAAAACCTTGCCGAACTGATCTTATGCTCAAGCGGACAATACAGTTCTCGCGACTTGTCACCGAAATTGTTTGAAGACGAGCTGAAACATAATGAGGATTCACTGGAAAAGATCAAGCGCATCTGGATCACTCAATATGGCAAAATGTCTCCCGGTGAGCGGCGCTGGTTTACTGTCCTTTTATACTGTCTGATTCAGAAGTCACTCTATATTTTCGATGAGCCAACGGCAGGCACGGATCCTTTTTCAAAAGGACAAATTGTCCGGGCCATTGATCATCTGCAGGAAAAGGACCGGACGGTGTTGTACGCTACCCACCAACTGGACGATTTAGCATACTTTCAACATTATTTCGTTCATATTCTGGCTGGAGGTAAAATTGTCCTGTCTGAAGATCAAAACCACTGGATGGAAGCCGCCAGGGAACTTAACATCCCGTTTCCAAGTAACTTTTCCAGATAAATAGTCACTTTTTGCCCTGGGATTAGTCCGGGACCCATTCAGATAAACAGCTCTGACTCGATTGTCCTTTTCTACAACCCCTAAAATCAAATGAAGCATTTCCTGCTTATCTCTCATTTTTCATTTTCCCTTCTTCCAGCACGTCATTTTTTTACTTACTTTCTGTAATCCTGACCTGGTTCGATTGACAACCGGCACATTCGGACTTTACAATCAAGCCATAAGTAACCGTTGTCATTACTGAAATACACTAAAAAGACAGGGTGATTCTAATGTGTCTTGAAATCTTTCCACTGACACCCGAGCGCTGGCGTGACTTCGAAAAGCTATTCGGCCCCAGTGGGGGTGATGACGGCTGCTGGTGTATGTTCTGGCGTCTGAACAGACATGACTTCAATTCAGGAAAAGGCGAAACGAACCGGTTATGCTTCAAGAAAATGGTTGAAGAAAACAGCACACCGGGTCTAATCGCCTATCAGGATCACATGCCTGTCGGCTGGTGCTCCGTTTCCCCCCGTGAAGCCTTTGCTGAGCGCATTGCTGAACTTCCCGTGTATCAGCCGATCGACAGCAAGCATGTATGGTCGATTCTCTGCTTTTTTATCCATCCGGATTATCGGAATCAGGGAATTGCACGTAGGTTACTGAAAGAGGCCATCCAGTTTGCCCGTGCCAATGGTGCATCCACGCTTGAATCGTTTCCGGACGATCCGAAGGGCAGGACGGCTGACGGCGATATTTATACAGGCACTGTAAAAATGTTTCAGGACCTTGGTTTTGTGGAAGCTGAACGGCGCCACCCTCTTCGGCCGATCATGCGCTATGAATTTAACAGAAAATGAGTACGTTCCTTCTCTGTATCAAAGTTTCAGCAGAGACTTTACAAATACTTCATCCTATATCTCGTTTCCTTGATAATCTGATTTTTTCGCTTGCTCGCAGTAAGACATGTACGCTCACAAAAATTTTTAACTGAAGTTATTTGGTTTTTTCTGATGCTTCTTCATAAAAATCTTTTCTGCAAAATAGCTGACAATCAGTCCGACAATTAATGGAAGAATAGAGTTAATGGAAAAAAAGAAGCCGTGGGCGTCATTAACATATTCATAATGCAGTGTCAGAAATGGGATGGCAAACAAATAGCCGACAAAGTATAGAAAACCTGAAGTTAGTGCGAATGAACACAATCCAACCATGAAGCGCTTTAGTTTCATGAACACACTTCCTCTTCTCAAGCATCAATATTTCGGCAAAGCTGTGGCTGAAAAAAATTGTCCTGAAACCTTGTTCCATCCCTCTTTGTTTATTCTTAAGATCTCTTCTTTTTTCACGACTCAGTCTCCCTCTGTGTTTTATGGTTATTTTCAATCTCCATGTTTTGTCTTTCGCCTTCCGACAGATTACTCATTGCAGGTAGATATTTTTTACTTAGGACGCCACGTACCCTCGTCGGACAATGGAGCACACGTCCCTTTCATACAACGCCGCTTTCAAGAATTGAAAAGCCAGGTTTTTCACAGTTTATCTCCGCCAATGCACCATACGGGATCAGGCATTTGGGTTCATTGTGTCCGAAACTTGCATTGTAGAGAACCGGCAGATCATCCCGGCCGAATTCCTTCAGAGTTTTGCGGATCATTTCTTTGTATTCGTCATAATAACGCAGCTGATAAGGTTTGCCGAAAATGATTCCATTGAGTTTCCCGATAATGCCCATAATGCCGAACCCACGCAGAAAATCTTCAACAAACCATGGCGGCGGACATTCCTCCGACGTTTCCAGAAAGAGAATGCTCCTGTCAAAACTGCAGATATCTGGAAACAGAGGGGTGCCCTTAATCATCTCGATCACGTCGAGACAACCGCCGATCAGTCGTCCCCTGGCCGTTCCATGACCCTGCAGAAGTTCATAACCTGTATTTTTCTCGAATTTTCTGGCGGCATCCTTGTTTCCAGCCGCCCATTCGAGTCTCTGCCCCGTCCAGACCGGGGAGACAGCCACTGCACCAATTTCTTGAGTCTCGAATAAGACCTTCTTAGCTGCCTGAACAGTGTACTCCGGCATCGCGACATTTTCCGCCAGATCATTCAGTACAGACAGTCCGTAAAAGCTGGATAGTCCTGACTTGAGGCACATGAAATGAGTGACCGTACTGTCAGAATAACCGGTGTAGATTTTCGGATGATCACGGATAACATCAAAATCAATATAGGGAAGCATCCGGATACTGTCATTCCCGCCTATACAGGAAATCATGGCCTTGACCGAAGGGTCGGCAAAGGCCTGCATCAGATCCTCGGCCCGCGCTTCAGGATGGTTGTAAACAAACTCAGGATTCTTCAGAGTATGCGGCATATCCACCACATCCAAACCAAACACATTTTTCAGGCGCTCCTTGCCCTGCTCATAACGCCAGCGGATTCGCGGATCACCCGCCCCGCCCCATGACAGGCTGACCGTGGCCACTTTATCGCCACGCTTCAGTTTCTTCGGTTTCATTAAATGCAACATGATCAGGCCCCTTTTTTTCAATTATGCCTTTCTTCGGTATGCAATGCACGAAAAAATCGAATGCAGTCTTTCTATTCTGTTTTTGCATCAAAACCGTAGTCTTCAGGTCTTACTTTTTCTGCTGCAGGAAGGCGGCGCAGTACAGGTATTGACATGACGTAAACGGCGACAAACAAAAATCCACAGCTGGCCAGAAGAAAAACCGTGCCAGATCCGATGGCACTGGCGGCCAGTCCGCCGATCAGCGATCCGAGCGGCATGATGCACGTGGAGACACTGACCATCACCGACATGGAGCGGGCGATCAGTTTGCGAGGAAGAACATTCTGCATCAGTGTGTAACCAATTACGTTATTCAGTCCAAGCGGAATCATACTGAGCGAAAAAAAGACCACTTTAAGAAATTCATCGGGCAGGGCATAAGTTAATAGCCAGAAACAAAAGCCGAGAAAATAACTCCCGGCGAGCACCCGGCCGATGGCGTATCGGCTGAATAGCGGAGCCAGAAGCGCCCCGGCCAGACTTCCGATGGCCGAACCCGCCAGCAGAAACCCGTACACTCTCGGCCCGCCAAGTGAGTGGGCATAGGCCGGAAGTACGGCGAACTCTGCACCTAATGTAAAATTAGTAAAGACGCCGGTCACAATTACCTTACCCAGGACAGAGTGCAGAACTACCTGAAATCCAGCTTTCAAATCGGTAAAATAATGATACAGGTCGTCTGTTAATGATGACTTTCTCCGTGCAGCCTGAACCTCTGCCGACAGCTTCAGTGACTTGAACAACCCAGCCGCAAGGATAAAAGTACCGATATCAGCCAGGTACAGAGAAACCGCACCGACCAACGCAAGAATGACACCGCCGACCGCATTGAATGCGGCGTCCGTTCCCTGATAGGCGAGCGCCATCACCGAATTTGCCTCGGTCCGCTCCTCCCTTTGCAGGATGCTTGGAATCAACGCGTTTTCAGCCGGGAAAGAAAACTGATCCAGAAATGACACGATCAGCATCACCGTTAACACCAGCCATACGGTCAGTACCCCCGAGAAATAGGCAATGGGAATCAGCAGCAGCAGAACAGCCTGCGTGAGCTGTGAGAACATCAGAATGTTTTTGATCGAATGACTGTCAACTACCGGACCGACTAGAAATTGCAATGCCTGGGGCAGCAGAATCAGAAAACCTGCGAGCCCGGAATAGAAGGCGGAGCCACCAAGCTGATAGACGAGCCACATAGCTGCTACATAATACATGCTGTCACCCATGTTTGTGAGCAGGCGGCCGGACACAAGCAGGCGGAAATTTTTATTTTGAAATAAAGAGAGCACCGGAATCACCTCATAAAAATATTATTATTCGGTAAAATATATTTTACCGTCCACCAAAAAAAGTTCAGTCCTCTTTTTCTAATTTCTGATCAAATTCTTTTTGATCCACTTGAAAACCAAAGGCGGACATAAAATAGGGCTTTGCTCCGGATTCCTGCCCATCCTTCTTGCAGCACTGATCAAATTCTTCAAAAACCTCCACCATTTTTTCAGCGAATTTTTTAAAATGACTGTCCGTCATCGTGATTTCCCAATAGGTTGCCAGTGCCCGCATATTGTCCGGCACGTTTTCATCAATTGAAAAAGACTCATCCGGAGCCGTGGCTGCCCGCATCCGCGTCCGGTTGATCATGCTCAGCACAATCTGCCGGTACGTTTCACTGACCTCATGTTTCTGCGGCAGTAGCGAAACATCCGGAAGAAAGCCCTGTGCAACAGACTGATAAAATTTCTGAACGATCCCGTTGATTTCCTCCGTCCGAACCAATTCAATCAAATGATTTTTTTCTAATTCATGCAAATGGTAATGGACACGGGCCCGGGACAGATTAAAATGTTCTGCAAGCTGCTGCCCGGTGTATGGCTTTTCAATCAGAAGCATCATCAGCTGCGACCGGAATGGATCACTTAAAACTTTTAGCTGATTTAAATTTTTAATAATTAGCGTACGCTTCATATTTGCTCACCTGTTATATTTTTTTAATCGGTTAAATTTATTTTACCTATTAAAAGTGAACAATTCAAGCAGGATAGAAGTTCAGAAAGCTATGTTTACATTGTAAATATGTTATCTTTGTAAAGGCGACAACACAGAGACTCATCTTCGGTTGCACCTCCAGCACCAAAATGGAGAACTGTAAAAGGAGGCTGCACGTGAAAACAAATTTAATTTCCGGATTCCGGAACCTTATTTTTATTTTGATCAGTGGTATGGGCGGATTTATTTTATCGCTGACAGGCCTGTCGATCGGCTGGATGATTGGTACGTTGATTACTGCCGGTGTGCTTTCATTTTTAAATCTGAAGCCGGTCACGCAGCTCTTTGATGGAAAGGGTCTGGCAGGTTACTGGCTGAAAGCCGGTCAGTTGCTGCTCGGCATCCAGATCGGTCAGGAAATCAGCCTATCCGTGCTGGGCGTGCTGGATCATGGCTGGCTGTCGATCTCAATCATGATTCTGATCTCAATACTGCTGTCCCTTGGCAGCGGATGGCTGCTTTTTCATTTCAGTAAAACGGATCTGATCACGAGTCTGTACGGCACAACGCCGGGCGGACTGTCATCCATGCTCGGCATTGCCACCGATGTCGGCGCTAACATGGCGGTAGTCAGCATCATTCAGACCATGCGCGTCATTCTTGTTGAGTGCGCGATCCCGATTATCGTATCGGTCTGGAACAGCGGAAATGCGGCGGGGCACTCAGCAAATGCGGCTCAGACTGTGACGAAACTGAACCCGGCAACCGCGACAGGATTCGTGCTGATCATTGGCATTGCCCTCCTGGGAGCGGTCATCGGCAAAAAGATTCATCTCCCCGCTTCGTGGCTGATCGGCAGCATGCTCAGCGTCGGACTAGTTCAGGCATTGTCCGGGCTCATAATAGGCGGGAATCTTCCTGTCTGGTGGCCGCACAATTTGATTATTGTGGCTCAGGTCATGCTTGGTGCCTGTGTCGGCGCGCGGCTGAACCGGAAAATGTTTACCGGTATCGTCCGAACTATTTCCATTGGTCTGATCGGAACACTCGGTTTGATGGCGGCCATGTTTTTCTGCGCACTGATCGTGTCCTGGCTAACCGGTATTGACCCGGTCACATCCATTCTCGCCTTTGCTCCGGGCGGAATTGATGTGATGGCCATTACTGCTGTCGTCCTTCACGCCGATGCCACATTTGTCGTCGCCGTACAGGTTATCCGGGTTCTGGCAATCTGTATCCTGCTCCCGCCGCTCTTCAGTCTGATGAACCGGCGTCGGGAGAAAGTCAGCACTTCCTGATTGGTTATTACCTGCGGATCACCTCACCAAAACTGAGCTTAGATGATCCTATCGGTAAAATTGAAGATTGCAGTTTTTTTATTCATGATTATGCCAGTCGCCACGATGAACAGAATCATCAGGTAATGCCACTGACCGAAAAATGGGAAAAGGAAACTGTATAGAAGCAGGAGCAGAATACAGCTGATCTGAGAAATGATCATGACGCGTTTATTCTCATAATGATCAGAAACATACCCGATCAACGGGGGAAAAACGATACCAATCAGCGGTCCGATCAGCAGCGTTGTGCCGAAATTCATCGCTGACCCGGTTACTTTTAATATGTATAATCCGATGGCAAAATTGAACAGCGAATTGCTCAAACTGCCGATGAAATCACTGATCACGGCTTTCCTGATTTGCCTTCTTGATGCTTGCTCCAGTGACATAACTCCACCTTCAGACCTGATTCGAAATTAAAGACCTTATGATGCTAAATTAGTACACATCGGCTTTGATTCCATCCGTCTTGAGATGGAGATGACAGGTACTCATGGGCTTATTTATCCGGATCCGCCGGTACAGAATCATTCGTTCTGTTCTTCCAGTGAGCGTATTACATCCTCAGAATCTACGAGTTCTGCGAATTCGCCATTAAGTACAGTCTCCTCAATCTGCTGACTTCTTCTGCAGAAAGTCATCTGCTCCGGAGTTTTGGTGACCATCGACTGCACTCATTTTCTTATACCCGAACGTGCTGCTGACTGTTTTCCCTGGCAATGCTCAGCATCAGTTTAATCCGGTTGATCTGATTGACTTTGCTTGATCCTGCGTCATAATCGATCGACACGAGATTGGCATCCGGATGATTTTTCTTCAAAGCGTTGAACATACCGCGTCCAAGGATGTGATTCGGCAGGCAGGCAAACGGCTGAACGCAGATGACGTTGTTCACACCCGAATCGATCAGTTCCGCCATCTCTCCGGGAAGCAGCCAGCCCTCGCCCATTTGGTTGCCGATACTCAGCATGGCGGATGCTTTTTCTGCAATCATTTCAATACGCTCCGGTCCGCGGAAACGACCGGTATTTGCCAGGGCGCGGCGAATCGGCTCACGATAATGTTCGATAAATCGGATCGACACGTCGCCGGTGAGCACCGGCAGCTCCCCACTGCCGAAATGGTCTCTGCGGAACTTATGGTTGTAGAGACCATAGAGGAAGAAGTTGACGAAATCGGGAACCACTGCTTCGCCGCCCTCAGACTCAATCGTCTCAATCAGATGATTATTGGCAAATGGGCTGAACTTCACGTATATTTCACCGACAATGCCGACTTTGGGCCGGTTGGTCAGGGATACAGGAATCCGGCAGAAATTGGCGATCATTTCCGTGATGAATCCTCTGAAGCGGCGCATGGTAAAATGATCAAGCAGATCGCTGCTTTGCGCCAGCCACGAGTGATACGTCTGATCGGTCAGTCCCTTTTCGATTTCATACGGACGGACAGCGAATCTCAGTTTCAGCAGCAGATCGCCCAGACAGGCTGAAATCAGAAGATCTTTGACCAGCGAAAGTGTAATCTTAAAACCAGGCTGCTGGTCGAGACCGGAAGAGTGATTCATCGAAATGACCGGTACATGGCCGAGCCCGGCGTTAACAAGCGCTTTTTTGAGGAGCGAGAGATAGTTGGTTGCCCGGCAGCCGCCGCCGGTCTGGGTAAGAATCACGGCGGTGCTCTCCGGGTCGTAATGGCCCGATTTTAACGCGGAAACCAGCTGGCCGACGGTAATGATCGCCGGATAGCAGGCATCATTATTGACATACTTCAAGCCTTCATCAACCTGCTTCTGCGTGACTTTTTTCAGGATCTTCAGATTGTAGCCGTGCCGGGAGAATGCCTTCTGGAATAACGCAAAGTGGGTCGGAATCATCTGCGGTGCGAGAATCGTATAAACCTTCCTGTCCGCTCTCGTGAAGACCGGTGATGTCGTTTGCGCTTCTGCGATTGTTGCGGCAATGCCTCTGCGCTTCCGCTCCTCAATCGCGGCCTTAAGCGAACGTAGACGGATCCTGACCGCACCGAGATTATTATTCTCATCCATTTTGATCCATGTATAGAGTTTATTGGCGTGCTCAAGAATTTCCTGCACGGCATCAGTTGTAATCGCATCCAGTCCGCAGCCGAACGAAGTGACCTGTACCAGTTCCAGGTTCGGGTGTGCCTTGACCACTTCAGCCGCGCGGTAGAGCCGGCTGTGATAGGTCCACTGGTTGACGACAGCCTGGGACAGCCCGCTTTTCGCCAGCCCGCAGACCGAGTCCTCCGTCAGGACCGCCATATCCATCCGGGCGATCTCATCCGGGATCCCGTGATTGACGATGGGATCAAGATGATAGGGATGGCCGGCAATGACAATGCCTGTCTTTCCGGAAATTTCAAGTTCGCGGATCACTTCCCGGCCGCGCCGGCTGATCCAGGTGTGGAACTTTTCGTCCTCTTCCGTCGCCATCCGGAGCGCCTGCTTTAATTCTGCCGCTGGGATCTCCGGGAAACACTTTTGCAGCCCAGCTGCCATCGAAGCCGGATTGTCCAGCGACAGGAACGGCTGAATAAACCGGATGTGCTTCTCGTTCAAAACAGTCATGTTGACGCGGATCACTTCCGGATAGGAGGAGACAATCGGGCAATTGAAGTGGTTATCCTGATCGCTGCTCTCTTTTTTTTCAAAAACAACCGACGGATAGAAAATCTGCCTGATGCCTTTATGTACCAGATTGATGATATGACCGTGGGTTAATTTTGCCGGATAACATACTGCATCCGAGGGGATCGTCTCCATCCCCTTTTCATAGTCCCGCTGGCTGGAGCGATCGGACAGGACGACACGAAAACGCAGTTCTGTGAAAAAGCGATGCCAGAAAGGGTAGTTCTCATACATATTCAGAACCCGCGGTATCCCGATTGAACCACGCACTGCCTCCTGTTCACTCAGGCACGGGCGATCGAACAGATAGTGCAGCTTTTCATCCATCAGATTCGGGACGGTGATTTTTTTCTTCGGACGGCCGGCACCGCGTTCGCAGCGATTTCCGGTCACGAATACACGTTTATCCGGGAACCGGCTGATCGTCAGACGGCAGCGGTTCTGGCACTGTTTGCAGCGCCCATACGTTGTTTTCACCGTCAGCGCTGCGATCTTTTCCGGCGGCAGGAGATGCGATACGGTTTCGGCAGCGCTTCTCTCCTTTGCCAGCAGGGCACATCCGTAAGCACCCATCAGTCCGGCCAGATCCGGACGGACGACCTCTTTGCCGGTCATCTTTTCAAAAGCGCGCAGTACCGCGTTATTTAAAAAGGTGCCGCCCTGGACAACAATATGATCGCCCATTTCGTCGACGTTCCTCATCTTGATTACTTTAAACAAGGCATTGGCAATTACGGAATAGGCCAGTCCTGCCGAAATATCGTCAATCCCGGCCCCTTCCTTCTGAACCTGACGGACTTTGGAATTCATGAAAACGGTGCAGCGTGAGCCCAATTCAACCGGAGCATGCGCATCGAGGGCGAGACGGGCAAAATTTTTCACCGTATAGCCGAGTGTATCGGAGAAATTCTCAAGAAACGACCCGCAACCGGATGAGCAGGCTTCGTTGAGCATGATCCGGTCGATTGCCCCGTTCTTGACTTTCATGCACTTCATATCCTGGCCGCCGATGTCGATAATAAAATCAACATCCGGCTGAAATTTCCGGGCAGCCTTGTAATGGGCGATTGTTTCCACTTCGCCGCTGTCAATCTGAAACGCTGCCTGCACCAGCTTCTCGCCATATCCGGTCGCAACCGAACTGCGGATTGTCACCTTCTCCGGGAGCCGGCGGTAAAGCTGCTCGAGTCCTTTCCGAACGGTTTCCACCGGATTGCCTTTATTTCCTTCATAAAATGAATAGAGAATCTGATCGTCGGTGCCGGTCAGAACAATTTTTGTCGTCGTCGATCCGGCATCTACACCAAGAAAACTATCACCCGCGTAATCTTGCAAGTCACCGCGTTTTACTTTTGCCCGGGCATGACGCGCTTTAAATTCAGCCAGCTCGTCCGGATTGCGAAACAGCGGTTCCTGTCGGTGGGCGGCGATTTCCGCACCGGTCTGCTTCATTGACTCAAGCTGGTGAATTAACCGGCCGGCATCCACCGATGCGACATGATTCCGGTCCATGGCTGCACCGATGGCGACAAAATACTGGCCGTTGCGCGTATCCATCACGTGCGCCTTCTCAAGATTCAGCGTCACGGCAAACCGGTGCCGCAGCTGCGGCAGAAAAGTCAGCGGGCCGCCGAGAAAAGCCACATTGCCGCGTATCGGCCGGCCACAGGCCAGTCCGGACACTGTCTGATTCACAACGGCCTGGAAGACGGAGGCAGCAATATCTTCGCGGCTGACCCCGTCGTTGATCAGCGCCTGGATGTCTGTTTTAGCAAATACCCCGCAGCGGGAAGCGATCGGATAAATCCGCTCCGATTTTTCTGCCAGCTTATTCAGCCCCGCTGCATCGGTCTGCAGCAGGGACGCAATCTGATCGATGAACGCACCGGTCCCGCCGGCGCATGCCGCGTTCATCCGCTGCTCCATGCCCCCGGTCAGGTAAATGATCTTCGCATCCTCGCCGCCGAGTTCAATGACGACATCAACCGTCGGATCCTTGGCTTTCACCGCCTGCGTGCAGGCAACCACTTCCTGAACAAACGGAACGCCCAGCTGTTCGGACAGCCCCATCCCTGAAGATCCGCTTGCATGAAGATGCAGAATTGCTTCGGGGAACTTTTCCGAAAGCGATTTTAATAATCCGATTGCCGTTTTTTTGATTTCCGAAAAATGTCTCCGGTAAGATTTAAATACAAGCTGATGCGCTTCATCAATGGCGACCACTTTCGCTGTGGTCGAGCCAATGTCCAGACCAACCCGCAGAATCATTTTGCTTCCCCCTGCCTGATTGAATTCTTCTCCGTTCCCTGTCTCTCTGCCAGGATAGAAGGTAAATAAAAGCGAACCATTTGACGGATCTGCTGCTCCGACGGCTCGGCCGAACTTTTCTGATCCGAAAGAACACCGTCAATAAACACATAGGTTAGGATTGTACCGACAAAGCTGCGCGCGGCAATCTCCGGGTGATCAATTGACACACAGTCCGAAAGATTCGCTTTCCGCAGCATTTTCTCTACATTTTTCAACCCGCGCAAGGGCACGGCCTCCCGGAACATTCGTGCCAGTTCCGGATATTTAACGACCTCGGAAACAACCACCCGGGCCAGCTGCAGATAGTCCACTTGCATAAAATGATCCAGCATTTCCCTGGTAAAACGGATCAGAGAGTGCTCCACTTCCTGTGGTGTTGAAAAATCCAGCGTCTCCAGAACCGATGAAAATGCATTCTCAGAAAGCAGAAACAGCTGCTTTTCAATCACGTCAAACAACAATTGTTCTTTCCCAGAATAGTAGGAATAAATCGTTTGCTTGGATACCCCGGCAAGGTTGCGGATCTCATCCATGCTCGTTGCCTCAAAGCCCTTGCTGATAAACAGTTTTTGCGCTGAGCGAAGAATCTGGTCTTTCTTCTTCTTCGCACGCAGCGTTTGATCCTCTGTCATGAACCGAAGCCTCCTTGTGATCTGGCATTCAGAATGACAATCTATCAAACTGAACGGTTCAGTTTGATCATAAATGTTTTCGATCGATCTGTGTCTGAAAAACAGATTTGTTACGAAAAATGTCACTTTCCGGCAGTGATCAGGCAACCGTTGCAATAAAAAAAGAAGACGCATCAGCGGACAACTCCGCCGGTGCATCTTCTGCTAACTTACCGCAAACTCATTTTGCTTTCCGCCCGTATTTTCAATAGATAAGAAATGATTTCCCGTCTTCGAATAATCCCGACAAAAACGCCAAGATCATCAATGACCGGAACAAAGTTCTGTGACAGCGACGTGGCCATGATATCTTCAACCTCAACGTCGATCGACACGGCTTTAATATTCCTGTATCTCGGGATCTCTTTCAGACTAATCTTCTCCGTATCCCGGAAGTCAAGATCTTCATTCCCTTTCAATTCCCAGAGAAGATCGCCTTCGGTCAGGGTGCCGACATACTTTCCCTTTTTGTTCAGTACCGGTATCGACGAGTAGCGATAGTGTTCCATTTTCTCCAGAGCCTGTCGCATTGTCCACTCTTCATAGACATATTTAACTTCGCTTTTCGGGGTAAGCAGAAATGCCGCATTCATGGAAAATCCACTCCTTACGTACTGGAAACTCAGTTAAACTTTTTCGCTTCTTAATTATAAATGGTGACTGTTTGTCATGTAAACGTTTTATTAATTCATACAAATGAGACATGCTTTACAGTTTCTTTAATCCATCGTTCAGCTGTCTGGCAAGCTGTCTGTCATTGTTGAAGACAAGAATATTTCCTTTTGATGCTGCATGCGCTTCAGTTTCAACAACGTGACGGATCTTTTCGACCTGCTCGGACATTTGCCGTACATTGACGACAACAGATTCTTCGCGGATTTTCGGATCTATATTAATGCTCAGTTTCATCAACCCGCTCCTCCTTTCAAGTGCACTCTCATTTTACCAATCTCTCAGTATATGAAAACTGCTTTTTCCGCAACGCGTTGATAATCACCTTTAAGCGGTTCTTTTAAAAGGGTGAAATTGATGTCAATTAATAAAGCACCAAAAAACGGCCCTTTAATCAGGCCGTTCCGGTTAAACACATTGTATGCGTTCAACGTTCAGAGAATTGATCTGACTGCTTTCAGCGCCGCATCGTAATCCGGATGTTCGGTCATCTCTTTCACATACTCGACATAGCGGATCGTGTTCTGTTGATCGAGAACAAAAATCGAGCGCATATCCAGTTGCAGTTCCTTAATCAATACGCCATAACTCTTGCCGAAAGATCGGAATTTGTAATCGGACAGTGTATCCAGATTTTTGATGCCGGCAACGGAGCAGAACCGGCTTTGGGCAAACGGCAAGTCCACGGAAATGGTCAATACGGCGACATGATCACCAAGTTTTGCTGCTTCTTCGTTAAACCGGCGTGTCTGAGCATCGCAGACCTTCGTATCAAGGGAGGGAACCACTGAAATCAGTTTCACTTTACCATCATAATCGGAAAGGGCAGCTTCTGTTGTCAAATCCTTGTTGATTCTGAAGTCCGGTGCCTGATCACCCGGCTTCAGCTCCGGACCGATCAATGTAATGGGATTCCCTCCGACCGTCGCTGCTCCGGGACGTTCTTCGCTCATGTAAAAAACCTCCTTCTATTCTCTCTGAACACTATTCCCTTTTCACCAGGAAATGAACCGAACTTTTTTCTGAACCGAATGATCGCCGATGCAATAGGATAATCGAGAAAGAATAAAAAAGGAGCTTGAACTTACATGGTAAAATTTGTTCTGCCGCCGCTCGGCTACCCATTTAACGCTCTTGAGCCGGTTATTGATGAAAAGACAATGCGGATCCATTATACAAAACATCATCAGGCCTACATCGATCATCTGAACGCCGCTCTTGCCGGGCACCCTGAACTGGAAAACCTGTCCCTGACCGATCTGCTGACAAATCTGAAACTCATACCGAAAGATATCCGGACAGCAGTCCGGAATAACGGCGGCGGCCACTACAACCACAGTCTCTTCTGGAAAGTTCTTGCTCCGGGCGGATCAAAAAAGCCGACAGGCCGTCTGAAACAGGCGATCGACCAGGAACTGAATGGTTTCGATGCATTCGGGAAGCAATTTTCCCTCGCCGCCGAAAGTCAGTTCGGGTCAGGATGGGCCTGGCTTGTTCTGGACGAAAAGAAGCGTCTTGGCGTCACCAGTATGAACAACCAGGATAATCCACTGATGGTCGGTAAATTCCCGCTGTTTGGTCTGGATGTCTGGGAACATGCTTATTACTTGAAATATCAAAATCGCCGTCCCGAATATATCAAAAATTGTTTTCAGTTGTATAATTGGGATTTCATTTCATCGCGTTATACAGAGGCAATGCATCAGACCTCGGCCCGCGAAACCTGACAACACGCTTATAAAAAAACTGTCTGGAAGGATTTATCGGTCTTCGCAGACAGTTTTTCGGTCTTCAAGTGCTGTTTATCGGTCTTGGCGAGAAATGTAATTGTTGATGATTCAATTCTTGAATTTATAGAGGGAAGATTGACCGGTTGACTGACCGGACCACTGAACTTTTGTACAATGTTTCACGATCCAGGCGTTTACACTGCTGTTCTGCGCACCATCCTGCCCTCCGGAAATCAGGAAATATTTGATTTCACCGGCTTTGGCCATTTTTTCAAGCTTGGCAACAGTCATCGCCGGATCGCTGCCGGTAAAGCCGCCCATCGCCATAACGGCATAATTGGTTTTCAGCATGACAGAATAGGCGGATTGTGCCCGCTGAACGGCGAGAATGTACTTCTCACCGTTGTAATGCTTCTCCAGATAGCTGAGGAGCTTGCTGCTGATTTCATTGCCGCCGAAATTGCCCCGTGATCGGTTAAACATATTCGTCGGCTTCGTCGGCGTTCCACCGTTCGTCGTTTTGCCGTTTGCAATCGCCGGCGCACCGGACTGCGACTGGTTGGCCGCGCCTGGTGTAAAGCCTGCAGACGGTCTTTCCCCTTGCTTTGCAAAGTTGATCGTTCGTGCGTTCTGCGGCATCCCGCCGCCGGAAGCCATTCTGCTGGTAGCCGATGACGGTCCGGCTGAAGGAAGCGAACTGTTTGTCTGGTTGAAAACAGCGGGCATCGTCCAATATAGTGGCGGAATCAGTATCAGACTGAGTCCGGCAACGGCTAGATAGCGTTTCACGTGTTCTGTATATCCGGAGCGCATCATGATTCCTGCAGCAAGGCAAGCCAACCCGAGCAGTGCCAGAACAGCCGTCCAGATTGTCGGCATGCTGTTTTGATAGAAAATCAATGCCTCAAATAGCAGCGTAAAACAGGCGGCAGCCGGCAGCAGCAGGCTCGTCCATGAATCAGGTTGCTTCCGGTAATCCTGCCAGAGCTTCACGGCCCCAATACCGAAGAGTGCGGCGATCGGAGGCCCGAGCAGACTGAGATAATACTGGTGGAAAAATCCGGCGACACTGAAGAATGCCATAGCCGGCAGCAGCCAGGCCAGCCAGAAGATGGCAAATGTGTGCAGCTGCAGTAAATGTCTGCGGCGAATGCAGTCAACGACCAGTGCAATCAGGCCGAACAGGACAAACGGGAGCAGCCAGGAAGCCTGTCCGGAAAGTGATTCTGAGAACAGGCGAAGAGGCCCGGCTGTTCCGGTACCGAACATTCCGCCCTGATTGCCGCCCCTGTTCGCCGTCCCCGTTTGCTGAGATCCGTTCGAGCCCGCGGCTTGCTGATTCGTGCCTGCAGCCGGTGAAGAGCCGGTATTCGATGAAGAACGTGCGGTTGTACTTGTCACTTTTTTAGTGTTCTGCATATGCATGCCGTTCCCCTGGTTGCCGGTCAGCCGGGAAATTCCGTTATAGCCGAAAGCCAGTTCGAGCACAGAATTCGTCTGACTGCTGCCGATATACGGCCGTTCGGATGCCGGCACAAGGTCCACCGTCACCGCCCAGGAAAGTGAAACAACAGCCAGGACGATGGTTGCAACAACCAGATGGATGATTTTTTTCCGCCATCCGGTCTTCATTGCCAGCCAGTAGAACAGATAAACAGCCGGCAGAACCATAAATGCTTCGAGCATTTTAACGTTAAAACCGATGCCAACCATCAGCACGCTGACAATCAGCCAACGCATTTTACCGGTATCTGCAGCCCGGACCACTGCCCAGGCAGCGACCATCAGCGTCAGAATCAGTACACTGTCGACATTGTTTGTCCGCGCCACGGTTGTGAAAATCGGTGTCAGAGCCAGCGCAATGCCGCTGATCAGAGCGGCTGCCGGCCCGGCTTTTTTCTTAACCAGCTGATAGAGAATTAAACAGGAAGCAACACCCGCCAGTGCTCCGGGCAGGAGAACACTGAAATTACTGAACCCAAAAAGCTTTGCACTCAGTGCCTGAAGCCATAAAGCAACAGGGGGCTTGTCTACGGTAATAAATCCCGCCGGGTCAAACGAGGCATAAAAGAAATTGTGAAAGTTCTTTAGCATACTTTTGACTGCAACGGTATAATACTCATTTGTTCCCGCTTTATTAAGCTGAAAAAAATTAAAGAACAGCGCCACAACGGCGACAACAATGAAATAATAATCCGGGTTTCTCTTTTTTATCCGCGCCAAACTGATTCCTCCTCAGAGCCTTTGCCTGTGGCGACCATGAAATGTCGCCGAAACTTTTGCAACACAGCTCCATTCTCTCCCGGCAACCTTAAAAATTGCTTAAAATAAAAGGCGCTAAAGAAAATATTATTCACAGTTGACAGGTATTATTAATAGGTTTAAAATTAAGTTAAATTAATACAGATCCTGCTTATCCAGAGAGGCGGAGGGAACTGGCCCTGTGAAACCTCAGCAACCGATCCATTCGGATACGGTGCTAATTCCAAAAGCGTGCACGGCTTTGAAGATAAGTTGAGGGGATTGATATCCAGCCTTCTCTTCTTTCTTGGAAGAGAAGGCTTTTATTTTTATGAAAGTCTTGTGGTATTAAGTCAAGGCCTAAGTAATACGTGATTTTTCATTATTCGTGAGCGGTCTTAAAATTTGACAACACTAAACCGGGCCTTCGAAAAATACAAATTTTTCAAAGACTGGAAGGGAAGCCGAAATTACTTCGTTTCGGTTGTCTCACTTCCCTTCGGAGTGTAGAGCAGGTGGTCGCGGAGTAGCACATCCACCAGTCGAACTAATTTTCTTGCGGTCAGGACGAGAGCCCGTTTATGACGAAACTTGGGAACTTCATGGAACTTCTTCAGGTAATAGGCCCGGTAAACCGGGTCCCGGTTTTTTACTGAATTGGCAGCTTCAATCAAGTAATAACGGAGGTACTCATTACCTGTGTGGGTTCGCGGCGTGCGTTCCGCCTGAAAGTGGCCGGACTGAGACACTTTCCAGTAGAGCCCGGCATACTTGGCTAATTGGGCCTCATGGTCGAACCGGTCGATCTGGCCGACCTCAGCGATAAGCCCGGCGGCGTAGACCGGGCCGATTCCGGGGACACTCAGTAGACTTTGCGTCTCCGGAATGATCTGGTACATGGCTTCAATATTTTTATCCAAGCTCTGGATTTGCTTTTTTAATCCGGCAATGATGCGCGCATAACTGGCCAGCACGATGTCTACCGAATCCTGAAGGACTTTGCCCAGACGGTAGGCATCGCGGACGGCCTTTTGAATGACCTGAGCGAGTTTCTCCGGGTCACTAAAGCGGCCTTTGCCCGCCTGGTTTAACCGGGTCGCAAGATCCGCTACATCCATTTGGGCAATGTCATCCAGGGACAGAGAATCACTGAGGATGTCCATGATCGACGCACTAAAGACAGAAGTTGGGAGCTCTCGGGTCAGCGTGTTGCACTTGTAATAAAGATTTTCCAGAAAGTGCTGCTTACACTCCGTCATCTGATGGATCAGTTGATAACGCGTCCGCGTCAGCCGTTGAAGAGCGATATACTTCTCTTCCTTGATGAT
>NZ_KB899049.1 GCF_000377985.1 Sporolactobacillus vineae DSM 21990 = SL153
GGTCAAATAAATTATGGTTTATCGTGATATTGCTTACCAATGCTTTATAATTTAACGATCATTTGATTAAGAGACAGATTGTGATCAACTCAACTGTCAAAAAGAGGCGTGACACAATGAAATTCGGCATGCGGAAACCGAGTTTACGAAAGCGGATTGCGGCCCGGACGAGCATGAAGCGCCAGATTGTCCAGCGGGCGGGGCTGAAGATGCCGAGAGGCTACGGCTGGGTACGGAATCCGAAGAAGTACGTGTATAACAAGGTGTATCATCGGACGACATTTGATATTTTTTCACTGCTGAAGAAACTGTTCAAGTGAGATTCAGATAGGGGGAAGGTACCCATGAGTGCGGCGGAGAGTTTTACAGAAGATGTTCTGGAAAAGGCATGTATTGAGATTTGTCAGGAACTCGGCTATGAGTATCAGTCAGGGCCGGACATTGCCTGTGACGGCAGGAGTCCGGAACGTGAAGACTATAAGGGAGTCATTCTGGAGAATCGGCTCAGGGACGCACTGTTTCAGCTGAATCCGGAGATTCCCCGTGAAGCGCTGGACGATGCGTATCGTCAGGTGACGACGTTCAATAATCCGTCTCTGGTTGAGAACAATCACCGCTTCCATCAGCTGCTGACCGAGGGGGTTGACGTTTCCTTTAAGGAGAACGGTCTGATCCGGACAAAACGCGTGTTTCTCGTTGATGCCGATCATCCGGAAAAGAATGATTTCCTCGTTGTCAATCAGTTTACGATTCTCGGAATTGAGAATCGGCGGCCGGACCTGATCCTGTTCATCAATGGTCTGCCGCTGGTCGTCGTCGAATTGAAATCGGCGTCCGATGACAATGTCGGGATTGACAATGCCTACAACCAGATTCAGACGTATAAAAAGGACATCGAGGATCTGTTCAATTACAATGCCTTCTGTATTATTTCCGACGGGATCAACGCCAAAGCGGGCACCATTACCTCCAATCTCGAGCGGTTCATGAACTGGCGCAGTGTCGACGGTCAGCATGTCGAACCACTGTCGATGCCGCAGTATGAGACGCTGCTGCGGGGCATGCTGACGCCGTCACGTATTCTTGATATCATCACCCACTTCATCCTTTTTCAGACGAGCAGTTCAGAAAATTATGACCGGAGCGGGAAGAAGCTTGGTGCCAAGAAGTCGCTGATCAAGATTCTGGCCGCCTATCACCAGTATTTTGCCGTGAAGAAAGCGATTGAGAAGACAAAGATCGCCACCAGTGCGACAGGTAACCGGAAGATTGGGGTCGTCTGGCATACTCAGGGCTCCGGGAAAAGTTTTACGATGGTTTTCTATACAGCGACACTGGTCCGGCAGCTGAACAATCCGACCATTGTCGTGATTACCGACCGCAATGATCTCGATGATCAGCTCTACACAACCTTTGCCAAATCCCAGGAGATTCTCCGGCAGGAACCGAAACAGGCCGATGTGCGAAAACTGAGTGAGGAACAGAAAAAGGCTCAGGCCGGTGAGAATACCCATGAGGTGAACGGGCTATATGACCTGCTCAATGACCGGGTGTCCGGCGGGATCATTTTTACAACGATTCAGAAGTTTAAGCCGGAGGACGGCGGTATGCCGGTGCTGACCGACCGGCGCAATGTGATCATCATTGCCGATGAAGCCCATCGCAGCCAGTACGGCCTTGAAGCGAAGACCAACCTGAAAACCGGAAATGTGAAGTTCGGCTACGCCAAGTATATGCGGGATGCGCTGCCGAACGCGTCTTATATCGGGTTTACCGGGACACCGATTGAGTTTGAAGATAAATCGACGCCGGCGGTTTTCGGCAACTACATTGATATTTACGACATGACCCGTTCGGTTGAAGATAAAGCGACGGTCAAAATTTACTATGAAAACCGGATTATTAAGCTTGATGCTTCTGATGATGTGCTGAAGAGTCTGGATGACGAGTTCGACGAGATCACCGAGGGCCAGGAAGAAGCCGAACGGGAGCGGACCAAGGCAAAATGGTCCCGCCTTGAAGCCGTGGTTGGCTCACCGAACCGGATCAAGAAGCTGGCAACGGATATTGTCCAACACTTTGAAGCCAAGGAAAAAGAAATGGCCGGAAAAGCGATGATCGTCTGCATGAGCCGGCGTATTTGTGCCGATTTGTATGATGCGATTATCCAGCTGCGTCCGGAATGGCACAGTGACGACGTGGATAAAGGAAAAATCAAGGTCGTCATGACCGGCAGTGCGGCCGACGATGAACGGCTGCAGAAGCACGTCGGCGGCAAACAGCGTCGCGATACGCTGGCCAAGCGAATGAAGGATGAGAACGATCCGCTGAAGATCGTAATTGTTCGTGATATGTGGCTGACCGGGTTTGACGTGCCATCGCTGAACACGATGTATATCGACAAGCCGATGAAGGGACACAACCTGATGCAGGCGATTGCCCGTGTCAACCGTGTATTCAAGGATAAGGAAGGCGGCGTCGTTGTCGATTATATCGGGATTCTGGAAAGTTTGAAGAAGGCGCTGAACCAGTATACGGACAGTGACCGTAAGAATACCGGGATCGACACATCGGCAGCGATCGCGGTCATGCAGGAAAAGTTTGAGATTGTTAAAGGGATGTTCCATGGATTCGATTACAGTGGTTATTTTGAAAAATCGCCGGTGAAACGACTTCGGACGATTACCGGCGGCATGGATTTTATCCTTGGGAAAGGCGATAAGGATCAGAAGGACTACATTCAGTTTGCGACCGAACTGGGGAAAGCGCACGGGCTGTGTGCCGCTACCGAACCAGGCAAGGAGATTGCCCTGGAAGTCGGCTATTTTAAAGCGGTGAAGGCCAGCCTGGTGAAACTGAAACATCGTGATACAAGCGATCTGGCGAAAAAGACGGTTGAACAGCGCGTCAACCAGATGCTTGAACGCTCGATCATTTCTGAGGATGTGATTGATGTATTCGATACGCTCGGACTGAAGCAGCCGGAAATCTCGCTACTTGACGAACAGTTCCTGCAGGAAGTCAAGACAATGAAGACGCGAAATCTTGCCCGGGAAATGTTGAAAAAACTGCTCGAAGGCGAGATCAAAACCATGAGCCGGACCAACCTGGTCAAATCCGAACTGTTCTCGGAGAAGCTGCGGAAATCCCTGAATAAGTATCGTAACCAGTCGATCACGAACGCCGAAGTGATCGAAGAACTGATCCGGATGGCCGACGAAATCCGGAAAATGGGCGCAGACGAAGCCAAACTCGGCCTGAATAAGGACGAAATCGCCTTTTACTATGCCCTTTCCAAGGATCAGGTCGTCAAGAACTTCTACACGGATGACACGCTTAAAAAGATCGCCCAGGACCTGACCGCCACGATCCGTCACAACGTCACAATCGACTTCAACATACGCGAACAAGCCCAGGCAATGATGCGCATCCACATCCGCCGCCTGCTGAAGAAGTACCACTATCCGCCGGAACAGGCCAAATCCGCACTCGAAGTTGTAATGAAGCAGGTTAACCTGATGTCGAGCAATGAGGCGCCTGATGCTGAGACTTATGATGGGATGCTGGTAGCTGAAGAAAGAGAAACTTATAAAAAAGGTCGGGATTGAATTGAAGATCGATGATGTAATGGATATTGTTAAAACAAGGTTTCCAGAGAAATCAATAGATCTTTATGATAGTTTGGATCTTGTTAAAAGTGTTATCGAGGATACATTGGATTCAGTTCGTAAATCACTGGATATTGCGTATACGAATAAGCATTATGATGATGCCCAGCTATTACTTGAGGTAGCAAAGTCGTCGAAGCCATTTATTTTGGATATTGATAAAATTCTCAGACATCTGGAGATTGATGAAGTTAATCATGATGAAGAGAAAAGTGAAGAAGAAGAAAGAAGGATTATCTCGAATTATGAGGATTACGTAGTTGACAATAGAACAGAACATACTTTATATGAGAATTTTACATTCAAGCGCCCATTTGGTTTTTGCTATAAGGGTAATGAAAAATTAGTAAAAGTAAACACATGGCATAATATGCTCTTAGTTGTTTGCACTGATTTGTATAAATCTAATACTGACATGTTTAAATCTTTCGAAAGCGATAAATCAATGAATGGGAGAAAGAAAAAGTATTTTTCGAAAGATAAAACTAATATGCGTGTTCCTGTATTAATATCTAATGATATTTACATTGAAACAAATTTAAGTAGTAACTCAATCCGTAATTTAATTGTTAAACTGTTAAAAAAATACAAATTATCTATTGAACAATTCAAAGTCTATTTCCGAGCTGATTATTCATCAATGAAAGAGGCTGGTTCATAATAAGAAGCACGGGATCAATCTTTATCTTTTTGTTCGGAAATTCAAGGTCACTGATAACAGCACTGAGCCTTACATCTATATAGGTAAAGGTGATGTCACATCTTTTCATGGCAACAAGCCGATTACGACTGAAATTACGCTGCACCATGAAGTGCCGATGTCTTTGTATCTGGAATTTACACTCGAGTTCGACAGTTGTAGGCACATCTTTATAAATTCTCGTCAAGTGGAATCCCTTTAGAAAGGGATTTTTTATGTTATCCACAGGTGAACACCTGAGTTTTTTAAAGTTATCCACTAGGCACATATATGTGGATAACTCATATTGCTATTAACGGTATTATCCTATATAATATAGGCATGTATCTAAGACGAGTTTCCCGAAAAAATAAAGATGGTAGTACCGTTGCCTATCTTCAGCTGGCTCATAATGAGTGGAATTCGGAAGCCAAATATGCCAAAGCGAGGGTGATTTACTCTTTCGGACGTGAGGATCAACTGGATGTAAACGCACTCCGACGGCTGGTAGAAAGCATTTCGAGATACCTCTCCCCTGAAGAAGCCCTTCGGGCTCAGGCAAGTATCGGTCAGATCGCTGATTTTACTTTTAAGTCGGCCAAACGCCTGGGCGGGGTCTGGACACTAGATCAGCTCTGGAAACAACTCGGTCTGGATCAGATCATTCAGACGTTATTGGTTGGCCGCAAGCATGATAACAACGTGGAGCGCTTGATTTTTACGATGGTGGCGAACCGTGCGGTTGACCCAACCAGTAAACTTGGCTTACAAGAATGGATCCGGAAGGAAGTGGCTCTTCCCGGACTGAATGAGGCACACGTCCATCAGTTCTACCGGGCCATGGATTTGCTTCTGGGGATGCGCAGCCAATTGGAGGAACAAGTGTATTTCGCGACGGCTGATCTGCTTAATCTGGAAGTGGATCTGATCTACTTTGATACGACTTCTTCCTACTTTGAGGTTGAGCCTCAAGAGGCACCCGATGGGGAGCAGCTGCGAAAGCTCGGTTATTCCAAGGATAAGCGGCCCGACCTGCTCCAGGTTGTCATTGGAATGGCGGTCACGAAAGAGGGCCTGCCCATTCGTTGCTGGGTTTGGCCAGGCAATACCGCAGACAAGACCGTCGTTGAAGAAGCGAAAAAAGATCTGGTCGGCTGGAAGCTGGGCCGGGTAATCAACGTCATGGACCGAGGCTTTTCAACTGAAGACAACCTGACCACCCTGCAGCGGGCCGGCGGCCATTACATTGTCGGCGAGCCGATGCGTTCCGGGAAGAAAATTGTTGATGAAGCCATGGCCCGTAAGGGTCGTTATCAAAAGATCCGGGACAATCTGGAGGTCAAAGAGATTGTTGTTGGAGACGGAGAAAAGCGACAGCGCTTTGTCATGGCCTATAATCCAAAGGAAGCGGAAAAGGAAAAGAAGCAGCGTGAACGTCTCGTCCAGGATCTGGAATCCGCTCTGGAGGATCTTCATCAGCTGCCTGAAAAAAAGCACACCAAGGCCGCCTGCGCTTTGCGATCCCACAAACTCTATGGTCGTTATCTTCGCCAATTGAAGGATGGCCAGCTGAGAATTAACCGGCAGGCCCTTCACGATGCGGAACGCTATGACGGTAAATATCTGATCCGGACTTCAGATGACACGCTGTCTGCGGAGGAAATCGCTCTAGGCTATAAAAATCTCATCGCCGTGGAAAACGGATTCCGTACCTTAAAATCCACGCTGTCTCTTCGGCCGATGTATCATCGGATCGAAGATCGGATCAAGACCCATGTTTTAATTAACTGGTTAGCTCTGCTTCTTATCCGTTTGGCTGAATTAAAGACAGGTGATACCTGGCCAACGCTCAGAAGGACCATGGATCAATTGGTTTTGGGAAAATTTTCGTCTCAAAACGGCGACTTCTATCAACGTACAGAACTTACCGCTGAACAGTCGCAAATCCTGAAAATTTTAGGGGTTGAAGCGCCTCAAAAGATCATTCGAATTGATTTAAAAGCATAGACACACGCAGAAAAAAATCCAAAGCCCGAAAAGAGGCATTACTACGCCTTTTTTCGGGCCTACGTGTTTCTAGAACTGTCGAACTCGAGTTACAACAAAAGTATAATCTTATCCAGAATGAAACAGATGCGGCTCACCAGTTTTTACCGCGCTATCCAAACACCTTTGAGCAACTTTTGAAAATTTATGATATAATATTTGTGTAAAACGTTCATGCACGTGGAAGGCCCCTCTGACGTGAGCAATCAGAAGGGCTTTGATTATGTATGGGGAATAAAAATCCCCCATGTTGCTAAAAATGAGAAAGTATCCAAGTGAGAAGCACTGGCATAACTGCAACAATTAAGGGAATGAGCAGTTCCCTCAGCAGAAAGTGCCGGCGTTCTTCTCGCTTTTCTTTACGTTCATGCACGTGTTTCACCTCCTTCACGTTTACCACGTAAGGGAAGTGATCTTCTCACAAAGCAACACTAAAATTATAGCAAAAATATTGCCGTAATAGAGGAGAAAACGTAATTTATTGTCGTTGACACAATGTGGTATAGACCGATACAAAAGTTTGAAAGTGAGACGAATCGATATCAAGGATCATCGGTTATTTCCACTCATGTATCATTCTGTGAATGTTTCAAGTGTCATAGATTCAATTTGGAAAGGTAGATGATGTATATGAGCTGATGGGTGACGCCCTGAAGATCGGGGGTGGCGCTCATGACAACATTTCAAGTACTGACACTCATGATTTCGTTTGGAATGTTCGTGCTGATGTTGTCCAGAAATAAAAAATGATCCGTCTCATATTCCTCACCCAGCGTAAGACGGATCGTTCTTTAATTATGAAGTTTCGCATCTATTCCGTTCTGTGGATTGTCACAGGTTTCATTCGATAAAAAGCGGTTCGAGAAACGTCGTGCTGAACTTTTTAATAATTTCGTCCGTTGTATAGCCTTTTTCCTTCTTCAGGAAGATGTACACTTTCGGGTTTATGGAAGCCATCAGCATGTGTGCGGTGAAGTCGGCGTCGACCGGACGCGCTGTTTCCGAACGGATCGCTTCTTCAAGTAGTGAGGCGATTACGGAATGCATGAAAACATAGGGCGGCGATTTATAGAAAGTGGTTTTTGTGTGTTCGCACCTGATAATGGGGGAAGACTGGATCGTTTCAAATAAGTGCATGTGCTTTTCCATAAATTGGATCAGCTCCTGAAATACGGCAAGCAGGCGCTCTTTGACAGATAGTGATTCAGCGCTTTCCAGAAAACGGCGTACGCTGTCTTGCAGATCCTGAAAATGATCTTTCATCAGATCCATGCAGAGGTCGCCTTTGTTGGCATAGCGGCGATACATCGTTCCCTGCCCGACGTTCGCGGTCTTCGCGATCTGATGCATGCTGACATTCTCGACGCCGTATTTGGAAAACAGCGATTCTGTGGTCTGTAAAATGGCTGCGCTGATCTTGTCGTCATTTCTTCGCAGTGATCGATCAGACATGGCTCTTCTTCCTTTCACATCCTGTTTCTGAGAGGGACTCATGACGTGCAGAGTCAATCTGTTGACAGCCGGACAATTGTCCGTTACTATTTTCAAGTACCGGACAATTGTCCGCAATTCGCAACTCTTATTTTATAACCTTGTATTCATCAGGTCAATCAGAGGCTTCGGTAAGAGGCAAAGCATAAATGGAGGTTTAAGCATGTCTTTGGAAACAACCGGGAATGATCGGGATCAGGTCACTTCAGTGAAACAGTTAATCGCACCGCTTCTGGCAATTATTGTAGGTATGTTCATGGTTATTCTGGATGGAACGGCGATGAATGTCGCTTTGCCTGGTCTGGTCACGGATTTTCATAGCAAGATTTCTGTCGTTCAATGGGCGGTCACGGGGTATGCGCTGGCACAGGCAGCCGTGATTCCGCTTGCCGGATGGCTTTCCGATCGTTTTGGCGCGAAAAGGGTCTTCCTCTTTTCGGTCATGATGTTCACGATCGGATCCGGTTTGTGTGCCCTGTCCTCGGGTATCGAGCAGCTAATTCTGTTCCGGATTATTCAAGGTCTGGGCGGCGGCATGGTTGCTCCGATCGCCATGGCCTTTACGTATCGGCTGAGTCCTCCGGAAAAAGTGGGCGCGGTCATGGGCATGATCGGAATTCCGATGCTGCTTGCCCCGGCATTGGGTCCGGTCCTGTCTGGCTGGCTCGTCGACTATGCCAGCTGGCACTGGATTTTCCTGATCAATTTACCGATTGGCGTTATTGCTGTACTGACGGGCATCCGCACGCTTCCGAAACTGTCACGTCAATCTGTTCCTGCATTGGATTTTCTCGGGATGCTGCTGGCGCCCATTGCCTTTGCCTCGATTACTTATGGTGTCAGTGAAGGCGGAACGAGCTGGACGTCAGTTAATACGCTTGCCGGGCTGATCATCGGCGCGGCAGCGTTAATATTTTTCATTATTACGGAACTCCGCCAAAAGAAGCAGCCGCTTCTGGAACTGCGCGTCTTTCGGTCCGGAGATTTCACACGGGGCATCATCGTCCAGTGGATCACGCAGATCGCCTTGTTCGGGACGATGTTTCTCATCCCGCTGTTTCTTCAGCAGGGGAAGGGGTTCAGCGCTTTTCATTCCGGGCTGACGACGCTGCCGCAGGCGATTGCGGCAGGCATTTTCATGCCGATTGGCGGCCGGCTGTATGACCGGTTCGGCGCGAGGCCCGTGGTCGCCACCGGCCTTGTGTTCGTCACCAGTTCGGCGTTCTTATTATCCGGGATTTCAGCCCAGGATGGCTCGGGGAAGCTCATTCTTCCGCTGGCGCTTCTCGGTGCGGGTATGGGTCTGTCGATGATGCCGCTGAATACGCACATCATTCAGTCGGCACCGCAGAATATTGTCAGCCGAGTGACCTCGCTGACCAACTCGGCGCAGCAGGTCATGATGTCCTTTGCTGTAGCCGGTTTATCAACCATTTTGTCCGATCGTTTTCAGAATCACGTACAGAGCGGAAGCAATCCGCTTCAGGCGCTGTCCTCTTCGTTCGGCGATACATTCTTTGTCCTGATGGGGATTGCGGTGATCGGACTGATTCTGAGCCTGCTGCTTAAGCGCCCGAGAAGGGTCAGAGAAATGGAACGGAAAACGAAAGTGCCGGCCATGGCCGGACACTGATCGAAATAGAAAATTTAATTCAAGAAACAAAAAATGATCCGTCTCATCCTCACCCAGGGTAAGACGGATCATTTTTTTACTTGTGCCATGCTTCCGCCAACATATATTGCCGAAGCAGGCAGCACCTGTTCCATTATAGAGTAAAAGGTCCTAAGAGAATGACAAGTACTGGGATCTGCTCTATTATAGTCTCATTGTTTCGATCAAGAGGTGCTTTATTGATGTGGGATTTAACAACGGGCAGTCCGATAAAGAGAATCATTATGTTCACCATCCCGCTGCTCATCGGGAACCTCTTCCAGCAGCTGTATAATATCTCAGATACGATTATTGTCGGACGGACGATCAGTGTTCAGGCATTAGCGGCCGTCGGAGCCACCGACAGTCTGTTTGCATTAATTATCGGCTTTGCACAAGGAATGACTGCCGGGCTGACGGTGATCACCGCACAGCGTTATGGTGCCCGCGATCATCTGGGGGTTAAGCGGAGCTTTGCGGTCAATATCCTGATCAGTATCAGTGTATCGTTAATTTTAACAGTGATCGGTGTGCTGTTTGCCCGGCCGATTCTGGAAATTATGCAGACGCCGCCCGACATCATTGATGATGCACAGCGATTCATTGTTGTCTGCTTCTGGGGGATCAGCGTCACCGTCCTGTATAATCTATTTAATAATACGCTTCGTGCTTTAGGAAACAGCAGACCGCCGCTCTTTTTTCTGGCCGCGGCTTGTGTGCTGAACATTATTTTTGATTTTATCTTCATTCTATTTTTTCACATGGGGGTGGCCGGCGCTGGATTAGCATCGGTGATTGCACAAGGGCTCGCGGCGGTCTGGTGTCTTTCTTTCATTAAACGACATGTGCCGGAACTGGTGCTCTTCAGAAAACATTTCAGGAATGTATTTTCCCAGGAAGGCGGGCAGCATCTCAGGCTCGGGATACCGATGGGGTTTCAGACTTCCATTATTTCGGTCGGCGCAGTGATTGTCCAGATCATGCTGAACACACTGGGTTCGGATGCTGTTGCCGCCTATACGACGGCGGGGCGGATTGATTTTCTTGCGACGCAAGTGTCATTGTCCTTCGGGATCACCATGTCGACATATGCGGCACAGAATCTTGGCGCAGGAAAGTATGGCCGTATCCGTAAAGGCGTGCGCCAGGCGACAGGACTTTCCTGCTCATTAAGTATTGTCATGGGGACACTCATCATCATCTTTGCGGTTCCGCTCTGCTATCTCTTTGTCGGCAGCCAGAAGCCTTCCGTTATCCATATGGCGCAGATCTATTTTCTCTGCAACAGCACGATGTATTCTGTGTTGTCCATACTATTAATTACGCGCTACACCCTGCAGGGACTGGGGCACAGTTTTGTGCCCACGCTTTCCGGTATTGTTGAACTGTTCATGCGTTCCTTCTCAGTTATATTTCTGATCAGGATCTGGGGCTTCACGGGGGCCAGTCTTGCGAACCCGCTGGCATGGACCGGTGCGCTGATGATTGTCGCCGGAGCCTATATTACGGAGATGCGGAGATTAGAGTCGTTAGAAAAAGGAATGTATGCCCCCAAAAGTCCTGGCGTTTATTAACAGTCACGTTAATCATGGCCGATTATACAGGTGCGATCGAATTCAATGCCCCATCTTTTGAACCGGGCTAAAAACTTGCGATTTTTCTCAGGACGGTTGATGTACCGGGACTATTGCGCCGGTCCGCGACAATCAGTAAAATCAGTATTGAAAGCGTTTGTTTTCACAAGGCTTTTGTGCCGGTTGTCGCTGGTGCAAATAAATGAAAGATTGCTGAAAGCAAGAGGCGTATGACGATGACATCTTCTCTGGAAATGCTGTTTCGCATGTGCGAACGGGCGGCGCTGCTGCTGACCATTCTGTTCCTGCTGACGCGGATTCCGCGGTTTAAGGAAATCTTCCAGCGGGAGAACCACTCGGCATTTGAGATGACCGTGATTACGACGATTTTTACGCTGTTTGCGGTGTTCAGCTCGTATTCCGGGATTCCGGTCGACGGGTCGCTGGTGAATATCCGGATTGTGACGGTAGTCTCAAGCGGGATTCTGTTCGGTCCGGTGGTCGGGACAATTACCGGGTTTATCGCCGGGCTGCACCGTTATCTGATTGATATCGGCGGGGTGACCAGTGTCCCATGTTTCATTTCCAGTGCGATCGCCGGGATCGTTTCCGGACTGATTCATATGCGGGTGAAAAAATCACGGCGCTGGATCTACGGCATCATCACCGGCATGGGCTGCGAAGCGCTGACAATGATACTGATTCTGCTGATGACGCAGTCGTTTTCGGTCGGCTGGACGATTGTGTCGAAGATCGCCTTCCCGATGATCGCCGGGGATCTGAATATCGGGCTGATTGTGCTGCTCATTCAGAGCGTGGAGGGCGAGCGCGAGCGGATCGCGTCGCGGCAGGCGAAACTGTCGCTGGATATTGCCAACCAGACGCTGCCCTATTTCCGGAATATCAACAGTGAATCACTGAAAAAGATTTGTACGATTATTAAGGATAAAATTCACGCCGATGCGACGGCGATGACCGACACCAAGGATGTGCTCGCCTATGTCGGCTTCGGCGAAGAACGCTACCATATCGGCGGCGGCGTGGTCAGCGACATCACCAAGCAGGCGATCCGGACCGGGGAGATTACGGTGGCGCACTATGAGAAGGAGCACCATATCCCCGGCATCAAGGACGTGCTGATCATGCCGCTGAAAGAGAACAACATCGTCACCGGCACGCTGAAGATCTATTTTAAAAAAGCTTACGTCATGACCCATGCAATGCAGACGATGGCAATCGGCCTGTCGCAAATTATTTCGACGCTGATGGAAGTCTCCCGTGTCCAGCAGATGAAGGAAGCAGCGGATAAAGCGGAACTGAAGGCACTGCAGACGAAGATCAATCCGCATTTTCTATTCAACGCCCTGAATACAATCGCCTCGCTGACGCGGACAAACCCGGCCAAAGCGCGGGAACTGATTATCAACCTGTCCGGTTATATGCGCTATAATCTGGAACTGACCGATGAACGGATCGATATCAACAAGGAAATTAAGCAGGTGAAGGATTATGTGGCGATCGAACAGGCCCGGTTCGGCGACCGGGTCAATGTCCGCTATGATATTGAGGCCAGAGATGTCCGGATTCCGAGCCTGATTCTGCAGCCGCTCGTCGAAAATGCGATCAAGCACGGCATTTTAAAATCGAAGACACCGGGACAGGTCACCATTTCAGCCAGGGATCTTGATGATAAGATCCGGATCAGTGTCACGGATACAGGACCGGGCATCGACCGGAAGATTATCGACGATGTCTATAAGGACAACATGTCGGTGAAAAAGATCGGGCTGTACAACGTGCATCAGCGGGTCAAACTGATCTACGGGAAGGGTCTGGTGATCCGGCGGTTGTCCCCGGGCACGGAAGTGTATTTTGATATTGAGAGGGCGGAATGAATGAAAGGAATCATCGTTGAGGACGAATTGCCGGCAAAAGAAGAGCTTCAGTTCCTGATCGAAACATACAGTTCGATCGAGATTACCAATGCGTTCACCGATGGACTGGAGGTACTGAAATTTCTACAGGAAAATGAAACGGACGTCATCTTCCTGGATATCAATATTCCGTCGCTGGATGGGATGCTGCTGGCGAGCAATATCAGCAAGTTTAAGAAAAAGCCGTACATTATTTTTACGACGGCGTATAAGCAGCACGCAGCGCAGGCGTTTGAGCTGAATGCGTTCGACTATATCCTTAAGCCTTATGACGAGAAACGGATCGCTGCCGTGCTGAAGAAGCTGGAAGCGGCCTATCAGCGGGACCGGCAGCCTGCAGCGAAACCTGCGGCTGCCCCGCACAAGCAGACGCGGATCAATCTGAAAAAAGATGAAAAGATTATCGTCACGGACGTCAATGATATCTATTACGCCGAGGCCAGTGAGAAGGAGACGTTCGTATATACAAAAAAGGAACGCTATACCATTCACGAAAGCATCTCGGATTTTTATCAGGAACTGCCGAAAGACCAGTTCTTTCGCTGCCACCGTTCGTATATCGTCAATCTGTCTAAAATCCATGAAATTGTCCAGTGGTTCAATCAGACGTACCTGCTTCGGCTGGATGACTGTGATGCGGAAATTCCCGTGAGCCGGACGAACACGAAAACCTTCCGGCAGTTGATGCATCTCTGAGCGCAGTTCATTCCGGATTTGCGTCATCCGATGATGGAAACGCTTTATGACGCCTTTTCCCCGATATAATCAAGGTGTTCAAGGAAGTCATTTAAAACCTTGCAGACCTGAAATTAAGGGGAGATCGAAATGACACACACATCAGGAATGAACAAAGCAATCGTTCGCTGGCCGATCCTTGTCGGAACAGTCATCGTCATGATCGGGCTTGGTACCATCTATACATGGAGTCTATTTAATCAGCCGCTCGTTGATAAATTCGGCTGGAACGTCGGCGCCGTCGCCATGACTTTTTCAATCATGAGTTTCGCGCTGAGTCTCTCAACCCTTTCAGCAAGTAAAATCCAGAAGAAATTCGGCATTCGCGGCTTGCTGCTTCTGTCGGCAGTCGGCATGGGCGCCGGCCTGGCACTGACGTCGCTCGCTTCTTCACTGTGGATGCTTTACATCGCAGCCGGCGTTCTCGTCGGCGCGTCCAACGGGATTGCCTATATGACCACGTTGTCGAATACGATCCAGTGGTTCCCGGAACGGAAAGGGCTCGTTTCCGGAATCGCCATCGGTGCGTACGGGATCGGCAGTGTCCTTTTCAAGTATGTGCTGGCGTTTCTGATTCAGAATGTCGGCGTGTCGCAGACGTTCTTCTATTGGGGCATGATCTCATTCGTCATGATCGGCGGCGGTCTGCTGCTGATCCGTCAGGCGCCGGTTGCCGCGGCAAAGAAGGAATCGAGCCGGGAGACTGCCGCGCATCATAATTACACTGTCAGCGAAATGCTGAAAACGAAACAAGTCTATCTGCTCTTCTTCGTTCTGTTCACCGCCTGCATGAGCGGCCTGTATATGATCGGCAGTGTGGCGAATATCGGCACCAGTCTCGCCGGTCTTGATGCGGCTGCGGCGGCCAATGCGGTGGCGCTTGTCGCTCTCTTTAACACGGCTGGCCGGCTCGTGCTCGGCGCCCTGTCGGATCACTTCGACCGTCTGAAGATTGTTGCCGGCGCACTGCTTGTTACCGCGGCAGCGGCGGTGACTCTGAGCAGTGTCGCGCTGAACACGACCTTGTTCTTCCTCTGCGTCGCCAGCGTCGCGCTCTGCTTCGGCGGGAACATCACCATTTTCCCGGCTATTGTCGCTGATTTCTTCGGGCTTAAGAATCAGAGCCAGAACTACGGTCTGGTCTACCAGGGATTCGGGTTCGGCGGCCTGTCGGCATCGTTCATTTCCGGTCTGCTCGGCGGGTTTGTCCCGACGTTCCGGCTGATCGCTATCCTCTGCAGCGTCGCCTGCATCGTGGTCATCACGCTCCACGCTCCGGGAATGGCTGCAGTCCGGACGGCACACAGATGGGGCCGGAAACAGCTCCGGGAAGAACATATCCGCAGTTAATCTATTGTAACGAATCGGATTAAGCTAAAAAGGCGTCTGCTGAAGCGGAAATCACGCTTCGGCAGGCGCTTTATTGTTGGCAGTGCGCTCCGAAATTTTACAAATACGTATTTCCCCCTGATAATGAAAACTAAGTATTCCAATTGTCACGTTTTTTTAGGGGAGATGTCGTCATGAACGGATTTGAGCAGGAACTGGAGGCGTTTGCCCGGGTAGCGATTCGGACCGGGGTGAATTTGCAAAAGGGGCAGGGCCTGGTGATCAGTGCGCCGCCGGAAGCCAGTCATTTTGTTCATCTGATTACAGAGGAAGCCTATACAGCCGGGGCGAAGGATGTTCATCTTGAATGGTCTGATGAGGAAACACTGCGGCTCAGGCTCAAGTATGCGCCGCTCGACGCACTGAAGCAAGTGCCCGCGTGGAAATTTTACGCACAGAATGAATCGGTCAAAGACAAATATGCCGTGCTGAGCATTTACGGACCGAATCCGGATCTGCTGGAAGAGGTTGACGGTGCCCGGACCGCAGCCTACATGGCGTCCATCGGCAAGGGGGCCACGCCGTTCCGGGAGTATATCATGAACAACCGGATCCAGTGGTCGATTGTCGCTTACCCGACAATTGCCTGGGCGAAAAAAGTTTTCCCCGGCAAACCGGCCGGTGCGGCGCAGGAATTATTGATGAAGGAAATTCTGCGGGTCAGCCGGGTCACCGGAAATACCGATCCGGTGGCAGCCTGGGCGGATCATAACCGCAAGCTGCACGAAGCAAAAGATTTTATGAACGAACAGAAATTCCGCAGTTTAATCTATCAGGCAGCCGGCACGGATCTGACCATTGATCTTCCTGACGGGCACATCTGGTGCGGCGGCTCCGAGCCGTCGGAAGCCGGTGTGCCGTTCAACGCCAATATTCCGACCGAAGAAGTCTTCACGCTTCCTGATAAACGGGGTGTTAATGGAACGGTGTCCGGCACCATGCCGCTGAATTATAACGGACAGGTCATCGACCGTTTCAGCCTGACGTTCAAAGACGGTGCCGTTGCGGAGTTCAAAGCGGAAAAAGGGGAAGAGGTGCTGAGCCATCTGCTTGACACCGATGAGGGTTCCCGCCGTCTCGGTGAAGTCGCACTGGTACCGCATCATTCCCCGGTTTCTGAATCCGGACTGATCTTTTACAATACGCTGTTTGATGAGAATGCATCCTGCCATCTGGCGCTTGGAAAAGCTTATCCGACGTGTATTGAAGGCGGGAGCGGCCTGGATGAGGACGGGCTCGACCGGGCCGGTGTTAACAGCAGCATCGCGCATGTGGATTTCATGGTCGGATCCGCCCATCTGAACATTGACGGCGTGAAGCAGGACGGCACGAAGATTCCGGTTTTCCGGAATGGTGCCTGGGTGCTCGACTTTTAATGATTTTGTCTGTCATACTCTGTCTCGCTGTTTCCGGCCCGGAAGTTTTCTGCCAATGAACTTCCGGGCCGTATTTTTTCCGTGGAACAAGCGAAAATTTTTTACAGTTTAAAAAAAGCGGTGTGAAAGCGAAATTCAGTGGATTCCACCTTTTGTTCAGTAGACATTTTCATCATATGGCTTAAAATTAAATAGGAATGACTTGCACAACTGAAGCGGCATGTCTTTTTGACAGGAGAGGGCTCCTGCCCGGCAATTTTATTTCTTAGCAAAGAAGTGTATTCATAATGGACGAACTGATGATTGACAGTACGCTTAGAGTCAACCTGATTGAAAAAGATGATTCGGTGCTGACCTTTTCTTTTGTGATTGAAGGCCCGCCGCTGACCTGGCGTGAACGTCTGCACCGGAAAATATTTGTCCAGCTGTACAGTGAGCCGGGCAATCACCCGGTGCACGTGCCGGATGTGCATAAAAATGAGCCGTATAAGAACGACGAAGGGGAATTCGACTATTCGATGGGCCTGCGCAAGGACAAGATGCAGCTGGCTGTTCCCTATGAATACCTGCCGGAGGTCAAGTTCGGGGATCTGATTACGGCACGGATCAGCCTGGAAAATTCGGCGACCGGGGCGATTCTCGGCCTGGAACGTCTGTCGCTGATCGGCACCGAAAAAGGCACTCTGGTTGAGAATTCCGTAGAACTGATGGAGAGCTATCTGACCAGCGGGCTCGATGAGAAAGAACAGATCGAGAAAACCTGGTACTGGATGGAGCTGAATGCAGAAAGAAAACCGCTTCTGGAACAGGGGATCGGTTTTCTGAAAGAGATTGCCGGAAAGGGTTCGGCGGATGCAGCGATGAAGCTGCACGAGTTATATGAGGGCGGCCGGCTTGTACCGATCGATCACGGGGAAGCAAGAAAATGGCTGCAGCATGCTGAGAAAATCAAGCGCAATGAGCTGATCCCCGGAGGAGCTGCCGGTAAGGAACAGATACCGGACAAGATCGTCGACGAGGATTCACTGAAAAAATGTGAGCAGCTGGCCAGAGCGGGTTATCCTGAGGCAAAATGGCTGATTTATCTGTTCAGTCTCTCACCGCAGGGCAAGTCCTACAACAGGGACACCGCCTTTAACTGGCTGAAGTCGGCGGCAGCAGACGGCGTTCAGCGTGCGGTCCGGAGTCTGGCCGATGCGTACCGGAAGCATTATGGATTCATTTCCAGAACGGATGCCGAGGATTATCTGGCTGTGCTGAAGAAGGCGGCGGATACGAAACAGCCGCTTGCCGAATATTACCTCTACCAGATCTACAGTGACGGCGATTGTCTCGGCCAGCCGCTCGGGAAGAATGAGAAGCAGGCTTATGATATGCTGCGCGAAGCTTCGGAGGACGGCAGTGTGGAGGCGGCCTATGAACTGTGGCACGCCTATGAGGACGGCAACCGGTTCCTGGAAGAGGAGAAAGCAGCGCTGAAGTGGCTGGCGATTGCGGCGGAGCGCGAATTCCCGCCGGCTGAGGAACGGCTCGGCGATCTTTACCTGGATGGAAAAGGGGTCAAACAGGATTCGGCTCAGGGGCTGGAACTTCTGAAGAAGGCGGCCGACCATCAGAACTGGGATGCGCAGCTGAAACTTTATCAGGGCTACTCACGCGGCTTTTACAAAAATATCTTTTTCGACAAGGATCAGGCACAGGCTGATGTACTGCTGCGCAAGTACGCCGAAGACGGCAACCCGAAAGCCTGCCTGCTGATTGCGGATAAATACGAGCAGGGCAACAGCATGGTGATGGAGCACCGGGAAGTGTTCCATTACCTGGCGATTGCGGCGAAAGAGGACTATGCGCCGGCTAAATTCCGGATGGCCAATATCTTGCTCGACGGCTATTACGTCCGCGAAGACCGGGAAAAGGCGAAACAGCTTCTGAACGAAGCGGCGGCATCCGGCCTGCCTGAGGCCCAGTTTGCTCTGTACCGCTATTATACGACCGGTTATAAATCGATCAGCGCTTCCGGTGTCAACCGGGAGCGGGCCGTCCGCTGGCTGCTTAAGGCGGCGCAGAAGCTTCCGGAGGCGCAATATGAAGTCTGGGCACTGCGCAATGACGGTCAGTCGGCATCGATGGATGTGACGCAGGAACAGTCGATGGACTTCCTGTTCCGCAGTGCGTCGATGAACTTCAGTCCGGCGCTCTATCGGGTCGGCATGGCGTTCGGCACCGGAACGGGTGTGGACAAGAATCCGGAGCGCGGGATTCGGCTGATCGAGAAAGCTGCCGCACTGCATAATCCGGAAGCCATGTACACGCTGGCCGAACTCAAGACAAAGGGCACGTTCGAAGGCGCGTCGGTCAAGCAGGATTCCGAAGAGGGGATGCATCTGCTTCTGCTGTCCGCAGAGCTCGGTTATGCGCCTGCCTGCGAACGGATCAAGAAATTTTACGAAGCAGGCGACCTTCCGGGAGAATCCGAAGTATGGCTGAAAACGATCTTCCGGAATCTGCCGGCATCTGAACGCAAGAATCTCAACCTGTCGTCCGGCGATGCGGAAGCCGCAGCCGGCAAGTCGGAAACAGAATAAAGGTCATTAAAGACATTAGAAGACACCTTCTGCCTGAGTGCGGAGGGTGCTTTTTTTTTTAGCGCGCCCGGCATGGGCGGCAGCCGGGACGGATTATCGGTCCTCAGCACGATTTTTACGGTCTTCAGCCGGTTTGCAGCCTGTTTCATGCGCAGGTGCCGGAACCGTCCGCGGGTTGGCCCGGATCACGGACGATGAATAGAAGCTGAAAATAACCCGACCGCCGCTGCTGCTTGCCCGGATCAGCACCGGGAGTCCGTAGCTGTTCCGGAAACGGAAATCCGGCCCCATCCAGCTGACGGTGGCATCTCTGCCGGGCGGAACGTAGGCAACGCGTTTGCTGTGCGCATAACGTTCAACGATGTGCAGGCCGGCACGATCGGCGGCATTGAATAAGGTTGAGGATACCTGGCAGATTCCGCCGCCGATGCCCTCGGAATATTCTCCTTTCACAATAATGCGGGCTGTCTGATAGCCCTTCTGGCGTGTGCGCTGGCCCAGTGTCCGATTAAAGGAAAAGATCCTTCCGGGAAAGACCACTTGATTGTTGATCGATCGGACAGCCAGCTCAATATTATGCGTCCGGGCCTTATTACCGGGATTGAAGTAAGTCATGTAGGTACCGATGCGCTGCGTCCGGATTTCGGAGAGCAGTTCAGAATCGACTTCCGGATACACTTTTTGTAACGGCACGATAACCCGGGCAGACTGTTTACTGTAGAAAAAGTGCTGAAACTGGTCGATAAAATTTTCCCGGTCCAAAGTGTATCCGGCCCTTTCAGCGACAATCTGATGATTCGGTCCGAGTGTTGCGTTAACGGGCGAACGCACGGTTTTATCACTGAGTTTAGCAATAAACTGATCCAGTTTTTGCCGGTCAATAACCGGTAACCCCGGAGCGGTAAATTCCGACCGACTGACCTGTGCGATCGTCTTTCCATGGTCTTCGATGATTAGCTGATCCTGCGGCGCCGGCGGGGAAGCAATCAGCATCAGTCCCGCAAGCATCAGTTTTAGAAACACGCGCTCACCCCCTGTTTTAGTATGGACGTTTTTTTCTTTCTTACGATAATTCTGTTTCAGGGATAGGCACAAAGTTGTACTGTCAAAGAAGTTGACATCAAATTTACATTATTTGGTGCAAAAGCCTTTTTACAGACAGGTACAGGCTGTTTATGATGACGGTGAAGGAACGGGCAGAAGGGTGAACCTGATGATCAGGAAAGGAGCTTACTGCATGGGTACAGCTGAAAGTTGTTTGTTTCCGTTTTTCCCTGCCAGATATACATAAGTGCAGTCACTTAGAAACCGTTGACTTTTGAATTGATTTTAAAATTTTTAAAAATTTCTAGGAGGATCTGAGAATGACCAAAGTCATAATCAAAGCAGCACGTTTCGGTCTGGCTTTATTGCTTGCTTTTGCGCTCTCATTGCCTGTTGTCCCGGCGCTTCCGGCCGCAGCGAAGGCAAAAGAGACAACGATCCCGATCCAGCTGCTCGGTATCAACGATTTTCACGGGAATCTTGATACTGTTGCGAAAGATCCGGGCGGAAATCCGATTGGCGGTGCAGATTATCTGGCTGCAAATCTGAATCAGGCGACCCGGGCATTCATGGCCGCCCATCCTCACGCAACGAAGAATAATTCCATCCGCGTGGAGAACGGGGATATGGTCGGCGCCAGCCCGGCGGTTTCCGGACTGCTTCAGGATGAGCCGACGATGAAGGCGCTGCAGGCGATGAAGTTCCAGGTTGGCACCCTGGGCAACCACGAGTTTGATGAGGGCCTTCCGGAATTCAAACGGATTCTTGATGGAAAGAAGCCGGCGCCGAAGAACAAATACGCCAGCAGTGACGGCGTCGACATCGTTGGCAATTACCCGCAGGTTAAGTCGCAAATGGACATTGTCGCGGCAAATGTGGTCGACAGGCAGACTGGAAAGATACCTGAAGGCTTTAAGCCGTATACAATCAAGACAGTGAAAAGCAGCGGCCATAAGATCCGGGTCGGTTTTATCGGCCTGATTACGACCAGGGCGACGACGGTGATTTTGCACAGTCAGATCGTTAATCTCGATTTTCTTAATGAAACAGATACGATTGTCAAATACGAGAAGATTTTACGCGCCAGGGGGGTCCATGCCATTGTGGTCCTCGATCACACCGCGGCGGTCAGCCCGGGCTCACCGGCCGGAGGTTCTGACGGATCGGTCAGCGGAGACGCTGCCGATGTGATGCGTCAGGTGAACCAGAAGGACCCGAACAATTCGGTGGATGTGTTCTTTGCCGGACACTCGCATCAGTTTGCCAACGGCGTGATCGGCAGCACGCGGATCATCCAGGCGCTGAGCTTCGGCCGGGCATTCGATGACGTTCAGGGTGAACTCAGTACGAAGACGAAGGATTTTGTGTCTGCGCCGGATGCTGCCGTTAAGTACAACGAACGCAGCGGTATTGTGCCGGATCCTGAGGTCGCACATATTGTAAAAGATGCGGAGCAACGTGTGGCACCGTTAATCAGCAGTGTGATCGGGTACGCTAAGAATCCCGTTTATTCCCGTTCCGGAACCGGCTTTGATCCGGAAACGGAGGTTGGCGACCTGGTCACCGATGCACAGCTTTTTGAGGCCAATCAGGAAGGCAAAAGTGTTGACTTCGCAATCACGAATAACGGCGGGATCCGTTCCGATTTGATCACGACGCCGGCTGCAGACGGCAGGAATGCGATCACCTGGGGCGCGGCTCAGGCGGTCCAGCCGTTCGGAAACTTTTTACAGATCGTGGAACTGAGCGGGCGTGATCTTGTCACGGCACTGAACCAGCAATATGACGACAGTCTTTACTATCTGCAGATTGCCGGTCTGAGCTATCAGTATGCGCCGTCACCGGATGATCCGCTATACAAGTATAAGGTGGTCGGCATCACAACAGCAGACGGACAGCCCTTTGATCTGAATAAGACCTATCGCGTGGTGATCAATGACTTCCTTTTTGGCGGCGGTGACGGATTCTCTGTGTTCACAAAGGGCCATATGGTGGATACCCTGAATGGTCTGGACACGGACGTATTTGTTCAATATATCAAGGATCAGACTGCAGCCGGTCAGGTCATCGATCCACAGGTGACAGGCCGCCGGGTGCTAGTGAATTCGACTGATTTTCTCGGGAACTAATCCCGGCAGTAGTTAACAGGGCACTGCTTTCCGAAGCGGTGTCTTTTTTTTCGATGGCGCGAATCAGTTCAAATTAAGCGGACTCTGTGCGAAAATAATAGGTGAAAAAAATTCCGGGAGACCGTCAGATGGCAGAAACAAAATCGGCAGCGCTGCACTATTCCATGCGCCCCATGATTGGCGCCAGGCCGCATATATTAATCCTTGGCTCCATGCCCGGTGCCCAGTCGCTGAAGATGCAGCAATACTACGCGAATCCGCGCAACCAGTTTTGGCGGATTCTCGGGACGCTGTTCGGCCGGAAAGCGGCGTTCGAGAGCTATGAACAGAAATGCGATTTTCTCAAAAAGAATCAAGTTGCCTTGTGGGATTCGATCCACCAGTGCCGGCGGCAGGGCAGTCTGGATTCAGCGATCCGGGAAGAGGAACCGAACGACATTCCCGGTCTGCTCGACATGCATCCCGGCATCCGGCTGGTCGCGTTCAACGGCAGCAAATCCTGCGGCGTGTTTCGAAAAAGTTTTGGATTCCGCCGGCTGAAGGAGCGCGGGATCGCA
This sequence comes from Sporolactobacillus vineae DSM 21990 = SL153, assembly GCF_000377985.1. Taxonomy (GTDB): domain Bacteria; phylum Bacillota; class Bacilli; order Bacillales; family Sporolactobacillaceae; genus Sporolactobacillus; species Sporolactobacillus vineae. The sequence continues at coordinate 22,859 of NZ_KB899049.1, forward strand.
CATCTTCGGCTCCCGTCCACCAGCCCGACGCCCAGCCGTTATCCGAAGTCGCTGGCGGAGAAGATTGACGACTGGTCGGTGATTAAAGACTACCTGTAGTCGGCTGATTCGGTTAAAAGCTGAAATCCATTGAATGACTACCGGAATTAATGGAATTAGTGTAGACTAGGGTTAGGCTGAAGGCGACAAGATTTCAGTCCGTTCGTGAGAAAATACACAAGACAGAATTCAAGCGTAAAGGAGATCATTATATATGGCAAAAGTGGAAAGTTTTACACTCGATCATACAAAAGTCAAAGCACCCTATGTCCGGCTGATCACAACTGAGCACGGACCTAAGGGCGACAAGATACAGAATTACGACCTGCGTCTGGTTCAGCCGAATGAAAATGCGATTCCGACAGCAGGGCTGCACACAATTGAACACATGCTGGCCGGGCTGCTCAGAGATCGCCTCAACGGCGTGATCGACTGCTCTCCGTTCGGCTGCCGCACAGGTTTCCACCTGATTCTGTGGGGGGAACATGATCCGGTTGACGTGGCCAGGGCATTGAAGGGTTCACTGGAATTCATCGCCGGACCGGCAACATGGGACGACGTGCAGGGGACAACGATCAAGAGCTGCGGCAACTACCGCGATCATTCCCTGTTTTCCGCCAAAGAATGGGCAAAGAAGATTCTCGCTGAAGGCATCAGCTCGGATCCGTTCGAGCGCAAAGTCGTCACCGAATCTCTGTAATCATTAGAAAACGTCGGCGGGGCCGAAACACTGATTAAGTTCACTGTTTCGGCCCCGTTTTTTAAAAGAGAGCTCTGCGGGATTGGGTGGCGCCGGAGCGTACATTGCTCATTCCGCAGTGTATGAAAAATTTCGAAGTGCAACGATAAAAAGTCCGCCGGGGCAATCCGGGCGGACTTTTATCAAATTCGTTAATCATGCAATCTTTTTAGTAAGAGAAGACGCGGCGTGCCCTGGCATATCTCGGCTTCCAGTAGTGAGAAGAAGGTCCGACAAAAACGCCCGTTTTTTTAATGCCGCTGTATTCAGCGTCCACCATCTTGCCCTTGCCGGCATAGATCCCGACGTGTGAAACGACGCCGCGGCGTCCGGTGTAAAAGAAGACCAGATCGCCGGCTTTAAGATGCTTTACGCTGACAGCATGTCCGACCCGAGCCTGCTGCTTCGCTGTGCGAGGCAGCGTGTAACCAAATTTCTTATACACCTTTTTCGTAAGGGAGGAGCAGTCACTGATCCCATAACGATAGGGTTCATGATGTGACAGGGCAACTTTGACGATTGCAGAGCCGCTGACTTTTTTCGCCTGAATTTCCGTGAAAGAACTCGTGAACAGTGCAAAGACGATGCCAATAACTGCGAACAATTTAATCCACTTCATCAATTCGGTGCCCCCTATGTATCTCTCACAACTTATTTGCTTCTATGTGTTTCGTTCTTCTTCATCAACAAAGTCGATTTTACGCTCCTCATTTTTCAGAAAGCTTACGGGATCATTACAATAAAATAAAAAGGAAGAGCGAATTTGTAATAAAAATGTCATATTGTGCTGCCGGACCGACATGAGCAGACCTCATTCGTCTCGTAATGGCGGCGCTTTTCGAGTACTAAAAGGCAGATCTTTTGTGATATGATAGAAGCCGGTAAAATGAAAAAAGAACGTGAGAGGACTGCGATGAAGGAGTTAATCAGGGGACTTCACATGCCCGCCGAATGGGAAAAACACGAACGAACATTGATTGCTTTTCCTGTCCGGGAAACGATGTGCTATCCGGAAGATGCAGCGCGGGTCTGTGCCGGCTACGCGGCGCTTGCCCATGCCATTTCTGAGTTTGAACCGGTTACGGTGATTACCCGCCCGGGAGAAGCGGTACCCATACTGAATACATCCGGCAATCCAATGATCGATCTGCTGCCTCTGCCTCATAATGATTCCTGGATTCGTGACAACGGACCGACATTTCTGGTCGACGGGCAGGGTCACCGGGCCGGTATCAACTGGCATTTCAATGCCTGGGGCGAAAAATATCCGGACTGGGCTCTGGATGATCGGCTGGCGCCGCTGCTGCTGGATCATTTTCAAACACCGCGCATCGATGCACCGCTGGTCCTTGAGGGCGGGTCGATCCATGCAGACGGTGCGGGGACACTGCTGACTACGGAGCAATGCCTCCTCAGTCCGAATCGCAATCCCCGGCTGAGCCGGGCGCAGATTGAAGCGGAACTGAAACGTCTGCTCGGCATCCGGACGATCATCTGGCTGAACCGGGGACTTGCCGGCGACGAAACCGACGGCCATGTAGATAATCTCGCCTGCTTCGCTGCTCCGGGAAAAGTGCTGCTGCAGACCTGTGATCATCCTGATGATCCGAATTACCAGGTTACCAGGAAAAATCTTGAGATTCTCCGCCGGGCGACGGATGCCCGCGGACGGAAAATTGACGTGATTCCGATCCCGCAGCCGCCGCTGCGCATGTTCAGGGGGAAACGCCTGACGCTGAGTTACCTGAACTTTTATCTGGTGAACGGCGGTGTGATTCTGCCGGTCTTCGGCGGCGATGCGGCCGCAACCGACAAAGCCGCGGTCGAGCGTATCGGTCAGGCGTTCGCCGGGCGGCGTGTCCGGACAATTGACGGCACGGCAGTCATTACTGAAGGCGGCAATGTTCATTGTGCGACGCAGCAGATACCGGCCATACAGGGGGGAAAGAAGCATGAGAACGATTAAAGTTGCAGCCACACAGATGAGCTGCGGCGCAGATATTGATGAGAACCTGACGCACGCCGAGTCGCTGGTCCGCACGGCCGCAGCCCGGGGAGCGCAGCTGATTCTGCTTCAGGAACTCTTTGAAACACCCTACTTTTGTCAGAAAGAAAATGCGGCGTACTACGGTTACGCAGAAGAACTGGAAAAAAGCCGTGCTGTCGCCCGCTTCAGCCGTCTGGCCGGGGCGCTTCAGGTTGTGCTGCCGCTCAGCTTTTATGAAAGAAAAAACAATGCGCTGTTCAATTCTCTGGCAATGATCGACGCCGACGGCACGGTGCTCGGAACGTACCGAAAAAGCCACATTCCCGATGGTCCGGGCTATGAGGAAAAGTTCTACTTCAGCCCCGGGGATACGGGATTCAAGGTCTGGGAGACGCGGTACGGCAAGATCGGTGCCGGAATCTGCTGGGATCAGTGGTTCCCGGAAGCGGCGCGCTGCATGGCGCTGATGGGTGCGGAACTGCTTGTCTATCCGACAGCGATCGGTTCGGAGCCGTATGATGCGACGATCGACTCTAAAGATCACTGGCAGGCGTGCATGCTCGGCCATGCTGCGGCCAATCTGATGCCGGTCATCGCATCAAACCGGATCGGAACCGAGCGCGACGGGGATTCCGCGATTACCTTTTATGGATCGTCATTCATTGCCGGTCCGCAGGGAGAAAAGATGGCCGAAGCCGGCCGGACGGAAGAGGCGGTGATTACTGCCGAGTTTGATCTGGACCGGCTGCAGGCGCAGCGGTTCGACTGGGGCATTTTCCGTGACCGGCGTCCGGATTTGTACGGTCCGATAACCACGTATGACGGCCGGAAGTAATCCGGGAAAATGATGCGTATTCCGTCTGCTCAACCTGAAATTTGACGAAAATTTGATGGCCGGAAGTGTCCTTTTTTCCGAAAGAAACAGGACGAACATCCGGTCATCTTTTGCTATAATAAAGAGAGCATGAAACATAAATAAAGAGAGCATGAAACATAGGGATGCCTCAGAAAATCCGGCATCAGATTAGACAGGCTCCAGAATAGAGGGAATCTGTCCGGGCCGACCGGACGGAATCCCTACGGTTCTGATGATGCAGCGAAGGGAACCTCCGATTATGATTAAAGTGCTGATTGTCGATGACTCAAAGTTTTCACAGAAAATCACCGCTTCGCTGATTGGAAAACAGCTGGACGGTGTCGCATTCGAGTTCGCCGATGACGGGGAAGAGGGTCTGGAAAAGTTTAAGTCGGACCATCCGGATTACATAGTGACCGACCTCCTGATGCCGAAGCTCAGGGGTCAGGATTTGATCGAACGGATCAAACAGGTCGATATCGATGCGAAGGTGATTGTTCTTTCTGCAGATGTTCAGAGCAAGGTTCGTGAAGTTGTCCGCCAGATGCACGTACTTGCCTTCATCAACAAACCGATGAATGAAGCAAAGGCCAAAGAGATTGCGGCCATTATCGGGAATGGTGCCGCATGAGCGCGTTGTTCAGCAGGGAAGACATATTGAAGGAACTGTTTAATGTCGGTGTGGGTAAAGCAGCCAGTACGTTGTCGGAGATCATTGATAAGAAGATTAATCTTGACGTTCCGGATGTGCGGATCATGAATATGGTCCGCGGCAAGCAGGAACTGGATGTTTTTCTCCGTCAGGTGACGGAAGGCGCGGCAATGGTGTCGTCGATTTCGTTCAACCGCCAGCTGGAAGGTACCGTCAGTCTGATCTTTCCGGCGGAGAAGATGCATCAGTTTATCGATCTTTGTCTGAATGAAGAATACAGCGAGAACAATAGTCTCGAATTCTCTGATGTTGATTTTGACACCATTAAAGAAATCGGCAATATCATTCTGAATGCCATCATCGGCGAACTCAGCAATACGGTACATATTCCTGTCGAATACACTTTGCCGGAAGTATCCGTCTTGCAGAGTGCCCGTGCCGATCTGCTTGTTTCCGATGCATCGTATCATCTTGTGCTCATGATGTACATTACCTTCAACATTGAAGGAACGATGATTGACGGAGCGATTGTGATTAATATGACACTGAGATCGCTGGATGAGATCCTGGAAAACATTGATAAGATCTATGGTGGGGAATAATGGACATAGAAATAGATGATTACCTGCCCGAAATCCTGAATTTTATCAGTGAGGGCATTGTCATCCTGGACAGTAATCTGACCATCGCGTACTGGAATCCGCTGATGGAAAAGCTGACAAGGTACAGTCAGAAACAGGTGCTTGACCGGAACATCGGCGAGGTCATCCCGGCCTTGAAACAAAATACTTTTCATCAGGCAATGACCCGCGTCTGCGTAAGCGGCATGCCGGCTTTCTTTTCCGCCGGTATTCATCGCCGTATCCTTGGCGACCATCATCCGGTTAACCTCAAGATGAATCGGATTCTGCATCGTAAGGATAAATTGATTCTGATGGAATTTATCGATATGACGAACCAGTTTCTTCAGATCGACCAGTTACGTGCGTCCGTTCGCAGGCAGGCGGAGCTCAACAACCGGCTGAAGCAGAAGGAACAGGTCATCGAAAAGCTTGCTTATTATGATCAGCTGACGGGCGTCGCCAACCGGGCGCTGTTCGATAAATATGCGGATCTGTATCTGAACCGGGCTGTGGAAACCGGAAGCATGCTCGGTCTGATGTTTGTCGATGTCAACGAGTTCAAGCAGATCAATGATACCTACGGCCATAATACAGGAGACAAGGTGATGACACGGGTCGCCGGCATGCTGACGGAGTCGATGCGCAAAGATGATGTCGTCTGCCGATATGGCGGAGATGAATTTCTCGTCCTGATGCCGGACGTGACCGAGCCATTTGACGATCAGAACATGATCCGGCGAATTGGAAAGAATAAGAAGAAGCCGCTGATTCAGGACGGTTTTGAGATTATCCTGTCACTGAGTATCGGAGTCAGCCTGTTTCCACGGGACGGCCGGACCATTGATCAACTGGTCGCGAAAGCGGATGAACGGATGTATCTGGACAAACATCAGTCCAGAACGGATGCCGACTTCGGTGGCTGACGCGCGCCGATGCGCGGTTTGACAGGACACGTAATGATGGCATAAGTTGAAAGAGTCAGTAAAAATAACGTGATGAATGTGAATGAGTGATCGGGGAACTATCATGGAAAAAGTAATGATTTACGATGAACTGAAAAAAATAATTCCTGATTCGAGCCGTGTCCGCGTCGGTGAGAATCTGAGCAGCTATACATTTACCAAAACCGGGGGCGTCGCGGATGTCCTGGTGCTTCCGGAAAATTATGAGGAGATCTGCGGCATCCTCAATTTTGCCGGAGTGAACGGCCTGCCGGTCACGGTGCTGGGAAAGGGCTCCAATGTCATCATCCGCGACGGCGGGATTCGCGGCATCGTGATTAATCTGCTTCGGCTCAATGCCATCCGGCTTGAAGGCCATACAGTAGTTGCCCAATGCGGCGCCGCAATTATCGATGTGTCGCGGTTCGCGCTTCAGCATCATTTGACAGGACTGGAGTTTGCCTGCGGGATTCCCGGATCGGTTGGCGGGGCGCTGTTCATGAATGCCGGTGCCTATGGTGGAGAGACGGCGCAGGTGCTTGATCATGCCCTGGCCGCGGATGCATCGGGCCGCCTGCTGAAACTGGACCGGGAGGCCCTTGATATGGGCTATCGCCACAGTGCCATTTCCGAAAATGGGTATATTGCGCTGGAGGGCGCCTTTGCGCTGGCACCGGGCAGTTATGACGCGATAAAAAAGGAAATGGATCATCTGACTTATTTGCGGGAGTTGAAGCAGCCGCTGGAGCATCCGTCGTGCGGCAGTGTCTTCAAACGGCCGCCGGGCCATTTCGCCGGCAAGCTGATTCAGGACAGCGGCCTGCAGGGGACACGAATCGGCGGAGTTGAGGTGTCGACCAAGCACGCCGGTTTTATGGTGAACATTGACCATGGTTCAGCGACGGATTATATCAATTTGATTCATCTGGTCCAGAAAACGGTTAAAGAAAAATTCGGTGTTTCACTGGACACAGAAGTGCGCATCATCGGTGAAGACAAAAACGGACAGAGAATATAATCAGGGGCCGGACAGCATTAACTGCTGCCCGGCCTCTTCTCACTCTTCTCATCTTTGTTTATCATCAACGCGTTTCCCAAGAATGAGTAAATCGCGTTCCACCCCGTCCAGTTCCGCAACCTTCGGGAATCTGCCCCATTGCGCAAAGCCCAGTTTTTTAAACAGATGAAGGCTGGGCAGATTTTGTCCGAAAATGAATGCCAGAATTGTCCTGATCTTATACTGTCCGGCCTGTTTCATGGCTCTGCGGATCAGGGAGGAGCCGATCCCTGTATGCCGGAAAGAAGCGTCGATGTATACACTAATTTCAACAGTGCCCTGATAAGCGGGACGTCCGTAGAAAGTACTGAGGCTCAGCCAGCCGCAGATGTGTCCGCCTGACTGGGCGATCCAGAACGGGCGGTTTCTGTTTTTCAGATGGGCGGCGAGCCACGGCGTTCTTTCTTCGACGGTTACTTCAGTCGTGTCCGCCGTCACCATCCGGCCCGGAATGGTTTCATTATAGATCCTGACAATCTCCGGAAGATCGGACATCACGGCGTCACGGATCACCAGTTTATCATTCATCAACGGTCCCCTTTCCAAAGTAACAGATTGCGGCAGAATGCTCCGGCCCGTCAATCGGCCAGCAGATTGACGAGTGCCTGCGCATCCGCCGAGAGGATGCTTCGCGCTCTGCCGGTTGCCGATGCGTTCAGACGCTGGACAAATGTCTGCAGATAGTAAATTGATGAAGCCGTATCAGCTTTATTATAGGCATTTTGCGCCCGGTTCAGCGCCGAAGACAGGGAGGCCATCTCAGATTCCGGGAGGTTGCCCTTCCCGAACTGGCTGAACAGTTCTTTCATAAGCACTTCATAACCGGATTTGATGCCTGTATAGCCAAGCAGTTGATAGCCGTTCAGCGCAAGCGGGTATTTACTGTTTCGTTCGGTTATCTTCAGGCGATAGTAACGGTAAACAGCAGGATTCCTGATCGTGAACGCGCGCGTCATTGACGGCCGGATGAATGTTTCTCCGGAGCGATGGTCGATCGTATCCCACTTTTTCCCGTTGTCAGAAGCAAACAGGGTCCAGCTTCTCGGATAACTGTAGCCCCGATCGGCAGAGGAAGTCAGCGTGTAGGTTTTAACTCTCTGCGGTGTTTTTCCAAAGTCCGAACTGATCGACGGGTGCTTATCCGTGAAGATCGCGACGGACGGGATCGCGGCGGTCAGCGGGGCAGCATTCGTCTTGTCGCTGGCCGTCAGTTTGGCGCCGACGGTATTTGGATCGGCAAGATTCGCCAGCGCCTTCGGATAAAGCGTCGAACCATCTGTAGACAGCGGCGTCAGTGAATCCGGCAGAGCGCCGGACGAAGTTCCCCAGTCGGACGGTTTGGCTCCCATCTGAAAAGTCAGGGTGCCGCCGCCGGCCAGCTGCTGCTGCGAGATCGAGATTCCGGCGACCGTGCGCCCGTTGAAAGTGACGCTTTGGATATACCGGTTGGTGTTGCTGACGGCAGGTGCATTAATGGTCAGGTCATGGCCCTTGCCCAGATGGATGATCATCTTCTTGAAATAGGGGGCACTGAGGACGTAGCTGCTGCTCCCCTGATTCAGCGGGAACAGTCCGGATGCCGCTAAAAAATAATAACCGGACATCATGCTGCCGGCATCACTCCCAAGATAACCCTGTCCGATTTCACTCCCCGTGTAAAAACGGTTCAGAATCGTCCGCACAAGATCCTGCGTCTTTGCTGCTTCACCGGCGTACAGATACATATAAGGAATCACCGGTGCCGATGGCCGGTTGATTGCGAAAATACCAAGTCGTCCCGCAGCAGCCAGAGCAGCGTCCGGGTCTTTTTTAACGGAAGCAGCCAGGGATTCGGAAGCAAAGTACTGATTCAGCTTGTTACCGAGGCCGCTTCGTCCCCCGTAAAGATTAGCCAGACCCTGTCCATCCTGCGGGACATTGAAGGACAGGCTCCAGCGGTCGGGGGATGCCTGCGGGTTGTCACGGGACGGACCGGTCACATCAGTATTCTGCTGCCAATTTCCGTCCGCGGTTTTTTCATTGAAAAGGTTTGCCGATGTGTCAAACCAAGTCAGATAGTTCTGGGCCCGCTGCAGCAAATAATCACTGCTGTCCTGAAGCACTTTTGCCGAGCCTGTCGGATCATTCAGCGCAGCGCCCAGATTCCCGACAGCACCGTCTCTGACATAGCCGGCGAGTAATTGTTCCAGCGTGCTCCCGGTTTCCGGACTGCCGGAAACAAGGCTATCCGTCAGCAGTGCATTGTAAAGGACGTTCTTATGTATTCCCGGGACACCCTTAATGGCCGCATTGGCAAAGGCTGTATCGGCATAAGTGCTGGCGTTCGCCGGGACGGCACTGCCCCCGTTCCTCTTATTATCGAGAAAACCGTTGATCATCTGTCCGGTCAGGCCGGGTTCAAGCAAGGCATAGGCCGGCCAGACAGTCTGTGCACTGTAGGCGAAATTGCTGTTGACGTAAGCCTTCCCTTTTTTGACCGGCGCGCCTGTCCGTGAAGCGCCGTTTTTATCCTGGAGCGGGCTGTCGAGCAGAGCGTAACGATACTCCGGCTTCTTAGCTGATCCGGTATTTTCAAAACCTGCGTTTGGGTAGAGAAACAGGCGGTAGAGCGCGGAATAGAGTGTGGTGCGCTGCGTCTGGGTTGCACCCGGAATACTGACTTTTGCGAGCCGGCTGTTCCAGGCGCGGGCGGCTTTCCCGGCGATCTTTCCGAAACTCGCCCTGCCGCCGATCTCCTGATCCAGATTTTTCTTCGCCTGGCGGATTCCGATCAATGAAGTTGACAGGCGAAGGGTAACTGTCTTTTGAACGGAAGTATCAAATTTATAATAAGCGGTGACGTTGTCTCTGCTCTGGCCGTAGGTCCGGCCGGAACCCATAACCGGACGATCGACAACGCCGTAGAAGAACAGGCGGCTGCTGTTGCCGGTCGTTTCGCTTTTCACGTCTGAGTAACCCTGGATGGTCCTGGCTGACGGATTCAGCGTGATGCTGCCGTTGTTGTCCAGATTATCGAAAATGAGGTTCCCGACGGTTCCTTTAAAAGTGAAGCGTAACATCGCCGAATGGCTCAAGGCGGTCAATTCCGTCTTCATCCCGTTGTTAAACGTCACGCTGTAGCGATCAGGCCGTGCCTGTTCATTCTTCCGGTCGAAAGCCAGGCCGCGGTTCAGCCGGCTCGCCGACGGTGTGCCGTAAAAATCGGAAGGCATGATCTGCAGGGACTGTCGTTCGCCATTTTGCTGATTGGGCGAATGGCTGAGGGAAAAAGACTGGATTTCCGGAAGATTTTCCGGATCATTGTTGCTTCTGTATGGATAGAAGTGGCTGGCTGAACTGCTGTCCAGAGCGGGCGACCAGTAAGCAAAACCGTTCGGCACGCCGACCGCGGGCACTGTTTCTCCGCGTGGCAGTTTGCTGTCCGAATTCGTTCCCGTCAGGATGTTCACGTTGTTGACCGGCGATGAGCCGACGCTTTTGTCCGCGGTGCCGATGCGCAGATCGTCCAGATAGCCCTTGAAAGCATCCGCCGAACCGGGATCGGAATAGGCAATCAGAATCCGCACGATCGTTTTTCCTGCCGCCGCATGTCCGAGGGACAAAGTTTTATAGTTCCACTGATTGGCGATCAGTGACCCCGACGCGCCCTGGGCGGTCGGCGTCATCCGTATGCCGTCGCTGTCCGTCGCCTGAGACAGCTGATGCAGATAGGTCCCGTCGGAGAAGGCAAGATCAACGGACACATAAGCGGAAGCGTTCGATACCGTTTTACCGGTAACGGTAACCGGAGCCAGATAATAAGAAAGCTGTGTATTCTTTTTGATCGGTATCCGGACACGGAACAGTTTATTATAGGCATAACTGTCCCTGCTTCCGGAATTACGGCCCGAATAGGCGAGAACGCGGTGGCCGCTCCAGCCGGCCTTCGCCGGAGATCCGGAAACGGAGGACGGCCCCTGCACAACGGATGTCGTCATTATTTCTTTTGAATTTCCTGAGATTGTTGAATGGACATCCTTAATCATGGGTTGTCCGTCATTTCCGGATTCGGCGGCATTCTTCCAGTCCGGCGCCGGATCGTTCTTTTCAAATGAGGTAAAGAATGCAGGATTAGAGGACGCGGCTGCAGCGGAAGGCACAGCAGGTCCGGGTAAAGCCGGAAACATCAGACTGAATCCGATGATGCCGGCGAGTACTTTTGATATGACTTTATTCTGCATCGATCAAACACCTCTTCAGTGCCGGTAATGGCAGCCGTTCGCTGATGTATAGTATGGGTCATGACGGGTCATTTTACAGGTTGCCCCGAAGCGTGCAGCTGCTGCCGGAACCATTCATCCGGGAACACTGCAATCTACAATACCATACATGCCGGAGCGCATACATGCAAGAGCATTCGAACGCAAAAACGGTTTTGGTGCAGTCACAGAATGATTGAAGGCAAAAAAATATGCGATAAGAATGCCGGTGAGCATTCTATCGCAACGAGTAAATGATGGTTTCCCAAAGCAAGATGGAACATCTTAACTTAAGGTTAACTGCAACAGAAGGTGTGTTAAAGCTTACTCATTTATCATAGCATGCTGCATCGTGTATTCAATATTTATGTCATATAGTCTGACATAGTTTTTTAACTTTTCTTACATATCTGCGGCTTATGCACTGATTTTTGCCATTTATATAACATCGGCGGCTGGTTGCAATCTTCCGGGATGTTCATATCCTCCTCCATTTCGTCAGGCCGGTTTTGATTTCTGCTTTGCCGACTGGACTGCCTGTGTCGAGAACAGAGAATGTCCCTGAAGCTTGCGTCTTCGCTCATCACGGATCCAGAAAGAAACCAGCGCCAGCACCACGAGCATGACCTGCGGTGAGGACAGGGTAAAGTCCAGAAGGCCGTAGGCAACGATGGTCGGCAATGAGAAAAGGAACAAAGTCACCCGATGGCTGAGGTAGCCCCTCTCCGTATGTACGGCTTTGAGGAGCGAGAAAGTGCCGGTAATAATCAGACCTGTAAAGAAAACGCCGCAGACCACGCCGGAAGAGGCAAAAATAGATAAGAACAGGTTATGGGCATGAGCAATGGTATGGCCGGTCAGCTGATAGTAGGCTGTTGAAAAGTCAAACGATGTCGTGCCGAACAGCGGATGCTGCAGAAACACATCCAGACTGTTTTTCCAGATGTTGATACGCTGCTGCATGGAAAAACCTGCAGAATCGCCTCTCGGCATCACATTAATCAGGAGCGGAACACTGGTGACAGTAAGAACGGAGGTGGCAAAGAACAGTTTCTTATTCCATTTGTAGACAAAGAACACCAGGACCAGCAGCATAATGACGAATCCGGCGCGTGAGCCCGTCGCATAGATACCCAGTGAGAGGACGGCAAGCAGCGCCAGTTCCGTGGCAATCATTCTGGTGTTACGCAGACGGATCGAACGCAGCAGTTCGACCATCAGCAAAGCCAGCGCCAGGATCAAAAGGTAACAGGCATAGTTCGGATTGTAGGCCGAACCGTATAATCTGTCCTGCCTGTTAAAGCCCATGAGCAGATGTCCGGTCAGAAGAGAAACAGCCGGCGGAATCTCGATAAACCGTCCGACAAGATCAAAGAACCAGTCGGAAAAATAAAGATATGCACCGCCCAAAATTGTGATCCACATATATTTTGACAGCCGGAGTTTCCCCGGATTGTTCAGCAAATAAAGATAAACGCCGAAATAAGCGGTCAGCATCGCCGTGGACAACAGATCTTCAGGCCGTCCGTTGGTCAGTGTTGCCCCGATTGAAGCCAGGATCAGCAGGATGAACAGAATGCTGACCGGATCGGCCGCAAGCCTCATCTTTTTCCGGATCATCATGGTCCATTGCCGGATTCCCAGCCCGGCTAACCAGGCAATACCGAGCGGCGGCAGAATGAACAGCAGTACGTAGCCGAATTCTGCCGGCCTGTTTTTGATTGATGTCATTTGTCAACTTGCCTCCGAAATAGTTTCAGTTTGTATCATCTGAAATATTTTCAGACACTGCTTCACTATAATACATGAATCAGGACAACTTCAACAGACTTGTGGGTAAATTTATACATTGTACGGGCAAAAAAGATACCGACGCATTCCGTCATGATTCAATCACAACAAAGGGATCGATTGACCGCTCTCCCGGAAGTGCGGGCTGTCCGGTGTAAGGGCTGTCATGAATTAAAGTAACAGGTATAATGAAAATTGTAAATACAGAAGGCGGAGAGGATGACGGGAATGAGACTGGCAACGATCGGAACAAGTAAAATCACCGGTTCTTTTCTGGAGGCGGTTCAGGAAACCGGCAGAATGACATACACCGCAGCCTATTCAAGGAGTGCCGACAAGGCCAGAGCGTTTTCGGAGCAGCATGGCGGAATACAATGGTTTACCTCTGTGGAAGCACTGGCCCAGAGTGATGCCGTGGATGTGGTTTATGTGGCGTCGCCGAATGGCCTGCATTTTCAGCAGGTCATGACACTTCTTAACGGCGGCAAACATGTCATCTGTGAAAAACCGATTTTTATTACCTTAAACGAACTGGAGCAGGCCTTCAGTCTGGCGGAAGAGAAACACGTCTTTCTGTTTCAGGCGATCAGGAATATCCAGACACCGGTATTCAAAGAGTTGAAAGCGGCGCTGCATCGTGCCGGCCGTCTTCGCTCGTCGGTTCTGCAGCTGATTCAATACTCATCACGATATGATTTGTTTCTCGATGGGAAAATAACCAATATTTTTTCCCCGCAGTTTGCCGGCGGTGCACTGGAAGATCTGGGTGTTTATCCCCTGTCTGCGGCGATTTCCCTGTTCGGTCCGCCGGCAGATTCAGCCTATTTTCCGGTGATGCTGTCGAGCGGTGTGGACGGGAGCGGGACACTGGTGCTGAACTATGAAGATTTCGTGTGCACGATCCTTTGCTCGAAAATCGCCCATTCCGACGCCCCTTCGGAAATTCATGGCGAACAGGGAACGCTCCGGATCAATAATGCATCGAATATCCACCGGCTGGAATGGATCGATGCCCACACGAAGCAGGACGAACTGATCGCAGAGGACAAGACGGACAATGATATGATTTATGAAATCACCTGTTTTGCCGATACGATTGAGCAGAACGATTTGGAAACTTACCGGACGTTGAAGGAACACAGCCGTGAAGTCGTGCGTGTCATGGAAAAATCGCGGCGAGATAACGGGATTCTTTTTCCCAATGACCAGGTTTAAGTTCACGGACTCCGGCGGTCCGGGATGATCAGCCGCACTTTTTCCGGAAAATGACCATTTGAGCGGGATACAGAAATATTGCAGAGCGCTTTTGTTTTTAAAGAAAAGCGGCGCTGCATTTTTTATTGATTTGTGAAGTCCGCTGCCGCATAGAGTCTCAGCGAAAAGGGGAACGATAAAAAGTAAACTGCGGAAATGTGATGAAAAGTGAGGACGGATCGATATGACGAAGGAGCAGCGGAATAATTTTAAGAAAACCACATCGGTATGGCAGGATACGGTGCACCTCCCGGAATTCAGGGCGCTGGACAAAGACATTGAAACAGAGACGCTGATTGTCGGCGGCGGCATTACCGGAATTACGGCCGCCTTTCGCCTGGCGTCTGCCGGTGTAAAAGTGACGCTTATCGAGGCGGCACGTCTGGCCAGCGGCACGACAGGGTATACAACAGCGAAGATCACCGCCCAGCATGGATTGATCTATCACGAGCTGGCCGCACATTTTGGCGCGGAAAAAGCCGGACTGTACTATCAGGCAAACCAGGAAGCGCTGCACTGGATGGAACAGACGATCACGGAAAATAACGTTTCCTGCGGATTTGAAAAGAAACCGGCAGTCGTTTATGCGGCGACGGATCAGGAAGCGGCGGCAGTTGAAAAAGAAAAGGCGGCGTATGACCGGCTGGGCATCCCAGGGGACCTGAAACAGGAAACCGGATTGTCTCTGCCGGCGGTCAATGCGCTGTCGATGCCGGATCAGGCGCAGTTTCACCCGCTGATGTATTTGCACTACCTGATCGCGGAACTGTCGCGCATGGGCGTGCCGGTCTATGAACAGACGATGGCGGTTGAACTGGAACAGGAGAAGCCGCCGGTGATCCGGACCAGGCAGGGTTTCCGCATCCATTGCCGGAACGTCCTGATCTGTTCGCATTTCCCTTTCTATGATCCCCGGTTCTATTTCTCGCGGATGTTCCCGGAAAGGTCTTACCTGATTGCCTGCGAGACGGATGCGACGGTTCCGGACGGGATGTACCTGAGTGCCGGCGATCCGAAACGGTCGGTCCGGAGTCTGAAGCTGTCCGGTAAAAACATGGTTCTGATCGGTGGTGAGAATCACAAGACCGGACGCGGCGAAGATACAGAGATCCATTTCGACCGGTTATCCGGTTTTGCCGACAGTCTGCTCGGCGAAAACCGCCGGATTGCCCGCTGGTCGGCGCAGGACTACACGACTCTGGACAAAGTGCCTTATATCGGACCGATCTCAGCGAACCAGCCGCATCTTTTCGTGGCGGCGGGATTTCGGAAATGGGGCATGACAACGGGAACGTTAGCTGCCGGGCTCCTGACCGATCTGGTTCTGGAGCAGGATAATCCTTACGTCGAACTCTTCAGTCCGTCGCGCTTTGAAGCAGATCCGATGGTAGGCCGATTCCTGATTGAGAATGCCGAAGTGGCCGGAAATCTGATAAAAGGGAAAATCGGTCAGGAGGAAAAGTCGATTGCCGATCTCGGGAATGATCAGGGGGCCATTGTGTCGCTGAACGAAACGCGTGCCGGTGTTTACAAACAGCCGGATGGAAAAGTAGTGATCGTGGATACGACTTGCCCGCACCTCGGCTGCGAGGTAAACTGGAATCAAAGCGAGCGCACATGGGACTGCCCGTGCCATGGTTCGCGATTCCGGGCGAACGGCGAGGTAATTGACGGCCCGGCGCTGAAGCCGCTGAAACAAATCTATCTGCAGAATGAATCGGTTGCCGGTGATCAGAAAACGCCCTTGTAAGGAGGCGTCCGGGATTGAGCATAATTGATCTCATGGCTGAAGAAAAGATACAGGTCGGACTTCGGAATGGTGCATTTGACCATCTTCCGGGGAAAGGACAGCCGCAGCAGTTTGAAGACCTGTCCGGTGTGCCCAAAGATCTGCGCGTCGGCTACACGGTGCTGAAAAACGCCGGTTATCTGCCGGAAGAAGTCCAGATCCGTAAAGATATGGTGACACTGAGCGACCTGATCCGCTGCTGTACGGATGACGAAGAACTTCGCCGGCTGAACGGACAGCTGCGTGCCAAACGGCTGAGATTCAATCAGCTGACGGAAAAACGTTCGATCCGGAAGAGCCGGGCTTTTCGGAAATACAGGAGTAAGATCTTTAATCACCTGCATATTTGAAAAAATGGCCGGGGCAGATGCTCCGGCCTTATTCTTTCCATAAGTTCAGCAATGGCCCCTTGTTCCCGTAGACAGGATCCTGAGCCGGCTTGCCGACTCTGGCGATATTCTGTTTCAACGGATTGCTTTCCTCTGTTTGCGTGTCGTAAGACTTTCCGTTCGGGTAGCCGCCGACGACAGAGAATGCGTTACTTGCCGAAATCCGCTTGTGCCCGGTACCTGCCGGTAGGACGACGACGTCACCGGCCGATAATTTAAAAATTTTCCCCTTAGGCCCGCCGAGCTGAACTTCAGCACTGCCGGCTGCTATGCCGAGCACTTCATGGGCATTGCTGTGAAAATGATGGAAATCAAAGATGCCGTCAATCCAGTTGTTGCCCCAGTTGTTCTTATGAAACAACCTGACAATCTGATTGGCGTTCATCCCTTTGACTGCTCCGTGGTAGATCAGAACAGAGTATTTCGGGTTGTTCGGGATCGTGCCGTCGTCTTTGAAACGGGCCTGAGCGACTGAGGCGAATGGCTTTCCCGATGAAGAAGCACGGTCTGAAGCTGCCTGCTGGATCGATGAATGATCAGACGGCGATGATGTCGACAGCGCGGCCGGCCCGCCGCAAGCAGCCAGTGTCAGGATAAATGGTGCCAGCCAGACAACGCGATGGAATCGTAACAAAGAAGTCCCTCCCTTTAACAGATCCTGTCATTTGAAAACTTTTTTCATGTTTCAGTATAGCATCCGGTGATGCGTGAGGAAAAAGATCCGATCCGTCAGAATAAAGCAGTGCGGCCGATTGCCAACCGCATTGCTTATCAAAATGCTCACCTGTTCTCGCCGGTATAGACTAGAATGGCATCGCGCAGCAGGATGGCTGCATTTTTACCAAACCGATCTTCGTAATAGGCCGTGAAGCGCGGGTCCGCCACATACATTTTTGCCAGATCGGCATGTGCTTCCGGGGTGTACGCCGTCCAGAAGTAACTCAGCCACTGCCTGTGCAGATCGGCTGCCTTCTGTGCTTCGCTGCTTCGCGGATCCGCACCGTTATCCAGTGCCGCCTTCAAGTGGCCGCCCATCTCGTTTTGAATGGCTTCGGCATCGGCGTAGTCATCTTTGCTGAGGCCGGCAAATTTCTGATAGGATGCCTTTACCTGCGCCTCTCCGTATTTCTCACGGATCTCTTTGCCATAGAGCGCTTCATTTCGGTCGATCATTTCCTTTTTAAAGCCCTCAAATTTTTCCTTATCGGTCATCGTTTGTTCCCCTTTCCTGGCGGCCAGCGTCTTCTCAACTGTCGCGATCAGTCGATTCAGACGATCCCGCTCATCAATTAATCTTTGATGCTGTCTGGTCAGGGCGGCGATCAGGCTGAAATCCGGAGCATTGAGGAAAGCCCGTATGTCCTTCAGGCCAAAACCGAGTTCCCGGTAAAACAGGATCTGCTGCAGCTTGTCGACCTCTCCTGGTCCGTAGATGCGGTAGCCCGATGCGTTGATCTTCTCCGGCTTCAGCAGGTTCAACTGGTCGTAATAACGGAGCGTTCGCGGACTGACTCCGGCCAGATCACTGAGCTGTTTGACGGTGTAATGCAATTGACCTACCCCCCTGATAAATTTATCGTATACCCTGACGCTGCGTAAACCTCAAGCACTATTAATTGTGAAAAATATTTCCATATTGTGAGCAGGACATTTGACCGGACTGTTTCCTGTTTTTAAAATAGGAAAAGTAGGGAATAAAAATAAAAACTATTCCCGTCCGTACCGTCTGCTTTTTTCCGCGGATGAAAACGGACTGATGCGGACAATTTAACACTATCGATTCCCGAGGAGGATATTAAACGATGGCAAAGAAAATTGCTGCAGTACTGGCCGATGATTTCGAAGATGTCGAATTCACCGGACCTGCAAAGGCATATAAGGATGCCGGCCATACAGTTGTCGTGATCGGCAAGGAAAAGGGTGCGACGATTACAGGCAAGCATGGTGCCAAAGTAACGGCAGATGCATCGATCGACGATGTGAAGCCGGACGACTTCGACGCACTGCTGATCGCCGGCGGCTATTCACCGGACAACCTGCGTGACGACGATCGTTTCGTTAACTTTACCAAAGCTTTCGCAGACAAAGACAGGAACGTTTTTGCCATCTGCCACGGTCCGCAGCTGCTGATTACGGCGGACGCCGTTAAAGGCCGCAACATCACGGGCTACAAGTCCATTGCGGTTGACCTGAAAAACGCCGGCGGCAACTACAAAGATCAGGAAGTCGTTGTCAGCGGCAACCTGGTTACGAGCCGTACACCTGACGATATTCCGGCCTTCAATCGTGAAAGCCTGAAGAAACTCGCCTGACATATTAATAAAAGGTAGTCATACAGAACCTCCACTCCTAAGCAGGGCGGGGGTTCTGTTTTTTACAAGCTTTTTGCTATATGACGTGTGCCTGCTGAAGCGTCTGTCCGGATCAGCTGGCTGATGAATAAACCGGCCAATTTTTTGTTGATCGCTTCATTCCGGCTCAGCCAGGTCCGGATCTGCGGATTGAAGTGTTCATGCGGCCGGATCGGCCAGCCGCCGCAAACGTCCATCGACGCGATCCGTTTGTCTTCGATGAGCGTCCGGACCAGCGGCAAGAGCGTGTCTGATCTCATCCGGCCCTGGCTCCAGTTTGTTTTGACTTCATCCGTCGAAAGCACATCCTTGTCCACACTGATCTGGACCGTATCTGTCTGGATCAGCTTGAGCAGCTGACCGGCAGCGGGGGTGCTATGATCAGGAATGATGACGACCTGGCGCCGAATCGGCTGCGGAACGTCACGTGCGCTCCGCGGATCCGGTCCGATCATGATCACTTTTTTCAATTCAGGCACTTCCTGAATCGCGTGGCTGACCCAGGAACCGCAAGACAAAAGCGGCCCGATCTGTCCTGCATTCAGATCTGTGTGATGATCGAACAGTACCAAAGTGAACGGCCGCCTGATCTCCTGCATCAGGGCGAGCGCAACATAGTGATAGTTTCCGCTGCCGATAAACGTCAGTCCCTTGTCCGGGATCCGGCCGAGTGCCGCGCCAATTGATGCGAACGCTCCCGGCGAGCAGTACATGGCCGTGCCGCGCAGCCCGGTAAAGTCAATCCACTGATGGGGGACAGCCGCAGTAAGATTTTTCTGATGGACATAGGTATCATCAAAATTTAAAAATGTGATATTCCGGTGCACTAAGGGCATGTCGTTCACCTCTTTGCGGCGCTCGGATGAAACACAAACGCTTTCAGTTATTATTTTAGCGCAGTTTTTTTACGAAGACCAACAGACGATGGTCTGTATGCGCTTTAGCTCTATGATGAAGCCGTCAGCAGACGATCCCGGTTCGATTGTGGGGCCGTTGGACTAAAAATATATCGGCCGAAATCAGGATATATCAGCCAAACGGCGAATTCGCTGTTCTTGCAGGGTGCAGGATAAATGTTTTTTTCGTATAATCAAATATGGAAACGTTAACATTTTAACGAGGTGATCATCATGTTGCACTACGGGGAACATTTTCCAAAAGTGGATCCAAGTGTGTTCATCGCTCCGGGGGCACAGGTTATCGGGCAGGTGGTGCTCGGTGCACGGGCATCGGTCTGGTTCAATGCTGTGCTCAGGGGCGATGAAGCAGGTATTTTCATTGGTGAAGGATCAAACATCCAGGACGGCACGGTCGTCCACGTCGACGCAAAAGATCCGGTCCGGGTCGGGAAAAATGTGACGGTCGGCCACAATGTGACGCTGCATGGCTGTACCGTTGAAGATGGATCACTGATCGGCATGGGGGCAACAATTCTCAACGGTGCAGTGATTAAAAAAGGAGCGCTTGTTGCTGCGGGGGCGCTGGTTCTGGAAAATCAGGTTGTCGAAGCGGGGACGCTCGTTGCCGGGGTACCGGCCAAAGAGCGGCGGAAACTGAGTCAGGACAATGCGGACTATCTAAAATATGATGCGGCGCATTATATGGCGCAGGCGAAGAAATATCTGGAGGCGGGGATCGGGCAGAGTTAAGAGCCCCTGCTCGTTGTCAGCCGGCTTCTGAGGTCTTCAATGATTTCTTCGGCCAGATCCTTGATGGGTGTCTTCGCGGTGCCGGGAACCAGGATGTCCGGATGATGGAGAGGAAGAAGATACTTTCTGCACGACATCCGGGAAAACGCCTGTGTCATCGCTGCAGTGACTTCGCCCTGAATGGATCCCGGTTCGATAATACCGATCGGGGCGATGATCCCGTCGGCCGTTTCATGACGGCAGAAGGAGCAGATTCCTTTTTCACCGCTGATGCCGATATCGGCGCCGGCACGGACCATCCGCGCAGTGGCAAATGTGTTCGTGCCCAGGGCGATGATCTGCACTTCAGGCGGCAATTCGAGCCGTATTTTTTTGATCAGTGTCTGGCCAAGCCCGGCCCCCTGGCCATCGAGAACGGCAACTTTCATATAAAGCTTCTTCCCGGTCTGCAAAGACCTGTCACTTTTTTATCATCTCATCAACATGGAATTATTATATAATAGAAAGCAGTTAATTTCTTCTTTTGGCCGCGGAATGGTCCGGCCGATCGAATGGAGGCGCGGAAGTGAGCTCGATCAGGGTTGTGAAGCAGCTGCTGGAAGCCAACGAAGACTGCAGCAATGAGGTCAAAGAAATTCTTGCCAGGAAAAAAGTGTTTGCGATAAATGTTATGGCAGCGCCGGGTGCGGGGAAAACAAGCCTGATCATCAGACTGATCGAGAAGCTGCAGCCACATTATAAGGCAGCCGTTATCGAAGGTGATATTGCCGGGCAGGTCGATGCGGAAAAACTCGACCGGCTGGGTGTTCCGGTTGTTCAGCTGAATACGAGCGGTGCCTGTCATATCGAAGCGATGTCGATGAAGAAAATGCTGACCTATTTTAATCTGGACGACATCGACGTGCTGTTCATCGAGAATGTCGGGAATCTTGTCTGCCCGGCTGAGTTTGAAATCGGTGAAGACATGAAGCTGGCGATCGTCAGCATCCCCGAGGGCGACGATAAGGTTGTTAAATATCCGCTGCTTTTTACAAAAGCGGACCTGGTTGTTTTCAATAAGTTTGACATGATGCGTTTCTTCAATTTCAATGATCAGCAGGCAGAGAAGGATGCCCTTCAGCTGAATCCGCAGACGAAGGTTTTCCGCACCTCCTGCCAGGCAGACGGCGGCATTGGCACACTCTATGATGAAGTTGCCTCACGGATCAGTTCGAAACTGGAAGAAGTCTGAAAGAAGAGTCGACGGGCGCGGATCACGAAGATTTGCTGCAATGCCTGTACGGATCCAATTTGACTGAATAAGGATGCAGCCACGAAGGCTGACGGATATCCGGAATCCCGGATATCTGTTGGCGTTTCGCGGCTTTTTAATTTACATATGAATGAGATGAGGTCAAGTCATGCATATTCCTGATAATTATCTGAGTCCGGAGACTTGTCTGGTACTCGGCGCGGCGATGGTTCCGGTACTGGCAGTTTCCGTTCGCCGGGTCCGGGCGAAGCTGCCGGAAAGGAACGTGCCGCTGATCGGCGTCGGCGCCGCACTTTCTTTTCTGATCATGTTCTTTAATGTACCGGTACCCGGCGGCACAACGGCGCACGCGGTAGGAGGAACGCTGCTGGCTGTGCTGCTCGGTCCGGAAGCAGCCTGTCTGGCGCTTGCCGCCGCACTGCTGATTCAGAGTCTGTTTTTCGGGGACGGCGGCATTCTGGCACTGGGCGCCAATCTGTTTAATATAGCCTTTGTCATGCCCTTTTCCGGTTATGCGCTGTACCATGCGTTTGCGTCCGTCCTGACCGGCGGGAAAAGAAAGCTTGCGGCCGCCGGGATCGCGTCTTATGCGGCCATCAATCTGGGTGCGCTTGCCGCCGGGGTTGAATTCGGTATTCAGCCGCTGCTGTTCCGGGGTCCGGACGGGCTGCCGCTCTATTCGCCCTATCCGCTTCAGATTTCGGTTCCGGCGATGCTGATTCCCCATCTGACCGTCGCCGGTTTTGCCGAAGCGGCGTTCACAGTGGGCGTGCTTGCCTTTCTGCACCGGGTTTCACCGGACATGCTTCAGTCCGGGGAGGTTTCGTATAAAAAATGGTCCGGTCTGCTGCTGTTTCTGGTTATGCTGACACCGCTCGGCCTGCTCGCCGCAGCGACGGCATGGGGAGAATGGAGCGGCCGGGAGATCGGCAGACAGATCGGCTACGTGCCGTCCGGGATGACTCACGGGGTCGATTACCACGCGCTTTTTTCCGGTTATTCCATGAACGGTCTTCCACCGTTTGCCGGCTATCTGCTGTCGGCCGTTGCCGGATGCGCAATCCTGATCATTCTGTTCCGCCTGCTGCAGTCCGGACGGAGGAAGGGGGGTCAGCGGTGAAAGAGCATCTGATACTGCCGGACTGGCTGACCGGAACCGATCCGGAGACTGGCGGCACTGGGAAAGCACTATTTATTGAGAAAAATATTTCCGGTTTTGTCCGGATGCTCGCGGTGCTCCGTGAACAGCGGGATCATGGTGGTTTTCTGTCGCGGATACAGCCATGGATCAAGCTTCCCGTCGCCATCATGCTCATTTTCCTTGTTTCCCTGAGCCGGAGTGCCGCCTTTGTCTCCGTAGCTGCGGTCGGACTGCTCGTACTGATCAGCGTCCTCCCCGCCGTGCAGCTTAAAAGGATCATATCGCTTGGCGCCGCTGCTGCGGTCTTTATGGCGGTCACTCTGCTTCCGGCTGTGTTTCTCGGAAATCCCCTGCGGCTCGATCTGGTGGCAAAAGTGTGGCTGTCGGTTTCTGCGGCCGGCCTCGTTGCCATGTCGACCTCCTGGCCGGAAATGACGGAAGCCCTTAAAATTTTTCATGTACCAGATCTGTTTCTTTTTGTCCTGGATATCACGATCAAATATCTGGTGATCCTTGGCAATTTTGTACTAACCCTCTTTTATGCCCTGAAAGTGCGCACGGTCGGGCACATCTCCCGGAAGGCCCGGTCGGTCGGCGGCATCGCCGGAACCCTTTTTCTGAAATCCAGCGACATGGCCGCCGATCTGCATGATGCGATGGTCTGCAGAGGGTTTTCCGGTCATTACCGGAGAGCAGCCGTACCGGCGTTTCATGCAGCGGATCTGCTCTGTCTGGTGGTTGCCGGACTGCTGGCAGCCGCTTTCCTATTCTTGAATTAAAGGATGAGTCATGTGATTGAACTGAGAAATATTTCCTATAGTTATTCAAATCAGGTAAAAGCGCTGGATCGGATTTCGCTTCATGTGTCGCAGGGGGATTCTGTGGCGCTGCTTGGGGCAAACGGCTGCGGCAAGTCCACGCTCCTGAAAGTGATCAACGGTCTGATCACAGCGGATTCCGGAGCATTTGATTTTGATGGGACGGCGGTCAATGGACGGAAATTGAAGGACCCGCAGTTTTCCCGCCGCTTTCATAAACGGATCGGTTTCATTTTTCAGAATTCGGATGCCCAGCTGTTCTGTCCGACCGTCTATGAGGAGATTGCTTTCGGCCCTCAGCAGCTTGGAATTTCGGGGGATGAAGCCAGGAAAAGGACGGAAGACGCGATGCGGCTGCTTCAGATCAGCACACTTGCGGATCGCGCTCCGTATCACCTCAGCGGCGGGGAGAAAAAGCGGGTGGCGATTGCCGCAGCCGTTGTATTGAATCCGGATGTCTATGTCCTCGATGAGCCGATGAATAACCTCGATCCGAAAACGCGCCGGTTCCTGCGGCAGCTGCTGATCCGGCTGAACCAGGCCGGGAAGACGCTGATCTGTGCGACTCACGACTTTGAAAATGCCGGCGATATTTTTCGGAAGGCGGCCGTCTTTTCCGCCGATCATCGGCTGATTCGTGTTGATGATTATGAAAAAGTCATCCGTGACCGGGCATTTCTCGAAGCACAGAATATTATTTAATCCCGCTGATCCCGCCAGTGCAGCGCATGGACAAATACAGGATTGTCCGGATCGGCAAATGAATTTTCCAGCATTTTTTGAAAATGTGCGGGGCACTGTTCCTGAAGCAGTTTTCGGCTCGAAACGGTGAATTGCGCCAGATGATTCACCGGGTCAATGGCGGCCGTCAGCGGCAGTTCCTTGCTGTCGCCGCGTTCCAGCCCGTAATCGGCGAAAATGTGTCCGCCTTCCTGTTCCAGACGAAATCCGTTGAACTTCAGGTAATAGAAAAAGTTTTCCTCTTCCATGATGGACCTCCATTACAGGTGCAGGAATCTGCCGATCGGAAGACAGCGGGCGTCTTCACCATGACCGAGCTGCCCGGTCTGAGCCACCGGCAAGCCGTAGCGTTGCGTGATTGTCAGGACAAGCTGTTCAATTCCCGGTTCCATCGCTTTTTCCTGCAGCTCGGAAAAAGTGCCGAGCAGAACGCCGCTGCATGTGCGGAAAACCGCAAGCTGATCGAGCTGGGCCAGGAGCGACGCCATCCGTGCCGGCCCGCCGCCGAGTGCTTCAAGAAAGACGATCTTGCCCGATGGGTCGGGAAAGTAGCTCGTTCCGGCCAGTTTCAGGAAGCAGCGGATGTTGCCGCCGATCACCGTACCCGACAGTGCCTTTCCGCGCAGCCAGCGATAATTGAATGAAGGGGATTCGGGCGTCATGAAATATTTATTAAAAAAGTCCTGCTGCGCGGCGGCACATCTGCCGGCCAGATTCATGACCCGGTAGTGGCGCGAAACCTTTCCCGAACGGGTGTATAAGGCATTATTGAGGACGGACAGATCACTGATACCGGTAAAGAAAGCCCGGGAACCGCGGATCCGGTCAAAATCGAGATACGGCAGAATCTGATTGGCGCTGTCCCCGCCGGATACATCGAAAATAGCACGGATTTCCGGATCGAGAAACAGGCGCATCAGTTCCGCTGCTCTTTCCTCAGGTGACCCGCTGAACGGAGAATGAGCGCAGCGATAGATCGTTTCCGCCAGTTTTGTCCTTAGGCCAAGCGTGTGCAGTGTGCTGACGATTGCATTTACTTTTGTGCATCCGGATTCATCCAGTCCGTCTGAACACGAAATCAGTCCGACTGTATCACCGGAATTTAACAATGAGCTCATTATATTCTCCTTATGATTCGTGGTTCAGCCCTCTGCGACGCAGTCCTTTCGGATAAAAGTTTTTCAGCATGCCGCCGGACACTTTGCCCCATCCGAGCGGGAATCCGTCAATGGTGACAAGCGTCCAGCCTTTTTTGGCCTGACTGGAAACCGGCAGCGTTTCACCGCGCAGATACCGTTCTTCGTCGTCTCTGCTTCTTAATGGGAAAAGATTGCGGCAGGATGATGTCTGGAGTGCCAGGGCAAGCGAATGATTCGGCTCGAACCGGTTCTTTTTCAGCTCGCCGAGATGCAGTCCGGCACGGATGACCTTGAGTCGGCCGAATTCCGGACAGGAATCCGGCAGCAAGTAGAGCTGGCTGCCCGCCGCATAAAACCTGCCGCCGAGTTTTTGCGTCAGTGTCTGCGTTTCAAAAGTTCTGAAGTCTTTCAGCTGGTTTTCACCGGCCGGGCGGGCCGTGCGGATCTTTTTCCCGGGATCACCCTGACTTTTCCGGAGTTTTGCCACAAAGTGGCCTTCGCCTTCCAGTTGGTGCGGCCAGAGCCGGGCCGTCCGACGCAGTTGTGGATTGCCCGATTCAGTCCATTCCGGACGCCCGTCTTCGATCCCGCCTGATTTCACAATCGGCACAAGTTCCATTTCCGGATGATTCTGCAGGACTTGTTCGATCTGGCGCTCGTCTTCCTCCGGGGAGAAGGTACATGTCGAGTAGACGAGCACGCCGCCTGGACGCAGCATGGTGATCGCCTGTTCCAGAATCTCCTTCTGGAGCGCCGCACACTCCGTAACATGTGCCGGGCTCCAGTACTGAGCCGCGTCCGGATCTTTCCGGAACATCCCTTCTCCAGAGCATGGCGCGTCGACAAGAACCCTGTCGAAATTTCCCGGGAAATAGTCTGCCAGGCGTTCCGGCGTTTCGTTAGTCACCAGTGTATTCGTGATCCCCATCCGTTCAATATTTTCTGAGAGCGCCTTAGCACGTTTCGGGTAGGGTTCATTGCTGACGAGCAGTCCCTGATTGTGCATGGCACCGGCAATCTGTGTGGATTTTCCGCCGGGTGCCGCGCACAGATCAAGAACGCGTTCACCGGGCCGGGCATCAAGCGTCTCGGCGACAAACATCGCGCTGGGCTCCTGAATGTAGTAAAGGCCGGCCTGATGCAGAGCGCTTTTACCCGGTTCATCGGCTTCCGGGTAATAATAGCCGGTGGGGCAGAACGGCACGGACCGCAAATGAAACCGGGAAAGGACAGCTGTTTTTCCATCGGAGCGTTTCAGCGGATTCATGCGCAGGCCAAAGGCACGTTTCTGCTTATATGTTTTGAAAAAGGCGTCTGACTCATCGCCGAGCAGGCGGGACATTTTATTGATAAAAGCTTCAGGGAGCGGCAAAAAAAGGAACCTCCTTGACCGGATGAAACGGTTTAATCAACCGAGACGTTCACATGCGTAAACTGGCGGACGTCGAACAGGCCGGTATCGGTCAGTTTCAGATCGGGAATCACCGGCAGACTGAGAAAAGAGAGTGTCAGGAACGGATTGAATGTTTCCGGAGCACCGAGCGACGACACTGCAATCCGCAGCACCTTCTGCTTCTCAGCAACTGCTGCGGCCGGCGCATCGGTCATCAGTCCGGCGATCGGCAGAGCGAGTTCCGCCAGCACTTTTCCGTGATTCACGACGACCATGCCGCCGTCGATCTGCTTCAGCCGCTGCGCCGCGGCGATCATATCGGCGTCGCTGCAGCCGGTGACAACCAGATTGTGCGAATCATGGGCAATGGTAGTGGCAATCGCTCCTGATTTCAGACCGAAACCGCCAACAATGCCCAGGCCGATCGTACCGAGCCCCTTGTGCCGCTCGATGACGGCCATTTTGAGAAAATCTTTCCCTTCCGTAAATGTAAAAACCCCGTTGTGAACGGGTACATTCTCAACACGGTCGCGGGTGACCAGGCTGTTCGGAACGATGCCGATCACATGAGCCTTGTGTGACGGACCGATTTTAATGGTCAGCCGGTCCGGCGTTAATTCGGGAAGAACCAGCGGATGCGGTTTCGGGTGCGCTTCGGACGCCTTTTGGCTGGAAACAGCCTGCCCGTTTCCGGCAACTCTTTCCCCGCGGACATAAACCTGGCTGATGGAGAACTGTTCCAGGTCGTCCAGCAGCAGGAAATCGGCTTCATAGCCTGGTGCAATCGCCCCCTTCGTGCGCAGGCCATAGCATTCGGCCGTGTTCAGTGACGCCATTTTAATGCAGGTAATCGGATCAAGACCGCTGCGGATCGCCATACGGATATTGTGGTCGACGCTGCCTTCGGCGATCAGATCGTCGCAATATTTGTCATCGGTGCAGAAAAGAAAGCGGCGGCTGTTGCGCGCGTTGACCAGGCCGATCAGCTGGGGCAGGTCCCTGGCAACAGTCCCCTGACGGATCATCACATACATGCCGCGTGCCAGCCTGTCTTCTGCCTCGCTGATCGAGACGCATTCGTGATCCGTGCGGATGCCCGCTGTGCGATACACGTTGATCGCTCCGGCATCCAGACCGGCGCCGTGACCATCGATCCGCCACGTGTGTTTCTGCGTCATCAGCAGTTTGTCGGTCATCACCGGGTCGGCATGAAGCACAGCCGGGAAATCCATCACTTCAGCGAGGCCGAAAACATGCGGATCATCGAAAAGCGGCTCGAGGTCTTCGGCATGAAGCGTTGCACCGTTATGTTCAAATGAAGTGGCCGGCACGGACGAAGGGAGCATCACGTAAATATCGATCAGGCTGTCGGCCGCCCGGCGGAGCATGAACCGTATCCCGTCCGTCCCGAGCACATTGGCAATTTCGTGCGGGTCGACGATAGCTGAGGTCACGCCATGCGCGGCGAGTACACCGGCAAAGGCGCCCGGCGTCAGCATCGACGACTCAATATGCACATGGGCGTCGATAAGGGACGGACTGACGATCTTCCCGCCGGCATCCAGAGTCTTTTTGCCGTGATAGTGTCCAAGGCCGACAATCATGCCCCCGGTAATTGCCACATCGGTATCCAGCAGGCCGCCGCCGAAGACATCGACGACCTTTCCATTTTTAATCACTAAATCCGCCGGCTTTTCTCCTGAAGCCGTGCGGATGCGATGAATAAACGCTTTTTTCTCTGACAACAAGTGATTTCCCCTTTTCGTGCCGGAACATTCTCCGCTGATATATATAGACCATTATAACGGAAATTCGCCGGTGTGGGAAAAGACAGGGCAGACTCAGACAGCAAAGCGCAGCCTCCGGAACCGGAGCACTGCGCTCTGCAAGCTCATCATTCAGCGTCAGACGTGAAAGAACTGTCCGATCATATAGGTTACGGTCATCGTCAGTGCACCGACAATGATGTTTCTGGCAATCGCCGGCCAGCGCGGGGCGCCGCCGAGTCTGGCGCTGATGAAGCCGGTCAGTCCGAGTGCAATCAATACAGCCAGAACGGTGACCGGCACCTTAAATGCTCCGGGAATCAGTGCAATACAAAGGAAGGGGAGGATTGCGCCGATCGTGAAGGAAAGCATGGAGGAAAACGCGGCGTGCCAGGGATTGACATAATCTGCCGGATTGACCCCCAGTTCCGCTGCGGCATGTGCCTTGAGCGCATCCTTGCTCATCAGTTCGACGGCAACTCTTCTGGCCAGCTCCTCGGAGAGTCCGTTCTGTTCATAAATTTTTGCCAGTTCGTTGATTTCGCCGTCGTAGTCGTCTTCCAGTTCGGCGCTTTCCTTGGCGATCACGGCCTTTTCGGTGTCTTTCTGCGTGCTGACGGACACATACTCACCGCCGCCCATCGACAAAGCTCCGGATACGAGCCCGGCGAGCCCGGAGATCACCAGTGTCATGGTATTCGTTGTCGCGCCGGCTACGCCAATGACAATACCGGCTGTAGATACAATGCCGTCATTCGCACCAAGTACCCCTGCCCGAAGGATGTTCAGCTTCTGATTCATCCCGCCTTGAATCTGTTCTTCCAAGTGAATGACCCCTTTTCTGTTGGCCCTGTCAAAAGTGTCTGCTTCTTTTTGTGCCGGCTATAAAAAAATTCTTAACAGAGCTGAATAATTCATTAAAACCGAAAAAATGGTGTCTAACTGAGAATAGTAATCATGTTCACGACCCCTAAAACGGAACATGCTGCCACCCCGTAAGGTGACAGCATGGATTGCTTGTTTAAAATTATTATTGATTACCGCTTAATCATTCTATTATCAAATTGTTTTTTTGTCTATACAGATCGCCTGATTCCAGAATTTATTTTAATCAACAGCCTCATTCGGTCAGCTTCAGGAATTCCTGTACGTCCTGCACACAATAGTCCAGTGCCGACCGCCAGAAGTCCGGCTGTGTCAGATCGGCGCCCAGGTGCTTCTCGGCGAGCTGCTCGGTGGTCATCCGGCCGGTGTCCCGGAGAAGAGCATCATATTTTTCCGCAAATGATTTGCCTTCTTTCAATGCCCGGACATAGATCCCGGTGCTGAACAGAAAGCCGAAGGTATACGGGAAATTATAAAACGGCCAGTCGGTGATGTAAAAATGCAGTTTGGAAGCCCAGAATGTCGGATGGTACACGTCGAGCGCGTTCAGATAGGCTTCTTTCTGAGCGTTCTCCATCAGCTCATTCAGACGGGCGACACTGACGATGCCTTGTTTCCGCGCTTCATAGAAACGAGTCTCAAACAGGAAACGGGCGTGAATGTTCATCAGCAGGTCGACACTGCGCTCGAGCTTGTTGCTGAGGAAAACCAGTTTCTCATCGCGTGATTTCGCCGCGGATTCGGCAGCATCGCCGACAATCATTTCCGAGAAGGTTGATGCTGTTTCCGCCACATTCATCGCATAGTGCTGGGAGAGAAAAGGAAGATCATTCATCAGCGACTGATGATAGGCATGCCCAAGTTCATGAGCGATTGTCGATGTGTTGGTTGCGGTGCCGCTGAAGGTCATGAAAATCCGTGATTCGCCGGTTACCGGGAAATTGGTGCAGAAGCCGCCCGGCCGTTTGTTCGCCCGATTCGCCGCTTCGATCCAGCGGTGATCCAGGGCGTGCCTGGCAAAATCCGCCATTTTCGGATTGAAAGTCCGGAAATGATCGACCACAAAATCAGCAGCTTCTTCATAGGAAACTTTCTTGCTGCTGCGGATCAGCGGGGCGTCAACATCAAACCAGGACAACTTTTTCACGCCGATTAGTTTTGCCTTCCGATTCAGAAATCTGACGAGTTCCGGCTTGTATTCATTAATGGTCCGCCACATCGTCGTTAGTGTTTTGCGTGACAGGCGGTTATCATCCAGCGGTTCGTCCAGCACATCGGACCAGCCTCTGGCCTGATAGGCCGTCAGCCGGTACCCGGCAATGTGATTCAGCGTGGCCGCAAACAGATCGGCGCTATCCGACCATGCATGTTCCAGTGCGTGAAACGCCGACTGGCGGGTTGCCCGGTCGGCATAGTCAAGCAGATTATTTGCCTGGCTGACCGACAGCGTTTCCCGGCCCTTTTCCGGATGGTCAAACGGAATCTTAATTTTGTTGACGAGGGAATAGTACAGGCTGCCCCACGCATGATACCCATCAACAGCCAGGCTGCCGATCAGTTCTTCCTGCTCGGAAGGCAGCTTCTTTCTGGATTGATTTCGTCTTTCCTCAAGAGCGAACCGGATCCCTTCCATCGCACTGCCGGCGAGCAGGGTTTTCCAGTCGCTGTCGCTGATCTGTCGGAAGAGCGCGTCAAGCCGTGTGCCGCAAATTCCGAACGCCGCGCCGAGACTCTGGATCCGGCTGCTTGCCGCCAGCGCTTGTTCGTCCTCCATGTTCTGTGCGGTCAGGCATTCGGAAAAAGCCGAAGCTTCGCTCATCCGCCGGTCAATGGCTTCATAGGTGCCGATGCATTTTTGAAAAGCAGCAGTCTCTGCGCTGGTAAACGGCTGCTCCTTTTTCTTCAGATAGGTTGTCAGCGCATTAATGTCCAGTTCCAGCTGATCCAGAAAATTTTTATATTCCGGTGAGGTACTGCCGCCCTTGAAGATCGGATCAAGATCCCATTGCTGATTCAGTGTTTTCATCTGCAGATCGCTCCTTTAATTTGAACTTATCATAGCATAACCGGATCGCAATTGGCGCAGCACATCTTTGAGGTTTAACCGCCGAATGGGTTATGATGGGACCATCGGATGTATGATAAAAGTAAGGATGAGCGAAAATGATCCGTATTTTGTTTGTCTGCCTCGGCAACATTTGCCGGTCGCCGATGGCGGAAGCGGTGCTACGCCGGAAAGTCGTTCAGTCAGGCGCGGCGGACCGGATTGAGGTCGATTCAGCAGGAACCGGCGGATGGCATATCGGCAGTCTGCCGCATCCGGGCACGAGAAAGGTACTGGATAAAGCCGGCGTCTCCTGGACCGGCATTCATGCACGGCGCGTGACCCGGCAGGACTTCGATCACTTTGACCTGCTTGTGGCCATGGACCGGGAAAATGAAGCAGACTTGCTGGCGCTCGCAGGACCAGATGAGCGGCGACGGCAGAAGGTGAGACGGTTCATGGAGTTTCTCGATGACCGTAAAGGAAGGGACGTTCCCGATCCTTACTATTCAGGAAATTTTGATCGGGTCTATCGCCTGATCGATGAAGGAACCGACCGGCTGCTCCGGTTAGTGCTGAAGAACCGGATATCGTGAAACGGAATGATTTGGCCGCCTTTTCCTCCGATATTAAAATGTCCCTCTGTGCAGACTAGAAAAGTAATCCGCTTTGGATTGCAAATCGTGCAAGGAGGCAAAAGCTGATGAGCATTTATGGCAGAAGCCGAATGGGCCGGTTCATGCTGATCGGCGGCGTAATCGGCTGCGGACTGTCGCTGTTCGGGCGCGAGACCCGCTCGGTCTGGGGACAGCGCCTGTCTTCAGCAGCAGCAAACAGCGGGCGGATGGTCCAGACGATTTACCGCCATCCCGATCAGGTCGGCCGCTATCTTTCCGTGTCCGGTACACGGCTGAAAGGACTTGCCAGAGAACTTTCAACGGATTTTCAGCAGATGCTGGAGCACGCGGAGAAAGCCCGGACAAGTACGGGCAGCACCTATCAATATGCGATGGAGGCCGGCAGTGAACTCACGGAAATGGCCGGTAAGATCAGACATGCGGGACAAAATCTGATGCAGTTTAATGATCCGGTGCTTGTCGATACCGAAGAGGATGCGCTGCAGCGTCTTGAAAACGAAACGACGGTGCCGAATCCGGGGACAATGCCTGAGTACCCTGACTCTTCCGGGGGTATTTCCGGGGAAGCCGAGTGGGAACAGGGATCACTGAACGCGCATCATCACCCGTCATAATCCTTCGCTACAGGCTGAGAGGATGGAACGCGGCAATGGAGAAACGAGCAGAGAAAGAGAAATTCGGGGAAACAAAGGTTTTGATCCGGCTTTTCCGCAACCGGCTTATTGAAGATCACACAGTGGATCTTGCGGCGACATTAGCGTATTATTTCCTGTTGTCGCTTTTTCCGCTTGTGATTTTTTTATTTGCCGTGCTTCCCTATCTCGGTCTGACGAAGCAGGAAGTCATTCCATTCCTCAATCAGTATCTGCCCGGCGAAGTCATGAGCCTGATCCGTGAGAATCTTGATGTTGTTTTCACAAAAAGCGGCGGGCTGCTGTCCGTTGGCGTAATTGCTACACTCTGGCCGGCGTCCAGCGCGATCAATGCGCTGGTCAGGACACTTAACCGCGCTTTTCACGTCCGGGAGACAAGGCCTTACATCCTGACCCGCTTTCTGGCAATGTGCTTTACCGTCGCCATGGTGTTCGCTATTGCGATGACGCTGGCGGTCAACGTCGTGTCGGCGGCCTGGACAAAAACACTGTTTGCACAACTCGGCCTTTCGGATAACTTTTTCCAGTTGTGGTCCGTACTCAGTACGCTGGTCACCTTTGCCGCGATTATCCTTATTTTTGCTTTCCTCTACATGCTGGGGCCGAATATCCGGCTGAAACTGGGTGACGTCCTGTTTGGTTCCATTTTTGCCGGAATCGGCTGGCAGCTGGCTTCTTACGCCTTCTCCATGTACGTCCGCTATTTCGGACACTATGCATCGACGTACGGAACGCTCGGCGGGATTATTATTCTGATGATCTGGTTCTACATCACGGCGTTTACCGTCATTCTCGGCGGCCAGATTAATGCCGTCTACCGTGAGTTTGCCGCCCGCAGGCAGCCCCCGGGAAAGCCATAATCCTCGCTTTCAGTGATTCATCAGATCCGAGCCTGTCTCATACGTATAGCAGAGGAGGAGGGGCATCGCATGATGAAACTGAGCGATCCGAAACACCGGCTTGTCCTTGCCTGCTTATTGATCTATCTGGCGGCGGTTCTGATTCTGACGCTGCTGACGCATAACTACTATACGTACGGACGGTCCGTCAATCTGACACTGTCAAAAAGTATCCGGTTGATGCTGCGCAGCGGCGACAGCCTGCTGATTCTGAAAAATGTAGCGGGTAATGTGGCGCTGTTTCTTCCGCTCGGCCTGCTGCTTCCCGCACTGCTCCGGGGCAGATTTCGTTTTCTGAAAACCGTTGCCTCCGGATTTCTGTTCAGCCTGGCCATCGAACTTGTCCAATATTTTATTGCTTCACGAATTTTTGATATTGACGATCTCCTGCTTAATACCCTGGGTGCCCTGACCGGGGCCGTCGTCTTCAGCATGACCGTTTTCTTCCGTCACCGGATTTTCTTCTTCAGCTGACCCGGACGGTTTCACACGACTTGCGGGAACGCCCAATCTGCTGCATCACGACACTTGCGGAAACGATCAGCAGCATGCCGGCAATGCCGAAAAACAGGCTTCCTTTCTTCGCCACGCTAATCAGCAGATTGCTGACGACCGGTCCGGCCATACAGCCGATGCTGTAAGAGAGGCTCATCTGGATATTGCCGAGCGGGATCAGCCTTCGCGGCAGCATATCGCTGACATAGCCCATACTGAGCGAGTAGAGCGATCCGGTCAGCAGGCCGGCAGCGAGAAATGTGAAAAAGAATCCGGAAAAACGGACGGGGATCAGTGCGGAAACCAGAAAAGTTACGGCTCCGAGAAGCGTCAGGATCGGCAAAAGCTTTTTCCGTCCCAGCCGGTCGCTGAGCATGCCGATCGGAATCTGTGTGATTAAGCCGCCGCAAACAAAGGCAGGCAGCAGGGCGGCGACGCCATTCATGCCGAGTCCGTTTCTCAGGGCGAAGACAGGAAAACTGTTATTCAGCGACGCCTCCATAAATCCATAGCCGAATGTTGCGGTCAGGCCGGACCAGACCATCGCCGTCGTCTTCCGGTAGCGGCGGAGGCTGTCGGACAGACGGGTCCCTTGCCGGGTGGTCTGATCAGGGAACGCATTGTTCAGAAGAACCAATGGAATCAGGAAAAGAGTGCAGAGAAAGCCGGCAGTGAGAAACGGGACGGCGATACCGAAAGCGAGCAGACGGACGAGCAGCGGTCCGGTGGCGAAACCGAGTCCGAAAGCCAGTCCGTAAATGGCAATGTTCCGTCCTCTTTTTTTATGCGGACTGCCGATGGTGATCCAGGTCTGGGCGGCAAAATGCAGCATGCTGTCCCCGATGCCGACGGCCAGACGCAGGACGAACCAGAACCAGAGATTGAACCATAACGGGAACAGGAACAAGGCAAGCGTAATCAGCAGCAGACCGACCAGAAGAAAGGTCCTGTAGCCCAGTTTCTGCATCGGTCTTTCCATGAACGGGAGAGCGACAAGCATACCGATGTAAAGTGCGGTTGTCCCCGCCCCATTGACGATCGCGGGTACCCCTTGTTCTTCGAGCATGGAGGCAATCAGCGGCAGCAGCATGCCCTCCGCCGTGCCGCAAATCAATACCGCACCAATCAGTGCGGGGAACCGGAGGGTGTCATTGTAACGCTTCATGAATCTGAATCCCCTTCAAATTAATAAAGTTCGGGCCGCCGGTCTTCGAATACCGGGATTCGGGCGCGAACATCGTCAATGGCTGCAAGATCGATGTCGGCCGTCAGAACCTGTTCTTCCGCGCCGGCTTCAGCGATCACTTCACCCCAGGGACTGATCACGATCGAATGGCCGGCGAAGGTGTTCTCAGGATCGCTGCCTGATCGGTTGCAGGCAACGACGAATGCCTGATTTTCGATCGCCCGGCAGGTCAGCAGTGTCCGCCAGTGATCCAGACGCGGCTCCGGCCATTCGGCGGGGATGAATAAGACTTTTGCCCCAAGCAGGACATGCTTGCGGATCCATTCCGGGAACCGGATGTCGTAGCAGATAAATCCGGCAGCAGGGGTACCGTCGATAGAGAAGAGTCCGTCGCTGTCCCCGGCTTTCAGAAAGAGATGCTCACGCATCAGCCGGAACAGGTGCACTTTGCTGTATGCTTTGACACAGGCGCCGCTTCGGTCGAAAACGGTCAGTGTATTATAGATGCCGGAATCCGTTTTCTGGGCTGTGGAGCCGGCGATCATATTGATTTTGTTTTCTGCCGCCCATTTTCCCGCCAATTTCCGGATGGCTGTTCCGTCAGAATCTGCGGTTTCCGTCAGGTTTTCCAGATCATAGCCCGTTGTCCAGAGCTCCGGCAACACAACGACATCCGGGCCCGCCTTCAGTGCTTCCCGCAACATTTTTTCTGCACGCAATTTATTCTTTTCCGGCCGGCCGAACGCAATGTTCAGCTGGATCAGTGCAATCTTCATAACGAAACCTCCGTCTTTTATCAGCTGCCGGGGAAAATCACATTTCTTTCACCGGCGCAGCCCTTTACAAATCGCTCTTTTTCTTCGACAATAACGGTAACTGCATTTTCTATTATATATGATACAGGTTTGCTCCGGAATGGTCCGACGAGATTGAACACGAGGTGGAAGAAGCATGATTAATTTTCCTGAATCTGATGCACTGAAGAGGCTGCCGAAACAGTTCTTCGCCAGCCTGGTTGTCAAAACGAACGCAGCAATTGCCAGGGGCTATGATGTCATTAATCTCGGTCAGGGAAATCCCGACCGTCCGACGCCGCCGCACATTGTCAAGGCGTTGCAGCAGGCTGCAGAGAATCCGCTCTATCACAAATATTCTCCGTTCCGCGGCTATGATTTTCTGAAAGAGGCCATCGCTACATACTATAAACGCGAATATGATGTCGACCTTGATCCGAAAACCGAGGTTGCCATCCTGTTTGGTTCGAAAACGGGACTGGTCGAGATCGGCGAATGCCTGCTGAATAGCGGGGATACGGTATTGATGCCAGATCCGGGTTATCCGGATTATCTGTCCGGATTTGCTCTGGCCAATCTGCATGTTGAGAAAATGCCGCTGACCCGGGAGAATGCCTTCCTTCCGGATTATGGCTCTTTGCCGGAACGGGTGCTGGATCAGGCGAAACTGATGTTCCTGAATTATCCGAATAACCCGACCGCGGTAACGGCACCCGCCGATTTCTTTGAACAGACGGTGAAAACAGCTGCGGCGCACAATATTTGTGTCGTTCATGATTTTGCATACGGCGCACTGGGCTTCGACGGCAAGCG
The DNA here is from genome assembly GCF_000377985.1 of Sporolactobacillus vineae DSM 21990 = SL153. Classification (GTDB taxonomy): domain Bacteria; phylum Bacillota; class Bacilli; order Bacillales; family Sporolactobacillaceae; genus Sporolactobacillus; species Sporolactobacillus vineae. The sequence continues at coordinate 59,871 of NZ_KB899049.1, forward strand.
AGCGCGCAGCTTCCTGCAGACGCCGGGGGCGAAAGATGTCGGCGTCGAGATGTACACGATGTCCAAGACGTATAACATGGCCGGCTGGCGTGTCGGCTTTGCCCTTGGCAATCCAAGCGTGATCAAGGCCATCGAACTGATCCAGGATCATTATTATGTCAGCCTGTTCGGAGCGATCCAGAAGGCGAGTGCCAAGGCACTGCTCGGACCGCAGGACTGTGTCCGTGAACTTGTGGCCCGTTATGAAACCCGGCGCAATGCCTTCTTTGATGCGGCGCATAAGATCGGCTGGAATGCCGCACCGTCTCAGGGGTCGTTCTTCGGCTGGCTGCCGGTGCCGCACGGCTTCACCTCAGAATCCTTTTTCGAGTACGTCCTGGACAAAGCACATGTCGTCCTCGCTCCTGGCGTCGGGTTCGGCAAACGTGGTGAAGGCTATGTCCGGATCGGCCTGCTGACCGAACCGGAACGCCTGACCGAAGCGGTTGAACGCATCAGCAAGCTGAATCTTTTTTGAGAAAATAACTGCCGTATCCTGTGCCGCACCTGAAAACGCGGCGCAGGATTTTTTTGCCTGTCCGGGCTTTGATTCCCGCGCCAATGTAGTAAAGTTGCAACAGTGCATCAGGACTGTGCTAAAGTTAAGGTAAAAACTGAGGGGGGGCAGAGCGATGGGTAGAGCGACGCATTCGAAGAAAGCCCAGGTCACTTATCTGAAGGACAGGATCCGGCTGATTTCTCTTATGGCAGATGCACTGGATGAAGAAACGGCACAGCCGGAGGATCTGGACAAACTGCTTCAGATGATGGACGAATTTGAAATCCGGATTCGCCGGTTCCGCGACGATTGGAAGGCGGATCTGACTTCGGACTGAAACTCATAAAATAAACGGATCAGGTCAACCTAGTCATAAAGAGGTGATCCGATCTGAAAAAAATACTCCTAACCGTGATGCTTGCGGTCAGCGCCGTCATCTGTTTTCCTCAGCCCGGATCCGCTTCGGACTGGTACTTTCTACCGGCGAAGAATCATCAGCCGGCGACTACCGAACCGGAATATGCGGCGCTGCTGAAGAAGTACAACGGGATCTACACTGGTAATACAGCGAAGAAGGAAATTTTTCTGACGTTCGATAACGGCTATGAGGCGGGCTATACCGGAAAAATTCTCGACACTCTGAAAAAAGAGCACGTTCCGGCCACCTTCTTCATTACCGGCCACTATATCACCGACCAGCCGGAACTTGTCCGGCGAATGGTCCGGGAAGGGCACATTATCGGCAACCATTCGTGGGGCCATCCGGATCTCTCGCAGATCAGCGACCAGAGATATGAACAGGAACTGAAAAAGCTGAAAGACGCCTACACGAAACTGACCGGCAATAAGACCATGCGCTATTTGCGGCCGCCGCGCGGGACGTTCAGCGAGCGCTCGCTGAAACTGGCCAATAATGCCGGGTACGTCAGCGTCTTCTGGTCCGCGGCCTATCAGGACTGGCTGCGCGACCAGCAGCATGGCGGCGGTTATGCCTACGATCATATCATGCGCCGGATCCATCCCGGAGCCATTGTCCTGCTTCACACCGTGTCGCGTGATAATGCCGATGCGCTTCCCCGCGTGATTGCCGATTTAAAGAAACAGGACTATCAATTCCGCAGTCTCGACGATCTGATGGCGGAAAAATCGCTGGACAGGCATCAGCAGCCAAAAAAATAACGATAAAGCCCTCCCGGCAGATCAGAATTCCGCCGGGAAGGCTTTTTTTAAATTTCAGAGCGTTTCAGTGTGGCTCCATCATTTACTGCAGACAGAATAACGAACCCAATAGAAAGAAACAAGGCTGATTATGAAAAAAAGTTGTTAATTTGTCGTAAAAAAAGTTAATCACACAATCCACAGAGTTATCCACATGCTTGACATGGATCCGGCCTTATTTGGCCGCTTTATCAACGACTTATGCACATAATCCACCGGCAGTCCAAAATTTATCTACAAAATTATACACCATCCGACTTTTCGCGATCATCAGGCCGGGCAAGGGTTGGGGAAAGTTATCCACATATCCACAGAGTTATTGACAATTACAAAACAGTTGTCCTCACATATTCAGAATAGTAAATTTAAAATCGACGGCAGATGGATCTTTTCGACAAAGGTCTGCGAGGATTAATGTATAATGTAAGAAAACCTGGCGGCCGGGTAAGCGATGACCGGTACCTGGTCCGCCGCAGAGTCTGGTAAAATAGAATGAGCAGGCTGACAGTGATTTATTAACGGGAGGATGAGCCGGATGCCGGTGATCACCGCGATCAGGACGGATGATAAAGAAAAAGAATCTTTTAAAGTAGAGGTGACGGGGGATGACGGCCAAAGCGTGACGCTCCGGATCCACGAAGATGTGCTTGTCCGCTATGAACTGCATAAAGGCCAGATCCTTTCAGGGCTCCAGCTGGACGGCCTTCGGCAGGAAGCAGCGGGCATCCATGCCTATCATGCCGGACTGAGGTATCTTGCATTTCGGATGCGGAGTGTGCATGAAATGAGGGACTATCTGGAGAAAAAAGACTACAGCCCGGCCCAAATTGACTTTGCCGTCCGGCGGCTGAAGAAAGAACGTGTACTGGACGATCACGCATTCGCCGAATCTTTTATCCGGACGCGGATGAAACTGTCGACAAAAGGACCGAAGCTGATCTATCGGGAGCTGCTTCAGGCCGGGGTTTCACAGGAGTATGCAGCGCTGTCGGAGACCCTGTTCCCGGAAGACGATCAGCTGGAGCATGCGCGAAAATACCTGGCCAAGCAAACCGCATCGGTGAAAAATAAAAAATCGTCTGCTGAAGCACGGCAGGTTCTCTCCAGGCTGCTGATGCAAAGGGGCTATTCACGGAAAATCTCCGATCAGGTGATTGTCGAGATTGAGCCCTTTCTTGCAGAAAACGAGAAGAGTGCACTGGCCTATCAGGGCGAAAAAGCGATGCAGAAATTCAAGAAATTCACAGGAATCGATTTTATCCAGAGAGTGAAAACCTATCTTTACCGAAAAGGATTTCCAGCCGAAGAGATTCAATCCTATCTGGACGGCCATACGAGCGGGAACCATTAAATGAAGACGGGAGGTGCGGCTGATGGAACGCCGCTTCAGTGAAATGTCGCCTTATGAACTGACTCAGAAAATCGGAGAGTTTACGGATCATGCCCGAAAAGCAGAGCAGATGGGCATGGTTAATGAACTGGCCGTCTATGAACGGAAAATTGATATGGCAAAAGCTTATCTGATGGATCCGGAAAGCTTCAGTCCGGGTCGTATTTACCTCGTTCAGGATCGTCCGTTCACCCTGGTTAAGCTGAAAGGGACGATGGCCTGGGGAACGTTCTCGTCCGGCGGTAAGTTGCAGGCGTTTCCTATTTCTCTGCTGAAGAAAATAAAGAAACCTTCAGGGAACGGCACAACTTGTCGGGAGAAGTAAACTAAAACGCAGCTCGGTTTCCAGTGTTGAAACCGAGCTGCGTTTTATTGAATGAATCGGTTATTTGGTCTGGGCAAATGCCAGTTTCTTAATCAGTTTCTGTTCGCTGAAGACCCAGCCGGTAAACGAGCTTTCGATGTGCATATCCTGTCCGAGCCATACGGTTGCCGTGAACGGATAGCAGCCCTTCGAATAATAACGAAGATCAGTAAACTGGATCACATGGTGTCCGTTCCGTTCATAGATCGTCCAGCGGTAGATCGGCGAGAAGGAAAGAAATGCGCGAACATTTTTGTCTCTTGAAGCCATTTGAATCAGCTTGTTCTCGTGATCTACCGGGACGCGGTCGAATGCATCAATCAGAATCAGCCGGCGGCCTTCAAGTTTGCCGACATAATAGCGGTCATGACTCTCCGCTGCGACGTGATAGTGGGCCCACAGCATCGTCGGCGAAAGATAAACTTTCGTCAGATCCGGCAACTGTTTACGGACGAACTGAACCATTTTGTGATGCTGAATGCCGCGAAGGACATAATAAGCAGTGAGCACGATATAGATCGTCACAAAAGTGACGCCAGGATGCCCGACGGTTTGCCAGATCATGAACCCCATTAAATGGAGACAGAAGATAAATGGGTCAAAAATATTGATCGTGCCGAGAGCAACCCAGCGGTTCGTCAGCGGGCGCGCCGCCTGTGTGCCGTAGGCATTGAAAATATCGACGAAGACGTGAAGTGCAACCGCTATGGCGGTCCAGAGCAGAATATGGGCGGCATTCACTTGCGGCGATAAGGCCAGTGCCAGTGCCGAAATGGCAAACGGCCAGAGCATGGTTGCCGGAAGCGAATGGGTAATACCCCGATGATTGCGGATGTACGCCGCATTATTTTTCAGCTTGAGTACCGTATCAATGTCAGGTATGACAGATCCTGTAACAGCACCGATCATCACCGCATGAAATGTCGCCGGATCACCGGCAACTGCGGGGTCAAGCGTTGCAAGACCGGCCAGACCGAAACCCATCACAATATGCGTGGCTGTATCCATATTAATACAGATATCCTCCTTAGACGTACTTGGCATCAATACATCTGTATACTTTTACATTTTGGCATAAAATGAGGCATAATGGAAGAGTCAGACGCTGAAAATGTTATAAAAATAATTACAGATGTGTCTGATCCTTTTCAAAGTCCTGGCAGGCGGACTTTTTCCCAGAAAGCTCTGCCAAACAGCATTGCTGATTTTTGCCGCTGCTTTGATTGGCGTGGAAGGCGCGAGACTCCTGCGGGAGCAGCAAGCCTTCCGGCCTCACAGCGAGTGCAACGAGCGAAGAGGCTCACGGATTACCCGCGAAAAGCGGACGCCCGCAGCACAAATTAACAGTGCCGGAGCTTTCCTAAAAAGTTCTCTGATGTCTGGAGTGTGTTCGGTGGATTTTTCGCAAATCAGGAAATTTAATCATGATCTTCTGAGCTGGTTTCATGAAAATGGGCGGGACCTTCCCTGGCGGAAGACAAAAGATCCTTATTATATATGGATTTCAGAAGTAATGCTGCAGCAGACGCAGGTGGATACGGTAATCCCGTACTATCAGCGCTTTATTGACTGGTTCCCGACGATCCGGGCGCTGGCGGACGCGCCGGAAGAGCGCGTGCTGAAGAGCTGGGAAGGACTCGGGTACTATTCCCGGGCAAGAAATCTGCAGAGCGGTGTCCGCGAGGTGGCTGAAAAGTATCATGGCCGGCTTCCGGACGACAAAAAGCAGCTGCTGTCGATCCGCGGTATCGGTCCATACACGGCCGGTGCCCTGCTCAGCATTGCTTTTGATGAACCGGAACCGGCGGTCGACGGCAATGTCATGCGGGTGATGTCGCGGATTTTCCTCATCGACGAGGATATCGCCAAATCAGGAACAAAAAAGCAGTTCGAACAGATCGTGCAGGAGCTGATCCGCGAAGCCGATCCACGGGCGTTCAGCCAGAGCCTGATGGACCTCGGCGCACTGATCTGCCGACCGCGGAACCCGCTCTGTCCCGTGTGCCCGGTGCGCGAATTTTGCGGGGCTTATAAAGAAGGGGTTCAGTCGGAGTATCCGGTGAAGAGCAGGAAAGCCGGTCCGGTGGCGAAGGGCTACGCGATTCTCCTGCTCCATGATGAAAAGGGAAATTTTTTGATCGAAAAACGCCCGGAGAAAGGTTTGCTCGCCGGCATGTGGCAGTTTCCGATGGTACCCGGCACGAAGAAGGCGGCGTTCACTGAAGCTGCAGAAAAGATATCCGGCCAGTCAGTCCGCCTCAGAAAAGAGAATTTTTCCTGCACGCACCGTTTCTCCCACCTGATTTGGGAACTGACGCTTTATTCAGGAACCTGCCGTATTCCGGAGACAATGGATGAAACGCGGCGATGGCTCACTCTCGAAGATCTGGCAGAGCTGCCGTTTCCTGTGCCCCATCAAAAAGTGATCCAATGGATAAATGAAAACCGGGGTACATAAAATCCGGAAAAGTTGGCAAGATTATAAGCCGTGGAGGTGATACTCAATGGCTAAGAAGACGAATGCGGGTACAGATGTGGAACAAGTGAAGAAGCAGAATGCCCAGTCGAAGAACGGACAGTTCAGCAACGAATTCGCTGAAGAAACGAATGCTCAGGAAGTCCGTCAGCAGAATCAGAAGTCGCAACAGAACAAACAGTAATCACCTTTACATGAATAAAGCGTTTCGGCCGATATAAGAAGCCGAAGCGCTTTATTTTTTTGTCCGTCACCTTCGGACCGGCAGAATTTGTGTATTGACAGACCCGGTCAAACATTGTAACGTTTTGTCTGTTCTTTAAATGTTATAACATGTGACATAGAAGGAGGTGCAACCTTTTGGCTGATTCAATTTTGGAAGTTAAGGACTTGAGAACTTCTTTTTTCACCGATGACGGCGAAGTCCCGGCCGTGGACGGGATCACTTTTTCAGTTAAAGAAGGCGAAATCCTCGGACTTGTCGGCGAATCCGGATGCGGGAAAAGTGTCACGTCGCTTTCAATCATGGGGCTGCTGCCGTCGCCTCCCGGGAAAATTGTCGGTGGACAGATTCTCTATAAAGGGGAAGATATCAGCCACGCAAAGGAATCCCGGATGCGCAAATTGCGCGGTAACGATATTGCCATGATCTTTCAGGAACCGATGACTTCTTTGAATCCGGTCTTTACGATTGGCGAACAACTGACCGAAGCCATTCGTCTACATAAAAAGATGCCGAAAAAAGATCTTGAAGCGCGTGCCGTTGATCTGCTGAAGATGGTCGGCCTGCCGCGTGCCAGGGAACTGCTCAAGGAATATCCGCATGAACTTTCCGGAGGGATGCGCCAGCGAGTGATGATCGCCATTGCGATGTCCTGTGATCCCAAGGTGCTGATTGCCGATGAACCGACGACGGCGCTGGACGTCACTATCCAGGCGCAGATTCTCGACCTGATGGCGAAGCTGAACCGCGAGACGCATACGGCGATCATTCTGATTACTCACGATCTGGGCGTTGTTGCCCAGGTATGCAAGCGCGTCGTTGTTATGTATGCCGGCAAAGTCGTTGAGCAGGGGGATGTCCGGGATATTTTCAATCATCCGGAACATCCCTATACAGAAGGGCTGATCCGTTCGATTCCGGATCTGTTTTCTAAAAAAGATACCCTTTATACGATCAAGGGCAGTGTCCCGAAACCGGGTTCGATCAAGAAGGGCTGTCTGTTCGCACCGCGCTGCCCTTATGTCATGGACAAGTGCCGGACAGCGGAGCCTGAGCTGACCGGCGACAGACACAAATCACGCTGCTTCCTGCATCGGGAAGACGCGTAGAAAGGAGTTCCATATATGAGCGAACCGCTGCTTAAAGTAGAAGGCCTGAAAAAATATTTTCCGATTAAAGGCGGACTCTTAGGAAAAGTGAGTGAAACGGTCCGTGCCGTCGACGGCGTCAGCTTCTCAGTCAATGAAGGGGAAACGCTCGGCATCGTCGGCGAGTCCGGCTGCGGAAAATCAACGACCGGGCGGATGGCCATGCGGCTGATCGAGCCGACGGCAGGGAAGGTTTTCTTTGAGGGAAAAGACATCCTGAATCTTTCGAAGAGCGAGATGCGCAGGACCCGTAAGGATATTCAGATGATTTTCCAGGATCCGTTTGCTTCGCTGAATCCGCGTCAGACGGTCGGCAGGATTATTGAAGAGCCGATGATTGTGCACCATATGGGAAACAGCAGTGAACGCAGAAAACGGGTTGACGAACTGCTTGAACTCGTCGGTCTGAGCGCTTATTATGCCAAACGCTATCCGCATCAGTTCAGCGGCGGGCAGAGGCAGCGGATCGGTATCGCCAGGGCGCTTGCCGTCCGGCCGAAACTGATCATTGCCGACGAACCGGTTTCTGCCCTTGACGTTTCGGTTCAGTCTCAGGTACTGAATCTGCTGCAGGATCTCCAGAAACGATTCAATCTGACATACATCTTTATTGCTCACGATCTGAGTGTTGTCCGGCACATCAGCAATCGCGTTGCCGTGATGTATCTCGGCAAGATTGTCGAGATCTCGGACAGTGAGCGATTATACGATCATCCGGAACATCCCTATACCAAAGCGCTTTTGTCCGCAGTGCCGATTCCGGATCCGGATAATAAGACGAACCGGATCATCCTCAAGGGGGACGTTCCGAGTCCGGCGCATCCGCCGGCCGGATGCCCCTTTCATGACCGCTGTCCTGTTGCAATGGACATTTGCGCGAAAGAAGTGCCGGTGTTGAAAAAAACGGAAGACGGACGGCTGGTTTCCTGCCATCTGTATGACTGAAGCAAAAAGGGGTGAGAACGATGCTTTCGTATTCAATTAAACGTCTGCTGATGCTGATTCCCGTACTGATCGGCATGACGCTGATCGTTTTTGGAATCATTCATGCGATCCCGGGAAATCCTGCCCAGACGATTCTGGGCACCAAAGCCACACCTGAGGCCATTCACAATCTCAATCAGGCACTCGGGCTTGACCAGCCCTGGTATATTCAATATTTTACATATCTGAAGAATATCTTCAGCGGCAATCTCGGCACATCTATTCAGGACAACATGCCGATTGCCAGGGAGATCTGGCCGCATCTGGCGGCAACGATTGAACTGTCGTTTGTCGCGATGGTCATTGCCGTTGTCGTTGGGATCAATGCCGGCATTATCAGTGCCTGGAAACAGAATTCGGCACTGGATTATTCGGCGATGATTCTCGCGCTGATCGGTGTGTCGATGCCGATTTTCTGGCTCGGTCTGCTGGAACAGTGGCTGTTTTCCGTCAAGCTGAACTGGCTGCCGTCGATCGGACGCCTGGATATTGTCAGCACAGTCCGGCCGATAACCAACTTATATCTCATTGATACACTGATCGAAGGCCAGTTCAGTCAGTTCTGGATGGTCGTCCGCCATCTGATTCTGCCGGCGATTGCGCTGGCGACCATCCCGACAGCCATCATTGCCCGGATGACCCGGTCCAGCATGCTGGAAGTGCTTAAATCGGATTACATCAGGACGACAAAGGCAAAAGGCGAACGGATGGGCCTGATCGTCTACAAATACGCTTTGAAGAATGCCTTCATTCCGATTCTTACAGTCATCGGTCTGCAAACCGGCCTGATGCTTGGCGGTGCGATCCTGACCGAAACGATTTTCGGCTGGCCGGGCATCGGCCTCTACGTATACAATGCGATCCAGTACCGCGACTATCCGGTGATTCAGTCCGGTATTCTGGTGATCGCTTTTCTGTTCGTAATGGTCAACTTTGTCACTGATCTGCTGTATGGTCTGATTGATCCGCGTATCAAATATCGCTAATGAAGGAAGGGAAAATAGATGCCACAGTCCGAGCAAAATACCGCGGTTCAGCCCGCGGAAGAAGAAAAAGGGCCGTTTGTTCGGAATTTACTGGAATTCTGGAAATCATTCCGAAAGAATAAACCGGCGATCGTCGGTGCGGTGATTGTCCTGTTTTTTATTCTGATGGCTGCGTTTGCCGGATTCATTGCACCGCAGGGGATCAATGATCAAAATATCAACATTCGCCTTCAGCCGCCATCCGCAAGTCACTGGCTTGGTACCGATGATTTCGGCAGGGATATCCTGAGCCGGATCATCTACGGTTCCCGGCTTTCCCTTCGTGTCGGCTTCTTCGCTGTCATCGGATCGATTATTGTCGGTACCCTGCTCGGTGTTGCCGCCGGCTATTTCGGTAAATTTATCGATACGGTCATCTCCCGGTTCTTTGATATTCTTCTTGCCTTTCCGAGCATCCTGCTGTCGATTGCGATCGTCGCTGTTCTCGGTCCGTCACTGAATAACGCACTGGTAGCCATTGCGATCGTCAATGTGCCGGTGTTCGGCCGACTGGTGCGTGCACGTGTGCTGACGGTTAAGGAAGAGGAGTATATCATGGCGGCCCGGTCGATCGGCATGGGCAATACCCGGATTATCTTCAATCATATTCTTCCGAACAGCTTCGCTCCGATTATTGTTCAGGGGACGCTGAATATTGCCACTGCGATTCTGGACGCGGCCGGTCTCGGTTTTCTCGGCATGGGCGCGCAGCCGCCGCAGCCGGAATGGGGCACGATGCTTTCGAGTTCCCGGCAGTATATCACCAATGCACCATGGACCGTTCTTTTTCCGGGGCTCGCCATCATCCTTGTGGTTGTCGGATTCAACCTGATGGGCGACGGTCTGCGTGATGCCCTTGATCCAAGGATGAAAAACTGAATCCGGTTCGAAAAATTTTTTTTGTCAGATTGTAGAATTGTTGATCATGGGGTACAATTATTAAGATGTGAAATTTCCTTACATCTTACATAAAGATACAGGGGGGCAAATGTTTTGAAGAAAAGGTATGTAACAGCAGCTGTTGCCTTGATCCTTGCCTTGGCAATGGCCCTGACCGGATGCGGCGGCGCTTCCGGCGGATCTTCCGGCAGTCAGGCAGCGGCCAAGACACTGATCTTCGGCCGTGGTGCCGATGCTACGTCACTGGATCCGGCGGTTGTAACGGACGGTGAATCGTTCCGTGTGACACAAAACATCTTTGATACGCTGGTTTCTTACGACTATGCGAATCAGAGTACCAATGTCAAACCAAGCCTGGCAACCAGCTGGACAATCACCAACGGCGGCAAAACGTATACGTTCAAACTGAAAAAAGGCGTTAAATTTCAGGACGGTACGGCGTTCAATGCCAAAGCGGTTGTTTATAACTTCGAACGCTGGATGAACGGCAAGGCTTCAGGTAAATTTGCTTACTTCCCGTCGATGTTCGGCGGCTATGCAGGTGATAAGGGACTCGTCATCCAGAGCGTCACGGCACCGGATACCAACACGGTTGTCTTCACGCTGAAACGCCCGTCGGCACCGTTCCTGAAGAACCTCGCGATGTCTCCATTCGCCATCTCGAGTCCGGCCGCGATCAAGAAATACGGTAAAAACTACGGAACTACAGCTGCGGTCGGCACAGGCGCATATGTATTCAAGAACTGGAAACGCAACGACACGATTACCCTGCAGGCGAATAAGAACTATTGGAAAAAAGGTCTGCCGAAGATCGGCAAGCTGATTTTCAAAGTTATCCCGGATAACAGTTCCCGTCTGAACGCAATGAAGAATGGTGAAATTGATCTGATGGACGGCGTGAACCCGAGTGATGTTGCCGGTCTGAAGGGCAACAGCCAGCTCAAAGTCTACTCACGTCCGCCGATGAACATTGCCTACATGGGCTTCAATGTCACGATGAAACCGTTCAACAATGTCAAGGTTCGTCAGGCACTGAACATGGCGGTCGACAAGTCCGGTATTGTTAAAGCCTTCTACAACGGTCAGGCACAACCGGCCGTCAACCCGATGCCGCCGAGCCTTCTTGGTTACGACAAGAGCATCAAGCCTTATGCTTACAATCTGAAACAAGCGAAGAAACTTTTGGCGCAGGCCGGCTATCCAAAAGGTTTTTCGACCACTCTTTATACGATGTCGAACCCGCGTGATTACATGCCGGAACCGATGAATGTCGCTCAGTCGGTTCAGTCGACATTCGGTAAGATTGGCGTCAAAGTTAAAATCGTCTCGGTTGAATGGTCCTCTTATATTGACAAGCTGACCAAGGGCGGCGCGCCGATGTACATGATGGGCTGGATCGGTGACAATGGTGATCCGGACAACTTCCTGTACACGCTGCTGGATAAGGATGCCATCGGTTCGAATAACTTCTCATTCTATTCGAACAACAAGCTGCACAATATTCTGATTGCTGCGCAGTCTCAGACGAACGATGCAAAGCGTGTCGCTTTGTATAACCAGGCTCAGGTCATCCTGCATCAGGATGCGCCTTGGGTACCGCTCGTTTATGCGAACCCTGTTCTCGTCGGCAAGAGCACGATCGGCAACTACAAACCGAGCCCGACCGGCACAGAACCGTTTGATGCAGTAACGATTAAATGATCTGATCTGAATTGAATTACGATCGAAAAACCCGTCGGTATCACTCCGACGGGCTTTTCTATTTCAGCTTTTTAACCATGTCCGGTTAAGGCTCAGCGGCAGAGATTGTGCTGAAAGGCATAGATCACCGCCTGAGTCCGGTCCTGAACACCGAGCTTGCTGAGGATATTGCTGACGTGAACTTTTACCGTTTTGAGACTGATGAATAATTCGTCTGCGATTTCCTGATTGGTCTTCCCGCGGGCAACGAGCAGAAGCACCTCCATCTCGCGGCGGGTCAGCTCTTCATGCGGTGCTGCAGCATGCCCTTTCTTCATCCGTGCCATCACTTTCTCAGTGACCTCAGGTTCGAGCACGGACCGGCCATGATAGGTAGCACGGATGGCATCGGCAATTTCACTGGCCTTTGAGGTTTTCAGCAGGTAGCTGGCGGCTCCGGCTTCAATGGCCGGATAGACCTTGTCGTCATCAAGAAAACTGGTGACGACGATGATTTTCGCTTCCGGCCAGGATTTGATGATTGTTCGCGTGGCTTCAATGCCGTCCATTGGCGCCATCACCAGATCCATCAGGATGATATCCGGACGGAGCTTCAGAGCGAGCGGAACGCCTTCCTGTCCATTTGCCGCTTCGCCGACGACTTCAATGTCCGGCTGAGACGACAGGTAGGCAGAAACGCCGATCCGCACCATTTCGTGGTCATCGATGAAGATAACTCGAATCATTCCAGTTCTTCCCCCTTCAGAATGGGAACCTTAATCTCAAGACTTGTTCCCTGTCCGGGCACACTGACGAGCCTGAGCTGTCCGCCGATCTGAGCAGCCCGTTCTCGGATGTTCATCAGTCCGTACGACCCCGGCTTGTCCTGATCCCGCCTGAAGCCGATCCCGTCATCGGAAATACGCATGATCGCCAGGCCATCCCGCCGGATCAGCAGGACATCCAGTGTCGAAGCTTTGGCGTGACGAAGGGTGTTAGATACGGATTCCTGAAGAATCCGAAACAACTGATCTTCCATCCCTTTCTCAAGACGGATCGGCTCAATCGTCCAGTTGATCGTCATCGGCACTTTCTGCCGCAGTTCGCCGAGCAGGTCCTCCATCCCTTCCTTAAGCGCCTTCCCGTGAAGCTGTACCGGTCTGAGATGCAGAAACAGGGCGCGCATCTCAAGCTGGGACTGATGAATCGTTTCTTCGACAAGGTGCAGCTGGCGGGTCTGCGCGTCATTCGCCGGCAATTGCGACTCATTAATTGTCGACATCAGCATCGATGCGGCAAAGAGCTGCTGGCTGACTGAATCATGGAGTTCACGGGCAAGGCGGTTGCGCTCTTCAGAGACAACATTCTGAATCACTTTCTCCTCGATTTCCGATTTCCTGCTTGCCATTTTCCGGGAGAGCTGCGCCTGCTCTTCCACCTGGCGCTCAAGTTCCTGCAGTTTATTTCCGATCATTTTTGTATCATCTGATTTCAAGAGCAGGGACAGATCCTGCCGCCGGCCCTGCGTCAAATCGGCGAGCGCGTCGTCGATCCGGTTCAGCGTCGAACGCCAGTAGAAACCGGACAGAAAACCGGAGGCGAGGCCGAAGCAGGCGGCAAGTGCCGGCACGATAAGGGCGAAGGGAAGATGCCAGACTTGCCGCGTCCAGATCAGCTCCCAGTTGCCCGGCGGAAAGACAAGAAAATAGAGTGTTGAGAAAATGATCAGAAAACAGAGCGAGAATAGGATTCCGGAGATGATTTGCCGTTTGATGCCGCTCATACCCGCTTCACCTCCAGACTGCCGGCAACGGCCGAGACGAAAACTTTCACTTTCTGTCCGGCCTCTTCATAACCTTCCGACTGAAGGGTGACTGATTTGTTGATCAGGCGCGCTTCTGAGCGGCCGAAGAAATTCATTTGCCCGAGCATGATGGAGTAGTGAAGGGATACGCCGACATCGTAAGGCACGAGAATACGGATCCGGCCGGCCAGATGACGGATAAAGATGACCGCTCCTTTCTTCGGCAGAATTGTCCGGCTGAGATCGATCACTGTGTCGCCCGCTCCGGTCTGAATATTGATATCCTGCCACGGGTACTCCGGTTCCGGCGTCTTCTGATAACCGAACCATTTGTTCCTCAGAACAGTGTTCAGCAAGGTCGTGTGCCCGGCCGCAGCATTCGGTATCTCCGGATCCGGGCTGATCCGGAGCGGATGGCGCTTCTTTTGTATGAAATCAACAAGGAACAGAAGGACAAGGCCCAGAATCACAAGCCTGAAGACAAACAGGCTCAGGAGAGTCAGGGCAAGGCCGAACAGACCGATCCAGAGGATCAGTTTGCCGGCCGGTTTCTTTCGGTGGTTCCGCCCGTAATAGACCATTGATCCGAACAGGCAGGCAGGGAAAAGAAAACCCCATCCGGCCACTGTGACCTGAATGACCGCGAGCAGGAGCGCGATGACCAGCAGCCAGCTGTATTTATCCTTATTGAATGAATCGAACATCGGGCTCACTTCCCTGGGGCGATATGTACAATAATGGAAAAGGTGCGCCCACCTTTTCCTATTTTAACCGATTAACTTGTCCTGCGTCCTGTTCACCGGGAAATTGTTCAGTCCGTCTGACCCTTTGCTTTCAGTTCGCGCTGAATCCGTCTGATCCGGGCATCAATCGTATTGTGCTGATCTTCGGTGTTTACCTTATTTTCAAGCCGTTCCAGATACAGTTCACTTTCTTCAAATATGGAGAACGACTGTCCGAAAGCCTGTCCGGGGTGAATGACGCGGTCCATATGGCTGTTGGCACTGGCAATGTTCTCACGACTCATCAGTTCCATCCGTTTCAGATACATATCTTTCAGCCGGCGCTTCATGTCCGCAAATTTCTCTTCAAGCTGTTCCAGCTGCCGGACGCAGTTGTCCAATGCTGCTTTGATCCGTTCTGCCTTCTGTGCGTAATCTTCTTTTTCCTTCAGAGCAAACTCTTGCAGCCCCTGCTCTGAGGCCTGTCTGGCAATTTCCGCCTGCCTGCCGCGCTTTTCCGCCATTTCGGCGGCCTGATGATATTCCCGGATAAAGGTATCTTTCAAAAGGTACTGGCGGTCGATCCGATCACGGACCCGCTTCACTTCTTTTTCACAAAGGCGCAGATGCTGGTTCAGCATGGCGATCGGATTTTTCTGCTCTTTCTGATCCAGCAGTTCATTAATATCGGATGAAATGGAGTCTTTAATTCGGGTAAGAAGGTTGCTCATTGTGTATCGCTCCTTTTGCTAGTTTTATTGCCGCGCGTTTCCGGTTACATGAATTCTTTCCATTGTCTGTCGAAGTTGTCGAACGGGTCTTTCTGCACGTGCTCCTCTTCTTTGCGGGTTTTCCAGGCTTTGTATACGTAAAAGAGAGCGATCAGTGCGGCCGCGCCGATCACTGCCGGTACATTGGCGACCGAGAAGGACAGGGCGATAAGCCCGACCAGCACCCAGAGGACTTTGGCCCCTGTGGATTCAGCCCGGATGAATTTCCGGAAAGCAAACCACAGGATCGTCAGGCTGATCAGCAGGCCGATCATCGGACCGATGTGGGTCAGAAGAATGATCAGCAGAATCGTTCCGAGAATAAACAGCATCACTTTTTTCATGTTTCTTCCTCCCTTCCTTGATTCCATCATAATCGAGTAGGAGGAAATCTTCGATTTCCGACCTCTCACACCACCGTACGTACGGATCCGTATACGGCGGTTCAACAACTTAAGCACTCTGAATATGCTGGAGTGTCTTGGAAAGATTAACCAGTCCAAGATGCTCCAGCTTTTCATTCGTCAGGGTGTAACAGAGCGTCTTGCTATGCGCCGTCCGCCAGTACCCTTTACGGGTGTTGGCGAAAGTGAAGGCTTGTGCTTCCGGCATCCCTAACTTCCGGAGTTTTCTGAAACGGGTCCTTATT
>NZ_KB899050.1 GCF_000377985.1 Sporolactobacillus vineae DSM 21990 = SL153
CCGAGCGGGTTTGAACCGCCGATCTCCTGCGTGACAGGCAGGCATGTTAGACCACTACACCACGGACCCATTGGTTGCGGGGGCAGGATTTGAACCTGCGACCTTCGGGTTATGAGCCCGACGAGCTACCAGACTGCTCCACCCCGCGATGTTCAATTATCGGCTGTTTCAGCCTGCCGGTGTATTCCCTTTCGCGGCACAAGTGATATTATAACATCGTTCACGCACAATAGCAAATGTTCCTCAGATGAAGTATGTGTCATTCTCTTTAAATTAACCAAATCCTGATCCATCGTGACGAGTCTGACAACTCTACCAAAAAAGAGGAAAGAAACCCCTCGATTTCTCTCCTCTTCAATACTTTGCTTTTTGCTTCGGTTAACCAGACTGTTATTTTTTGCTGCGGGTACTCGCATTTTGCAGGCAATCCGTCCTCTGCCTGATCAGGCAAATACACTGCGCACTTCAATGGTCTGAGTGCGGTCGGGACCGACAGAGAACAGCGACAGCGGTACGCCGGTCAGTTGTGAAATGCGCTCGATGTAGTGGCGTGCATTCTGCGGCAGATCCGTCAGAGAGCGGGCACCGGTAATATCTTCCGTCCAGCCGGGCATCTCTTCATAAACCGGCTTGCATTGTGCCAGAATATTCAGGCTTGCCGGAAATTCCTCAATGACTTTTCCTTTGTATTCATAGGCTTTGCAGATTTTCACCGTTTCCAGACCGGTCAGTACATCCACACAGTTGAGCGACAGATCTGTCAGGCCGCTGACACGGCGTGAATGGCGCAGTACCACACTGTCGAACCAGCCGACGCGGCGCGGACGGCCAGTTACCGTTCCGTATTCATGACCCGTCTCACGGATCCGGTCGCCGGTTGGATTGTTCAGTTCTGTCGGGAACGGGCCGTCGCCGACACGGGTTGTATAAGCCTTCGCGCAGCCGACAACATGATTGATTTTTGTCGGGCCGACACCTGCGCCGATGGTGACACCTCCGGCAACCGGATTAGACGACGTCACAAACGGGTAAGTACCCTGATCGATATCGAGCATACACCCTTGTGCCCCTTCGAAAAGAACCCGCTTTCCGGCATCCAGTGCATCATTCAGGACGATAGATGTGTCGCAGACGAGGTGGCGGACGCGTTCGCCGTAGGCCAGGTACTCATCATATATGGTATCGATATTAAAGCCTTCACACTCGTACATCTTTTCAAGCAGACGATTCTTGGAAGCCAGATTCTTTGTCAGCTTTTCACGGAACGTCTCCGGTTCGAGCAGATCAGCCATCCGGATACCGACTCTGGCTGCTTTATCCATGTAAGCCGGTCCGATCCCTTTCTGCGTTGTTCCGATTTTCGACGTGCCCTTGCTTTTCTCTTCAAGAATATCCAGTTTGATATGATAAGGCATAACCAGATGAGCGCGGCTGCTGATCCGGAGATTTTCCGTATTCACGCTGCTCTCCTTCATGTAATCCAGCTCCTTGCAGAGCGACTTCGGATTAATTACCATTCCGTTGCCAAGAACGCAGATCTTATCCTTATACAGGATACCTGAAGGCATCAACCTGAGTTTATAGGTCTTCCCGTTCCAGACAATGGTATGCCCGGCGTTGTCCCCGCCCTGGTATCGGGATACAACTTCCGAGTTTTCCGACAGATAGTCAGTAATCTTTCCTTTTCCTTCGTCGCCCCACTGGGCACCTACGACAACGACAGAAGACATTCATCCAGCCCCCTACTTAAATCCTTTGAAATTCTCTCAGTCCTTACTAAGCTTAACAGGTACTCAAATTAAAAGTCAACGTAAAAACGAACGTTTATAGGGGATTGTCAATAATTTGTTCGGATTTCTATCCAATTCAGTGAAGCATCATGCCTTGCCCGGCACGCCTTCCTTATGACTGCGATCAATATTCACAAATTTATTATATTCTTTGATAAAGGCCAGTTCGACCGTACCAACCGGACCGTTTCGCTGTTTGGCAATGATGATTTCAATAATATTCTGCTTTTCACTTTCTTTGTTGTAATAATCATCACGATAGAGAAAAGCAACGACATCGGCATCCTGCTCGATACTGCCTGATTCACGGATATCGCTCATCATCGGCCGTTTATCCTGCCGGGCCTCCACGCCACGGGAGAGCTGCGACAGAGCGATGACCGGCACATCGAGCTCGCGGGCCATCGCTTTCAGTGTCCGGGAAATTTCCGAAACCTCCTGCTGCCGGTTCTCCTGACGGCCTTGCGTGCCTGTTCCGGCAATGAGCTGAAGATAGTCGATAATCACCAGACTCAGACCTTTTTCCTGTTTCAGCCGCCGGCATTTCGAGCGGATCTCGTTGACACGGATCCCAGGCGAGTCATCAATATAAATCCCGGCACGCGAAAGTGTTCCCATAGCCATGGTCAATTTCTGCCAGTCATCATCCTCAAGTTTTCCGGTCCGAAGCTTCTGGGCATCAATATTCCCTTCAGCACAAAGCATACGCATCGCCAGTTGCCGGGCGCCCATTTCGAGACTGAAAATCGCGACATTGGCTTCATTCTTCGTGGCCACATTCTGCGCAATATTCAGTGCGAAGGCCGTTTTCCCGACAGACGGCCGCGCTGCAACAATGATCAGATCACTGTTCTGAAATCCGGCCGTCATTCTGTCCAGCTCAATAAACCCGGTCGCTGTTCCGGTCACATCATCTTTTCTGTTCTGCAGCGCCTCAATGTTGTCATAGGTTTCGATCAGGACATCTTTAATCGGCCTGAATTCGCCTGTCCGTTTCCGCTCAGATACCTCAAGAATTTTCCTCTCGGCATCGTCAATGACATTCTCAGCATCGTCTTCCCTTGTGTAACTGTCCGATACAATCTGAGTTGCTGTCCGGATCAGTTTACGGAGCAGTGATTTTTCAGCAACAATGTGGCAGTAATAACTGATGTTCGCGGCAGTCGGTGCGGATCCCGCCAGCTCGGCCAGATAGTCGACCCCGCCGACTTCTTCCAGATGCCTGGACGACTGGAGTGCGTTGGTGACCGTAACGACATCGACGGGTTCATTCCGGTCAAACAGCTGGACCATCACGGCGAAGATCAGCTGGTGGCTGGTTCGGTAAAAATCTTCCGGAATTAACTGTTCAGAGGCGGTAATGACCGCAGAAGGTTCCAGGAACACAGCACCCAGCACGGCCTGTTCCGCTTCTGTATTATAGGGCGGTGTCCGGTCGGCAAATAAGTCGCTCATCTTTCCGTCTCCTTAACATTCTTCCCACAGACGAATCCTGCAAATCATAAAAATCAAAACAGCTGCCCATCCGTTACAATTATGCCTCAGTTACGTGGACCTTCACTTTAGCCGTGACTTCCGGATGGAGTTTCAAAGGCACATCGGAATAACCGAGCGTACGAATCGGCTCCGGCAGATCGATCTTGCGCTTATCCACGGAAATATCCAGCTTTTTAAATGCCTGTACGATCTGTTTGCTTGTGATCGAACCGAATAATCTGCCGCCTTCCCCGGACTTTGCTTTCAGTTCAATCGTCACATTCTCGATTTTTGCTTTCAGCTGTTCCGCTTTTTCACGTTCTTCTTTTTCATGTTCCTTTTTTCTCTTCTTTTTCGCCTCAAGCTGGCTCAACGTACTTTTATTCGCCGGAACGGCCAGATTCTGAGGCAGAAGATAATTGCGTGCATAGCCTTCACTGACCTCTTTGACTTCTCCTGAAACACCTTTTCCTTTCACATCTTTTAAAAAGATCACTTTCATTATGACAATCCTCCCTCATAATACTTGTCAATAGCTTCTTTCACCTTGTCCACCGCCTGAGCGACCGTCACCCCGCGCAGCTGTGTCGCCGCGTTATTCAGATGTCCGCCGCCGCCCATGCTTTCCATGACGATCTGGACGTTGATATCCCCGAGCGACCGCGCACTGATGCCGACCAGACCGTCCTCCCGCAGTCCGATGACAAAAGAAGTCCGGATGCCTTCCAGCATCAGGAGCGTATCCGCGGTCTGTGCCAGAAGCACCTGGTTGTACACATTCTTCTCGTCACCACTGACGATGGCGATATTTCCATCATACACCTGAGTCCGTCGTATCAGATCCGCCCGCTGATTAAACTGGTTCAGATCATCACACAAGAATTTTTGGACCAGAATCGTATCAGCCCCATGAGCACGCAAGTAAGACGCTGCATCAAAAGTCCGGAAACCCGTTCGAAGCGTAAAGTTCTTTGTATCGACGGCGATACCTCCAAGCATCGCGGTGGCCTCAATGACATCCAGCGGACGCTCATTCGCCTGGTATTCAAGGAGTTCGGTAACCAGTTCGGCTGTCGAAGACGCATAAGGCTCCATGTAGACCAGAACCGGATCTTTGATAAACTCTTCCGCCCTGCGGTGATGATCAATGACCACGATCCGATGCACCTGATCGAGAATCGCCGGATCCGCAACCATCGACGGTCGATGCGTGTCCACGACGACGACAAGCGTCCGTTTGGTCACAATTTCCCCGGCCTCATCGGCGGAAATAAAGTTTGCCCATAAATCTTTGCTTTTCCGGATTTCACTCATCAGCCGGTCCACACCGGTGACGTCATGGGTACGATCAATAATAATCTTGGCACTGCGTCCATTGGCATGGGCAATTTTAAGAATGCCGATGCATGAACCGATGGCATCCAGATCGGGTGCCTTGTGGCCCATGATCAGAATCTGATCGCTTTCCAGCATCAGTTCGGAAATGGCGTGGGAAATAACCCGCGCCCGAACCCGTGTCCTTTTTTCGATCGGATTGGATTTGCCGCCGAAAAATTTAACCGCACCATCCGGACGTTTGATGACCGCCTGATCACCGCCGCGTCCGAGCCCCAGATCCAGCGCCGACTGCGCATAGCTGCCCAGTTCGTTGAGCATTTCTGTGCCGGCGCCGACCCCAATACTCAGCGTCAGCGGGATATGACTGTAGGGCACGACAATTTCCCGCACCTTATCCAGTATGGAAAACCGCTCCTTCTCCAGTGCATCGAGCAATTTCTCGTTAAGCACGGCCAGGAACCGGTCCGAAGCGGTTCGTCGTAGATACATGCCATGGCGTGACGCCCACGCTTTGATTACAGCGGTTGTTTCATTATTTAATGTACTCCGGACCTGATCCTCAAGTCCCTGAGCCACCTCATCATAGTTATCCAGAAAAATCAGGGCAAGTACGGGCTGTTCATTATAGAAACTCTTTTTAATCTTCAGCACATCGGTAATGTCCGTAAAATAAAACAGCCGGCTTTCCTGTTTCTGCCGGACGCGGTACTGACGGTTGTTAATCGTCATGATCATCGAGTCATTATCCGACTGAATCAATTTCTCAAAATCCTCTGAAATCTCTTTCAGAGGATGACCGATCTGCGTTTCCGCTTCACCGGCGATCCGGTTGAAGGCCGCATTGCACCACTCGACCCGGCCGGCTTCGTTATAGAGCATGATGCCGATCGGCATTTGCAGCAGCGCCTCATCGCCTACTTTTTTCAGGCGGTAGGAGAGACCGGCTACATATTCCGTCAGCTCCTTATCAAACTGTGTCTCATTAAATATAAACCACGTCACGGAAAGAGCCAGCAAAACGAGACCGGCCAGTGCAAGCAGCCAGTTCAGGAATGCAGTAAAAACAAGAAACAGGAGGTACAGCAGACCCAGTCCGATCATTAAATCACTGCGCCAGCGATGTTTAAATTGATTCGCCATTTTTTCAGCTCCTGCAAGCAGCGTCAGTCAGAAGCGGAGAATACCTCCGCAACTGGAATTATTTCCTTTTCAGCATCCGTCTGCGTAAATCAAAACCAAGATCAATTATACCTAATATTGTGACCGCCTGCAGCAGCAAAAAGCTGAGTGCGACCGTCAGAACAGCAATCAGTACCGGGATAATCAGTGGAAGACGCCAATGGTGAAAGACAAAGAAGATAAAGCTCATTCCCTGTACGGCCAGCAGCATCTCCATGATAAAGGTGATATTGATGGTGACGACCATCAGCGGACTGCCATCCGTCAGAAGGCCTGTCTGGCCCAGCAGAAGAGCAATAAGAAAGAACCAGATCACACTCTTCGGCACTTTCCAGTTGCGGAAGGGAACCCATTTTGGTGCATCGACACCTAGTTTTCGCAATATCGGGAGTCCGATCCATTCGACGATAAGTGCGTAGATCAATCCGACGACGACAAGAATCGACGGTGCCAGGTTGCCGATATAGTCCAGATACGTCTGATACTGGGAAAGCATGCCGCCTCCCTGCGTCTGGTTCAGCAGCGGACCCGACTGACGGAGCATTAATCCCAGTGTCTCGCCAACCTGTGTCTTGAGTTCGGCGACCGGATTGTAGTGAAAAAGAAGTACAGACCCGGCAAGTGCCAGAATCAACTGAGCGATATTAGACAAGGTTGTGGCCAGAAGAATAACAAATGCCGACTTTTTCATTAGCAGCATCCAGCCGCCTGCATAGCCGGTAATCAGGAACGCAACCGGTGTCAGTACCGACAGGCTCGGCCTTAATACCAGCAGAAAGGCCGCACTGACAATCAGTGCCGCCGTCCCGTATCGCCAGCCGTGCTTCGCGACAAGATACATCAGCGGGATCGGGATGAACCAGATCGTCAGGAGAGAAAGCAGAGGTATGTACAAATAAATGGCGGCCAGCGCCAGCAGCACAACGAATGATCCGATTATGCCGGTCATCATTTTTCTGTTCTTCATTACGACACTCCTTAAAAAGTATGGAATCAAGCCGCAAGGGCAGCCAGTTCAATTTTGTTTCACATGAAACCCATAATTTCAATTATAATATAATTTTTCCATACAGGAACAGCATGCCCTTCTCACATGCATATTCCTTGTAAAGCAGGTACAATAGACCTATAATTAGGCAGAGTTGATTTATGCGTTTAATTTGTAACCGTTTTTAATTTCAGCAAGTTCATTTTCGAAAAACAAAGAAAACAACAAACCTTTTTGACCAGGCATGGTATCGCTGAGTTTTCTTTAAGAGTTGGTGCCATTATGTCACATGTTTTTAAAATAAACCATGATGCTTACTATTTGAGACAATCCAATTACGGGTTGTCTTTTCTAATGATGAACTTGCCTGAGGCTAACATTTTGAGGAGTGTGAACCAATATGGCTTATGAAAGTCCGAAAGCCTTATTCGTCGCCTGGGTCAGCCTGATCAGCAACTTTTTACTGACCCTGATCAAAATCGCCTGCGGCATGCTTTTTCACAGCACGGCGCTCATTGCCGACGGCGTGCACAACGGTGGGGATGTGATCGCATCGATCGCGGCCATTGGCTCAATGAAACTGTCCAACCATCCGGCCGACATGGATCATCCGTACGGCCACGGGAAAGCAGAGGATGTTTCCACTGCATTTATCGGCGTCCTGCTGATTGCAGCGGCCGCGTTTCTGATTTACACAGCGGTAAAGTCCCTGTTCGGCCCTGTGTCGGAAGTAAGCATCTGGGCCCTCTCCGCTGCTCTTGTTTCCACGGGCTGGAAATGGATTTTATATCTTTACACGCATCATGCCGCAGTGAGCTATCACAGCAAGAGTCTGGCAGCAACGGCATCCGATCACCTGGCCGACATTTTTGCTTCGTTCGCTGCTGCCGTCGGCCTGAGCATCGGCTGGGCCGGAAGATTGCTGAATATTCCTTATGCACACCTGAGCGATCCGGTTGCCGGCATCGTCGTCTCCCTGCTTGTCCTGAGAATTGCCATTAAGATGATGATCCAGTCAACAAATGTGCTGATGGAAAGCAGTGTTGACGAAACGCGACAGGAAGAATACAAACAAGTTTTTCTATCCTTCCCGCAAGTCAAATCCATTGATATCCTCCGGGCACGTGAACATGGCAATTCAATTCTGATCGATGCGCAGATACGTCTGCCGGCCTCGCTGAGTATTCAGGAGGGTGACGACATTACCGAAGCCATACGCGGGCGGATGATGAAACAGTTTCCGGATGTGGAGGAAGTGCTGATTCACATTAATCCGTGGTATGCAGGCCGGAAGATCGTCGAACCGGACTCGGTACCCAATCTGAAAAAGTAACTGAAAATCCGTTTGCATCCGATATATTAATGGACCTGTCTTTGTCCGCCGCTGCATGTATCCTAAATCTGAGCGATCGGGGTGACTCTTATGCCAACTAAGGAAGAAGATTCAGAATTACTGATCCTGTACGCCGGTTCACTTGCAATCGGCGTCCCGATCCGCGAAATCAGTGAAATTATCGAGCCGGTAGAAGCGTCTCCGGTACCGCTGACCTGCCCGGGTTTCCTCGGATTGATTTCTGTCAGGAGAACGATCTTTCCACTGCTTCTTCTGTCGGCTCTTTTACATCCGGAAGCCGATGCTGCATTCAGCCGGAAGGACGCAAAAGCTGTGCTCTGTTCATCGGCTTCGGGCCATTTCGCTCTTGAAGCCGATGCTGTCGGCGATACCCGTTCTATTCATTGTGATCAGGTTTCTGAGTATGGAGAAACATCCCCGTACTTCACAGAAAAAGTGATTATTGACGGTCGGGAAATACCGTTGCTCAATCTTGAAAATCTTGCTGAAGAGATCAGCCGGAAAAATGATCAGATTCGGCAGCATGCCGGACTGAACGGAAATGATTAATCTTTTCCCCCTTTCCCTCTGGCTCTTTTAAAAACCTGCTGCATCACCGACATTGAGTTCATGAACAAGGAGGTAAGAAGGGTGGGCATTCACAAGTATTTTCAGAGTTTATCCGATCTTGAAGGTATCTACCGCTGCCCCGGTGTCTTTAAGTACCAGGAGCATTCCGTCGCGAGCCATTCTTTTAAAGTCGCAACCATTGCTCAGTTTCTGGCAACCATTGAAGAACGCGACGGCCAATCCGTCAACTGGAAAAAGGTTTATGAACGGGCGATCAATCACGATTATTCCGAACTTTTTACCGGCGATATCAAAACGCCTGTAAAATATGCACTCCCCAAACTTCGGGAACTGTTATCTCAGGTTGAAGGCTCGATGACTAAAGAGTTTCTGGACAATCAGTTTCCTCCGGAATTCCGTCAGTGCTACGAAGAACGGTTAAAAGAAGGCAAGGATGATTCGATTGAGGGGAAAATTCTTGCTGTTGCGGATAAAATTGATTTGCTCTACGAAGCATACGGCGAGATTGAGAAAGGAAACCCTGAACCGTTGTTCCTCCAGATTTATAAGGAAGCACTTGAATCGATTATCAAGTTTCGGGAGCTGGCTTCGGTTCACTATTTCCTTACGGTTATTCTCAGAGAGATGATTGAGGAGGAGTCCTTGTCACAGACAAGTATTGAAACAATTACACTGCGTCTGCTGCATGACCTGACAAAAAACTGATGCGCTGCTGAAATACTTGCGGCGTCAGCCGGCCGCACTTATCATAGAAGTGTGATGAATTCAGAAATCTACGATTGAAAGGATATTTTCCGATGAATCAATCCGATAAACTACCGGGCAGTCAGGATCCGGTGCCCAAGAGCAATAAAAATTATGCTGTGTTGATTATTACTGCAGCCATCCTGGCGAATATCGTTATTCTGCTGCTTTTTTTTGCTCCATTTATTGGTTATAACGGAAGGATCAGCCGGAATGTCTACATTCTCCCGAAGTTAAATGCCATATTCAACAGTTTTACATTTATTTTTCTTGTCTGTGCTCTGATCGCCATTAAAGAGAAAAAGATCAATCTGCATCGCGGATTTATACTCGCGGCGTTCACCTCAACAGCACTGTTCTTATTGTCCTATCTTACCTTTCATTATCTGGCACCGGCGCCTCACTACGGCGGGACAGGGATCATCCGTCCGATTTACTTCTTCGTTCTGATCACGCACAGCACGCTGGCAGCCAGTGTTGTTTTCCTTGCTCCGTTCGCTCTGGTCTGGGGCTGGACGATGCAGATCAGAAAACATAAACGGATTGTTCGCTGGACAATGCCGATCTGGCTGTATGTCAGCATTACCGGAGTGATCGTCTATCTGATGATGGCGCCTTATTATTGAATGGCTCTGGTGCGACTGGATGAACATGGCAAGCGCGTTCCCGACTATGGGAACGCGCTTTTTTAGCCTGCCTGATAGAGATAGATCGTCCAGGCTGATTCACGACTGCTGAATGCTTTCAGGAAACGAAGATGATCGTGTTCTGGTGAAACAACAGGAACCGAGGACAGTATATAGTCGCCGCCCATCCTTTTAAACTGGTTAATATTTAATTGCAGATGATAGAGTCTCATTCCTGAATTTTTTCGGAAGTCATATTTTTTCCCCAGTTCGGCTGTGAACAGGTAACACCGTCCGCCCCATTTATCGAAATAGTTTCTGACAGAGTTGTTTTTTCTCAGTTCGGGAGCGATGATCTTCCGGAATTCATGCTTGTAACTGAGCGGGTAGAAGTTATTATACGTGTCCAGCGTGTAAAACCCGTTGAATTGAGCAATTGCCGGATGGAGGCCAATGCTGGCCACACGGTATTCTGATTTGGGTTTTCCGATATATTCGGCAATTTCATTAAATTGCTTCTCGGCATAGAACTGTTTGAAAGACGGCTGCTGATGATACTCGATCTCAGGGTTATACAAAAACAGAACCATAACCTGAAGGATAAGTGCCGTCTCTGCCACTCTTCTCCATCGTGCCCCTTTCTGCCGGCAGATCACCAGGCCCAGCGCAAACATCAGATAGATGAGCATAGGATGTAAGTAATGATATCTTGAAAAATTAAAAGTTGTCAGTATGGAGATTTTCTCCTTAAGCGGCACCCATCCTTTATAGAACCAGAAGGCATACCATAAAGATATGAGAAGATTGAGCCCGAGCAGCAAGACAAACCACAACTGCGGCTTACTGAGATGTCTGTGAGACTTGAATGACCGGAAAATGAGCCACAGCACAACCAGGGTCACCGGCAGAATGATGTATTGCTGGATGGTCCAGACCTGATTATGCCCAATGAGCGCATTATTAAAAGCTGAACGCATCACCTGAACGCCATTCAGGTTCGATTCAATGAATTCATTCCGGTTCGTCGGCGATGGATTCAGAAACAATGAGGCGACAAGTCTGTATTCAACAAGTAAGTACATGACGGTCATGGTCATTATGGCTGCCAGAAACTTCACGTCGATCTTTTTCCTGACTATACAACCGACACCCCAGAACACGGCAATGCCTGAGAGGAAAAAGAAAAAGCCCAGTTCAAAACTCGAGTAAAAAGGCAACAGAATCAGAGCGGTCCAATCTCTCCATGAATCCTGGCGCTTCCGGATATTCAGAAACGCCCAGAGAGCAAGCGGCATGCCCAAAGTGCTGAGCATGCCGGAAGGCCAGAACGGCGTCAGCGCAAACGCCAGAGCAACAAAAACGCGGATCAGACCATCCTGGTTCTCCGGGACAACATGATCTCTCAGTAACAGGTACATCCCGATAAATGCGAACAATCTGGAGATCAGCTGACTCACCGAATAGGCAAGTATCGGAGGTAAAACCGTATGGAGAAGAACAATCAGACTGAACTGAGAGCCGAATGCATTACGGCTTAATTCTCCGTTAATGATCTGCGGGATCGTTGTGTGGACAGAACCGAACAATTCGCCACTACGGGCCAGAACCCTGTACCAGGCCACGTTAGAATCCAGATTATCCTGGATCCGCATATGTGCATTCTGTCCGAGCAGAAACATCGGCAGCAGATAAATAGCAATCAGCACCAATGCGATGATGATCAGTCTTGTTTCATGGTAAAGCGAATGATTGTTTTTCAAAGTTTCCGGACTCATTTTTTTGCCTCTTCCAGACAATTTTCTATACGCTTCCGCTGCTGATTAAAAAAAGAGGCGCATCAGTGACCAGCACTGTTGCAGCCTCTTTGTTGCAGATAAAATTAATGGTCAATCCTGTGTATACGGAAGCAAAGCCATCTGACGGGCACGTTTGATCGCCCGTGTCAGCTGGCGCTGATATTTTGCACTCGTTCCTGTAACACGACGAGGCAGAATCTTTCCACGCTCAGAAATGAACCGTCTCAGTAAGTCAACATCCTTATAGTCGATATAAGTAATGTGATTGACGGTAAAATAGCATACCTTGCGACGTTTGCCGCGCGACCGGCGTATTGCCATATTTATTTCACCTCTCCTTCCTCACTGGCACTGCCATTAATCAAAATGGCAGGTCATCATCTGAAATATCAATCGGCTTGCTGTCATTTGCAAATGGATCTTCAAAAGAAGGGGCTTTTTCGTTACTGTTTCCGTTCGCATTGTTGCCCTGAACGTTTCCACCGGACTGAGGCGCGCGATTATGATTTGGCTCCGGAGGTACAGGCGCATGATTACTGAAATTATTCCCTTCTGCATGACGCGTTCCCTTGGGTTCAAGGAACTGCACACTGTCGGCAATCACTTCGGTGACATAAACCCGTCTTCCTTCGTTGTTCTCATAATTCCGCGTCTGAATCCTTCCGTCCACACCGGCCAGACTCCCTTTAGTCAGGAAATTGGCAGCATTTTCGGCCTGCCTGCGCCAGACGACAACAGGAATGAAATCCGCTTCACGTTCACCCTGCTGATTCGAGAACGGGCGATTCACCGCAATGGTGAAACTGGTTACAGCCACACCATTCGGTGTATAGCGAAGCTCCGGATTTTTTGTTAATCGTCCGACGAGTACGACGCGATTAATCAAAAGAATCCCCCCTGTTTTTTGAAATTATTTTACTTCTTCCGGCTTGCGTTCATCCTTAATCGTCATAAAACGGATGACATCATTGTCGATTTTCACAAGGCGGTCAAATTCATTCACAGCGGCACTGTCTGCTGTGACATACAGCACTTCATAAACGCCGGTATTGTAATCATTGATCTCATAGGCCAGTCTTCTTTTGCCCATTTCCTTCTGATCGTTGATTTCAGCACCGTTTTCCGTCAGGATGGAAGCCAGCTTTTCTTTAACAGCTTTTACCTGATCTTCTTCCAGATCCGGACGAAGAATGTACATGATTTCATACTTACGCACGATCGTTCACCTCCCCTTGGACTAAGCGGCTCCTGATTGGAGCAGAGAGCAAGTCTTCTCACTCATAGATTAAAATTATAGCACAACAACTCAATATTTACAAATGAATCAGAGAAGAACGGTTCAATACACCTGTAATCCTTACGAATCAGACATTGAATCTGAAATTCACAATATCCCCGTCCTGCATAATATAATCCTTACCTTCAAGTCTGAGATGGCCCTTTTCTCTGGCAGCAATTTCCGACCCGTCGGCAACCAGGTCCTGATAGGAAATGATTTCGGCACGGATAAATCCACGTTCGAAATCAGAATGAATGATGCCCGCGGCCTGAGGCGCTTTTGTTCCTTGTTTAAATGTCCAGGCACGGACCTCTTTTTCACCGGCTGTAAAATAGGTAGCCAGGCCGAGCAATTGATAGGCTTTGGCAACAAGCCGGTCCAGCCCTGAAGACTTAAGTCCCAGATCTTTCAGGAATGCCTTTTTTTCTTCAGCTTCCAGCTCGGCAATTTCCGATTCGATCCGTGCAGAGATCGCTACGACTTCCGCACCGTCTTTTTCAGCAAATTTTTCAACAGCCTGAACATAATCATTTTGCTCCGGTGCCGCAATGTCATCTTCGGATACATTGGCCACATAAAGGACAGGCTTCTTAGACAGAAAATTAAACGGCTTGATCGCCGCCTCCTCTTCTTTCGTCAGAGCGACGTGCCGTGCCGGCTTTCCCTGATCAAAGGCTTCTTTCAATTTTGATAATGCGCTGTATTCAACGATCGATTGCTTGTCTTTTTGCCTGGCCATTTTCTCAATCCGGTCAATCCTTTTGTTCACTTGTTCAAGGTCGGCAAGAATCAGTTCCAGATTAATCGTTTCGATATCCTCAACCGGATCGATTTTTCCTGAAACATGGGTGATATTCTTATCATCGAAGCAGCGGACAACATGTGAAATGGCGTCGACTTCCCTGATGTTGGCAAGAAACTGGTTGCCAAGTCCCTCACCTTTACTCGCACCCTTAACCAGACCGGCGATGTCGGTGAATTCAAACGTCGTCGGAACCGTCCGCTTCGGATGATACATGTCCGTCAGACGATCAAGCCGCTGATCAGGCACACTCACGATGCCGACATTTGGTTCGATGGTGCAGAAAGGATAATTAGCCATTTCTGCTCCCGCCTGAGTGATTGCGTTAAACAATGTCGATTTTCCAACATTAGGCAACCCGATAATACCTGTGGTTAAACTCATTTTTCTCAACTCCCCGGACTTTGCGTCCTAATCCGTGTCATCCATTATTCTGATCTTGTTCTTCTTTTGTTCCTGATTCCAGCACTCTCTTGATTTTCTTCTGGAATTCACTTCTTGACAGCATGACACTATGGCCGCATCCAAGACATTTTATCCGGATATCTGCACCCATTCGAATCACTTTCCATTGATTGGTTCCGCACGGATGCGGCTTTTTCATTTCAACGACATCATTCAGATCAAATTCTATATGAGGCCTGGCCATAACATCCCGTCTCCTCCTTATGAAAAGTTCTCCTGGATCATGTTTGTTTTACGACTGAAGCGAATGATCAGAAAGTGATTTTTTCTTTAAGAAATGCAGCAAGCTGATCGATCGGCAGTCTGACCTGATCCATTGTATCGCGATCTCTGACCGTAGCCTTACCGTCATCTCTGGAATCAAAATCATACGTGATACAGAACGGTGTTCCGATTTCATCCTGTCTGCGATATCTTTTGCCGATGGATCCGGTCTCATCGTAATCAACCATCATTTCTGCGGCCAGTTGACTATAAATTTTCTTTGCTTCATCACCCAGCTTCTTGGACAGCGGCAGCACACAAGCCTTGTACGGAGCAAGTGCCGGATGAAAATGCAGAACCGTCCGTGAATCCTTTTCATCGATTTGCTGCTCTTCGTAGGCGTCGGCAAGAAAGGCAAGCGTCACACGATCGGCGCCAAGCGACGGCTCGACTACATAAGGGATATACCGTTCATTTGAATTCTGATCAATATACTGCAGGTCCTGACCGGATACTTCCATATGACGTTTCAGATCATAATCGGTACGTGAGGAAAGGCTTGATAATTCGCCCCAGCCAAACGGGAACAGATATTCAACATCTGTGGTTGCCTTACTGTAATGCGGCAATTCCGCTTTTTCATGATCACGAAGTCTGAGATTCTCCGGCTGAACATTCAGCGATTTCAGCCATTCATAGCCGAAAGTCCGCCAATAATCGAACCAATGATCTTCGTCACCCGGTTTACAGAAAAATTCCAGTTCCAGCTGTTCAAATTCCCGTGTTCTGAAGGTGAAATTGCCCGGCGTAATTTCATTACGAAACGATTTGCCGATCTGTCCAATACCGAACGGGATCTTCTTACGCATCGTCCGCTGCACATTTTTGAAATTCACAAAAATACCCTGTGCCGTTTCCGGGCGAAGATAGATCTCATCTTTGGCCGTTTCTGTAACACCCTGATATGTCTTGAACATCAGATTAAATTGACGGATCGGTGTAAAATCATGTTCACCGCATTCGGGGCATTTAATCAGGTGTGATTCAATCAATTCTGCCATCGTCTTAAAGTCAAGACCGTCGATCGGGCCGGGAAGCTGATCTTCCGGTATATTCGCAGCAATCAGTTTATCTGCACGAAAACGTGACTTACACTTTTTACAGTCAATCATCGGATCATTAAAGTTTGCAACATGGCCGGAAGCTTCCCAGGTTTTCGGATTCATCAGAATAGCGGCATCAAGGCCGACGTTATAGGGTGACTCCTGAACATATTTCTTCCACCATGCTTTTTTCACATTATTCTTCAATTCCACACCGAGCGGTCCGTAATCCCATGTATTGGCGAGACCTCCGTAGATTTCCGATCCCGGAAAAATGAATCCCCGCTGCTTTGCGAGATTAACGATTTGTTCCATTGTTTTAGCCATCATTTTGCTCCTTTTTCATCATGATATCCGTCTCCGTCTGGTTATCCGCCGGTCACATAAATAAGCCCCCGTCCCAAAGGTCATGCTGACCTAGGGACGAGAGCTTTGACTGCCCGCGCGGTTCCACCCTAATTGACACAATCACCGGACTGTGCCCACTCTGGAAACTGAGCTCAGGAACGCCTTCTCCGGGAGCTGCTGCCCGGGCTTTCACTTGTCCCGGTTCGCTGTACGGCAACTGGCATCGGATACTCTTTTCCTTCATTGCTCTTCATCTGTTCACTTCATTATTTCTGAGACTTAGTATATCCCATTTTATAGGAAATGGACAGCTTTTATCATTGCTTTTTATCCGACTGCTCCACGGTTCAGCGTCATGTATAGAAATCTTCAAAATAGCATATACTGCTTCTACCTGACAAAGGAGCGGAAACTATGAATCTAAAAGTAGAGCGATCATCTGCCTGCAAACTCAGTGACCCGGTCCATTATCTTGATCCTAATGCTTCAGACGCTGTTGCTGCTCAGATTCGGCGTTATCTTCCCGGTGCCCCGGACACCGATGATCCGATCCTGATCGTCTGTATCGGGACAGACCGGTCAACCGGTGATGCACTCGGTCCTCTTGTCGGGACCCGGATTGAAGAGCTGCAAATCCCCGATATTGTCGTTTACGGCACTCTGGAACATCCGGTTCACGCAGTGAATCTGACGGATACGCTGATGGAGATCCGCACCCTTCATCCCGGCCGTTTCACCATTGCTGTAGATGCGTGTCTCGGCAGGCAGAAGAATATCGGTAATATTTGCGTTGCCGGTGGTCCGTTACTTCCCGGTGCAGGTGTCAATAAGCGTCTTGAAGCTGTCGGTCAGATGAATATAACCGGTCTGGTTAATGTCAGCGGCTTTATGGAATATTCGGTCTTGCAGAGCACCAGACTGAACCTTGTGATCCGGATTGCGGACGTGATCGGTCTCGGTCTTCAAAAAGCGCTGCTGACACACAAGCGCCCGGGCATCCTCTCACGATTTCTGCCCGGGGGACTGTGAAAACATTTGTCTGCTGCGTAATCAGGATTCTTTATCCAGTAGCTGGAGCAGACGATACAAGTCATCCATCGAATAGTAATCCATTTCTATCTTGCCCTTCGATTGATTCTTGCCTGGTTTTATTTTCACCGATGTGCCCAGCATTTCCTTAAGAACATCAACTTTCTCTTTCAGTTCAGGAGGCATCTTCCAGGATTTTTTCTTTGATGTTTCACGTGGAACATGGTGGTTCAGAGACTGGATCAAAGCTTCGAGCTGATGGACATTCATCTGTTCTTTAAGAACCTTATCGACAACTGCGGTGAGCTGTTTCTTGTCCTTCAATCCGACGAGAGCCCGGCCATGTCCCATCGACAGCTTGCCCTCTTCGAGAAGTTTCCGTACAGGCGGATTGAGCTGAAGCAGTCGGAGATAATTAGCTACATGAGGCCGGCTCTTTCCAAGCTTTTTAGACAGTTCATCCTGTGTCAGCTGGAGACCATGCATCAGCTTTTGATAAGCCGTTGCTTCTTCGATCGGATTCAGATTCTCACGTTGCAAATTCTCGATCAGCGCGATCTGCATCATTTCTTTGTCGGTAAGTTCTTTGATAATCACCGGCACGCTGTTCAGACCGGCCATTTTAGCCGCAAGAAACCGTCGTTCTCCTGCAACAATATCGTACCCTTTGATACTTTTTCGAACAATAAGCGGCTGAATGATCCCGTGCTGTCTGATGGATTGTGCCAACTCTTCCAGTCCCTGCTCATTGAAATCCTTTCTTGGCTGATAGGGATTCGGCCTGAGCTCACTGAGCTTGAGACTTTCTGATGCATTTTCGAGATCATCAGAAAAACCGGAAGGAAAAAAAGCATCGAGCCCTTTTCCGAGGGCCTTAGTCATTAGTCATCACTTCCTTAGCAAAATCAAGGTAAACTTCGGCACCTTTCGATCTTGAATCATAGATGATGATTGGTTGTCCATGGCTTGGCGCTTCACTCAGACGTACATTTCTTGGAATAATCGTTTGAAAAACATGATCCTGGAAGTACTTTTTTACTTCCTGAATGACTTGTAATCCAAGATTCGTCCGGGCATCGAGCATGGTCAGAAGAACCCCTTCAATCGCAAGATGGTGATTCAGATGTTTCTGCACAAGTCGAACCGTATTCAGCAGCTGGCTCAGTCCCTCCAGTGCATAGTACTCACATTGGACAGGAATGATCACCGCATCGGCGGCAGTCAGCGCATTAATCGTCAGCAGGCCCAGTGAAGGAGGACAATCAATTATTATATAATCATATGTATCCTTAACTTTTTCCAGTGCCCGTTTTAATCTCTCTTCACGGGAGATGGCCGGTACCAGTTCAATCTCGGCACCTGCCAGCTGAATCGCAGAAGGAAGAACATCAAGATTTTCAATAGCCGATTTCTGAACAACCTGACGTACCTCCGCATCTTCAACAAGAACATCGTAGACACACTCATCGACTTCGCCCTTATCTACTCCGGCGCCACTTGTTGCATTCCCCTGCGGATCGATATCTACCAGAAGTACCTTGCATCCAAGATCAGCCATGCATGCACTGAGATTTACGGCCGTTGTTGTCTTGCCTACACCGCCCTTCTGGTTGGCTATCGCCAATATCTTACTCACTTTTCCACCCACTCTCAAGCTTCACTTGCTCTTCTCCATTTTATCATGAAATAGTTCTACGGTGAGACATCTGTGGTATTTAACTTGATTAAAAAATACTTTGTGCAATTTGTTTCTTGCCCGCATTCCCAATTCTGCCGGTAATGGAACTCCGATATCCGCCGTTTCATCATTCTGCCGGATAATCTGCAGATCTTCAGCAAGTTTCGTCTTGATCCTGATTCATTAAGCGGCAAAACACAGGTACTGCTTAAAATAAATCAAAAATAAAACGGCATCCGTTCCCTGTACACGTTTCAGCAGGGACAAATAACCGTTAACAGGCGAAGTATATTAATGAATACGATCCACTGGTTGTGACTGGCGTGCTTCATTCTTTTTTCATTCATCTTACTTCTTTGGTATTCGTATTGTGATCTGGTAATAATCTTCCAGATCTTCCTCACTTGCATCGATTTTCAAGCCTGAATCAGTAACCATGCTGACGGACTGTCTGATTGTATTGACAGCAATCCGGCTGTCCCGGCTCAGGGACATACGCCGAGATTTATTTTTCTTTTCGAGAGATGCATCACTATTAAGCATCCGCTGGATTCTTTTCTCTGTTTGTTTTACATTGAGCTGCTTGTCAATGATTTCCTTGAGCAGTTTCTCCTGTTTTTGTGCATCTTTCAGGATGATCAGAGCGCGGGCATGACGTTCAGTAATTTTTTTCTCGAGAATAGCGCTCTGAACTACCGGCGGAAGCTTCAGCAGACGAAGCTTGTTGGCAATAGTAGACTGCCCTCTTCCCAGCTTCTGCGCCAATCCCTCCTGAGTCAGTCCGTGGATATCAATCAATCTGGAGTAGGCCATTGCTTCTTCGATCGGAGTCAGTTCTTCTCTCTGGAGATTTTCAATCAACGCAATCGATGCTGTCTGATCGTCATCGAGATTTCTGATGATCGCCGGGATTTTTTCCCATCCCAGATAAATGCAGGCTCTCCACCGCCGTTCTCCGGCAATAATTTCATATTTTCCATCAAACGGTCGCAGAACAACCGGCTGAATGACGCCATGCTCCTTGATTGTCACAGCCAGCTCATGCAATTTACCCTCGTCGAAAACAGATCTTGGCTGGTATTGATTGGGGATAATTTGAGAAATCGGCACTTCCTGTACTTGATCCCCTTGCTGGTGTTTGCGGTCAGGCTTCGCAGTCTGTTCATTTTTTTGAGCAAACAAATTTGACAGAGAATGCTTCATAAAAAATGCTC
The DNA here is from genome assembly GCF_000377985.1 of Sporolactobacillus vineae DSM 21990 = SL153. Classification (GTDB taxonomy): domain Bacteria; phylum Bacillota; class Bacilli; order Bacillales; family Sporolactobacillaceae; genus Sporolactobacillus; species Sporolactobacillus vineae. The sequence continues at coordinate 19,984 of NZ_KB899050.1, forward strand.
ACCACCCTAATCTGACTTGCCTGGTCTTTAGCTTAATTCTCTGTGGTGCCGGCAATTTCCTTTAAATGTTTCACGTGAAACACTGAGGCGAATAAGATCTGGATCCGAACACATTCCTTACAGCGGTTTCCGTGCCGGGATTCCCGGCTTTCTTGGATATCGTGCCGGCGTCGGCCGCATCTTTTTGATGATAATGATTGTACGCGACCCCATATGATACGGCAACTCAAGATTCATTGTCCGGTCGACCATACCCCCAAGTTTTTCGATAGCCTGTCCGGCATCGGCTGTTTCCTGTGCCGCATTCAGGCCTTTCATTGCCACCAGAAATCCTCCGATACGTACAAGAGGCAGACAATATTCAGAGAGTACCGAAAGAGGAGCAACCGCTCTGGCCAGCACCAGATCGAATTGTTCCCTTGCGTCTTTACGATGGCCGAACGTCTCCGCACGCTCATGCTCAAGACTCACTTGCTGCAGGTCCAGTGCATCGGTCAGATGATCAAGAAATTTTAACCGTTTCTCCAGTGAATCAACAATGGTCAGTTTCAGATCCGGAAAAAGTATTTTTAACGGTATTCCGGGAAATCCGGCACCTGAGCCAACATCACAGACTCTCAGCGGCCCTGCAAACGGTAAATCAAACGAGGCTGTAAGCGAATCGTAGAAATGCTTGACCGCAACTTCATTTTCATCTGTAATTCCGGTAAGATTAATTCTCTTGTTCCATTCGATTAATTCTTCATAGTAACGATTAAATTGTCTATTCTGTTGCTCAGAAAGCACAATGTTTCTTACTGACAACAGCTTTTTCAAAAGTTCCATGATTCTTCCCGGCTCTCTCAGCCTGTTTTTCTGGCCAGTCTCCCCTGTTCCAGATAGACAAGCAGAATGGCGATATCACTTGGATTGACTCCGGAAACTCTGGAGGCCTGACCTACAGAGATCGGTTGTACCTTATCCAGCTTCTGACGAGCTTCCGTAGCAATGCCGTCGATGACACTGTAATCCAGGTCTTTGGGTATTTTTTTCTTTTCCATCCGTTTCATCTTTTCAACCTGTTGGAGCTGCTTGCTGATATATCCTTCATATTTGATTTGAATCTCTACCTGTTCCCTGACATCGGCCGGAACTTTCCAGCCAGGTTCAGGCATCAGCCCGGCTACATCATCATAGCCCAGTTCCGGTCGCTTTAACAGGTGTTCAGCCCGAACCGGTTCGCTGATCGGCGCAGCGCCTTTCTCTTTGAGCAGTTTATCCGTATGCTCTGTCGGCCGGATAGAGATACGGGTAAAACGTTCCCGCTCTTGCCTGATTTGTTCCTTTTTTATCAAAAATCTTTGATACCGTTTTTCAGGAATCAGACCAATCTGATGACCCAGTTCCGTCAGGCGCAGGTCCGCATTGTCATGCCGCAGAAGCAGCCGGTACTCGGCTCGCGATGTCAGCAGTCGATAAGGTTCCTTTGTTCCCTTCGTCACCAGATCATCAATCAGCACGCCGATATAAGCCTGGGCTCTGTCGAGAATGACCGGATCCTTGCCCAATGCTTTTCTGGCCGCATTAATGCCGCCCATGAGTCCCTGACCTGCGGCTTCTTCATAACCGGAAGTCCCGTTGATCTGTCCGGCAGTAAAGAGACCGGAAATCTTCTTTGTCTCAAGCGACGGCCAGAGCTGCGTCGGAACCAGGGCATCGTATTCAATGGCGTACCCCGGCCGCATCATTTCTGCTTTTTCAAGACCGGGAATCGTTTCCAGCATCTTTCTCTGGATTTCTTCAGGCATGCTTGTCGACAGGCCGTCCACATAAACTTCTCTTGTTTCCTTACCTTCAGGTTCAAGAAACAGCTGATGGCGGCTTTTGTCACTGAAACGCACAACCTTGGTCTCGATGGACGGGCAATATCTTGGACCCGTTCCAACAATGGCTCCCGAATAAATCGGCGAACGACCGAGATTATCCCGAATGATCTGATGGGTCTCCGGACTTGTATAAGTCAGCCAGCATGGAATCTGATCCTTCACAAAGGTTGTCGTATCATAGGAAAAAGACAAAGGTGCATCGTCGCCCGGCTGAATTTCCGTTTTGGAATAGTCCACTGTCCGTCCGTTCACGCGCGGCGGTGTTCCGGTTTTAAATCTTACCATATCGAAACCGAGCTGATGAAGATTTTCTGAGAGATGCACCGAAGCCTGCATATTATTTGGACCGCTCTCATATTCCAGTTCACCAATGATGATTTTTCCCTTCAAATAAACACCGGTTGTCAGGACGACGGATTTAGCCCGGTATTCCGCACCGGTAGCAACAACCACCCCACGGCATATTCCGTCTTCAACAATCAGGCGTTCCACCATACCCTGCCTCAATGTCAGATTCTCTGTTTCTTCAATTGTTTCTTTCATCGCACGCTGGTACAGCTGTTTGTCAGCCTGCGCCCTGAGTGCCCGGACAGCCGGGCCCTTCCGGGTATTAAGCATTCTCATCTGAATATAGGTCTTATCAATATTGTGGCCCATTTCGCCGCCTAATGCATCAATTTCACGGACAACAACGCCCTTTGCCGGACCGCCTACCGACGGATTACAAGGCATAAAAGCAACGCCTTCCAGACTGATGGTCAGCATTAAGGTCTTCGCGCCCATCCTTGCCGCTGCCAGGCCTGCTTCAACACCGGCATGTCCGGCACCAACGACGATCACATCATAGGAACCGGCCTGATAACCTTTCATCTTTCTTCCTCCCCAGATACAGGTAATAATACTTGTTCGATCAGTGAATCACAATCTATTTTCCGAGACAGAACTTTGAGAACAGTTCATTGATCAGACTGTCGGAAACGGTTTCGCCGATAATCTCGCCTAGTGTATCCCATGCCCTTTTGACATCGATCTGTGCCAGATCGACTGGCAACCCCTGATCTGCAGCAGTAATCGCATCGGACAGCGCCGATCGTGCCGTTTTCAGTAATGCAATGTGACGTACATTTGAGACATAGGCTTCTTCATGATTCGCCGACAAATTACGATCAAAAAACAGCGTATTAATCGCATCTTCAAGTTTTTCAACGCCCTGCTCATTTTTTAGCGAGAGACGAATCACCGACCGATGTGCTGCGAGCCTGTTTACTTCCTCAATCTCAATTTTCTGCGGCAAATCTGTCTTATTCAGCAGAATAATCGCCGGTGTGTTGCCGATCGCCTGAAAAAGACGGCGGTCATCATCGGCCAGCGGTTCATGAGCATTAAGCAAAAATAAGATCAAATCCGCATTCGCCAGAGCGGAGCGGGAGCGGGCAACACCGATTTTTTCCACTTCATCGGTTGTTTCCCTGATACCGGCTGTATCGATCAGCTTCAGCGGAACACCACGGATGTTAACGTAATCTTCGATAATATCCCGGGTGGTTCCCGGAATATCGGTGACAATCGCCTTATTCTCATGAATCAGGTGATTGAGGAGTGATGACTTTCCGACATTCGGTCGGCCGATAATGGCTGTCGACAGCCCTTCCCTGAGAATTTTTCCCTGCCGTGCCGTCGACAGGACCTGATCGATATGGTTGCGGACGGCGGCAGACCGGTCTCTGAGAATCTCTCCGGTCACCACTTCCGCGTCATCGTATTCCGGATAGTCAATATTGACTTCCACCGCAGCGAGAATATCCAGGAGCTGCTTTCTCAGTCCCCGAACGAGTGTTGAAAGCCGGCCCTCCATCTGACTCATGGCGACATCCATCGCTCGATCGGTCTTAGCCCGGATCAGATCCATGACTGCTTCAGCCTGTGACAGATCAATCCGTCCGTTCAAAAATGCACGTTTGGTAAACTCTCCGGGTTCAGCCATGCGGACATCCTGATCGAGAATCAGCCCGAGAATGCGGTTGACACTGTTCAGACCGCCATGGCAGTTGATTTCAACAATGTCTTCACGCGTATACGAATTTGGTTTTTTCATCACCGATACCATTACGGTTTCAACGGCTTTCCCATTTTCCGGATCAATCATTTTCCCATAATGAATAGTATGCGTTTTAACTTGGGAGAGCGGTCTTTTTCCACGGAACAGACGGTCACCGACCTGAATGGCTTCCGGTCCGCTCATTCGTACGATGCTGATCGCTCCCTCGCCGACCGGCGTTGAAATTGCGGCAATCGTGTCTTCATAATCCAATTTTATCACCCCTTTTCGCATAAGTCTTATGATGTATGCCTTGCTGCGCATTACAGCCCCGATTCCAGATAAGAAAAAAGCGCGCTCCTAAGATGCGTGCTTTTCATTGCACGGAAAAGTAAAGCCCGATAAGGCTTGCGTTCTCCGGATCATTCCGGGACCCAGTTCAGTATGGTTCTGGCAGAACCATAAAAATAACAGCCGGAATAGACATCATCATGAACATTATTAACATTCGGGCTCGCGAGCCCGGCTTATTTCTTTTTTGCACCCGCGTTGCCGGCGTTTTCCGGCGCCTCACGTTTTTCATAGATGACATAGGTCTGAAAGATCATGAAAATATTACCGATGACCCAGTAGAGTGCCAGTGCAGACGGGAAATAGAAAGCGGGAATCGCAATCATCACCGGGAAAACATAAAGCATCATTTGCATCTGCGGATTGGAATTGCCCATTCTGCCCATCATAATTTTTTGTTGTAAAAAAGTAGTCAGGCCGGCAATAACCGGTAAGATGAAATACGGATCTGCATGACCGAGCTGAAACCATAGAAATGACTGTGTCTTGATCACTTCTGTCCTCATGATCGCCTGATAGAAGGCAAACAGGATCGGCATCTGAATCAGCAGCGGCAGGCATCCGGCCAGCGGATTGACATTGTTTTCCTGAAAAAGCTTCATCTGTTCTTCCTGAAGCTTTTTCTGCGTGTTCTGATCCTTTGAACTATATTTCTGCTGAAGTTCTTTGATCTTCGGCTGCAGATCCTGCATCGCCTGTGAACTTTTTACCTGTTTCGCCATCAGCGGCATAATTACGAGACGGACAATAATGGTTGTAATGATAATTGCAATGCCATAACTGTTCCAGAATATCTGGGCAATTTTGATGATAAACCAGGAAAGAGGAAACACAAAGTAATGACTCCAGAATCCCGGGCTGCTTGCATTAATCGGCTCATTCACGTTTGAACAGCCGGACAGCAGCACTGCAAAAAGCACCAGCAGTCCGACGCCAAGATATTTTTTACGCAACCTTTTTCCTCCTTGATCAGTCCCGAACCAGGTTCGATTCTGTTTCATTTATCTTTTTTTTCCGGAACAGGATCGAACCCGCCCGAATGAAAAGGCTGACATTTCAGCAGACGTTTTACCGCCAGCCAGCTTCCATATAAAACACCGAACCGCTCCAGCGCTTCAGCCGCATATTGGGAACATGTCGGATAAAAGCGGCAGGACGGCGGTGTAAAAGGAGAAATGCATTTCTGATAGACACGAATGATAAAAATAAATAAATATTTCATCTGTCCGCACCCTCATGTGCATGGAACATACCTGTTTTTTTCAGGACATGAATCAGGCTCTTCTCCATTTCCTGATAAGCCATCGTTCTCACTGGACGTCGTGAGATAACGATAAAATCCGTCCCCGGTTCAAGCCTTTCCGCCAGACCGCGAAACATCTCTTTAATATACCTTTTTATATGGTTTCGCATCACGGCGTTACCCATTTTCTTGCTGACAGACAGTCCGAGCCTGGAACAGGTCTGATTTTCCTGCTTCAACACATACACAACGAACTGACGGTTGGCAAAGGATTTCCCTTGTTTGAAAACAACCTGAAAATCCCTGTTCTTCTTCAGTCTCTTTAAATTCTTCATTTTGTCCCTCCATAATGGGACATTTATTAAACGACTTGGCAACTTCAGCAACTTTCCTTCTTACCGCAGCGAACTCGCGCAGCACATTCGATGACTCTGCTTGTCCTGTCTGCCTGATGCACGGGATCCATTCATCCCGGGTTAAATTCTTACGTTATAGTGAAAAAACCACTGCTTACACACAGTGGCTTTACGCAGACAGAACTTTTCTTCCCTTGCGCCGGCGATTGGCCAGTACTTTACGTCCATTGGCTGTTGCCATTCTGGCGCGAAATCCGTGAACCTTTTTTCTGCTGCGCTTATTCGGTTGATAGGTACGTTTCACGATCGATACACCTCCCTGCTGTCTGAAAAAGAAATCCTGCGGGTAAATCCTTTATGGATTCAAATCGCAACACTGTTTATTCATTTTCGAAAACCAGTCTGATTAATTATATGAATTTATCAGCTATAAGTCAAATGTCAGCCGATGGGACTCATCCTCTCCACTTGTGGATAACATTTTAGCCTGTTCATTATTTTTCACCATTTATCGACAAGTTCTTAACATAATCGCATGTTGTTAATGAACATCCTGTGAATGAGTTGTCCACTGTGGATAACTTTTTTGAATTATTGCCTTGTCGCCCTATTTTTGATATGATCAATGTACTTAATCGCGTTCTTATTTGTTCGGCCGAATACGATTATCCACAGACTGTGATTAACTTGTGGACAGATTTTTTCCGCTTGTTTATTATGTTATCCACAATTTATGAACGTATGTTCCTAACTGAACCTTTTCTCAGCTGTTGCAGCTGATTTGCCCGATTTTCGTCTGTGGATAATACATTGAACAACTTTTTTCATTCATCACCGGGCGATTCTAATCAGCTGGCGGGTAAAAGGATTGCTTCAAAGAGTTATTGAACGACAACTTAAATTTTTCTCATTCACAGGATTAAAAGATAAACCGGCTGAATCAGGGGAAATTTTATTGATTCAGCCGTCTTTTCCGTTACTGTATAATTTTCCCGATTTCACTGAAATTTTCAGGATCAAACAGACTGCCGGATCAGGTCGTTTCTACTATCTCTATGCGTTTCGGAGACGAAAATGCATCTCCGGCTCATCGGTTTTGCATCATTTAGGAGGATCTGAAATAGTGACGAATCTTCAGGATATTTGGAAGCAGACGTTAGCCGTCGTTAAGAAAAAACTCAGCAAGCCAAGTTTCGAGACCTGGCTTAAGGAAACGGAAGCCAGCGCCATAGATGGACAGACGATGATTATCAACGTGCCTAATGAATTTTCTCAGGACTGGCTGGAAGAACATTATTCCCAGTTGATTGGAGACATTTTATTTCAGATCACGGGGGTTCATTACAGCGTGCAATTTGTCATTCCCCGGAAATCATCCGGAGAGACAGAGAAGAAGATCGTCCGAAAGAAGATAAAGAGTGAACCGGTAAAAATCAGCCCGGAAGCCAACGAACCTGTGGACACCAATTCGCTGAATCCGGCAAAATCCAGGAGCATTGAAGATCTGAACAATAGTATGCTGAATTCCAAAAATACGTTTGAAACCTTTGTTATCGGATCCGGCAACCGTTTTGCCCATGCCGCGTCGCTGGCTGTGGCCGAAGCTCCGGCAAAAGCTTATAATCCTCTGTTCATTTATGGAGGCGTCGGTCTGGGAAAGACGCATCTCCTTCATGCAATTGGCCATTATGTCATGGAGCATAATCCAAATGCCCGTGTGGTCTATCTTTCCTCAGAGAAATTTACAAATGAATTCATTAACTCGATCCGGGATAACAAAACCGTCGAATTCAGGAATAAATACCGCAGTGTGGACGTTCTGCTGATTGATGATATTCAGTTTCTTGCCGGTAAGGAGCAGACGCAGGAGGAATTCTTTCATACTTTCAATGCTTTGCATGAGGATTATAAACAGATTGTCATCTCAAGCGACCGCCCGCCTAAGGAGATTCCTACACTGGAAGACCGGCTCCGTTCCCGTTTTGAATGGGGGCTAATCACAGATATCACACCTCCGGATCTGGAAACACGGATCGCCATTCTTCGCAAGAAGGCAAAAGCCGAGGGGCTGGATATTCCAAATGAGGTGATGATTTATATTGCCAATCAGATCGACACAAACATCCGGGAACTGGAGGGTGCGCTGATCCGGGTCATTGCTTATTCTTCTCTCATCAATGAAGATATAAATGTGGACCTGGCGGCGGATGCTCTGAAAGATATTATTGCCACATCCAAACCGAAGACCATCACCATTCAGGATATCCAGGTCGCTGTCGGCCAGGAATATCACCTGAAACTTGAGGACTTTTCTGCGAAAAAGCGGACCAAATCGATCGCTTTTCCGAGACAGATTGCCATGTACCTGGCCAGGGAACTGACGGACTATTCGCTTCCGAAGATCGGTGAAGAATTCGGCGGCCGCGATCATACGACAGTCATCCATGCACATGAAAAAATCACGAAGCAGCTGGCGACGGACCGAAATCTTCAGCAGAAGATCAACGGCCTGATCGATCAGCTGAAAACGCCGGTAAAATCGTAATGATCTTCCGAACGATGAATCAAAGACCTGTGGACAACCGGGATAAAACTGACCGGAATCATGCACAAGTTATCCACATGTGAATAACTTTAGCGTCCGTATTCCGTCCGACTTATCAACATATTCACGCGACCTATTATTATGACTGTTTTTTTTAATTACTTAATTATTAATAAATCATTCGGGGGCAAGAACCATGCAAAATATCCAGGATGCAAGCGATATTTCATACACGATGAAATGCAGCGTACGAAAAGACAAGCTTGCCGGTGCGGTAGGTCAGGTGATGAAGGCTGTATCATTGAAGACCACGATTCCGATTCTGACCGGAATCAAAATCACCGCTGATCCGGAGAAACTCACACTGACTGGAAGCAATTCCGACATATCCATTAAATCATTTATTCTCACTGACGAAAAAGATGAAGAAAATGCAGTGATTGAAACTGCCGGAAGCATTATTCTGCCGTCACAAATTTTTTCCGAACTGGTGCGTAAATTACCGGAAGATACTGTTCACCTCTCAGTCGACAGCCGTTTAATCACGACCATTACTTCAGGAAGTACCGAATTTACCTTGAACGGACTGGATCCCGATGAATACCCTGTTTTGCCGTCCATTGAGGAAAAAGATGTCTTCAGTATCCGGAAAGATTTACTTAAAGACGTCATCCGGCAGACAGTTTATGCTGTTTCCGATTCTGAAACCCGACCGGTACTGACCGGGGTCAAATGGACGCTGCAGAACCACCGTCTGGAATGTGTTGCGACCGACAGTCACCGTCTGTCGCAGCGGACGATTCCGATTGACAGCGGAAACCAGGCTGAAAAAAAGACGCTGGTCGTACCGGGTGCCAGTCTGAATGAACTAGCCAAAATTCTCGACGATGGGGATGATTCGTCCGCCGATGTCGTCATGACGGAAAATCAGGTTCTTTTTAAATTCAGTAATGTTGAATTCTACTCCCGGCTGCTTGACGGAAATTATCCGGACACAAGCCGTCTGATCCCGACAGAGAGCAAGACGACACTGACGCTTGCGACAAAAGAACTTTACAAGGCGATTGAACGGGCTTCGCTGCTGGCGAAAGGGGAACGAAACAATGTTGTGAAACTGAGAACTGAAGACGGCACAGTAGAAATATCTTCCCAGTCCCTGGAACTGGGGCGTGTTTTTGAAACACTGAATCCTGAAAAAATGGAGGGCGAACCTCTCCGCATCTCCTTCAGTGCTAAATTTATGATGGATGCACTTGGAAAAATCGATTCGGAAAATGTCGAAATTCATTTCATCGGGCCGATGCGCCCGATCATTATCCGGCCGATCGGTGAAGATGACATTCTGATGCTGATCCTTCCGATCCGGACCTTTTGAAACAGATTCGTTGATGATAATGACTGATTGTTGATGATAATGACTGATTACTGAAAGAGGCTTTATCGATGAAGAAAATCAAGCTTCATAGTCAAAGTGACTACATGACACTCGGCCAGCTGTTGAAAGTGACAGGAGCCATTCAGTCGGGCGGAGAAGCAAAACACTATTTACAGGACAATGACGTCACGGTCAATGCTCAGCCGGAATCCCGACGCGGAAAAAAACTGCGGTCGGGCGATCAGGTAAAGATTGCCGGAACGGGTGAATTTGTGATCACCCGCTGAGCAAGGGGGCTTCCGGTTTGAAACTGACATCCATTGAGCTTACCAATTTCCGGAATTACAGTCATCTGTCCCTTGATTTTTCTGATTCTGTCAATGTTTTTCTTGGAGAGAACGCTCAGGGAAAAACCAATCTGCTGGAAGCAATTTATGTTCTGGCGATTGCCAAATCGCTGCGGACAGCGCATGACAAAGATTTAATCAAATGGAATCAAGAGTATGGTAAAATAAAAGGTAAAGTAGTCAGGCGAAACGACACGATACCGCTGGAACTGGTCATCTCCGGAAAGGGAAAAAAGGCCAGGGCCAATCACCTCGAAAAACAGCGCTTAAGCGATTACGTCGGGCTGTGCAATGTAGTGATGTTTGCTCCTGAAGATCTCGGTCTGGTCAAGGGCGGTCCCGCCTTGCGGAGACGTTTCATCGATATGGAAATGGGTCAGATTGCTCCTGTTTATCTCCATCTTCTCAGTGACTATCAGCGGGTGCTGCAACAGCGTAATGCACTTCTGAAAAAAAATTGGGGAAAACAGTCCGGAACCGGCCCGCTTCTTGACGTTCTGACGGAAAAATTGATTATTCTGGCCGCCGATATCGTCAATCGGCGATTGCGGTTCGTTTCGAGTCTGAACAGCTGGGCCGGTCCGATCCATGAGGAAATAAGCCAGGGCAGAGAAAAGCTGGAGCTGAACTATCATTCTTCAGTTCGTGAGGTATCAGATACCGGGGATCAGTCAAAAATAACAGAAGTCTATGAAAAAGCATTCAGTCAGCTCCGCACAAGAGAAACAGAGAGAGGGATGACGCTGGCCGGTCCGCACCGTGATGACCTGCAATTCATCGTCAATGGGCATGACGTCCAAATGTTCGGGTCGCAGGGGCAGCAGCGGACAGCTGCGCTATCTGTCAAACTGGCGGAAATTGAACTGATTCACAAGGAAACGGGAGACTACCCGCTTCTCCTTCTGGATGATGTACTCAGTGAACTGGATGATCTCAGAAAAACACATTTACTGGCCGCATTCAAGGAAAAAGTCCAGACATTTGTCACGACAACATCCATCGATGGTCTGGATGACCGATTGATCGAACGCGCCACACTCTTTCATATTCACCAGGGGACAGTAACGCGTTAATGATCTTCAGACTGGCTGAAAGTGTCTGCCGTGCAGCAGGTAAGAATGAAGTTAGGTGGGATATGATGAACGAACAACAGGAAGCAAAACAAGCCTATAACGCCAGCCAGATACAGGTGCTGGAAGGTCTTGAAGCAGTCAGAAAAAGGCCGGGCATGTATATCGGGACCACCGGTGAAAAGGGTCTCCATCATCTTGTATGGGAAGTTGTCGACAACTCGATTGATGAGGCTCTGGCGGGATTCTGTCATCATATTCAGGTTTTTATTGAGAAAGACGGCGGGATTACTGTGATCGACGATGGTCGCGGGATTCCGGTCGATATCCAGAAAAAAGTAGGCAGACCGGCAGTTGAGGTCATCATGACCGTTCTGCATGCAGGGGGAAAATTCGGCGGCGGCGGTTATAAAGTCTCCGGCGGGCTGCATGGCGTCGGGGCCTCGGTTGTGAATGCCCTGTCGACAACGATGTGGGTCAAAGTTTACCGCAACGGACACATTTACTATCAGGAATATCATCGTGGAAAACCGGTGGCCGATCTGAAGATCATCGGTGACACGGACCGGACGGGAACGACGACCCATTTTATTCCAGATCCGGAAATTTTCAAAGAGACCACACATTTTAACTATGAAACGCTGCGTGTCCGGATACGTGAACTGGCCTTTCTGAATAAAAACATCCGGATTTCAATCGAGGACCGGCGGGAAAAGGACAAGAAAGAGTCGTTTCACTATGAGGGCGGCATCCGTGAATATGTGGCGTTCTTGAACCGGTCCAAGGAAGTGCTCCATCAACCGATCGATCTGGAAGGCGAACAGGACGGGATCAAAGTTGAAATTGCGATGCAGTACAACGACGGCTTCGCCTGCCAGCTTTATTCATTTGCCAACAACATTCATACCCATGAAGGCGGGACACACGAATACGGTTTTAAAGTGGCACTGACACGTGTCATCAATGATTATGCGCGGAAGAACCAGCTGATGAAAAGCAGCGATCCGAATCTGTCCGGAGAGGATGTCCGTGAGGGCCTGACAGCTATTGTATCCGTCAAACACCCGGATCCGCAGTTTGAAGGCCAGACCAAAACAAAGCTCGGAAATCCGGAAGTCCGGACGATCACGGACAATCTCTTTTCAAATTCATTCTCAAGATTTCTTTACGAAAATCCCGACATTGCCCGTCTGATTGTTGAAAAAGGAACGATCGCTTCCCGGGCCCGCTCGGCGGCTAAGAAGGCACGTGAACTGACACGGCGCAAGAGCAGTCTGGAGAGTTCCTCTCTGCCTGGAAAACTGGCAGACTGTACCTCAAGGGATGCCAGCATATCCGAACTTTACATCGTTGAAGGGGATTCGGCCGGCGGTTCGGCGAAGCAAGGCCGTGACAGAATGTATCAGGCAATCTTGCCGCTGCGCGGGAAGATTCTCAATGTCGAAAAAGCCCGTCTTGATAAGATTCTCTCAAATGCTGAGATCCGGGCGATGATTACGGCGCTCGGTACAGGTGTCGGCGACGAATTCAGACTGGAAAAGGCCAGATATCACAAGATCATTATTATGACCGATGCCGATGTGGACGGTGCGCATATCCGGACGCTCCTGCTCACCTTTTTCTACCGGTTTATGCGTCCGCTTCTGGAGAAAGGATACATCTACATTGCGCAGCCTCCGTTGTACCGGGTACAGTACGGCAAAACGCTGAAGTATGCCTATGACGATAAGGAACTGACAAAAATCCAGGGGGAACTTCCTTCGAATGTGAAGCCTGCACTTCAGCGGTATAAGGGCCTTGGTGAAATGAATCCGGAACAGCTGTGGGAAACAACCATGGATCCGGAAAACCGGGTTGTGCTGAAAGTCCATCTGGAGGATGCTATTGAAGCCGATCAGATCTTTGAAATGCTGATGGGCGACCGCGTGGAGCCGCGGCGTGATTTTATTCAGGAAAATGCGCATTATGTCCAGAATCTGGATGTTTAAACCGGCAATGCCCGGAAGAATTAGCGATTGATTAAGTCTGGTAAGGAGGAACTAGGATGGCAGATCAGGATGAATCCAGGGTTAAGCCGGTCGATATCGGCCAGCAAATGCGTTCGTCGTTTCTTGACTATGCGATGAGTGTAATCGTCAGCCGTGCGCTGCCTGACGTCCGCGACGGATTGAAACCGGTGCACCGGCGTATTTTATATGCGATGAATGAACTCGGAATCACCGCCGATAAAGCCTATAAAAAATCAGCAAGAATTGTCGGAGAGGTCATCGGTAAATATCATCCTCACGGTGACTCCGCCGTTTACGATACGATGGTGCGGATGGCACAGGATTTCAGCCAGCGTTACGAGCTGGTCGACGGCCATGGCAACTTTGGTTCTGTCGATGGTGATCCGGCTGCCGCAATGCGGTACACCGAAGCCAGAATGTCGAAGATCTCGATGGAAATGGTACGTGATATTCGCAAGGATACGATAGACTTTCAGCCTAACTACGATGACTCGGAACAGGAACCGGTTGTGCTTCCTTCACGGTTTCCCAACTTGCTCGTCAACGGCGCATCAGGTATTGCCGTCGGTATGGCAACGAATATTCCGCCGCATCAGCTGGGCGAAGTCATTGATGCCGTGCTTGCGTTAAGCAAGAATCCGGAGATTACACTGGAAGAATTAATGCAGTATATACCTGGTCCGGATTTCCCGACCGGCGGCCTGATTCTTGGCCGTGAAGGGATTAAAAGAGCGTACCGGACCGGGCGTGGTTCCATTATTGTGCGGGCTCGGGTGACCATTGAAGAACAGAAAAACGGGAAACAAAGTATTGTTGTGACGGAACTGCCTTATCAGGTCAACAAAGCCAAACTGATTGAACGGATCGCTGAACTGGTTAAAGATAAAAAGCTGGACGGCATCACGGATTTACGCGATGAATCCGACCGGAGCGGAATGCGGATGGTCATAGAGGTCCGGCGTGATGCCAATGCCAACGTCATTCTGAATAATTTGTACAAACATACAGGACTGCAGACCAGTTTCGGCATCAATACGCTGGCGCTGGTCGACGGACGCCCGCAAGTGCTGACACTGAAAGAGTGTCTCCACTACTACCTTGTATTTCAGGAATCGGTGATCCGCCGCCGGACGCAGTTTGAACTGAAAAAAGCCGAAGCACGTGCGCATATCCTGGAGGGTCTGCGGATTGCTCTGGATCATCTTGACGAAGTCATCACACTGATCCGCAATTCAAAGACGACCGATATTGCCAGGGAAGGACTGATGTCACAGTTCTCGCTGACTGAGATTCAGGCGCAGGCGATCCTCGATATGCGGCTGCAGCGTCTGACCGGACTCGAACGTGAAAAGATCCAGCAGGAATATGAGGAACTGATCAGACGGATTGGCGAACTGAAGGCGATCCTTGCTGATGAGCAAAAAGTCCTGCACATTATCCGCAAGGAACTTCGCGAAATTAAAGATAAATACAATGATCAGCGGCGGACAGAAATAACCGTCGGTGCCGATATGATTGAAGACGAAGATCTGATCGAGCGAGAGGAGATTGTCATCACCGTTTCACACAAGGGATATGTGAAGCGTATGCCGGTCGATACATACAAAAGCCAGAATCGCGGCGGACGTGGTATCCAGGGCATGGGTACCAATGAGGACGATTTTGTCGAACATATTTTTCAGACCAACACGCATCATCATGTCCTCTTCTTCACAAACAAGGGACGCGTCTTTCAGCTTAAAGGGTATGAGATTCCCGAACTGGGCCGTACGGCTAAAGGGATTCCGCTCATTAATCTGATCCAGATTGATAAAGATGAATATATTTCTGCGTTTTTCCCTGTTGAGGCCTTTGATGGTCAGCATTATCTCGTATTTCTGACGAAAAAGGGGATTACCAAGCGATCTTCGCTGATTGATTTTGCCAATATCCGCAAGGGCGGCCTGTTCGCCATCACTGTGCACGACGATGATGAACTGATTGCTGTACGTCTCACGGATGGCAAGAGACATCTGATTGTCGGAACAAAAAACGGTATGGCGATCAGATATGATGAAAACGATGTCCGGCCGATGGGCAGAACGGCTGCCGGTGTCAAAGCAATCTCACTGGATCCTGATGACGAAGTGGTCGGCATGGGCATTGCCGATGACGATAAGGATGTCCTGATTGTTACGGAGAATGGATTCGGCAAACGGACTGCGACCGAGGAATACCGTCCCCAGACGCGTGGCGGCAAGGGTCTTAAAACCTGTAATATCACAGAAAAAAATGGCAAGATGATTAACCTGCGCACGGTCAGTGAAGATGAAGACCTGATGATCATTACCGCCAATGGTGTGATTATCCGGATGGCTGTTGCAGATATTTCCCGACTGGGGAGAAACACGATGGGTGTGACACTGATCCGTGTCGACAAAGGTGATCATGTGGCAGCCGTCGCGCGTATTCAGAATACGGAGGATGAAACGGAAGACAGCCCTGAGGAATCCTGACGTGACTGTCGGGATCTGCTGAATAAGATTTGAGGAGACAACCATGCGGGTAACCGTAATGCAACTAAAATCAGGGTATATTTTGAAAAAAGATGTGCACGCTCTGTCGGATGTGCCGTTGATTCCTTCAGGGACGGTACTTTCGGAGACACACATCGCTTTTTTAAAAGCTTTTCTGATCGATCATGTGGAGATTGAACCGGTGACCGCAGACGGGAAACGCGTGGCGCCCGGCGAGCCGATATCCGCTGTTGCTGCTTCACCCGAACCGGATAATATGGCTGCGGACGCACCCTCTGCGTATTACCAGTATGCGGTGACGGGTTATCACCTTTTTTTTAAGTCCTGGCAGGGTGGAGCCAATATTGATATTGGCAAGTTCCGGAAAATGGTGATCCCTCTGTTTGAGAAAAATATCCATGACCCGGTCTGGATGGGTGATTTTCTGTTGCACAGAAAAATGATCCGGAGCCGGGCAGACCGTAATCTTACGCTGGGTCTGCTGGCGGCCTTTCTCGGGATGAAAATGAGCCTGTCCCAGGGTGATGTCAATCAGATCGGCCTGGCGGGAGCACTGGCGGACTGCGGCATGGCCAGGTTTGCTCCTGCGCTGCTGAACAAAAGCGGTGATTATATCGGCAGAGAGCAGGCTTTCTATCGCAGACACGTGGTCGACAGCTATAAAATGGTTAAAACCGTTCCTACACTGAAATCCGAGACGATGCTCGCCGTTATCCAGCATCATGAACGGGAAGATGGAAGCGGCTATCCACTTCACCTGACCGGTGACAAGTTAAGTATTTACGGAAAGATCCTGGCGGTTTGTGATGCATTTCTTCATCTCGCAGTGAGGCGTGATAAAACCGGATGGCCTGTCCGGACGATGGACCAGGTCCGTTCGAGATACTATGGAAAGCTGTCCAGCTATCTGATGGACCGGCTGTTTAAAGAACTGATGACCCTACTGATCGGCATGACGGTTGAACTATCCGACGGACAAACGGGAGTCATCATTTATCTTTCGGAGAGAAATCCGACCCGCCCGATGATCCGGACTGAAACCGGTGAGATTTTTAATCTGGAGAATCATCCGCTCGTTCAGATTGTCAGTGTCGTGAATCAGGATGCCGATTAGCGGATAACATATTTTGTTGAAAAACACGGCTTGGAAAACAATTCTTGGTCAAACAGAACGGAATCAGTTTATAATTAAGTTTTGTGGACGCAGAAAAAAATTTTTTCTCGGTGTTGCATGTGGAATTATTTCGAAAAGTGTCATTTTTGCTGTTCCCTTGACAGTCTTTTTTGCTATTGTTAAGCTATCAATAAAATTTCCGGGTAGAATAAATAAGATAATCCTGTGATGGAGGTAAGTAAAGAGTGAGAGAAGACAAGTTTACGAAGGAATCTCTGACTTTTGACGATGTGCTGTTAATTCCAGCCGCTTCGGAGGTTCTGCCCCGTGACGTATCTGTAAAAACGACACTGACGGACAAGCTTCATCTTAACATTCCGATTATCAGTGCAGGTATGGATACTGTTACTGAAGCGACAATGGCCATTGCGATGGCGAGACAGGGCGGCATGGGTGTTATTCATAAGAACATGTCGATTGAGGAACAATCGGAGCAGGTCGATAAGGTCAAACGTTCAGAAAGCGGCGTCATCACGAATCCATTCTTTCTGACACCGGATGACCAAATCTACGATGCGGAGCATTTGATGAATAAATACCGGATTTCCGGAGTTCCGATCGTTGATAATAAGAATGATCAGCATCTGGTCGGTATTCTGACCAACAGGGACATGCGGTTTGTTAAAGATTATTCAGCGAGAATCGGCGACATGATGACTAAGAATAATCTGATCACGGCACCGGTCGGGACGAGTCTGAAACAAGCTGAGGAGATTCTGAATCAGCACCGGATTGAAAAGCTGCCCCTTGTGGATGACCAGGGTGTGCTTAAGGGACTGATTACCACAAAGGATATTGAAAAGGTTGTCGAGTTTCCGAATTCGGCCAAGGACGAGCATGGCCGGCTTCTGGTTGCTGCTGCTGTGGGTGTCACCGGTGACGCACTGCTGCGTGTTGAAAAACTGGTCGACGCCGGTGCTGATGCGATCGTAATTGATACGGCTCATGGGCATTCGAAGGGCGTTCTTGAGAAAGTCGCCGAAATCCGTTCAAAATATCCTGACGTGGATCTGATTGCCGGCAACGTGGCGACGCCAGAGGGAACCAAGGCGCTGATTGATGCCGGTGTGAACGTTGTGAAGGTAGGCATCGGACCCGGATCGATCTGTACGACGCGTGTGGTTGCCGGCGTCGGCGTACCGCAGATCACGGCTGTTTATGATTGCGCCAATGAGGCGGACAAACACGGCACGGCGATCATTGCCGACGGCGGAATTAAATATTCCGGCGATGTCGTTAAGGCTCTGGCGGCGGGCGGCAGTGCGGTCATGCTCGGCGGTCTGCTTGCCGGCGTCGATGAGACACCGGGTGAAAAGGAAATCTATCAGGGCCGCCAGTTCAAGGTCTATCGCGGCATGGGTTCGGTCAGTGCGATGGAAAACGGAAGCAAGGACCGCTATTTCCAGGAAAATCAGAAGAAGCTGGTTCCGGAAGGGATTGAAGGGCGTGTTCCTTACAAGGGCAAACTGGCCGACACCATCTATCAGCTGATCGGCGGCTTGCGCTCCGGTATGGGTTATTGCGGCACGCCGACCATCAACGATCTTCGTGAACAGGCAAGATTTACAAAAATTACCAATGCCGGATTACTGGAAAGTCATCCTCATGATGTACAAATTACAAAAGAGGCACCGAATTACTCTGTTAAATGATTCAGCAGCGATTGTGTGAGTCATTCAGGCAGATAAGTCGGAGCATGATCTGATAAGAGATTCGGGACAGTGTTCTTTTGCCTCGAATTTCATTTTTTTGCAGTAATGCGGGCCAGACAGGCGTGCGAATTTATTCGGGGGTGTAGGGGTTGAATTTTTCAAAAAAGCTGCGTGTTTTGGCAGTGACCGGTCTTATTTTTCTACTAGCATTTTCGCTGTCTTTACAAGGTGTGCTTGCACCAACGGCCAAAGCGGCGACAGATCCGCTCGGCCTGAAGGTGAAATCTGCCATTCTGGTGGACTACAACAGCGGCCAGATCCTTTATGAAAAAAATGCCGATCAGGTCTATCCGCCGGCCAGTATGACGAAGATGATGACGGAATATCTGGTCATGCAGGCGCTTCATCAGGGACGGCTGACCTGGAACACGAAAGTGTCGATCAGCGACTATGCGTATAACATTTCACAGAATCGCAGCTTTTCGAATGTACCGCTCAGAAGAGACTACCAATATACGGTCAGGGAACTCTATGAAGCCATGGCCATCTATTCAGCCAATGGCGCATCCGTTGCACTTGCTGAAAAGGTAGGCGGTTCCGAGAAAAACTTTGTATCGCTGATGAACCGGACAGCCAGGAAATTCGGTATGACCGGTGCCCATTACATTAACAGCTCAGGTCTTGAAAATATCGACCTTGGTAAATTTGCCTCGTACGGCGGGACGAGCGACAAGAATGCACGCAATGAGCTGTCCGCACGCGATCTGGCAAAGCTCGCCTACCATGTGATTCATGATTACCCTGAAGCACTGACGATTTCAGATATTCCGCTGAAAAACTTCACTGCCGGAGTGAATTCGCCAATACAGATGGTTAACTGGAACTACATGCTTCCGGGTCTTGGCGCCAACATGAGCAAATTCACCTATCAGGGAGTAGACGGGCTGAAAACCGGGCATACAGACCTGGCCGGATACTGCTTTACGGGTACGGTAAACCGTAACGGGCATCGTCTGATCAGCGTTGTTATGGGCACAACATCTGACAGTCAGCGATTCGATCAGACACGCGCTTTATTTGATTATGGCTATCAGCAGTTTGCCGATCATGTGGTCGCCAAAAAAGATCAGCAAATCAAAGGGTCCAAACCTGTGCCGGTACATAACGGCAAGGCCGGAACCGTGAATGCTGTTTTTGCCGGCAATGTGACGATGACGACGCAAAATGGTCAAAAAGTCAACCCCACTTTCAAAGTCACGCTTGATCGTTCAAAACTGAATAATAACGGCAAGCTCGAGGCACCTGTCAAGAAGGGTGAACAAATCGGTTATGCAACGGTTCAGTCACCGTCCGGTGCATACGGGCAGCTGTTTCCACAGAATAACCGGCTGCCGGTCGTTGCCGGTGCACAGGTGGACAAGAGCGGCTGGTTCGTTCTGATGTTCAAAGCAATCGGCGGATTTTTCGCCGGGATTTTTTCCTGGATCGTCGGTTTGTTCTGATTTCTGATTAAACTGAGGAAAGTGTCGGAACACAGGATGCTGAGGCGGCAGGTTTTGGCAGTTCTTGCTGCCTCTTGATGAAAACAGACGGAGAGAATTTTTGATACCCTAGTTATAAACTGAGATATATAGTACACTGAATGTGTGTTTAGCAATCATAAGGATCAACGAATGGATATTATCAGGAGGGATAATGTTGGCTCAGAAGGGAACAGATGTTGTCAAGAGAGGTATGGCTGAAATGCAAAAAGGCGGCGTCATTATGGACGTGGTCAATGCAGAACAGGCAAAAGTAGCAGAACAGGCCGGTGCAACGGCTGTCATGGCACTGGAACGGGTACCATCGGATATCCGTAAAGCCGGCGGAGTTGCCAGAATGGCAGATCCGGCGATTGTTGAACAGGTGCAGAAGGCGGTCACTGTTCCAGTCATGGCAAAAGCCAGAATCGGGCATATTGTCGAAGCCCGGGTACTTGAATCGATGAAAGTCGATTATATTGACGAAAGTGAAGTGCTGACACCGGCAGATGATGTCTACCATATTGACAAAAAGGCATTCACTGTTCCCTTTGTATGCGGCTGCCGTGATCTTGGCGAAGCAGCAAGGCGAATCGGTGAAGGTGCGGCGATGCTCCGGACCAAAGGTGAACCAGGTACCGGCAACATTGTTGAAGCAGTACGTCACATGCGCCTTGTGAACAGCCAGGTACGTAAGGTTGTCGGCATGTCTCCTGATGAAATTATGGTCTATGCCAAGGAACTGGGTGCCCCCTATGATGTTCTGCTGCAGATCAAGGAAGCCGGCCGGCTCCCGGTCGTTAACTTTGCAGCCGGCGGAGTGGCAACACCTTCGGATGCGGCATTAATGATGGAACTTGGTGCAGACGGCGTCTTTGTCGGATCCGGCATATTCAAGTCGGAGAATCCGGCCAAATTTGCCCGGGCGATCGTTGAAGCAACAACCTACTATCAGGACTATGAACGGATTGCAGAACTCTCGAAAGGTCTCGGTACGCCGATGAAGGGCATTGATATGAGCGTCCTCCAGCCTTCAGAGCGGATGCAAGATCGTGGAATCTGAGGTGCGTCAAAGACAATGGCTGTGAAAATCGGAGTTCTCGCCCTGCAAGGTGCGGTCAGTGAACATATTAAAGCGCTTAAGGCATCTGGAGCCGATGCACAGGCTGTCAAACACAGCAGCGAACTGGAAGACCTGGACGGTCTGGTCCTGCCCGGCGGCGAAAGTACAACGATGCGCCGTCTGATGGACGAGACCGGTCTGTATGATTCGCTGCGTTTGTTTGCAGAAAATAAGCCGATATTCGGCACATGTGCCGGGTTGATTCTGATGGCGAAAAAGATTGAAGGACGAAACGGCCCGCACCTTGGACTGCTTGATATCGATGTGCGGCGCAATGCATTCGGCCGTCAGGTAGACAGTTTTGAAGCAACATTGAATATCCGGCACGTCGGCGACAATTTTGACGGTGTATTCATCAGGGCGCCCTATATTAAAAGCGTTGGTTCCGGCGTTGAGGTACTGGCTACCTATGATGACCATATTGTCGCCTGCCGCCAGGGCCGGTTCCTGACATGTGCCTTTCATCCGGAATTGACGGGTGACACGCGGCTTCACCGCTATTTTGTGGGTATTGTCGAAGAGAACCGCTGACCGGTTGTTGCATTTTTAAGTGAATTAGTGTAAATTCTTATTTAATCCATAATGTGCTCAATGACGGGAATCAGTAATTGTGCGGTCGCTGTCCAGAGAACCGTGACGGGTGAGAAACGGTGAGCGATGTACAATGAATCCATCTCTGAGAGAAATTCCGGACAAGGTTCCGGATTCGGACAGATCAGATCCGTTATCAATGAATAAGCGGCTGGAAATGCGGATAGTCATTTCCGGCAATTTGGGTGGCAACGCGGGTTAAATCCCGTCCCTTGACAATAAGGGACGGGATTTTATTTTTTTCAGGAGGCAGATCAGTATGCTGGACATGAAATTTTTGCGTGAAAATTATCAGGAAATCAAAAAAAGAATGGCGGATCGCGGGGAAGACCTCGGCGACTTTGAGCGTTTTCCGGAACTTGACGAACAGAGGCGTGATCTGATCAGTAAGACGGAAGTCCTGAAGGCAAGACGCAATGAGGTATCGGAACAAATAGCCGCGAGGAAAAGAGCAAAGGAAGATGCGGCGGACCTGATCACGGCGATGCGCGATGAGAGTGCAAAAATCAAAGAGCTGGATGGAGCGCTTAACAGGATTGAGGACGAACTTCATCAGGTCATGTTGTCGATTCCGAACGTGCCGCACGAAAGCGTGCCGGTCGGTAAAGATGAGAATGACAATAAACCGATTCGTTTCTGGGGTGAGCCGAAGAAGTTCACTTTTGAGCCGAAACCACACTGGGATATTGCCACCCATCTGGATATTCTTGATTTTGAACGGGCGGCAAAGGTTACCGGAAGCCGTTTTGTCTTTTACAAAGGACTTGGCGTTCGTCTGGAACGGGCTTTGATCAGCTTCATGCTCGACCTTCATGAGGAGGAACAGGATTACACGATCATGATGCCGCCGTACATGGTGAACCGCGACAGCATGACCGGAACCGGGCAGCTTCCGAAATTTGAAGAGGATGCTTTTAAAATTGACGACGACAAAGGTTATTTTCTGATCCCTACAGCGGAAGTGCCGGTGACGAACTATTATCGTGACGAGATTCTGAATGGTGACGATCTGCCGATTGCTTATGCGGCATACAGCGCCTGTTTCCGTTCCGAAGCCGGGTCGGCGGGCCGTGATACGCGCGGGATCATTCGTCAGCACCAGTTCAATAAAGTTGAGCTGGTTCGTTTTGTCAAACCGGAGGATTCCTACGATCAGCTGGAGAAACTGACTGGAGACGCAGAAGAAGTGTTGCGGCGGCTGAACCTGCCGTATCGGGTAGTCAGCATCTGTACTGGCGATCTTGGCTTTACGGCGGCGAAGAAATACGATCTGGAAGTCTGGATTCCGAGCCAGAACACCTATCGCGAGATTTCTTCCTGCAGTAATTTCGAAGCATTCCAGGCTCGCCGTGCCAATATCCGGTTCAGGCGCGCACCGAAAGCGAAGCCGGAATATGTGCACACACTGAACGGGTCGGGGCTGGCCGTTGGAAGGACCGTTGCAGCGATTCTGGAGAACTACCAGCAGGAAGACGGGACGGTAATCATTCCGGAGGCACTTCGTCCGTATATGAGAAACCATGACCGGATTGCTCCTGTGGAAGACTGAGTCTGATCCGGTTAATTTTCTGAGGAGGGAAAACACATGCCTTTTCACCAGAAAGTAGATACGGAAGCACGTCTGACACGCATGATTGAAGATATGGGTATTACGCTCCATCCGGAAATGCCGATAAAGAAAAAAGATGAAGCGCAGAAACATGATAAAGAGGAGAAAAAAGATCAAAAATAAGAAACCTGCCGCAGGAGAGAAATAAAATTCTCTGAAGCGACAGGTTTTTCATTGTTACCGGGCTGCCGATCTGCTTGCCAGCCGGTCTTCAATCAATGGAACAGCCGGTTCAATCGAAGCTGGATCATTAACCAGATCATAATCATCAATATTGATTCTCAGAACGGGACAGGCGTCAAAATGACTGATCCACTGTTCATAGCGCCGATGCATTTCTTCCCAGTAACCGACCGGGGTTTCTTTTTCCATCTGGCGTCCGCGCCGGGTGATTCGTCGAATGGTTGCATCCAGCGAGCCATGAAGATAGATCAGCAGATCGGGCGCGTGGAAGTACGGCGTCATGACCATGGCTTCGAACAGGCTGGTGTAGGTCTGATAATCCGCTTCCGACATATTTCCTTTCTCGTAATGCATTCGGGCAAAAATACCGGTATCTTCATAGATCGACCGATCCTGGACAAATCCGTACGGTGACGCATCAATCCGCTTGGTTTCTTTGAAGCGCTCGCTGAGAAAGTAGATCTGCAGCTGAAAGACGTAACGGCGGAAATCCTGGTAGAAAGCATTGAGATAAGGATTGCCGTCGACTTTTTCCAGTGAGGTATGATAATTAAGACGGTGAGCCAGTGCTTTGGTAAACGTTGTTTTACCGATGCCCACCATACCTGCGACAGTGATCAGATGTTTTGAAGAACTTGCGCGGTCCATATCGTTCATCGCCTTCTTAATTGCTGTCCGTCAGAACGAACAGACGAAAATATGCGTAAAAATAAAAATCGCCGTTGCTTATAGCTGAGCGGCTGAAAATCACGTGCTATCCGAATGCAATGGCTTCAGTTTACCATGCGGATTCCGGTTTGAAAAGAGCGGAGAGAGGCGGTTCCGGATGCAATAATGAGAAATCCTGCTCGATCAATAACGTATCCGTTTACAAAATCATGAAGAACATTTGACACCTGAATCATGTTGTGTTATATTGTAATAAACCATTTTACTACTTAATATATGATCTGGATGTAAGAATGAAGACCCTTCCTAGAAGTGTAGTAGTTTTTACTTCAGGAAGGGTCTGTTTCTTTTACTTCAGTCAGCTTGTTAGATGGTGAATGGTATTATTTCACGCGCGGGCAGCGCAAGGTTTTAGGAGGCAGCTACACTATGGCTCAGAACGGTAAAGTAAAATGGTTTAACGCAGAAAAAGGTTACGGCTTCATCGAAGTAGAAGGCGGAAACGATGTATTCGTTCACTATTCTGCTATCGAAGGCGACGGCTTCAAGACTCTTGAAGAAGGCCAGGAAGTTCAGTTCGACATCGTCGAAGGCAACCGCGGACCTCAGGCAGCTAACGTCGTTAAGCTGTGATTTCCGGCATCAGCCGGTAATGCGGAAGCAGTCCTCCTAAAAAGGGCTGCTTTTTGTTGTCCCGATTGCTCCATATCCGGAATAATCGGTTAAGTGGGACTATCCCTGTTCAAACGTCGGGTTTATCTGTATAATATTCACTGTCGCCGGTCCGGCGGCAGTTTATTCGGCTCTGTAGCTCAGTGGATAGAGCGTCGGTTTCCTAAACCGTGCGTCGGGAGTTCGACTCTCCCCAGGGCCACTTCCTTTAATCACATTTCGAAAAAGCCCTCAGCCGAGGGCTTTTATATTAAATCCAGAATTGCTGCAGGAGGCTGGAGATGAAAAAATATAAAACACTGCTGTTCGATGTCGACAATACTTTGCTGGATTTCGATGCGGCTGAAGATGCGGCGCTGCACCGCCTGTTTCAGGAACAGGGTGTTGTGCTCACACCGGAGATCAAAGCAGATTATCAGATCATGAATCAGCAGCTGTGGAAGTCTTATGAAGATGGGAAAATTGACCGGACTCAGGCTGTGAACAGCCGATTTTCCCTTCTTTTTAAAACGTATGGAAAAGACGTCGACGGTGTGCTGCTGGAAAGCCGCTATCGCCGATACCTGGATCAGGGCCATCAGCTGATTCAGGGCGCCGCTGAACTGATTGCCGGACTGAAAGATCACTACGACCTTTACATCGTGACCAATGGGGTGTTGGAGACCCAAAACAGGCGGCTGCATGACTCAGGACTTTATCCGATGTTCAAAGGTGTTTTTGTTTCAGGGGCGACTGGATTTCAGAAGCCGATGAAGGCCTATTTTGACTATGTTTTTGCACGAATTCCCGGGTTTGCTCCGGAGCAGGGGCTGATCATCGGCGACTCGCTCCATTCGGATATAAAAGGCGGTCTGACGGCAGGACTTGATACGTGCTGGTTTAATCCGAAACGGCAAATGAATGAGTCCGGTCTTGTTCCGACATATCAGATTGAAAAGTTGAGCCAGCTCAACGCGCTCCTTACAGGAAGATCCGGTTAAGATTGCGGATTGGGCGTATTTTCTTGGCTCTGCCGGACTTTTTGTATATGATAGAGGATATAAGCGGATCGATCCCGAATTTAATAAAGCGGACTCTGCAACGGAAAATCAAATGAATGCTAAAAAAGTCTAATTGATATAGGAGGAAACACAATGCCATTTATTCCTTACGTCATTGAACAGTCGAATCGCGGCGAGCGTTCTTATGACATTTATTCAAGATTGTTGAAAGACCGCGTCATTTTTCTGGGCTCGGAAATCAATGATGAAATCGCCAACAGCATCGTTGCTCAGCTGCTCTTTCTCCAGTCCGAGGATTCGACAAAAGATATTTCAATCTATATCAACAGCCCGGGCGGTTCCGTATCAGCCGGATTCGCCATTCTTGATACGATGAATTTCGTCAAACCGGATATTCAGACAATTTGCGTCGGTATGGCAGCCTCGATGGCGTCGATTATCCTGACATCAGGGACCAAGGGCAAACGTCTGTCGCTGCCGAACGGTGAAGTCATGATCCACCAGCCGCTGGGCGGTGCACAGGGTCAGGCCAGCGATATTGAGATCAGCGCAAAACATATCCTGAAAACGAGAGAAAAGCTGAATAAGATTTTATCAGATACATCCAACCGGACTCCGGAACAGATTGTCGAAGACACCGACCGGGATCATTTCCTGACTGCCGAAGAAGCCAAGGAATACGGATTTATCGATAAAATCATTACTTCCCTGTAATAGTGAAATGAAGCATCCGGATCCGAACGACGGGGGTCCGGATTTTTATTTATGTGCTTTTTAGTTAACCATATATAATTATAGGTTGACATATAATTTTTCCCCTTTACAATGAGTATTATGAGACATCTAAATAAGGGGAGAAGATCGTGAAAACCAAAGAACTTGTTGAAATCGCTCTGTTTGCTGCAATCATCGGCGTGCTTGGTTTCTTACCACCGATTCCGCTGCCGTTTACACCCGTACCGATCACGCTGCAGAATGCCGGTGTGCTGCTGGCCGGCATGCTGCTGAGTGTCCGTGCCGCAATGTCCAGCATGATTTTGTTTGTTTTACTGATTCTTGCCGGAGCACCGATTCTCGGAGGCGGCCACGGCGGGGCGGGTGCGATCTTTGCATCGGTCAGCGGCGGGTTCGTTCTTGCCTGGATCTTGGAGGCGCTGGTGATCTCACTGATTCTGTCACGTTTGAAAAGGGCACCGCTGTGGCTGATGATTCTGGCCGGCATTGTCGGAGGCATTTTTATCGTCTATCCGATCGGCACACTTTGGCAGGCGGCGCTGATGCATATTTCATGGGGCGCTGCACTCCTGATGAGCGGAGTGTTTATCCCGGGTGACGTCGTCAAGGCGATTGTTGTTGCCCTGATCACTGTGAAACTCCGGGACAGAGTCAGGATCGGGGGGCATTTGCCGCAGCAGACGGTGAAGTGAAACTGAATGAATACGGCATTATGATGGCGGACAGTCCGGGTAAGCGGGCCTGTCCTGTTTTTTTTAACGCTTATGTAAAAAAAGTGATGATTCTGGATTTCAGTGTTTTGAAGGGTATAATAAATGTAAGCCCTTAAGACAGAGCAAAAATTTTCACGCAAAATAAGAAACTTTCGTGATTTTCGTTGCGTATCTTTATTGCAAGTAAAAATAGGAGGATGTCACTTATGCAGGAATTTACAACCGGAACCCTAAGAAAACCCTACTCAAAGCTGTTTGGTGCTTTTTTCTCCGGACTGCTTGCTTCAGCTGCCGGAGTTTATCTTGGTCAATATCTGCCTAAGGCACTGACAATGCCTCTGTGGATTGCCGAACTGATTCTGATATTTGCCATGATGTTCGTCAGAAAACATCAGTCCATCGGTTATCTGATGATGTATGCGTTCATGTTCATTTCCGGACTGACGCTGTATTCGGTGCTAAGTATCTATACCGGCATGCTCGGTACGACAGTGGTTTTCCAGGCATTCGCTGTGACGACAGTTGCCTTTGGCGGCATTGCCGTATATACCATGGTCAGCAAACGTGATTTCTCTTTTTTAGGCGGGTTCCTGTTTCTCGGCCTGATCGCGCTCGTGATCATTCCGATTGTCGGGATCTTCGTTCCTTTTTCCAGCACGACGATGATGATTTATTCAGGAATGGGGATTCTGATTTTCATCGGCTACACGCTGTTTGACTTCAGCAGACTGACGGTTCATGGGTTTACCGATCAGGATATCCCGATGATCGTTGTTTCGATCTATCTGGATTTTATCAACCTGTTTCTTTATATCCTGCAATTCATCGGTATCGGCTCGAAAAATTGACGGCACAGCTGTCATTCTGATTTTTATTAGAAGGTCCGGAAGATGCATAAAAACATCATCCGGACTTTTTCTGTTTTAAAAACACTTCCTGACTTGTCCGGTTTCGGGTATACTGAACGAGATAAAAAAATTTCACCCGGAGGCGGTGTTTGTGACACAACGCATCATTCAGGTTGATGAACGGCTGCCTTTGCTTGAAGGCATCCCGCTCAGTCTTCAGCATTTGTTTGCCATGTTCGGTTCAACGGTTCTTGTTCCGATTCTGTTCAAGGTTGATCCGGCAACGATTCTGCTAATGAACGGGATTGGTACCCTGATTTATCTGTTCATCTGCAGGGGGAAAATTCCGGCTTATCTGGGTTCGAGTTTTGCCTTTATTTCTCCGGTTCTGTTTGTACTCGCCAATAACGGGTACGAAGCGGCACTGGGCGGGTTCATCGCTGTCGGCCTGACGTTCATTGTCATCTCATTTATCGTTCACGCTGTCGGTACCAAGTGGCTGGATATCGTTTTCCCGCCGGTCACGATGGGATCGATTGTCGCCATTATCGGGCTGCAGCTGATCCCGACGGCAGCCCAGAGTGCCGGACTGATTGCGCCGGCGGGTGCAGCAAAGTGGGCCCCGGATCCGGCGACACTGACGGTTTCACTGCTGACCTTTGCGATCACTTTACTTGGCTGGGTGCTATTCAGAGGATTCCTGAAAATCATTCCGATCTTAATCGGCATTATCTCCGGATATGTGATCGCGGTGCTGGCCGGCCTGGTGGACTTTGCACCCGTTCTCAAGGCAAGCTGGCTGTCGCTGCCGACATTTTACACACCGCAGTTTAATCTGTCGGCTATCGCCGTGATCCTGCCTGCCGCCCTGGTCGTCGTTGCCGAACATATCGGCCACCTGATTGTGACGAGCAATATTGTCGGTAAAGATCTCCTGAAGGATCCGGGACTTGACCGGTCGATCTTCGGCAACGGAATCTCAACGGTGATTTCCGGCTTTGTCGGTTCGACACCCAACACGACATATGGTGAAAACATCGGTGTTCTGGCGATCACCCGCGTCTACTCAACCTGGGTGATCGGCGGTGCTGCCGTGATTGCTGTGGTTCTCTCGTTCATCGGCAAGCTGTCCGCGCTGATCTCGACGATCCCTCCAGCGGTCATTGGCGGTATTTCGCTGATCCTGTTCGGCGTCATTGCGACGAACGGCTTCCGTATTTTTGTTGAATCGAAAGTCGACTTTGCCCGGTCCCAGAATATCATTCTGAGTACGGTCATCTTTGCGACCGGCATCAGCGGCGCAACGATCAATCTCGGGAAGGTTGCCCTGAATGGCATGGGGCTGGCAACCGTCGTCGGCGTGCTGCTGAGCCTGTTTTTTGCTCTGATCAATAAGTTTCATCTCTCTAACGAAGAATAATAGAATTGAGACAGCGGTCAAAAATTTTTATGCACCTCCGGCAGGTGCTTTTTTATTCGGAAGAACTGCAAAAGTGTACGGATCAAAAAGGGGGTGACAGAATGCATGGCGAAGATGAACGTTATATGGCGCTGGCAATTGACGAGGCAGCCAAAGCTCGGGCGATCGGTGAGGTGCCGATCGGTGCTGTGATCGTCAGGGAAGGCGCGGTGATTGCGCAGGCTTACAACCAGCGTGAAACCTTGCAGGAGCCCACGGCACATGCCGAACTGTCTGCCCTTCGTGAGGCAGGCCGGAAACTTGGTACGTGGCGCCTGACGGGCTGCACGCTCTATGTCACACTGGAGCCGTGCCCGATGTGTGCGGGTGCCGTCGTGCTGTCACGCATTGACCGGCTGGTTTTCGGAGCACCGGATCCAAAAGCCGGCTGCGCCGGGACGCTGATGAATCTGGTTCAGGACAGCAGGTTTAATCATCAGGCTGAAGTCGCCGGTAATGTGCTTGGGGAGCAGTGCGGGGCGCTGCTCACGGACTTTTTCAGTAATCTGAGAAGGGAAAAAAGAGGCCGGGCCAATGACCGGCCGGAAATTTGAATTTTTGGCCGTCTCACGTTATGATGAGAATACTTTATGAGCATGAGCATAAGTTGAGTTAAGTTTGAGCCGAGTATAGAAGAGCAGAGCTGAGTTGAGTTGAGTAACATAGCAGAATGACCGGCTTTCCGAAAGCCTTCTTTTCTGCACATCCATTCATACAGTTTGTCGCTCTTCTGTATAAAAATTTTTATACAGGGGGTCCTCTTATGAGTCTCTTATCCAATGACCGAATGCAGCCAACCACGGTCTATTCAGCAGGTTCCGGCCTGCACATCACACGAACAAAACAATCCGTCAATGCCGAAGAATCCGTTTCACAGCTGATCCGCATGCTTGACGATCACAAGGGCGCGCTGTATGACAGCAGCTATTCGTTTCCCGGCCGTTATTCCCGGTGGAGTATCGGGTTCGTCAACCCGCCTGTCACGCTGACGTCCCGAGGAAATACGTTTCAGATCCGTCCGCTGAATGCGCGAGGCCGGGTAATCACGGCTTACCTCGAAAAATATTTACATAGTCCCGCCTTTTCCATCAGCAGCGACAGTGCAGGCGGCCTCGCGGGTGCAGTCCGGAAAGAAACGGAAGAACACCGGTTGCTGAAGGAAGAAGACCGGACACGCCGGCCTTCGGTATTTATCCTTTTACGTGAAATTGAAAAACTGTTTCATAGTGATGATGAATTTCTTGGTTTATACGGCGCCTTTGGCTTTGATCTGATCCATCAGTTTGAGACCGTTCCGCTGGCGAAAAAAAGACCGGAGAGTCAGAATGACCTTCAGCTCTATCTGCCGGACGAACTGATCGTTGTCGACAGAGAGAAAAATGAGGCTTGCCGCCTCTCTTATGAGTTTCGTTTCGATGGCGGGACGACGGTCGGACGTGACCGGGGTGGAAAAATAGATGCCTTTGACCAGGCAGAAAGCGCTCCGTCTGCGTCATTTGCCGATCAGAAGGGCGATTATGCGGCCCTTGTCCGCAACGCCGGGCAGGCATTCCGAAAAGGGGATTTGTTTGAAGTTGTTCCCAGCAGGGTCTTTTCCCAGCCGTGTACACGCCGTCCTTCTGAAGTTTTCCGCCGGCTTCAAAAAGTTAATCCGAGTCCTTACGGTTTTCTGATCCATCTGGACCGCAGCGAGTTTCTAATCGGCTGCTCGCCGGAAATGTTTGTCCGGGTGAAAGGTGCATCTGTTGAGACATGTCCGATTTCCGGGACGATCCGTCGTCGCGGATCCGTCATCGAAGACGCCGAACAAATAAAAACATTGATCGGCTCGCCTAAAGAGGAGTCGGAGCTAACCATGTGCACGGATGTCGACCGGAATGACAAATCGCGGATCTGTGTCCCCGGATCTGTTGAAGTCATCGGACGCCGGCAGATCGAAGCATACTCCCACCTCTTCCACACAGTCGATCATATCAAGGGCCAGATCAGAAACGGTTTAGACGCCATCGATGCATTCGTCAGCCACATGTGGGCGGTGACGATTACCGGGGCACCGAAACTGGAAGCTGTCAAGTGGATTGAGCATCACGAAAAAACGCCGCGCGGCTGGTACGGCGGGGCGGTCGGCTGGATGGGTTTTAACGGGGATATGAATACCGGTCTGACGCTTCGCTGTCTGCAGCTTCAGGGCTGCGTGGCCCGGATACGCGTCGGCGCGACGCTGCTCTATGGTTCGGACCCGGAGAAAGAAGAACAGGAGACGCTGACGAAAGCGGCAGCACTGTTCGAGGCACTGAACGTTCCGGAAACAGACGGTCATGTCTCCGTAAATGAACCTGCAGGTTTACCCGGAAGACGGCTTCGTCTGCTTTTTGTTGACCACGAGGATTCTTTTGTTCACACGCTGTCCGGCTATTTCCAGACACTGGGCGCCGAAGTGACCGTCCTTCGCAGTCCGTCCGCGCGGCGTCTGATTGAAAACGACCGTGAATCCTTTGATCTTGTTGCGTTGTCTCCAGGTCCCGGTGAGCCTTCCCGATTTAAAATGGATGAAACAATCCGTCTGTGTCTGGAGAAACATCTGCCGATCTTCGGTATTTGTCTCGGCCTTCAGGGCATCGTCCGTTACTTCGGCGGCAGCCTTGAAACATTGCCGGCGCCGATGCACGGAAAGTCATCGGTCATCATTCCTTCTGCGCATTCACGGCTGTTTCAGGGTTTGCCGGCGCAGTTCAGGGCAGGGCGCTACCACTCCATCGCAGCAAAGGAAATTCCTGATGTACTGGTCGTCACCGCAAGGACCGAAGACGGCGTAGTCATGGCGGTTGAACACCGGACGCTCCCGATCGCGGCTGTCCAGTTCCACCCGGAGTCGATCATGTCCATGGGCGGCCACGCGGGAATGAAAATCCTGGAAAATGTGATCCGGATGGCCCAGGCACAGCCGGTTTGACAGAGGAAGAGGGATCTGAAAGGTCAGGGTATGCGATAACGAATAAACAGTCAATGAATTTGCGGCATTCCGATGGGTCTGCCACATTATTTTTTTAGTCGGAACAGGAAAGTATTGATCGCGCCGGCGGTTTTTTGTATACTTTAGTCCGTTAATAAGTTAAATCTTGCTGTGCATTCATGAACGGATCGTGGGTGCCGAATTTTATATGAAAAGGATTATGAGAGCTAATGAATCGTAAAAACACATTGAATATCTGGCTTCTGACTGCCCTGGTGGTCGGTAATATGGTCGGATCGGCTATATTCATGCTGCCCCGGACACTTGCGGAAACGGCGAGTCCCGGGGGCACCCTGCTTGCCTGGGGCATGACCGGATGCGGCGTCCTGTTCATCGCCATGGTTTACGGGATACTGGCTGAACGGAAACCGGAACTTACGGGTGGCCCTCAGGTTTATGCAAAAGCATTGTTTTCGGAAGGAAGTGAGCGGTCCAGACTGACAGGCTATTTTGTTACGTGGGGCTACTCGATCGCCAATTTTGTCGGCAATGTTGCGGTGATCACGACTTTCTCCGGTTATCTGGCAACATTTTTCCCGGTACTTTCCAGCCGGACACTTTTACCGCTGCCAGGTCTGTCGCTGACCTGGGGGCACTTTCTCAATTTTCTCGTCTGCTCCGCACTGCTCTGGTTTGTTTATTTTCTGATTTTGAAGGGTGTGCAGGGAGCAAGCAAAATCAATTTTGTGGCGACCGCTGCCAAGGTCATTGGTTTTGTCCTTTTTATTGCCGTTGCCCTGTTTGTTTTTCAGGTCGGTCACCTGATTCCTTTTACGACGATTACCTTGAATGGCAGTCACCCGGGTATGATGAACCAGGCCGACAGCGCGGCGGTGATGATGCTCTGGGCGTTTATTGGCATTGAATCAGCAGTCGCCTTCTCAGCCAGAGCAAAAAACCGGCGCGATGTCAAATGGGCGACGATCATCGGCCTTCTTGTAACATTATTTATCTACATCGCGATCACGCTTCTTGTTATGGGTGCACTGACCAGACATGACCTTCTGCTGTCTACCAAACCGCTGGTTGATGCACTGGCAGAAATCATTGGTGCTCCGGGTGCTTATATCCTTGGCTTTCTCGCCCTGGTCAGCCTGTTCGGGTCATCGATTGGCTGGATCATGCTCAGCGCAGAGGTTCCCTATCAGGCGGCCAGACAAGGTTACTTTTTCAGAGCGATGGCTGTGACCAACCGGCATGGAACAGCGAGCCGGTCCCTGCTCCTCACATGCATCGTCGGACAGTTTTTTATTTTTTCCACACTGCTGCAGTCTATTTCCGACGCATTTGACTTTGTCTCGACGGTTGCCACGCTGTCCTATCTCGTGCCTTATATCTTTGCCGCGGTTTATTTACTCAAACTGGTTGTATCCGGAGAAGGCTATGAACGGCAGCCGCGGCAAAGGGTAAAAGACGGCCTGATCGGTGCGGTTGCTGCGGCGTACACACTTTGGATCATTAAAGCCGGCACCGGCGACGCGTATACATTCTGGACGGGGATCGGGATGATCCTGTCCGGTATTCTGTTCTATCCGCTGATTCAGAGGTACAAATTAGGAAAACAGCCGGCCGGCGACAGTGAAGACCTGAATGAGAAAGGTTCGTGAACGATCGGAACAGCCGGTCGGCGAAGGTATGGGCTTGTATTTGCCGTGAATGTATGTTACACTGGCATGCGTTACGGTAATTCGGCTATGGAGGCGTACCCAAGTGGCTGAAGGGGACTGACTCGAAATCAGTTAGGGCGTCGTTCGGCGCCGCGGGGGTTCAAATCCTCTCGCCTCCGCCATTAATTTTTTGTCTTGTTATAAAACTTGCCGTGCTAGACGGGGAGGCAGCGGTGCCCTGTGACTCGCAATCCGCTATAGCGAGGTTGAATTCCTTTTCGAGGTTTGTACGCTGTGAGGCAGCCTCAGATACGTGGTGTTGACGCCTGGGTCCTGCGCAATGGAAACTCACGAACCCTGTCAGGTCCGGAAGGAAGCAGCAGTAAGTGAGACCTTTCGTGTGCCGCGGGGCTACCTGGGCCGAGCCGGCGACCTGAGAAGCGCTCATGGCGTACTTATCGACAAAAGGTGCACGGCGTTAAATAAACCATACTCAAGGGCTATCGGAATTCTTTCTGATAGCCCTTGTTTTAACTACAGCGGTTTGTGCCTGTGTGCCTTTACAACGCGCCGAATGGGCCACGGTTCACTTCGCTGATGGTAATCGTTATAATGAATTTATGAAATGATACTGCCTGCTTTCTCAGGCAAAGGGGGATGGACGTTGGCCTATCAGGCACTTTACAGAGTATACCGGCCACAGACTTTTCACGATCTGGCCGGTCAGCAGCGCATCACACAAACGCTGCAAAATGCTCTGGTGAGGCAGCAGTTTTCCCACGCCTATCTTTTCACAGGACCACGCGGAACCGGGAAGACAAGCGCCGCCAAAATACTGGCCAAAGCTGTCAATTGTGAGCACGCACCGGTCGCCGAACCGTGTAATCAATGCTCGGCGTGTCGTGGAATCACTGAAGGGCGCATTGCCGACGTCATCGAAATTGACGCTGCTTCCAACAATGGTGTCGATGAGATCCGGGAAATCCGCGATAAGGTTAAATATGCGCCGAGTGAAGTGCGGTATAAAGTGTACATCATCGATGAAGTACACATGCTGTCGACCGGTGCCTTCAATGCTTTGCTGAAGACACTTGAGGAGCCGCCGGAACATGTTGTTTTTATTCTGGCGACAACCGAGCCGCAGAAGATTCCATTGACGATCATTTCACGCTGCCAGCAGTTCGACTTCCGGCGGATTCCTGCTTCGGCAATTGCCGACCGTCTCAAATTTGTCAGTGATGATCAGCATCTTAAAGCGGAAGATGAAGCGCTTCAGCTGATCGCCCGGGCGAGTGAGGGCGGGATGCGCGATGCGCTGAGTGTGCTCGATCAGACGGCGGCATATGGCGACGGAAAGGTGACGGTACAGGACGTACTGGACGTCACCGGCATGGTTTCTGATCGCCTGATCGTCGCACTGACAGAGTCACTGGAGGCCCGCGATGCCGCTGCGGCTATTGAGAAAACCGCTGAGCTGCTGGATCAGGGAAAGGATTCTCTGCGGCTGATCGAGCAGTTGATTTTTTACTACAGAGATTTGCTGCTCTATCAGACGTCGCCGGATCTTGAGGATATCCTGAGCCGGCCGCGGACTGATCCTGCCTTCCGTGATCAGGCTGAAAAAATACCTGCGGAACGGCTCTATCAGGTCATCCACCAGCTCAACGACGCGCTACTGGAAATGAAACGCACCAGTCATCCCCGTATCTTTCTCGAAATGGTCATGGTAAAATTATGCCGGAACGGCCGGGAAAAGAGGCCGGAGGAAGGATCGGGGACGGATACGTCTGCTCTTGAGAAACGGATCGACGCTCTGGAGCGGCAAATGAAAGAACGAACGGTTTCTGAAGGCAGTGCGGCGACACAGCCGGCGAGCGGACCGGCAGAACGGCGACAGGCCCGTTCAGCAGGGGCGCACCGGGTTCCGATCGGGAAACTTCGGCAAGTGCTTGACACAGCAACCAAGGATGACCTGACAGAGCTGCGTTCGGCCTGGGGCGAAGTCATGGCCAGAATCAAAGAACAGAATGTGGCGGCACATGCCTGGCTGCTCGAGAGCCACCCGGTCGCCAGTTCTCCGGACGCCTTTATACAGGCGTTTAAGTATGACTTTCATCGCGAAATGGTGCTCGATGCAAAGAGTCATATCACCGATTTGGTTCAGTCTGCGCTTCAGGGGATCATCCATAAAGACAAGGTCATGTACCCGGTTTCCGAAAAAGCCTGGGAGAAACTTAAGAGCGATTTTATTCAACGGTCGAAGGCTGCCGGTCATCCGGAAGAGGAAGAGCAACAGAAAGACCCACTGGTTGAAGAAGCAAAGAAACTCGTTGGTCCCGACCTGCTTGATATAAAAGATTAAAAAATTTGGAGGCGGTAGAAGATGATGCGTGGAAATATGAACAGCATGATGCGACAAGTACAGAAGATGCAGAAACAGATGGCGGAGGCTCAGGAGAAGCTCAAGAGTGAGTTTGTTGAAGGCACGGCCGGTGGCGGGGTGGTCACGGTCAAGGCGAACGGCCATAAGCAGATTACAGATATTGTGATCAAGCCGGAAGCCGTCGACCCGGATGATGTGGATATGTTGCAGGATCTGGTTCTGGCCGCTGTTAATGATGCGCTGACAAAAGTCGATGCTCTTGTCGGCCAGCGGCTCGGGAAGTTTACTAATGGACTGAATCTTCCGGGTATGTGAGTGTTATTAGTTTCCAATAGATTGTGCCGAGCGGCGGGTTCCGTGATTCCGGGAGACGGAAGCGGGGTTCGCTGCTCGCTGCGTACAGGATTATTTTAAGGAGGCGGCACAGTCGTGCAATATCCTGAACCGATTGCAAAACTGATTGAAAGTTTTATGAAACTGCCGGGAATCGGACCGAAAACAGCAGTCCGTCTTGCTTTCTTTACTGTGGATATGAATGAAGAGGACGTCATGGACTTTGCCCGTTCGCTGGTTGATGTCAAAAGGAAGCTGGTTTACTGTTCTGTCTGTCAGAATATCAGTGATCGTGATCCCTGCCCGATCTGTGACGACTCATCCCGGGATCATACGACGATCTGTGTGGTCCAGGATCCCAAGGATGTTGTCGCCCTGGAGAAGATGCGTGACTATCACGGCGTCTACCACGTGCTTCATGGTGTGATCTCGCCGATGGACGGCATCGGCCCTGAGGACATTAAAATCACGGAACTGATTCACCGGCTTGAAGATGAGTCGGTCAAAGAAATTATACTGGCGACCAATCCGACGGTTGAGGGCGAGGCAACAGCCATGTACATTGCCAGGCTCGTGAAACCGATCGGCGTCAAGACGTCAAGGATTGCTCACGGTCTTCCGGTAGGCGGAGATCTGGAATACGCGGATGAAGTGACATTGTCCAAAGCACTGGAGGGCAGAAGAGAACTATAAAAAACAGTGCTGGAAGAGGAGGGAAATATATGTTTGGTAGAAAAAATGGATTATTACGAAAAGAAATAACGCAGGCGTTACTGGAATCACTGACACGCTGTAAACATGACTGGATGAACAAGAAGGAACTTATTGAATCCAGTATTGATCCTTCGGAAGAAGTTATCTATCAATTGAAACTTTCCGAATCCAGATATCTTTTTCTGTTGAAGGAAGTTCGGGATCTCCATATTTATATCGAAAACTGACCGGTTCTATCAGGGACATGCCCTCCATACATTAAGAGGAGCGGGAGCAGTCAGGCTCCAAAAGGAGGAGGCATAGTGTTATGACCGGTTATCTGTGGATTGCCGCCGTACTGATCGGTGTTTTTTTTCTTATGATTCTCTGTTTTTCGTTTCATCCGTTGAAATGGGCCGGACGGGTGATCGTCCGTACCCTTGTGGGCGTATTCTTCCTCTTTCTGTTGAACACAGCAGGCGCGTCATTCAGCTTTCATATTCCGATTAACCTGATTACAGCAGCTGTGAGCGGCCTTCTGGGTGTGCCCGGTATCGCAGCGCTTATTCTGATCAAATATACAATGGGTGTCTGAATATCAGCCAATCTATAAAATTGGTGGTTGACGGTTTTAGATTCAGATGTTATTATATTTCTTGCCGCGTTTTTCATAGCTCAACGGACGAACATTGATGGTATCCGTCGAACAATTTATTATTGCGGTTTATGAAAGACCAAAAAAAACATGTTGACTTTTCCTTGATGACATGATATTATTAAAAAGTTGTCGCTGAGGAAAAGCGGCAGGAATGGTTCCTTGAAAACTAAATAAAAGCCAAGCGTGATTGGAAGGGTAAACCCCTTTTAGTCAATTCAATTTTGCTGAGGATCGAATGAACGAAAATGTAAGAAACGGAAGCTGAGGCTTTCGCAGGGATCGTTCAAGGGCAAGGACAAAAAGGGCCGAGGAGTTCGAGGAAGCGAAGGCGCGAGTACCGGAGCGTATTGCGATACGTGAGGAATGAAGCGGCAAGCTGACAAAGAAA
>NZ_KB899051.1 GCF_000377985.1 Sporolactobacillus vineae DSM 21990 = SL153
GGATAGGTCTGGAGTGGAAGCGCGGTGACGCGTGAAGCGGACAGATACTAATCGGCCGAGGGCTTAACCCGGAAGGGTTAAGGATCAGATCAGGAAGACATGGCAAAACATTCGTTACCGGTTTTGAAGGCTCGGTCCAGGCCGGGTTTACGTCTGGCGGTTATAGCGAAGAGGTCACACCCGTTCCCATCCCGAACACGGCCGTTAAGCTCTTCGGCGCCGATGGTAGTGGGGGGCTGTCCCCCTGTGAGAGTAGGTCACTGCCAGGCAATTGTGGAGGATTAGCTCAGCTGGGAGAGCGTCTGCCTTACAAGCAGAGGGTCATAGGTTCGAGCCCTATATCCTCCATTTTTATGCCGGTCTAGCTCAATTGGTAGAGCAACTGAATCGTAATCAGTAGGTTGGGGGTTCAAGTCCTCTGACCGGCATCCCTCTATTACAGAGGTATGAGCCGCTAGCTCAGGGGTAGAGCATCTGACTTTTAATCAGAGGGTCGAGGGTTCAAATCCCTCGCGGCTCACCATTTGATATTTATGGTGTAATGAATCTTTACAATATGCGGAAGTAGTTCAGTGGTAGAACATCACCTTGCCATGGTGGGGGTCGCGGGTTCGAATCCCGTCTTCCGCTCCATTTTGATTTATTGCGCCGGGGTGGCGAAATTGGCAGACGCACAGGACTTAAAATCCTGCGGCAGGTGACTGCCGTGCCGGTTCGAGTCCGGCCCTCGGCACCACTTATTCTGTCTTTTTGCGCCATTAGCTCAATTGGATAGAGCGTCTGACTACGGATCAGAAGGTTGGGGATTCGACTTCCTCATGGCGCATGTATTATCGGGAAGTGGCTCAGCTTGGTAGAGCACCACGTTCGGGACGTGGGGGTCGCAGGTTCAAATCCTGTCTTCCCGACTTTTTGTTTTGGGGCCTTAGCTCAGCTGGGAGAGCGCCTGCTTTGCACGCAGGAGGTCAGGAGTTCGATCCTCCTAGGCTCCATAATTTTATCAGCACTCAGATTTTCCGGACAGACTACCGAAAGCTGAGGGCACATGACTGACTGATGACGTTTCCGTCTGTAGAACGGGAACGTCATCTTTTTAGCACACATCGCTGTTTTCAGGCCCAGGAGGATCCGGTGATATTTCCGGATCCGGGGGGATATATCTGTACCGATGCTTGAATTTTCTCCAAAAACCAGTCATAATTAATTTAGTCAAAGTTAGTCAAAGTCAGGGAGATGATACCCCGATGAGGAACATATCAGATGTAATCGAAAAGTATATCAAGGAGATACTTAATTCAAGCGACACGATCCGATTAAAACGTAACGAACTAGCCGAAAAATTTCAATGCGTGCCTTCACAAATTAATTACGTGCTGAAAACACGCTTTTCTATTGAACGGGGTTATGTTGTCGAAAGTAAGAGGGGCGGCGGCGGGTATATCAGGGTTGTGAAGGTCCAGCCGGTAACCGATGCCGATCTGATTGATGAAATGATCCATTTGATCGACTACCAGGTTTCAGAAAATATGGCGGATTCGATCATCGTACATCTTCTCGAAGAAGAAGTTATCAATGAACGTGAAGCAAGGCTGATGCTCAGTGCGATCGACCGTGGCGTAATTGAGGCAGATGTCCCTGCAAGAGACGAGATGCGCGCGAATATTTTAAAAGCAATGTTGCAGTCACTGACCTATACAAGATGAATTAATCCGGGAATTAAAGGAATTTTACTGATTAGCGGCGAATGATTATAGTGTGTTATTCAGTGATAAAGAGTTGAACATTTTCAGAAGGTTCTCTACAATAGACAGAACAAGAAGAATTGATGCTGCATAGGGTCTTCTTGTATCTATAGGCTGGAATCCAAAGATGATGGACGATGGGCCGGTTATATTTGCAGTCAGACGGTGAACAAAAGTCACGGTTATCTGAAAGGCCTGAAGCAACAGATAAAGCAGCAAAGGGAGGCCACCATTATGATGTTTGGACGGTTTACGGAACGTGCTCAGAAAGTACTTGCACTTTCGCAGGAAGAAGCCATAAGGCTTGGCCATAACAATATCGGTACGGAACATATTTTGCTTGGCCTTGTCCGTGAAGGTGACGGCATTGCCGCGAAGGCGCTGCTGGCACTTAATCTGAGTCCGGAAAAGATTCAGAAGGAAGTTGAGGCGCTGATCGGACGGGGGAGCGAAACCGTTCAGAACCCGCATTATACGCCAAGGGCAAAGAGAGTCATTGAATTGTCAATGGATGAAGCAAGGAAGATCGGGCACTCTTACGTCGGTACGGAACATATTTTGCTCGGCCTGATTCGTGAAGGCGAAGGTGTAGCTGCAAGAGTACTGAACAACCTCGGCGTCAGCCTGAATAAAGCAAGACAGCAGGTGCTGCAGCTTCTGGGGAGTCATGAAGCAACGGCAGGCGGTGCTCAGGGAAGGGCGTCAGCGCATGCCAGTACGCCGACGCTTGACAGTCTGGCCCGTGATCTGACAGCTATGGCCGGTGAGGGGGGCCTTGATCCTGTAATCGGGC
The DNA here is from genome assembly GCF_000377985.1 of Sporolactobacillus vineae DSM 21990 = SL153. Taxonomy (GTDB): domain Bacteria; phylum Bacillota; class Bacilli; order Bacillales; family Sporolactobacillaceae; genus Sporolactobacillus; species Sporolactobacillus vineae. The sequence continues at coordinate 2,536 of NZ_KB899051.1, forward strand.
GCAGCAAAGAGATTGAACGTGTGATTGAAGTGCTGAGTCGCCGGACGAAGAACAACCCGGTACTGATCGGCGAACCTGGAGTCGGGAAAACGGCCGTTGCAGAAGGCTTGGCACAGGAGATTGTCAATAATGAAGTGCCGGAGATTCTGCGGGACAAACGTGTCATGACGCTCGATATGGGGACTGTCGTTGCCGGTACCAAGTATCGTGGTGAATTTGAAGACCGACTGAAAAAAGTGATGGATGAAATACGTCAGGCGGGAAACATCATTCTATTCATTGACGAACTTCACACACTGATCGGTGCCGGCGGGGCAGAGGGTGCAATTGATGCATCGAATATCCTGAAGCCATCTCTGTCACGCGGGGAACTGCAGTGTATCGGCGCGACAACGCTTGATGAATATCGCAAATATATTGAAAAAGATGCGGCACTGGAGCGGCGCTTCCAGCCGATCAAGGTGAAGGAGCCGACCAAAGAGGAGTCCGTTCTGATCCTGAAAGGGCTGCGTGACCGCTATGAGGCTCATCACAGGGTGAAGATCACCGATGCAGCGGTTGAAGCGGCAGTGAACCTGTCCGACCGTTATATTTCCGATCGTTTCCTTCCTGATAAAGCCATCGATCTGATGGATGAGGCATCCTCAAAAGTTCGCCTGCGCTCCTATACGGCTCCGCCGGATCTCAAGGAGCTGGAGCAGAAGCTGGAAACAGTGAAGAAAGAGAAGGATGCTGCAGTACAGAGCCAGGAGTTTGAGAAGGCCGCATCGCTTCGCGACAGCGAACAGAAGCTGAAGGAACAGGTAGACGTCTGCGAAAAAGAATGGAAAGAGAAACAGGGTAAGGAGAATACCCAGGTTCTTGCAGACGATGTTGCCCAGGTTGTTGCCAACTGGACAGGAATACCGGTTGTCCGGCTGGAACAGAAAGAGAGCGAGCGTCTGCTCCATATGGAAGACATCCTGCATAAACGGGTGATCGGCCAGGATGAGGCGATCAGGGCAATTTCACACGCCGTTCGTCGTGCCCGTGCCGGGCTGAAAGATCCGAAGCGGCCGATCGGCTCGTTCATATTCCTTGGACCGACCGGTGTCGGTAAGACGGAACTGGCCCGTGCCGTTGCCGAGACCCTCTTTGGTGACGAAGAGGCAATCATTCGCATTGATATGTCCGAATATATGGAGAAGCACACAACTTCGCGTCTGGTTGGTTCACCCCCAGGCTACGTCGGTCATGAGGAAGGCGGTCAGCTGACTGAAAAGGTACGTCAGAAACCATATTCCGTGATTCTTTTCGATGAAATTGAGAAGGCGCATCCGGATGTCTTTAATATTCTGCTCCAGGTGCTCGATGACGGGCGTCTTACCGACTCTAAAGGCAGGACCGTCGATTTCAGGAACACAGCGATCATCATGACCTCCAATGTCGGCGCCAGTGAGTTGAAACGGAATAAGTACGTCGGATTCACGGTTGGCGGTGAAAATCATGAATACAAGGAAATGAAGGATAAGGTGATGGGCGAGCTGAAGCGTGCGTTCCGTCCGGAATTCCTGAACCGAATCGATGAAATCATCGTCTTCCATGAACTGACCAAGCCGCAGCTGATGCAGATTGTGACGCTGCTCGCCGGACATCTGAAACACCGGCTGTCCAGTCAGGGCATTGTCATCGATATCACAGACAAGGCCAAAGCTCAGATTGTCGAAGAAGGATATGATCCTGAGTATGGTGCAAGACCGCTGCGCCGGGCGCTTCAGAGGCGTGTTGAAGATAAACTCTCCGAAGAATTGCTTAAGGGCAATATTGAAAAGGGAACGCAGGTCATCATTGATTATGCAGATGGTGATTATGTCGTCAGAAAAAATGAAGAAGCCGTTGCCAAAGCCTGAAATGGCGACAGCTTCGAAGTCTGATCACTGAACCAGGGAGAAAGCCAAAGTTTGCTTATCGCCTTGGCTTTTTTCTTTACCGGAAAGACATAATTTATCCTGGTGATCCGGCGTTGTCAGGTTAATTTCAGATGATGAACAGGTGGATGAAATTGGCGAAGGTAAAAACGGTATTTATTTGTCAGGAATGCGGTTATGAAAGTCCCAAGTGGATGGGACGCTGTCCCGGCTGCCAGAAGTGGAACACAATGGTGGAGGAAACCGTCCGTCCGTCATTATCCGGAGCCGCCCCGGCGAAGCAGGAGAACAAGCCGGCACTGCTGAATCATGTACAGCTTGGTAAGGAGCCGAGAATGGTGACCGGTTTTCCCGAGTTTGACCGGGTGATGGGCGGCGGGGTCGTACCTGCCTCGCTGACACTGGTCGGCGGCGATCCGGGCATCGGGAAATCAACCCTGCTGCTTCAGGTTTCGGACCGGCTGGGAAAGACCGGACGCAAAGTCTTTTATATTTCAGGAGAGGAGTCGGTCCGTCAAACAAAGATGAGGGCAGACCGCCTGAACGTCTCTTCTGATAAACTATATGTGCTGGCGGAAACGGACATCCAGCAGATTGAGCAGCATTTGCAATCGGTCGGCCCGGAGATCATGGTCATTGACTCCATTCAGACCATTTATGATTCGGAAATGTCGTCCGCTCCGGGCAGCATCTCACAAGTCAGGGAATGCACCGGCCACCTGCTGCGAATTGCCAAAACGGAAGGCATTGCCATATTTATCGTCGGACATGTGACCAAAAACGGGGCATTAGCCGGACCGCGGACGCTGGAACATATGGTGGACACCGTGCTGTATTTCGAAGGCGAACGCCATCACACATTCCGCATTCTGAGAGCTGTAAAAAACAGGTTCGGATCGACGAATGAAATGGGTGTGTTTGAAATGAAAGAATCCGGACTCGTCGAGGTGACCAATCCCTCTGAAATGTTCCTTCAGGAGAGAGCCAGAGGTGCATCGGGTTCGGCAATTGTTGCGGCGATGGAGGGGACACGGCCGGTGCTGGTCGAAGTCCAGGCACTGGTGTCTCCCACCAGCTTCGGCAATCCGCGCCGCATGGCCACCGGGATGGACGACCACAGAGTGGCATTGCTCATGGCTGTTCTTGAGAAGCGGGCAGGACTGCTGCTGCAGAATCAGGATGCGTATGTCAATGTTGCCGGCGGGATCAAGCTTGATGAACCGGCCACTGATCTTGCTACCGTGATCAGTATTGCATCCAGTTTCAGCAACCGTCCGACAGCGGCAACAGATGTATTCATCGGAGAAGTCGGTCTGACAGGTGAGATCAGAGGCGTTTCCCGGATCGAACAGCGGGTGAAAGAGTCTTTTAAACTCGGGTTTACACGCGCATTTATTCCCAAAAGGAATCTGGAAGGATGGAGTCACCCTGACGGGATGCATCTTATTGGCGTCTCTTCCCTTGCGGAGGTGATGCGGCTGGCCTTTGGTGAGGAAGAAAGAATTCCGTCAGGATCGGAATTTTATAACCCTGATGCGACGTAACCGGTCGGTCCGCTGCGTATTATTGAGAGGGTACACTTCTAAAATATCCCTTTCTTTTTTTAAAACAGTTTGTGTTTCGAATCTGCTAATTTGTCAATAATGTCTGAGGAGGTGATCAATGTGTTAAAAAGAGGCGTTCAGCTATTCTTTATCTTACTTGGAGGTACACTCGGTTTTGTCTACATTCCGATAATTGTGAAACTGCTGAATTTCGGAAGTAACATTCCGGGCTGGATCCATTCTTCCTTTACAGGCATGGTAATCGGTGCGGTGATTTTTACACTTCTGACTTTCTGGTTCGTGGACTCATTAGTCAATTTTATTAAAACTTTTGAAGAGAGAATCATCAATGCCCCGGTTACCGATGTTGTCTTCGGCACGATCGGTCTGGTATTCGGTCTTGTGATTTCCTTTCTGATCCAGCTCCCGCTGTCCGGGCTTCATATTCCGGGGATCAGCAATGTCCTTCCGATCTTCATCTATATCCTGCTGGGGTACTTTTTCTTTCAGATCGGCTTCAGGAAAAAGGATGAACTGATCAGTCTGTTTCATCTGCCGACGCGCTCCAGAGACAGAAAAAGGGATACAAAAATTGAGACTGGAAAGAAAAGCAGCTATGCACCCTATAAAATTTTTGATACGAGCGTGATTATTGACGGCCGTATTGCGGACATCTGTCAGACTGGATTTCTTGAAGGTACGATGGTGATCCCCCACTTTGTTCTGGAGGAATTGCAGCATATCGCCGATTCATCCGACGTGCTGAAGAGAAATCGGGGCCGACGCGGGCTGGATATTCTAAATAAAATCCAGAAAGACCATTCGATCGATGTCGATCTTTATGAAGGCGATTACGACGATATCACGGAAGTCGACAGCAAACTTGTCCGGCTGGCGAAACAGATTGGCGGTATCGTAGTGACCAATGATTTTAATCTGAATAAGGTCTGTGAGTTTCAGGGTGTCCGCGTCCTGAACATCAACGATCTGGCGAATGCGGTCAAACCGGTCGTACTGCCCGGTGAAGAACTGCAGGTTCAGGTGATCAAAGACGGCAAGGAACAGAATCAGGGTGTCGGCTATCTGGATGACGGCACGATGATTGTCGTCGAAGAAGGCCATCGTTTTATCGGCAAAACCATTGATGTCATTATTACGAGTGTGCTTCAGACTTCTGCCGGCCGGATGATCTTTGCCAAGCCGAAACTGCTTGAAAAAGCGTTGTAAGCCGGACTGAAGTTTAACCGGCACGTTGTATCGCATGCGGAGGAATGATCTGTGATAAGTTATTATGTCGTCGTTGTGGCAGCCGGCCGGGGAACGCGCATGGGCGCAGACAGGAACAAGGTGCTCCTGTTGTTGAAAGGCGTTCCGGTGATTATCCGCACGCTGCAAGTCTTTGAAAACGATCCCGCATGCGGCGGGATCGTTCTGGTTGTTCGGAAAAATGAAATTCCCCAGTTCCGTAAGCTGACTGATACATTTGAAATAAATAAAATCATGGCTTTTGCAACAGGCGGGCCGGAACGGCAGGAGAGTGTCCGAAACGGTCTGAATGTACTGGAAGCACAAGGTGCCGGGCAAAATTCCGTGATCCTGATCCATGACGGTGCGCGTCCCTTTATCGGACAGGACCGGATTGCGGCAGTTGCCGAGGCGGCTGACGGTCAGGGTGCGGCCCTGCTAGCCGTACCCGTCAAGGATACGATTAAGCAGGCCCGGGGAAATCATGTGGACAAAACACTGGAGCGGAAAACCCTGTGGGCGGCGCAAACCCCGCAGGCTTTTCGTCTTTCAGTGATTCTGAGGGCTCATGATCAGGGCCGTAAAGACCAGTACCAGGCGACTGATGATGCTTCACTGGCGGAACATCTTGGTGTACCGGTTACCCTTGTCAAAGGGAGCTACCGGAACATTAAACTGACCAGTCCTGAAGACATGATGATTGCCGAAAAGTTTATCGAAGAAGAGGAGACTGAACATGCGCGTAGGTCACGGATTTGATGTCCATCAGTTTGCCGATCACCGGAAATTAATTATCGGCGGCGTGACGATCCCCTATGTTCAGGGGCTTGCGGGGCATTCCGATGCAGACGTCCTGCTCCATGCTGTCAGTGATGCACTTCTCGGCGCAGCCGGTGAAGGCGATATCGGCAGGCATTTTCCGGACAGCGACAGCCGGTTTAAGGACGCTGACTCACGGGAATTGCTTGAGACGGTCCGCCAGATTATCCGGAAAAAAGGTTACAGGATCAGTAACGTCGATTGCGTGGTCATTGCTCAGAAGCCGAAACTTGCCTCGTATATTGAAGCGATGCGGGAGGCCATTGCTTCCGTCCTGGAAACGGATCGGGACCGGATCAATGTGAAGGCGACAACGACGGAGCGACTCGGTTTTACCGGGCGGGGCGAAGGCATTGCTGCCGAAGCAGTATGCCTGCTCGAAGAGAATCCGAAATAAGCACTTTCTGACTCCGGAACAACCAGAATCGACACAGAACGCCCGGAAAAAGATGAAAAAGATGATACCTGAACGTTCATCCGTGTTAAAATAAAAAAGAATAACTGGAAAGTGGTGAATATGGTGGCAGAAGAAGTAAGGGTACGCTATGCACCGAGTCCGACCGGCTTTCTGCATATAGGCAACGCGCGTACCGCGATATTTAACTATCTTTTCGCTCGCCACGCGGGCGGGAAGTTTATCATCCGGATTGAGGATACCGACCAGAAGCGAAATGTTGAAGGCGGCGAAGAAAGCCAGCTGAAGTATCTGAAGTGGCTGGGCCTCGACTGGGACGAAAGCGTCGATGTCGGCGGACCATACGGCCCCTATCGGCAGATGGAGCGTCTGGATATTTATAAAAAGTACTGGCAGGAGCTTCTGGATAAAGGGCTCGCCTACAAGTGCTATTGCACCGAAGACGAACTGAAGGCGGAACGCGAAGATCAGATGGCTCACGGTCAGACACCGCACTATTCAGGAAAGTGCCGTAATCTGACTCAGGAACAGATTGCAAAATACGAGGCTGAAGGAAGGAAACCGACGATCCGGTTCCGGATCCCTTCTGACCAGGCGGTTGAATTTGATGATATCGTCAAAGGGCATGTCTCGTTTCAATCAAATGATGTCAGTGATTTTGTTATTGTCAAACAGAACGGCGTACCGACCTATAACTTTGCGGTCGTGATTGATGATCATCTGATGAAGATGACCCATGTGCTGCGCGGTGAAGAACACATATCGAACACACCGAAACAGATTATGCTGTTCCAGGCTTTCGGGTGGAAGCCGCCGGTGTACGGGCATATGACGCTGATTGTCAATGAAAATCATAAGAAGCTGAGCAAGCGCGACCACAGTATCGTCCAGTTCATCGAGCAGTATAAGAACATGGGCTTCCTTCCAGAAGCACTGTTTAACTTTATCACGCTGCTCGGCTGGTCTCCAAAGGGAGAAGAAGAGATCTTCTCCATGAACGAGTTCATCAAAATGTTTGATGCGAACCGGCTGAGCAAGTCGCCGGCAATGTTCGACAAGTCAAAGCTGGAGTGGATGAACGGGCAGTATATTAAGAAAATGCCTAAAGATGCATACGTCCGCTTCACGCTTCCGTATCTGATCGACGCCGGACTGCTGCCGGCCGACATGACGGAGGCGCAGAAATCGTGGGCGACACGTGTCGTTCTGCTCTATCAGGAACAGCTGCACTATGGCGAAGAAATCGTGAAGATCAGCGATATGTTCTTTAACAAGAACATTGAAAACCAGGCTCTGACCAAGGATGAGAAAAAGATTCTGGCCGGCGATCAGGTTAATGATGTGATTTCTGCATTTAACCGTGAACTCAAAGGTCTGACTGAATGGACAGCAGAAGCCATTGCACCGGTAATTAAGACCGTACAGAAGGAAACGAAACAACGCGGCTGGAAATTGTACATGCCGATGCGGGTTGTCGCAACCGGTTCGCAGCACGGACCGGAGCTTCCGGAAGCGCTTGAACTGCTGGGCCGTGATCTGGTGTTGAAACGGATGGAGACCTATCTCGATAAGCAGACGGCTGTCTGACAGAGCTGCCGTCCGGTGAAAAACGACCGGTCACGGCGGCCTGACTGTGAGCATAGGCTATGAGACAGCTGAATAGGAGAAGATGTTGAAGAGGTTAAGTAGGGATTGGTCGTTCCGGAACAGAGAGGACGGATGATAAGCTGAGAGCCGCCCTGGAAGGCAAATTCACGAATTGCTCCTCGGAGTTTTATCGCTGAATTCATCAGTAGGCGATGACGGTTGCCGCCGTTACCGGTGTTGAGCGGGAAAGCGAATACTTTCCAAACAAAGTGGAACCGCGTCCAGGGGGCGTCTTTGTGTTTACAGGCACAGAGGCGTCCTTTAGTATATTTTCCTGTATGAAAACAGGTGCGGAGCAAAACAGATATCTGTTTGCAGCCAACTAGAAAAAAGAGGTGCATCTGCAGTGCGGAATCTCATTCGTGAGGATCTGAATAATGTCTTTGACCAGGATCCCGCAGCTCGCAGCAAGTTTGAAGTGATCATGACGTATTCCGGCCTTCACGCAATCTGGGCACATCGGGTTGCGCACTGGCTGTGGAAAAAGAAGCTGTACTTTTTCGCCCGGGCACTCTCGCAATTTTCACGATTTCTTACCGGTATTGAAATTCATCCCGGTGCTCAGATCGGCAGGCGTTTTTTCATGGATCACGGTATGGGTATTGTAATCGGCGAAACTTGTGAAATCGGCGATGATGTTACCCTTTTCCAGGGTGTAACACTGGGCGGAACAGGGAAAGAAAAAGGGAAAAGGCACCCGACCATCGGAAACGATGTCTTGATTTCAGCCGGAGCACGTGTCCTCGGATCCATTAATATCGGCGATCATTCCAAGATCGGGGCCGGATCGGTTGTCCTTCGGGATGTTCCCGCCGATTCCACAGTCGTGGGCATCCCTGGCCGCGTCGTCCGGCAGCATGGCCAGAAAGTGCATCATCATGATCTGGATCACGCCGACCTGCCGGATCCTGTCGCCGATAAAATTGAGAAACTCGAGTCCGAAATCAACCGGCTGAAAAAAGCAGTACAAGACCTTGAGCTATCTGAAGAGAAGGAGTGATCATTTTGGTTCTTAGAGTATTTAACACAATGACAAGGAAGAAAGAAACGTTTGTTCCGATTGAAAAAGGCAAAGTACGCATGTACGTCTGCGGGCCGACTGTTTACAACTATATTCATATAGGCAATGCCCGGCCGGTGGTGGTTTTTGATACGGTCCGGCGCTACTTTGAGTACAGAGGCTACGAAGTCAACTACGTTTCGAACTTTACGGACGTCGATGACCGGCTGATCAATGCGTCAAAGGAACGCCACATTCCTGTACCGCAGATTGCGGATCAGTTCATCAAAGCATTTCTCAGCGATATTCGCGCGCTGAATGTAAAGAAGGCAACGGTTAATCCGCGGGCCACAGAAACGATGCCGGAAATCATCGCTTTTATCGGCAGACTGGTTGAGACCGGCTACGCCTATCCGGTTCACGGGGATGTCTATTTCCGGACGAGAAAATTCCAGGATTATGGCAAGCTCTCTCACCAGTCTGTTGACGATCTGAAATCCGGAGCACGGATTGAGATTGGCGAAAACAAGGAGGACCCGCTGGACTTTGCCCTGTGGAAGGCGGCAAAACCTGGCGAAATCAAATGGAAAAGCCCGTGGGGTGAAGGACGCCCCGGCTGGCATATTGAATGCTCGGCGATGGTTGAGAAATATCTTGGCGATACGATTGATATTCACGCCGGCGGTACGGATCTGGTTTTCCCGCATCATGAGAATGAAATTGCCCAGTCTGAAGCATTGCATCATAAAACCATGGCCCACTATTGGCTGCATAACGGACATATCCAGATTAACAATGAAAAAATGTCCAAATCCATCGGCAATGTGATCCTGGTTCACGATCTGATCCAGAAATATGATCCTCAGGTTATTCGCTTTTTCATTCTGACGGTTCAGTACCGGCATCCGATCAATTTCAGTGATGAACTGCTGAATGATGCGGTGCAGGCCTTCGGACGCCTGAAAACAGCAGCGTTTAATCTTCGTGAACGCGTTGGTGACCGAGATGTTGACGACAGTGCCTTTCAGGAAAAAGGGGACCACTACCGTCAGGACTTCATTTCGGCGATGGATGACGACTTTAATACGGCAAACGCGATTGCTGTGCTTTTCGACATCGTTAAAGATGCGAATATTGCCCTGCAGCAGACGAATGCGGAGCCGGGACAGCTTGCCGGCTATCTGAATGTTTTGCTGGAACTGTCCGGCGTTCTGGGCCTGAAACTTGAGAGCCATGAAACAAGTATATTGGATAGTGAGATTGAGGATCTGATTAAGAAGCGCGAGCAGGCGCGCAACCAGAAACAATTTGCGCTTGCCGACCAGATTCGCGGTGAGCTTAAGAGTAAAGGGATTGTTCTGGAAGACACCGTTCAAGGCGTACGCTGGAGGCGGGATCAGGAATGATACTGGATCAGAAACGCGTCGACCCCGAACTGCTCGGCAGCCTGACACTGGCTTTTATGGGTGATGCAATTATTGAAACTTATGTGCGTGAAGCGGTGATCGCAGCCAGTAAGGCGAAAATACACCGGCTCCACGAACAGACGATCAGTTACGTTTCGGCAAAGGCGCAGTCTGCCTTCCTTCATGAACTGACGGCCGCCGGCTTTCTCACGGATCAGGAGCAGGATATTGTGCGCAAGGGACGGAATGTTAAACCGCATACAGTCCCTAAAAATACGGATGTCCAGACGTATAATTTTAGTACCGGTTTTGAGGCACTGATCGGTTATCTTCATTTTGCCGGCCGGAAAAAGCGAATTGATGAAATCATGAAGAGAATGTTTGCCTTGCACCCGGCGGAAGGGAGACGCAATCAATGAGTGATGAATGGATTGTCGGCCGCCATCCGGTTTCAGAAGCAATTCGCTCCGGCCGCGGGATCAATAAAGTATGGATGAATAAGGACGGCAGGGGGCTCGGGGAACTTCTGGATCTGATCAAGACGCATGGTATTGCCATGCAATTTGTGCCGAAGCAGAAACTTGATCAGCTTTCCAGAACATCCAATCATCAGGGCGTCGTCGCTTCGGTTGCTGCCTATCGTTATGCGGAAATAACCGATCTGTTCGCTCTGGCGCAGCAGCGCCATGAGCCGCCGTTTTTCCTGATGCTGGACGGCATCGAGGATCCTCACAATTTAGGCTCGGTCCTCAGGACAGCGGATGCGACCGGGTGTCACGGCATCATCATTCCGAAACAGCACTCCGTCGGTCTGACATCTGTGGTTGCTAAAGCCTCTACCGGGGCGATCGAGTATGTACCGGTTGCCCGCGTAGCCAATCTGGCAAATACCATGGATGCGCTGAAGAAAAAAGGTGTATGGTTTGCCGGAACCGCAGCAGACGGCAGTGAAGATTACGGCACTGCGGATTACTCGATGCCGGTCTGTCTGGTCATCGGCAATGAAGGAGCGGGCATGTCGCGGCTGGTCCGTAAGAAATGTGACTATCTGATCCGGATTCCGATGGCCGGGAAAGTGACATCGCTGAATGCATCGGTTGCTGCAGGCCTTCTTATGTACGAAGTGTTTCGGAAAAGGAATCAGGGATAAAGAGGTGAGTGCGATGAACGACATACTGATTGTTGACGGATATAACGTGATTGGGGCGTGGTCGAATCTTAAGTCTCTGAAGCAAAAGGAATTTGAAAATGCCAGAGACTATCTGATTGACAAGATGGCTGAATATCAGGCAGTAACCGGGTGGCGGGTCATCGTTATCTTTGATGCTTATCTGATTCCCGGACAAGAGATCAAGACAAGAAAATCCAACATCGAAGTCATTTATACAAAGAAAAGTGAGAAAGCCGATCAGAAAATTGAAGGTCTGATCCGGAAACTCAAGAACGTGAAAACACGAATTCATGTGGCGACGTCCGACATGGCTGAGCAGTGGGCGGTATTTTCCCAGGGAGCACTTAGAAAGCCGTCACGGGAGCTGATCGATGAAATCAAACGGATTGACCGGGAAATCGGCGATGCCACCACGACGATGCATCAGCACAAGAGCAACAAAGGGATAAAGATCCCGATGGACGAGGCAACACGGGAGAAACTTGAAAAAATGCGCAGAGGTTTTTGAATATTCTTGACTGTTCGAATTTGCATACGGTATACTTTTTTATAAGACATCATCGAGCACGGGGGGAATGAAGATGAGTTACAATCCGGTCAAATCTGAGGCTGCAATGTTCTGTTCACTTGATGACGAAAAGATTCTGAAGGTTGCTCATGACGGTAACCTTGATGCACTGGAGTTTCTCATCTTCAAATATCGAAATTTTGTCCGTTCACGAGCCAAATCATATTTTCTCGTCGGCGCGGAACGTGAGGATATTGTTCAGGAAGGCATGATCGGCCTTTATAAGGCCATTCGGGATTACAACATTGAAAAGCCGGCTTCTTTTAAAGCGTTTGCAGAATTATGTGTAACCCGTCAGATGATCACCGCGGTAAAGACGGCAACGCGCCAGAAACATATCCCGCTCAATTCTTATGTTTCACTGGACAAGCCGATTTACGATGAGGAATCGGAACGGACACTCCTTGATGTTGTCGGGGAATCCCACTCATCGGATCCGGAGCAGCTGGTGATCAGCCGTGAAGAATATGATGATATTGAAGAAAAGCTGTCAAAGGTACTGAGCAGGCTGGAACGGAATGTTCTTGACCAGTATCTGGACGGCCGCTCATATCAGGAGATTTCTGCGGATTTAAAGCGGCACGTCAAGTCCATTGACAATGCCCTGCAACGTGTGAAGCGGAAACTGGAACACTATCTGCAGATTAAGGAACTCAGTGTTTAACAGCTCGGGACTGATTGACACAGTATGGGCCGTGTGATAAGTTAATGTTAAATAGTCTGAATTAAAAAAGAGAGGCGGACCGTCGCCTTTCTTTTTACTGTCGTAAACTTTTATGCGGGCAGCCGGTTACAAAGGACAGGCCCGCGGTCCGAAACAATATAGCCCCAGAGGGCGGGAGGTATTAAGGAAACATGGCTGATATCGTTAAAGGGACCGGAAAATTTTTCCGGGATATTGTTACCGAGACGAAGAAAGTAACCTGGCCGACACGTAACGAACTGGTTAAATATACAATCACCGTAGTAATCACCGTGGTCTTTCTGACGGTCTTCTTTGTTCTGATCGATCTGGGTGTCTCGCAGCTGCTTCATCTGATTACAAAACAATAATGTCCGGACTTGCCGGTCATTTGGAGGAAGAAAGTTATGGAGAAGAACTGGTATGTTGTTCACACATACTCGGGTTATGAAAACAAAGTAAAAACGAATCTGGAAAAAAGAGTCGAATCGATGGGCATGGCCGACAAGATTTTCCGCGTACTGGTGCCGATGGAAGAAGAGACGGAGATCAAAAACGGCCAGAAGAAGACGGCGATGAAAAAGGTCTTCCCAGGTTATGTACTCACTGAAATGATTATGACCGACGACTCCTGGTATGTGGTCCGCAATACACCCGGCGTCACCGGATTCGTCGGCTCGACCGGAGCAGGATCCAAGCCGATCCCGCTGCTCCCTGAAGAAGTCGATACGATTCTGAAACAGATGGGTCTTAAAGAGCGGACGGTGGATGCAGATTTTTCTATCAAGGAACAGGTTAAAGTCAAAGAAGGCCCATTTGCCGATTTTGTCGGCAGTGTTGAAAGCATCGATCAGGAAAAAGGCAAGCTGAAAGTACATGTGAATATGTTTGGCAGAGAAACGCCGGTGGAACTGGACTTTGATCAGGTCAAGAAGCTGGATTAAAGGTTCCCTTTCACATCTTGCAATATACGCGGGACCCGTGTATAATTTTAATGTTTGTATGAGTTGAACCGATCTCACCATCATTTGCATGAACAAACGAATCGGCCATAGAGTTTTGAATGAGTGGGAGGGAACGATCCCGTACCACAAACTGTTTCAGGGAGGTGCTCTCATGGCAAAAAAGGTTATTAAGTTAGTCAAACTGCAAATTCCTGCAGGCAAAGCAAATCCGGCTCCGCCGGTAGGTCCTGCACTGGGCCAGGCGGGCGTTAACATTATGGGTTTTTGCAAGGAATTCAACGCGCGCACTTCAGATCAGCCGGGTATGATCATTCCGGTTGAGATCACGGTGTTCGAAGACCGTTCCTTCACATTTATCACAAAGACGCCGCCGGCTGCTGTACTTCTGAAGAAGGAAACCGGCATTAAATCCGGTTCCGGCACGCCGAATACGCAGAAAGTCGCAACGATCAAGCGCGACAAAGTGCGGGCGATTGCGGAACTGAAGATGCCTGATCTGAATGCATCAGATGTTGAATCCGCAATGCGCATGGTTGAAGGAACCGCGCGCAGCATGGGCATCGTCGTCGAAGACTGATCTTACGATTCATCCGTTTTCGCGCGTCAAGTGCCTATCAGGCAATGTATGATCGGTGGGAGGTCAATGCAAACCGTTTGAACCACAAAGGAGGATTTTAAATGGCTAAAAGAGGAAAGAAGTATCTCGAAGCAGTAAAGGCGGTCGACCGGACCAAAGTATACAGCATTGATGAAGCTGTTGCTCTCGTCAAGAAAGTCGCTGCTGCAGGCTTTGATGAATCTGTAGATGTTGCTTTCCGGCTCGGCGTCGATACGCGCAAAAACGACCAGCAGGTCCGCGGCGCGGTCGTTCTGCCGAATGGTACAGGCAAAACGCAGCGCGTTCTTGTCTTTGCCAAGGGCGATAAGGCCAAGGAAGCTGAAGCAGCCGGTGCGGATTATGTCGGCGAACAGGAGTATGTGGACAAGATCAACGGCGGATGGTTTGATTTCGACGTTGTCGTTGCGACTCCGGACATGATGGCCCAGGTTGGCCGTCTCGGCCGTGTGCTTGGACCAAAAGGCCTGATGCCGAACCCGAAGACCGGAACAGTTACTTTTGATATCGAAAAAGCAGTTAAAGAGATCAAGGCCGGCAAGGTGGAATACCGCGCTCAGAAAGACGGTAATGTTCATGTGCCGATCGGCAAGGTCTCCTTTGAAGACGATAAGCTTGTCGCTAACTTCAAAGTACTTCTGGATACGCTGATCAAAGCGAAACCGGCTGCAGCCAAGGGCACATACCTTAAGAACATCGCCATCTCATCAACGATGGGCCCTGGTGTTAAGGTATCAACAGCCGTTGCACGCTGAGCAGTCAAATCAGAATGATGCGGATAACGTGTTGACAGCTGGTCTGTCGCCACGTATAATATCTCATTGTGGATTGAATTGAAAATTTATTTACCGTAGACAGCAGGGGCATCCAGGATGCTTAATGATTCCCGGCCGAGGTGATACAGTTTTTCTGAAAGCATATTTTTGCTGAAAAAAAACGAGCCCTCATGCTGTCACAGCATGAGGGCTTTTTATCAGCCCTCCGGCATATGGAACAAACCGGACTGAATACGGAATGCATTGCAGGGAGGTGTACGACTGAATGAGTAACGAAAAAATTCTTGCAGAAAAGAAAAAGGTTGTCGATGAGATTACCGGAAAGCTGAAAGAAAGTGCTGCGGTAATTGTCGTTAACTACCGCGGACTGCCGGTAGCCGATGCAACGGCACTGCGCAAGCAGCTTCGGGAAGCTGATGTTGACTTCAAAGTATATAAAAATACTTTTGCCCGCCGCGCTTCCAAAGCTGCAGGCACAGAGGCTCTGGACGATGTTTTCTCCGGACCGACCGCCATTTCGTTCAGCAAAGAAGATGTCATCGCTCCGGCCAAGGTTCTTTATAACTTTGCCAAGGATCACGAGACACTGGAAATTAAAGCAGGCCTTATCGAAGGCAAGCCGGTTTCAATGGATGAAATCAAGACACTGGCTGAAATGCCTTCAAGAGAGACGCTGCTGTCGATGCTGGCCAATGTACTGCAGGCACCGATCCGCGATTTTGCGATTGGCGTCAAAGCTGTTGCCGACAAGAAGGAACAGGAAGGCGCCTGACTTTGGCTGCCTGATCATGGAATAAAAAGAAACAGGATAATCTAAGGAGGATTATATTCAATGACTAAAGAAGATATCATTGGCGCTATTAAAGAGATGTCCGTTCTCGAACTGAACGATCTCGTTAAGGCAATCGAAGACGAATTTGGTGTCAGCGCTGCTGCTCAGGTTGTTGCTGCAGGCGGTGCGGGTGCTGCAAAAGAAGAAGAAAAGACGGAATTCGACGTTGTTCTTGCTGAAGTCGGTGCTCAGAAGATTAAGGTTATCAAAGTTGTCCGTGAAATCACCGGTCTTGGCCTGAAAGATGCAAAAGCATTGGTTGACGGCGCACCTAAGGCTGTCAAGGAAGGCGCTGCTAAAGAAGATGCTGAAGAAATCAAAGGCAAACTTGAAGAGGTTGGCGCAAAGGTAGAACTGAAATAAGTTCGTTCAATGGGCCCGCGCTTGCGCGGGCCTTTTTGTTTCCCCTTGTTTTTTAGCGCCGGCTGCCGGACACTGTTCGTGATTTGGACAATAATCTTCTACTTTACCATGGGGTGGTCTAAATGAGCGATTTTTATTTTTCGGAAGAACCTCACGCGAAAAGTCATCCTCAGCAGCTGACTGCAGAATTGCGGGGGAAGACGTTTCTGTTTACCACAGATGCCGGTGTTTTTTCAAAAGCCGGCATTGATTATGGCTCACGGCTTTTAATCGAAACCTTCACTGAGCCCGACATTTCGGGCAGTCTGCTGGATATCGGCTGCGGGTACGGACCGATTGGCATTGCACTGGCCGCATCGTTCCCTTCACGCAAAATGGTGATGACCGATATCAATCAGCGGGCAGTCCGGCTTGCCGATGAAAATGCCGGAAGAAACCATGTTGCCGCAGAAGTGGTCCAGGGGAATCTGTACGAACAAATCCGTGGAAAGTACGCTGCAATTGTTACAAACCCGCCAATCCGGGCTGGAAAAGCAATTGTCAGCCGCATTCTTTCAGAGTCGGTTAACTATCTGGATGAAGGCGGCGAACTGTGGGTTGTGATTCAGAAAAAGCAGGGTGCCCCGTCCGCGTTAAAGCTGCTTCGTGAGATCTATGGCCAGGTGACTGTAGCCGCACGGAAAAAAGGCTATCATGTCTTTCATATGAAAAAACGTTGACATTAAAATTTGACTATGATATTATGTTTTAATGCTAACATTGATCTATTTCTAGGTATAAGTTATCCTGTTTTATGGGAAAACTTAATTAAATATCTTTGACTGTGGTAAGCTCAATTGTTCAGTTTGCCGGTTTTTCAATCTGCATGATTTGAGGGGTGAATTAGTTGACAGGTCAACTCGTACAATACGGACGCCACCGCCAACGCAGGAGCTACGCTCGGATTAAAGAAGTACTGGAACTCCCTAATCTTATTGAAATTCAGACTGCCTCTTACAAATGGTTCCTTGATGAAGGAATCCGGGAAATGTTCCAGGATATCTCACCTGTAGAAGACTTCACGGGGAATTTGATCCTGGAATTTGTCGATTACAGTCTGGGTGAGCCCAAGTACTCAGTTGACGAAGCAAAGTCGCGCGATGTGACCTATGCTGCGCCGCTGCGCGTCAAAGTCCGTCTTATAAATAAAGAAACAGGTGAAGTCAAGGAACAGGAAGTCTTCATGGGCGACTTCCCGCTGATGACTGAAGCCGGTACTTTCATCATTAACGGTGCGGAACGGGTTATCGTTTCCCAGCTGGTCCGTTCGCCAGGCGTTTATTTCAATGAGCATGTGGATAAGAACGGTAAAACGGGATACGGCGCGACCGTCATACCGAACCGGGGCGCATGGCTGGAATATGAAACCGATGCCAAAGATGTCGCCTATGTGCGAATCGACCGTACGAGGAAAGTCCCGGTTACGGTTCTTTTGCGTTCCCTGGGATTTGGCACGGATCAGGAGATTATTGATCTCCTCGGCGATGACGAATTTCTCAGAAACACGATGGAAAAGGATAATACAGACAGCACGGACAAAGCACTCGTTGAAATTTATGAACGCTTGCGCCCGGGTGAACCGCCGACCGTTGAAAATGCGAAGAGTCTGCTTGAAGCACGCTTTTTCGATCCGAAACGTTATGACACGGCAAATGTCGGCCGTTATAAATTGAATAAAAAGCTGGACATTAAAAACCGCCTGTTTAATCAGCGCCTTGCAGAGAAACTGATTGATCCGGAAACGGGTGAAATCGTCGCCAATGAAGGGACGCTGCTTGACCGGCGGACATTGGACAGGCTGCTTCCGATCATCGAAAAGAAAATCGGCTATACGGAATATACACCGCATGACGGTGTCATTGCCGGCCAGACGGTTCGGGTTCAGGCCATCAGCGTTTATTCACCGCTTGAAGACGACCGCGGTAAAGTCGTCAAAGTGATGGGCAACTGCAAAATCGACACGGCGATCAAGCATATCACGCCTGCAGATATTGTGTCATCCATTAATTATTTCTTCAATCTGATGCACGGTATCGGCGATACTGATGATATCGACCATCTGGGCAACCGTCGTCTCCGTTCTGTCGGCGAACTGCTGCAGAACCAGTTCCGCATCGGTTTGTCCCGGATGGAGCGTGTCATCCGTGAAAGAATGTCCATCCAGGATACAAACAGCATCACGCCGCAGGCACTGATTAATATCCGGCCGGTCATTGCATCGATCAAAGAATTTTTCGGAAGTTCACAGCTCTCGCAGTTCATGGATCAGACCAACCCTCTGGCAGAGCTGACACACAAGCGCCGGCTCTCTGCCCTTGGACCGGGCGGTCTGACACGTGAACGTGCCGGCATGGAAGTCCGTGACGTTCACTATTCGCATTATGGACGTATGTGCCCGATTGAAACGCCTGAAGGACCGAACATCGGACTGATTAACTCACTGTCTTCCTATGCACGTGTAAACAAATATGGTTTTATTGAAACACCGTATCGCCGTGTTGATCCGGATACCGGCAAGGTTACGGAACACATTGACTATCTGACTGCGGATGAAGAGGATAATTATGTTGTTGCTCAGGCAAATGCGAAGCTGAATGATGACGGTTCTTTCAGAGACGATCACATTCTTGCCCGTTTCCGTAGTGAGAACCTGGTTGTTCATAAGGATCGCGTGGACTATATGGATGTATCGCCGAAGCAGGTTGTTTCTGTGGCATCCGCATGCATTCCATTTCTGGCAAACGACGACTCGAACCGTGCGCTTATGGGTGCGAACATGCAGCGCCAGGCTGTACCGCTTCTGAAACCGGAAGCACCGATTGTCGGTACCGGTATGGAATATGTTTCCGCACGGGATTCAGGCGCTGCGATCCGTTCCAAGGCCCGCGGCCGTGTTACTTACGTATCTGCGGATAAAATCAAGGTTCGTACACTTGAAACAGTAGATGGCAAAGAAACTGAAGGCGATGAGCGGACCTATCATCTTTCCAAATTTGAACGCTCTAACCAGGGTATGTGCTACAATCAGAAGCCGATCGTCGAGAAGGGTACGGTTGTTGAAAAAGGCGAGATCATTGCCGATGGTCCGTCGATGGATAAAGGCGAGCTTGCACTCGGCCGTAACGTGCTCGTCGGATTTATGACCTGGAACGGTTATAACTACGAAGACGCCGTGATCATGAGTGAAAAACTGGTTAAGAATGACGTCTATACCTCTATTCATATTGAAGAATATGAATCTGATGCACGTGATACAAAACTTGGACCGGAAGACATCACCCGTGACATTCCTAATGTCGGCGATGATGCATTAAAGAATCTTGACGATCGTGGCATTATCCGCATTGGTGCGGAAGTCCGCGACGGTGATATTCTGGTCGGCAAGGTCACCCCAAAGGGTGTTACGGAACTGACTGCCGAAGAGCGCCTGCTCCATGCTATATTCGGGGAGAAAGCCCGCGAGGTTCGCGATACCTCTCTGAAAGTACCGCATGGCGGCGGCGGTATTGTCCATGATGTCAAGATCTTTACTCGCGAGGCGGGCGATGAATTGCCGCCGGGCGTTAATGAACTGGTTCGTGTGTATATTGTTCAGAAACGTAAAATTCATGAAGGCGACAAGATGTCCGGCCGTCACGGCAACAAAGGTGTTATTTCCAAAATCCTGCCGGAAGAGGATATGCCGTATCTGCCGAACGGACGTCCGCTGGACATTATGCTGAATCCACTCGGTGTTCCTTCACGAATGAATATCGGTCAGGTTCTTGAACTTCATCTTGGCATGGCTGCCCGCGAACTTGGCATTCATGTTGCAACACCTGTTTTTGACGGTGCCACAGATGAGGACGTTGAGAGCACCCTGGAAGAAGCCGGACTGGCAAAGGACGGCAAGACGGTTCTGTATGACGGTCGTACCGGAGAGCCTTTTGACAACCGTGTTTCGGTCGGTGTGATGTATATGATTAAGCTGGCACACATGGTTGACGACAAACTTCATGCCCGTTCCACCGGACCTTACTCACTGGTTACGCAGCAGCCGCTTGGCGGCAAAGCGCAATTTGGCGGCCAGCGTTTCGGAGAAATGGAAGTCTGGGCTCTTGAAGCATATGGCGCGGCACATACACTGCAGGAAATCCTGACGGTCAAGTCGGATGATGTTGTCGGCCGTGTCAAAACCTATGAGGCGATTGTCAAGGGTGAGAATCTGCCGAATCCGGGAGTGCCTGAAGCTTTCAAGGTTTTGATCAAGGAACTTCAGAGTCTCGGCATGGACGTTAAAGTTCTCGATGCCGACAAGCAGGAGATCGTCATCAAGGAACTGGAAGATGAAGAAGAGACATTGGACGACAACCTGAACGTACAAGTTTGAGATATTCAGAATCAGTCTCATATCTGAAAGACAGCTCGGCGAAGCAATGATGGCATGATTGCCAAAGACTGAAAATATAAGGGAGGTTGCCCCCTTGCTGGATGTTAACAAGTTTGAGTATATGAAAATCGGTTTAGCATCGCCGGATAAAATCCGGTCCTGGTCCCATGGTGAAGTCAAGAAGCCGGAGACGATCAATTACAGGACCCTCAAGCCGGAGAAGGACGGTTTGTTCTGTGAACGCATTTTCGGACCGACGAAGGACTGGGAATGCCACTGCGGGAAATACAAACGCGTCAGGTACAAAGGCGTCGTCTGTGACCGCTGCGGTGTTGAAGTCACCCGCGCCAAGGTCAGAAGAGAAAGAATGGGACACATTGAACTGGCAGCCCCTGTTTCTCATATCTGGTACTTCAAGGGCATTCCGAGCCGTATGGGGTTGCTTCTGGACATGTCCCCGAGGGCACTCGAAGAAGTCATCTACTTTGCTTCTTATGTGGTCACCGAGCCTGGTGACACACCGCTTGAGAAGAAACAATTGCTTTCTGAAAAGGAATACAGAAGCTATCGTGAAAAGTACGGCAAGGCCTTTAAAGCCGGCATGGGCGCAGAGGCTATTAAGAAGCTGCTTCAGGAAGTGGATCTGGATAAAGAATCCGCAGCACTTCAGGATGAGTTGAAAAATGTTCAGGGACAAAGACGTACCCGGGCGATCAAACGTCTGGAAGTTGTCGAAGCATTTCGTGAATCTGGAAATGAACCGTCCTGGATGATTCTTGACGTACTGCCGGTGATCCCGCCGGAACTGCGTCCGATGGTTCAGCTGGACGGCGGCCGGTTTGCTACATCGGATCTTAATGATCTCTATCGCCGCGTGATCAACCGGAACAACCGGTTGAAACGGCTGCTTGAATTGGGCGCACCAAGCATCATCGTTCAAAATGAAAAGCGGATGCTTCAGGAAGCGGTCGATTCGCTGATTGACAACGGTCGCCGCGGACGTCCGGTCACCGGACCGGGGAACCGTCCGCTGAAATCTCTTTCCCATATGCTGAAAGGGAAACAAGGACGTTTCCGTCAGAACCTGCTCGGCAAACGTGTCGACTATTCCGGCCGATCGGTTATTGCCGTAGGTCCGAGCCTGCAGATGTATCAGTGCGGGCTTCCAAAAGAAATGGCACTTGAGCTGTTCAAACCTTTCGTCATGAAAGAACTGGTCAGCCGCAAGATTGCCAATAATATTAAGAGTGCCAAGCGCAAGGTAGAAAAGGTGAGCCCGGAAGTCTGGGGCGTCCTCGAAGATGTCATTAAGGAACATCCGGTTCTGCTCAACCGTGCGCCGACGCTGCACCGGCTCGGTATTCAGGCATTTGAACCGAGGATCGTTGAAGGCCGCGCCATCCGCCTTCATCCACTGGTCTGCACCGCTTATAACGCGGACTTTGACGGCGACCAGATGGCGGTGCATGTGCCCCTGTCTACGGAGGCTCAGGCCGAAGCCCGTCTGCTGATGCTTGGTGCCCAGAATATCCTTAATCCGAAAGACGGCAAGCCGATTGTTACACCGTCACAGGATATGGTGCTGGGGAATTATTATCTGACCCTGGAACGTAAAGGGGCTGTTGGTGAAGGCAAAATCTTCAAGGATTCGAACGAAGTGCTGCTGGCCTATCAAAACGGATTTGTGCATCTGCATACACGGATTGCCATTCCGGCTGCATCGACACATAATCCGACGTTCACCGAAAAGCAAAATCACGAATATTTGCTGACTACGGTCGGGAAACTGATTTTCAACCGGATTCTTCCACCTTCGTTCCCGTACATTAACGAACCGACAGATCATAATCTGCAGGTGGAAACCCCGGATAAATACTTTGTGCCGATGGGTACCGATATTGTCAGTGAAATTGCTTCAAGAGACGAGATTCCACCGTTCAAGAAGGGCTATCTCGGACATATTATCGCTGAAGTGTTTAAAAAGTATAAAGTGACGGAAACATCTAAATTCCTTGACCGGCTGAAAGCTCTTGGGTTCAAGTATTCCACAAAAGCCGGGATCACGGTCGGTGTCTCCGACGTTATCGTGCTTCCTGAGAAGCAGGAAATACTGGACAAAGCCGAGGAAAATGTCGGCAAAGTCATGAAGCAGTTCCGTCGTGGCCTGATCACTGAAGATGAGCGTTATGAACGCGTCGTCGGTATCTGGAGCGATGCAAAAGATACGATTCAGTCGAAGCTGATGGATTCGCTGGCCAAGACAAACCCGATTTTCATGATGAGTGATTCCGGTGCCCGTGGTAACGCATCGAACTTCACACAGCTTGCCGGGATGCGCGGGCTGATGGCCGACCCATCCGGCCGAATCATCGAACTGCCGATTATCTCCAGTTTCCGTGAAGGTTTGACCGTGCTGGAATATTTCATTTCGACACACGGTGCACGCAAGGGGCTGGCCGACACAGCACTGAAAACGGCCAATTCAGGCTACCTGACACGGCGGCTCGTCGATGTGGCTCAGGACGTTATTGTCCGTGAAGACGATTGCGGTACTGACCGTGGTCTCGTTGTCCGCGCTATTCGCGAAGGCACTGAAGAAATCGAGAGTCTGTATGATCGTCTGGTCGGCCGTACGGCCAGCAAGACGGTTTACGATCCGAACACAGGTGAAGTCCTGGCTAAGCGCGATGAGCTGATTAATGAGGAGACCGCAAACAAGATCGTCAATGCAGGGATCGAAGAGGTAGAGATTCGTTCGGTATTCACCTGTGAGACGCGGCATGGTGTCTGCAGAAAGTGCTATGGACGCAACCTGGCGACAGGTTCCGAAGTCGAAGTCGGCGAAGCTGTCGGTATCATTGCGGCTCAGTCGATCGGTGAACCCGGTACCCAGCTGACCATGCGCACGTTCCATACCGGCGGTGTTGCCGGAGATGACATCACACAAGGTCTTCCACGTATTCAGGAACTTTTCGAAGCGCGTAATCCGAAAGGGCAGGCGACGATTTCGGAGATTAACGGTGTCGTGACATCGATTACGGAACAAAAGGACAGGAGAGAGATCACTGTCAAAGGTAATCTTGAAACAAGATCCTATACCATTCCGCTCAGCGCCCGTATGAAGGTTGCCGAGGGGAGCGAGGTCAAGGCCGGCGATCCGCTGAACGCCGGATCCATTGATCCAAAAGAGCTGCTTCATGTTGTCGGCCTGCGCGGCGTCCAGAACTATCTGCTCCGCGAAGTCCAGAAAGTTTACCGGATGCAGGGTGTTGAAATTGGAGATAAGCACGTCGAAGTCATGGTGCGTCAGATGATCCGCAAGATCCGTGTGATTGACGGCGGCGATACATCTGTATTGCCGGGTGCGCTGCTCGATATTCATCGCTTTAAAGACGACAACCGTGAAGTGCTGCTCCATCGGAAGGTTCCCGCAACCGGCCGTCCTGTATTGCTCGGTATTACCAAGGCAGCACTTGAGACAGAGTCCTTCCTGTCGGCGGCATCCTTCCAGGAGACCACGCGTGTCCTGACGGATGCGGCAATCAAGGGCAAAACCGACGATCTGATTGGCCTGAAGGAAAATGTGACGATCGGCAAACTGATTCCTGCCGGAACCGGCATGCCGAAATATCGCAATATTGAAGTTCAGACAGCTGATGAGGCAGCTGCTCCTGCCGATGAACAGCAGAAACACGATGAATTAATCAACCAGGAGAGCTGACAGGTGTTGACAAGGGCGAATCCCGGATGCTATTATATTCGAGTGCTCTTGAACAATGTTGCTTTGGAGGATTTGGCCTGATGTCTTATGAAAAAGTGACACAAGCAGAGAACGGAATTATTATTGGCACGAAGCAGTCGCTGAAGGCACTGAAAGAAAATCTTGTTAAAGAGGTTGTCATTGCTCAGGATGCGGATGTTCGTGTCACGAATAAAGTGCTGACACTAGCGGAAGAAATGAATGTGCCCGTTTACTCTGTAGACTCAATGAAGAAGCTGGGCCAGGCTTGTGGCATTGAAGTGGGCGCATCAGCTGTTGCAATAAAAAGATAATGTTTTTGCAGAAGGATTCCTTTTGCAAAAACACTTTTTTGCGCGAAAAAGAACCGCCTGGATCAGTGGGTTTAGAATCTTGAAAGGAGGAACAGGAAATGCCAACAATCAATCAATTAATTCGCCAGGGACGCAAGTCCAAAATCAAAAAGTCAACTGCACCTGCTCTGAACAAGGGATATAACAGTTTCAAAAAGGCACTGACGGATGATTTTGCTCCGCAGAAACGCGGTGTATGTACACGTGTCGGCACGCTGACACCTAAGAAGCCGAACTCTGCACTTCGTAAATATGCCCGTGTCCGTCTCTCGAATAACATTGAAGTCAACGCATACATCCCCGGAATCGGACACAACCTTCAGGAACACAGTGTTGTTCTGATCCGCGGCGGCCGTGTCAAGGATCTTCCTGGTGTGCGCTATCACATCATTCGCGGCGCGCTGGATACTGCCAGTGTTGTTGACCGTAAGCAAGGCCGTTCAAAGTACGGCGCAAAGAAACCGAAAAAATAATCATTAAAACCGGGAAGGAGGAATGATCATGCCAAGAAAAGGACCTGTTGAAAGACGGGATGTTCTGCCTGATCCGCTGTACAATTCTAAGCTGGTTACCCGGTTAATCAACCGGCTGATGAAAGACGGCAAGAAAGGCAAAGCACAGACAATCCTTTATCAGTCTTTCGATCTGATTAAGGAACGCACAAACCACGAACCGATGGAAGTATTCGAACAGGCGCTGAAAAACGTCATGCCTGTACTCGAAGTTAAGGCACGTCGAGTCGGCGGTTCGAACTATCAGGTGCCGGTTGAAGTACGCCCGGAACGCCGGACGACACTCGGCCTGCGCTACCTGGTTAATTATTCAAGACTTCGCGGTGAAAAGACGATGATCGAACGGCTCGCCAATGAAATTATCGACGCGTCGAACAATACCGGTGCATCTGTCAAAAAGCGCGAAGATATGCACAAGATGGCGGAAGCCAACAAGGCTTTTGCACATTATCGCTGGTAATCTAATACTCGCACTGAGGAAGGAGTGAAAACTCATGGCGCGGGATTTTCCCCTTGAGAAGACACGTAACATTGGTATCATGGCGCATATTGATGCCGGAAAGACGACAACAACGGAACGTATTCTCTACTATTCCGGACGTATTCACAAAATCGGTGAAACCCATGAAGGGGCTTCACAGATGGACTGGATGGATCAGGAAAAAGAACGTGGTATCACCATCACTTCCGCTGCGACAACGGCACAGTGGAAGGGCTATCGGATCAATATTATTGATACCCCGGGACACGTCGACTTCACTGTTGAAGTAGAGCGTTCGCTGCGTGTCCTTGACGGTGCCGTAACGGTTCTGGATGCTCAGTCCGGTGTTGAACCGCAGACTGAAACCGTATGGCGTCAGGCAACGACATATGGTGTTCCGAGAATTGTCTTTGTCAACAAAATGGATAAGATTGGTGCAGATTTCCTTTATTCCTGTAAAACGCTGCACGAGCGTCTGCAGGCAAATGCCCATCCGATCCAGTTGCCAATGGGTGCCGAAGACAAATATAAAGGCGAAATCGATTTGGTAAACATGAAAGCTTATATCTATGAAGATGAAATGGGCTCGATTGTTGAAGCTGAAGAGATTCCTGATGAGTACAAGAAACAGTCCGAAGAGTACCACACAAAACTGATCGAAGCCGTCGCTGATGTCGATGACAACATCATGGAGAAATATCTGAACGGCGACGACATCTCGGTCGCCGAACTGAAGGCAGCCATCCGTAAAGCGACCTGTGAAGTGAAATTCTTCCCGGTTCTCTGCGGCACGGCATTTAAGAACAAAGGTGTTCAGCACGTTCTGGATGCCACAATCGACTACCTTCCTTCACCACTGGATGTTCCGCCGATCAAAGGTACGGATCCCGACAGCGGTGAAGAAACCGAACGTGTTGCCGACGACAACGAACCGTTCTCGGCACTGGCTTTTAAAGTTATGACAGACCCGTTCGTCGGGAAACTGACTTTCTTCCGTGTCTATTCAGGTACGGCAGATGCCGGTTCCTACATTCAGAACTCAACAAAGGACGTTCGCGAACGTCTCGGTCGTATTCTGCTCATGCATGCCAACCACAGAAGTGAAATCAAGAAAGTTTACTCCGGTGATATCGCTGCGGCGGTAGGTTTGAAAAACACGACGACAGGTGATACCCTGTGTGATGAAGATCATCTGGTTGTTCTGGAATCCATGGACTTCCCGGATCCTGTTATCCATGTAGCCATCGAACCAAAGTCGAAAGCCGACCAGGATAAGATGGGTATTGCACTGGCAAAGCTGGCCGAAGAGGATCCGACATTCAAGACACATACGGATGATGAAACCGGACAGACCATCATCGGTGGTATGGGTGAACTTCATCTGGATATCATTGTTGACCGTCTGCGCCGTGAATTCAAAGTTGACGCGAACGTCGGGGCACCTCAGGTTGCTTACCGGGAAACATTGACCAAATCGGGCAGAGTGGAAGGCAAGTTTATCCGTCAGTCCGGTGGCCATGGCCAATACGGACATGTATGGATCGAGTTCGAGCCGCTTAAAGAGGGCGAAGGATTCGTATTCGAGAACAAGATTGTCGGAGGCGTCGTTCCGCGTGAGTACATCCCTGCTGTTGAAGCCGGGTTGAAGGAATCCCTGCAGAACGGGCTGCTTGCCGGCTATCCGATTATCGATGTCAAGGCCAGCCTGGTCGACGGTTCTTACCATGATGTCGATTCCAGTGAAATGGCCTTCAAGATTGCCGCTTCGATGGCTTTGAAGGCTGCGAAGAATGTCTGTGCACCGGTTATTCTTGAACCGATCATGAAGGTCGAGGTCAATATGCCTGAGGAATACCTTGGCGATATCATGGGCGATATCACCAGCCGGCGTGGCCGCGTTGATGGAATGGAAGCACGTCAGGGTGCCCAGGCTGTTGATGCGCATGTTCCGCTGGCTGAAATGTTCGGCTATGCGACTTCCCTTCGTTCATCAACTCAGGGTCGAGGTACATTCACGATGCAATTCGATCACTATGAACAGGTTCCGAAGAGTGTCAGTGAAGACATTATTAAGAAGGCAACCGGAGAATAACCTCAGATTGTCACACTTTGCTTTTTATTGTAAGCTAAGGAAGATGGCAGATGAAACTTGCCGAATCCTTACTGCATATAAATTCAAACTCGCATTTAATAAAGGGAGGATTATAAATCCATGGCTAAAGAACACTATGAACGCACAAAGCCGCATGTTAACATCGGTACCATTGGTCACGTTGACCACGGTAAAACGACATTGACTGCAGCCATTACCGCTGTACTTGCCAAGAAAGGTCTGGCCAAAGCACGCGCCTATGATTCCATCGACGGTGCGCCTGAGGAAAAGGAACGTGGCATTACGATTTCAACGGCACACGTTGAATATGAAACAGAAAAACGTCACTATGCACATGTTGACTGCCCAGGGCATGCCGATTATGTCAAGAACATGATCACCGGTGCTGCTCAGATGGACGGTGCGATTCTTGTCGTATCCGCTGTTGACGGCCCGATGCCTCAGACTCGCGAACATATTCTGCTGGCTCACCAGGTCGGTGTTCCGGCAATCGTTGTCTTCCTGAACAAGACGGATCAGGTCGACGATCCTGAATTGCTCGAACTGGTTGAGATGGAAGTTCGCGATCTTCTGAGCGAATACGGTTATCCGGGTGACGATGTTCCGGTTATCAAAGGTTCTGCTTTGAAAGCACTGCAGGGCGATCCTGAAGAACAGAAGCACATTCAGGAACTAATGGACACTGTAGACAGCTACATTCCTACACCTGTCCGTGATAATGACAAGCCGTTCCTGATGCCTGTCGAAGACGTCTTCTCAATTTCCGGACGTGGTACTGTTGCCACCGGCCGTGTTGAACGTGGTGAAGTCAAGATCGGTGATGAAGTTGAAATCCTCGGTCTGACTGATGCTCCTAAGAAAACGGTTGTTACCGGTGTTGAAATGTTCCGTAAGACGCTGGACTTTGCCGAAGCCGGCGATAACATCGGTGCGCTGCTTCGTGGTATTGACCGCGACGGCGTAGAACGTGGCCAGGTTTTGATCAAACCAGGTACCGTTACAGCATACAAGAAATTCAAGGCTCAGGTTTATGTCCTGAAGAAAGAAGAAGGCGGCCGTCATACTCCGTTCTTCACCAACTATCGTCCGCAGTTCTATTTCAGAACGACAGACGTTACTGGAACAATCACACTGCCTGAGGGAACTGAAATGGTTATGCCTGGCGACAATGTCAACATGGATGTTGAACTGATCGCTCCGATCGCCATTGAAAAAGGAACCAAGTTTACGATTCGTGAAGGCGGCCGTACAGTCGGTGCCGGATCTGTATCTGAAATCGAAGGCTGATTCAAGACTCAGGTAATTCTTTGAAAAGCGTCTCTTCATAGAGGCGCTTTTTTGTTGCAATTTTTTTCAAAAAGTTTATTAAAAATAATCCTGTAGAAGCAGAAAGTGTCCGACCGCTTGATCTTGACCGATTAATTCTTTATAATAGTTAAGTCACTGAAGAAGGCCGCTCTATGCCTTGATTTCACTATTGATGCAAGGTATAATAGATTGAGTTGGTTTGCAGCGATGATGCGAGAGGTTGCGGATACACCCGGCTCCTTTGCCAAGGCGGGGTATCCGGAAATTTTCGTGGAGCAAGTCTGTTTTTGAAAAATGGACGAAAAAAGGAGGGAATGTAACATGGCAAAACAAAAGATTCGCATTCGTCTGAAGGCATATGATCATCGCATTCTGGATCAATCTGCTGAGAAAATCGTGGAAACAGCAAAGCGTTCCGGTGCAAAGGTATCCGGTCCGATTCCGCTGCCGACTGAAAAATCGATTTACACGATTCTTCGTGCGGTCCACAAATACAAGGATTCACGTGAACAGTTCGAAATGCGTACACACAAACGTCTGGTAGATATTGTTGAGCCGACACCGCAGACCGTCGATTCATTGATGAGACTGGACCTGCCGTCAGGCGTCGACATCGAAATCAAGTTATAAAACAGTTCATTGTATGGGAGGTGTAACAAATGGCAAAAGGAATCTTAGGCAAGAAGATTGGCATGACACAGATCTTCGCTGAAAATGGTGATGCAGTTCCGGTAACGGTTGTTGATGTATCGGGTAATGTTGTCCTCCAGAAGAAGGACGTCGAGACGGACGGCTATGAAGCTGTACAGCTGGGCTTCGACAATACCAAGACATCACGCATCACAAAACCGGCGAAAGGTCATGCCGACAAAGCAAAGGCAGAACCTAAGCGCTTCATTAAGGAAATCCGCAACGTGAACCTGGACGATTTTGAACTCGGACAGGAAGTCACAGCAGAAACGTTCAAGGCTGGGGACGTTGTTGATGTCACCGGTACTTCAAAGGGCAAAGGCTATCAGGGCCCGATCAAACGGAACAATCAGTCACGCGGACCGATGGCACATGGTTCTCGCTACCATCGCCGTCCGGGTTCTATGGGCGTTATTGACCCGGCCCGTGTGTTTAAAGGAAAAAAACTGGCCGGACGTATGGGCGGAGAGAGAATCACCGTTCAGAACCTGGTCATTGCAAAAGTTGACGCAGAACGCAAGCTGATTTTGATCAGAGGAAACGTTCCGGGAGCAAACAAAAGTTATATTACCATCAAATCTGCTCGCAAAGCAGTAGAAGATAAATAAGAAGGGAGGATGCTTCCATGCCGAAATTAACCGTATTTGATCAGAAAGGTACCGAAGTAGGAAACGTCGATCTGCCGGATTCCGTTTATGGTATCGAACCTAATGAGCATGTACTCTATCAGGCTGTCGTTATGCAGCAGGCATCGCAGCGCCAGGGTACGCATGCTGTAAAGAATCGCTCCGCAGTCCGCGGCGGCGGCCGCAAGCCATGGCGCCAGAAAGGCACAGGCCGCGCACGCCAGGGCTCTATCCGCTCGCCGCAGTGGGTAGGCGGCGGCACCGTTTTCGGACCGACACCGCGCAGCTATGCTTACAAACTTCCTAAAAAGGTCAGAAGGCTGGCCATTCGCTCAGCACTTTCCGACAAAGTAGGAACCAGCGATCTTATCGTTCTGGACAATCTCAAGCTGGATGCACCGAAAACCAAAGAATTTGTTACTGTACTGAAGAACCTGTCCGTATCTGAAAAAGCTCTGTTTGTCACAAACGAGGCAGATCCGGCAGTCGCTCTTTCAGCACGCAATATTCCAGGAGTGAAAGTACTGACTTCAGAAGAAGTCAATGTTCTGGATGTTGTAGCCCATAACAAACTGATCGTCACCAAGGAAGCCGCCGAAAAGCTTGGGGAGGTGCTCGGATAATGAATAAGGATCCGCGCGAAATCATCAAACGCCCAGTGCTGACTGAACGGACAACCAACCAGATGGCCGATAAGAAATATACATTCGATGTCGAGATTCATGCGAATAAATCGGAAATCAAGCGTGCCGTTGAGTCGATATTTGATGTTAAAGTCGTTAAAGTTAACACAATTACCGTCAAGGGCAAACCGAAACGCTACGGCCGGTATTCAGGCTTTACATCCAAACGCAAGAAGGCTGTAGTGACATTGACACCGGACAGCAAAGAACTGGATTTTCTTTCAGGTAAATAAGGACTACTGAAGAAGGAGGTAAGTGATCGTGCCACTTAAAAAGTACAAACCGACGTCTGCAGGCCGCAGAAATATGAGTTCGCTCGATTTTGCGGAGATTACGACTGCAACGCCGGAAAAGACATTGTTAACACCACTGCCGCACAGGGCAGGCCGCAATAATCAGGGCAAACTGACCGTTCGTCATCAGGGCGGCGGTCACAAGCGCCAGTACCGTATCATCGACTTCAAACGGAATAAAGACGGCGTGCCGGGAAAGGTTGTTTCGATCGAATATGATCCGAACCGGACAGCCAATATCGCTTTGGTTCACTATGCGGACGGCGAAAAACGCTATATCCTTGCTCCTCAGGGAATCAAGGTAGGCACGCAAATCGAATCCGGAGAGAAAGCAGATATCAAACCCGGGAATGCACTTCCCATTAAGGATATTCCGGTTGGTACAACAGTTCATAATATTGAGCTGAAGCCGGGAAAGGGCGGCCAGCTTGTTCGCTCAGCCGGTGCTTCTGCCCAGATTCTTGGTAAAGAAGGCAAATACATCATTGTACGTCTTGTCTCCGGCGAAGTCAGAAAGATTCTCGAAACTTGCCGTGCGACAATCGGACAGGTCGGGAATCTGGAACACGGTCTGGTATCCATCGGAAAGGCCGGACGTTCCCGCTGGAAAGGCGTTCGCCCGACAGTACGTGGTTCCGTCATGAACCCGAACGACCATCCGCATGGTGGTGGTGAAGGTAAGGCCCCTGTCGGAAGAAAGTCGCCGATGTCTCCCTGGGGCAAGCCGACGATGGGTTACAAGACACGTTCTAAGAAGAATGCTTCTGAACAGTTTATTATCAGACATCGTAAAAAATAATAAGTGATCGACATTTAGTCGAAAGGAGGTCTATTCATGAGCCGAAGCCTGAAAAAAGGACCTTTTGTTGATGAACATCTGATGAAAAAGGTTGTTGCATTAAACGAAAAAGACGAAAAAAGAGTGATCAAGACCTGGTCCCGCCGCTCTACCATATTCCCTGATTTTATCGGTCAGACCATTGCCGTTTATGACGGCCGCAAACATGTACCGGTTTATATTACTGAAGACATGGTCGGACACAAGCTTGGCGAATTCGCTCCGACAAGAACGTTCCGCGGGCATGCCGCCTCGGATAAGAAAACATCAGTTCGCTAAGGAAAGGAGGAACGATGATGGAAGCAAAAGCTGTAGGCAAACAAATTCGCATTGCTCCTCGTAAGGCTCGTCTGGTCATTGATCTTATCAGGGGCAAGGAGGTCGGCTATGCATTTGCGGTTCTGAAGAACACGCAAAGAGCCGCTTCACCGATCATTGAAAAAGTTTTGAAATCTGCAGTTGCGAACGCAGAACATAATTACGATATGGATACCGATAATCTTTATGTTGAAAAAGCATTTGTCGATGAAGGCGCAACTCTGAAACGTTTTCGTCCCCGTGCGAAGGGCAGTGCCAGCAAGATCAACAAACGCACAAGCCACATCACAATCATCGTATCGGAAAAGAAGGAGGGATAATGCGTGGGTCAGAAAATTAATCCGATTGGGTTCCGCATCGGAGTCATCCGTGACTGGGAATCCAAATGGTATGCTGACAAGAATTATGCGGAATATCTTCACGAAGATATCAGGATCCGTAAGTATATTGAAAACAGACTGAAAGATGCTGCTGTTTCGTCAATTGAACTGGAACGCGCCGCAAATCGGATCAACATCACGATCAAAACGGCAAAACCAGGCATGGTCATCGGCAAGGGCGGATCTGAAGTTGAAGAACTCAGAAAAGCACTGAACGATCTGACCGGTAAGAAAGTTCATGTCAATATTTTCGAAATTAAGCAGGCTGATCTTGATGCCAAGCTTGTTGCCGAGAATATTGCCCGTCAGCTTGAAGGACGTATTTCCTGGAGACGTGCTCAGAAGCAGACGCTTCAGAGAGCAATGAGAGCAGGCGCAAAGGGCATTAAAACTCAGTGTGCAGGACGTCTGGGCGGTGCCGATATGGCAAGGACCGAAGATTACAGTGAAGGTACTGTTCCACTGCATACACTGCGTGCCGATATCGACTATGGTACAGCTGAAGCTGCCACAACTTACGGCAGAATCGGTGTTAAGGTATGGATTTATCGCGGAGAGGTCCTTCCGACGAAAGGAACGAACACTAAGGAAGGAGGCAGATAATTATGTTAATGCCTAAACGTGTAAAGTATCGCCGTCAGCACCGTGGAAGAATGCGCGGCAAAACAAAGGCCGGCGCTACGGTAACTTTTGGTGAATACGGACTTCAGGCTCTGGAATCTGCATGGATCACAAGCCGTCAGATCGAAGCTGCCCGTATCGCCATGACCCGTTTTATGAAACGTGGCGGAAAAGTCTGGATCAAAATTTTCCCGCAGAAGTCATATACGAAGAAACCGCTTGATGTCCGCATGGGTTCCGGTAAGGGTGCCCCGGAAGGATGGGTTGCAGTTGTTAAGCCCGGACGTGTTCTTTTTGAAGTCGGCGGCATTAGCGAAGAAGTGGCCAATGAAGCATTGAGACTGGCCGGCCACAAACTGCCGATTAAAACGAAAATTGTGAAACGCGTAGAAGTGGATGGTGACGCAAATGAAGGCTGAAGAAGTTCGTAAGTTATCCACTGACGAGGTTGAACAGAATATCAAGTCTTTGAAAGAGGAATTGTTTAATCTGCGTTTTCAGTTAGCAACCGGACAATTGGAAAATCCTGCCCGTATTCGTGAAGTTCGCAAATCAATAGCTCGCGCAAAAACCATTTTGCGTGAACGTGAACTGAATGTCCAGAACGGCTGAGAAGGAGGTTATCTGAATGGCTGAAGAAACACGCAATTCGCGCAAAGTACTGACCGGTCGTGTGGTTTCCGATAAGATGGATAAGACCATTACGGTTCTGGTTGAAACTTATAAGAACCATCGTCTGTACGGCAAACGCGTTAACTATTCGAAGAGATTCAAAGCACATGATGAAAAGAATCAGGCTAAAGTCGGCGATATTGTGGAAATTATGGAAACTCGCCCGCTTTCGAAGGATAAACGTTTTCGTCTTGTGAAAATCGTTGAAGAATCCGTTATTATCTGATCTTCCGGCGTGAGTGTCGAAGATCGAAGGGAGGTCGCAAGTAATGATTCAGCAGGAAAGCCGTTTGAAAGTGGCCGATAATTCCGGTGCCCGCGAAGTACTGACGATTAAAGTACTCGGCGGTTCAGGAAGAAAGACGGCCAATATTGGCGATGTGATCGTGGCTACTGTTAAACAGGCTACACCAGGTGGCGTTGTCAAGAAGGGCGAAGTGGTCAGAGCTGTTGTCGTCCGCACCCGTCACGGTGTCAGAAGAACGGATGGTTCTTACATCAGGTTTGACGAGAACGCTGTCGTTTTGATCAAGGATGACAAGAGCCCGCGTGGAACACGTATCTTCGGACCGGTTGCCCGTGAACTTCGTGATAATCAGTTTATGAAGATTGTTTCACTTGCACCGGAAGTACTGTGATTCCGACGTTAAGGAAAAGGAGGTGTCCGTCAGCATGGCAAAACTGCATGTAAAAAAAGGCGATAAGGTTCAGGTCATTTCCGGTAAGGATAAAGGCAAGCAAGGTGTCATTCTTGCTGCTTATCCGGCGAAGGAGCGTGTGACTGTCGAAGGCGTCAATGTTGTTAAAAAACATTCCAAGCCGACTCAGGCTGCCCCTCAGGGCGGTATCATCGAACACGAAGCGCCGATTCATGTATCAAATGTGTTGCTGGTTGATCCGAAAACCAATAAGCCTACACGTGTAGGTCACAAAATAGTAGACGGCAAGAAAGTACGCGTTTCAAAAAAATCAGGCGAAGTTATCGACTGATCTTTATGTCTGTGAAAGGAGGGAAACTCATGGGCCGTTTCAAAGAAAAGTATGCAAAAGAAGTTGTACCGGCTTTAATTGAGAAGTTCAAATACACATCTATTATGCAGGTGCCGTCCATCCAGAAAGTCGTGATTAATATGGGTGTCGGTGAAGCCGTTCATAATTCAAAAGTTCTTGACAGTGCTGTTGAAGATCTGACGGCGCTGTCCGGTCAGAAACCGGTCATTACACGGGCCAAGAAGTCAATTGCGGCATTTAAACTTCGTGAAGGAGTTGCTATTGGTGCTAAGGTTACGCTCAGGAAAGATCGTATGTACGATTTCCTTGACAAGCTGATCACCGTTGCACTTCCTCGAGTTCGTGATTTTCACGGCATCTCGAAGAAAGCATTTGACGGACGTGGAAATTATACTCTGGGTATCCGCGAACAGCTGATCTTCCCGGAAATTGATTATGACAAGGTCGATAAGGTTCGCGGGATGGACATTGTTATTGTGACCTCCGCCAAGACCGATGAAGAGGCATCTGCGCTGCTGACGCTGCTTGGTATGCCGTTTGTAAAATAATTTCCGATAAGGAGGATATCCATATTGGCAAAGAAATCAATGCTTGTCTCTGCACACCGACCGAAGAAGTTCAAAGTGCAGGAGTACACCCGCTGCGAACGCTGCGGTCGCCCGCATTCGGTTCTGAGAAAGTTTAAATTATGCCGGATATGCTTCCGTGAACTTGCCCACAAAGGACAGATTCCCGGAGTCAAGAAATCCAGCTGGTAAAATTCAAGCAACAGGGAAGGAGGTCGTTTTGCATGGTCATGACAGACCCGATTGCAGATATGCTGACACGTATCCGCAACGCAAATATTGTTCGCCATGAACAGATTGAGCTGCCTGGTTCCAGAGTGAAGAGAGAAATCGCTGAGATTCTGAAACGTGAAGGCTTCATCAAAGATGTTGAATATATCGAAGACAACAAGCAGGGAGTGCTTCGTTTATTCCTGAAGTATGGTGGGAGTAAAGAAAGAGTCATTTCCGGCCTGAAGAGGATCAGCAAGCCAGGACTTCGCGTTTATGCGAAAGCCGATGAAGTTCCGAAAGTTCTCGGCGGTCTTGGAATCGCTATTGTTTCGACATCAAAGGGCATCATCACGGATAAAGAAGCCCGTCAGCAGAATGTTGGCGGAGAAGTTCTTGCCTACGTCTGGTAAGCAAGAGAGAGGACAGGAGGTGTACACATGTCTCGTATTGGATTAAGACCTACGGTAGTTCCGGAAGGTGTGGCAGTCACCTTAAATGGTCAGACTGTTACGGTGAAAGGCCCGAAAGGAGAAATTTCAAGGACTTTTCATCAGGATATGATCATCAAGCAGGAAGGCAACGAAATCAAGGTTGAAAGACCTGATGATTCGAACCAGCACCGCGCACTGCACGGCACGACAAGCAGCCTGATCAGCAATATGGTTGAAGGTGTGACCAAGGGATTTACAAAGAACCTTGAGCTGGTCGGTGTCGGCTATCGTGCGAACAAGCAGGGGAAGAACCTGGTCCTGAACGTCGGCTATTCTCATCCGGTTGAAATCGTTCCTGAAGCTGGAATTGAGCTCAGTGTTGACAAAAATAACAAAATCACCGTCAGCGGCATCGATAAGCAGCGTGTCGGTGAGGTTGCTGCAAATATTCGTTCGGTTCGCGCACCTGAACCTTACAAGGGCAAAGGTATTCGCTATGAAGGCGAACATGTACGTCGTAAGGAAGGAAAGACCGGTAAGAAATAATGCACCGGCATCCTGAAAGTCACAGTAAGGAAGGAGCGACACATACATGATTACCAAGAAGGATAAGAATTTAATTCGCCAGAGAAGGCATATGCATGTTCGTCATCGTGTTGTCGGCACGAGTGAACGTCCGCGCCTGAATGTTTTTCGTTCATCCAAAAACATTTATGCACAGCTGATTGACGATTCAAAGGGCATTACGCTGGCGTCATCTTCTTCGCTCGATAAAGCACTCGGGCTGGAGAAGGGCAGTGATGTAGCAGCTGCCAAGAAGGTCGGCGAAGCAATCGGAAAAGAAGCTCTGGAAAAGGGCATTGAAACGGTTGTCTTTGACCGGAGCGGTTATCTCTATCATGGCCGGGTTGAAGCCGTTGCCGACGGCGCCCGTGAAGCCGGATTGAAATTCTAACAATAAAAAAGGAGGGGAATCCATGGCTTACAATGATCGTAACAAATCAGATCGTAAATCAGATCGTAATAAATCCGAATTTGAAGAACGCGTGGTGACGATCAACCGTGTTGCCAAGGTTGTCAAAGGCGGACGTCGTTTCCGTTTTGCAGCACTGGTCATCGTCGGCGATAAAAAGGGCAGAGTAGGCTTCGGTATGGGCAAGGCACACGAAGTTCCGGAAGCCATCCGTAAGGCGATTGAAGACGCTAAGAAGAATGTCTTCCGTGTCGCCATTGTAAATACAACGATTCCGCATCAGGTTGTCGGACATTCCGGAGCAGGCAGTGTTCTGTTGAAACCGGCCTCAGCCGGTACCGGAATCATCGCCGGCGGACCTGTCCGCGCCGTGCTCGAACTGTCCGGCCTGAAGGATATTCTTTCAAAATCCCTTGGCTCGAACAATCCGATCAACATGGTTCGTGCGACGATTGCCGGGCTGAAGAGCCTGAAGCAGGCAGAACATGTTGCCAAACTTCGCGGCAAGTCTGTTGAAGAGTTGCTGGGATAAGGAGGGAACAAAATGGCGAAGAAACTGGAAATCACCCTCAAACACAGCATTGTCGGCCGCCCCGAATCCCAGCGTGTTACCGTCAAAACACTGGGATTACGGAAAACGTATCAGACGGTTGTCCAGGAAGACAATCCGTCGATCCGCGGCATGATTAACAAAGTAGCACATTTGCTCGATGTGCATGAACTGAACGACTGATAGGGATTAAAAATAAAGGAGGTGCCAAGATGAAGCTCCATGAATTGAAACCGGCCGAAGGTTCACGGTTCGCAAGAAGAAGAGTGGGACGCGGCTATGGATCCGGACTTGGCAAAACATCCGGCAGAGGCCAAAAAGGACAGAAATCTCGTTCGGGCGGTAAGATTCGTCCCGGATTTGAAGGCGGCCAGCTGCCTCTGCTCCAGACGTTGCCGAAAAAGGGATTCAAGAACCCTACTCGCAAGGTTTACACCATTGTCAACGTTGAAAAACTGAATCAGTTTGAAAACGGCACAGAGGTTACACCAGCACTCTTGCTTGACAAGAAAGTCATCAAGAAGCTGAATGATGGTGTTAAGATTCTGGGCGAGGGCAAACTTGCAGCCAAATTAACGGTTAAGGCGACTAAATTTTCTGCTTCTGCCAAAGAAGCTATTGAATCTGCAGGCGGAAACATTGAGGTGATCTGATGTTTCAAGTGCTCTCCAGTATGTGGCGAGAAGCCGAAATCAGGAAAAAAGTAATTTTCACGCTGATTATGCTTGTTATTTTCCGGATCGGCACGTTTATTCCTGTCCCGGATATTAATACGAACTTGATTAACATCAGTGACAACAGTGCATTCGGCTTGTTCAATACGTTCGGAGGCGGCGCCCTTCAGAACTTCTCAATTCTGTCAATGGGTGTCATGCCTTACATCACTGCTTCAATTATCGTACAGCTCCTGCAGATGGATGTTGTGCCTAAACTGACCGAATGGTCGAAGCAGGGAGAAATGGGCAGACGGAAACTGAATCAGCTAACCCGTTATGGGACCATCGTCCTCGGCTTTATCGAAGCCCTTGGCCTGTCATATTCATTTAATTCGCGATTTCAGGGTCTCGTGGCCAATCCGAATATTTGGTCGTTTCTGATCATCGCGCTTGTTCTGACTTGCGGTACTGCATTTTTGATGTGGCTCGGCGATCAGATCACAGCGTATGGTGTAGGAAACGGGATCTCGATCCTGATTTTTGCCGGTATTGTTGCACGAATCCCGACAGCGATCAATCAGATCTATGTTCAGCGATTCTCCGGTGCAGCGAATTCCTTCATGGAAATTCTCGGTGTACTGGCGATCGCCTTCATCGTTCTCCTGATCGTCGTCGGAACGATTTATGTTCAGCAGGCGGTGCGAAAGATTCCGATTCAATATGCGAAGCGGACAATCGGAACAAAGACATACAGCGTTGAACCAGCTCATCTTCCGATCAAGGTAAATGCAGCAGGTGTCATCCCTGTTATCTTTGCCATTTCTCTGATGATCACACCGCCGACAATTGCCCAGTTCTTTCACCAGAATGCGGTGACCGGCTGGATCACTAAGATCTTTGACTATTCAACAGTCTATGGGATGGTCATCTACGCGGCACTGATTATCGCATTCACCTATTTCTATACATTTGTTCAGGTAAACCCTGAAAAGATGGCAAAAAATTTAGGTGAGCAGGGCGGTTATATTCCGGGTATTCGTCCCGGGAAGAATACGGAGAAGTATATTACCCGGATCCTGTACCGTCTGACTTTTCTCGGAGCTATTTTTCTTGCCGTGATTTCACTGCTTCCCATCGTTTTCGGAGAGATCGGGAATCTGCCGGCGAGTGCCAGAATCGGCGGCACGAGTTTGCTGATCGTTGTCGGTGTTGCTCTTGATACGATGAAAAGAATTGAGAGTCAGCTGGTGAAGAAAAATTACCAGGGATTTATCAGAAGATAATCGGCTGCTGAAAGGTCAGGAGGTGGAGACATGAATCTCATTTTAATGGGTCTTCCCGGAGCCGGAAAGGGTACTCAGGCGGATCAGATCGTTGCTAAGTTCGGCATGCCGCACATATCCACAGGGGATATGTTTCGTGCAGCCATCAAGAATGGTACAGCGCTTGGCAAACAAGCTAAATCATTCATGGACAAAGGCGATCTTGTTCCCGATGAGGTAACCATCGGCATTGTACGCGAACGGCTCAGCCAAGATGATTGCAAAGCAGGTTTCCTGCTTGACGGTTTCCCGCGGACGGTTTCACAGGCCGAAGCGCTTGACGCGATCATGACCAAAGAGAAGAGCCAGATTGATGCAGTGCTGTACATCGATGTGAATGCAGAGCATCTTCTGGCCCGGCTGACCGGGCGGCGCGTTTGTGCAAATTGCGGGGCCAGCTATCATGTCACCTACAACCCCCCGAAAAAAGAGGGTGTCTGTGACAGGTGCGGCGGTCAACTGACCCAGCGTCCGGATGACCGTGAGGAAACGGTTCATGAACGGCTGGAAGTCAACATTAAGCAGCAGAAACCGCTTGTTACATTTTATAAAGGGAAAAACGTGCTGAAGAAGATCAACGGCGATCAGCCGATTGATCGGGTATTTGAAGAAGTTTCCCGTGTGCTTGGTGCGATCGCTCAGTGATTCATTTGAAAACCGGCCGGGAAATCAACAAAATCCGGTGCGCCGGCGCAATTGTCGCTGAAACACTTGAACTATTGAAACGATCGATTGTACCGGGTATGACAACCGGCGAACTTGACCTGCTCGCAGAGCGCGCGATCCGGCAGGCGGGTGCGGAACCATCTTTTAAAGGCTACGACGGTTATTCACACTGCATCTGTACATCCGTTAATCATCAGCTAGCTCACGGCATCCCGGGACCGTACAGGCTTGAGGAGGGAGACATCATCAGCATCGATATCGGTGCAAGATATGAAGGCTTCCACGCCGATTCTGCCTGGACATATCCCGTCGGTGAAATTTCCGAGATTACCGGCAGACTGCTTGAAGCAACGAGCGAAGCGCTGCGCTGCGGAATTGCTGAAGCGGTCCCCGGGGCACGATTGACAAACATTTCCCATGCCGTTCAGCAGTGTGCAGAGTCCTATGGCTTTTCTGTCGTTCGCGAATTAACCGGTCACGGTGTGGGATCAGAGCTCCATGAAGAACCGGAAGTGCCGAATTACGGTGCTGCCGGTCATGGTCCGGTTTTAAAACCTGGAATGGTTCTCGCTGTCGAACCACTGATCAATGAGGGCCGCCGCGATATCTGGATGGTTGAGGACGACGGTTGGACAATTGAGACACAGGATGGAAAATATGGGGCACATGATGAACACACATTGGTTGTTACAGAAAATGGTAATGAAATCTTGACAAAGCAATAAGTGAAGGTGATGATTGATGGGTAGTGATCAGGCTCCTTTGCCTGTCCCCGGCCAGCTTGCTCGGGTATTAAGAGGGAAAGAAACCGGTTCTTATTTTGTGATTGTACGTCTGCTTGATCACCGGCTGGTTGAAATCGCCGATGGTGACAGACGGAAGTTCGACAATGCAAAAAAGAAAAACATCAGCCATCTTGATCTTCAGACATATGTATCTGCCGAAGTTCAGAAGAGTCTGCGTGAAACCGGACGTGTCACAAACGGCAAACTCCGGTTTGCGATCGCTCACTTTCTGGATGAAAGCTCCAGTAATATAAGGAAGGGTGAATCAGCCGATGGCTAAGGAAGATGTCATTGAAGTTGAAGGCACCGTCGTAGAACCACTGCCGAATGCAATGTTTCGTGTAGAATTGGAAAACGGACATAAGATACTGGCCCATGTCTCCGGAAAAATTCGGATGCACTACATCCGTATTCTCCCCGGTGACAAAGTGACTGTGGAACTGTCTCCATACGATGTATCCCGTGGACGTATCACGTTCAGACACAAATAACCGTAGCTGCTCTGCGGTGTATAAGGGAGGATTTAGCAATGAAAGTAAGACCTTCAGTAAAGAAAATGTGTGAAAAGTGCAAGATCGTCCGTCGTAAGGGCGTTGTTATGGTCATCTGTGAAAATCCCAAGCACAAACAAAGACAAGGTTAAGGAGGTGTTTTGACGCATGGCTCGTATTGCAGGTATTGATATTCCCAGAGAAAAAAGAGTCGTCATTTCTCTGACCTATATTTATGGTATCGGGTTGACTACTGCCAAAAAAATCCTTGCAGAAGCAAAGGTTTCTGAAGATACACGCGTTCGCGATCTGACTGAAGAGGAACAGACACGTATCCGTGAAGTTGTGGATCATTATCGTGTTGAAGGCGATCTGCGCCGTGAAGTGTCTTTAAACATTAAGAGGCTGATCGAAATCGGCTCTTACAGAGGAATTCGTCATCGCCGCGGTCTTCCGGTTCGCGGACAGAATACGAAGAACAATTCACGTACACGCAAGGGTCCGAAGCACACGATGGCAAATAAAAGGAAATAAGTGAAGGAGGGTTTAAACATCTATGGCTAAACAAGTTCGTACGCGTAAACGCCGTGTCAAGAGAAATGTCGAAAACGGGGTAGCACATATTCGTTCGACATTCAATAATACGATTGTCACGATCACTGATCCCCACGGCAACGCCATTTCATGGGCCAGCGCCGGAGGCCAGGGATTCAAGGGTTCCAGAAAATCTACACCTTATGCGGCACAGACTGCAGCAGAAGCGGCAGGCAAGAGTGCTCTAGACAGCGGCATGAAGACGATCGAAGTCTCTGTCAAAGGTCCGGGTGCCGGTCGTGAAGCGGCAATTCGTGCGCTTCAGGCGATTGGTCTTGAAGTCACGACCATCCGTGACGTGACACCGATCCCGCATAATGGCTGCCGTCCGCCGAAACGTCGCCGTGTTTGATCTGCAGGCGTATAGTCTGAAAACAATCTGTTTATAATGCTACTATTATATTTGGATGATACGTTTGAGAGAAGCAGGCCGTAAGCCTAAAGAAGAATACAGCGGGAAATTCTGACCGGGTTGCTTCCCGGTCACCATTTCGACGTTTTGAAGGAGGGTTCTTATTTGATGATTGAGATCGAAAAACCAAAGATCGACACGGTTGAGCTTGCAGACGATGGAAGCTACGGCAAGTTTGTTGTTGAACCGCTCGAACGTGGGTATGGTACGACTCTGGGCAATTCTTTACGTCGAATTTTGCTTTCTTCCCTTCCGGGCGCGGCTGTTACAACCGTTCAGTTTGATACGGTGCTTCATGAATTTTCCACCATCGAAGGCGTTGTTGAGGATGTAACGGCGATTATTCTGAATATCAAGAAGCTTGCGCTTAAGCTTTATTCAGATGAAGAAAAGACATTGGAAATCGACGTACAAAGAGAAGGAAAAGTGACAGCTGCCGATATTATTCATGATAGTGATGTCGAAATTCTGAACCCGGAACTCGAAATCGCTACTCTGGATAAGAATGCACATTTCCACGTCAGGATGATTGCCAAAAAAGGCCGTGGTTATGTACCAGCGGAAGGTAACAAG
Source organism: Sporolactobacillus vineae DSM 21990 = SL153 (assembly GCF_000377985.1). Taxonomy (GTDB): domain Bacteria; phylum Bacillota; class Bacilli; order Bacillales; family Sporolactobacillaceae; genus Sporolactobacillus; species Sporolactobacillus vineae. The sequence goes on from NZ_KB899051.1 coordinate 45,770, forward strand.
TCGGAAGAAAATCCGATCGGTGTCATTCCGATCGATTCGATTTATACACCGATTGAACGTGTCAACTATCAGGTGGAAAAGACGAGAGTCGGCCAGGTTGCCAATTATGACAAACTGACACTCGATGTGTGGACCGATGGCAGTATTCGTCCGGAAGAAGCTGTATCGCTCGGTGCAAAAATCCTTTCCGAGCACTTGAACATTTTTATCGGTCTGACCGATCAGGCTCAGAAGGCTGAGATTATGATCGAAAAAGAAGAAGATAAAAAGGAAAAAGTGCTGGAAATGACCATCGAGGAACTGGATCTTTCAGTTCGCTCCTATAACTGCCTGAAACGTGCAGGGATCAATTCGGTTCAGGAATTGACGCAGAAGTCCGAGGAAGATATGATGAAAGTCAGGAATCTGGGCCGCAAATCTCTTGAAGAAGTCGAAGAAAAGCTTCATGATCTCGGTCTCGGACTGAGAACAGAAGATTGAATGGTGTAAAGTGACATGGAAAAACATTTCTTTTTTGCGCAAAAAAGAAAGAATCAGGACTGAAAAAGGAGGTACAGGTGCATGGCATACGCAAAACTGGGCCGTGATTCGGCTGCGAGAAAAGCGCTGTTCCGTGATCTGACAACCGATTTGATTATTAGTGAACGCATTCAGACAACGCATTCCAAGGCCAAGGCCGTTCAGCCAATCATCGAAAAGATGATTACACTGGCAAAACGCGGCGATCTCCATGCCCGCAGGCAGGCAGCTGCTTTTGTAAGAAACGAAGTAGCGGATACGGAAGCCGGCAAGAATGCCGTACAGAAACTGTTCGATGATATTGCCAAACGTTACGCAGACCGCCAGGGCGGTTATACACGTGTTCTGAAAGTCGGCCCTCGCAAGGGCGACGGCGCGGAAGAAGCAATCATTGAACTGGTTAAATAAGTGAATGAAGACTACGGGCAGAAATCCGGTTCCGACGAACCTGTTTTCTGCTTTTTTTTCAAATTGGGTCAGTACGCATAAACAGACAGCCTGGATGCCCGCGGGCATTTGGCATACATAACACGAGCGGAGCCTGAGAGGAGCACAGCAATGGAGAAGATTATTGAGGTCAGCGATATCTCCTATAACTATTCCGACGACCATCCGAAGGTATTGAAACATGTCAGCCTGACGATCAACAAGGGGGAATGGGTATCGATCATCGGCCATAATGGGTCCGGAAAATCGACACTGGCGAAATGCCTGAACGGATTAATCATTCCCCAGGAAGGATCCGTCCATGTCGGGGGTTTTGATACCAGAGATCCCGAACATATTTGGGAGATCCGGAGGCTTGTCGGTATGGTTTTTCAAAATCCGGACAACCAGTTTGTAGGTTCGACAGTCATGGACGACGTGGCGTTCGGTATGGAGAATCACGGTATTCCCCGGGAAGAGATGGTTAGACGACTGCACGAGGTATTGCGCCTGGTCAGAATGGATGCCTTTGCCGACCGGGAACCTTATCGACTCTCCGGAGGGCAGAAACAGCGCGTCGCAATTGCCGGCATTGTCGCCCTGCAACCATTGATAATTATCCTGGACGAGGCCACATCGATGCTGGATCCTGAAGGACGCCGGGAGATCATTCAGACGGTCCGTTCGCTGAATAAGAAACTCGGTCTGACCGTTTTATCGATCACACACGATCTTGAGGAAGCAGTACACGCGGATCGTATTCTGGTCATGAATCAGGGACAGGTCGTAAAAAAAGGAACGCCTCATGAAATTTTTAAAACGCCTGAACTGCTGGAGAAAATCGGGCTTGATCTTCCCTTTGCTGTGAAAATGAATGGACTCCTTCGTGCACGGGGAATTGCTGTGACCGGAACGGCGTTAACAGAGGAAGAGCTGGTGAATGAGCTATGGACATTACATTCCACAATGTAACTCATGTGTATCATCCGAAGACGCCATTTGAACGGACGGCACTTGACAGGATCAATCTCCGGATCCGGTCAGGGTCGTTTACCTCGATCATCGGTCATACGGGATCAGGAAAATCGACGCTGGTCCAACATATCAACGGCTTGCTCCGGCCGACTTCAGGACTGATTACCGCCGGCGATCTTAAAATACAGGCGCAAAAAAAGAAACAGGATCTGAAACCATTACGCCGGAAAATCGGCCTGGTTTTTCAGTATCCGGAACATCAGCTGTTTGAAGAAACGGTGATTAAAGATGTCTGCTTCGGTCCGATGAACTTTGGCGTCCCTTCAGCGGAAGCCACGAAACGAGCTGAAGAATGTCTCAGTCTGGTTGGCCTGCCGTCGCAGTTCTGGCACCAGTCGCCGTTCGATCTGAGCGGCGGTCAGATGCGGCGCGTGGCGATTGCCGGGGTGCTGGCGGTCAATCCTGAAGTGGTTATTCTCGATGAACCGACAGCGGGTCTGGATCCCAGCGGCCGTAAAGAGATTCTGAATCTGTTCAAAAAACTGCATCAGGAAATGAACCTGACGATTATCATGGTGACGCACAATATGGGCGATGCGGCGACATTGTCCGACGAAGTCGTAGTGATGGACAGCGGCCGGCTCGTGATGAGCGGGACACCGGAGCAGATTTTTTCTCGAGACCGGGAACTCCGGAAAATCGGTCTGGATGTTCCGGAAACAATGCTGTTTCTGGACAGCCTGACGGATAAGTTCGATCAGCCGCGGATGACGCCAGTATTTTCGCTCAAGGGAACAGCAGACCGGATCGCCGGACTGATGAATGGAGGTGCGGCTGATGTTTAATCTGGTCATCGGTCAATACGTACCGCTCGATTCAGTCATACATCGGATGGATCCGCGTTCAAAACTGATCAGTGTCTTTATGTTTGTCGTGATCGTATTTCTTGCGAATAACTGGCTGACGAACGTGCTTCTGATCCTGTTCTGTCTTGGCGGTATTTTGACTTCGAAAATCTCGCCTGCGTTTCTGTTCAGAGGTTTGAGATCAATCCTGATTATTGTGCTGCTGACCTTCTTCCTGAATCTTTTCTTTACCGGAGGGGGTCCGCTGCTGCTGCACATCGGATGGGTGCGGATCTATCAGAATGGCCTGATTCAGTCGATTTTCATTACTAACCGCATTCTTGTTATTATCGTCATGACGACGCTGCTGACGCTGACGACGTCGCCGATGGAGATTACCGACGGGATGGAGACGCTGCTCAATCCATTGAAGAAGATTAAAGTGCCGGTGCACGAATTTGCCCTGATGATGGCGATTTCACTGCGCTTTATTCCGACACTGCTGGAAGAAACCGAGAAGATCATCAAGGCTCAGGCTGCCCGCGGTTCGGATTTCACCAGCGGCTCATTGAAGAGCCGGATGAAAGCAATTGTGCCGCTGCTTGTCCCACTGTTTGTCAGTGCCTTCAAACGCGCCGAGGATCTGGCGATGGCGATGGAAGCCCGCGGCTATCATGGCGATTTCGGCCGGACACGCCTTCACAAACTCGTATGGAAACGGCGGGACACGCTGCTGCTCCTGACGATGGGTCTGCTGACTGTGGCATTGATTCTGGCCAGACTGTGAGAGAATGGAAGATGCAAATGACAAAGTTGAAGTGTACGGTTGCCTATGACGGCAGCCATTTTTTTGGCTACCAGGTTCAGCCGGGCAGGAGAACCGTACAAAGGGAAATCGAATCGGCACTGGAAAGGATTCATCACGGAGAAAAGGTCCGGATTACTGCCTCGGGGCGAACGGACAGCGGGGTACATGCCTACGGACAGGTATTTCATTTTGAAAGCCCGCTGGCCATCCCTGAGAAGAACTGGCCGAAAGCACTGAACAGCATTCTTCCGGATGATATTTATATCCGTGACGCCGAGATCGTTCCGGCGCATTTTCACGCCCGTTATGATGTGAAAAGAAAGGAATACCATTACCGGCTGCTGACCCGCAGCGAACCGGACCTGTTCCGCCGTCTCTATACACTGCACGTGACGGTGCCGCTTGACCTGCAGAAGATGAATGAAGCCGCTGCCCGAATCACCGGGACCCATGACTTTTCCTGCTTTTGCGCAGCAAATACAGAAGTAAAAAGTAAAATCCGTACGGTCTATCAGCTTGACGTCGTCCCCAGGCCGGCGGATGAGACGCTGATTCGGATCAGCGGCAGCGGTTTTCTGTATCAGATGGTCCGGATCATTACAGGCACATTGCTGGATGTCGGTACTGGGAAACTGCAGCCCGATGATGTTTCGAAAATCATTGCCGGCAAAGATCGTCAGGCTGCATCAAAAACCGTTTCACCCTGCGGACTGACGCTTTGGAAGGTCAGTTACTGAGCGGTGCAGAAACGAAGGGAAAACCACTGCAGAAAGCCGATCCATGGCTTGACAATGATGCCGGGGTAGCATAAAATATATTTCGGCATTTCTATTTTGACCACGATTAGCCCCAAACTATTTTGTGTCAAATTAGAGGAACGGAACGGGGAGTGAAAAGCACTCTCCGGCTCGAAGCGGTTGTGGGTCGCTGCGAGAAATGAAACAGGCGAATTAAGGGAGGAAATCATTGTGCGTACAACATATATGGCGACAGCTGCAACGGCTGATCGCAAGTGGCTGCTGATTGACGCTGACGGCCAGATTCTTGGCCGTCTGGCCAGCCAGGTTGCCGCTATCCTGCGCGGCAAGAACAAACCGACATTCACACCTCATGTTGATGTCGGCGACAATGTCATTATCATCAATGCCAGCAAAATTGAACTGACCGGTAAGAAACTTTTGAAGAAACAATACATTCACCACTCAGGTTTTGCGGGCGGTATTAAAGCACGTTCGGCTCTTGAGATGAGGGAAACACGTTCAAGGCAGATGCTTGAGAAGACGATCAAGGGCATGCTGCCGCATAATGCGCTCGGCAGCCAGATGTTCCGGAAACTGCACGTCTATGAAGGCGCAGAACATCCGCATTTGGCTCAGAAACCGGAAGTTTATCAGCTTCGTGGATAATTGAAATCAGGGAGGTTAATGAATAAATGGCACAAGTACAGTATTACGGCACCGGCCGCCGCAAAAGTTCTGTTGCCCGCGTCAGGCTCGTTGCCGGCGATGGCAAGATTATTGTAAACGGCCAGGATGTTGAAAAATATTTTGATCTTGAAACGCTGCGCACGATTCTGAAGCAGCCGCTGGTTACAACGGAAACCGAAGGAAGATATGACGTGCTCGTCAATGTTAACGGCGGTGGATTCACCGGCCAGGCGGGTGCGATCCGTCATGGTGTCGCCCGTGCATTACTGCAGGCTGACCCGGCATATCGTCCGGCGCTCAAGCAGGCTGGATTCCTGACACGTGACCCACGTATGAAGGAACGTAAGAAATACGGACTCAAAGGTGCACGTCGCGCTCCGCAGTTCTCAAAACGCTGATCTGTTACTTATCCTTATCTAAGGGCTCCTTTCCGAACAATCGGAAGGGGCTTTTTTCATGCCTTCATGCTTTAACAGATAGAGTAGCAGGATTTCGGACGGGCGAAAATGATCCCCCTTCAGATATTGATAAAAATCCTCCGGGTGGGAAGACTAATCCGGAGGTGGTATGTGTGCGAATCAAGATATTTTCTGATGATAATTTAGGAAAACTTGAAAAAACAGTGAATGACTTTCTGGATCAGGATGATATGGTTTTAATCAAAGATATACAGTTCAGCACTTATGTTAAAGATGCAGATGAAATGGTACCGGGTAATGACCAGAGACTGTATTATTCCGTCATGATTGTACATGTGACTGGAAAGGGATAATGGGCGTGCAGGGCTCCGGTGAACGGTCACAGGAGAGCTGCATCATCCTCTGCACCTATGATTATGTAATTTCTGACGTATGCCGGATTGTGTCGGGTAAAGTCAGATATACTTATTCGTGAGTAGTGGGATACTCTCTTTAATTTCACTTTTATGATTTATTAAGCTCCGGTTGGTTCAGAGCTTATTTTTTATGGCTTTTCTGAGCGTTGAGGATGCAGCGCCGACGACTGGGATGGAGGATGCACCCTGTCGTGAAAACATGGCGGCATTTCAAAAGAAATGGAAAAGCAGAATGGCCAGTAATCCCGCAGAAAGAATCACACTGGCGGGCTTTAACAAGCGATGACGGGACTTTTTTGCATGTCGTCCTCTCGTGGCAGGGGTCTTGAAGAGTAAGATGAGCAGGCCGATAATCAGAGCGCTCGTGAATACAATTACGGCGATAAGGAAGGCCATGATCAGGAATTTAATTTTTTGCAAATTGTAATTATTTGGCTGTAAGGCAAGAAGTATAGTGAATCGGGATACCAAATTCATAACAATCACCCGTTTCTATTATAACTTTTTTGATTTTATGGAAATAAAGTTCAAATTATTTACAAAAGCGTATAAATAACATTCGGTAATTTTTTAAAGCAACTGGAAAAAGCTGTTACGATTGAAAATGATCCTTTAACCGAATCTAAAGTCAGGGCAGTGATGACTGAGGCTGGTTGTTCCGCTGAATAAAACCTGAAGCGAGGAGGGGTGAATATGGGGATCGTCATGAATTTTCAGGAAAAACTGCACGATAAGCAGCAGGCTGCAGAACGGCGCGCGCTGCAGGATCTGTCATATGATCAGCTCGAAAAGTCGATCCGGGCCTGCTTTGACCCGCTGCTCTCAAAAGTTCCCGGCGCGAAAGATATTGCCACAGAGATGTGTGCGGAATACGCACTTGAAGCCTTTCTGCTGGGTTCAGCGATGAGCCGGTTCGGTTATTATGGGGAAGAACGATCCGTTGTCTTTCAGCGCTCCGGGCCGTCTTTTGAAAAGCTTCTGACGGATTTCTGCGATTTCTGGGAATTCTGGGCCAGTCAGCCGCAGATGAAGAATGAAATAGTTCCGGTTTGCAGGCTTTATCTGAACAACTGGTGGACCGAGGGCTTCGAAAGGACATTAAAGCGCCGGAAAATGAAACTGCACTGACTGACCGGACAGATTCAGGACATAAGTTTCCCACGGACGCCATATACATGTTCATGTAAGTGCATGTCCATGGGGGAACGAAGATGAAGCGAAAAAAACTGATCATCATTCTGATCATCAGTATGATCCTGGTTCTGTCTGCCGGCACCCGCTGGCTGATCGTCAGTCGACATACGTTACAGTTCTGGCATCTGCCGCTGTCCGGGAGAGTGATCGTTGTCGATGCCGGACACGGCGGACCAGATGGCGGAGCTGTTGGCGGAGACACCGTTGAGAAAGCACTGAACCTGGCGATCGCCCGCAATCTGCGGGACTATCTTCAGGAGTCGGGGGCACTTGTGGTCATGACCCGGGACAGTGATGAAGACCTTGCTGATGAAGATTACACGGGACGGCATAAGACGCAGGATCTTCTCAGACGCGCCGACCTGATTGAGAAGGCACACCCCGATGCTGTGATCAGCGTGCACATGAATGCCATTCCTTCGACGCGCTGGCATGGGGCACAGACCTTTTTTTACCCGAAGTCGGTGGAAAACGAGCGCTTTGCCCGGCTGATTCAGGATGCAATCCGGAAGACACTGAACAATACGGACCGGTATGCCAAGCCGATCGGTCACGTTTACATTTTAAAGAAAGCATCCCCTCCGGCTGCACTGGTTGAAGTCGGGTTCCTCTCAAATCCGGATGAACGATCGATGCTGGTTAAGGAAAGCTACCAGAAGAAGGTCGCCGCAGCAATCAGTGTGGGCATCCTGCGCTATTTCACCAGTGAAAAGGCACCATCAAATTAATTAGCATCGTCTGGTACCTCTTTTCTCTGCAGTTTTGGTATACTGAAAGTGCAGAGAAAAACAGGAAGGGCGGTCATTCTTATGATTCGTGAGCAGCAGGTCCGAGCAGTTTTGAAAACGGTTCAAGATCCCTTTTTACATAAAAGTCTGTCGGAAACAGGCGGGATACGCGAAGTGAAGGTAAGTAACGGTTTCGTTAGTCTTAAGATTGCGCTGTCCAGGTCGGACCGGGTCAAACAGATGCAGACCCAGGTTGAAATTTCCACGAAGCTCAAAAAGTCCGGAGCGGAATCTGTCGGCATGCGCTTCGATACGCTCAGTGAGGAAGAGGTCCGGGCACTGGGCGGTTTCCCTGAAACGGGTCCGACTTTACTCTCACCGAAGAGTAAGACGGTGTTTATCTCCGTTGCCAGTGGTAAGGGCGGTGTCGGAAAATCAACAGTTTCCGTTAACCTGGCTTTGGCACTGAAGCGGAAGGGCAAGCGTGTCGGGCTGCTTGATGCGGACATCTACGGCTTCAGCATCCCGGATATGATGGGGATTGAAGGCCGGCCGCAAGTCAGGGACAACCGGATTATCCCTGTAGACCGGTACGGTGTGCAAGTGATTTCAATGGGTTTCTTTGTTGAAAATAATTCTCCGGTCATCTGGCGTGGTCCGATGCTCGGGAAAATGCTGAACAACTTTTTCAATGACGTGGATTGGGGCGAACTGGACTATCTGATCCTCGATCTTCCGCCGGGCACCGGTGATGTTGCTATGGACATCCACAGCAAACTGCCGCATTCACAGGAAATTATCGTGACGACGCCGCATCCGACGGCGGCCTTTGTGGCAGCCCGGGCGGGAGCCATGGCCGAAAAGACGCATCATGAGATTATCGGCGTCATCGAAAATATGGCCTATTTCAAGAGCCGCAAAACCGGAGAGGTCGCCTATGTATTCGGCAAAGGCGGCGGAGACAAACTGAGCGAACTCCTTCATACGGATCTGCTTGGCCGGCTGCCGCTGGGACAGCCTTTGGGGAAGCAGGGAGAATTTGCACCAGGCGTCTATTTCGAGGGCGACCCGATCGCCGACGAATACGACCGTATTGCCGGAAAAGTGCTGGATAAGGTGGCAGAAGTTCGTACACGCTGACAGCAAATGAATAGAAATGAGAAAAAATGTCCGCCGGGAGCGGGCATTTTTTTGTCCGGATCCTGAATAATCCGACGCGCTTCCCGCATATTAACAGTGAGCTAATGCGGAGGAGGCAACACTATGGTCCGGAGAACAGTTCTACTGGCACTGATTGCGCTGCTCTGTGCAGGAGTGAGCGGCTGCGGCGGCGATGACAGCCAGACCTCCTACCAGGACAGTAAGAAGATGGTTCTCGATATGCTGCGGACGGATGACGGCAAAAGAACGTTAAAGGAAGTGATCGGGGACCGTGAAATGAAGGCAGCTCTTGTGCTGGACGAACCGGCTGTGCGGAAAACAATTGTGGACACCCTGACGACGCAGCAGGGGAAACAGTTATGGACAGAGCTGATCAAAGATCCGGACTTCTCCGAAAAACTTGCTGAGACGATGCAGGAAGAAAATGAACAGCTGCTTAAGAAGATGATGAAAGACCCGGGTTATCAGAAAATGATGACCGATATTCTTAAGAATCCGGCACTTCAGGACCAGTATCTGAGTCTATTGCGGACCAAGCCATTCCGTCAGCAGATCGCGACAGATTTACAGGAAGCCATATCCGGACCTGCGTTTCAGAAGGAAATGTCGGACGCTGTTTCACAGTTCATGAAAAAGCAGGATCAAAGCAACCATTAAAAAATGCGCGATCCGGCCCGCCCTTCAGAAGATATCGCATTTAATTAAGAAGATGTTCCCGGGATTTACTATCTGAAATCAGCCCTTGTAAAGTCACAAAGGTAAATCCGCGATTCTCCAGTTCGCGAATAATCAGAGGCAGAGCACGGTCCGTCTGTTTTGCAGAATCCGAAGCGTGCAGCCGGATAATGCTGCCCTTGCCTGCTGTCCGGAGTACATTGCGGACGATCTCGGCGTACCCGGGATTGGCATCATCATGCGGGTATACATTCCAGAGAACGGGCTGAAGCTGCAGAGCCGATGCCTGATTCAGAAAGTCAGTGCTGATCTTTCCATATGGCGGCCGGATCAGGACGGGCCGGACACCGCCTGCTTTGAAAATAGCATCTGCCGAGAGGAGCAGATCACGTCGGATCTGCTGTGTACTCAGCTGAGTATAATCCTCGTGGCGCATGCCCTGACTTTCTACTTCGTGTCCGTCACGGATCGCCCGCCGAACCAGTTCAGGATGTCTCTCTGCCCATTCGCCGGAGAAGAAAAACGTTGCCTTGATTTTCTCGCTTTTTAAAGTCTCAAGTATGGTCTGGATCTGATTGGTTCCCCAGTTACTGTCAAATGTCAGAGCGAGCCTTTTCTGACTGGTCTCAACATGGGCGAGTGCACCGTGCTCCCGGACAGGCACAAAGACGCTGATGTCCTGTTTCTGAATGTACAGAATCAGTGCCGCAATAAACGCTGCGAGCAGAATTAATAAAAGGTTCTTTGCTTTCCTGATGTTGAAAATCCAGATCATTCAGCGTCACCCCTGTTTTCAATGTTTGTACCATTTTATGGCCGGGCTCCGGCCGATATGCGGAGATGTTGACGTCAATGATGGGAAAATGAGGAAAGGGCTCAATTTGAAAAAATGGATTGACATTCAGCAATCAGCTGGTACAATGAATATTGTTGTCTCTCAGATGACGCGGGTAACCGCGAGAAAGCAGCTAAAAAAAGTTGTTGACATTCTGAAGACATCCAAGTATAATTATTTAAGTCGTCTGATGGACGGCACCGAAAGAATGGTTCCTTGAAAACTAAATAAAAGCCAAGCGTGATTGGAAGGGTAAACCCCTTTTAGTCAATTCAATTTTGCTGAGGATCGAATGAACGAAAATGTAAGAAACGGAAGCTGAGGCTTTCGCAGGGATCGTTCAAGGGCAAGGACAAAAAGGGCCGAGGAGTTCGAGGAAGCGAAGGCGCGAGTACCGGAGCGTATTGCGATACGTGAGGAATGAAGCGGCAAGCTGACAAAGAAAGCCGACAGCCATTTTTCCCGGAGCTATTGAACTTCCCCTTTTTGGAGAGTTTGAT
>NZ_KB899052.1 GCF_000377985.1 Sporolactobacillus vineae DSM 21990 = SL153
AAGAGACAGAAGAACATGATCTTCTGTAGATCAAAAGCTGATCAGACCTTTCTCATGAGTGATTGGGAAACAGGATTGTCTCCCCCTGGCTTCCCCATCAAGGGCATAACAAGGGCAAAACAAAGGGTAAAACAATATTAAATTGACAGGGAAGCCGGGGGGCTTTCAAAGCAAATCCTATAGGAATCCAGAGACATTCCAGGTATCCGGATCCAACTGGAAATTACTCTAGATCGAGCTCTTATTACTAATATACGAGGAGGGATGGATCGTGAAAATGAGAATAACAATCGCTGCGTTGTCTGTTACCAGCCTATTTGCTATCGGATTAATCATCTTTGGGGCTATTCATACAGTTTCTGCTGTTTCCCTGCAAAATAAAACGCAGACCCAGTTCGGAGTCAGCAAATCTTCCGTTCAGGAGGATATAGCAGCTGCACAGAAGAATGCACAGATTGACGAAAAAACGAATACCATTACCTATTCAGGCAATAGTGTGAAGCTTGTCATTGCGGGGAGTCCTGAAAAAGCAGATGGCAAATTTGTCATAAACGGTTTGGTCAATCCGAAGCTAATCATTCCTAGAGGTTCTGATGTCACGGTGGAGTTTGTAAACGAAGACGGAGACGTGCCGCACGCCTTCGAAATCACCGATGCTGTACCGCCCTATGACTATATGTCGATGATGGACGGAGGTATCTACCCGGGAAGTGTCATACGTGCATTGCCCAAAACCTCAGGCGGCCATTACGCAATGGCAACGACCACATTCCAGGCCAGTCAGCTAGGTACATTTTATTATATCTGTCAGTATCCAGGCCATGCACAAAAGGGCATGTATGGTAAACTGATGATTAAATAGCAAAGTAACAAATTAAATCGAGTAGAATGAGCAAATCGCAGGATCAAAAACATCACGCGGTTTGCTTTTGTCACACTTTAAGTAGCCTTCGTTAGACTAATGCCATGATAGCTAAATGAGAACTGATTGAAAAAAATCGGTGAGCAAAACTGTTTCCGAAATACCCATACGGGTATATACTACAAATGTATTCGGAACGAGTAGTTAAAAAACTGAGTTTTCGGCTCGCCGGAGATAAGAAATTCAAATAGTAAGATTATGAAAAATTTTATAAAGGGGTTTTGGATAATGAATCAGATTACAGTGTACACGACCACAACTTGTCCCTATTGCCACATGGTGAAGCATTTTCTAAAAAAACAAGGGCTGCCATTTCAAGAAGTCAATGTGCAGCAAAATCCTGCTGCCGGTCAACGTCTTGTGGAAACTACCGGTCAAATGGGCGTGCCGCAAACAAATGTCAATGGCCAATGGGTGATCGGATACGATCCTGACCGAATCATGGGGTTTGTTCAGTCATGATTTCGGCTGTCAGACAACATTCCGAGAAAATTTATACCGATGATTTCATGAGTGAGTAAGGCAATAAATTCATTATGGAATACGATTTACTTAAAATTCAATAGTCGATAAAAAGAGAAGATGAACCTCTTCTCTTTTTATCACCTGAAGGTTTTGTAATCATTATACCCGATGGGGGTATGATGAAATTGAGCGTTGCGGTGTGGCCAGCTATTTAGGCGAAGCAGCAAAATCAAATGTAAAGACAACGGATATCGTAGTTTCTGACTAAGGAGAAATGTATTCATGAGATGCCTATTCTTTTGCAAACCAAAAATTAAAAAGATCAGCACTACCGAACTAAAGAAAGTCTATCTGACGAGTAAAAAGGGCAAATATTTTCTTGACGTACGTACGAAAGCAGAATTCAGTGGCCAGTCCATTCCGGGTTTTGTCAATATTCCACTGCAGACCCTGAGTAATCATCTCAACAGGATTCCGAAAGAAAAAGAAGTGGTTGTCATTTGTCAAAGCGGTATGAGAAGTTCGGTTGCCTGTAAGGTTTTAAAAAAAGCAGGTTATGAAAAAGTAACCAATGTTCGCGGTGGAATGAATCACTGGTTCTAACTTTTTTATGGGGGAAAATATACCCATATGGGTATTATAATGTGCCTGTTTTGAAAGAAGTTTGTCCAGAAATATGAGGACGGCACCATCCCGGAGGTTGTGAATATTCCCTTAGACGATCTGATGTTTTTGGTAAAGAAAAGATCATTGCAGTGACAAAAGGATCAATGTATATCATTCTGTTGCTCTCGCTCTGTGGACTATATTTGTCATTCTATAAGAAAAAATAATGTCCAAAGGGAGCCTGCCAATATTCAGATTCCTTTTGGACATGGTAAGTTTTCGCACCGCTAAGCTAATTTTCCTCAGGATGCCGCTCGCTTAGACTGTTTTAGAAATTGGATTGAGAACGGATACATCAGCACCGAACTTGCACATTGCATCGCAGTCACATTTTAAATCGGAAAACAGTATATACGACATGGCTGATTTCAATGCTTCTTCTTTCAGAAACGAGGGGCGGAGTAATTGTGCTCTGATCTCTTCTTCACGTGTGTCAGGAGCAACAAGAAACAGTTTGCAAGCTTGATCGACCGATAAAGACAGATCATACAATCTGAGAATTCCAGAATAGATCGATGTGCTTTTCTCCACCTCAAAGCCGCTGATGATTTTGTTGTTCTGATTCAGCCACAGGACATCAATTAGTGAAATCGTATCAGATACATTTTTGTCAATACCGGATAAAGGCAGGCCGGAGATCGAATATTCCCCCAGCTTTTGCCCGTTGTATTCTCTTTTGTGATCGTTCTGTGCGATCCATACGTTATACCCTAGTGACTTTCCCAGTCTTGCCAGATGATACTGCATCTCGCTGTGTGCATTTTCTTCTGCAGAATCTTTGAGAACCTGGTCATGCCGTTTTTTCAGCATTTTTAATCGCTTTTTCTCTTCAATGTCCAGCACATGCTCCGCATTTTCTGGAATGACGAGCCGGCCTGATCCGATTTCGAACAGCAAACCGGTGAACGCGCCTAAATCTTTCGACAGACTGTGACGTTCATTCACCGACAGAATGTACGCTCTCATTTCGAGATAAGCCGGCCAGGAACCCAGCTTTATTTTCTTGTTGAAAAGTTCATTGAACCCGCGGACAATGGCAGTATTGAACGGTGGAAACCAGGTGGGGTGGAGAAAATAGATGATATTGGCAACGGCAGGGCCTAATCCCTTAATCCGTAATTGATTAAGCTTAACAATCCCCTCAAAAATCTGTTTCTCATTATTTGCTTGCAGACATGTATTCAGAAATCTTCCAAAGGCCAGCTGATTCGTTGCATTTTCATAAATATCGGGAATCCGGAGCTTAGGTTTCCAGAAAAACGGATGCGCCGCACCCTCAAAGATTTGTTTCTGCTCAGAGATCGCAGTCACAACAATCTCCAGACTGGATCCCTTAAAATCATTGCCAAAGGTACGGGCTTCAATCTCTGTAACGACCTGATTAACGCCTTTTTTAATCGTTCGGAATGCTTTGAGACGTTCATCATTGTTAATGAACCAGGTGTGATAAACCGATTCCGTGTCTTGCATGTACTCCTTAACCACTTGACTCATCATACTGCTGGCCAACGCGCATACCTCCGGAAAACATGTATAGACCTATTATAGCCGAAATACATATCCGTGAGATGATCAATATCCTGATCTGTTCTCAAAGAGTAAACGATGCGGTCAGAGAGCACCATCTGATTTCTATGCAAAAAAATGAGGGGAAAAGTGTTTTAACTTTCCCCCTCACAATTTCCTGAACCACAATTCATGATCTCCAGAAAACTTACTCAGGTTTATTATTGTTTGAAGCCTTGGGAACATAGTCTGAATGGTAATCGGTATAGTTGACTTCGGTCACCATCCCGGCGTTCGCATGATGCAGATCATGGCAATGGAACATCCAGATGCCGGGATTGTCCGCCAGAAAAGCAACTTCATAAGTTTCGCCCGGCTTAACATTTAACGAATCTTTATAGATCGGTGATCCGGTGACCGGTTTGCCATTCTTGCTCAGTACCTGGAATTCATGACCATGCAAATGCATTGGATGGTTATTCATATGATCACGACTAACCAGCTTGACTTTCACCCGATCGTCGGTTTTGACCTTGATCGGATCTGTGTTGGGGAAGGATTTTCCGTTGATCGTATAGATCATCCCGTTATTATTCATGCCTGCGTTAAGGCTCATGGTGTATGAGACATCGTATTTTTGATTCAGTGTGAACTCAGGTTTTGTTTTAGTACCATAGTCGGCAAAGTTGATGGCCGGTAATTGTGTACCTGCATCGGGCTGATCGGTTGATTTCGTGCTGCCTTTATAATTAATCAGCGCCTTCATTCTATTCGTACCCTTCGCTGTCCCATGGTCTTCAATATACCATTTCCCCGGATTGTCCGCGGTGAAGGAAACATCATACCGTTCACCTGGAGCGATGGAAATAACCTGATTTTTTACGGCTTGCGGATTATTGACAGGCTGACCATCGGTTGCGATGACTTTAATACTGTGGCCATGGATATGAATGTTGTGCGGAAGGTAGCCGGCATTAATGAAACGCAGCCGTACTTTATCGCCCGTCGACACGGTCAGAGGTTTGACCAGACTGCCGCTTTTTCCATTAATCGTGTACAGATTGTACATACTCATATTGTCGGCCATCATATTTGGCAGCATGTTATTGCTATTATTGTCTCCACTGCCTGAACTTCCGTTCCCCATATTATCCATGTTCATTCCGCTGTTCCCGCCGCCGGAACTCCCTTGATCGGAACTCCCCATGTCCATACCAGGCATGCTGCCCATTCCTGAGCTGTCACTGTTTTTATTCTGCCCCCCGGGTGTCATGGCTTTGACTTGGCTGTTGATCTGATTTTGATCGGTCACCCACTCATCCAGCATTAAGGTATAATCTTTGTCGAATTTTTCTTTCGGGTCTTCCACGATGAAGGCGCCGTATAATCCTCGATCCACCTGATTTACTGAATCCTGGTGGGAATGATACCAGTAGGTGCCCGCCTGACTGGCAACAAATTCATAAGTAAAGCTCTTTCCGGGTGCTACAGCGTCTTGTGTGACGCCCGGTATGCCGTCCATCTGATTGGGAACTTTATAGCCGTGCCAGTGGATAGAAACGGGAGCAGAAAGCTCATTTTTTAAAGTAACACGAAATTTCTGACCTTTTTTTACCCGGATCTCCGGGCCGGGTGTTGACCCGTTGAACGTCCAGACTGGGACGGTCACCCCATTGCTCAGTTTTTGTGTCCCCTTTTCAGCTACGAGTGTAATATTCGGGCCCCTTAATATCGAAGGCGATTTTGAAGCAGCTGAGTTGCTGCCTGCCGTTTGCTGACTGGCTGCATTCTTATTCTCTGTCGACGCAGAACACGCATTAATAATGAGCAGTGCAAAAACGGCTATTACAATTAAAAGAAACTTTTTCATACTGCCATCTCCTATCTTATCTCAATGCTAAAAGTGTATCGGACAATTGTTGAGAAACTGTGAAGATTTACAATGTGTTATAGAATCGTGGAAAGAATTTCAGCAGTTAATCAATTTATCTCATGATTAATTGACATTGAAGTACACAATGCAATGATATAAGTCATATTTTTGCATGATTCAACTGGGTGAAGAGATTCCTGATGCCGTTCACTGTTTCTACATATTTGTTGTGTACGCTGATCACAGAAAAGAACGCACTGATTTCAATAATCACTGGGATCGAAAAAGTTTCAGCCTGTTCGACCTCAGTTGATTGAATAATATCAAGGGGAAAAAATTTACTGTATGATGGAAGAAGGTGATGGATGTGAAAAAAATAAAAATCCTGATGGTCGATGATGACTGGAAACTACGTAATCTGCTGAGGATCTATCTGGCCAAAGAAGGCTTTGATACGGTTGAAGCATCAGATGGTCCTGAAGCGTTGCTGAAAATTAAAGATCAATCTTTTGATCTGGTGATCCTTGATGTGATGATGCCGAAGATGGATGGCTGGCAGGTCTGCCAGTCGATTCGCATGACACAGTCTGTCCCGATTCTGATGCTGACAGCTCTTGGTGAGACAAAAGAAAAGGTCCACGGCCTCGAGCTTGGGGCCGATGATTATCTGACGAAGCCGTTCGATCCGGAAGAATTGATTGCTCGTGTTCATGCATTGATCCGCCGTGCCGCGTCAGCCGTGACTGCCGGTCAGACAAACAACCACGCGCTGCAATTTCCGTCATTAAAAATTGACAGCGATGGACGTCAGGTTTTTATTGCTGATCAGCCGCTTGATCTGACGCCGAAAGAATTCGATCTTTTTTTGACACTCGCTAAGAACAAAGGTCGCGTTCTGTCTCGGGAACAGCTGATCGAACTGATCTGGGGGTACGATTTTGAAGGCGATCTGCGTGTTGTTGATATCCATGTGAAAAACATCAGAGAAAAGCTGAAGAAATCCGGTCTGGCTTATAATCCGATTCAGACAAGCTGGGGCGTAGGGTACAAATTTGAGGCCGAGGCCGGAGCATCATGACGATCAATCGGATCGGGCTGAAACTAGGTGCCGCTGCCCTTATTCTGATGATTGTTGTTCTCGTGTCTTCCGGTCTTGCAGTAGATCGATTATTCGCCAGTTTCTATGATACTCAGGTGAAAAACAATACACAGGAAATCGCCGCACACTTCGCGACGATGGCCGAATCCAATGGCACTTCCTCACAATCCATGATTCGGGATTTTGCCAGATTTTCCAGCGTGAAAGTCTACTGGCTGAACAAAGACGGAAAAGCAGCGGCCTTTCCAGGTGAAAAGCAGCCGGATGTGCCTTTGATGCGGGCAAAGAATACCCGGAAGCTGCTCTCCGGCCAGTCGGTCGCTTTTCAAGATAAGGATGTCCATGGAAACCGGTATTATATTGTCGGCAGACCTGTACAAGTGGGAAAAGCTACAGGGTCTGCGATCTATATTGTCTCTTCGATGAAGAAGATCGATGCCTCTTTGCAGCGACTGCGAAACTTGCTTATGTTATCCGGACTGGGTGCTTTTCTGCTTGCTTTAGGGATGATTCTGATCATGAGCAAACTGCTTTCCCGGCCGCTGCTTCAGATGCAGCAGATGACGGATAAAATGGCCAGGGGAGACTGGGATACGCGGCTTCAGGTCAGGAGCAAGGATGAAATCGGCATGCTCGGCTACTCGATAAACGATCTTGCTGCCAGTCTGCAAAGATATCGTGACACGCGGCGAGCATTTTTTTCAAATATTTCTCATGAACTTCGGACACCGGTAACCTATCTGCAGGGGTATGCCAAGGTTCTGTCAGACGGACTGGTCGACTCTGATAAGGAAAAGAAGCAGTACCTCGGAATCATCTATCAGGAGTCCGTTCGTCTTGAACATTTGATTAATGATCTGTTTGACCTCGCGAAAATGGAGGAAGGGCAGATTAAACTGAATATGGAGCCGCTTGATCTTAGAGAAATCATCAAGGCGGCTGTTCAGAAAGTCCGGCTTAAAGCAGATCAGAAACGGCTCAGTCTTCAGATGGATGTGCACGATCACATTCCGCTGATCCGCGGCGATCGTAAGCGGGTGGAACAGGTCCTGTTAAATTTGCTTGAAAATGCTATCCGCTATACGGACAAGGGCCATGTTCTGATTCGGCTGACGGCGAATCAAAAAGCGGTCGTTCTCTCCGTAGCAGATACCGGCATCGGCATTCCTGAAGACGAACTGCCGTATATCTTTGAACGATTCTATCGTGTGGAAAAATCACGTTCGCGTCAATACGGCGGGACAGGTCTCGGCCTGTCGATTGTAAAAAAATACGTGCAGATGCAGGGCGGAACCGTTCACGCCGAGAGTCGGACAGGAGCGGGGACGACGTTCATAGTGAGCTTTCCTTTGGAGCAAAGCCAGAGAAAGGGCGGGATGAAACGATGAAGAAAACAGACTGGTTCTTTTCTGCTTTTTTGATCATTATGGGTCTGACCTGCCTGCTCTTTTCGGCCAGTGCGTTTGGCCACGAGAGTTTTCTGGCATTTGGAAGAACACTGTTCAAGGTCTGCATGTGGGCAGCCTGCCCGATTGTCCTTTTTGGTAGTCTGTATCTTTGGTTTCACTATAGAAACAAAGGATAATTTTTTCTTCTTTTACTTTTTTGGGAATTACTCAGTTTCTACATGGGTTCCACATCGATTCCACACAATTCTTGTTTACACTCATGATTGTAGAACGAGAGGAGGAAGGAATCGATGGACTGGTCCTGGCTGCTGTTGCTTGCTTGTCCCCTGATGATGCTCCCAATGATGTTTATGATGATGAAGGGAAACCATTCGGACACCGACCACTCAGAACACCAGCACGGCGCAAACGAGTCGGCCGACTTGAAAGAACAGAATAAACTGCTGCGGGAACAACTTCAGCAGTTGAAACACAAGGATGAATCTTGAACAATGACAGGGAGGGATAGTAATGAATTGCTGCGGTAATCACGATCACCAAGCGCATAAGCATGAAAGCCAGCAGAAACAGAGCGAGCTTGATGCGTTAAAAGAAGAGAACAGTCGGCTGAAGAGCGAGCTTAAGCAACTAATAACCAAGCAAGCGTAACTATTTGAGGAGGGGTTGGTAATGAATTGCTGCGGAAATTCAGGCGACAATCCGGACAATGAAGACCACAATGGCCATGGAACACATAAGCACAGCCATCTGCTGATGATGGCAGTCTGCTTCATTATCCCGATAGCGGTCATCATCGGTTTGCTTTTTACAGGAGGATTCACAGGATCAAACAGTTTGCTTATACTCGCAGCGGTGCTGATCTGCCCGCTGATGCATCTGTTCATGATGCCATCGATAATGAAAAAAGGGAACGAGCACCATCATTGAGCTGTAAAATCAGAACTATAATCGATGATTCCTCACAGAGACGAAAACTCGACCGGGTTTTTCGTCTCTATATTTATAAGGATTTGTGAAAATGAGAGTGGCATTCATCTTGGCAAGGTTCTTACATTGAGCGGGGGAAACACATGAAACACGCGTATAGAAATATCATCATTTATACATTTACTGTTCTGGTTGTTATGGGCATCATCAAATGGTTCACCGGTCCGACGACTGGTGTTGAACCAATGTCGTTCAGCACCTTTCAGCAACATTTGGTCAAGGGAGATGTCAGAGAACTGGCACTTCAGCCTTATGGAAGCGTCTATACAGCAACAGGCCGGTTAAATAATGCAGGCAAGAAGACCACCTTTAGAGCTTATGTTCCGGCAAGTGAAAAGGAAATCAATCAGATTACCTCATTGGCGAAGCAATCCAATCTGACGATTAAACCGGAAGCATCCACCCCTGGATGGATCCTGTTTCTTACTTCACTGGTGCCGTTTATTCTGATGACCTGGCTGATTTTCTTTCTGATGAACCGTACGCGGGGCGGCAGCCAGATGATGAGTGCCGGCAAGAGTACGGCGAAACTTTACAAAGAAGATAATCATAAAGTCACGTTCAGCGATGTGGCTGGTGCGGATGAGGAAAAGCAAGAGTTAGTCGAGATTGTTGATTTCCTGAAAGATCCTGGAAAATTTTCTGTTCTGGGTGCACGAATTCCAAAAGGCGTCTTGCTTGAGGGTCCTCCGGGAACAGGGAAAACATTACTGGCCCGGGCGGTTGCCGGAGAGGCGGGTGTACCATTTTTTTCGATCAGCGGTTCTGACTTTGTAGAAATGTTCGTGGGTATCGGTGCTTCCAGAGTGCGCAATTTATTTGAACAGGCGAAAAAGAATCCGCCATGTATCATCTTTATAGATGAAATTGATGCTGTTGGCAGGCAGAGGGGTGCAGGACTGGGCGGTGGAAATGATGAACGGGAACAAACTCTGAACCAGCTTCTTGTAGAAATGGATGGTTTTGCTGCTGATGAACGAATTATTGTTATTGCAGCGACCAACAGGCCGGATATTTTAGATCCCGCTTTGATGAGGCCGGGTCGTTTTGATCGCCAGATTGTCGTTGGCCGACCGGATCTGAGGGGACGCGAAGCAATCCTCAGGGTTCATGCGCGTAATAAACCCCTGTCGAGAAAAATTGAGTTGAAGACCGTAGCAAAACTGACACCTGGATTTTCCGGAGCCGATCTTGAGAATCTGTTGAATGAAGCAGCTCTGGCTGCAGCCCGTGCAAACAAAATCGTTATTGATATGGAAGATATTAATGAAGCTGTTGAGCGTGTCATTGCCGGTGTCGCAAAAAAATCTCGTGTGATTTCAAAAAAAGAGCAGAATATTGTTGCGTATCATGAATCCGGACACACAATCATGGGTCTTGCACTGAATGGTGCCGATGAAGTGCATAAAGTGACGATTATTCCCCGGGGGCAGGCTGGCGGATATACAATTTCCTTGCCAAAAGAAGACCGGCATTTAATAACCCGATCGGAGTTGCTGGAGAAGATTGCCGGACTGCTTGGCGGCCGTGCGGCTGAAGAAATTATCTTCGGTGAAGTATCAACAGGCGCAAGCAATGACTTTCAGAGGGCTACCGGTATCGCCAGACGCATGGTGACGGAGTGGGGAATGAGTGAGAAGCTTGGTCCGCTGCAGTTTGGCAATAGCAGCGGTCAGCCCTTTCTCGGCATGATACAGGGTGAACAAACGAACAGTGACCGGATTGCTTATGAAATCGATACCGAAGTTCAACAAATCATTAAAAAGCAATATGCACGCTGCAAGCAATTGCTCATGGAACATAGGGATAAACTTGAATTGATGGCGCAAACGCTGCTGAAGGTTGAAACCCTGGAAGCCGGACAGATTAGGGCCTTGTATGATCGTGGAGAATTTATCCAGGCAAGCGGTGACGGAGATTCATTTGTTTTAAAAAAATTCTTACTGAGTTCAGAGGTTAAGAAGATACAATCAGAGAAGCTGGCAGCATACTGAATGCCGGCTTCTTTTTTTCATCACGGTTCGTCCCGATCAGCTTTGGATCAGAATTGTTATTGAGAATCACATCTTGATACCACATCGTTTCCACATACTTTTTCGATAAGATTCAGGCTATAAAGTTATTATTTTCGAGAGGAGAAACATTCATGTGGTTTCCAGGACCTGTTTTATTCAGAATCGGATCAACACCGATTAATACATTGGGGACAGCCATTGCACTAGCCACACTCATCGGATTGCTGCTCGCAGACCGCGATGCAAAGAGTCAGGGCATTGATACTGATTCTATGCTGGAGCTCTCTGTTTATTCTGTACTCGGCGGAGTGATAGGGGCCAGATTATGGTTCGTACTCTTCAACTGGTCCTATTATGCCGCTCATCCTGGTGAGGTTTTAATGGTCTGGATGGGGGGATTGGCAATACAGGGGGGGATTCTTGGAGGGATTTTGACAGGTATCCGGCTCGCAAAGAAGAGGAAGCTGCCAGTTTGGCAGGTCGCTGATATCGTGGCGTCTCCACTGATCCTTGGAATGGCCATCGGCCGTTTCTCGGATTTTCTGACTGGCGATGCCTATGGGATTCCAAGTCATTCATTTCTGGCTGTACAGTATCCCCCGGGAACGTTTGTCTACAATGTATTTGGTAGCCAGCCGGTTTTGCCGATGCCTTTATTTGAAGCGATTGGTGACTTGGTTATTTTGGGCATCATGCTCTTGATAAAAAACAGAAAACCATTCCAGGGTTTTCTATTCTTGTTAATGCTGGAACTCTATTCGGTATTGAGATTTACGTTAGAGTTCTGGAGAGGCGACAGTCTCAGAACGGTTCTTAATTTAAAAGTCGCCCAGCTGACTGCTATGGTAACGATCTTTATCGCTGTTGGTTTTATGATCCGGCGTTTCAGGCAAATGAAAGCATATCGCAGAGAGAATAGTTGAAAGAACGAAAAAAGTCAGAGGGGAAACAAAAATATGAAAAAAGAAGGATTCGGATCAACCCCAAATGGTAAAAAGCCAGGTCGGAGGAAAGCACTGTTGAAGTCTATCGTTTCCATTTTGTTTGCCATAATTGCGACATCGCACCATTGGCTGCATGTATTATTGATCTCCCTTGGCTTGACTTCGGTCGGGGCGGCTTTATTTAATTTGCCTCCTGTTTTAAGAATCATTCTGCTGATTATTTCGCTGGCGGTTTCAATCCGTTTTATTTTCGTAGCAAAACGCAAATGGAAATCTGAACGGTCTGTTGCATGGGTGTATGTTGTCTCTTCAATTCTTTCAATTGTAATCGTATTTTCGGCTGTACCCCAAACTGTCAGTATGATCATTCAGTCTCCTTCAAATACACAGAATCCCGGCAATATAGGTACACACGACCATAATCACAGTGATATGAATAAATTGCCATAAAATGATTAAGGGCAAGTATGGAGGTAACAAAATGGACTCAAAGATTTATGACGTGATTATTACCGGCGCAGGTCCCGGCGGTACTTCGCTGGCGGCAAGCCTCGCGAATACCGGACTTCATGTTCTGATTTTGGAGAAACAGAGATTTCCTCGATATAAAGTCTGCGGGGGCGGGGTAACCAGAAGAGCCCTTCTGAAAATGCCGGTTGATATCTCGCCGGTTATCCGTGATCAGATCACTACGTTTGTTACGGTTGAAGGAGATCAAGAGATTCAGGAGTTTAAACATAAAACACCTTTTATTTACATGGTGATGCGAACCGAAATGGATCAATTACTGGCGAAACATGCCGTTGACTGTGGCGCAGAACTGAAAGAGGACGCCTTTGTCATAAAAGTTGTCGAGCACAATGATCAAGTTAACGTGTACACAAGAAATCAGCAATACTCATGCCGATATTTGATTGGCGCCGATGGTGTGAACAGCATTGTTGCGAAACAGTCCGGTTTAATGTCCGGACGGAGAAAAGCTCTGGCACTGGAATATGAATTAAAATGTGATCGGATCACAACCGTAAATTATAAAAATAAGGTGGTTATTGATTATACAAGTGTTCCTGATGGATATGCGTGGGTTTTTCCAAAAAATGATATTTTATCAGCAGGCATCGGCTCCTATTCCTTAAATCAGAAACAAATGAGCCGCTACTTACTTTCATTTCTTGATAAGCGGAAATTAAGCGGGTATCTGTTAAGTGCGAAGGGATCCTTTTTATCTGCAGGAGGAGTACGGCAGAAAATCATGACGCAACGAACCGCATTAATCGGAGACGCCGCCGGACTGGTCGATTCATTTGCCGGGGAGGGCATCTACTATGCTTTGTGGAGTGCTGCATTACTTGCTGAACGATTAAAAGAGACAATTAAAGATGGTCATCGAGATGCATTCGCAGCTTATCAAAACGATGTCGACCAGCTTATCCTACCTGAACTCAGAGCATTGGATCAGTTCGGAAGAGAATTCTATAAAGATCCGAAATTCATGCAAAAGATGGTTGCCCGTTTTCCAAAATTACTGAATCTGGTCTTTGATGTTCTTCAAGGAAAAAGGGATTATTTCAAGTTGTACAAGAAATTCATTATCGTCAAATCATACGGCCGCTTTCTTAATCTGAAAACCAGTTGAATCAATTCGGCAGGTAATTAGCTAATTGCAATACATAATTTGATATTCCTGAACAAAATTCCCGGCCAACTTGACTTGGCTTAAAATTCAGTGTATATTAAATAATATGGATAGAATATGAAAATAATTGAAGCGTTGTTAGTGGGTTTATGTTTGTCTTATAATGAAGTTCAACATTCATAATTCATTTATTATAAAAGGGTTATCAATGTTAGTCGTTATTTTATTGGTACTTTTTTATAATATGTGAATTTTTTATTTTTCAGAGCGAAAATTCGGCTTATCATACTAAGCAGAGCAATCGTTTTTTAAGTGGAATGTGCACATATCAAAATTTTTTAATTAGGAGTGATTTATTTGATCGGTAATGTTAAATGGTTTAATGCAGACAAGGGCTATGGTTTCATCGAATCCGAAGGCAATGATGATGTATTCGTACATTTCAGCGCTATTCAGGGCGATGGCTTCAAGACATTGGATGAAGGCCAAAAGGTTGAATTCGATGTCGTTGATGGCCAGCGCGGCCCACAGGCTGCTAATGTCGTTCGACTGTAAATAGTGGTGATTGAAAAAGGACCGTTCTTCTTCGGAAGGATGGTTTTTTTGCTGCCTAAAATATTTCTGCGTTTATACATTTGCGAAATTCTGAAGTGTCCCTGCTGCCATAGTACTTATTTAGTTTAACGAAGATCTGCTCATGATAGAGTTTGAGAAATATGAGAAAGCGAGTCGTGACATATATCCTGTATTTTGTATCTCTATTTTTGCTCATCGTCGTTGTCGGGCTCCTGTTCAGGCCCCATGATATTCCGGTAGTGAACGGGCTCATTGTGTCACTTGGCGCAACAATTGGTTTAGTGATCGGCAATTTATTGTAGGATCGGAAGAAACAAAACAAATGAGTTTAAGGCGATTATCACAAGGCTTAAATGCAGTGCAACTGGCAATTTTCAATCATGGAGGCAAATACACCGGGGATCACATGCAGTTGATGCGATCAGAGCTTGCACTATCTGGTATACCGGGAACTGCTCAAGCAGGTCTGGGGCGGGCAAATGATCAACACCGACAGTAACTATTTCCGCGTCTATATCGGGCATATCCGCAAAAAAATCGAGGAAAACCCTACTCAGCCCAAAATGATTCTTACGGAGCCGGGCGTCGGCTATCGTTTTGTGGAATGAGATACATCGGGAATAACATCTGTTGATCTAAAAGGACCTTTTAGATTACAAAATTGGCATAAAAATTTGCAAAGTGATGGGTCTCACTTTGCCGGGATTCATTTTTTTCAGTGGTGATGCAAACCCCAAAAGTTGGACAGCTTAATTACGCTGTTTGCTCGGAGGTTGAAATCTGATAGTTAATCGGACTCCAGCCCCCAAGTTTTTCTTCGATCCGATTTTGTAAATGGTTTGTAGGCGGAAACACGAATATTTTATTAACAGTCTTAAAAACCACAGGCTCTGCCTGTGTGAAAATAAAGCTTCCAGAATCGTACCAGAAAAAACGCCTCAAGCGCTAAAATGGAGTTCGGCCGTCAACCGAAAAAAGAATAGCGAGGAGTGTCTGCGGCAAATGAATACGAGTCAGACTGAAGTGAGCAGCACCAATTCATCCATTTTTAAATTATCCCCCTTTAAAACCTTATCTCCGGAGCAGTCAGCACTGAAGGAAAAAGTGATCCGATTCTGCCGGGAACATGTGAGGGCCGGTTCGCCTGCTTTATTTGTGATTCGCGGCCGTGCCGGCACAGGGAAAAGCGTCGTGTTAAGTGCTGTATTTAATGAAATCCAGCACTTGTCGAGAAGCGGTGCTCCGGATGATCCCGTTTCTCACACCGACAATCGGCTGATTGTGAATCATGCAGAAATGTTCAAACTGTACAGGGA
Source organism: Sporolactobacillus vineae DSM 21990 = SL153 (assembly GCF_000377985.1). GTDB lineage: Bacteria > Bacillota > Bacilli > Bacillales > Sporolactobacillaceae > Sporolactobacillus > Sporolactobacillus vineae. The sequence continues at coordinate 15,415 of NZ_KB899052.1, forward strand.
GCTTTCAGAAGATCTTCCTGACGTCCGAAAGAAAGATATCGATCGCCCGACGCCATTCATCAACAGATTGGACAGGAATCATCAGACCGCAGATATCGTACTGATTGACGAAGCCCATCTGCTCCTGACCAAGCGTGATTCGTACAACCGGTTCAATCAAGAGAATCAGCTTCTGGAGATCATCAGGCGCAGCCGGGTTGTGATACTTGTATTTGACGACAGACAGGTTCTGAAAATGAAAAGTTACTGGAATGAAGCAGCGCTTCAACGTTTTATCGCGCAATATCCATGCGAAGAATATCGGCTGACGCGTCAGTTCAGAATTCATGCAGAACCGGACGTATCAGAATGGATTTCCGGATTTGTTCATAAAAAGCTTCTTCCGCTGCCGAAGAAACAGCGGTTTGATTTCAGAATCTTTGAAGACGCCGGCGAGATGTATCATCTTATAAAAGAAAAAAATTCAGCCTGCGGACTCTCAAGGATGATTGCTACCTATGATTACCCGTATAAGCTGGACGGACAGGACCACTTCATTCATGAGAAAAACTTCACACTGCGCTGGGACCGGTCGAAACCAAATGAGCGGAAGCCGTGGGCGGAACGGCCGGAGTCGATTGATGAGGTCGGATCGGTGTATACGATCCAGGGGTTTGATCTGAATTTTGCAGGCGTCATCCTCGGCCCGTCGGTGGTGTATGACGAAAGCTGTGACCAGATTGCGATCGACACCAAAAAGTACGAGGATCAGGCTGCTTTTACCCGGAGAGATGATGTCCCTCATCCGGAAGCGGTCAAAGAACAAATCATTTTAAATTCGATAAATGTCCTGCTGACACGCGGGATGCGCGGCTTATATATTTATGCCGGCAATCCTGAACTTCGAAAGCGGCTTGCCACGCTTTAATTTGCTAAAAGTTACTGGCAATTCTGTCACAAATTGGTCATGAATCAGGATTGTCGGCGCTAACGAGAGGTCCGTCGTTTGATTGATCCGCCTAAATCGTAGATAATAGATAACAAACAGAGTTCCCTTTTTTCGACTTTCTTCCAACCATATCTAAAATTAATTATCTATGCTGCGAAAAGAGAATTGATCGATGTGACAGTCACTATGCTGATTCATGACCTGATAATCTTTATTATCCTGTCTCTTATAAATACATTCATTTCTATAAAATTACCCATCTCTTTGTTTCACGCCGACAGCTGGCTTTACCGTGAAAGAAGCTGGGAGCGGAAGGGTCAGATTTATCAGGATTACGTCTGGGTGAAAAAGTGGAAGAATCAACTGCCGGAACTGAGCGACTTTCTGACGTTCCTTTTCTCAAAGAAGAAAATGGCGCAGTTGGATCAGGATTATCTGTACCTGTTTGTTCTGGAAACCTGCCGCGCCGAGCTGACGCACTGGTGCATCATCTGGAGCATGCTTGCGTACAGCTTATGGCGCGGGACGCACAGTTCGATCCTCGTGCTCTTCATCGCGGTCGCGCTGAATCTGCCCTATGTCGTCATTCAACGGTACAACCGCCCCAGAGTGCTGGACATACTGGCCAACCGAAAGATCCATATCAATGAAAATATGAAAAACAATGTAGAAGTGTTTCATTAATTAAAGGGGAATTTTGTTTTGAAAAAGATTCTGTTTCTTTCATCTGAGTACACCGGCGGCGGGCACAGAAGCATCACAAAGGCCTTATGCGAACAGCTTTCGCTTCATGATCCGGAGATCCAATTCAAAGTCATCGACGGATTCATGCTGGGCAACTGGCTGCTCCGGCTTCCAAGCCATACCTATGACACGCTGGCCGTTGGGCTGCCCGCATTGTGGGGGTTCATTTACCGGCTGAGCAATCCATTCAGATGGCTGGTGAACCGGGCTGTTGCCGGAAACATAAAGAGATCATTTTTAGAACAGATCCGTACGTTTCAGCCGGACTTAATCGTCTCCGTCCATGAGATTTTTGTCGGATCAGTTATCCGTATTTTGAAAAAGGAAGGTCTGGACATCCCTGTCATTTCACTGGTGGCCGATCTGGATAATGTCACGAATCTTTGGGCGGACAAAGACGTAAAATACATTGTCTGCCCTTCTGAAGAAGCCAGAAGGAGTATGCTGAAGGCAGGAATGACAAATGAGCAGCTGTTTCTGACTGGTTTTCCGGTACGCCGTGAGTTCTGTGATCCGTGTCTTCCGGAACCACTGGCCTGGAGCGAAACCGGGAGAAAATCCCTTTCCGTGCTTCTGGTCAGCGGCAGTCAAGGCTCGCCGCAGGTGCTCAGAATCATCAACTCGCTGTTGAAACATGAGCGGATTCACCTGACGATCCTTGCCGGCTATAATACGGTTCTGAAGAAAATTATTGAAAAACATTTCTCAAAATATGTTGGAAACAGACTGACCGTTTACGGATTTATCAAAGAGATCAAAGAACGGATGGATGAAGCGGATCTGCTCATCCTCAGAGCGAGTCCGAATGTGCTGATGGAGGCGGTGAATCTGTGCAAACCGGTCATCGTCACCGGAGCCTTACGCGGGCAGGAGGAGAAGAACCCTCAGTTTGTGCTAAGAAATAAGCTGGGCTGCTATTGCCGCGATGTAAATGAACTGCCGGAGCTGATCTCCGGCTTGCTGGCGAACGATGGTGAAAAATTGCTGCAGATCGCGCGGAATGAGTACCGGTTCAGAAAACCGGAATCGGCCCGTCAGATCACCGATTTGCTCGTTAGCACCCTTCATGAAAAAGAGGGTGCCGTTCCAAAGCAGCCTGATCAGGCTCACACCGCGTCCCAGCTGTGATCATTGTAAACAGGGGCCGGCATTCGGCTGATCGCGAGGCAAAAAAAGTGATTCAGGCAGGGAGTCTTTGAATGTCAGCGAAAACAAAAATCAAATTATTCCTGGGCTCTTTACTTACTGTACTTGTATTTTATTATTTATTCCGGAAACTGGGCCGCAGCCTGAATCTGAATCATCTGCTGACGATAAAAATCAACTGGCTTCTTGCCGCCGTTTCCGTTTTTCTGCAAATGTTCTCAAACTACTTGCGCGCCATGGGGTACACGCGGGGCATCGACCCGAATATCAACCGGATCACGGCACTCCAGATCGTCAGTATCGGTCACGGTGCAAACATGATCCTGCCGCTGAATATTGGTGACGGCTTGCGTTTCGCCTTTTTTCCAAGTGATTATAATGCGCTGCGACGAACGAAATTAGTGATGATTCCTGCACTGGCCGACTTTGTCGTCATCATTACCCTCTCACTGCTGGCCGTGCCGTTTTCCGGGTTCAGGGATCATCGGCTGGTCCGGATCTTATGGATACTTTTTTTTATCTGTATCATTGCGATCGTGCTGACGTTACTTGTCACATACTTTGTTCCGCGGCTCCGCAATTATTTTAATGAATTCCTCAATGTGGGTATGCTGAACATGGTGTTCTGGGTCTTCCTCTCCTGGGCGGCGCTCCTGCTTGCAATCTGGATCGGGCTTGTGGCCTGCGGTTTTCACTGGCTGCCGTCGCTTCGTTTGTCTTTTGCGGTCTTTGCGGCAACGAACCTGGTCAATCTGATTCCCTCATCGCCGGGCGCCGTCGGCCTTTATGAGTACGGGGTCATCATCGGTCTGGCCGGACTCGGCATCCAGCAGAGTACCGCGCTGTCAATCGGTCTGGTGCTCCACTTGTTTCAATACTCGGCGTTTCTCCCGATGGGTCTGGTCCTGTTCATCATGGCGGTCAGCGGGAAATACGGGAAGACGATCAGAACAATGCTGCGGGAAAGGTTTTAGTCATCCGGGTAAAAATGAGAAAGTGATCGGGTGCTTATTATTGTAAACGATTACATAGGCATTTTATAATATAATATGATTGGAAGAATACAAGAATATCGGAGGTACGCCGACCATGAAAGCAGTGATTTTTGATCTGGACGGAGTGATTGCGGATACGGCAGTCTATCATTTTCAGGCATGGAAAGATCTTGCCCGGTCGATCGGCATTGAAATAGGTGAGAATCTGAATCAGCAGTTGAAAGGAATCAGCCGGATGGGGTCGCTCGAGCGGATCCTCAAATTCGGCGGCCGGGAACACGACTTTTCCGAAGCGGAGAAGCTGTCGCTGGCTGAAGAAAAAAATCAGACCTATCGCGGGCTGATCGCAACAATGACGCCTGCCGATCTCTTGCCGGGTATTAAAAACTTTTTAGCCGAGCTGAAGGATGCGGGGATCCGGATCGGTCTGGCTTCATCGAGTAAAAACGGACCCTTAATTCTCAAAAATCTGGGAATCACGGCGATTTTCGATACGATTGTCGATCCGTCCAAACTGAAAAAAGGGAAGCCGGATCCGGAAATTTTTGCAACCGCCGTCAATCAGCTGGGTTTCCAGCCAGAACAATGTACGGGAATTGAGGATGCTGTGGCAGGCATCCAGTCGATTAATGGCGCAGGCCTTTTCTCGGTCGGCATCGGTGTTCCGGCGTCGGCGCATGCCGACTGGACGATCCCCTCAACGGAAGCACTGACCCTGGATGCCCTGAACTGGAATTTTATCCGGAAGCAGAAGCTGATCAACCCATGAACCGGGTCCGGCTCGCCATGGACATCAGGAAAGGAAGTCCGTAATGTGGATATTCAGAAACTGGTTCAGCATTATCCGGGGACGGTGATGAAGCGGGAGCCTTTTCACCCGGACAGGCATATGTTTTATTTTTATGAACGGCCCTATTATATCGGAATCCCGTCGCGTTCCCTCTCTGAGTCGGAACGTCGGCTGCTCAGTCTCCTGCTGGATCAGGAAACACCGCCTGTTTATTCGGAAAGAGCCCGCTGCTGGTACGGCCTGCTGATTGAGGGGAAGCCGCTGTCGCAGCCGGACCCCGGTAAAAGAATCAGCATCATTCAGTTTCATCTGACGAAACGTCTGGAACAATCGGACCTGAAGGAATGGCGGGCGGCGCTTGAAGCTTTCTTTGGCGTTCAAACAGATTTTATCTACCTCTCAGAACATGACGGGCTGATTGTCGAGCAAGATCAGTTCATCGAGGAGGCCTCGCTTAAGGCGATTGCCAATACGCTGCGCAACGACTTTTCGGTGAAGACCTGTTTTCAGATCGGGCTCCGCTATCCGCTGTCGCCGCAGCTCAGAGCGGCCTATCTGGAGGAAAAAAAGTTGTTTGATCAGCGCATGGATCAGGCTGAATCCCGGGAAGTGACCACCGTGGAACATGCCTTTTTTGATTTCTTAAAGCCGCTCGCGGGGAAGTGGGTCGTGCTGAATGAGCTGAGCGATCTGATCAGCGCAGAGAAAAGCTGGCGGCCGATCATCCGTGCGATCTGGGAGAATCAGGGCAATCTCAGCATGGCGGCGAAGCATCTATTCATGCACCGAAATACACTGCTGAACCGCATCGACAAATTTTATGAAATCACCGGGATTTCTTTGAAACGGATGGACGGCCTGACGATGGCCTACCTGTCTACACTGTAAAAAAAAGCTTCGGTCGTGAAGTCACGATCGAAGCACAATGGTTCTGTCTTATTCGGCTGTCAGCGACTTTTCAGTTTCCGGATCGAAGAAATGGGTCTTATTAATGTTGAAGGCCAGATCAACTGCATCACCGGCATGGTAGTCATTGCGCGCATCGACACGGGCGATAAACGGGTGACGGCCGACCTGAGAATGGAGCATGAACTCGGCGCCGGTCAGCTCGGCGATGTTTACTTTAGCATGAACGACGCTGTCCGGCGAGGCGTTAATGGCAACCGGTTCATCATGAATATCCTCCGGGCGGATGCCGAAAACGATCGGTTTATCGGCGAAATCCTTACTGCGCAGTATTTTCAGTTTGCCTTCCGGAATTTCAAGATCGATATCGTCCCCCTTGAAGCGGCTGCCTTCAAGCCGGCCATGGAAGAAGTTCATTGGCGGCGATCCGATAAACCCGCCGACAAACAAGTTGTTGGGGTTGTCGTAGACTTCCTTCGGTGAGCCGACCTGCTGAATCACGCCGTCCTTGATGATCACGATACGTGTCGCCATCGTCATCGCTTCGGTCTGATCATGGGTGACGTAGATCATTGTTGCCTGCAGCTTCTGGTGCAGTTTGCTGATCTCCGAACGCATTTGTACGCGCAGTTTTGCATCCAGGTTGGACAGGGGTTCATCCATCAGGAAAACTTTTGCATCGCGGACGATCGCCCGGCCGAGAGCAACACGCTGACGCTGGCCGCCGGACAATGCTTTCGGTTTTCGGCTTAGATAGTCCTTGATTCCAAGAATCTCGGCGGCATGTTCCACGCGTTGCTTGATTTCCGGCTTCGGGACTTTCCGGAGCTTCAGGCCGAACGCCATGTTGTCATAGACCGTCATGTGCGGATAGAGCGCATAGTTCTGAAAGACCATGGCGATGTCCCGGTCCTTAGGTGCCACATCATTCATCTTTTTCCCGTCAATGTACAGCTCGCCCTTGGTGATATCTTCCAGACCGGCGATCATCCGCAGAGTCGTCGACTTGCCGCATCCGGATGGTCCGACGAAGACAATAAATTCCTTGTCGGCGATTTCCAGGTTGAAGTCGGTGACGGACGGTTCCGTACTATTTTCGTAAATTTTATAAATATGCCTTAATGATAATTCTGCCATGTGCTTTTCACTTCCTTCAATTTATGGTTTCATTATAATGTAACCGGTTCCAATAATACACGGCATTCTGCTGCTTCCTGCGACCGGATTTATGTGCAAATTGTTGGCTCAGACATTTTGCCGCTGCTGCGCCTTGATCACAACGCCAACTAATCAATTGGCAGAAAAAAGCTGCGGTGCTGCCCGCACGTATGTGCCGGCAGCAGCTCGCAGCTTTTCATACTTATTGGTGAGCGCAAGGTTCAGCCAGGTTCAAAGTATACCCCATTTTCGTTCGTAGGTCACTAGTAATTGATATTCAGATAGCAGAAAACCTTGTTCCTCCAGCACTTTTCTCACAGAGTGGAAATCGAAGCTGTCGGTTTCCAGAACAATCTTATCCTTCTTTCCGGTAATCGCCCACTGGTGATGAACAGACTGAAGAATCTCGATCATCTGTGCGATGCGATCGATCCGTTCAGAGAAGGCGGCACCTAATTTTCTGAGCGCTTCCGGTTCGACCGGATTCCGGCTCCTGCTGCGATCTTCTGCTGAACCAGGCAAAAGATAGTAATCAAATATAAGGGTTACGCTTTGCTTACAGGTAAGTGCATCTACTTTCATTTTCCGATACTCCTTTTTTGAATCCAGCCGAATGGGTTACAGCGATGCCCAGAAGTTGTGAAGAATCACGACCGAGAGAATATAGCCGAGCACAATATTGACGACGGCACCAGTACTGAATGCGGCGAACGGTTTCCAGCCGAAGGAAGTCAGTTTCCGGAAGCGCGTGGTCAGCCCGATCGAAAGGAATGTGAAGGTGAACGCCCAGGTTCTGAATTCCTTGATCGGCGCAATCACGTCGGTATTGATGACCGCACGTCCGGCGACGGAAGTAGTAGCGGCAATGACAATCGTCAGCAGAATGGAAGCAGCGAAGAAGCCAATGATAAATTTTGGAAAACGGCGCCAGATCTCAGTCGCATCTGCTTTGGTTCCTGCCTTCCTGTTTTCCCAGAAAGTAATCGAAATGAGTGCCAGGATGAAGCACCAGACGCCGATGAAGATATCACGGCCGATGACCTTCATCAAAGTGAACGAGTTCAGCGCTTGATCGCCGAATGTGCTTGCGGCTGTAACGCCGGCGGCATCGGCAAATTCGGACGTGCCGATCCAGGCACCGGCCGGCCCTGCGGAAATGCCAAGCACCTTGACCAGAAAGGAAAGCAGGAAAATGGCGGCTACAGCCCAGATAACAACAAGTGAAATGGAGATCGATACATGTTCCTTTTTCGCTTTGATCGCACCACCGACGGCAATCGCCGCAGAGACACCGCAGACCGAACCGCCGACGCCGAGTGTCGCGGCAAAGTGCTTATCAAGTCCGAACCATCGGGTACCGGCAAAATAGATCACGAGAAAAGTAATCACCGAGATGAATGTCGCCTGCAGAAAGGCGACAGGTCCGGCCTGGATAATCAGCGTGAACGGTAATGTTGCGCCGAGCAAAACGATACCGACTTTGACATAGAGCTCGGTTCGGAGTGCAGAGGAGAACCAGCCCCCCAGCGGGATCAGATTGCCAACGATCAGACCGATCGCCAGGGCGACAATCGGCGCTTCAAGATTATACTGCGATGCCCAGCCCCATGAGCTGAAAATATTGATGGCGACACTGATGATAAATAAGAGCGTGAAGCCGGCTGCGAACGGACCGGTTTTAATATGAAGAAAGGATGCAGTAATCGAGAAAAGTACAAGGAACGTCAGATAGAGCAGGATGATCGAGCCCAGATGTCCCTGCAAAGCACTTCCCAGCGCCGGGAAATCAGTCCATTTCGGGATCTGTGCCGTCAGGACTTTAATCGAACTTCCGGCAGTCCAGAAGATAATTCCGGCGAGAACCAGGAACAGGCCGATCCATACGGCCCACCAGTCCTCTTTACGGATTAGCTCGAACCAGCCGCTTTTTCTGACGGGTTTTGATTGTTCTGAAGTGAGGTCGATTGACATTTGTGATTCCTCCCTGAGTGCTGGATTTCATGATTCACCGAATAAGGGACATAAGAACTATGAAGACGATTTAAGGACTCTTATCCTAATAAATAACTAAAAACATACGAATACTTGGTTATACGCAATAATCGATCATGCAACGCTCCATGCTGCCCACCCCGCTTTCACTTTCCAGGTATAAAATGACCCCATTCTGAAAGAACGGGGTCCGGCACCGGATCAGTGTCCAAAACAGCCTTATCTTTCAGGAAAACCTGTTGGATTTAGCACCTGTACTTTACCGGGATGTAAAGTGGTTGCCGGACTTCATCGGGCCAATTCCCTCCGTCTCTCGTGATAAGAGTCGATTAAATTGGATTTATCCTATCATGTTACTTTGAATAATGTAATCTCTATTTAAAATTTTTTTCAGACAATCTGCGACAGCCATTCTCAATACCTGACAAAACTAATTGGAATTATTGACATTCTTCCCGCAGCCATTTAGAATAAATGAAACTAACTAAATAACTATCCAGAGCGATTGAGGGACTGGCCCGATGATATCCGGCAACCTGCAGTTTTGTTAGCTGTAAGGTGCTAATTCCAGCAAAATGGAGATCCATTTTGGAAGATAGGAAAATTAAGAGAAAAGCCTATCCAGCAGCCAAATGGATGAGGCTTTTTTATGTTCCTGGATAAAATAGGGAGAGGATGATTGGCTTGAGTTACACCAAAGTATGGGCGGATAATGAGCAGTTGAATAAGAATGAGGTCAATAAGCTCAAAAAAGACGGACTGACTATTTTTGACGATATCCCGAAATATGCCAAAAGCGGTTTTGCATCGATTCCTAAAGATCAGTACATGTATTTTAAATATGCCGGTCTGACCGTGCAAAAACCTCAGGATAAAGGGCTGTTCATGCTTCGGGTCAAGGTGCCGACCGGCATCCTGAATCACGATCAGGCAGTGACGCTGGCAGGTATCGGCCGCGACTACGGCCGCGGAATCATCGATATTACCACGCGCCAGTCGGTTCAGTATCATTGGGTACCGCTTGAGAAGCTGACCGATGTCTTCGACAGACTGAAGAAAGTCGGTCTGACGACGAGCGAAGCTGAAGGTGACGCACCGCGGAACGTTGTCGGCAACCCGCTTGCCGGGATCGATCCGGATGAACTTTTTGATACACGGCCGGTAGTGGAAGAAATCTATCACTTTTTCCAGGATAACCCCGATTTCTCCAATCTGCCAAGAAAATACAAGATATCGATTAATGCCAATACGTCGAATGCCGGACATGCGGAAATCAATGACCTGTCATTTATCCCTGCCTCGAAAACCATCGATGGTAAAAAAGTGCTTGGCTTTCACGTCAAGGTTGGCGGCGGACTGGCGGCGAAACCCTATCTGGCCGAACAGCTGAACATTTTCGTGACGCTCGATCAGGTTAAAAATGTATCTGCCGCCGTGACGACGATCTACAGAGATTATGGGTATCGCAAGAGCCGGGCACGTGCACGGCTGAAATATCTGGTCGCCGACTGGGGTATAAAGAAGTTTGAGGAAAAAGTATTGGCACTGACCGGACCGCTGCCTGAAGCAGGTCATGATGAGACCAGGGGCTGGAACGGCGGCTTCTTCTTCGGCGCGCATCCTCAGAAACAGAAAGGGCTGAATTATGTCGGGGTCAGCATCCCGGTAGGACGGATCAGCGCGGAGGACTTTCTTCGGTTCGCAGAACTGGCGCAAAACTATGGAAATGGTGAACTGAGAACCGTCAATTCTCAGAATCTGATTCTTCCCAATATTCCTGACGCAGTACTGGACAACCTGCTTTCAGATGAACTTTTTCAAAAATTTCCGATTCACCCGACGCCTTTCACCGGATATGCGATGGCCTGCACCGGCAATGAATTCTGCAATCTCGCACTGACAAATACAAAGGATAAAATGAAAGAAATTGCGGCCCGGCTTGATCAGGAAGTCAGTCTGGACGTCCCGGTCAGAATTTATATGGTTGGCTGCACGAACTCCTGCGGCCAGCGCCAGATCGCCGACATCGGCATTCAAGGCCTGAAGCTGCGGACGAAGGATAAACAGCTGGTCGATGCTTATGAACTATTCGTCGGCGGTACACTGATCGACGGCGGGCAGTTCAACGAACGCCTGAAGGGAAGAATCCCGGCAACGCAGATTTACGATGTGCTAAAGGATTTTCTTCTGTTCTTTAAAAAGGAAAAGGAAAAAGGGGAAACCTTCTTCGCGTTTAAAACCAGAATCGGTACAGAGAAACTGCAGCAAGTTCTGGATACGATTGCGAAGATGTACAGCAAATAACAGGGAATGGGGGAACGATCCTTGGAATTGTATCGTTTCATTGCGACGACGGAGCATGGGGAAACAGCGATCGTTGTGGCCGCGGACAGTGAGGAAAGAGCATTTCGCGTTGCCGACCGGGAGATCGAGCATCAGCTGCTGAAAAAACCGGTGATCAATGATCTGGCTCTGGTCGAGAAGAAGAACATCACGAAAAATGGCGCGGGTTACTTGATCCAGCCGCGCAAATCATACGAATGAAGGTGTGCAGCATGGGAAAAGTTTATCTTGTCGGTGCAGGGCCGGGAGATCCCGGGCTGATGACGGTCAAGGGTCTGAGGATTCTGCAGGCAGCCGACGTCGTGCTGTACGACCGGCTTGTCAGTCAAGAGATTATTAAGGAAGCCAGACATTCCGCCAGACTGGTCTATTGCGGGAAACTGCCGCACATGCATCCGTTGAATCAGGATGCCATCAATCATTTGCTCGTAAAATATGCCCGTAGCCATGCCGTTGTGGTGCGTCTGAAGGGCGGTGACCCGTTTATCTTCGGACGGGGCGGGGAGGAAGCCTCTGTGCTGGCCGCGGAGAAAATCGAGTTCGAAATCGTGCCCGGTGTCACTGCCGGGATCGCCGCACCGGCCTATGCGGGCATTCCGGTGACCTACCGCGATATCTCCGGATCCGTCGCGTTCGTTACGGCCCATTTTAAAGCGGGCAGCAAGGATCAGACAGACTGGTCGAAACTTGCATGGGCTGCCGATACGCTTGCCATCTACATGGGTGTAGCGACGCTTGAGCGTGTCGCTTCTGAATTGATTGCCGGCGGGCGGGAGCCGTCCACTCCGGCGGCGATCATTGAATGGGGAACTACAGAACGCCAGAGAACGTTCACCGCACCTCTGTCCGAGTTAAGCCGTGTCGCCGCCCGGGAACACGTCCAGAGCCCATCAATGATCGTCATCGGTGAGACGGTCAGACTCAGAGACCGGCTGAAATGGTTTGAAGCGCGGAAACAGCAGGAAGACGGACTCAGGGAGGCTTTCTGATGCTGGCCGTTCTGTATGTCAGTCATGGGACCCGAGTTGCCGAAGGTGTGCTCAAAGCCAATCAATTCCTGAAACGCTGTATGGATCAGGTGAACGTGCCGATTCAGCGGATCTGTTACCTGGAACTGGTGAAGCCGGATATTCTGGAAGGGATCGGCCAGTGTGTTGCTGCGGGCGCCGACCGGATCATTGTCCAGCCGATTCTGCTGCTGTCGGCAAGGCACGACAAGCGGGATATTCCCGGTGCCATTGAAAAAGCCCGGGCGATCTACCCGCATGTCCGATTTACCTATGGAAAACCGTTCGGCGTTGCCGACTGTATCATCGATATACTGCTGGAACGGCTTGCCGAAAAAGGAAGAACACCGGACAGTGAAGGCAGAGTGCTGATTGTCGGGCGGGGATCAAGCGACCCGGAAACGCCGAAAACATTCTCCCGGATCAGTGCCGAATTGACGGGGAAGGGTATTTCTCCAGTCTCGGTCTGCTACATGGCTGCCGCAAAACCGTTGATTCATGAAGGCCTGGCACAGGCAGGGGGGCAGAATACGGGCACCGTTTATATACTCCCCTGTTTGCTCTTTCCCGGGATACTGATGCGAACGATCAGAAAAGAAATTGCGGAAAGTGCGTACCGGACGTCCTTCACGCTGTGCCCGCCGCTCGGGTACCATCCTGCCCTGATCGGTCTGCTCAGGCAGAGAATTGAGGCGTCCGTCCATGAACGGCTATCCGCTCAATATTAATCTGCAGGGAAAAAATGTGGTCGTTGCCGGCGGCGGGCCTGTAGCGACCCGGAGACTTGAAGCCTTGCTGGACTGCGGCGCGCGGATCACCGTCATTTGTCCTCAGGCATCGGACCGGATCCGTAAGTGGGCCGGGGAGCAGGCGATTATCTGGAAGAAACGCTGCTGGGAACGTACCGATTCTGAAGCGGCTTTTCTGATTCTTGCGGCGACAGGCAGCGAAATGGTTAATGCTGCGATTGCGGCGTCCGCACAGCCGAATCAGCTGATCTGTACGGCGGGACACGCGGCCGGAAATTGTTCGGTCCCCGCGGTCATCCGCCGCGGCCGGCTGACCGTCACCATCGCGACCGGCGGCGCAAGCCCGGCTTATGCGCGAGAGCTGCGCGATCAGCTGGCGCAGACGCTGGACAGCGATATTGAAGGCTATCTTGACTTTTTAGCTTCGTTCCGGAAGCAGCTTCTGAGCAAGGAGCTGAATCGCGAGCTTAGAGCAGCCTGCCTGAAAGAGGTGCTTCGGCCTGAATACAGGGACAGGCAGCGGCAAGTCCGGTTACTTAAAGCGCTCGATCAGTGGATTAAGCAGCAAGCGGCTGCGGGACGTTAATCCAAATAAAAGGGCCCGGGAATCTCTGAGATTCCCGGGCCCTTTTTACGGTTTCATTAACTGATTATTCCATTAGTACATTTTTCTTGAAAGGCGATATATCCTGCTGAGCGTCGATATATTTTCGCGAAAGGCGATATATCCTGCTGAGCGTCGATATATTTTCGTGAAAGGCGATATATTCAGCTGAACGTCGATGTATTTTCGCGAAGGGCGATATATTCAGCTGAGCGTCGATATATTTTCGCGAAAGGCGATATATTCTGCTGAGCGTCGATATATTTTCGTGAAAGGCGATATATTCAGCTGAGCGTTGATATATTTTCACGAAAGGCGATATATCCTGCTGAGCGTCGATATATTTTCACGAAGGGCGATATATTCTGCTGAGCGTCGATATATTTTCGTGAAAGGCGAAATATTCATTTCGGAATGAGTGAAAGGGATACTCAAATTAAATGATTGCCATCAATATCGGAATTTCGACCATGCTGAAGAGCGTGGTTTCGGTGACCATGATTGCCGCGTAATCCGAATCGGCATGGTAGAGCTCGGAAACGACCGGCGCATTGGTCATCACCGGCATAGCCGACTGTAAGATGAAGACTTCCTTCATCAGCGCCGGCATCGGTGCCGGCAGGACAAGCAGTGTCATGAGTATCGGGGCTGCGATGAACCTGCCGATCAGGACACCAAGGTTATCTTTGTTCAGCCGCATCTCGCCAAGTCCGGCCTGCTCAATGGCGATGCCGATAAAGATCATCGACAGCGGAATCGTCAGCCCGCCGATATAGCTGAAGTCAGACATCAGGAACGTCGGCAGTTTAATATGGAACAGGACGAGCAATACACCGACAATAAAGCCAAGCAGCGGCGGCGAAAAAATTTTGCTCAGCGTGGTCTTGAGACTGAACCTGGTCTTGCTGTCCCCGTCAGTCTGGATCAGGTACACACCTAAGGTCCAGAAGAACGTCGTGTTTGCCATGTAATAAACGAGGACGTAAGGCAGGCTCTGGCTTCCGAACAGCGCCATATTCACCGGCAGACCGATGAACACCGTATTTGAGTTGCAGAACATTGATTTAAACAGCCCACTGTGATTCCGGGGTACCGCAAAGATTTTTACAGCCAAAAAAGAAATGCCGAACAGAATGATCATGGAAAGAACCGGAAAGCGGAGATTCGGCAATAACTCAATCAGCTCTTTGGTCGTAAAGTCGTTCGTGATCGTGCTGATCATATAAGCCGGCAGCGCGATCTGTGTAACCAGCCTGGCAATCAGTTTACTGGCATTCTTATCGAACCAGCCGCGCTGCGCAAGAAGATAGCCGACGCTGATCATCACAAGAATGACAAGAATACCCTGTATGCCTTGAAAAAAAGTTCCCAACGGATGAGCCTCCATCACCAAATGAGTTTTACAGGAAATCTGCAGTATCCGAACGATGACATTAATATTATTTATCCAGATCAGGTAAACTGAAATTTTTGCAAGGAACAGGATCAGCAATCGGAAAGCAGTTTGTCAGGTTTTCTGCATCTTTTGGGTATCCACGATCATACATCTATGCTAGAATCATAGTCAAATATTGATGAGTTCATAAAAGTTATTTATGATTGGATGGACTGGAATGAACCTTCGGGATCTAAATTATTTTCATCAGCTCGTCCGCGACCGTAATTTTACAAAGGTAGCCGTTCATTTTAACGTCAGCCAGCCGACGATCACTTTTGCCATTAAAAGACTGGAAAAAGAGTTCGACACCAAACTGGTTGAGCGGAATCATACCCATAGTGAACTGCGGATCACCTCCAGCGGCATGCAGCTCAATCAGCATGTCGACCGGATGCTGAACGACTGGCATCTGGCGCATCAGGAAATCCGGGCGCTTAACCGGCAGATGATCCGTTTCGGCATGTCGCCGACCATCAGCAACTATTTCTTTCCGGGCGTGACGGACCGGCTGATTCAGACAGGTTTGCTCAATCATTTGTATACCTATGAAGACGGATCGCGTGAAGTGCTGCGGCTGATTCTGGAAGGCCAGGTGGATATCGGCCTGATCGGCAGAGTCCGCCCGCTGCTGAATGACCAGTTAGCGTCGGAAAGTCTGAAGGTGATGCATTTTAGGCTTGTCGTCGGGCCGTCGAGTCCGCTGGCGAAGCGAGAGGCGGTCAGCTTTAAGGAAGCGAGCAGCTATCCTTTTGTCGTGCTTGGCCAGCATTTTGCCAATCCGGTGGCGTTTGCACAAATTGCCGGCCAGGCCGGCGTCAGCCCGCACATCATCTATCGCAGCAGCAATATTGACACGTTGAAGCGCATCGTCTCCCGCGGCGTGGCCGTCAGCTACATCGCCGAACTGTCGATTCTGCCCAATGATCCGATCATCAGTATTCCGCTGACCGATGAAAATGCCCCGGAGCTGACCGTCATGATGGTTTACCGGAAGTCTCTTGAGCTTACCGAAAGTGTCCGCCGGTTCATGGCAATAATCCGTGAAATAGCACTTTAAATGAAAAAGTCCCGGGCAGACGATTTTGATCTGCCCGAGACTTTTTTTACGTTCATTTCAGCCGGAAAATAAACCGCCTTATTTTTCCTGAGCGTGTTCACTGGTTTTCCGGTTTTTCATCAGCATCGAGGCCGTGACGAGCAGCGCGATGATTACGAAGCAGGTAATTGATCCGACCCGGTTCGCCGGATTGAACACAAAAGAAATGAAGATCGCCGACAGCGCGACAATGCCGATGATCGTTGTATAGGGGAACCCGATCATATGGAAGAACGGTGTTTTGGAATAAGCAGGCCGCAGTTTCAATTCAGCCGCACAGATCGCGATCCAGACGATGCTGATGGTGAAACCCGGGATACTCATCAGCTGCACAATAATCTGATCTTTGACAAGGAATGCAAGAAAGACTCCGATAACCAGGAAGCTGCCGGTCAGGGCAAGTCCGCCGATCGGTACCCCATGGCTCGTGAGTTTCCGGGTAAACCGCGGCGCTTCGCCGCGTTCGGCCATTGAATACAGTGTACGCGTCGTCGCATAAATGCCGGAATTGGCCGCAGACAGAACCGCTGTCAGTAAAACAAAATTCATCAGCTGGGGCACGCCGGGCAGGCCGACTGCTTCAAACACCTGGACAAACGGGCTGCTCTGTGTAGCGGATACGCTGTTCCACGGCATCAGTCCGCAGATGATCGTGATCGGCAGGATGTAGAAAAGGGCTACGCGAAAGACGACGCTTTTGATCACCTTAGGCAATGTCTTTTCCACATCCCGTGTCTCCGTTACCGTCAGTCCGATTAGCTCCGAACCGCCGTAAGAAAAAATGACGACGAGAAAAGCCTGAACAATGCCGGACAGACCATGCGGGAAAAAGCCGCCGTACCCGAAGAGATTCTTTATCGGCTGGACATGGGTTGGAATGATTCCCAGCAAAATCAGAAATCCAAGCATGATAAAGCAAATAATAGCCGCAATCTTGATGCCCGCAAACCAGAATTCGAATTCCCCATACATTTTTACCTGAAAAAGGTTGATGCCGATAATAAACAGACCGCAGAGTCCGGACAGGATCCAGAGCGGTGTATGGGGAAACCAGTACTCGAGAAAACTGCCGGCAGCCAGGATTTCGACAACCGTGACGATCATCCAGTTGATCCAGTACAGCCAGCCGACAATAATCGCTGTACGAAATCCAAATGCTTTGTGGATCAGATGCTGGATGTTCAGCCCCGGATAGGCCATGGCCAGCTCCGCCAGAGCAACCATGACCACAAAAAGGATCAGCCCGCAAAGCAAATAAGCAATAATCACGCTCGGGCCGGCAATATTCAGGGTATCGCCGCTCCCTTTGAAAATGCCCGTGCCGATCATTCCGGCCATGGCCATAAGCATAATGTGGCGCGGCTGCAAACCGCGCCGTAGTTCCTGTTTCTCTTCTGTTGCCTGACCCATCATTTTTTCACTCTCTCTTTTTCTGCATAGACGCTTTA
Organism: Sporolactobacillus vineae DSM 21990 = SL153; assembly: GCF_000377985.1. GTDB lineage: Bacteria > Bacillota > Bacilli > Bacillales > Sporolactobacillaceae > Sporolactobacillus > Sporolactobacillus vineae. Next base: position 32,759 of record NZ_KB899052.1, read on the forward strand.
AACCAACAAATTGCAAGTATAAAAATAATTGTATCCGGACGTGGCAAGGCGGCTGCGTGTCCGGATACGATGTTTTCTAGTATATCCTGCTTACTTGTGAAGTCAAGCCGGTGAACATTTTTTGCGAAATGGAAGGAAATTTCTGTGCGTGATTTACCTGTCCGATTCGGGAAGTCAGCGTTTTCCGGAACCATTTTCCTTCCATTAGCCATTGGCCAATTCAATGAATAGCGAAACATCAGGAATGGAACTTTGTTATAATGGAGAAACACTGCGACGTTTTACTGAGATGCTCTGTTAACCTGGTTGATTTCCGCAGCAGGCGCTCGCTTTCCGCGGGCGATCCGTGGGCCTCTGCGCTCGCTGTTCCCGCAGGAGTCCCGCACTTTCTGTTTCAATCCATGAGTGACAGGCATCGACAATAACGTCTGTCCGGCAGTGTTCGTTAAGAAAAAGAAAAACTGGGAGGAAATGACGTTGGCCGGTACAAAACTTGAGAGACGGCTTAAGAACAGACATATTCAACTGATTGCCATTGGCGGGGCAATCGGAACAGGACTCTTTCTCGGATCAGGCAAATCGATTCATCTGGCTGGTCCTTCAATCCTTTTTGCCTATCTGATCATTGGTGTGGCGCTGTTCTTCGTGATGCGCGCACTGGGCCAACTGCTCCTGTCCAATCTGGATCATTTATCGTTTATCGATTTCGCTGACGAGTACATAGGCCCATGGGCCGGTTTTATCACCGGATGGACATATTGGTTCTGCTGGATCATGACAGCGATGGCAGATATTACGGCCGTAGGAAAATATATTCAGTTCTGGTTTCAAATACCTCAGTGGATTCCGGCACTGCTCTGTCTCGTGGTCTTAACCATTCTGAATTTGCTGACGGTCCGTATGTACGGGGAAATCGAGTTCTGGTTTGCACTGATTAAAGTGATCACGATCGTCGCATTGATACTCGTCGGGATCGTCATGATCATCGTGGGCTTCAAAACAGATACCGGCCGGGTTTCCATCCAGAATCTGTGGGCGTACGGCGGCCTGTTCCCCAACGGGTTATCCGGTTTCTTCCTCGGCTTTCAGATGGCCGTATTCTCCTTCGTCGGGATTGAGCTGGTCGGCGTCACGTCAGCCGAGACGGCCGATCCGGAAAAAACGCTGCCGCGCGCGATTAACAGTCTGCCGGTCCGTGTGCTGCTCTTCTATGTGGGCGCCCTTTTCGTCATACTATGTATTAATCCATGGACACAGCTCAGCGCCGACAGCAGTCCGTTCGTCAAAGTATTTACGCTGATCGGCATTCCGGCAGCGGCAGGAGTCATTAACTTCGTCGTTCTGACTTCAGCCGCTTCAGCCTGCAACAGCGGCCTTTTTTCCACCAGCCGGATGCTGTTTTCACTGGGTAAAAAGGGCGACGCGCCGAAGTCTTTTTCGATACTGGGAAGAAGTTCTGTGCCCAGCCTCGGACTGATTACTTCGACGATTGCCCTGTCTGTCGGCGTTGTGCTTAACTATTTTCTGCCGGATTTTGTGTTCACACTCGTGACGAGCATCAGTGCGATCTGTTTTATCTGGGTGTGGAGCATCATCCTGATCGCTCATCTCATCTATTTGAAGAAAAGGCCTGACCTTGCCGTATCATCCAAGTTCAAGGCGCCCTTTGCTCCGGTGATGAACTGGCTGATCCTCCTGTTCTTTGCCTTTTTGCTCGTTCTGATCGGCTGGGCTCAGGATACGCGTGTCGCCCTGTTTGTCACACCCGTATGGTTTATTTTGCTGGCAGCGGCCTATGCATACCGGAAAAACAGAGGCGTGATCAGTGACTGACATGCGGCTTAACCGTTAATCAGTTTCTTACCTGTCTGATAGTCCTGCTTTCTTTCCGTTTCAGGAACCAGACTGCCGCCAGTGGCCCAGACAATGTGGGTCGCCTGGTCTGAGTTCCCGAACGCGTCAAGCACGGGCCTGATTCCGGTGAATCCGGCCGCTGCGGACGGCTCAACAAAAAGGTGCTGCGTATCAGCAAGCAGAGCCAGGTACCGGAAGAGCTCCTGATCGTCAAAGGTGGCCGCGCCTGTCAGAAGCGTCCGCATCACCCGGCCGACCAGAGCAGACGGGCGGGCAACGGCTAGTCCGTCTGCTCTGGTCTTTCCGTCCAGTCCGAGATCATAGACGGAGATGGTTTCATTCAAACCGGTGATCATGCCGAGCGTCACGGAGGGGACGTGTGTGGGTTCGACAAAAATGCTGTGCCCATGCGGACCGAGAATCTGTTTCAGACCGAACGTGACGCCGCCCGGGCTGCCGCCGACGCCGGCGGGAAGGTAAACAAACAGCGGATGATCCGCATCCACGCAGATATGCTGATCCTTCAGCTGTTTCTGCAGCCGAATGGCGGCCACCGCATAGCCGAGAAACAGGTCGGTGGACGACTCGTCGTCGATAAAATGGGTCTTCGGATCTGCGGCGGCCTGTGCGCGGCCTTTTGTCACCGCTTCTGTGAAGTCGCCCGGGTGTTCAATCACCGTGACCCCTCTGGCGCGAAGCAGATCTTTTTTCCACTGCCGCGCGTCTGCCGACATATGGACCGTTGTCCGGAAACCAAATGATGCGGCCGCTGTGCCGATGCTTAAGCCCAGGTTGCCGGTCGATCCGACGGCAATGCCATACTGCGAAAACAGACGGCGATAGCGCTCTGAGGCAAGCACGGAATAGTCATCCATAAAGGTCAGATCGCCTGCAGACAGAGCGACCTTTTCAGCAAACTTCAGAACTTCGTAGATCCCGCCGCGTGATTTGATCGAACCGGAAACCGGCAGCAGGTGGTCTGCCTTAAGAAATAAATCTCCGCGAAGCCTGGTCTGGTTTTCTGCCTCCCAGGCTTTTTTCATGCCTGGAATAGGAATCAGCGGTGATTCGATCATCCCGTGCGCCGCGCGGGTTTCCGGAAAGACTGTCTCCAGATAAGGGGCAAAGCGGTCCCAGCGGGCGGCCGCATCGAAAATGGATGCCTGCGAGAAGGGCAATTCTTCGTGCTCCTGATCATGCGGATTTTTCCAGAAAATTTTTTCATAGCGGCTCATTTTCTGCAGGATCGGGTAGGTCTGTAATAACTGTTTTGTCGCTGTTTCCATGAATGGACCCCTTTCAGTTAGCTCTGCGGTGTGACGGAACCGATACATCTGCAGGGTTCTGTCATGCTTACAGTATATCCTTTGACCGAAATCGCGTCATCTGCGAACTCAGGAAGATGAAAAAAGAGTGGGGGATCGGTGCCCTCACTCTTTTTACTGATGCAAAATCTTCTTCATTCGCTCGTATTCCTCTTCTGAAATTTCTCCTCTGGCAAATCGTTCCTTTAATATCGATTCGCTTTTTTTGCTTTCATCTGCGCTGCCGGTCAGCTTTCGGATCAGAATGACCGCCAGATAGATCAGGGCGACAATCAGTGCCAGCTGCACAAGCCATCCGATCAATCCCATTCCTGCACCAAAACCGTACATCATTCCGCCGTTCCAGCCCATCATGATTCATCACCATCCTTTATATCATTTGATCTTTACTTACAGTGTAGCGCACAAATGTGGGGAAACTGTGTAGATCTTACACTTATCCAATTAATCTTTTCGAAACAGAATCATCATATTTAAGCAGTACACTAACTATCGTAAGAAAATCAAAAAACCAGGAAAATCTGCGGGGTTCGCTCATTGACACCTATACCCCCTGTGGGTATAATGTAGCTGTAAAGAGGAAGAAGAAACAGATACCTTAAGTGCCGGACCGCTTGTTCCGGATGAACAGAGTTAAGGGGATGAAGCGAATGACTTCAAAAACATTACAGATCGGGATCACAGGAATGACCTGTGCGTCCTGCTCCGCGCGGATAGAAAAATCGCTGAACCGGATGGACGGGGTCGCTGCAAATGTGAACCTGGCACTGGAATCGGCGAATGTTTCTCTGGATGAAGAAAAAGCGAAACCGGACGACATCGTTCAGAAAATCGAAAAGCTCGGTTACGGCGTGCGGACACAGCGCCTGGATACTGACATCATGGGGATGACCTGCGCGTCCTGTGCCGCACGAATTGAGAAGGGACTGAACCGGATGCCGGGGATTGTGTCCGCTCAGGTGAATCTGGCTGCCGAGTCCGGAACTTTTATCTATCAGCCGGGAATTACCGATCCCGACGCGATCTATGCCCGGGTGAAGAAGCTGGGCTATAAGGCCGTGCCGAAAAAGGCGCAGGCAGCGGATGAAAAGGACCGGGAGCTGCGGAGAAAACTGCAGAAACTGATCGTGTCCATCGTCCTGTCACTGCCGCTGCTCTATACGATGATCGGCCATCTGCCGTTCCAGACCGGGCTGCCGATGCCGCATCTGCTGATGAATCCATGGTTCCAGCTTGTTCTGGCCGGTATTGTACAGTTTTATATCGGCGGTCAGTTCTATGTCAGCGGCACCAAAGCGCTGCTGAGTAAAAGCGCCAATATGGATGTGCTGGTCGCGCTCGGGACGAGTGCCGCATACTTTTACAGCGCGTTTGAAACGTTCCGCTATCAGTTCGGCGGCCTGACCAGCCCGGATCTCTACTTTGAAACGAGTGCCATCCTGATCACACTGGTCCTGTTAGGCAAATACTTTGAGAGCCGCGCCAAGCGAAGGACAACCGCGGCGATTACCGAACTGATGGGCCTTCAGGCAAAAGAAGCGACTGTGATCGAGGATGGAAAGGAACGGAAAATCCCGGTTGATCAGGTTTCCGTCGGTGATGTCCTGCGTGTCAGACCGGGTGAAAAAATACCTGTGGACGGTCTAGTGACCTCCGGCAGTTCATCGGTTGATGAATCGATGATCACCGGCGAATCAATCCCTGTTGAAAAATCATTCGGGGACAGGGTCATCGGCGCTACAGTCAATGCGAACGGCACACTGACGATGCAAGCAGAAAAAGTCGGTAAGGACACAGCGCTTGCCGGTATTGTGAAAATTGTTGAGGAAGCCCAGGGATCGAAAGCACCGATTCAGCGTCTGGCCGACAGTATTTCCGGAATTTTCGTTCCGATTGTGATCGGTATCGCAACACTGGCTTTTCTCGCTTGGATCCTGTTTGTCACACCCGGCCAGTTTGCACCGGCGCTCGTCGCTGCCATCAGCGTACTGGTGATCGCCTGCCCGTGTGCGCTGGGTCTGGCTACACCGACATCGATTATGGTCGGCACCGGCAAAGGGGCTGAGAACGGGATTCTTTTTAAAGGAGGTGAATATCTGGAAACGACGCAAAATCTGCAGGCTATTTTGTTCGACAAGACCGGAACCATCACTAACGGGAAACCGGAAGTCACGGATGTCGTACCGCTGAATGGTACGGATCCGGACGAACTGATCCGGCTGGCAGCTGCCGCCGAGTCTTCCAGTGAACACCCGCTCGCTCAGGCGATCGTTAATTATGGGCGGCTGAAACATCCGGCGCTCCCGGCTCCGGATCAGTTTAAAGCACTCGCCGGATACGGGATCAGAGCAACTGTCTCCGGCAAGACACTCGCTGTCGGTACGCGGCGGCTGATGAAGAAGGAGAACATTTCCTTTGATGAGGCTGAGCCCCGGATGAAGCAGCTCGAATCGGAAGGGAAAACGGCGATGTTTATCGCCGGCGACGAGAAACTTCTGGGCATCATTGCCGTTGCCGATACAATCAAGCCGTCATCAAAAGCAGCGATCGAACAACTGAAGGCGCGCGGCCTCTCCGTCTACATGATCACCGGTGATAATGAACGGACTGCGCAGGCAATTGCCCGGCAGGCCGGGATCGATCACGTCTTTGCCGAAGTGCTGCCGGAAGAAAAGGCAGCGAAAGTGAAAGTGCTTCAGGAACAGGGGTTGAAAGTCGCGATGGTCGGTGACGGGATCAACGACGCACCGGCACTGGCCACGGCCGATATCGGCATGGCGATCGGCACCGGAACCGATGTCGCGATCGAAGCTGCGGATATCACGCTGGTCGGCGGCGATCTGCTCCATATTCCGAAAGCAATTGACCTGAGCCGGAAAACGATGCGGAACATTCGCCAGAACCTGTTCTGGGCGTTGTTCTACAACACCGTCGGCATCCCGGTTGCCGCGCTCGGGCTGCTGGCCCCATGGGTTGCCGGTGCGGCGATGGCGTTCAGCTCTGTCTCGGTCGTCACGAACAGCCTGCGACTGAAACGCGTGAAGATCTGACTTTAGAAAAGACATTTTATCAAATGGTAACAAGGGACAAAATCATAGAAGGAGTAAAAAATTCATGGCAAAAACAACACTCGATGTCAAAGGTATGATGGGCGAGCACTGCAGGCTGCGGGTAACCAAGGCACTGGAAGGCCTTGACGGTGTTTCCGCAGTGTCCGTTGATCTGAAGTCGGGCCATGCTGATGTTGATTTTGATGAAAAGAAAGTGCAGTATGACAAAATGAAAGCAGCTGTTGAAGATCAAGGCTACAACGTGGTTGGCCAGCACTGATTCGGAAGTAAAACCATAAGAAGGAGTTAAAAAATTATGGCAAAAACAACACTCAATGTCCATGGTATGAGCTGCGGCCACTGTAAAATGGCCGTCACCAATGCGCTGAAAGAACTGGATGGGGTCTCGAACGTGTCCGTTGATCTGGAAAATGGAAAAGCTGCCGTCGAATATGACGAATCAAAAGTGCAGTTCGACAACATGAAGGATGCCGTCGAAGAACAGGGCTACGATGTGGTTGGCCAGCACTGATCCGATAACATCTCGTGCAATTTGGATACAGATCGGAAGGAAAGCAGGACGGCTGTTGCTTCAGGCTGCCCTGTTTTGCTATGCGGTGTAAAATGAGATAAATGACCCCGACGCTCAGCGTACGAGGCACAGTCATGATCTAATGAATCATCTCCACATGAGTTTCACGAACCGGATAGAAATGAAAGCGATGAAAAAATTGTCTCTCTCATTCGTGGTTCAGGCAGAAGCTGCGGTAAAATGAAATCAGGTGATGACGGTGAATAAACGTTCTGTCCTAATGGTTGACGATGACTGGAAATTGCGTAATCTGCTGCGGATCTATCTTTCCGGGGAAGGCTTTGAAACGGATGAGGCATCAGGCGGACAGGAAGCACTGCAGATGGCCGGTAGACGCGCCTATGATCTGATCATTCTGGATGTGATGATGCCGGGGATGGACGGCTGGGAAGTCTGCCGGTCGATCCGCAAGACACAGTCGGTTCCGATTCTGATGCTGACGGCGCTTGGCGAAACCCGTGAAAAGGTCCAGGGCCTCGGGCTGGGCGCAGACGACTATCTGACCAAACCCTTTGATCCCGAAGAGCTGATTGCCCGGGTTCACGCCCTTTTGCGCCGGGCGTCTCTGAAACCGGCCGGCCAGAAGGAGACGGATACGATGGATTTCCGGAATCTGACGATCGACCGGGACGGGCGCCGGGTTCTCGTCGGCCGCCGGAGCGTCGCGCTGACACCCAAAGAGTTTGATCTATTGGCGGTTCTGGCGAAGAACAGCGGCCGTGTGTTCTCGCGGGAACAGCTGATCGAAAAGAACTGGGGCTATGATTTTGACGGTGACGCCCGTGTCGTTGATATTCATATAAAAAATCTGAGAGAAAAGCTGAAAAAATCCGGTTTGCCCTATGATCCGATCCGGACGGTATGGGGCGTCGGTTATCAATTTTCAGCCGGGGCTGAGGAAAAATGACGATTAACCGCATCGGACTGAAACTGGGGTCTGTCATTCTTGGCTTAATGGCTGTTGTCCTGATCTGTTCCGGACTGGCTGTCGACCGTTTGTTTACGAATTTCTATGAGATGCAGATGAAAGAGCAAACGAGAGAACTGGCCGCGCACTTTGTGGAGATGGCGTCGCCGGGCGGTGCGTCTTCTCAGGAGATGATCCGGACATTCGCCAGATTCTCCGGCGTCAGCGTGTATCGGCTGGAGGGGAATGGAAAAGTTCAGGCGCTCACCAAAGATGGTCAAACGGCCGGGTTTTCCATGATTCCGTCCAGTGAAACGCAGAAACTGTTATCCGGGCGGCAGGTTGAATTTCCGGTACGTGATGCGCAGGGCCGACGCTATTTTGCAGTCGGACGGACCATTAAAACAAATGCATCCGGGAATGCCGCCATCTATATCCTTTCGTCGATGGCGTCCGCCGACCAATCGCTCTGGCGGCTGCGCCGTCTTCTGATTCTCTCCGGCGCCGGAGCCTACCTGCTTGCCGCCGGGCTGATCCTGATCCTGAGCAACCTGCTTTCCCGACGCCTGCTCCGGATGCAGCAGATGACGGAAAAGATGGCCAGGGGTAACTGGGCAGTCCGTCTGCATGAGGGCAGCCATGACGAGGTCGGTAAACTCGGCCATTCGATCAACGATCTGGCAGCCAGTCTTCAGCGCTATCGAGACACGCGGCAGGCTTTTTTCTCCAATGTCTCGCATGAGCTGCGCACTCCGGTGACCTATCTTCAGGGCTATGCCAGGGTACTGGCTGACGGACGGGTCACCTCTGAGCAGGAAAAAGCGCAGTATCTGTCGATTATTTATGAGGAATCGGTTCGCCTGGGTCATTTGATTAACGACCTGTTTGATCTGGCAAAGCTGGAGGAGGGGCGAATTCCGATAAAACGGGACGCGCTGGATCTGAAATCCGTGATTCTTGAAGCAGCCGGGAAGGTCAGGCTTAAAGCAGAGACAAAGCACTTAAACCTGCGGACGGATCTTCCTGACACGGTGCCGCCGCTTCGGGGCGACCGGCAGCGGATGGTTCAGGTTCTGCTCAATCTGCTTGAGAACGCGATTCGCTATACGGAAAAGGGACGGATTACCGTTCGCGTGCGAAGACAGGAAGGAACCACCGCAATCTCCGTATCAGATACGGGGATTGGCATCCCTGAACAAGAGCTGCCCTATATTTTCGAGCGCTTTTACCGGGTGGAGAAATCGCGGGCGCGGCAATACGGCGGCACCGGTCTGGGCCTTTCGATTGTCAAAGCATTTACCGAGCGGCAGGGCGGATCTGTTCATGTGACCAGTCAGGTCGGCCGGGGGACGACGTTTACACTGCTTTTCCCCGACGTAGGGCCGCGGGAGAGGGATGATGAGACATGAAAAAATTTGAATGGTTCTGTGCAGTCTTCCTGATCCTCATGGGCATCACCTGTATGACTTTTTCGGCTACGGCCTTCGGACAGGAAAGCCTTCTCTCTTTTGGAAAGACATTTTTCCGGGTCTGCGTCTGGTTTCTCTGCCCGGTGATCCCGCTCCTTCTTCTTTTCTTCTTAATCCGCAGTCTGAGAAAAAAATGAATGCCTCAAACTTTTCACTGATTTCTCCATTTTCCTTTGTAATCTACACAGAATCCCCACATTTTCCGGCTACACTTAGAGTCAGAGAATGAGAGGAGGAGAACGCGAATGGATCTAAGCTGGCTGGCACTGCTTGCCTGTCCCCTGATGATGCTCCCGATGATGCTGCTGATGATGAAAGGACACCATTCAGATAACGATCATCAGGAAGGCGGGAACGAGCTGAAAGGTCTCAAAGAACAGAACGCACTACTTCGTGAACAGCTTCAACAGCTGAAGAACAAAGACTAATCGAAAACGAGAAAAGGGGCATGTATGATGAATTGCTGCGGAAATCACAATCATGACCAGCAGAGCCATAATAATCAGGCCGAGGGTCGCACTCAGGGTGCGCATGGGCCCAGCCATCTGCTGATGATGCTGAGCTGCCTGCTGATTCCGGTCGCTGCAGCTGCCGGTCTCTTTTTCACCGGAGGCCTCTCCGGATCAAATGGTCTGCTGATTCTGGCCGCCCTGCTCGTCTGCCCGCTCATGCATTTGTTCATGATGCCAATGATGATGAAAAAGGAAAATGGCCAGCATCATTAATTTCATCGGGTTCCGATGAATAATGAGACGAAAATCTGTCTCTGTTAGCGCCAGACATTCTTTTCCAGATGGTATTCCATTTTTAAAGCATCAGGAAAATTCCAGAACAGCATAGGGCCTTTTTTTTGCATTTTCAAGCAGGATGTAGCATTTTCCTGACGGGGTCTGTATTCGTTCAGGATACAGCGTATATCCTGCTTTTGCCGACCTTTTATACTCAATCCGCATTCTGTGCATGGTAAAATCTTTCGGCAGGAATTCCAGCGCTGCCCTGACATATTTGGCATTATTCATATGATGATACATATCAATATCGCCGCGTCTTACGGTAAAAGAGTCAAGACGCTGCCCGGGGCTGTCCGGTACGACAATATGTTTTGGCAGATAATCCATATCTATTTTTCGATCGATGGTGATTTTATCGAGCTCCTCTTCAGGCACTTTCGACATTTTTCCGGTTTTCAAATTGACAAATACGCCGATGCACCATGTGGCCACGCAAGGCCGGTCATTTTCCCCATACAGCACGGTATTGCGATATCCGGAAAACTTATCGCAGCCGAATATACTTGTCCGCACCGTTATTTTTTCTCCATAAGCAGGTAAACGCAGAATGTCTGCCTGCCTGGAGAGCAGAATCATCCCCAGATTGTTCGCTTTTAAGAAATTCTGAAAGGAAGGCTCTGATTCCAGCCAGAACATGGAACAATCCTGAATCACCTCAATCGCATCCGAAAACCTCATCAGACCGGTTTCTCCTGTCCGGCTCGCACCGACCCGATCTTTCAGAATATACAACAGAAGTCACCTCACAACTTTTAAATCGACGAATCCCGAAGTGCTGCACGAAATGCGAAAATATGCCGCTTTTTACTGAACAAAATGATTATAGCATAATCAATTATTGGATCTCAGGGTGAACGATCTACTCCTCAAATTCGAGCGGGCAATACCGCCGGCGTGATCTGTTGCCGGAACTATTTGCGGATGTGCGAGGACATGATGCGAATTCACTGGATAAGATTAAGCGGATCTGGACGAGTCAATAAGGTAGAATGTCTCTCCAAGCTGACTTTACATCCGAAAGATAAGGGAATAAAATATATTTTAACGTACAAATAAAATTGTACGTTAAAATATAATTATCGGACGGGATAAAATGAAAGAGTTTTTCTATATTACAACGCTCGATCAGTTGAAAGTGATCAGTGATCCGCTGCGGACAAAAATTCTCTGGTCGCTGGATGAACGCGAGAAGACCGGGAAGATCTTATCCGAAGAAATGCATCTGTCGCCGTCGAAAATCCGCTATCATTTAACGGAACTGGAACGGGTCGGATTGATTGAAGTGGTGCGCACGGAGGTCAAAAACGGTATTCTCCAGAAATTTTACCGGCCTGTGGCCCGAAACATCTCGCTTGAGAAAGTATCGTCGCTTTTGAACGGGGAAGACGTTCCGGACTGGGACAGTGCTTTAAAAGAGAATGCCTATTGCGCCCTGGAGGAGCTTCGAAAGAACATTGCCCGGGCAGAATTTCGAAACCGGGATTTTCTGTTTGTTCCTTACCGAGCCGAACTGACCAGGGAAGAGGAGCAGGAAGTCCGAAAAAAAATCAAAGATCTCTACCAATATATGCAGAGCCGGAGCGAGCGGAAGACCACGGAACCGGTGAAAACATATTATACGAATCTCGCCTTTTTTCCTGAGAAATGATCCGTAAGTTCCGTTCGCAATAAATTCATGCTGGATGTGATCAAATGACGCAAGTAAACATAAACAGAAAAAAATATCCGGAGCTGTTCCGTCCGGTCATCATTTCAAAGGCTTTTCGCTGTCTATGGATCGGCAACTCACTGTCGACATTCGGCTCGGCGATCACAAATGTCATTCTTCCGCTGCTGGTCTATGAACTGACCAGTTCACCGATGGCGATGAGCCTGATTATGGCCGCCTATATGATCCCCGAGCTCCTGATCCTACCCGTTTCCGGGGTCATCGTCGACCGGCTGAACCGCGCGAAAATCATGAGGATGGCGGATCTGATCCGTTTTCTCCTGACACTCAGTGTCATGGTTCTCGGGCTGGCTGGCAGGTTATCGATTCCCGCGCTAATGGTGATGATGGCAGCGATGGGGTTGGTGAGCGGACTTTTTCAACCGGCGTTTTCTGCGATGCGCGCCGTCGTTTTCGTGCCGGATATTCGCAATGCCGCCAATGCATTGAGCCAGTTTACTGAACAGCTATTAAGACTTCTCGGCCCGTCAGTCGGAGGACTGATTATTACACTGACCACCGCTTCATTAGGCTTCGGCATTGACGGGCTCACGTACCTTATCTCGTTTATCTGTGTGCTGTTTTTAACACAGGAAGGAAGGGTGAAGCGCCGGCCGCGGCAGACGGAATCCTTTTTCCGTGAATGTTTCGCCGGCATCCGGATCATTAAAGGAAATACCTGGCTCTGGGTCACAATTCTTTTTTTCAGTATCATTAATATTTTTTCCACGGGTATTGTCGCTGTCCTGATCCCCTGGCTGATCAAGGTTCACGAGCATCTGCCGGCGTACGTTTACGGGATGGCAATGTCCGGGTCGGCGCTGGGAGCGATTGCGACCGCCTTTGTTTTCGGGACGAGAAAGAGGTGGCGGTTCCGGGGACCGCTGGCCTATGGCGGGATCGCGCTGTCGGGGGCGGCCCTGCTGCTCATGCCGCTGACGCATCAAACTTTTTTGCTGATCGTGCTGATGGCGCTGGAAGGCGCGGGGACGATGCTGTTCGGGCTGATCTGGGAAACGAGCCTGCAGGAACTGGTTGCGCCGGAGGCTTTCGGACGTGTGGCCAGTATCGACATGGTCGGCTCCTTTGCGCTTTTGCCCGTCGGATTCCTGCTCACAGGCTGGCTGTCCGGAGTGATTGGCGGGATTGCCACTATTTTCCTGATGAGCGGCAGCATCATTCTGGCTAACCTGCTGATTCTTCTTGTCCCCGGGATCCGAAGATTTGACTGAAAAATGTGTGCACCTGACGCGCCATACAGCAGAGAGAATGCTTATCTGGATCCATCTTGTGCACAGACAAACTGCCTGATCAGATTGTTTAATTCTTCAGCTGCTTTCGTTGGGATCTGATGCTTCACATCCCGAATCCACTTAAGTTCATTATGAGGGAGTTTTTCGTGCAGGATCTGAGCGTAACGGAAAAAGCCCTGATCATTGCGGCCATAAATCAACAAAACAGGAGTTTTGATGTCTTCCAGCTGATCGGTACAGTTATAGGACAAACTGTACCGATAATACTGTTCAATATTTTGGGGACTTCCCTTTCGCCCCTCCCTCATCATTTTCCAGAATGAAGCCATGGTATTCATATTTCCGCCAAATATAAGCAGGGATAACAGCGGCATCGCTTTGAGACGAATAAGTGTGATCGCCATATGTATTTGAATGATTAACGGGCGGTCACTGATCTCGGGAAGACCGCTGACCAGAATGCTGCCATACACGCGATCCGGATGGGACAGTAAAAATTCAAGAGCGATTGAACCACCCGTAGAATAGCCGCAAATATATGCTCTTCGGATCTTTAGATGATCCAGTAATCGCTTCATATCTTCGACAATCAGCGGATACGTCAAAGGCTGTCTGGAATAGGAACTTCTGCCATGCCCGCGGATATCAAAGGTGATGATCTGAAAGGATTCCGATAATTTTTTTGTTTGATTGAAAAAATTGAAGTGCGTCAGCAGCGGGGGGTGAATAAAGAGGATCGGTGTCCCTTGCCCCTGAACCGTATAATAAAGCCTGCAATCGCCGTTCGTTAAAAAAGGCACATCTGATCACCTCAGCCTGTCCATACTATAAGTGGGAAATCATGATTATCTTCCCCGATTTCTCTGCCTGTATCCGAATGTCGATTGAAAAGAATCGCCACTAAAATTGATTCATGTCGCCAAAGGAGTGCCGTCATGCAGCGGGAGTTATGCATTATTATTCATGGGTTTGCGGGCAATCCTCACGAAGTTGAGCCATTGGCACACGCCCTGGTGAAAATGGATTACGAAATCATCACCCCCTTATTGTCCGGACACAGCATGGACAAAAATCGAATGGAGAAGGCCACTGCGATGGACTGGCTGGAGATGATTGAGACGATCATTAAACGTGCCATTGATGAAGAAAAACACGTTCACTTGATCGGATTTTCCATGGGGGCCATGATCGCATCAATCATGGCAGATCGATATAAGATCACGACACTAGTCTTACTTTCTCCGGCGGTATATGTGCTGACACCTCACCTGTTAAGTAAGAGGCTGAGGGAATTCTTTCATGCTTCAGTGCCGAGTCAATCACCTTTAGACCAAACGATAAATTCATTTTCCATCTTCTCGATTCCTGTCCATAATGTCTTCCAGTTTCAGAAGGTTGTCCGTCAGGCAAAAAACGTATTCCGCCAGATTTCTGTTCCGATCTGTCTTATTCATGGCGAAATGGATGAAACCGTGGATCCGAAAAGTTCTGAATGGATTTTTCGGGTTGTCGCATCAAAAGATAAGGAACTTCACTATCTTCCGCTTTCAAGGCATCACATTTGTCTGGGTCCTGAGAGTGACCGTGTGATTCAACGGGTATCTCGATTTTTGGAAAAGCATCATTAGACCTGTACCTGAACTCCTTTTACGAAAGTTCCTCTATTCATTATGATGTTTGCTGTCTTAAAATCTAAAGCGCATAGTCGCTTTCCCATACTCTGTACCCCCTTTTGAATACAAACGCCTAAGAATGTTAAATCAAATGGACACTTGTCAAATCAAAAGAGTTCGGCTAAACTAATATTGCTCATATTGTATATATAGTACATGCACAGAAATCACAATGATTCAGTGTGAGGTTTTTACGATGCGTATCATTCTGAAAAATTCATCCGATCTGCCGTTGTATCAGCAGATCAAGGAACAGATCAAGACAGCGATCCTGAACGGCGAGTTGAAGGCGGGGCAGCAGCTGCCTTCAATCCGGGCGCTGGCCAACGATCTGCACGTCAGTGTTCTGACGACAAAAAGAGTTTATACCGATCTCGAAGCTGAAGGATTCATTCTGAGCCGCGTCGGCAAGGGCTCTTTTGTCGCGCCGGAAAATCTGGAACTGTACCTGGAATCGAAGCGGCGGATGGTTGAGAAGCAATTGACCGAAGTCTGCCGCCTGGCACGACAGCTCGGCATCAAGCCGGAAGAGCTTCACACGATGCTGGATCTGTTGATGGAGGAGGAGAACGACGAATCATGACATCGATTCTGGAAGTGAACAATCTGACGAAAACGTACGATCAGTTCAGCCTGGACCGCCTTTCCTTTTCATTGCAAAAAGGCTGTATCACTGGTTTCATCGGAGTGAACGGGGCGGGAAAAACGACAACGATTAAATCCATTCTCGGGTTGATCAATCCAGAAGCCGGAAGTATTCGTTTCGACGGGATGGAGATGAATCGTCAGGAGAAGCAAATTAAGAACCGGATCGGATTTGTGCTGGATGAAGGCTATTTCTATGGGATGCTGACCGTGAAAGAAATGAAGAACGTGATTGCTCCGGCCTACAGCAGCTGGGACGAGCAGACCTTTTCCAATTGGATCGGGCGGTTCGGGCTGAATCCGAATCAGAAGATTGCCAGTTTGTCCACGGGCATGCGGATGAAATTCGCCGTTGCGCTGGCCCTGTCGCATCACGCCGATCTGTTAATCATGGACGAGCCGACGAGCGGACTTGATCCGATGATGCGCAGTGAATTGATGGCTATTTTGCTTGATTTCATGAAGGAGGAGGGGAAGAGCGTGTTTTTCTCCACGCACATCACCTCCGACCTGGATAAAGTCGCGGACATGCTGATTCTGATCGATGGCGGAAAGATCCTTTTAAATGAAGAAAAAGATACGCTGCTGGATAACCATGCGCGGATAAAAGGCGACAGCCGGTGGATCAACGAACGAACGCGTCCCCTGTTTCTGACTTTGCGGGAGACACCGTATGGATTTGAGGGCCTGACCCATCAGAAAGAGGCGCTGCGTCAGGAGATGCCCGATGCCGTCTTCGAGCGACCGACGATTGAAGATATTATGCTGGCTTATGTGGGAGGTGCTGAGATTGCTCATTAATCTGGTGATCAAAGACTTCATGCTGATGAAAAAGTATCTGCTTTTTCTCGTCTTGTTCGCACTGGCTGCACCGATTGTCATTGCCAGTCAGACAAAGGACGACTCGCTATTATTTCTCATGCCCTTTTATCTCATAATGATCACTGAAATCGCAACGTACCTGCAAGTATCAAAGTTTGAAAGCATCTCTCGCGGTGCCGCATTCATATGTGCGACACCTTATACACGGCGGACCTTCATTGAAGCAAAGTATCTTTTTGTCTTTGTCACTTTCGTCGGGATATTGTTCGCCCAGATTGTCGCATCGTTTCTGTTGCCGTCCCTTAAGACAGGATTGAACCTGAATGCAGTTGGTGCAGCTTTCCTGATGGTGAGTCTTCTTTTCGGCGTGCTCATCCCATGCCAGATCAAGTTCGGTTTTGACGTGGTCAGGTGGATCTTTTTCGGCTTAGCTTTCTTAATCCCGTTTTCACTCGGGCCAATCCTGCGCTGGTATCAGTCGCTTGGCATCCATTTTTCTTTTTCGCTGCCTGTTTCGCAGACGGGTCAAATTTTATTGATGTACGTATTTGCTGTAGTGATTACTTTTGTTTCCATGTACGCGTCGATCAAGATTTATGAGAAAAAAGATTTGTAAACTCCGTCCGCAGACCGATGGATCCGTTGACACACAGCGTTATGATTAAAAGGTAGTTAAGGAAGATTTGTCAGGCAATTCTGCGCTTCAGGTGTTCGCCTTTTGCAGTCAATATGAGAGCAGCAATCTACAAGCGAGGATCACTTCGCAAAGAAAAAACAGTTCCCAGAGAAAAGTGATGTCGGCGATGTCTTTGAAAAGCGCGTCTATGAAACAGATTCCGAAAAGCGGTCACAAGTGATTTTATCGGCAGTTTCAGCAGCTCTCTGTTCAATTTCGCGATCAGTCTGTATATCCTGCGGTTGACCGGATCAGCTTTGAATTTCGGGATCACGCTGCTGATCGGTCCGCTGATCGGTTTGATTTTTGCACCGATCACCGGTTTTGTGTCGGATCATTTTGACAATAAGCGCGTCATGATGATTACCCAGACCGGCTGTGTCGTCATGCTGCTCATGTACAGTGCTGCTTTTGTCAATTTAACACAAACACGTTTTCTGCTGATTCTGCTGATTGTCGCTACGATTGGTCTGAACATTCGCATCTTTTCCGTGACTTATCGAGCAGCCGCGTCGAGAATGGTCGACGCACCTTACCTGCAGAAACTCAATTCGCTGGAACAGTCGTCCACAGCGCTGGCCCAGATTGTCGGCCCAATTGTGGCCGGTGTGATCTTTGCATACGTTCCGTTTCAGATTTTCATCTATTTTGAAATCGTTTCTGAGCTGCTGGTCATTCTGATCGTCAGCACGATGAGCTTTCATTTAATAGAGGTTCCAGAAGAGAAGGACGGCGCCATTCGGCAGGAAACGGTCTGGTCATCGATGCAGCATGGGCTCGCCTATGTAAGGCAGCGGAAAGTGATTCTCTATCTGATCCTGATTTTCTCTCTGTTTAATTTTTTTACTTCCTTATTTAATATGGGTTTTCCCTACTTGATCATCCATGTGCTGCGGCTTGAGAATCTCCAGTACAGCCTGACTGAATCGATCTTTTCGGTCGGACTCGTTCTCGGCGGTTTGATCGTTGCAAAACAGACTTTCGGAGAGAATGCGTTAAAAGCTGCGAGCCGTGCCATTTTCTTTGTCGGCGTGCCGGCAATCGTGCTTATTATTCCGTTGCTTGTTTCGCTGAATTCCTGGGCGACCACAACTATTTTCGGTCTGGTGTACCTGATTAATTCGATTGCGATAGTCTACATCAATGTTCTGGTTCCAACCTATATGCAGGAAACGATTCCAGCGAACTATCAGGGGCGAGTGTTCACCATTCTGACCACCGGAGCAACGTCCTTACAGCCGCTTGGCATGCTGGTGTACAGCGTCATGTTTCAGTTTCTCTCGCCGCTGGTCACTATTATTTTTTCGGTGTTATGTTTTCTGGTTCTCGGGTTGGCCGCAATGAGGCTGCTAATTCCTGAACAGAGCCCGGCAGTCGGGAAAAAAGTTAAACAAGTAATGCACTGAGGGGCGACGCAAAGTAAAAGAGATCAGGGGAAACTTGGTGAGAAAATGGATATTTTTAAGGAAAAGCAGCCCGAGTTTATTGCTATCAATCAGCACCTGAGGTTGCACAAGTTTCATGAGGTGGATGGGCGGGCACTTGACTGGTATCAGGATCCTCAGACTCTGCGCCTGGTTGACGGACCTAATCGTAAGCCATATGATCCTACCCTTTTGTTACGGATGTACCGATTTCTGGATCATCATGGTGAGCTCTATTATATCGAGGCCATCAGAGCTGGTGTATTCTTGCCGATCGGTGACGTCACATTGGAACCTGATGATCTGCCCATTGTCATCGGCAACCCGAATTTCAGGGGAAAGGGAATCGGGACTCAGGTGGTTCAGGTACTGATCCGGAGGGCAAAAGAGCAAGGCATGACCGAGCTCTATGTCCGGGATATCTATGATTATAATACGGGTTCAAGGAAACTTTTTCAGAATTGCGGATTTAAAAGTGATAAGAAAACAAAACTGGGACATTCTTACCGGCTGCTCCTGTAGAAAAGTGAAATCAGACTGATCACTCAGAGCAAATTGGACGCGCAGAGGAAACAGTACTCTTTTTTGAGAATAAGGTGAAAATTCATGATTGTTGTGAGTTCGTGCCTTGCAGGACTCCCAGTGCGATATAATGGGTCACATTGCGTTGACAGAAGAATTAATCAGTTCAGGATTGTGAAGTATCACGTTCCGGCGACAGCTTAAGCCGGTTTTTTTCAGAAAACCGTCACAGACAATTCACTTCATCCTCAGTTACAATGAAACTATCCTCAATAAGCCCCAACCCCTTTTATTGGCCCCGCAAAAAAACTCCTCAGGAGGACGTTATATGTCCATTGATCATGACCGTATGTTTAAGGAATTGCTGCACACTTTTTTGGATGAATTTCTCGAAGCGTTTTTCCCGAAGATCTACCATCAGCTCGATCTGTCCTATAAAAAGTTTCTTTCGGAAGAGCTGTTTCCGGATCTGATCGACGGGGACAAGAAACGGGCCGATGTCATTGCCGAAACGAAACTGAAATCAGCCAAAGACCTGATCCTGATCATCCATCTGGAAGCGCAGAACTATTATCAGAAGACATTCCCGGAACGCATGTTTATCTATTTCAGCATGATTTATCTGAAATTTCGAAAACCTGTTTTGCCGATCGCCATTTTCAGTTACAATGAAAGTAAGCA
>NZ_KB899053.1 GCF_000377985.1 Sporolactobacillus vineae DSM 21990 = SL153
CATCCCGAACACGGCCGTTAAGCTCTTCGGCGCCGATGGTAGTGGGGGGCTGTCCCCCTGTGAGAGTAGGTCACTGCCAGGCAAAAGATGAAGAGGCATTTTCCAGAAATGGAGGATGTCTCTTTTTGTTTATTATATGTAGTAAAATCAGGCTGGTTAAAATCACAAATAAATTCAGATGTGTTGCTATATTGATCTTCAATGTACTTTTCCAGTAAGCGTCAAATAAAGCACACCTGGCATCGGCACTTGAATCCTGCACTAATACATTCATTGACGTCCTTGAACAATGCCGAGTGTTGCAGATGGTGGATACCAGTAGAGTTTCTTTGGCTGATATATTTTATATTTGGCTGATATATTCTCAGATCGGCTGATATATGCTGGTGAGACGCATAAAATCGTTTCGAGTTCAACGCATTTTTGCTCAGCAGGGAAAATCATTGCCTGTCTGCCCATGCTCCCCGTTCAATTCCTGTTGATTTTCACGCTCTTTTACATATTTTTCATCAGCAGTGCAACATCTTTTCTCTTATCGTTAATGACAGATCTGCAATTTATGCTGCTTTGAAGAAACTGGTGATTTAACATGAGTATGGTGAAGCACCATTCCGTTCATCCTGAATTCATATAAGGGAAGTAAAATAATTCAAGTTCTGTTCTGTCAGATCATCAAGAATTTTTGTTATTCTAATAGAATAAGAGTTCTCCGGATGGGAGATGATCGATTGCTTCGATTATCAAAATATTTGAGGCCGTACATGTGGCCGGCAGTTCTGTCGATTGTTTTTGTGTTTCTGCAATCGATGGCCAATCTTTATCTGCCGACGCTTATGGCCGAGATTGTCGATACGGGAATTGTAAAAGGGAATATGCCGTATATTTTCAGGACGGGTTTATGGATGCTGCTCGTGACGCTGATTGCCGGAGTATTCACGATCATCGCCAATTATCTGTCCTCAAGAGTGGCAACAGGATTCGGCCGTGATGTACGCGACCGGATGTTTGAACACGTGGAAGAGTTTTCACTGAAAGAATTTGACCAGATCGGCACAAGTTCGCTGATTACGCGAACGACGAATGATGTTGCTCAGATTGAGCAGGTTTATATGATGATCCTGAAAATGATGACGATGGCACCGCTGATGTGTATCGGCGGCATCATCATGGCTGTGTCTAAGGATGCGCAGCTGTCGCTGGTTCTGGTCGTCTCACTGCCGGTGCTGATCATAGGGATTATCGTGCTGGCTTCAAAAGCCATTCCATTCTTTAAAGCGATTCAAAAAAAGATGGATCGCCTGAATCTGATTTTGCGTGAGGAACTGACGGGGATCCGTGTGATCCGTTCGTTCAACAGAACCCGTTTTGAGGTGAATCGATTTGACGACGCGAACAAGGACATCACACAGACATCGATCAGAATGAATCAGCTGATGGCTGCGGGAATACCGGTTATGATGCTGGTAATGAATCTGTCACAGGTTGCCATCGTCTGGTTCGGCGGTTTACGCATCAACAGTGGTGCGATACAGGTCGGCGATCTGATGGCATTTATTCAATATGCGATGATGATCATGTTCTCGATCCTGATGGGTGCGATGATGTTTATCATGATTCCGCGGGCAGAGGTATCGGCGGTCCGGGTGAACGAAGTTCTGGATTTGAGTCCGGATATTCATGAACCGCCTGTCCGGTCGATTCAGTCCGCACCAGATGACAACCACGGGATCCTGTTTAAGGATGTCACCTATACGTATCCGGGTGCTGAGAAACCGGCAATTGCGCATATTTCATTTGCTGCCGGTCCGGGGGAAACGATTGCGGTAATCGGCGGCACCGGGTCCGGTAAGTCGACACTTTTAAATTTGATCCCGAGATATTTTGATGCAGTCGACGGCGAGGTACGGGTTGACGGTGTTGATGTCCGGAATATGTCGCTGGAGGACCTGCGTGCCCGGATCAGCTATGTTCCTCAGAACGCGGTGCTCTTCTCAGGTACCGTCGCCGGGAACATTCGCGTCGGCAATGAGCAGGCAACGGATGAGGAAGTGCGGGAGGCGGCCCGGATTGCTCAGGCGGATGAGTTTATCGGCAAAATGAGCGAAGGGTACGCCGCACCGATTTCTCAGGGCGGAAAAAATATTTCCGGCGGGCAGAAGCAGCGGATCGCCATCGCACGTGCTCTGGTGAGACAGGCGCATATTTATTTGCTTGACGATAGTTTCTCCGCTCTGGACTACCGGACGGACGCATTGCTGCGGGCCGAATTGAAGAAATTCAATCGTGATGCAACCTGGATTATCGTCACGCAGCGTGTCAGTACGGTCCTTGATGCCGACCGGATTATTGTGCTGGACGACGGCCTGATCGCCGGGATCGGCACGCATGCCGAACTGATGACGACGTGTCCGGTTTACAAGGAAATCGTTGCCTCGCAGCTGCAAAAGGAGGAACTGGCATGAGCGAAGAACGGAAAGCCCGCGGTCGGCAGCGCGGATTCGGCGGTCACGGTCATGGGATGATGCGCATGCCGGTTCAGAAGCCGAAACACTTCAGGGCGTCGTTCAACCGGCTTCTGGCCTATTTGAAACCGCACACACTCATTCTCATTGCGGTTTTTGTGGCGGCTATTCTAAGTACGATCTTCAATATTATCGGGCCGAAGCTAATGGGTGACGCGACCACGAGAATTTTCCAGGGTGTGATGCAGAAGCTCAGGGGAGTACCTGGTGCGCATATTGATTTCGGCTATATCTGGAACATCATTGTGACACTGTTCATTCTCTATGTGGTCAGTGCATTGTTCACATATATCATGCAGTACCTGATGAGCGGTGTGTCGCAGAAAATGGTCTACAAGCTTAGGCGCCAGATCAATGAGAAGCTGTCCAGACTTCCGATCGGTTACTATGACGCCCATTCATATGGTGATGTACTCAGCAGAGCAGTCAACGACTCGGAGAATATTGCCAATACATTGCAGCAGAGCCTGACCGCGTCGATCACATCGATTGTCACACTTCTCGGTGTCATCGTGATGATGCTGACGATCAGTCCCTTATTGACAGTCGTCATTTTGCTGACGATCCCGCTGAGTTTCGTCGGCATTATCCTAATTACAAAACGGTCGCAGATTTATTTCAAGCAGCAGCAGGACAAGATCGGCCGGCTGAACGGACATGTTGAAGAAATGTTTACCGGCCACCAGGTGATTAAGGCGTTCGGCAGAGAGAAACAGACCGTCCGCAAATTCCGTGAGATCAACGGCAGCTTGTATCACTCTGCCTGGAAGGCCCAGTTTCTGTCCGGCATCATGATGCCGATGATGATGTTTGTCGGCAATATCGGGTATGTTCTGATTTCTGTTGCCGGCGGCATTCTGGTCTTGCAGCGGTCGATTCAGATCGGCGATGTTCAGGCGTTTATTCAGTACGCCCGGCAGTTCGGGCAGCCGCTCAATCAGATTGCCAATATATCGAATATCATCCAGTCGACGGTTGCATCGGCGGAGCGGATCTTTGAGGTTCTCGACGAACCGGAAGACACGCCGGACCGTGAAAATGCGATTGAACCGGCAAACCCAAGGGGAGCTGTCCGTTTTGAAGATGTCTCGTTCCGTTATCAAGCAGATCAGCCGCTGATCGAACATATGAGTATTGACGTACCGGCGGGAAGTGCCATTGCAATCGTCGGTCCGACCGGCGCCGGGAAGACTACACTGGTTAATCTGCTGATGCGTTTCTATGACTGCAGGAAAGGACGGATTACCGTCGACGGTCACGATATCAGAGATCTGAAACGGGAATATCTGCATCAATTGTTCGGTATGGTCCTTCAGGATACATGGTTGTTCAAAGGATCGATCAAAGAGAATATTGCCTATGGGCGTGAAGGGGCGGACATGGCCGAGATTGTCCGTGCTGCTGAGGCGGCGCATGCCGATCACTTTATCCGGACACTCCCGGACGGGTACGACACGGTCATCAATGAAGACGGCAGCAATGTCTCCCAGGGACAGAAACAGTTGCTGACGATTGCACGGGCGATCCTTGCCGATCCGGTGATTCTGATCCTTGATGAAGCGACCAGCAGTGTCGATACCCGTACGGAGGTGCATATTCAGCAGGCGATGCAGACGCTGATGAAGAATCGGACAAGTTTTGTAATTGCTCACCGTCTTTCGACAATTAAGCGTGCCGATCTGATTCTGGTGATGGAGCACGGCCGGGTGGTTGAACAGGGAACACACCGGTCCTTGCTTGAAACCGGCGGCGTCTATGCGGATCTTTACAACAGCCAGTTTGCCGGAGAAGCAAACAGAAACATCGAAACCGGCTGATGCTTCAGCAGGAATTAGCCGGATAAGGTTTACTTTTGAAAAAGGGGACAGTACACTTCTTAGAGTAAAGCTATGTAAGAAACGGGGAACAATCATGGTTAAGCGAATTATTTTTACCGGCGGCGGTTCGGCAGGTCATGTGACGCCGAACCTGGCACTGATCGACCGGCTGAAAGATCAGTGGGAGATCACTTATATCGGCTCTAAAAAAGGGATTGAAAAAGATCTTGTCCAGGCACACGGCATTACTTACCATGCCATCTCCAGCGGCAAGCTGCGTCGCTATTTTGACTTGAAAAATTTTAAAGACCCGTTTAAAGTGATGGCCGGCGTCATGCAGGCCTACTGGATGATCAGGAAGATCAAGCCGGATGTTATTTTCTCGAAGGGTGGTTTCGTTTCTGTGCCGGTCGTGATCGGCGGCTGGCTGAACCGGATTCCGGTATATATCCATGAATCGGATATCACCCCCGGACTGGCAAATAAAATTGCGGTAAAATTTGCAACCAAAATGTTTGTCACGTTCGAAGAAGCATCCGCCCATTTTCCGGCGGGCAAGGTGATCTATTCGGGCGCCCCGATCCGCGATGCACTTTTTCGGGGAAATAAAGAAAAAGGGTTGCAGTTTCTGGGGTTCCGGCCGGATAAGCCGGTGCTGCTGATTATGGGAGGCAGCCTGGGCGCCAGGAAAATTAATGAAGAAGTCCGGGCGTCACTTCCGGCGCTATTAAGCAGTTATCAGATTGTTCATTTGTGCGGCAAAGGAAATATCGCCCCGGAACTGGAAGGGAAAGAAGGATATGGCCAGTATGAATATATCGACAAGGAACTTCCTGATGTCATGGCCGCTGCGTCCCTCATTTTATCCCGTGCCGGCTCCAATGCGATTTTTGAATTCCTGGCATTGAAGAAACCGATGATCCTGATTCCGCTGCCGCTCCGCGCAAGCCGCGGAGATCAGATCCTTAACGCCGCTTCCTTTAAGAAAAAGGGTTTCTGTGAGGTTCTCGATAATGATTCACTGACTGCTGATGAACTTCAGAAGACGATTGCCGACGTCTACCGGAACCGATATGACTATATTGACCGTATGGCACAGGCCCGGAACGCGACTCAGGGAATCGGAACCATTTTGAAAACACTGACGCATGAGGCATGAAGCCGTGTTTCTTTGAGAAAAATCAGCTGACTTTTTTGTCAGCTGATTTTTTTGACATCTCATGGACATTTGAATTTCTGTTCGGGAGTGCCGTGATAATCCCCTTTATGGATAAAATCAGATTCATTGCCGGAGAACAGTCATCAAAAATTTCCGGCACCGGTCGCGCGTCCTGACCATAACCTATTCTGAGTCGGATGCAGCCGTTCAGACGGGTTTCCCTGCCCGGATGCATAGATTACGAGAAATCGGGTTATCCTGTCAGTGAAAGGGGAAGTGAGGACATGAAACGGGTGACAAGCAGACTTCCGGTCGACACGTGCCTGATCTGTGGCCGCACGGATGTACCTGGCATTCACATATTGAATCAATTAATCTGTGAATCCTGTCAGCAGAAAATGATTGCGACCGAGGTCACGGACTGGAAGTATCGGTACTATATAAACAGGCTTTCGCTTTTGAAGCCGGCCGCCGTCAAACAGGCGGCGAGGAATAAGTCGAACCGGCAATGGGAGAAGCATCATCAAGTCTGAAGCTTCTCTTTTTTCTTTGCCGCCATTTACCCGGTTTTCTGTCCGGTTTGAAAAGTCAGTTATGCTAAAATAGAATCATAAGCTCATAGAATGAAGGATAGACGGACAGAGGTTGGACAGGATGGATCAGAAACAGACTCCGGTATTCGACGGGTTGCTGGAGTACCATAATGCGCAGCAGTATTCATTTCATGTGCCCGGACATAAAGATGGTCTGATCTTTCCGGACAAAGCCGGTCAATGGTTTCGCAAGCTGTTAGCGATTGACGCGACCGAGGTGGCCGGCCTTGATGAACTCTATCATCCGGACGGAATTCTTCGGAGTGGGGAGGCGCTGCTCCGTGATTATTACGGCACGCTGGCCAGCTATTTTCTGGTCAACGGGTCAACTGCCGGCAATCTGACGATGGTCATGGCGGCATGCCGGCGGGGAGATACAGTCTTTGTTGCCCGCGACAGCCATAAATCCGTGTTCAACGCGGTGCAGCTGTCCGGTGCCTCTCCGGTTTTCCTTGCCCCGCAGGTAGATGAGGCATCCGGGCTGGCTTTCGGTGTCTCTGATGAGGCATGGGTGCAGGCCATTCACCGTTACCCGAAACCAAAGGCGCTGATTCTGACGTACCCGAATTACTACGGGATGGCGGCGGTCCATCTGCGCCGGCTCATTGATAGGGCACATGACTGCGGTGCTGCGGTGCTTGTCGACGAGGCTCATGGACCGCATTTCCGGCTAGGCACACCGGTTCCGCCCAGTTCGCTTGATCTTGGCGCCGATCTGGTTGTCCAGTCCGCACATAAAATGCTGCCGGCAATGACGATGGGTGCTTACCTGCATGTAAACAGCAGTCTTATTCCGAAACAAAAAGTTGCGGCCGTGCGCGAGATGCTGCAGACGTCGAGTCCATCCTATCCGATCATGGCGTCGCTCGATCTGGCCCGGTATTATCTGGCCAACACGGACAGACAGACGTTTCAGTGCTGGATCCGGCGGCGTGATCAGTTTGTTGACGCACTCGGCAGCATGAAAAATGCCGGTGTCCTGACTGCCGACCCGGACCGCTTTCTCATTGACCCGTTTAAGATCACACTGGAACTGAAGCCCGGACTGAACGGATTTGATGTTCAGAAAGCGCTGCTTCAATCCGGTGTCTATCCGGAAATGGCGGATCCGTGCCACATCCTTCTGACACTTGGATTAACGGACCGGATGAATCTTATCCCCGCTGCTGAAAAAATCAGAGAAGTGGTTGATTCAGTTTCAGCCCGGTCCGGATACAGGAGAAAGACGGCTGGTTCTTTTCCGCTTTGCAGTACACTTGCCGGGTCCATCGATGTGCTTGCCGGAAAACGGAAGGACCTCGTGACACTTGACCAGGCGGCCGGCGGGATTGCGGCCGAACCGGTCATCCCTTATCCGCCGGGCGTGCCGGTAATCCTTAAGGGAGAACGTGTTGCCGCCGGGCAGATCAACGCGGTCAGAACCTGGATGGATGCCGGAGCATCTTTTCAGAATGAAAACATCATGTCTGGTAAACTAACGATATATCGCTCAGGAGTTTAAGAAGATGGAGAATAACGGACTATTTATTACATTTGAAGGACCGGACGGATCCGGAAAGACGACACAGATCCGTAAACTGGCGGCGGAACTTGAAGCGCGGGGGATTCCTTTTCTCCTGACCCGGGAGCCGGGAGGCACACAGATCAGCGATAAGATTCGCGCGCTGATCCTCAATCCCGAAAACCTCAGGATGGGCGAAAAGACAGAGATCCTGCTTTACGCAGCTTCGAGGAGTCAGCATGTCGAAGAGAAGATTCGCCCGGCACTGGCGGAAGGGAAAATCGTCCTGTGCGATCGCTTTGTGGATGCGTCGGTTGCTTATCAGGGGTACGGACTGAACCAGCCGGTCGATAAGATCCGCGCGATCAGCCGATTTGCGACCGGAGGGCTGACGCCGGACCGGACCTACCTGATTGATGTCCCCCCAGAAACAGGCCGGCAGCGTATGAGACACCGGACGGGGCCGGAAGCCGGGGTGACCCGTGATGCCGGTGATCTTGACCGGATAGAGCAGCGCGCACTGGCCTATCACGCGAGAGTCCGTGAAGGTTTCTTCGCTTTATGCAAAGAGAATCAACAGCGTATCCTGCTGGTGGATGGTCAAACCAGTCCGGATACGGTTTTCAGGATCATCAGAACGGATTTCCTGCATCTGCTGAAGGGGAAAGAGCGCAGACAAACTGAGAGGTGAGACCCTTGAAATTAGTCTTGGCAGTAGTTCAGGATCAGGATCGTAACAGCTTACAGGACGCCCTTGTTGAAGGCGGGTTTCATACAACCAAACTGGCGAGTACCGGCGGCTTTCTGAGGGCCGGAAATACAACCTTTATGATCGGTACAGAGGATGATAAAGTGGATGACCTGCTGCAGCTGATCGGCCATCATTGTCACAGCCGGACTCAGGTGATGGCTCCGTTGTCATCGCTGGACGGCAATGCGGACGGGTACCTCATGCACCCGGTGGATGTGGAAGTCGGCGGCGCCACGGTTTTTGTGCTTGATGTCGATCAGTTCAGACACTTTTGATCGTTAGGTCTGCGGAAGGACGGAACTCATGGCCATTAAAATCAGCCGGGAATCCGGAATCAGAGAAACACCCGTAAAACATGGGCAAACAGCAGCGAATCCCCCGATGTCATTTGAACGGACGCTTGCCGAACGCAGGGAAGCCGCAGATGCCGATGTGCTGCGGGCATTGCTCGGCAAAGTGGATGATCAGGCCGAGCGCATTGCGGCAATCCGGACAATACATGAAGTACAGGCATATAAAAAATGTGTGCAGGCGTTCCTTGAAGAAGCGGTTCGCTCCGGGCTCAAGACGGAGCAGTCGCGGTCGTGGCAGCGGGGCGGTGCGCGGCAGACACTGGTACGCACCATCAATCAGAAACTGATTCAGCTGACGAACGATCTGCTGGACAGAAACAGAAACGAACTCGACTTACTGCAGCGACTGGATGAAATCAGGGGGCTGCTGATCAACTTATCTATCTGACACGTCTGTATCGGGAACGTCTCCGGGCGTCGTGTCTGCAGCTGGTGAATGAATATATGGACTGGAAAAAATTAAAAGAACAGCAGCCGGTGACTTCCAGAGTTCTGCGGCACGCACTGGACAGGCAGCAGCTGGCCCATGCTTACTTGCTGGAAGGACCGAACGGGACCGGAAAATCAGGTACTGCGCTGCTTCTGGCGCAGACTTTATTCTGCGAGGCGCCCGTCGACGGCGAGCCGTGCGGGGATTGCCGCAATTGCCGGCGGATTATTTCCGGGAACCATCCGGATGTCATCCGGGTCATTCCGGAAGAAGGTGCGGCATCAATCAAGAAGGAACAGGTTGCCTATCTGATGAAGGAATTCGCCTATCACGGAACGGAATCGGCACGAAAAATTTTTATTATCGAAAGTGCGGAAAAGATGACGGTTCAGGCGGAGAACAGTCTTCTGAAGTTCATTGAAGAGCCCTATCCGGGGACACTGGCGCTGCTGACGACGGATCATATTCATCAGCTGCTGGATACGATTGTCTCCCGGTGCCAGATTCTGTCCTTCGTGCCCCTCTCTGATCAGGTGGTTGAGACAGAACTGGAGACTGCCGGGCGGCCGCACAATCTGGCAAGGACAGCAGCCGAGCTGACACATGACCGAGATGAAGCAGAGGACTTGTGCGCGGATCCATGGTTTGCGGGAGCCCGTTCCATAGTGTTACAATTAGTCAAGAAACTGGGCGACTCTGCTCATGCGGTCTTGCCCTTTGTCTATGAACAAATTGCGCCTGTTTGTGACAGCACGCCGAGGGTAGCTATGGCCCTGGATCTGATGCTGTTCTGGTATAGAGATTTGCTATCACTTCAGTTAGGCCGTTCCGATGCACTGATTTATGACGATCAGACCGAGATGCTGAAGAGCCAGATGCTCCGTTATTCGCCGGACCAGCTTGTTCAGGCGATGGGTTTCATTCTTGAAGGCCGGAGGCAGCTTGACGCGCATGTCAACGGGCTGAGCGTTCTGGAACGGCTGACTGTCAGACTGGGAGGGATCCACTGAAACATGAAATATAATATCGTCGGCATTCGTTTTAAGAGGGCGGGCAAGGTCTATTATTTTGATCCGGGACAGCTGGCCGTTCCAAGAGATGCCCGCGTCATTGTGGAAACGACCCGAGGTGTCGAATGCGGCACGGTTGTTATCGGCCAGAAGACCGTTGATGAAGAAGATGTCGTGCTTCCACTGAAAAAGGTGATCCGGATCGCCACGGATTCCGATGCACTGCAAGTCCGCAAGAATAAGAAGGATGCGGAACAGGCGATGGATATCTGTCTGCAGAAAATATACAACCACCATCTTGAAATGAAACTGGTGGATGTTGAATATACATTTGACCGCAATAAAATTATTTTCTATTTCACTGCCGACGGTCGCGTGGATTTTCGGGAGCTGGTCAAGGATCTTGCTGCCGTGTTCAAAACCCGCATCGAACTTCGGCAGATCGGCGTCCGTGATGAAGCAAAAATGCTCGGCGGCATCGGGCCGTGCGGACGCATGCTGTGCTGCTCGACTTTTCTGGGCGACTTTGAGCCCGTTTCAATAAAAATGGCGAAGGATCAGAACCTGTCGCTGAATCCGGCAAAAATTTCCGGGGTGTGCGGCCGGCTGATGTGCTGCCTGAAATATGAAAATGATCAATATGAGTCGGCAAAAAAGGCACTTCCGGATCTGGGGGAAACCATCCATGTCCATTACGGCCAGGGCAAGGTTGTCGGACTGAATATTCTGGAGCAGCTCGTTCAGGTTGAGCTGAAGGACCCCAACAGAGTGGTTGATTTCACATTGGATGAGCTGGTTGAAGAAGGGGCTATTTCTCCTACTGAATAAGAGGTGCATGAACTTGGAGGAAAAGGAATTTTTCTCACAGGTCAGTCATTTGGAAGAACAGCTGGGTCAGATCTATGTGGATTTCGGGAATATGAAGGCGCACCTGGCCGATCTGATGGAAGAGAATCACAATCTTCAGCTTGAGAACAGGCATCTTAGAGAACGTATCGAAAAAACGAAACAGCGGCAGAAGAAAAATGCCGGTAAATCATCGGCGGATGCGGCGGATACGTCTTCTTTTCAGGCTGGGGAGGGATACGATAACCTTGCCAGACTGTATCAAGAAGGCTTTCATATCTGCAATCTGCACTATGGCAGTGTGCGTAAAGACGGCGATTGTCTGTTCTGCCTGGCTTTCCTGAATAAAAAGTGACGGAAAGCGCTGCACTTTCCAGCTTATTATCGCGCTGAACGGTCCTCCTCTCCGGAGGGCTTTTATTTAAATAGGCCTGCCGCTTTCCACGGGCGATCCGTTCCAACAATGGAAAGGAAAAACTTACATCATTTTTAAAGAACAGACTGAGCAAGTCTTTGATGAAGAAGTTCAGCAACAGCAGAGCGGTGGTTTACAATGACAAACAGTAAAGCGCATGAACGGATCGACTATCTATTTGATTCAGGGTTGAAGATTGTCCAGTCGGATGCCCTATTTCCTTTTTCACTCGATTCGGTTCTGCTCGCCCGCTTTGCCTATGTTCCGGTACAACATGGCCGTCTGGTCGACCTGTGCACGGGAAACGGAGTGATTCCCTTTCTGCTGTCTCAGCGTACCAGAGGCCGGATCACCGGTATTGAAGTTCAGCCGGAAGTCTGCCGGCTGGCAAAGCGGGGTGCCGTATTGAATCAACTTGACGGACGGGTCGACTTTATCTGCGATGCGGCGCAGAAGCTGCCGGGTATCATCGGGGCCCATGGCTGTGATGTCGTCACATGCAATCCGCCGTATTTTACCCGTGAAGCAGCGCGGGATCTGAAAATCAACCGGCATCTGGCGATCGCCCGCCACGAACTGCTGATTACATTGGATGAAGTGGTCGGAACGGCAGCCGGACTGCTCCGGCAGAGCGGGAAATTCGCGATGGTTCACCGTCCGGAGCGCCTGAATGAGATCATGGCGGTCATGACCCGAAAAGGTATTGAACCGAAAAGGGTGCAGTTTGTTCATTCGCGAATCGATAAACCGGCCAATATGGTGCTGATTGAAGGGACAAGCGGCGGCCACCCAGGGCTGCGCGTTCTGCCGCCGGTTGCGGTTTACGGGGCGGACGGAAAGTACACAAAGGATGTGTGGCCGTCGTGAGCGAATCGTACAGTGTGTATATTCTGGAGTGTGCGGACGGCAGTCTGTATACGGGTTATGCAGCGGACGTTCAGCAGCGGTTCGCCCGTCACTGCAGCGGCCGGGGGGCCAAATACACCCGCAGTCACAAACCATTGCGGATTGTTTATGAAGAAGCACTTCCCGATAAATCGTCTGCGCTGCAGCGGGAGGCAGCGATCAAGCGCCTGACGCATCAAAAAAAAACAGAACTGATCCAAAGGAGCGGCACTCATGTGGGAACAACGAAGCTTTCAGGGAGATCATCACGGAAAGGGCACACTTTATCTCGTACCGACCCCGATCGGCAACCTGGATGACATTACTTTCCGGGCCCTGGATGTATTGAAACATACGGATATCCTGGCTGCGGAGGACACCCGTCATACGATGAAGCTGTGCACCCATTTCTCGATCCATGTGCCGATGTACAGCTATCATGAGCACAATAAAAAGACGAGCGGGAAGAAACTGATTGCCGAGCTTGAGTCCGGGAAAAATGTGGCGCTCGTGACCGATGCCGGAACGCCGGGTATTTCCGACCCGGGGGCCGACCTTGCTGCCGCCTGTGCAGCCAGACAGATTCCCGTAGTCCCTCTGCCCGGAGCCAACGCAGCGCTGACGAGCCTTATTGCTTCTGGCCTGCCGACCGACCATTTCCTGTTCTACGGGTTCCTTCCGCGAACGAATAAGGAACGCAGCCGGGCACTTAAGGAACTGAGCACACTGACCTGCACGCTGATCTTTTATGAGTCCCCGTATCGTGTCGAAGGGACACTTAAGGATCTGAAGGCGGCGTTCGGGAACCGGCGCGTCTCGGTGTCCCGGGAACTGACCAAACAGTTCGAGACCTTTGTCAGGGGAACGATGGACGAACTGATTGCTGCCATGGGCGGTCCGCAGAAGGGCGAGTTTTGTCTGATCGTTGACGGTGCGCCGGAGGGATCTGCAGCGCAGGCCGATTTGTGGTGGCTGGCTCTGGACATTCCGGCGCATGTCGCTTACTATATGGCGAATCAGGGGATGAGTGTCAAAGAAGCGATCAAACAGACGGCGGAAGACCGCCGGCTCCCGAAACGTGACGTTTACCGTGCGTATCATCATCTTGAAAAGCCTTGAAAGACGGGCATTCATAAAGAATCCAGGCAATTGTTGACATTCCCCGGGGCGAACCGTATAGTTTTTTTTAGATGCCGACAGATACGGAATGTATTTCATAAGGAGGCTGCTCAGGCAATATGTCAGAAAAAAGAAAAACATTTTATCTAACAACCCCGATTTATTACCCAAGCGGGCGATTACATATTGGTCACGCCTACACAACTGTGGCGGGCGATGCGATGTGCCGTTACAAACGGCTGCGCGGCTATGACGTCATGTTCCTGACCGGAACGGACGAGCACGGCCAGAAGATTGAAGAAAAGGCCGATGCAAAAGGTGTGCCGCCGATCGTCTATTGTGACGAAATGGTGGCACAGATCAAGCAGCTCTGGAAGAAACTTGATATCTCCTATGATGATTTTATCCGCACGACTCAGGAACGGCATACGAAGGTCGTTCAAAAGGCGTTTAAACAGCTGGAAGACCAGGGCGATATCTACCTTGGCGAGTATGAAGGCTGGTACAGCATCTCGGACGAAACGTATTACACAGAGTCCCAGCTTGTCGACATCGAAAAGAATGCCAAGGGCGAAGTGATCGGCGGGAAAAGCCCGGACAGCGGCCACAAGGTTGAGAAGATCAAAGAAGAATGCTACTTCTTTAAGATGAGCAAATACGCGGACCGGCTGTTGAAGTACTATGAGGATCATCCGGATTTCATTCAGCCGGAATCCCGAAAGAATGAAATGATCAATAACTTCATCAAACCGGGCCTGGAAGATCTGGCCGTTTCACGGACCTCTTATTCCTGGGGGATCAAGGTCCCGAACAATCCAAAACACGTTGTTTATGTCTGGTTGGATGCGCTGCTGAACTATATCACGGTTCTGGGTTACGGCAGTGATGATGATTCAAAATTTAAGAAATTCTGGCCGGCAGACGTTCATCTTGTCGGTAAGGAAATTGTCCGTTTCCATACGATTTACTGGCCGATCATCCTGATGGCACTCGGTCTGCCGCTGCCGAAGAAAGTCTTCGGCCACGGCTGGCTGCTGATGAAAGACGGCAAGATGTCCAAGTCGAAGGGTAATGTAGTCGATCCGGAACCGCTGATCGATCGGTATGGTCTTGACGCCCTGCGTTATTACCTGCTGCGTGAAGTACCGTTTGGCTCGGACGGATTATGGACACCTGAGGCGTTTGTGGAGCGGATTAATTTTGATCTGGCCAATGATCTGGGGAACTTGCTGAACCGCACGGTGGCCATGGTCAGCCAGTACAGAGAGGGCAGGGTACCGGCTTACACAGGTGTCGTATTGCCTCAGGATCAGGTTCTTGAAGATACTCTGAGCGAAGCTGTATCCACCGTCGAAGCGCAGATGGAAAATCTGCAGTTTTCAGTTGCCTTGTCTGCAATCTGGAAGGCGATCGGACAGGCCAATAAGTATATTGATGAGACGCAGCCGTGGGTGCTTGCTAAAGATAATCGTAAGAAAACTGAACTCGATTCGGTACTCGCTCACCTGATCGATACGATTCGCTGCGTGTCCATTATGCTTCAGCCGTTCCTGACGTCCACGCCGGCGGAAATGTTCCGTCAGCTCGGAGTCACTGATCTGGCTGATCAGGCCTGGGATACGCTGGAGAATCCCAAGGTGAACACGGGTGAATGGGTTGTCCGGAAGGCTGAACCGATTTTCCCGCGTCTGGATATTGATCAGGAAGTAGCCTACATCAAATCACAGATGCGCAGCGCGACCGGAACCAAGCCGAACGGTAATCAGGAGAAGAAATCAAAATCGAAAGCACTGGCGGAAATTAATCTGGATGATTTTCAGAAAGTCGATCTCCGTGTTGCCGAAGTCATCGAGGTTGAGAAAGTGAAAAATGCCGATAAACTGTTGAAGCTGCAACTGGATCTCGGTTATGAAAAACGACAGATCGTCTCCGGGCTTGCCGATTATTATAAACCTGAGGAGCTGGTTGGTCAGAAGATTATCGTCATTGCCAATCTGAAGCCGGCAAAACTGCGCGGTGAAATTTCTCAGGGAATGCTGCTGGCCGGCGAAGCAAACGGTAAGGTCAAGGTGGCCACCGTGGCCGGATCGCTTCCGAATGGTGCAAAAATTCGCTGAGTGGCATGCTTATACATTCCCGGCCGGGACCGACCGGGGGCCTGCGGGGCGGCACGTGTCTTGAAAAAAGCGTGTCGTCCCGCTCTTTTTCTGAAAGGGGCATGGTTTGATGCTGTTTGACACGCATACACATATCAATGATGAAGCGTTCAACAAAGACTTTGACGATGTGCTTCACCGCGCCGATGAGGCCGGTGTGCGTCAGATGGTGGTGATCGGTGTGGACCGTTCGTCGATGGAGCGGGTCTTTCCGATCATCGACCACCATGCAGCCATCTACGGGGCGATCGGCTGGAATCCCGAGGATGCCGTTGACATGACCGAAGCGGATTTCAGCTGGATTAAGGTGCATCTGAAACATAAGAAAATCGTTGCGCTGGGTGAGATCGGCCTCGACTACCACTGGGATAAATCACCGAAACCGGTACAGCACAGTGTGTTCCGCCGACAGATCCGGCTGGCCAGAGCAGCCGGGCTGCCGCTGATTATCCACAATCGCGAAGCAACGGCGGATACCGAACGTATCCTCAGGGAAGAGCACGCTGAGACGGTCGGCGGTGTGATGCACTGCTATAGTGACAACCTGGACTGGGCAAAGAAATTTATCCAGCTTAATTTCTTCATCAGTTTCGGAGGTACCCTGACCTTTAAAAATGCGCAGCTGCAGCGGGATACGGCGGCTGAGATCCCGCTGGACCGACTGCTGATCGAGACCGATTGTCCGTATCTGACACCTGCGCCGTTCCGGGGCAAGCGGAATGAACCGGCAAGGGTGCGTCTCGTTGCTGAAAAGCTGGCGGAAATTAAGGGGCTTTCACTGGAAAACCTGGCGGCTGTGACAACAGCTAATGCCCGCCGCTGTTTTCATCTTGATACGGATGCAGACCGAGATTCAGAACAGAATAAATAAGGAGCGTTTTCATGATTGTTAAAGAAATCATTGTCGTCGAGGGGAAGAGCGATACGCTGGCGATTCACCATGCGCTTGACGCCGACACGATTGAGACAAACGGTTCCCGGGTCAGCCGGAAAACCATTGCAGCCATTCGCCATGCTCAGGAGAAACGCGGAGTGATTGTTCTGACGGATCCGGATTATCCGGGGGAACGGATCCGAAAGATCATCAGTCGGGAGGTTCCCGGCTGCAAACACGCGTTCATTACGCGTAAACAGGGACGTGGAAGCACCGGCCAGAGCCTTGGCATTGAGCATGCTTCACCTGAAGCGATTCGCGAGGCGCTGTCCAGAGTCTACACCCAGTTTGAGGCACCTGAGGAACAAATCTCGCTGCAGGAACTCAGAGCGTATGGTCTTCTCGGCGGACCGGAATCACGGCAACTGCGCCAGCGCCTTGGCGATAAGCTCAAGATTGGTTACAGTAATGGAAAGCAGCTCTATAAACGGCTGAAAATGTTTCAGATCACGCCTGAGGAACTTAAGACAGCGCTCAGTCTGATCAGGAAAGGAGAATCCGCCGGTGACTAAGAGAATTTCCTCGCCGGGCGTCATTCACCAGGTGATCCGCCGGCACCGGTTTACGTTGAAAAAAAGTCTTGGGCAGAACTTTCTGGCCGATGAAAACATTTTGAAAAACATCGTTCAAGCTGCCAACCTGACCAGGGACAGTTATGTCGTTGAAATCGGTCCGGGAGCCGGGTCGCTGACCCAATATCTGGCGGAAGCTGCCGGAAAGGTTGTGGCAGTTGAAATTGACGGCCGGCTAAAGGCAATCCTTGAAGAAACGCTCCAGAACTATGATAATGTCGTTGTTCGTTTCGGCGATGTCCTGAAGATGGACCTGCCGAAAATGATTGCCGAGGAATTCCCTGCAGACGCAGCAGTCACCGTTGTGGCCAACCTGCCTTATTATGTGACGACGCCGATCTTATTAAAACTCCTGACCGATCACCTGCCGCTTCGTTCCATCGTGGTCATGGTTCAGAAAGAAGTGGCCGATCGTCTGGAGGCGTCGCCCGGGCAGAAAAGCTACGGATCACTGTCGATTGCCGTCCAGTATCTTGCCGACCCGTCCATTGTGATGACCGTTCCGAGAACGGTGTTTATCCCGCAGCCTAATGTCGACTCTGCGGTAATCCGGCTGGATATCCGGCCCGAGAAGCGCGTAGCCGTTACAGATGAGCCATTTTTCTTCCAAATCATCCGGGCTAGTTTTGCGCATCGGCGAAAGACGTTGATGAACAACCTGATGCATCAATTATTTCCAAAGGAGCAGAAAGAGGCGGTTCTGGATGTTCTGGAGCAGGCGGGGATCGATCCGGGGCGCCGCGGCGAGACACTGACCATTGATGAATTTGCCAGGCTCAGTGAAAATCTGAAGCCGCTGACTGCGGCGGATCATTAGCAGCGGAAGTTCTTGCTGCTGTTTTTTTTTGCCTGTTTCGGACAGCTGGACGTTCTTCCGGACATATCCCTGCTGTGGATCACATAAGATGACCAGAGCAGTCCGGATTTTTACGAGCGTCACCGCGGAAAGGGGGGATTCGGTAATGTCTGTTCAGGTAGGAGACCTGGTTGCACGCACTTCCTATCAGTGTGATCTTCCCTTTCGGGTCATGAAAATTGATTTGGAAAAAAAGACGGCCGAACTGACGGGTCATGATCTGCGGCTGCAGGCAGATGCCCCTCTTGACGATCTGGTTCCTGTTACTGAA
Source organism: Sporolactobacillus vineae DSM 21990 = SL153 (assembly GCF_000377985.1). Lineage (GTDB taxonomy): Bacteria > Bacillota > Bacilli > Bacillales > Sporolactobacillaceae > Sporolactobacillus > Sporolactobacillus vineae. Next base: position 18,191 of record NZ_KB899053.1, read on the forward strand.
GATGAACGTGAAAAATATGAGAAGGAGATCAAATCAAAGGATGCGGCCTCCTACAAGCTCTTTCGCCAAGATTACCGTGAGATGAAGATGAAACGTGAATATACGGCAACCAGCGGCTATCGTTCGGGTACCTCCTATTTTGAGATGCCCGGCCGGGTGCTCCATGTTGACGGGGATCCCTATTACCTGAAAAAATGTTTATCCGTCTATGAGAAGCTGAGAATACCGGTGATCGGTAAATTCATGCCGGAGGAAGAAATGCCTGAAAAGGTGCCGAAGCTTGCCGGGCAGATTCGTCCGGATATCCTTGTGCTGACCGGTCATGATGCCTTCTTAAAAAACAAGGGAACACCGGAAGAAATCAAGTCATACCGGCATTCCGGGCATTTTGTAAGGACTGTGAAAGAGGTGCGGTTCCTTTGGCCGAGCCTGGATCAGCTGGTGATTTTCGCCGGTGCCTGCCAGTCTAATTTTGAACTTCTGATTCGGGCCGGATCGAATTTTGCCAGCTCTCCGGATCGTGTGAACATTCATGCTTTGGATCCGGTTTATCTGGCAGCTAAGGTCAGCCTGACCCCATTCATGGAGAGTGTGAACGTCTGGGAAGTGCTGCGCAATACATTAACCGGCGCGGGCGGACTGGGTGGCGTGGAAAGCCGGGGAATGCTGCGGACCGGAATGCCATATCCCTCGGAATAACCTGCGATTTACTGGAAACGAATGGCCCAGTGCTCTCAAAATGCCTGCGCATGACGGTTTACTTTTAGGACATAATAAAATTGGGCAGCAAATCGGAGCGAATTTCTCAGCAAAATCGTTGACATGAGTCATAATTTCCTGATATAATTCAATCTATTTGCTTAAATCGTATAATTATGTTACAATTAAAATTAAGCGAGGTGGATTGTCGAGATGGGAAAAACCATTGAAGATATCAAGGGCGTCCTGAAAGACCGCGTCGGCAGCCGTTTGACACTGAAAGCAAATGGTGGCAGACGTAAAACGATTCAACGCATTGGTGTTTTGGAGGGAACCTATCCGTCGGTATTCATCGTCAAGCTTGATAAAGATTCAAGCGCCTATGACCGTGTTTCCTACAGCTATACGGATGTATTGACGGATTCGGTAGAACTCACTTTTATGGAAGAGATGGCCAGCGGACAATAATTCCGGCCGTTTCTCGGATCAAGGCAATTTAACGTCTGAGCGGATACGCGCATGTTCTTGTTTCCCATTAGCGGGAAGCAGCAGCAATGCGCGTTTATGCTGCCTGAATCCTTTTTCATTTGCTATTCTAACACGTTTGCCGAATAGTGCAAAGTGATTTTGCACAACCTATGTCTGCTCGGTCACTGGAAAGGGGTTTTGCGGTTATGTCACGAAAAAGAGGCGTCATGTCGGAGTCGCTGAAAGTGGAACTTGCCAAAGAACTCGGCTTTTATGATACCGTCCAAAAGGAAGGCTGGGGCGGTATCCGCGCCCGTGATGCGGGCAGTATGGTACGGCGGGCGATTGAGATCGCGGAACAGCAGCTGTCGGCCGGGAAGCGCAATGATTGAGCAGGAACAGAGGGTCGGCCGGAAATGGCCGGCCCCCTTTTTCTTTTGAATGAATTCCAGTACACTTACAAGGGTGAACGGTGGACGCCGCCGTGTGAGAAAACTCCGGTGCAGCAGGGAACCGGCTGACTGCGCGGAAATCCAGAAACAGGTGGAAGATGTGAAGATACTCGAAAAAGCACCGGCGAAAATTAATCTGTCGCTTGACGTTATCGGCCGGCGCAGCGATGGCTATCACGAGGTGCACATGGTGATGGCGGCGATTGATCTGGCCGACAGAATTGAATGCAGCGAACTTCCCGGCAACCGTATTGTTCTGCACTCATCGGTCCCGTATGTTCCGGAAGATGATCGCAATTTTGCCTATCAGGCAGCACGACTCATTAAAGATAAGTTCGGAATCAGCAAGGGCCTTCAGCTGACAATACAGAAACGGATCCCTGTGGCGGCCGGACTGGCGGGGGGAAGCAGCGACGCAGCGGCGACCATCCGGGCGGTTAACCGTCTCTGGCATCTGGGTATGAGCTATGAAACGATGCTTGATCTGGCACGGCAAATCGGCTCCGATGTGGCTTTTTGTATTAAAGGCGGCACAGCGCTGGCGACAGGCCGGGGAGAGAAAATCAGTCCGCTTCCCTCGCTTCCCCCTTGCTGGGTGATCCTGGTTAAACCGGCAGTGTCCGTGGCAACCGGCCAGATCTACAAAGAATGGGATAACCGTCCGGCCGTGCACCCGGATGTTGATGCGATGGTCCGGGCGATCCATGTTCAGGATTTTGATGCGATCTGTGCCTTGCTCGGCAACACACTGGAACCGGTGACGATGGAGAAGGTGGAAGAAATCGCAAAAATCAAAGCGCATATGCGCCAGATTGGAGCCGAAGGCATTCTGATGAGCGGCAGTGGCCCGACAGTTTTTGCTCTCACCCGGCATGAGTCACGGATGCAGCGGCTTCTAAATGGCATGAAAGGATATTGTCCGGAAGTTTATGCTGTACGCCTGTGTAAACCGTTTGCACTCTTGTCTGAATACGAATAATGCGGTAGAATTATTGTAAATTATTCGGATTTGGAGGACTGTCATGAAACTCAGGCGCAGCAGCAGATTGGTGGATATGACTGTATATCTGCTCAGGCATCCGCACCAGATTATCTCGCTTTCCTATTTTTCAGATCGGTATGAGTCTGCAAAATCGTCGATCAGCGAGGATCTGACCATTATAAAAGAAAACTTTGAGACGCAGGGCGTCGGCCGGTTGCAGACCCTTCCGGGAGCCGCCGGCGGAGTCAGCTATTTGCCGTTCATGAACGGCCGTGAAGCGGAGAATTTTTTAGCGGAACTTAAAGAACAAATGACGGATACGAACCGCCTGCTTCCGGGCGGTTATTTATATATGACAGACATTCTCGGAAGACCGGATGTTGTTAATGCGATCGGCCGGCTGATCGCATCGGTCTTTGTCGATGAAAAAATCGATGCTGTGATGACGATGGAGACAAAAGGGATTCCGCTGGCCTATGCGGTTGCTTTTCAGTGCAGCGCACCGGTAGTGGTGGTTCGCCGCAGCAGCAAAGTGACGGAGGGATCAACGGTCAGCATTAATTATATTTCAGGTTCGTCGAAACGGATTCAGACGATGGTATTGCCGCGGCGAAGTCTGAAAAAAGGAGCACGTGTCCTGATTGTCGACGACTTTATGAAGGCCGGCGGGACAATGAAAGGAATGATCAACCTGACGGGCGAGTTCGGAGCAACTGTTGCCGGGATGGCCGTTTTCGTTGAAAAGGAAGACGAACAGCCGAAACTGGTCGGTAATTACACATCATTATTGAGACTGTCCATTCCGGAACAAGAAAACCGTCTTTCTATGGAAAACGGCAATGTGATGGATTTCTTTACGGGTCCGGGAACAGGTGGCTCGCTGGAGAACAGGAGATAATATTTAATTTGCAGGTTCTTTTTGCAGGAGATTCCTCTTTCTGTGTGGAAACCTAAGTATAGGGTTGATATCCACGGAAAGGGTGGTGTCTGAAGCATGGAAATAACTGATGTCAGGCTGCGCCTGGTTCATACAGACGGCCGAATGAGAGCGATTGCATCAATAACGATTGATAAGGAATTTGTGGTTCACGACATTCGCGTGATTGACGGCAATAACGGGCTGTTTGTCGCGATGCCGAGCAAGCGGACCCCGGACGGGGAATTCAGAGATATCGCGCATCCGATCACACCGGCAACGCGGGAAAAGATACAGAGTGCGGTGCTTGGTGAATATCAGCAGGCCTGCGCCGCAGATCCGACATTTGAGCAGGCCGGTGCCTCCTGATAAAAGAAACGGTCAGATAAACACGAACGGGAACCTTCACAGGGTTCCTTTTTCTATAATTACAGGAAAGAAAGGTCACCTTGCAGAAGAAAACCTGCATGCCGATTGGCGGTAAATCACTCCGTTTCATGACTTCTTGAAAAAGCACAGTGATTAAGCTATAGTCTAAAAAGGATGCCAAGGTTTTCAGCGTGGGGGTTTATCATGTCAAATCGATATGCGATTATTCTGGCTGCTGGCAAGGGCACCAGAATGAAATCGAAATTATATAAAGTGCTTCACCAGGTCTGCGGCAAGCCAATGATTCGTCATGTTGTTGACGAGGTCCGTCAGGCAGACTTTTCAAGTATCTATGTGGTCGTCGGCTACGGTGCCGAAGCCGTCAGCAGCTGTGTCGGAGATGACGCGGTCTGCCTGCTTCAGAAAGAACAGCTGGGTACGGCGCACGCGGTGCTTCAGGCGTCGGACAGACTCGCCGGACAGGCAGGCACAACGATCGTGCTATGCGGTGATACACCGCTCGTGACGCACGAGACAATTGAGCAGCTGATCGACGCTCAGGAACGTGAGCACGCCGCGGCTGCCGTACTGACCGCGAAGCTGAACAATCCCGCCGGTTATGGACGGATCATCCGGACGGCTTCCGGCGATCTCGAGCGGATCGTTGAGGATAAGGATGCAACCGGCGAGGAAAAGAAAGTCAATGAAGTCAACACAGGTATTTACAGTTTTGATAATAAATTACTGTTTGAGACGCTGCACAAGGTGGGTAATGAGAATGCACAGGGTGAGTATTATCTTCCCGATGTCATTCAGCTTCTGATCCAGGCCTCGAAGAAAGTAATCGCCCGGATGACACCGCATTTTGAAGAAACAGTCGGCGTCAATGACCGGATTCAGCTGGCTGCGGCGGAGAAGTACATGCGGGACAGAATCAACAGGCGTTTGATGGCGCAGGGCGTCACACTGATCGATCCGGAAACGACCTATATTTCTGCGGAGACGGTTATCGGACAGGATACGGTCATTTATCCCGGTACAATTATCGAAGGCCACACAGAAATCGGGAGCGGCTGCAAAATCGGACCGCGTACGCACGTCAAAAATTGCCGGATCGGTTCCGAATCGCTCGTCGATCAATCGGTTCTCGAGGAGAGCTGGATCGGGGACTGGGTGGAAATCGGACCTTTTTCCCATATCCGTCCGTTATCGAAGATCCATAATCAGGCGCATATCGGTAACTTTGTTGAAGTCAAGAAGTCGGAAATCGGCGAGCGCAGCAAAGCATCGCATCTTACATATCTGGGCGACGCTGTACTTGGCAACGATGTAAATATGGGCTGCGGGACAATTACCGTGAACTATGATGGAAAGAATAAATTTGCAACCCGCATCGGCAACGGTGCTTTCATCGGCTGTAACGCAAATCTGGTTGCACCGGTGACGATCGGGGACGGGGCGTTTGTTGCCGCGGGTTCGACGATTACTGAATCGGTTAATGCAGATGCACTGGCCATTGCCCGTTCCCGGCAGACGAACAAGGAAAATTATGCACTCAAACTGAATTACAGAGTGAACCCATAACTGGAGGGACCTAACAGGATGGTCAGCTATCTCGATCCGAATTTAAAAGTATTCAGTCTTAACTCCAATCCCGATCTTGCCGTGCAGATTGCCGAACATATCGGCATTAAACTTGGCAAGTGTCTGGTTTCGTCGTTCAGCGACGGCGAAATCCGGATCAGCATCGAAGAAAGTATCCGCGGCAGTGAAGTGTATGTGATTCAGTCCACCTGCGCGCCGGTCAATCAGCATCTGATGGAGCTTCTGATCATGATCGATGCACTGAAGCGTGCATCGGCAAAGACCATCAATGTAGTCATTCCCTACTACGGCTATGCCCGCCAGGATCGGAAGGCCCGTGCCAGAGAGCCGATCACGGCCAAACTGGTTGCCAATCTGCTTGAAACAGCAGGTGCGACCCGAATTCTGACGATGGATCTTCATGCACCGCAGATTCAGGGCTTTTTTGATATCCCGGTCGATCAGCTGCTCGGCGTGCCGACGCTTTCCGAGTACTTCCTGAGCAAGAAGATTGAAGATGTGGTTGTCGTTTCTCCGGATCATGGCGGCGTCATCCGTGCCAGGAAGATGGCCGACCGGCTTAAAGCACCGATCGCGATTATCGACAAACGCCGGCCGCGTCCGAATGTCGCAGAAGTGATGAACATCATCGGTGATATTGAAGGCAAGACGGCGATCATTATTGATGATCTGATTGATACGGCCGGAACGATCACGCTTGCAGCCAATGCATTAGTTGAGCGCGGCGCAAAAAAGGTGTATGCTTGCTGTACGCACCCTGTTCTCTCAGGACCGGCCATCGAACGGATCCAGGCATCTGCAATCAGCGAACTGGTCGTCACAAATACCATTCCGCTGCCTGAAGAAAAGAAAACTGACAAAATTGTTCAGCTGTCTGTTGCCCCGCTCATTGGCGAAGCAATTATTCGCATCCATGAAAAACTTTCGGTCAGCCGTCTGTTTAACTGATGCAGTGTGGTTGTCTGGAGGATACGGGGTTCAGCTGGAACAAGCTGTTTAAAAAATAATATATTATTGGGTTTGAAAGGATGTGCAACAGTTGGCAACATTGAATGCGGCCATTCGCGATGATTCGAAAAAGTCAATCGCAAAACAACTGAGACGTGAGGGACAGATCCCTGCAGTCGTTTATGGAAAAGGTGTGGAGGAAAACGAATCGATTGCGGTAAACGCCGGAGAAGTCAGCAAGGCGTTTCGCAAAGAGGGACGTAACGCGATTATTACACTGAATCTCAGTGATGACAAAAAGTATACGGTTATGGCCCATGAATTGCAGTTTAACAATCTGAAAGGAACGATCCAGCATATTGACTTCCTGGCGATCAACGTTAACGAAGCCATTGATGCGGTTGTCCCTGTTGAATTGAAAGGTACTGAAACAGTAGAGGTCGGCGAAGTCGTCGTCAATAATCAGCTAAGTGAACTGACGGTACGCTCTCTGCCGAAGAATCTGCCCGCAGCGATTGAACTTGACGTGTCCGGACTCCATGTCGGCGACAGTATCAGAATCAGCGAGATCAAACCGGCCGGCGATTACACGATTCTCGGCGAACCTGAAGACGTTGTCGTCTCTGTTTCTTACAGCAGCAAGGTAGCCGATACGACACCTGAGACGGAAGCAACCAATCAGGCTGAACCGGCAGCTCCGGAAGAAAAACCTGCTGAATAATGGCGGATTACAATATAAAAAAAGGCGTAACGATTCAGGTTACGCCTTTTTTTATCTCGAAAATAATCAAGCCTTATTCGTCTGATCCTGTTTCTCAGGCAGTAGAATCTGCCCGGCAGCAGGTAAAATGAAGGAGTATAGAAAAATGGGCATGAAAATGATCGTCGGGCTGGGGAACCCAGGTTCTGAGTATGCGCATACAAGACATAATATGGGTTTTGAGGTTGTGGATCGGCTGGCTGAAAAATACCAGATTCGTCTCGATCACAGCAAGTTCAAGGCTTTATTCGGAAAGGGAACAATCGACGGCAACGCCGTTATCCTGGTCAAACCGCTCACCTATATGAATGCATCAGGAGAAGCCGTAGGTCCCCTGCTCCATTTTTTTAAACTGGTTCCGGATGATGACCTGCTCGTTATCCATGATGATATGGATCTGAATATGGGCAGACTCCGTCTGAGGCATAAAGGAAGTTCAGGCGGGCACAATGGTATCAAATCGCTGATCCTTCACCTCGGCACAGAGAACTTTGCGCGAATCAAGGTAGGCGTCGGCCATCCGGAACGAACGCAGCAGGCTGTCGTCAACTATGTCCTGAGCAGATTCAACAGAGAAGAGCAGGCCATTATGGAGGATACATTTGAACGTGCTTCGGATGCAGCAGCAGCCTGGCTGTCTCTTCCTTTTTCCGAACTGATGAACAGGTTTAATGCAAGTAAGTGACTAATTTATGGGAAATAATCTGAATTGTAACAGAGCGGAAAGCTTTGGCGGGAGCAAAACGCTTTTGGTGCACGAAAGCGAGGATTGCCAATGTTTGGCCTAAGCGCTTTTTATGCGCAAAAAATAAATGAACTCAGGACGATACTGGATGGATTCGCAGAAGGAATAACCCAGCAACTGGTGTCCGGTCTGTCGGGCAGTGCCAAATCGCTCTGGATCGCCTCGATGTTTGATCAGCGCTCAGGTTCGCTGATTGCGGTGACGCACAACCTCTATCAAGGACAGAAACTTTACAATGATCTTGCGGAACTCGTTGCTCCGGAAGCGCTTTTTCTGTACCCGACGAATGATCTGATTGCTGCCGACATTGCCGTTGCCAGCCCGGAACTGCTGGCCCAGCGCATTGATGTGCTGAACCATCTGGCAGCGGGAGAAAAGTGTCTTGTAGTAGTACCTGCCGCCGGCATCAAGCGACTGCTCGCACCGCCGTTTCTGTGGAAAACCAGCCTGATCCGGTTTAAGTCCGGAGAAGTGGTCGATCTGGAAGATCTGATCCGAAAACTGACGGCCATCGGTTATGAGCGGGGAGCAATGGTTACCGGTCCGGGGCAATTCAGCCTGAGGGGCGGGATCATTGATATCTTCCCGCTGACTGAAGAACATCCGCTGCGCATCGAGCTGTTCGACGACGAAGTGGATTCCATCCGTTTCTTCGACAGTGAAACGCAGCGTTCGCTTGATATGCTGCAGGAATCCCCGGTCATTGGCCCGGCAAAAGAGTACCTGCTCTATGACGAAGTGTATGACCGGGCAGCCCGGTCGCTTGACACGGCACTTTCTGCCACGCTGTCCCGAGTCGGTGATCCGGCCGTCAGGGACGCGATCGATGAACATATCGGCGCCGATATCGAGAAACTGAAACAGCATGAAGCGCCACAGAATATGGGCCGGTTTTCTGCGCTTCTCTACAGCAGACAGACCACACTGACCGATTATGTCCCTGCCGACACGCTGCTCATTTTTGATGAGATCAGCAGAATCCAGGAAATGATGGATCAGTTGGATCGTGAAGAGGCAGAGTGGCAGGTCGATATGCTGCAAAAAGGAGAGATGGTCAATGATGTACCGCTGACCATGAGCTGGCCGGATCTGTCCGACCGGCTGAAACAGCCGCTGCTGCTGCTCTCGCTTTTTCTCAGATATCACGGCCAGTTTCAGCCGCAGAATATTGTGAATCTGAATTGCCGGTCGATGCAAGACTTTCACGGCCAGATCAACCTGCTGAAAACAGAAACAAGCCGCTGGATGAAGAGCGAATTTGCTGTAGTCTTTCTCGCCTCAAGTCCGGAACGCGCGAAACGGCTGGAACAGGTCCTTCAGGATTATGGTATTGACGCCGAAACGGCTGAGCGGGGTTCAGCTCCGGTGCCGGGCCATCTTCAGGTGGTGATCAGCGGTCTGGAAAACGGATTTGAATTACCGCTTCAGCGGCTTGCTGTGGTGACGGAGAAGGAAGTCTTTACGAAGAAATCTCCGAAAACGCAGCACCGGGGCAGAAAGATATCCAATGCCGAACGACTGAAAAATTATAATGAACTGAAAACCGGTGACTACGTGGTCCATGTCGACCATGGGATCGGGCGTTACGCGGGGATCCAGACGCTCGAGGTCAACGGGGTACACAAGGACTATCTGGAAATTATCTATAAAGGCAACGACAAACTTTTTGTGCCGGTCGAGCATATCGGTCAGGTGCAGAAGTATGTCGGGTCGGAAGGTAAAGAGCCGAAGATTTATTCCCTTGGCGGAAGCGAATGGAAAAAGGTCAAGAGCAAAGCAAAATCCTCAGTTCAGGACATCGCTGACGATCTGATTAAACTGTATGCGAAGCGGGAGGCAAGCCGGGGCCATGCTTTCGCAAAGGACGGTCCTGCACAGCGAGCTTTTGAGGCAGCCTTCCCCTATCAGGAAACGGCGGATCAGATCCAGGCGATTGATGAGATCAAAAAGGATATGGAAAAGGAAAAGCCGATGGACCGGCTACTGTGCGGGGATGTCGGTTACGGGAAGACCGAGGTGGCGCTGCGTGCGGCGTTCAAGGCGATCGAGGACGGAAAGCAAGTAGCTTTTCTCGTTCCGACAACCATTCTTGCCCAGCAGCATTACGAAACGTCCATGGAACGGTTTGAGGATTTCCCGGTCTCGATCGGTGTGCTGAGCCGCTTCCGGACACATAAGGAACAGCTCGAGACACTCAGAGGATTGAAAGCAGGGACGATCGATATGGTGATCGGCACGCACCGGCTGCTGTCGAAGGATGTTGTCTTCAAGGATCTCGGTCTCCTGATTGTGGATGAGGAGCAGCGATTCGGCGTCACACATAAAGAGAAGATCAAGCGGCTGAAAGCCAACGTCGATGTGCTGACGCTGACCGCGACACCGATTCCGAGGACGCTGCACATGTCGATTATGGGCGTCCGCGACCTGTCGATTATTGAAACGCCGCCGGAAAACCGTTTTCCGGTGCAAACATACGTAACCGAATACAACGAAACACTCGTGCGCGAAGCCATTGAGCGTGAAATGGCACGCGGCGGACAGGTTTACTTTCTTTACAACCGCGTGGAAAGCATCCAGAGAATGGCGGATCTGATCTCCACCCTCGTTCCCGATGCGTCGGTGACGTTTGCCCACGGCCAGATGAAGGAATCGGAACTGGAAGCCGCAATGATCGATTTTCTGGACGGCACAGCAGATGTACTGGTCAGTACAACGATCATTGAGGAAGGCGTCGACATCCCGAACGTCAACACCCTGATTGTCTACGATGCGGATAAAATGGGCCTGGCCCAGCTCTATCAGCTGCGCGGCCGGGTGGGCCGCTCAAACCGGGTCGCCTACGCTTATTTCACCTATCAGCGGGACAAAGTAATGAATGAAGTGGCGGAGAAACGCCTTCAGGCCATAAAGGAATTTACTGAGCTGGGTTCCGGATTCAAGATCGCGATGCGGGATCTTTCGATTCGTGGTGCAGGTAACCTTCTTGGCGCGCAGCAGCATGGGTTTATGGATTCGGTCGGGTTCGACCTCTACTCCCAGATGCTTAAAGATGCGGTCAGAAAACGGCAGGGCGTACAAGAGACCCTTGACCGGCCGGTGAGCGTATCGATCGAGATGGATGTCGATGCTTATATACCGGACAGTTATATCGGGGATTCGCTGCAGAAAATCGATATGTACAAACGGTTTCAGTCTGTTGATACGCTTCAGTCGGTGCGTGATCTTGAAGATGAACTGATCGACCGCTACGGCAGTTTTCCTGAAGAGGTCTCGGAACTGCTGAAAGTAGCGACGCTCCGCGTGATTGCCAACCAACTGAGGATTGAAGAAATCAAGCAGAATCGTGAAGGCCTGGCAGTCACTTTTTCAGAGCAGGGATGGGGGTCCCTGAACCGCGAAAGCTTTTTCAAGCAGATCAGCCGTATGGATACAGGTATAGCTGTCGGCTCGAGCGGCTCCAAAGTAAAGATCTCGATCAAGACCAAGGACTCGGGCAAAGGGCGTCTGCTGGAAGCGGCACTGAAGACCTTAAAGGTGATCGCGAAAACCTGCAGGAAGGCGGAAAAAGCAGGTTGATTTTGGAGGAAAATGTATAGATTGGTCGCTGAAGCAGATAATAATTTCAGATTCAGTGATCATAAGCAGGCCGTTCGGAACGAACAGCAGCCGGGGCATTTTGCCTTTTTAGCGGCAGGGACCGCCTGGCGAACCTAAGAACAGTCTCCAAAATCGAAAGCGAGGATATTCCCAATGAAAGCAACTGGCATTGTTCGCCGTATTGACGATCTCGGGAGAGTTGTCATACCTAAAGAAATCCGCCGTACCTTGCGTATCCGTGAGGGAGATCCTTTGGAAATATTTGTTGATCATGACGGTGAAGTGATTCTGAAAAAGTATTCCCCGATGAGTGAACTCAGTGACTTTGCAAAGGAATATGCCGAATCTTTGGCCGATAATTCAGGCAGGCTCACGATGATCAGCGACCGGGATGTCGTCATCGCAGTGGCTGGCGGATCCAGAAAGGAATCTCTGGACAAACGGATCCTTGGCGCTCCGGAGAAGGCAATGGAGTATCGCCAGACGCTTCGCGAAAAGGAGAGCAGCGGGGAACCGCTTCTCGAAGGACGCGAGCGCGCAGACGGGCCGTATGTGATCGCACCGATTATTGCCGGCGGTGATCCGATCGGCACGGTGATGCTGATCGATAAAGATGGCAGACCATTCAGCGATACCGACGTCAAACTGGCTGAAACAGCGGCGACGTTCCTTGGAAAACAGATGGAACACTGACCCTGAAGGCGCTGCTTGCGGCCTTGCAAAAGTGTGGATAAGAGCTTCGGCTCTTTTTTTGTGCCGGAAAACCGATCAATGGTTCATTGACCGAAGCAGCCCCGGCGGTTGGGGGGTATGTTATAATCCACTTAGAATTTCCGGGGAAGGTGGAGGCTGCCCGTGCAGGAAACGAACAAAGAAAGCCGGCGGATCTGGCATGGTGCTGTGGTCCTGACTATTGCTGCACTGCTGGTTAAACTGATGAGTGCAGTTTACCGAATGGTCTATCAGAATTTTGCCGGTGATATCGGCTTTTACGCCTATCAGCAGATCTATCCTTTCTACGCATTTGCTGTTGCTATCGGAGGCATCGGTTTTCCGATTGTGTTATCAAAATATATTGCCGAAGCAGAAAAAGAAAACGGAAATGATCCGGAGCGCGTACGTCGGCACGGCCTGATTGCGCTGATCCTGTTCTGCGGCGTGCTCTTTGCTCTGCTTAGCCTGTTCGCCGGACCGTTGACCCTGTTAATGGGTGACCCCCGTCTGGGTCCGCTGCTTCGGACTGTGTCTCTGGTTTACTTGTTTGTCCCGTTTGTCGCCGTCCTGCGCGGCAGCTTTCAGGGCGCAGGCGAAAATATGGTGCCGACCGCTTGTTCGCAGATTGCCGAGCAAGCGGTTCGGGTTTCGCTGATTATCGGCCTTTCCTGGTATCTGTTCCTGAATCAGAGTGATGCTTATCAGTTTGGTATGGCTGCGGCGGCCGGCTCGGCGGCAGCCCCTGTGGCAGCATTTATCGTCCTCGTTTATTTTGCTCAGAAGCATAGAATGCGTCCGGTCCGGCTGTTCAGCGCACCGCCGGACTGGCTGCTGATCCGTGAAATGCTGACCGGCGGCTGTTTATTTTCCGTACTGGCCATGCCGCTTTTTGTCTTCCAGCTGGCCGATGCGCTGACCGTCATCCCGCTGCTCCATCAGGCACATATCCCCGATCCGCGTGCGTCAAAAGGCATTTATGACCGGATTTATTTGCTGACTCAGTTTGGGATCATTGCCGCCACGTCACTGACCGCTTCCATTGTTCCCGGACTGGCCCGGCTGGCTGTCCGGAGAAAACGTGTCGAAATGCAGCGTCAGGCGCGGCTGGCAATACGGATCAGTGCCGTCTTCGGCTTGAGTTCTTCAGTCGGCCTGGCCGTCCTCAGCAGGGAAGTCAATACGATGCTCTTCAGAAACGATGAAGGCTCATTCACTTTCGGCATGCTGGCATTTACCCTGCTGACGCTTTCACTGATTTTGTCTGCGTCCGGGATTCTCGAGTCTGCAGGAAAGCCCTGGCTGCCCTTTTTCTTCCTGTTGGCAGGTGCCCTGCTGAAATTACTCGGTAATTATCTGCTGATCCCCCGGTTTGCGATTTCCGGAGCGGCAGCGGCAACTTTGCTGGCGACTTTGCTGACCGTTGTTCTTGATTTTCTTTGTCTGCGGCGGCTCTCGCTGATCGGACCGCTGTCGTTCCGGAAATTGATCAGACTTAGTGCGGCGATCATGATCATGGCTGCTTCCGTGCTCCTCTGGAGGCAGTGGCTGACCGGCTGGATGGTGCCCTCCAGACTATCCGCCACGTTTATTGCTCTGTCGGGAACAGCACTGGGCGGCCTTGTGTTCCTCATTCTGATCCTGTTCTTCCATTACTTCAGTCCGGGGGATCTGCTTCGCCTGCCGCTGATCGGCAGATGGACAGTCAGATCACGGAAACGATAAGGTGGGCGGAAGGAAGGCAGAGTTCGTGCAGATAAGCTGTGCTGCCCTGTGACTTATGTTAAAATGAAGAAAACTCAGGTGATTTGGTGTCGTCGGAGGCAGTACCGATACACAATTTTATGGAACGGAGGATCACTTCACGATGAATAAGGCAGAATTGATTCAAAAAGTTTCGGGACAGACCGGAGTGGCAAAGAGGGATACGGAGGTTATCGTCAATGCGACACTGGATGCCATTCAGACGGCACTGAGCGTCGATGAAAAAGTTCAGTTCGTCGGCTTCGGAACCTTTGAAGTCAGGCACCGGGCAAGCCGTACCGGCCGCAACCCGCAGACTGGTGATGCTATTATAATTCCGGAAACCAGAGTTCCCGGATTCCGGGCAGGAAACAAATTGAAGGATGCGGTAAAAAAGTGAGACTCGATAAATTTCTGAAGATTTCCCGCCTGATCAAACGAAGGACGGTTGCCAAGGAATTGGCAGACCAGGGACGGATCGACATTAACGGCCGTCCGGGTAAGGCCAGTTCCGACGTCGCTCCGGGTGATGTACTGTCCCTTCACTTCGGACAGAAACTGATGACCGTAAAGATCAGTCAGTTAAAAGAAACCGTTAAGAAAGATGAAGCCGATTCACTTTATCAGGTCATTGACGAGAAACAGGCCGGCCGTCCTGAATAAGTGCATCACGGCTTCTCCTGCGGCACCGCCGTGTTCTAAACCGGACAACTTCCTCATAGTGTAGGACAAAGAGGAGGGAGTCCGATGAGCCAATACCATCTGTCCCAGGGACCGGTTACGGACAAGCCGGAACAGAACCAGAACATAGTGGTGAAAAACCGGAAGATGATCGAGATTACCGGTGTCAGCCATATTGAGAGCTTCGACCACGAGGAATTTTTGCTGGAAACGGTCATGGGGTTCCTCGCGGTCAAAGGTGCGGCATTGAAAATGCAGAACCTGAATGTGGCGCAGGGTGTCGTGACCATCGAAGGAAAGATTTTTGAAATCAGCTATCTAAATGAACCCGGTAAGGAGTCCGGGAAGGGCTTCTTCGGCAAGCTGTTCAAATGACACTGCACGAACAGTTTGCCTCGCTCGGTCTGATGGTTGCCGCAGGTATCTGGATCGGTGCTTGTTTCTCGGTTCACCAGCGGTTCACGCGCCTGCTGCGCCGGCGTCGTGTCGTCCTCGCCCTGGCGGATCTGCTGTTCTGGCTGGTTCAGGCAATAGTGCTGTTCGCCGTGCTTCTTCCTGTGAACGAAGGCGTTTTGCGCGTCTATCTGTTTCTTGGTCTCGCCCTGGGATATACGTTCTACAAGGGATTGCTGGAAAAGACATTTCTACGCTCATTTGATTTCATGATGTCTGTTCTTGTGCGGACTTGCCGTCTGGTCGCGAAATGTGTCTTTAATTTATTCGTCCGGCCGCTTTATTTGCTATTGAAGCTCACCTTCAGATTGTGTAGAATGACAGTAAAAGCAGTGCTTGGTACGGTGCTTTTCTTGTTGCTTCTGCCACTGAAGTTTTTCCGCGGGGTGATTCATCTGGTTCTTCCGGATAAATGGCTGCTCGGCGTAAATAAATCTGCGGCTCAGTTTAGAGAACGCTTGCACAGCTGGATGGCTTTTTTCAGAGGACACAGATAGGAGGATGAGTATGAACGAGCCGGATAGACAACGTGTGAGGCATCTCCGGACGGATTATGTCCAGTCCCGGGAGATTGCGGAAAAACGACTCCGGAAACGACGCAAAGGTTTGATTCGGCGCCTGATCACTTTTTGTCTGGTCGTGATCCTGGCCGGTTCTTTCATGTTTTCCTCACTTCTCTCGCAGGGCCATCAACTGGCAAGGGCGGTTGATCAGAAAACGACACTCGAAAAACAAATCGCCAAAGCGCAAAACAAAGAGAATGTGTTGAAAAAACGGATCCGCCTGCTGCACGACAAGAACTATATCGGCCAGCTTGTCCGTAAAAATTATCTGCTGTCAAAGAAAGATGAAATTATTTTTTCAAAACCGGGACAGAGTTCACATTGACAGGCAATTTTTTCACTATGTATAATAATATGATTAGAGATACCAAATTAGGAGGAAGCTTTTTTTTATGGCAATTGAAGCAGGCAGCAAGCTGAAAGGTAAGGTTTCCGGAATCACAAATTTCGGAGCTTTCGTTGATCTTCCGGACGGTAAAACCGGACTGGTGCATATCAGCGAGGTTGCGGACCGGTACGTGAAAGACATTCATGATGTTCTGTCAATCGGTGATGAAGTCACGGTGAAAGTATTACAGGTCGCACCTGACGGAAAGATCGGTCTTTCGATCCGCAAAGCTGTCGACAAACCCAGAAATACTTCCCGGGGTCCGAGGAACGGCGGCGGCAGACGGTTTAATCATGCGCCGAGTTTTGAGGATAAAATCAGCCGCTATCTTAAAGAGAGCGAAGACCGTCTCTCGACCATTAAACGGCAGACAGAATCCAAGCGCGGCGGTCGGGGCGCGCGCCGGGGCTGATCACTCGGCAGGGGTTCCTATATATTTAAACGCTATTCTATTTAAAAAAAAGATGTCCGGAGAAATTCCGGGCATCTTTTTTACGCCGGTATCGACATGTCTCCCGGCAGGTGCCGGCAATAAACGTCATGTACGGCGATTTTCCAGCAATCAACGCAAACCTGGAGGAAATGCGTCGAAGCTTTTTTCCCGACCGGATCGCAATTCTGACAAATTATGAAAGTCTGCCATGGTTTAATGAATCATACACTAATAAGCTGAAGGTGGCGATGGGTATGATTCAGAAGTCAGCAGATTCCGGCGCACACACAGCCGGTTCATTTCCCGGACGGCAAAATGGAGGATGGTGGATCGGGCGGCGCAATGCACTTCAGATAAGAATGAAAAGGCTGGCGATCCGGCTGGATCTGCTCTACCTGATTGCCGGTTTTCTGTTGGGACGGGCCGTTCTGCTGTCGGCACTGACACCATTTATTCTTCCCTTTTTCGCAACCGTCTTCTGGCTGAACCGGAAAAGGAAGTGGTCGGTGGCTGCGGTTGTTGCCGGCGCCATGACGGTGTCGTTGGGACAGGCCTTTTATGCTCTGATGGCACTTCTGCTTTTTTATATCAGCTGGAAAGCGGTGCAGAAATATGCCGGCGGGCGATCGGATAAAGGGCTGCCGGCACTGGTATTTGCAGTCGGCTTATCTGCCAGGCTCATCTGCCAGACGGCATTTACACTGAATCTGCTTTGGTCGGATGTTTTGATGGCGGCTGCAGAGGCGTCGATGGCGTTCCTGGTCATGCTTATCTTTATGCAGAGCGTGCCTCTGCTCTCGACAAAAGTCAGTCGCAAATTGTTCAAGAATGAAGAGATGATCTGTTTCATTATCCTTCTTTCCGCGCTTCTGGCCGGGACCATCGGCTGGACAACGCTGGGTATTTCCATCGATCATGTTCTGGCACGCTACACCGTTCTGCTGTTTGCCTCGGCAGGCGGCGCGGCGATCGGTTCAACCGTCGGGGTGGTGATCGGACTGATTGTCGGTATGTCGAGCGTGGCCAGTCTGTATCAGATGAGTTTGCTGGCGTTTTCCGGTGTGCTCGGCGGCCTGATGAAAGAAGCGGGAAAAATCGGCGCATCAGCCGGCCTGATGATTGCAACACTGCTGATTGCCATTTATGGAGGCGGTTACACAGCGCTCCAGAAAGAGAGCATGGACTCGATGGCCGCGATACTCCTGTTCCTGGCGACACCGAAAGGACTGATCCGTCAGCTGGCTTTTTTCATACCGGGAACAAGAGAGAACCAGGAAGAACAGCAGCAGTACATTCGCAGACTCCGCGATGCCACGGTGGGCCGTGTCGAACAGTTTGCCGGCCTGTTCCAGACGCTGGCCAAGAGTTTTTCGCCCGGATCCCCATCGTCTTCGGGGGCAGATCAGCGCTTTTTTGAAAAAGTCTACGATAAATCCTGCCGTAACTGCTATAAGCAGGATTTCTGCTGGGTCAGACATACAGTTGAGACGCAGCGGCTGATCACTCGAATCCGGACTGAATCGGAAGGGGGCAATAAAAAATGGAGCAGTGATCTGCGACATGACTGGCAGGAGCATTGCGTTCGCTCCGAGCGGACCGGAGAGGTCATCATGAAGGAGCAGGGGATTGAAGAAATCCGTGCAAAAATGAAGAAACAATTCAGGGAAAACCGGAAACTGGTCGCCGATCAGCTTCACGGCGTTTCCCAGGTCATGCGTGATTTTGCCGGAGAAATTAAGCGGGAGCGCGGTCTCCATGACTGGCAGGAAGAGATTATTCTAAAGCAGCTGAGCGGTGCCGGGCTTCCTGTCGAGAGTGTGGAAATCTATGGACTCGATTCCGGGGCGGTGGATATCGAGATGCTGCTCCGGCGCGATGATTACCAGACTTGTGAAAAGGTGATTGCGCCGATGCTGTCGGGAATTCTCGGAGAAACTATTATTGTCGATAAAAGAGAGGCTGAGCGTTCCGGCAACGGCCGCTGCCGTGCCGTCTTTGTGTCGGCCAAGGCCTTTGACGTTGAAACCGGCGCGGCAACGGCGGCAAGAGGCGGAGATTTTGTTTCCGGTGACAACTTTTCACTCTTTCATGTCGGATCGGGAAAATTTGCAGTGGCGATCAGCGACGGGATGGGGAACGGCCCGCGTGCATCGGCTGAGAGCAAGGATACACTGCAGCTGCTGACCAAGGTATTGAAATCCGGTATTCATGAAACAATGGCAATAAAGTCGATCAATTCGATTCTGTCGCTGCGCTCGACAGAAGAAATTTTTGCCACCCTTGACCTTGCGTTGATTGATCTCCAGAATGCAAAGTCGAAGTTTTTAAAAATCGGTTCGAACCCGAGCTTTATCCGGCGGGGCCGCCAGGTCTTTATGCTTGATGCAGGGAATCCGCCGATCGGCATGCTGGACGAGCTGGACCTGGATGTCCGGACCGAGCAGCTTAAATCCGAGGATTTCTTGATCATGATGAGCGACGGGATGTTTGACGCTGCGAGAAATATTGAGAATAAAGAGCTCTGGATCAAGCGGAAAATAAAAGAACTGGAGACGCAGAATCCGCAGGAGATGGCTGATCTCCTGCTGGAGGAGGTAATCCGGGTGGCCGGCGGCACGATCAATGACGATCTGACGGTGATTGTTGCCAGAATCCATCATCATCTGCCGAAGTGGTCCTCGATCCCTGCTCAGACAGAACTCAGAAAGGCCATGCTGCGTAAAGTGCAGGGAAACAGATAGGATCCGGTCATATCCTTGCCTTGTCGCGTATAAATTCATCCTTTTCTGGCGAAGCTGAGTCCAGACTCAGAAAGGGGTGTCGGTAAAGTGGCAAAAGGAAGGCTGAAGCAAATTCTATTAATCACGGACGGCTGTTCCAATCAGGGAGAGGATCCGGTCGCGATGGCAGCGCTGGCCAGAGAACAGGGGATTGCGGTCAATGTCATCGGCGTTCTTGATGATTTTGATCATGAAGACAGTCGCGGACTGCAGGAAGTTGAACGAATCGCCCGGGCCGGAGGAGGTATCAGCCAGATTGTCCGGACAAAGCAGCTGGTCCAGACAGTCCAGATGGTTACGAAACAGGCGATGACACAAACCATTAAGGGCGTGATTGATCAGGAACTTCAGGATATTCTCGGAAACTCGCAAGCTCTTGAAGACCTGCCGCCTGAAAAGCAGAGCAAAGTGATGGAGGTCATCGATGAATTGGGTGAAACGGTCGATCTGAATGTATGCCTGCTTGTGGATACAAGCGCGAGCATGACCAGCAAGCTGGCAACCGTCCGGCAATCCCTGACCGATCTGTCGCTGAGCCTTTCTGCCCGAATGGGTCATAATCAGTTTTGCCTGTATTTATTTCCCGGGAAAAGGAAAACAGTTCAGAAGGTAATCAGCTGGACCCCGAAACTGGACAATCTCACCCGGTCTTTTGACAAGATCAGCGCCCGGGGTGTGACCCCGACCGGGCCGGCACTTCGTGACGCAGTGAAAAGTTTTGATCAGCTGTCGCGACGGCAGCTTGCAGAACAGAGCGATGAGGCTTATGACGACGGACCAGGCTGATCTTCAGCTTTCTCCGGGCATGGTACTGACCGGCAAATGGCACGGTCATCGTTACCGGATTATCCGGAAAATAGGCAGCGGGGCGCAGGGTACGGTATATCTGGCGGCTAACGGAGAAAGGGCAGTTGCCCTTAAAATCGCAAAGGCTCGCGGCTCCCTGATTTCCGAGGCCAATGTGCTTAAAGAACTGAACCGTTCAGGGGACCGGACCCTGGCTCCGCACTGTTTTGATCTTGACGACTGGATAACCGGAGCCGGAAAGAACATCAGCATCTGTGCCATGGAACTGCTCAAAGGAAAACCGCTGATCGACACACTGCCGGCGAAATCCTTTGATTGGTCGGTCGTTTATCTTATACAGTTATTAGGTCAGCTGCAGAAGCTGCACCATAGCGGCTATGTTTTCGGCGACCTCAAGCCGGAGAATCTGATGCTGACCGAACAGGAGCAGCGGATTCGCTGTCTGGATTTTGGCGGGGCTACCCGGATGGGGCGGTCGATCCGAGAATATACGGAATTTTATGACCGGGGTTATTGGGGCCTTGGCACCCGTAAAGCGGAACCGTCTTACGATTTGTTTGCATGTGCGATGATTTTGATCTATGCGACCACGGGGAAACGATTTGAGAAGTCGGCCCGTCCAGGGGAACAATTGCTGCAGCAGATCCGTGCGCGTGCGGAACTCAGACCGTATCAGCAGATCCTGTCCCGGGCACTGACCGGGAAATATCAGGATGCCATGCAGATGCGGCGCGAGCTGCTGGATCAGGTGACGGCGAAGAAAGGCGATGCGGGGATGCGCCGGACCGAGCGGACGGGCACCGACCGCGTCCGGAATGAATGGCTTCGTGCACTCACAGCCGCCTCATTAATTCTGGCGGCTTATATTATTCTTGTTATTTTCATCATGATGTAAGAGACACTTCCCCGGTCCACCTGATGATCGTATCTTTTAAACCGGCTGCCGGTTGTTGCTTTTCCTGTTGAAACAGAGAGAATAGTCTATAGAACAAGATCAGATATACAGGAAGCAGGAGAATCATGACTTTTGAAGAACAGGTAACGCAATTTATCGAACGGCACCGGCTGATTCACCGCGGGATGCGGATCGTTGCCGGCGTCAGCGGCGGTGCAGATTCCATGGCTTTGCTCTGCTTTTTGCACTCGAGAAGGACAGAATGGGATCTGCAACTGGCGGTATGTTCGGTCGACCACAGGCTCCGCGGAGCCGCAAGTACTCAGGATGTCCGGTTTGTTTCCGACTATTGCCGGAAGCGCGGCATCCCGTTCTATCCGAGATCGGCGGACGTTGCCGGTTACTGCCGCAACCACCATGTCGGTATTGAGGCGGGAGCAAGGCTGCTGCGCTATCAGGCGTTTGCTGAAGTGATGCAGCTTTTCCGGGCCGATGCACTGGCGCTCGCCCATCATGGGGACGACCAGATCGAGACGATGCTGATGCGTGAGACGCGGGGCAGCGCCGGACCGGCTAGAGCGGGTATCCCGGTCAGCAGGACTTTCGCGGGCGGGCGGCTGATCCGGCCGTTTCTTTGCCAGACAAAAAAAGATCTGACGGACTATTGCGAACGCAACGGGATTCAGCCGCGAACCGATGCAACCAACTGTTCGGACAGCCATACACGCAACCGGTTCAGAAATAGTGTCCTTCCCTTTCTTAAAAAAGAAAACCCCCTTGTCCACCTGAAGTTCCAGTATGAAAGCGAACGGATCACCGAGGACGAACGCTTTCTCGGCGAACTTGCCGAAAAGGCGCTGAAAACGGTAATTCTGCAAAAAGAACCGGAACTGGTAAAAATATCAACTTCGGCCTTGTTATCGGTTTCATTGCCTTTACAAAGAAGAATGATTCATCTAATATTAAATTATCTTTACACAAGCAGGCAAATGCCTCCGCTGCATCAAACGATACATATCGAAAATTTTATGAAGCTGATTCGCTCTGACCGGGCATCCGGTGAACTCTGCTTTCCGGGCGGCCTGTCTGCAAGAAAATCTTACACATTTTGTGTCATGGGCTTTCTCAGGCAAAAGGACGACTCTGAATATGACCGGCTGATCCGTCTGCCCGGGACAACAGCGTTCCCGAGGGGCTTCATTAAAGCCGGTCCTGTTCCGGCTGACTTCTCCAGGACTGCAGCCGGTCCGGACTGCCTGGTTATTGATCCGGATAATATGGTTCTTCCGCTTCGGATCAGGAACTGGCGGAGCGGTGACCGGATCCGGCCGAACGGACTGGTTCATGCGCAAAAGGTCGGGCGCATTTTCATCAATGAGAAAGTGGCCCGTGATCAGCGTACCGGCTGGCCTGTGGTTGCCGACGGTGACGGCCGGATTATCTGGCTGCCGCTGCTTCGGCGGGCAATCAATTTTCCACCGGAAACGGCCATACTTAAGAAAACATGCTTGATGCTGGTGATTCAGCCGTCAGAGGATTTTGGGAGGATTCAGGAATGAAGGAAGACATCAGGAAAATATTAATAACAGAAGAACAGATTCAGGAAAAAGTGCGCGAATTCGGAGCCATACTTACCGAAGAATATAATGGGCGTTTTCCTCTGGTCGTCGGTGTGCTGAAGGGTGCCCTGCCCTTTATGGCCGACCTGATTAAACAGATTCGTATTCCGATCGAGATCGATTTCATGGATGTATCCAGTTACGGGAATTCCACCGTTTCATCAGGTGAAGTAAAAATTCTTAAGGATCTGGATACATCGGCGGAAGGAAGGGAAATCCTGATTGTCGAAGATATTATAGACAGCGGACTGACCTTAAGCTATCTCGTCGACTTGTTCAAAACGAGAAAGGCAAAGTCGATTAAAATCGTGACACTGCTGAATAAGAGTGCACGCAGACAAAAATCCGTGGTCCCCGATATGACTGGATTTAACGTACCCGATGCCTTTTTGGTCGGATATGGGCTGGATTATGCAGAGAGGTACCGGAATCTTCCGTTTATCGGCATCCTGAAGCCGGAAATATATCAGGGTTAAGCACTCGGAGACAGTCATCTGTGTCCGGGGGTGAGCAGCAGATCCGGCCGGTGGCTTTTCTTGGTGCGGATAAAGGGTATGTGGTACTATAAACTATGGCTTGTTTAGAGTGGGAGGAGGTAAGGCATGAACCGACTATTTAAGAATATCGTCATATATTTATTTATCTTTGTCGTCATTATCGGAATTGTCAGCTGGCTGACTGAAAATAATAAAAGTGTCAAGCCGATGACGTTTTCTGCTTTTGAGCAGAATCTGAATGCCGGCAAGGTTGCTGAAGCAGCGCTTCAGCCGGAAGGCAGCGTTTATGCCGTTACCGGCAGGCTTAAAAGCTATGACTCCAACACGACGTTTAAGGCATATATTCCGGCCAGCGAGAAAGCTGTCGGGCAAATTACCAATATGGCCAACCGAATGAATGTGGATGTCAAACCGGCACAGACCAGCAGCGGATGGATGA
Organism: Sporolactobacillus vineae DSM 21990 = SL153; assembly: GCF_000377985.1. GTDB lineage: Bacteria > Bacillota > Bacilli > Bacillales > Sporolactobacillaceae > Sporolactobacillus > Sporolactobacillus vineae. The sequence continues at coordinate 41,741 of NZ_KB899053.1, forward strand.
CTTTTCTGACCTCACTGATTCCGTTTGCAATTATCTTTTTTCTGATCTTCTTCCTGCTGAACCAGGCGCAGGGCGGCGGCGGCCGGGTGATGAATTTCGGGAAGAGCAAGGCTAAACTATACTCTGATGATAAGAAAAAGGTTACTTTCAAAGATGTTGCCGGAGCCGACGAAGAGAAGCAGGAACTGGTGGAAATCGTCGACTTTCTGAAGGATCCCCGCAAGTTTGTTGCGCTGGGTGCCAGAATCCCGAAAGGTGTTTTGCTTGAAGGTCCTCCGGGTACCGGTAAAACATTATTGGCCCGTGCCGTTGCCGGTGAGGCAGGAGTGCCTTTCTTCTCGATCAGCGGCTCCGACTTTGTCGAAATGTTTGTCGGTGTCGGTGCATCGCGTGTCCGTGATCTTTTTGACCAGGCGAAGAAAAATTCACCATGTATTATCTTTATTGATGAAATCGATGCTGTCGGCCGTCAGCGTGGTGCGGGTTTGGGCGGCGGCCACGATGAGCGTGAGCAGACGCTGAACCAGCTGCTCGTTGAGATGGACGGCTTTGGTGCCAATGAGGGTATTATTATCATCGCCGCGACCAACCGTCCGGATATTCTTGATCCGGCGCTGCTGCGTCCCGGCCGCTTTGACCGTCAGATACCTGTCGGCCGCCCGGATCTTCTCGGACGTGAAGCTGTGCTTAAGGTTCATGCCAAAAACAAGCCTCTGGCTCCCGATATCGATCTGAAAACCGTTGCCAAACTGACACCCGGTTTTTCCGGAGCAGATCTGGAGAACCTGCTTAATGAAGCGGCGCTGGTTGCAGCGCGGGCAAACAAAAAGGTCATTCAGATGGAAGATATCGATGAGGCTGTTGAGCGGGTTGTTGCCGGTGTGGCCAAGAAGTCGCGTGTGATCTCAAAGAAAGAGCAAAATATCGTCGCCTACCATGAATCCGGCCATACCATCATCGGCCTGGCAATCAACGGAGCCGATGAGGTACACAAGGTAACGATTATTCCCCGAGGCCAGGCCGGCGGGTATACGGTTGCCCTGCCGAAAGAGGACAGAGGTATGCTAACCAAGCCTGAGCTTCTGGATAAAATATGCGGACTCCTGGGCGGCCGTGTTGCTGAAGAAGTGACTTTCGGTGAAATTTCAACGGGTGCAAGCAATGACCTGCAGCGTGTATCCAACCTGGCACGCCGGATGGTCACAGAATTCGGCATGAGTGAAAAGCTCGGACCGCTGCAATTCGGAAATAATAATGGCGGCCAGATATTCCTGGGCCGTGACCTGCAAAACGATCAGAATTACAGTGATACGATTGCCTTTGAGATTGACTCTGAAGTTCAGCGAATTGTGAAGGAGCAGTATGCCCGCTGCAAGAAGCTGCTTGTCACGTATCGCGATAAGCTGGAACTGATGTCTCAGACGCTGCTCGAACATGAATCCCTTGATGAAGGGCAGATTCAGTCGCTCTGGGAAACAGGCAAATATATAGAACCAAGCAAGCATCGTTATGCGTCTCAGCCGGATAAGAAGGATTCCGGTAACGATGAGGAATCGGCTGCAGAAGCAAAGCCGGTATCTGAAAAAACGGATGAGGTAAAGGGCACGGATATTAAGGTCACCCTTCATCCCAAAGATGAGGAACAAAAAGGTGAGACTGATACCAAAACAGATCATCCGGGTGAGCAGAAACCCTGATGATGTCTGCTGTTAGTGACGAGTAAGAAGTATAAAAAGAGACATTTCCGTATGGAGGTGCCTCTTTTTTTGAATGGTGGCGGGAAGAATGATCTTCGTATGTGATGTCGGCAACACGAATATTGTCATGGGCGCCTTTGATGGAGACAGGCTCATCCGGCACTGGCGAATCTCTACAGACCGGGAAAAGACGGAAGACGAATTTGCCATGATTGTCGATAACCTGCTGGCGTACAGCAAATTAACGTTTGATGACTTTGATGGTGTGGCCATTTCCACAGTTGTTCCGTCCGTACTCTTTTCGCTGGAAAAAATGAGCCGCAAATATTTTCATGTCCGGCCGCTGATCGTCGGACCGGATACGGATATCGGCATGAATCTGAAATATGACCGCCCCAGGGAGGTCGGTGCTGATCTGATTGTTAATGCCGTTGCCGCTGTTCATGACTATCCGGCACCGATCATTATCATTGATTTTGGAACGGCAACTACCTATTCCTACATCGATGAACATCAGAATTATATCGGTGGAGCGATTGCGCCGGGAGTGCTTGTTTCAGCAGAGGCACTTTATGAAAAAGCATCAAAGCTGCCGAGAATTGAGATTACAACCCCTCCTGACATTGTCGGCCGTAATACGGTTCATGCCATGCAGTCCGGTATTGTCTTCGGTTATGTCGGTCAGGTAGAGGGCATTGTCGCACGGATGAAAAAGCAAGCACCAGTCAATCCGGTAGTTGTCGCTACCGGCGGGCTATGCAAGCTGATATCAAGGGAAACAAATGTGATTGATCATGTGGATAAACTGCTGACATTAAAAGGACTTTATTTAATCTATAGACGAAATCAAAATAAATGAAATGTAATCTGGAAAGGAGATTGCGAATGGGTGACTATTTGATCAAGGCTCTGGCCTGTAATGAAAGGTTAAGGGTGACAACCTGCGTGACAACGGAGACCGTCGGTGAAGCCCAGAGACGGCATGACACCTGGCCGACGGCTACCGCAGCACTGGGCCGGACGATGACGGCAACGCTGATGATGGGAGCGCAGATGAAGGGTGATGAGAAGATCACCGTGACGGTGCAAGGCGGCGGTCCGATCGGCGCAATCGTCGCCGATGCAGATACGGGAGGAAACGTCCGCGGTTATGTGACGCATCCTCAGGTACATTTTGATCTCAATGCACTTGGTAAACTGGATGTTGCCCGTGCCGTGGGGAACGATGGCTTTCTCAGTGTTGTCCGTGATCTTGGCCTGAAAGATCATTTTACCGGTCGGGTTCCGCTTGTATCCGGGGAGATCGGCGATGATTTCACCTACTATTTTGCCCGTTCGGAACAGATTCCGTCGGCTGTCGGTGTCGGTGTGCTTGTGAACCCCGACCATTCTGTCCGGGCAGCAGGCGGTTTTATCATTCAGGTCTTGCCCGGTGCCGATGATGTCCTGATCAGCCAGGTTGAAAAAAGATTAAAAGAAATCCCCCCGATTTCAAAGCTGATTGATCACGGAAGAAGTGCGGAGGATCTGTTGATTGCCTTGTTCTCGGATCAGGATAGTAAGGTGCTGCAGAAAATTCCGGTTCAGTTCCATTGCACCTGCTCCAGGGAAAAGTTCGGCAAATCCATTGCCGGACTCAATGCTGCCGAGCTTCAGTCGATGATTGACGAGGATCATGGTGCAGAAGCGGTGTGCCGTTTTTGCAGGACAAGCTACCATTATTCTGAAGAGGACCTTCGGGCAATGATGAAACATCGTCCGGACCGGCCATAATGCGAGACCTACTTCTCATGACCGGCGGATTAAATTGACGATAGGGGTACAGATTGATACTATTATAAAGAAAGCATAGGTGTTTACTGAGAGAAACAGTTGGGAGGAGTGTTTGTATGACTGTTGCAAATTCTGTTACCGAATTGATTGGAAATACGCCGATTGTCCGGCTGAATCATCTGACTGGGGAGAATGACGCAGAATTATTTGCAAAACTCGAATATTTTAATCCGGGGGGCAGTGTCAAAGACCGTATTGCTTTGTCGATGATTGAGGCAGCGGAACGTGACGGGAAACTGAAGCCCAACGATACGATTATTGAACCGACAAGTGGGAATACCGGTATCGGACTCGCTCTTGTTGCTGCGGTGAAGGGTTATAAGGCCATTCTGGTCATGCCTGAAACGATGAGCATTGAACGCCGCAAGCTTTTTAAAGCCTACGGAGCTGAAGTCATCCTGACGCCCGGCGCTCAGGGCATCAAGGCATCCATAGCAAGAGCACAGGAACTGGCAAAGGAGAAGGACTATTTCCTTCCCCAGCAGTTCAAAAATCCGGCGAACCCCGAAGCCCATTACCGGACAACCGGTAAAGAAATTGCCGAAGCCTTTGATTCGCTGGATGCGTTTGTTGCAGGTGTCGGCACCGGTGGAACGCTGAGCGGTACCGGTAAAGCTTTAAAAGAACATTTCCGGAATATAAAGGTTGTTGCTGTCGAGCCCAAGGGCTCTCCGGTACTCAACGGCGGCAAGGGCGGCCCTCATAAGATCCAGGGCATCGGGACCGGCTTTATCCCCGAGACACTCGATACTGAGATATACGATGAAGTGGTCGACGTCACCAACGATCAGGCGTTTGAATATGCCCGGCTGGCCGGCCGTAAAGAAGGCGTTCTGGCTGGAATTTCCGGAGGAGCGGCGATTTTTGCCGGGATTCAGGTGGCTAAAGAACTCGGGAAGGGGAAAAAGGTCGTTATCATTCTTCCTGATAGTGGTGAACGCTATCTCAGCACGCCGTTATATCAGGACGCACACTGAACAAATTTGTTAACAATTGCATGCCTGACCGAATTAAAGAGGATCGCATTGAGGTCCCCTTTTTTGATTTAGTCTAAAAAAATAACGGGCGCTTCAGAGCGGAAGTGCTGATATGCTATACTGAACGCATAGATAAACTAACTGTGGGGGAACGGATCTGTCTGTGTATACTTTTCATGTTTCACCGATTCACCTGCTCCAAACGGAGAAAAGGGTCATCGATTACCGTAAGAAAACAGTTATTATGGGCATTCTGAACGTCACACCGGATTCTTTTTCGGACGGCGGCAGATTCGATTTAGTGGACCGGGCGGTTCGTCATGCGCTTGAGATGGAACAGGAAGGCGCGGATCTCATTGACATCGGCGGTGAATCGACGAGACCGGGGTACACGCCGGTGCCTGTGGAGGAGGAGATCGGCCGCGTACTGCCTGTGATCCGTGCGATTCGGCAGCATACCGATATCCCTGTTTCCATCGACACTTATAAAGCTGAGACGGCAAAAAGGGCCATTGATGTAGGCGCCGATATCATCAATGATATCTGGGGGACGAAGGCGGATCCGGACATGGCTGCCACGGCAGCTGCTTATGATGTCCCGATCATTCTGATGCACAACAGGGACGGGAATCAGTATAAAAACCTTATCGACGACATGAAAACCGATCTCAGGGTCAGTATTAACCGGACACTTGCAGCCGGGGTGAAACCGGAAAAGATTATTCTGGATCCGGGCATTGGATTTGCAAAAGACTACCATCAGAATCTTGTCGTCATGAACCATCTGGAGGCTTTTCATGAACTCGGCTATCCGCTGCTCCTGGGTACTTCAAGAAAGGGATTCATCGGAAAGACGCTGAACCTGGACGCCGACCAGCGTGTCGAGGGAACCGGGGCAACGGTCTGCCTGGGGATCATGAAAGGATGCCAGATCATGAGAGTTCATGACGTCCGGCCGATCACACGCATGGCAAAGATGATGGATGCCATGCTGAGGGAGGATTCCTGTGACTGATCGAATCAGACTGGAACAAATGAATTTCTATGGCTATCATGGCGCACTTCCGGAAGAAAATCGTCTTGGCCAGCGATTTACCGCCGATGTCACGCTTGCTGTTGATCTTTATCAGGCGAGTGTGACAGACAGTCTGGGGCAGACGATTAATTATGCGGCCGTGTACAAAATGGTCAGAGAGATTATCGAAGGCCCGCCCTGCGCGCTGATTGAGACGGTTGCCGGCCGGATTGCCGATCGGATTCTGTCGGCATTTGCCCGCGTTTCCTCGTGCCGCGTCCGGATCACCAAACCGGATCCGCCGATACCCGGAAGTACCGGACAAGTATCAGTAGAAGTCGAAAGGCAACGTGTCATCGCCTATCTTGGACTGGGCTCGAATATTGAAGACCGGAAAAGCTATCTGAATCGCGCACTCGGTATGCTCGATGCTCTGCGGCTGACAAGGGTCGTCAGGTGCTCTTCGATTTATGAGACTGCTCCGGTAGGGCCTGTCCGCCAGAGCGACTTTCTGAATATGGTGGTTGGTATTGAAACCGTGCTGCCTGCTGAGGTGCTGCTGGAAGAATTGCAGAACATCGAGAAAACACTGAAACGCAAACGGGAGATCCACTGGGGTCCGCGAACGATCGATCTGGATCTGCTGGTTTACGGAAATCGGCAGTTAAATACAGAACGACTTTCATTGCCTCATCCGGAAATTTCCAGACGGGCTTTTGTACTCGTCCCTTTCATGGAAATTGCGCCGCATCTAGTAATTCCCGGAATCGGCCGGTCGGTTCTTGAACTCCGGCAGATGCTTAACGAAAAAGAGGGCGTAAGCGTATGGAAGAAGAACAATGGGGAAGGAAAATACGGGCTTTTCGGAAGCTGAAAGGGTACACACAGGCTGCCTTTGCTAAAAAGACCGGGATTTCTCTTTCTCTGCTTGGTGAAATTGAGCGTGAGAACCGAAAACCAGATCAGGAGATTATTGAAAAAATCTGTGAAACACTCAACATTTCTGCTCAGAATATACGCAAATTGTAAGAACAGTATTCAAACGTCTGTCCGTAAGATACATGAGGTGAGTTGTAAATGGGGATCAAGAAGGAGGTGGAAACATGCTGAAAATCGGACCTGTGGCATTGAAAAATCGTGTCATTCTGGCGCCTATGGCCGGGGTGTGCAACTCTGCGTTCCGCCTGATTGCCAGGCGTTTCGGCGCCGGGCTTGTCTGTGCTGAAATGGTGGCGGACCGGGGGATTATTCATCATAACAAGAGGACGATGAATATGCTCTATGTCGACGAACGGGAGAAGCCGCTAAGCCTGCAGATCTTCGGGGGTTCCAAGGAAACACTGGTCCAGGCGGCGGAATATGTGGATCAGAACACAAATGCTGATATTATTGATATCAATATGGGCTGTCCCGTGCCGAAAATCACGAAATGTGACGCCGGATCCCGATGGCTGCTGGATCCGGATAAAATTTATGAGACGGTTTCGGCAGTGGTTTCGGCAGTGGATAAGCCAGTTACGGTGAAAATGCGCAAGGGCTGGGACGACGACCATATTTATGCCGTCCGCAATGCTCAGGCCGTCGAAGCTGCCGGCGGCCGGGCGGTGGCTGTCCATGGCCGGACTCGTGTTCAGATGTATGAAGGCCACGCAGACTGGGATATTATCCGGCAGGTCAAAGAGTCTGTATCGATTCCTGTCATCGGTAACGGTGATGTGCGGACGCCTCAGGATGCCGAACGAATGATTGAGACGACCGGTGCAGACGGTGTCATGATTGGCCGGGCGGCACTTGGAAATCCATGGATGCTCTACAGAACTGTCAAATATCTGGAAAACGGTATTCTCTGTCCGGTACCGTCCGCTAAAGAGAAGGCCGATGTCTGTCTGTTTCATTTTGATCAGCTGATCAAGCTGAAGGGAGAGCACCTGGCTGTTCTTGAAATGCGCAAACATGCGGCATGGTACGTGAAAGGCCTTCTCGGCGGCAACGAGGTCCGCAAGAAGATCAATGTCTGTGAGCGCGCCGATGAAGTCCGCTCAATACTCAGAAATTTCTCCAGGGCATCCGAAGCAGCTGAGGCGGTCTGAACGAAGTTGACAGTGTTTCTGTATTTATCTATAATTTTGATAGATGTCAAACTGCCGGTGCTTAACTGGCAGTTTTATTTATGGATAATTTTTGTTCGGGGTCCTTCCCCGGGCGGACAAGCGTGTGCAACAGATCGTTCCGACCGGGGATAAGGATGAACTCTTGACTGGAGGTTGGGAATGACATGAGCCAGGAAGTGGATCTGACCAATCAGCTGGAAGCAAGGCGTGAAAAGCTGAGGGTCTTGATGGATAAAGGAATCAATCCATTCGGCGGGCGTTTCGTACGCACCCATGATACCAAAAAAATCCGCGATCTTTACAGTGCGATGACAGAAGAAGAACTCGAGGAGAAAGCAGTACATGTGGTCACTGCGGGCCGGCTGATGGCTAAGCGGCGCAAAGGCAAGGCAGGTTTCGCCGATATTCAGGATTTTGAAGGCAGGATTCAGCTGTATGTCCGTAAAGACAACGTCGGTGACGAGACCTATGAGATTTTTAAGCATATTGACATCGGTGATTTTGTCGGTGTTGAGGGAACGGTATTTAAAACCCGGATGGGCGAACTTTCGATCCGGGTGGTGAAATTCAACATTCTCTCCAAGTCGCTGAGACCGCTGCCTGATAAATTTCACGGACTGAAGGATGTAGAACAGCGTTACCGCCAGAGATACCTTGATCTGATCGTCAATCCTGAAGTCAGGAAAACATTTGTTCTGCGCAGCAAAATTGTGAAGACCATCCGCGACTATCTGGATGATCAGCAGTATCTTGAAGTCGAGACTCCGACCATGCAGTCGATTCCCGGCGGCGCTGCTGCCCGTCCGTTTATTACCCACCATAATGCGCTGAACATTGATCTTTATCTGAGGATCGCGATTGAGCTGCACCTGAAGCGTCTGATCATCGGCGGATTTGAAAAGGTCTATGAAATCGGGAGAGTCTATCGTAACGAAGGCGTTGATACGAAACATAATCCCGAATTTACTTTACTTGAACTCTATGCCGCCTATGATGATCTCCGGGATATCATGGCCCTGACAGAGGACCTGATTGTGTCCGTGACCAGGAAGGTACTGGGAACGACGCAGATCACTTATGACGGGAATCCGATTGACCTGAAGCCGGGATGGCACAGGATTCATATGGTCGATGCGATCAAAGAAGCGACCGGCGTCGATCTCTGGCCGGAAATGACAGATGAACAGGCCAGAAAACTGGCAGAGGATAATGGTGTGAGAGTGGACGCCAATATGAGCTATGGTCATGTCGTCAATGAATTCTTCGAACAGAAGGTCGAGGACACGCTGATCCAGCCGACGTTCATCTTCGGCCATCCGATTGAGATTTCTCCGCTGGCCAAAAAAGACCCCCATGATCAACGCTTCAGCGACCGCTTTGAATTGTATATTGCCGGCGGAGAGCAGGCAAATGCCTTCAGTGAACTGAACGACCCGATTGACCAGCGCGAACGCTTTGAAGAACAGATGCGTGAGCGTGAGGCCGGAAACGATGAAGCTCAAGTGATCGATGAGGACTTCCTGGAAGCGATGGAATACGGCATGCCGCCGACCGGAGGACTTGGCATCGGCATTGACCGTCTGATTATGCTGCTGACCGATTCGCCATCGATTCGCGATGTACTGCTCTTCCCGCTGATGAAGCCGCACGAAGAAAAATAATTTAATCTTTCATTATGTGTTTGAAGAACCGTTTGCAGCAGAACGGTTCTTTTTTTGAGCCTGGTAAACCCGGTTGTTGTTTTTCTGCTGCAGGTGCTCGTTTTCCACGGATCGGCTGGTCTCCGCGCCATTACCGCTGTGAGGCCGGGCACTTGCCGATCCCTCAGAAGTCATGCAGCTCCGGCAATGGGGGCGAACAACCTTATTTGTGTAAAACTTAACCCGAAATCTATCAGGCATTGACAAAACAAGGGAATGCTGATAGTATTTTAATGTTGCCGATGAGGATTGTTCCTCTGTGTTGTACATAGAGGTCCTGAAATAAAGGTATTCTGCCAGTTGAGAATTAGTTTTTCGAGTCAATGGATTATTTAGTTGTTGACAAGAGACGTTTTAGTTGGTAGAATAGACAAGTCGCTCAGAGATGCGGCAGGAATGGTTCCTTGAAAACTAAATAAAAGCCAAGCGTGATTGGAAGGGTAAACCCCTTTTAGTCAATTCAATTTTGCTGAGGATCGAATGAACGAAAATGTAAGAAACGGAAGCTGAGGCTTTCGCAGGGATCGTTCAAGGGCGAGGACAAAAAGGGCCGAGGAGTTCGAGGAAGCGAAGGCGCGAGTACCGGAGCGTATTGCGATACGTGAGGAATGAAGCGGCAAGCTGACAAAGAAA
>NZ_KB899054.1 GCF_000377985.1 Sporolactobacillus vineae DSM 21990 = SL153
TTTCGGAGCGTGCTTCATCACTTTCGGAGCGTTTACAAAATTTCGGAGCGCTTCCGAGATCGAGTGATCGATTTCAGATCGCATCCTATGATTGTGAACCATCTTTTGCGTAGTACAGACCATATAAAAAAGCCGTATATCCTCATGAATCCAGATACACGGCTATTTATTTTATTTCAGAATTATATCATTTCTTTTCCAGCATGTCGCATACTTGCTTCACGTCTTTGTCGCCGCGTCCGGACAGATTGACGATGATGCTCTGGTCGGCCGGCAAGGTTCCGGCAAGCTTGATCGCATAAGCCACGGCATGCGAGCTTTCCAGAGCCGGGATGATGCCTTCAACCTTAGACAATGTCTGGAAAGCCTCAAGCGCCTCCTGCCCGGTCACCGTCACATATTCGCCGCGGCCGCTCGCTTTCAGATAGCTGTGCTCTGGTCCGACCCCGGGGTAATCGAGGCCGGCCGCGATGGAATGCGTAGGCTCCGGATTATTGTCCCTGTCGACGAGCGCGTAACATTTTATTCGAATTATCAGCCCTGGGATAATCACGTGATCTTTCATTCAAATAATCATTTGAATAATAGAAAGGAAGCAGTATACTATAATCAAATGATTGTTTGAATGAAAGGGCGATGGACATGGTCGAAAAAGATACGTGTGATATTTACTGTTTCGATGAGGAGAAAGTCGGTCGGGTCCGGGAACAGATCAGTCAGAACAGAGACTGTCTTTCGGCCGCCGTACAGCTGTTCAAGGCACTGGCTGATGAAAACAGGACAAAAGTAATCTATGCGCTCTGCCGGGAAAAGGAGCTGTGCGTCTGTGACGTTGCCAATATCATCGGCTCGTCCGTGGCCACCGCATCGCACCATCTGCGCACTTTGCGCGGCCAGGGCCTGGTCACGTATCGCCGGGAAGGAAAAATGGCGTTCTATTCGCTTCTCGATCCGTCGGTCAAAGCAGTGATGCAGCTCGCTGTTGCCCAGGATAAGGTGGTGGCCGGCGATGACTGAAGCGCCGGTCCGGTCCTACCATGTGGACGGGTTTGACTGCATGGCATGCGCCCGTACGTTTGAAAAAAATGTCAGGCGTCTCGAGGGGGTCACGGATGCCCAAGTGAACTACATAGCAGCTAGAATCAGGGTGACCGGGAGCCCCACCGTTGCCGCGCTGGAAAAAGCCGGTGCCTTCGAGCATCTGAAAATCCGTGAAGAAGCGCAGCAGGAATTCGCCCGTGAGCCGTTCTGGAAACAAAGGGAAAATTTTAAGGTATATCTTTCCGCACTGATCCTGATTGCCAGCTGGATCACCGGGCTCCGCACCGGTGAGCAGAACCTGATCCCGATCATCGGTTTTATCGCCGCGATCCTGATCGGCGGCTACAAACTGTTCATTGGGGGGATCAAAAATATTATTCGGCTGGATTTTGATTTTGAAGCCTTGATGACGATGGCGATCATCGGCGCAATGGCCATCGGCAAGTGGCAGGAAGGTGCCATCGTCGTCATCCTGTTCGCCGTCAGTGAGACTATGGAACGCTTCTCAGGAGAAACGGCGCGGCAGTCGATCCGGTCGCTGATCCGTATGGCTCCCAACGAAGCGGTTATACGGTGCGATGGTCAGGAACAGATGATGCCCGTTTCAGACGTACAAATCGGTGACGTCATGATCGTCCGGCCGGGTGAGAAACTGGCGATGGACGGCGTTGTTGTAAAAGGGCAATCCGCCGTCAGCGAAGCGGCTATTACCGGCGAACCGGTTCCGGCTGCCAAGTCCTCGGGCGATACGGTCTTTGCCGGGACACTGAATGGAGACGGCCTGCTTGAAGTCCGGGTCACGAAACGGAGCGGAGATACAACCCTGGCAAAGGTGATTCGACTGGTTGAAGAAGCCCAGGAACATAAAGCACACGCCCAGACACTCATCGACCGATTTGCCCAGATTTACACGCCGGTGATCATCGTGGCGGCGTTCATTGTTGCGGTCGCGCCGCCGCTTTTCACCGGCGCGGCATGGACGGACTGGATCTACCGTGGACTGGCTCTGCTCGTCGTCGGCTGTCCATGTGCACTGGTCATTTCCACACCGGTCGCCATTGTCACGGCCATCGGCAACGCTGCGAAGCACGGCGTCATGATCAAAGGCGGCATTCATCTCGAACAGATCGGCGCCTTGAACCTGATCGCATTCGATAAGACGGGAACACTGACCCGCGGGGTACCTGAAGTGACCGATTTTAGTGTTGCCAAAGGGGAGGATCGGGACGCGGTACTGCGGATCTTTACCGCTCTGGAGAAAGGGTCGCAGCACCCTCTGGCAGCAGCGATTGTCCGATTTGCAGAAAAGAGCGGAGCGAATGAATCCGGTCCGGCTGTTGACGACTATCAGTCGCTTACCGGGCGCGGCGTCCGGGCAAGAATCGACGGAACGCTCTATTACGCCGGAAGTCCGGCGCTGTTCCGGGAAATCATTCCCGCTGCCCTGAACGCGGATCTGACCCGCCGGATTGATACACTCCGGCAGGAAGGCCAAACCGTCATGCTGCTGGGAAATGAGCAAGAGGTGCTGGCGCTCGCCGCTGTAACCGACCGGCTGCGCAGCTCCTCTGCCGCAGTGATTAATAAGCTTGATCAGTCAGGCATCAAGACTGTTATGCTGACCGGAGACAACCGGAGCACTGCCGAAGTCATCGGCAAATCCGCCGGTGTCGGGGAAGTCCAGGCCGATCTCCTGCCGGAAGACAAGCTGGCCTGGGTAAAACGTCAGGGCAGTCTATATAAAATCGGGATGGTCGGCGACGGCATTAACGATGCTCCGGCACTGGCCGAGGCAACGGTCGGGATCGCCATGGGTGCATCGGGGACAGATACGGCGCTGGAAACTGCCGACATTGCCCTGATGGGTGACGAATTATCGCGCTTGCCGTATCTGATTCAGCTCAGCCGTAAGACGCTGCGGCTGATTCGCCAGAATGTATCGTTCGCGCTCGGCCTGAAGCTCGTCTCGATCCTGCTCATCTTCCCCGGCTGGCTCACCCTCTGGATGGCCATCTTCGCCGATGTCGGTGCGACAATTATCGTCACTCTGAACAGTCTGCGGCTGGCGAAGGTAAAAGGATAAGCTGCAAGCAAAGCCACAATGAGCAGGCGGCGGCAAATTTGTTAACAAATTTGCCACATACTGCATGACCTGCCTTGCTCGCTCAATGTGTCTTGCTTTAAAAATAAATTCCCCCGTCTTATCATTGATTGCGGAAGAGCTTTCAAATTCTTTATTGACATGACGGAGGGGATTTTTGTGAAACAAGTGGCAATCGGGCCGGAACAGAAACCGGCATCTGCAGTCGTTCAGGGCTGCATGCGGATTTCCGAGATGACGGAAAGTGCTGTGGAAAAGCTGATCGACACCGATCTGGAAAACGGCATTACCTATTTTGATCATGCCGACTGTTACAGCCAAGGAGCTTGCGAAGCGCTGTTCGGTAAAGTACTGGCAGCACATCCGGGGCTGAGGGACAAAATCAAGCTTCAAACTAAATGCGGCATCGTTCATGGCGACGACTATACCATTTACAATTTTTCAAAGGAACATCTGCTTGAAACAGTCAATGCTAGTCTGAAACGTCTGCAAACCGATCATCTCGACTATCTGCTCCTGCACCGTCCGGACGCGCTGATGGAACCGGAAGAAGTGGCGGAAGCCTTCGACAAACTGTACGATGAAGGCAAGGTGCTGCACTTCGGCGTCAGCAACCAGAATCCGTATCAGATGGAATTGCTGAAAAAGACAGTCCGTCAGCCGCTTGAAATCAACCAGCTGCAGTTCAGTATTATGGCGACCGGGATGGTTGATGAAGGCATTAATGTCAACACGACGTTTGACGGTGCTGCGGTCCGTGACGGCGGCATTCTCGACTACTGCCGTCTGAACAACGTCACGATCCAGGCATGGTCGCCGTTCCAGTACGGCTTCTTTAAAGGGGTTTTTCTCGACAATCCGAAGTTCCCGGAACTGAACAAAAAGATTGATGAGATCGCAGCAAAATATGGCGTCAGCAATAACGCCATCGCCGTCGCCTGGATCCTGCGTCACCCGGCGGAGATGCAGATCATTCTCGGTACGACGAATCCGAAACGGGTCACTGCATCGGCAAAGGGCGCAGATATTACTTTGACACGGAATGAATGGTATGAAATTTATTTGGCTGCGGGCAACAAAATTTTGTAATACCTCAGCATTTTTCAGCGAATACCAGAAAGCCGAGCACACAGTGCCCGGCTTTCTTTATACCCTTCCTTTCCATCCATGTCCTACCGGCTGATCATTGTTCTTGATCAGCGACAGGAAACGGAACAGCTCAAGCAGCAGAATCATTCCGCTTCCCCAGACCGCACCGAAGACATAGCCTGCCAGAAGATCATTCGGATTCAGTCCCGATAGATAGATCCCGCTGGCACCGAATGCCAGCAGCAGTATAATGAACACGCTGAAGAGTATGGCCATCAGGAGATAATTGTGCTGATGGCGGATTAATGCCATCAGCAAAAGACCACAGAAGAGTGTGATCAGGAATGCGTGCTGATCAGGAAAATCCATATTGATCCGTCGGTTGCCAATCAGGAAGTGAAACAGCCAACGGACCCCAAGCGAGAATAGAAAGCCGCCGGCAATCGTCAGTCCATAGAAAAGCAGTTCGAGCCACTGGTCCGTATGATTGACTAGGATGATCATGATGGTGAGCAAGGCAATAAGGCCCAGCAGCGGCCAGGAAGAAAGACTATAAAGATCCTGAAGCAGTGCTTTCCAGTTGTCGTTAAAGAAGAAATAAACAATCGACCGGGTGACCTCATTGAACGGGCCGGCATCGTTGCTGACAAAATCCTGGATCATCCCGATCATCAGCGTAAACAGGGCGACAAACGAGACAAGCAGCAGAATCAGGATCAGTTTGATTCTGAGAAAACTTCTGTAGCGCTTGAAGAATGATTGAAAAATCAGCAGCGCCGATTTCTTGATAAACGGCCAGTTGGCCTTGATGACCAGGTAGCAGACGACGCCGAGCGCAATAAGGACCATCGCCAGCACCAGCCACTTTTTGATCTGCCCCTGATACTTGTCCCATTGCGGGCCGAGTACATAGCCCAATGAGATGAACGTGCTGGTCCACAGAAAGACGCCGATATAAGAATACAACGCAAATGAACGGAACGGAAGGCGGATCACACCGGAAATGATACTGGCGATGTGCCGGATTCCGGGGACATAGTAGGAGAAGATCAGCAGTACTTTTCCATATTTACTGTACCAGCGGGAGACCTTCTCCATCTTTTCCGGGCCCATGTGGATAAACTTCCCGTACTTTTTAAAAAAAGGGGCGCCAAGTTTATAGCCGATCCAGTAAGAAATCGACACCCCTGCTATGCCTCCGCCTCCCGCGGTTAGGACAGACAAGAGATAATTCATTTTTCCGTGAAACGATAAAATACCGACATAGCTCATCAACGCTTCGTTGGGAATCGGAATACAGATCAGTTCGAGCATCAGCGCGAAAAACAATGTCGGATAACCGTATGTATTCAGAAGGTTCATCAATCCGCTCATTCATGTTCCTCCGCAATAAAAATGAAGTCAGACTTTCCGGCAGAATAACTATTCGCCGGAGCGACCGCGTTCATGCCCCTTTATTCGGTCCAGACGTTTCTCTCCTTTAACTTAGGCTCAATTCACGTTCACTGTTGTTTTATACTGTGTTGTTTTGAGCGGAAGATGCGAGACTCCTGCGGGAAAAGCGAGCGTCTGCAGCGAAAAACAACAGACAATCTTAACAGGGCCTTAACTTAAGCCAGAAGATTCAGCGCCGCAAGTCCGGCTGCAAGGGCCAGGAGTGCAAGCATACTGATCGTATCCCGGCCCCGCCAGTGCAGCTGGCGGAATGACGACCTTCTGGCTTCGGCGCGATAACCGCGGACATCCATGACATTCGCCAGTTCTTCGCCGCGGTTCAGTGAGCTGGCAAACAGCGGAAGAAAGATTGGAACGAGTACCTTCATCTGATGGAACAGAGATCCTTCGCCGAACACCGCACCACGTGCCCGCTGCGCATCCATGATCTTCTGCGTCTCGTCAAGCAGATTAGGAATAAAGCGCAGGGCAATCGATACCATCATCGACAGTTCGTCGACCGGAACGTGAAATAAACGGAGCGGACGCATCAGAAAAGTCAGGCCGTCCGTCAGATCGACCGGCCTGGTCGTCAGTGTCACGACGGTAGTAAAGAAGATAATCGTCACGAACCGGGAAAAAATGAAGACGGCCGTCTCAATGCCGAAGGAGGACACAGTAAATGGACCCCATTCGACATATGTTCTCCCTCCGGAAATAAACAGAATCTGCAGGAGCACCGTGAACAGAATCAGCCAGATCAGCGGCCGGACGCCGCGAAGGTAGATCCGGAAACCGACACCGGAGAGCGCCATGGCAAGGAATGTGAACAGCCAAAGAAGAACCAGGCCTGGAACATTCCCCGCCAGAAAAGCAATCAGAATGAAGGCAATCGCAGCGACCAGTTTCGCCCGCGGATCCAGATGATGAATCAGCGAATTACCGGGAAAGTACCGGCCAAGAATCAGTTTGTTCATACCCGTCCCACCTTAATCAGTGCTTCGGCCAGCTCTTCTTCGGTCAGGCAGACGCCCGGCAGTGCCACTCCGGAGTGCTTCTCCAGTTTCAGCTGAAATCGCCTGGCCTCCGGAAGATCCAGATCCCAATCCTTCAATCGTGCCGGGTCCGTAAACAGCCGGCGCACCGAATCGTGAAACACAATTTTACCTTTGACAAGTACGACCGCCTGCTGCGCATACCGCGCCACACGATCCATGTCATGGGTCACCAGCACAATGGTCATGCCGTAATCACGATTCCATCGGGTCAGCAGATTGAGAATCTCGCTCTGCCCGTCAGGATCGAGTCCCGCGCAAGGTTCATCCAGCAGCAAAATGTCCGGACGGCAGGCCAGTATTCCGGCGATGGCGACGCGCCGTTTCTGGCCCCCCGACAGGGAGAAGGGGGATTTGCTGAGAAACGTGCGGTCAAGCCCCACCTGACCGATCACATCTGCGGCAATGGTGCATGCTTCTTCAGCAGTTGCGCCGAAATTCAGCGGACCGAAACAGATGTCCTTCTCGACTGTTTCCGCAAAAATCTGCGACTCCGGGAACTGAAAGACCAACCCGACTCTTTTGCGGACCGCTTTTAAGGTTTTCTTATCGGCGCCCTTCCGGACAACAAGCTGACCGATTACGGCCTGACCTTCTTCCGGAAGGATGAGCCCATTCAGTACTTTCATCAGACTCGATTTCCCTGCCCCGGTCGGGCCGACCACGGCCGTGAACGAACCGGAAGCAACCGTCAGATTGATATGATCCAGCACCAGCGGGCTGCGAATCGGCCCAATCTGGTAATCTGCAGTAACACCACTTAACTTTATTTCCATAACCAGTCGACCATTTCTTCTTCCGTCATATACTGATCCGGCGCCCGGCGCCCTTTTGCCAGCAGGATCCGTCTCAGGCGCTCACTGAACGGTGCCCCAAGATCCTTCTCTGTGCTGAAGATCTGCCCGGGCGTTCCGTCGTTGACAATTTTACCATCCTGCATCACCAGAATCCGGTTGCTTGCCGCCGCCTCATCCATATCATGGGTGATCGACAGAATGGTCAGATGCGTCGCTTCGGCGAGCCGGCGCAATGTGCTGAGCAGATCGCGTCGGCTTTTCGGATCGAGCATCACGAAGGCTTCGTCGAGGATCAGGATGTCCGGCCGCAGCGCAAGAATGCCGGCAATCGCCACACGCTGTTTCTGACCGCCGGAAAGTCGGGAGGGGTCGGCCTGACGAAGGCCGGACAGACCGACCAGCTTCAGTGCTTCGGCCACCCGCACTTTCATCTGCGCCACCGGCATGTTCTCATTTTCCAGGCCAAACGCCACGTCGTCTTCCACCGTCGTACCGATAAACTGGTTGTCCGGGTTTTGAAAAACGATGCCCATATGGCGGCGAAGCGCCCATTCGGATGTTTCATCAAGCATCTGCCCGTTAATACGTATGGATCCTGACTGCGGTTTCAGCAGACCGACCAGGAGCCCGGCAAGCGTCGACTTGCCCGCTCCGTTTCTGCCGATCACCGCAAGCCATTCCCCGCGCGAAACAGAAAAAGTCACCGAGGACAGGGCGGACTTTTCTCCCCGCCCCCGATACGTATAGGAAAGGTTTCTGACCTCAATCATCGGTTCACTCATAGATGTAAAACTCCCGTTCAGAAGATTACGGCAACCAGCAGTAGAAAGGCAATGGCTGCATTGATCAGCACCAGATTTTTTACCGCAACAACAAATGTCTTTGACTTCACCTGCATCACGTTAAACTGTCGCACCAGCTTATAGACCGGCAAGATGATCAGAACAGCCAGCAGCAGAACCGGCGGCAGGATTCTCAGCAGAACGGCAATCAGAATGGCGGCAAAAGAGCCGGCATACAGACCGTCAAACAGCCAGAGCGCATACTTTTTTCCAATATAGTAAACCAGGGTAAAGCGGTTGTTCTTAATATCGTCGTCGAGATCGCAGATATTATTGGCCAGCATCAGGTTGGCAATGGTGAACACGCAAGGCAGCGACACCAGAACGATTTCAACCAGATGCAGAATGTCCGCCCGCAGCACAACGATCCGCCCCTGCCAGATAAGATTGACAATGCCCTCATCATAAGCGTTCGCATAGACAGTCAGAAACAGAATGCCGAGTCCCATCGTGACGCCTGAGAACAGTTCGCCGAGCGGCATCCGCGAAAGCGGGATCGGACCGAATGAATACAGGATCCCGATGGCAAAACACACCATGCCGGCAAGCAGAACGACCAGATCGGTTCGTACCACCAGCGAGATGCCCAGGACCGTCGCGATGGCAACGAGGCTGATGATCGTGAAAACGACCAATCCTTCCGGGATGTTCTGCCGGCTGATGATATTCTCCCGGCGCCGGTACTCGTCGCTTGTCGCTTTTCGGTAATCCATATAATTATTGATGGCGGTTGTTGCCATGTCAAATAAAAGCATAGAAGCAAAGAAAATCAACGTATTGAGCAGATTAAAAGTATGATACCGATAGGAAACGAACAGGCATCCGATGAGAAACGGAAACAGGCTGGCCAGTTTCGTCCGGATCTCAACCAGGTTCAGAAATGCCCCAAACGACATGCATCACGCCTCCAGTTCAGAAGATCACAGCCACAAGCAGTAAAAGGACAACGGAAGAATTCATCAGCACCATACTTTTCAAAGCCACGACAAATGTATTTGATTTGCTCTGTACCCGGTTAAATTGCCGGACCAGTTTGTAGACCGGAATGACCGTAAGCACGGTCAGGAGCAGGGCCGGCGGTAAAATGTGCAGCAGAACAGCGAACAATATGGCGGCGAACGAAGCTGCATACAGACTGTCGAACAGCCAGAGTGCATACTTTTTTCCAATATAATAAACCAGGGTAAACCGCTTGTTCTTAATGTCGTCGTCCAAATCGCAGATATTATTCGCCAGCATGACATTAGCGATCGAGAACATGCACGGCACAGAAACGAGACCAATTTCAAACAGCGGCCAGATGTCCGCTTTAATGATCACGATCCATCCTTGCCAGATTAGGTTGGCAATGCCTTTATCAAAAGCATTGGCATAGACCGTCAGAAACAGAACGCCAAATCCTTCGGTCACTCCTGAAACGATTTCGCCAAGCGGCATCCGCGAAAGCGGGATGGGTCCGAACGAATACAGGATTCCGATGGCGAAGCACACCATACCGGCCAGCAGGACAACCAGATCGGTTCGCACCACCAGCCAGATGCCGAGAGCGGTCGCCACCGCGACAAAACTGATGATCATGAAGACGACCCGTCCTTCGGGGATGTTCTCCTGTCCGATGATGTTCTCCCGGCGCCGGTACTCGTCACTTGTCGCTTTTCGGTAATCCATATAATTATTGATCGCCGTAGCCGCCAGGTCGAACAGCAGCATTGAACTGAAGAAGATCAATATATTAACCGGCTGAAAAGCATGAAACCGATAATAGGCAAACAGGCATCCGATGAGAAAAGGAAACAGGCTGGTCAGTTTCGTCCGGAATTGAACCAGTTTCAGAAACGCTTCCAGTGACATGAAAAACGCCTCTTCTCTCTCCGTCTTTTATTTACCTGGCGCATTAGGCATCAGATGAAACGATTTGTCCGTCAGTTCAAAATTCTTTTTAAGCCCGGAAGTCACGTATACTTTTCTGCCTTTGGTGACAAAAATCGCATCCACGCCTTTCAGTTTCTCTGCTAAACGGAATCCGCCTTTAACACCGCCGACGAACAGGACATTCGACAATGCATCGCCGTCGACAGACTTCTTTGTAATGACGGAAACACCGGCAATATCATTATCCAGCGAATAACCGGTGAACGGATTCAGAATATGCTGATAGACCTTGCCGTCGACTTTAAGATACCGTTCATAGATACCGGCTGTAACAATCGATTTATTCGTCTCATTGATTTTACCGACGATATCTCCGCGCGGCAGGAACGGGTTCTGAATGCCGACGCCCCATTCCTGATCAGTCGGACTCATCCCTTTTACATAAATGTTCCCGCCCAGATCAACGATCGCGGAATGAACATGATAGCGATCCAGAACTTTAACCAGTTCATCGGTGATAAAGCCTTTGGCAATGCCGCCCAGGTCAAGGCGCATTCCCTTTTGTTTCAGAAACACCGTCTGCTTCTGATCATTCAGAATCATTTTTTTATAACCGATCAGCGGCAGTGTCTGGTTGATTTCCTTCTGCGACGGTTTGCGGGCATCCGGGAAACCGATGTGCCAGAGCTTGGTCATCGGACCGATGGTGATGTCGAAGTAACCGTCCGACATCTTTGCATAGCCTTTGCCCAGCTGGATCATGTGATAAATATCTTTGGAAACCTTTACTGGACGGATTCCGGCATTGGCGTTTACCCGGTCGATATCCGACCGGTTCGACTTATCTTCCACAGTCACCGCACCGGCAAGATCTCTCAGGCGCTGAATCACCGGTTTGAGCACGTCTGCTTTGCCTTTATCATAAATTCTGATGGTATTGATGGTCCCCATCAGGTAGACTGTCTGACTCGCCGGATCACTGTTGATCACCGGTTTTACAGTCTGAGCTTTCGGCTGACAGCCGGTTAGAATCAGTGCCATGCTCAGCAGCAGAATCATGATGTTCTTTTTCATAGGAATCAGCCCTTCTTCAGTGTGTCGGCTGACAGCCAACGCAGTTCTTCTAATTATGAGTTAACCTCAAGTGGCGCTGATGACAATAAAGACTTTAGAGCCGGCAAAGCCCTAAAGTCTTTATGCGAGGATCATCTTTGTTCACAGACGATTATTTTTCCTTGAAGACGAGGTTATCCACTTCAATCGGAGTTGTATCGCCCTTCTGCGCTGCGTTGATCAGCTGTGCCGCATAAGCTTTAAATGCTTCGGTCGATTCTGTCGCGCCGGAAACCGCCGCTACACCGGCTGCATTCTGACTCTTGACCAGGGATTTTTCGAGAGCCGGAATATATTCTTTCGGTCCGACGCCCGATTTCGCCTTCATGGCTTTTTCATAAGCCGCATTTTCTGATTTCTTCTTGCCGTTTTTGTCAAGGAAGTTATAGTCTACTTTGGTGATTTTGCCGCCCTCGACCGTCATATTGATGTACTGCTTCCAGCCGTGGCTGTCGAAATTCTTTTCAGCTAATTTATAAAGGCCGTCTTTCAGTTTGCCTTCCGCATTGACGGTGATCGGTGACGTGTCACCCTTCTGTGCCGCCTGAATTAATTGCTGTGCATAGTTGATGAAGGTGCTCGACGATTCGGTTGCGCCGGAGACGACGGCAACCTGTTTTGCATCCTGTGCGGCAACCAGAGCCTGATTCAGTTTCGGGATGTATTCCTTCGGTCCGACGCCCGATTTCGCCTTCATGGCTTTTTCATAAGCGGCGTTTTTCGACTTCAGCTGGCCCTGCTTATTGACGTAGTTATAATCTGATTTAGTGATCTTGCCGTTTGCAACCGTGATCGAGAATTGAACCTTCCAGCCGTGCGTATCAAAGCCGGTCTCCTTTAATGTATACGTTCCGTCCTTGAGTGCGCCGCCGGCAACCTTTGTTGAAGCGTTTGCAGTTGAGCTGCTGCTGGCTGCGCTTGAGCTGCTCGAACTGGACGAACCGGCCGCTTTACTGCTTGATCCGGATCCCGAACCGGCGGCACATGAAGCAAGAATCATGGTGAATAAGATGGTCATGACGAGAGCAAATTTTTTCATGTTCATCGTTGAAGCTTCCCCCTTTATCTGTGTCCCATTTTGTGAATTCATTCACACCTTCTACATACACATCATAGCACTGAAAACGTTTCATGTTTGTAACCATATTGTGAACAATATCTCAAAGTCTGAAACTGATTCCCTGATTCATCTAGACACTCTGCAGTCTGTGGTGCTATATTTGATTCGGGTATTGTTCATAATTTCACAATCTTTAATTTTCCTACTCTTTCAGCCTTATTAAGTGGTTTATACATTATTTGTGTAAGCGTTTGATTACATCGATGGGGAGGCAAAAGTTATGGCTGATAAAAACATTGTGATTATCGGTGCCGGATTTGCCGGTGTTCACGCTGCAAAAAAGCTGGCAAAAAAATACAAGAAAGATGATTCCGTCACCATCACGCTAATTGATAAACATTCATACAGCACGATGATGACTGAGCTTCATGAGGTCGCCACACATCGGGTTGAGCCGGATGCCATTCGGTTTGATCTGCACAAACTGTTCGGCCGCTCCAAGGTCCGGCTGGTGACGGACAAAGTGACACAGATTGACCGGGAACAGAAAACAGTCATCACGGAATCCGGAAAATTTTCATATGATTATCTGATTCTCGGCATCGGCGGAGAACCGAATGATTTCGGCACACCCGGTGTCAGGGAACACGGTTTCACCCTTCTGTCGTGGGAGGATGCGGTAACCCTGCGGACGCACATTGAACGGATGGTCCGGGAAGGTGCTGCCGAACTTGATCCGGAGAAGCGGCGGGCCATGCTGACGTTTGCGATTTGCGGATCAGGCTTCACCGGCGTGGAAATGATCGGCGAACTGCTCGAATGGAAGCGGCGGCTGGCAAGAGTTAACAGACTGAATGAGGATGAAATTTCGCTGTATCTGGTTGAGGCAGTTCCTACTATTCTAAACATGCTTGACCGGAAAGACGCGAACAAAGCCGAGGGCTATATGGTACGGAAGGGTATTCAGATTCTTAAGAGTTCCCCGATCGTTGAAGTAAAAAACGACCGTATTGTCCTGAAGTCCGGACAGGAACTGCCGACGTACACGTTAATCTGGACGGCCGGTGTCCGGGCCAATTCGGATGCCAAAGCGTTCGGTCTGGCATCCGCCCGCGCCGGACGTCTGAAAGTCAATGAATATATGGAAGCCGAAGGGCAGGAAAATATATACGTTGTCGGCGATCTCTCCTATTATGAGGACGGCGGCAAACCGACGCCGCAGATCGTCGAAGCAGCCGAACAGACCGCCGGCACTGCGGCAAACAATATTATTGCGGCGATCAGCGGCGGTGAGAAAACGGCTTTCAAAGGGAACTATCACGGTGTGATGGTGTCGATCGGCGCACGCTACGGGGTCGCCAATATTAAAGGCATGCATCTCAGCGGCTTTTTTGCCAACTTTATGAAACATATGGTGAACCTGTTCTATCTTTTCACGATCAGAAGCGGCTATTATCTTTTCCAGTATGTGATGCACGAATTTTTCCACACCAGAGACAAGCGGAATATTTTCCGTGATCTGCCGTCGCGTTACGGAAACGTGCTCTGGTCTCTACCGCTGCGTGTTTTCGTCGGCGCTTTCTGGCTTGTGGAGGCTTTTTCGAAGATTTGGGGGGCGAGCGTCTGGGATAAAGCCACGTCGAGCTGGTCCAATGTCTATATGCTGTTCCGCGGAATCGGCAAGGATTCCTGGTTCGTCGGTAATTCCGTCAAAATGCCTTTCAGCTGGCTGCAGACAGCAACGTCCGGTGCCAGTCAGTCTGCCGGAGATACAGCCTCCGCAGCCTCGCAGTTCGGAACACCGATTCTTCATAAAATGCCCGGATGGTTTGAGTGGATCATGAGAATTCTGCTGCCGAACGCAGGATTTGCCGTGTTCATGCAGCGCCTGATGCTTTTTATCGAACTGGGTATCGGCCTGGCAATCATGTTCGGTCTGTTCACCTGGCTGTGCAGTGCGGCGAGTGCCGGATTCATCGTTATGTTTTTCTTCACAGCTATGCTTGGCTGGGGCGACGTCTGGGTATTTCCTGCATCGATCGCCCTGCTGAACGGCGCCGGACGTACTGTCGGCTTCGACTACTGGGTCGTTCCGCTGCTTCAGAAGTGGTTCGGGCGGCTCTGGTACGGTCGTTCAAAATCGGTCTATAAAGATGAAAAATAATCAGCTTTACTGAGATGCATCTAACACTGAAGGAGGGGACGACAATTGGCCCGCTATCTTAAAATGATCCGGCCATGGGATATTATTATCGTCTGCGTCCTGGTTCTGATCTCCTTCCTTCCGGTCGGAATGTTCAGCTATGTCCATGCACGGGAAGCAGGGAATGCTTCCTCACGACTGATCGCCGTTGTCAGCCTCAACAACAAGCAGATCCGGCAGGTCGTGCTGACCGGCAATACAAAAACCGAGGAATTTACGGTCTATACGAAGAGCGGCGACTACAATACCATTGAAGTAAACAAGAACCGGATCCGTATTAAAAAAGCAAATTGTCCGGATCAGATCTGCGTGCGGACCGGATATATCTCTGAACCCGGGCAAACCATTGTCTGTCTGCCCCACAGAGTGGTGATCGAGATACACCGGGCCGACAGATCCGAAGCTCCGGTTATTGTCAGTTCGTGAATGGATAAGATTCAGGAGATGGGCACGTTGACAAAAAATCAGCAGACGGCTTATATTGCATTACTCGCTGCTCAGGCAGTGGTTATCAGCCTGCTGGAACAGGCAATCCCGTTCCCGTTTCCTGTCGCACCCGGTGCCAAACTGGGGCTGGCCAACATTATCACCTGCATGGCACTGTATACTCTGACGACCAGAGATACGGCCAAAGTCATTGCCATCCGGCTGATTCTTGCCTCTCTGCTGAGCGGTACGATGTCGACGTTTATGTATAGTGCTTCCGGAATGATCCTGAGCTTCACCGGAATGTGGCTGGTAAAAAAGCTCGGGCCGCGGCGTGTCAGCCTGATCGGCGTCAGCGCTGCCGGCGCGATTCTGCATAATGTCGGCCAGTTGATTGTCGCCAGCTGGATTGCGCAGACCTGGACCGTGATGCTTTATCTGCCGATACTTTCCCTTGTGGGTATCCTTGCCGGCCTGGCAACAGGAATCATGGCTAACTACCTGCTCACTCATGTAGAAAAGCTGCAATACTATAAATATTTACAGGAAACCGAACACTGACAACCAAGAGAAAGGAGGGGAAGCAGATGCGCGTACACCCGATGTGGGATGCCTATCCGGAGCTAAAAGAAGATCTGATCCGCGTGCTCCAGGTGATTGAATCCCATATCCGGATCCACGACCAGGCGATTGAACAGAGAATCAGAAAGTACATCAACACGTCCGGAAAGATGCTTCGTCCCGCATACACCATACTCTGCTCGGAGATCGGTCCCGAACCTGATAAAGAGCGGGCGATAGCGGCCGCCGCGGCAGTCCAGTGCCTGCATATGGCCACACTGATTCACGACGATGTGATCGATCAGTCGGACACGCGGCACGGACAGAAGACGTTTAACGCGGAATATGGAAATAAAGTGGCGATTTACGCCGGAGACTATTTGTTCAGTCTGACATTCTCCATTCTCGGACCCTACGCATCCGAATCGTCGGTTCCCCGCCTGAGTTTCAAGCAAATAGAAGCGGATAAAATACTGGCCGGGGAACTCGAACAGCTTCACGCCCAATATCGGACACCGGCTTCAGTGAAGCATTATCTGTCGCAGATTTCCGGGAAGACGGCCCAGCTGTTTGCGATCAGCTGCTATGCCGGGGCCGGGGTCGGGAAGAGCAGCCAGAGCGATGCATCTCACGCCTGGAATATGGGGCATGATATCGGCATGGCCTTCCAGATCATTGATGATATACTGGATTATCAGGGAACGCAAAATGTGCTGGGAAAGCCGGTTATGAACGACTTCCGAAGCGGGATTTATACATTGCCGGTTCGGATTGCGATGATGGCCGAACCCGAGTTTTTCCGCCCGCTTCTCGACAAGAAGGGGAACCTGACTGAGAACGATCTGACTGCCGTTCAGGAGGCCATTGCCCGGAATCACGGCATTGAAAAAGCGATGGATCTTGCGCGAAAATATACACGTAAAGCGCTGAAAGAAATGGACGCGCTCCCGAGCGGGGGTTATAAAAAGGTCCTGAACCGGCTGTCGCGTTCTCTACTGGAGCGAAAGATGTAATCTCCTGATTTTCAGAAGGTATATTCGAAGAGCTGCTGCTTCACTTGTCGATGTGGTGAAACAGCAGCTCTTTTTCACAGACAGGGCTATAATAGAGTCGAATCTGGATCCGCGGAGGTTACTTAAGTTGAAATCATTTGAGATTGTTTCAGGTGACATTACAAAAATTCAGGCAGACGCAATCGTCAATGCCGCCAACACCACATTGCTTGGCGGCGGCGGTGTGGACGGCGCCATCCACCGGGCTGCCGGACCGGAATTGCTTGCAGAGTGCCGCAAACTGCACGGCTGCGCCACGGGTGAAGCCAAAATTACAGAAGGCTACCATCTGCCGGCAAAGTACGTCATTCATACGCCCGGTCCGATCTGGAACGGCGGCACGCATCATGAACAGGATCTGCTCAGAAACAGTTATCGGAACAGTCTGGCACTGGCCGAAGCGCACGGATGCCGGAGCGTCGCCTTCCCTTCAATCAGTACCGGAGTGTATCATTATCCCCTTGATCAGGCGGCCGCCATTGCCGTCCGGACGATTCGTTCATTCCTGAAACACGCGAAAAAGGTCGGGAAGGTCACCATGGTCTGCTTTGATCCGAAGACTCAGGCCGCTTATGAACATGCTGACCGGATCACTCACGTTTAACCCGCCTGAATTGATGAGCTGTTATTTTTGTCATGCCCTGTGCCTTTTACCCAAAAAAAGCCGTTCTCGTTGGGGAGACCGGCTTTTTCCTTTTAACTCATATTCTGATTACCGGACACTGCTCTTCAGGTTTTCCGCAACGTCAACGAGAAATCCGTCGACCGCAGCTTCCCTGGTCGCCCACGAAGTCACCAGCCGGACCGATGTATGCTGCGCATCTACCTTCGACCAGGTCAGGAAAGCATATTGATGAAGCAATGCGTCGATCAGCGCATTCGGAAGAACAGGAAAGATCTGGTTGGATGGCGAATGGGTCAGAAAACGGAAGCCCTGAGCAGTTAACCCTTCCCGAAGCTTGTCTGCCATACGGTTGGCATGTGACGCAAGGTCAAAATACAGGTTTCCCTTCAACAGTTCCAGAAACTGTATTCCGGTGACCCGCCCTTTGGCAAGCATGGCCCCTCTCTGCTTGATCAAATAGCGGAAATCTTCCTTGAGTGAATCACGTACGATGACCAGTGCTTCACCGATCAGGGCACCATTCTTCGTTCCCCCGATATAAAAGGCATCCGTCAGTTTCGGCAGATCGCTCAGCACCAGATCATTTCCCTCGGCGGTCAGGGCCGAACCAAGGCGGGCACCATCCAGATACAGATACAGCTGATGGGCATCGCAAAAAGTCTTCAATCGCTCCAGTTCACTCTTTGTATAGATGGCCCCGACTTCCGTGGTATCGGAGATGTAGACCAGCTTCGGTTTGACCATATGCTCATCCGGATGGGCGTCGAGCACCTGCTGAATCGATTCCGGCGTCAGTTTACCGTCCCCATCCGAATCCGCCACAACAACTTTGTGTCCCGTTGCTTCGATCGCGCCGGTCTCATGTACATTGATATGTCCCGTTTTCGCCGCAATCGCTGCTTCGTGCGGACGCAGGAATGAAGAAATCGCCGTCATGTTCACTTGCGTCCCGCCGGTGAGGAAATGAACGGCCGCATCAGGACGCGCGATTCTCTGCCGGATCAGATCGGCTGCTTCCAGGGAATAGCGGTCTTCCCCGTATCCTTCTTCCTGCTCCAGATTGGTTCTCATCAATGCTTCAAGTATAGCGGGGTGCGCGCCTTCACTATAATCATTTTTAAAGCTGTACATGCTTTTCCCCCATCTCAGCTGTTATTTCTTTCATTTTAAAACAAAAATCAATTCGGTGCGCACCAAAAATGCGAATCTTTTGGCGATTGAATCCATTTCATGCGGGGTCTTTCGGTCTACAGCGGGATGTTTTCGGTCTTCAGGCTGCTGTTTTCGGTCTTCAGCGTGATGTTTTCGGTCTTCAGGCTGCTGTTTTCGGTCTTCAGCGTGATGTTTTCGGTCTTCGCGCTTCATTTATCGGCCTTCGCGAATTTCAGCCGCCATAATAAAAACCTGTCTCCTTCATCGTCAGCGGATCGCCCTTACGATGTACACCGGCATCAATCACTTTGCCGATATAGGTAAAATGATCCCCTTTTTCAACCTGATCAATGACCTCGCACTCAAAATAACTGAGCGCATCCTTAAAAAGCGGACAGCCGGTTGTCCCGGTCGCAAATTCGTACCCGGCAAGCTTATTGCCTTCCGGTTCGAGTGCCCGGAAAAAGGCCGTGACCATATCTTTCTGTCCGGCTTCCAGCACATTGACACTAAAAACGCGGCTTGCTGCAATCTGTTTCTGCGAACGGGTTCCGGCTTTGACAGCCAGAGCAACCAGCGGCGGTTCAAACGATGTCTGTGTCAGCCAATTGCCCGCAAACGCGTTCACCCCGCTGTCATCTTTTGTGCCTACAAGATATAAACCATAAGTAATGCCGCGTAAAGCGGTCTTTTTTGCCTGCGTATCCATTCTTGTACCCCTTCTTCATAAAAAATTCACGTATCTGTCACAAAGTAATTATAGAGCTTTTAGAAAAAGAAATACCAGTAAGATACTTGGCAGAATATTCATCAAACCATTCATGTCAGGTTGAAATATATGACATTTTTCACGATAATAATTTTACCTGGTTGCTTTTGGAAACTGATTTGTGGAGACTGAACGAACCCCATGGCGCTGAGAGGGGGAATGCCTTTGTGGCATCTGAAATATGAGAAAGTCATGGACTTATCGGGATGGAGCCGGTCACTGTATAAGTATCTCCGGTTATGCCTCTTAGTCATTATGTCAACCGAGTTTGCGGTCTTTCTGTTTAAAAAATCCATGAACAGTTTTGCCCCCGGCGATTCGGCAGCAAACTACCTGGTCGAGTATCTGTTCACGCCAACGATGATCAATGGCACCATCTTAGTCGCCGCAACGATTCTGACTGAATATTTTATGCGGAAGCGTTTGCTGCAGATGCAGGCACTTACCATTATTACAGCTTCTCTATGTATCTGCGCCAACCTTGTCTATATCCACTATGTCGTCAGTTCGGCTTATTTCGTCTTTTATACCGATCATTAGCAACCGGTGAAAGTCACTGCCTGTGCCGGAATCTACGCGCGTATCATCCGTGCCTTTTTTTCGCATGAACTTTTTGCAGCAGCCGACAAAGCATTATATAAAGCGAAACAGATTCCCGGTAAAAATGCCCGCTGCATCTGGCGTCCGGATCTTGATGCCTGACCACTTCAGATAGGAAAACGAGCCAGGGATGCAGCGCTCTCCGGGCCCGATAAAGAGTGCATCGAATTGGTTCCGCCGGCACGTTATTTCTTCAGTTCCCAGTAGCAGCGCTTCGGTGAGACAATCTTCTCTTCCTTCTTTAATTTGTTCATGACCTTGCTGACTTCTTTTTTGTCAATCCCTGTGGCTTCAGCAATCCTGCCCGTATTTGCCGGTTCGGCAGCTTTCTCAAAAAAGTCGAGTACGGCATCATAGTTTTCCATCTCTACCACTCTCCTGATATTGACGATTTCACACTCATTATACAAAATCCACGGCACGTGACAAGCACATTTATTGTAGAAAGCCCGCCGAATTTCAGACAGCCGATGATCTGGAAAGCGGCGCCCTGATCCTCTATCACGGTACCCGTCCGGTCAGAGTCCCATTTCTTTCTTCAGTAATACCCTATTTCGCTGTTCATTTTTTTCATTAGTGTCTGAAATGAATAATCTTCAATCAACTGATCTATCTTTTCCAAAGGGTTCGACATCACACAAATAGTCTCCGGAGAGCATTAGTCCAAATGGCTCAATTATTGTGAACAAACCATCATCGTTATGACCCGGTGCGTTGTAAACATGAGAAACCCATGCCACTTCCAAAAAACGCGGCATGGGCTTTTACTCAGTGTAGACTTGATTATTTAATATAAGGACTGCTCAAGAAACTGTTGAAACTTGGCACTTGCTGAATGTAACCAAGATTCTTTAGAAATTTACCGTTTTGTTCCGCGCTGTAATAAAATGATTTAAATGTATTTCCTTTTTTATAGTATTGCTTATTTGCATCAACCGACAGGAGGTGGAATCCGTCAATGCCCTGTTTGAGTTCAGCGGGCGTAATACCTGCATCCTTAGCCACAATTTTAATCGATTCCTGCGGATGTGCTTTGTAATAATTCATCGCATCAAACCAGGCATCAGCAATGTTTTTCACATCCTGAGGTCTATTCTTCATAACATTGCTGTTCATGACCAGCATGTCTGGAATCAGTCCAGGATAACTCTTTGATGAGGCAATCTTTGTTCCATGACCCTTGGTTTGTGCCTCAGTCAGAGAAGGTTCCCAGAGCGCCGCCGCATCAAGTTTACCGGCAATAAATGCGTTACCGGAATCCTGCACGGTCATATTTGTCAGATGAATATCTTTTTCAGTCATCCCGTTATCTTTAAGCAAAGTAAGCAGGAAGAAGTGTTCAATGGTTCCGACTTCGGTTGCTACTTTCTTCCCTTTAAGGTCTTTGACAGATTTGATACCCGGTTTGGCAACAATGCCATCACCACCGGCTGAATAGTCGGTCGCAAAAACCGATTTGATCGGCACACCCTTTGACAGAGGGGAGATACAGTCGATCAGTGCTTCACTGTTCCCATCTACTTTACCCGCATTCAGCGCTGAAATGGAATCACTGTATGTCGGGAAATACACGAGTTTGACATTAACATGATGCTTCTTGAAGAATCCTTTATCACGGACAAGATACCAGAAATACCAGCTGGGAAGAGGGCTTAAAGCAATTTTAATTGGCGTTTTTGAAGAGGATGATGAAGACCCGGAAGTTGAGCTGCTGTTTGCTGATGAGGCACCGCAGGCCGTCAGTGACAGAGCCAGCAGACACGCCATAAGTATACTGAATATCTTAATCCATCTGGAATGTTTCATTTCTGATCTCCCCCGTACTCTGTTATTTTTTCAGAAGTGATACAATGTAATCCTTCAATTTTAGAAACTCGGCAGGCTTAACTAGTTCACTGCCGTCAAATAATCCAAGATCAGCGTTCAATTCATCGGCCAATCTTCCCGGATGAGAATGCATTATATAGATGCGTTGTGACAGAAATATTGCCTCCTCAATGTCATGAGTAATAAAAACAATGGTGGTTTTCTCGCGCTTCCAGATTTGCAGCAACAGTTGCTGCATGTCGGAGCGAGTCTGCGCATCAAGAGCGCCGAATGGTTCATCCATAAGTAGCACTTTTGGATTATTGGCCAGGGCCCGTGCAATGGCTACTCTCTGTTTCATACCACCGGACAACTCTTTGGGATAAGCATTGGCAAAATTCTCAAGGTTAACCATCTTAAGGAAATAATCTGATATTTCCCTTTTCTGTTTTACGGGCATTTTCTTTAATCTGGGGCCGAATTCAATATTTTTCCGGACCGACAGCCAGGGAAACAAAGTATAGGCTTGAAAAACCATTCCACGATCTTCACCAGGACCAGTTATCCCTTCACCAAAGATTTTTGCTTCGCCTTCCGTGAGCTCGTCCAGCCCTGCCAGAATTTTAAGTAGGGTCGATTTGCCGCAGCCGGATGGGCCGACAATGCTGACAAACTCATGAGGATCAACATGAAGCGACACATCGTCAATCGCTTTAATTTCCTTTTTGGTTGTATGATATATTTTTGTCAGGTGCACGACATCAATTGCACGTTGCGCCTCTGTGATGCTTTCTACTTCAGCTGCCATTATCGGTCACCTCCGGACCAGGGAAATAGGACTCGTCCCAATAGAACAAAGAGTCGGTCAATAATTAGGCCAAGCAGACCGATGACCAGAATTCCGACAAAGATGATGTTCGTGTTCATAAACCGTTGTGCCTTCATGATTGAATAGCCAAGTCCGCTGTCGGCCGCAACCAGTTCGGCAACAACGAGATATGTCCAGGCCCAGCCCATGATCAGCCGTAACGTGATAAACAGTCTCGGCATTAATGCGGGAACAATCACTTTAATCAGGGTGTTCCAGCGCTTGGCACCAAGTGTATACGCAGCGTAGATCAGATCCTTATTGACGGCTCGCGTATCATCGGCCACCATGATCACCAGCTGAAAAAAGCTGCCGATAAAGATGATCAGAATCTTGGCAGTCTCACCGATCCCGGCCCATACCATAACTAATGGAATAAATGCCGGCGCCGGCATGTAGCGGATAAATTCACTGAGTGGAATAATGATCGAATCGGAAAGTTTAAAGGTGCCGGCCAGGATCCCGAGCGGAACGCCGATTACAGCGGCAAGCAGAAAGCCCATAAACACACGGTAAATACTGATGCCGATATCATTCCAGTAGCTCCCGGTCGATATCAGCTGAATAAAGGTTGTGAATACAAATTCCGGACTCGGCAGGAATATGCTCTGAATCAGGCTGAGCCTGCATACCAGATCCCAGATGAGCAGGATTAATACAAAGGTGACAATCGCCCCGGCCCAATACCACTTACTGGGGATGTCTTCACGGATTTTGAAAATTTTGCTCAACTGCCCTGGTGACTTCATCGTAAGTTTTCACTCCCCCTTAGGAAGCTTTGATTTTCATATTACCTGTTCTGAATTTAATTTTACCTTGAGGTCTTGCTCCAGTTTCTTCCTCATCCAAACGGATTGACGAACCGACTGCATAAAGTATTTAATGATCGGAATATTCCGATATTATATGTGACAACTCCCTTCAGAAACGTTTTCGGACAAGCACATCGCCCCGAACAACAACTTTTTTACCCAATATTCAATTTTCATTTTTTCGGTTTGAACACCTCCAAAAAATAGCAAAAATAAAAAGCCCTGGAGAGAATTTTAACGATCCAAATTCTCCCGGGCTTTTTTCCCTCCGTGTAAACCTGATCACAGGATCGTCTTCTCTCGGTCCAGGCTTATTAAACGTCAATAACGGAACCCTAGAAGACTTTTTGTATGAACTCTTAGTTTCAGTATAGATAATTGTCTGAAAACATCAACACTTAGGTCAGATAATCTGACAATAAAATCTCCATTTTTCTTAACTTTTCAACAACAATTTTCGCAAATAATGCGATTAAAGTAAGCTTTTTTCCCAAATAGAAAAATTTTTTCCAGTGATTTAAAGCAGACTTAAGTTGGATAAAATAATTTAATTTTTTAAAAAAGACAGAATCACTTGATTTTTGCAAACATATTTGTGATAATACTGTCAATAGATTTTGTGTGATCCGCGGAACCAAATGTACTGTCCGTGATAACTGAATAAAATGCTTTCTAGGGTTCCAGGCTGAAATGATCGGCTGATTGGTCCGAGAGGAAGCGCACAATATTTTATTGTGGACACGGAGGGATAAAAGCCCGGGAGATACCTTTTAATAAGATATCTTCCGGGCTTTTTATTTTTGCATTTAGTTCTAATTTTCAAAATTAACTGTCTAGTTTTAAGGTAGGGATACACAAAATCTTTCTTACACGGCAGCTCCGGATTCTTGAGATTTATCAAATTTGCAGGGAGGTTACCACATCATGAACATCATTTGGACAAAAACATTCCACAAGGGAGAAAAATGGTCGGGTGTCATTCGCAGAGGCCGACTGGTCCGACTTACAGCACTAGGTGTTGATGCCAATCTGTCCGCTCTGTTTTATAATGCTCAGGATCATTCGGAGCGTTATAACATGCCTGACACGCTAAAGGCACAGCATACTTTCCATCTGACAAAAGGTAATATTCTGATGACCGATAACGGCCGGGCAATGATCAGTATTGTTGAGGACAGTCTTGGCTGGCATGATACGGTCAGCGGCTATACATCACGTGCTCTGACTGATGAGAAGTACGGAGAGTCGCTTTATCAGAAGGTGCGCAATGACTGGCTCCGATGCGGTCAGGAGAACTTTACAATTGAACTGATGCGCAACGGTATGGATGCCCGCGATTTGACTGCACCAGTCAACTTTTTTTCAAAGGTGACCAGCGATGATCAGGGGAAAATGACCTTTGTTAAGGCCTATTGTCCTTTTGAGGCAACCGTGACACTCCGGACCGAAATGGATACACTCTTCATCCTGTCTAATACACCGAATCCCCTTGATCCCGCTGAAAATTATCCCTCTGTACCTATCCGTGTTGAAGTTCTACCGGCAGCGCCCGTCACGCCGCTGGATCCATGCGTCCTCTCCTGCCCGGAAAACCAGCGTGCCTTTGAAAACACATGGGATATGTACGCATTAGCTCGATAAAAATCTCCGGAGGCGACAATAGATGTCCGAACTTACAATTACAAAGAGTGAACTTCAGGAAAAAGATGCGATTTACAATGAAGTCATTCCGGCAGGAAAAGGCTGGATGTACGATCTGAAACCCGGACAGATTTTCCGTCTTGTCGATCTCGAAGGTAACCAGGCCGTCGACACGACTTTCTTCAGTACTGAGGATCCCCGTGACCATTACAGCGCCACAATGACGATCAACAGCCAGCATAATATTTATCTAACAACAGGTACTCTGCTTCGGGCAGAATCCGGAAACCCGCTATTGAAAATTACCGCTGATACATGCGGGCGGCACGATACGCTCGGCGGTGCCTGTTCACCTCAAAGCAACACAGTCCGTTATGCACATGAAAAAATACACATGCATGCCTGCCGCGATACATTTATGTACCACATGGCACAGTATAAGGGCAATTACAATTATTCCAAGCGCGATCTCGCACCGAATATTAATTTTTTCATGAATGTCCCGGTTACCCCGGAAGGTGATCTTGATTTTGCCGACGGCATTTCTGCTCCGGGCCGTTATGTCGAGATGACAGCCATCGTCCCGGCAACAGTGCTGATCAGTAATTGTCCGCAATTGAACAACCCATGCAATGCCTACAATCCAACACCGGTAAGGGTGCTCGTCTGGAATAAATAGTCTTTGAAAAGAACAAGGAGGTTCCATCAATGTTCGAAAAAGTATTGATCGCGAACAGAGGGGAAATAGCCTGCCGTATTGAGCGAACCTTGCAGAAAATGGGCATCGCTTCGGTCGCTGTTTATACTAAAGCGGATCAGGACAGCCTCCATGTCGATCAGGCGGATGAAGCGATGATGATTGGGGACGGTCCTGCCAAAGAGAGTTATTTAAATGCGGATAAAATTATTCAGGTTGCGAAACAAACAGGAGCTGAAGCAATCCACCCCGGATATGGGTTTCTCAGCGAGAATGCATCATTTGCCGAACAATGTGCCGCGAACGGGATCACCTTTATCGGACCCACCCCGGAACAAATCAAATTGTTCGGCCTGAAACATTCTGCCCGCAGAATTGCCGCGGAATCCGGTGTCCCGCTTCTGCCGGGCACCGGACTGATCCACAGCCCTAGTGAAGCTCTGGAAGAAGCAAACCGCATCGGTTATCCCGTTATCTTGAAGAGTACGGCAGGCGGTGGCGGTATCGGTATGCACATCTGCAACACCGATAAGGAACTTCAGACAGTTTATGAATCAGTTAAACATTTATCTAAGAAAAATTTTAACAATGACGGTCTTTTCCTGGAAAAATATATTCACAATGCACGCCATATTGAAGTGCAGATATTCGGCACAAAGACCGGTGAACTGGCCGCACTGGGCGAACGGGATTGTTCCATCCAGCGGCGGAATCAGAAAGTCGTCGAAGAGACACCGGCCCCCCTTTTGTCGGATCAGGTTCGTCGGAAAATGTTTGCTGCAGCAAAAGCGCTTGCCGCAGCTGTACATTACCGGAGTGCCGGAACCGTTGAATTCCTTTATGATGTCAAAACAGAACACTTTTATTTTCTTGAAGTGAACACCCGGCTTCAGGTTGAACACGGGGTCACTGAGGAGGTGCTGGGGATTGATCTCGTCGAATGGATGCTCCGTGAGGCCGCCGGCGAACTAACCGGACTGGAGAGCCGTGTCGGCAAGCCTTCCGGGCATAGTATTCAGGTCCGTGTCTACGCCGAGGATCAGTTGCATGATTATCGGCCGAGTCCCGGCAGACTGGATCAGGTTGCTTTCCCTGACTTTACACGAAATGAGACATGGGTGCGCAATGGCCTGACCGTATCTCCGTTCTATGATCCCCTTCTGGCAAAGATCATTGTTCACGGTAAAGACCGGGTTGAGGCTGTACATCTGATGGATCAGGCACTTGACGAGACCCGTCTTTACGGGCTTACAACCAATCTGTACTATCTGAAGGCACTTTTTTTGAAGAAGGAGTATCGTTCAGGCGACATTAATACACGGTTTCTAAACAATTTCCATCCTTCCGAACCAGCATTTGAAGTCTTGGACGGAGGTCTCCAGACAACCATACAGGATTGGCCTGGCCGGGTCGGCTACTGGGATGTCGGTGTGCCGCCGTCCGGTCCGATGGATGACCTGTCCTTCCGGATCGGCAACCGGATTCTCGGGAACGACAACAAAGCCAGCGGTCTTGAATTAACTATGCGCGGTGGCGCCTTCCGACTGCGCGGTGAACTTGTTTTCTGTATTACCGGTGCGGATATGGAAGCGACTCTGGACGGAGCGCCGGTATCTATGTATTCACGAATTCACGGAAAAAAGGGCCAGACTCTGACATTTAGGAAAAGCAAAACCGGCATGCGCACCTATTTGCTCGTTGGCGGCGGTTTTGATATGCCGGAATTTCTCGGCAGTTCCGCCACGTTTACACTAGGCCATTTTGGCGGTGTCGGGGGACGTTCTCTGATAGCTGGCGATGTACTCAGAGCAAAGCCGTATAAGGAGCCCGTATGGACCGTCAACAGCTATCCAAAGCAAACCATCTCCAGCAACTGGACGATCGGCGTTATTCCCGGGCCACATAGTACGAAGGAATTTCTGAAGCCGGAATATATGGAGCAATTAACAAAAACAACTTGGAAGGTGCATTTCAACAGCTCAAGAACCGGTGTACGTCTGATCGGTCCGGCACCACTCTGGTCCAGGGATGACGGCGGCGAAGCCGGTCTTCATCCTTCAAACGTTCACGACGTTCCTTATGCTGTCGGCGCAATCGATCTGACAGGCGATATGCCGATTCTTCTTGGTCCGGACGGGCCGAGCCTCGGCGGTTTTGTATGCCCGGTAACCATCGCTCTCGGCGAACTCTGGAAAATGGGGCAGCTTCATCCTGAAGACAATGTCCATTTTAAACTAATAACGCTTGAAGAAGCTGCCGCACTCCGGAAAAAACAAGAGGCAGAACTTGCAGGAAATGCTCCGGTTCCCGCAGGACGGACTGCTTCACTGCCTCATGTCTCCGACTTGCAATATCCAATCCTGTTCCGGGAATCTGAAGGACATCAGTTTCCAATCACCATTCGTTGTTCTGGTGATGACAATCTTCTTGTTGAATATGGACCCATGGAACTGAACCTGCTCTTCCGTTTTCAAGTCCATCATCTGATGCTGGCCATTCAGGAGGTAAATTCATTACCGATCATTGACCTGACACCAGGCATCCGTTCCCTGCAAATTCACTTTGATCCGACGAGGACGACGCCTCGGGAAATGTGCCGGACAATTATTGCGATAGACAAAAAGCTGAAGCCGCTTGAATCTGCCAGTGTACCCTCCAGAATTGTACATCTTCCTTTGTCCTGGAACGATCCGGCAACTCAGCTTGCTACCCGGCGTTACCAGCAAAATGTACGGCCTGACGCACCATGGTGCCCGAGCAATCTTGAATTTATCCGCCGAATCAACGGACTCGGTTCAATCGACGATGTAAAGAAAATTGTATTTGACGCGAATTACCTCGTTCTTGGCCTTGGTGATGTCTATCTCGGAGCGCCGGTTGCCGTTCCGACTGATCCAAGACATTTACTGGTCACGACGAAGTACAATCCGGCCCGTACTTGGACGCCGGAAAATGCCGTTGGTATCGGTGGTGCCTATATGTGCGTCTACGGAATGGAGGGCCCCGGCGGATATCAATTTGTCGGACGTACGATTCAAATGTGGAACAGCCTGCGACCAACAAAGAGTTTCAAACCCGGAAAGCCATGGCTGCTGCGTTTTTTTGACCAGATCCGATTTTATCCAGTCTCAGCTGAAGAACTGCTTCAGAACCGGGAAGAGTTTCTGAGAGGACGTTTCAATCCTGAGATCACCGAAACCACTTTTGATCTGGGTCACTACATGCATTTTCTCGACAGCATCAAAGATGAATCTGCCGCTTTCCGTGCCCACCAGGAAGCGTCGTTCAATAAGGAAAAGGACAACTGGCATTGCCTTGGTCTGGATAAATTTATCTCTGAGCATGAAGAAAAACCATTTGATCCGGAAGATGCCATTCCTGAAGGATCGATTCCCGTCAACAGCCAGATGCCCGGCAGTGTGTGGAAAGTTCTCGTGAAAGAAGGACAACAGGTTAAGGAAGGTGAGACGCTTGTCATCGAGGAGAGTATGAAGATGGAATTCCCTCAGAAAGCAGAAAATGACGGGACAGTCACTTCTATCCTAGTTAAACCCGGTGATGAGGTTCATGCCGGGCAGGCTCTGTTAAGCCTTAAATTAACAAAAATGGAGGTGCCGCTAAAATGAGCCGGACTGCTGAGATACCTTTTCTGCTGACCATTCCGTGGCTGCGCAGAAATTACGGGGAGAGACAAATAACGCCTGAACAGGTTATTCAAACCATCATCGAACGCGCCGAAAATGACACGGCCAAAAATATTTGGGTAACCCGACCGGATCTTTCGTTCATTCAGCCCTACCTTGATCAATTGAAAGATCTGCCGTTGGAGAGCCACCCACTCTGGGGTATCCCGTTTGCGATAAAAGACAATATAGACCTGGCCGGGGTAAAAACAACAGCAGGTTGTCCTGACTTCGCTTACCTTCCTTCTGAACATGCAACAGTAGTCGGTAATCTGATCCGTGCGGGGGCAATCCCCGTTGGCAAAGCCAATCTTGACCAGTTTGCAACCGGGCTCGTCGGAACACGGAGCCCCTATGGGGAAGTCCATAACGCGTTAAAAGATGAACTGATTAGCGGCGGCTCCAGTGCCGGGTCAGCGGTAGCCGTCGCCCGCGGCCAGGCTGCATTCGCACTGGGTACCGACACCGCCGGATCCGGGCGTGTGCCGGCCGCGCTCAATCATCTTATTGGATTCAAGTCATCTATCGGTGCCTGGTCGACCCGGGGCCTTGTGCCGGCTTGTGCCAGTCTGGATTGTATTACCGTTTTTGCGCACAGTGTGGCCGAAGCGGAAACTGTCGATCGTTCGGCACGTTCCTATGATCCGGAATGTGCCTGGTCCAGATCTATTCCCGAGCCTGCAAGCCGTCAACCGAAAAAAATCTTACTGCCCAGGCAGGCACTGCATTTCTTTGGTCCGTTCAAAGACGAGTATGAAGCGGCGTGGCACACATCTATGCAGATGATCCAGCAACTCGGTCTCCCCATCGAGCGAATCGATAATACATTTTTTACAAATATTGCGCGGCTATTATACGATGGTCCATTTGTTGCCGAACGTTGGGCGGATCTGGGACCGTTTGTCGAGGCTCACCCGGGAAGCAGTTTTCCTGTGACTGAAAAAATTCTGAGATCCGGTGCCAAGCCGGCATATACAGCGTCATTGTTGTTTGACAACCTGCATCAGCTGGCCGCAGCGAAACAGAAAGTGAAGGCACTCCTGCAGAACGCCGTATTCATCACACCGACTGCCGGCGGCACCTGGACCCGGGCACAGGTAGATGCCGATCCTGTGAGAACAAACAGTGAAATGGGCGAATACACCAATCATTGCAATCTGCTTGATCTTTGTGCCATTTCGGTTCCCGCCTTTGACGCAGACGATCATCTCCCGTTCGGTGTCACTGTTTTTGCATCGGCAGATCATGAGGATTACCTGCTAGGGATGGCAGCCCAGATCGAACAATCCGTTTCAGAAACAGAGTTTCAGGAAACCGCCGACGCAGCAGGTAAAGAAACGGTTCAAATTGCTGTCTGCGGTCTGCATATGCGAGGATTTGCATTGGAATCGCAATTGCAGACTCATCGCGCACATTTTGTCCGTGAATCGGCGACCGCGGAAAAATATTCGTTGTACCGGCTGAACACTCAACCGGAAAAACCCGGACTGGTTAAATCCGGGACAGGCGGCAGATCCATTCAATTGGAGTTGTGGACGATTCCATTGTCGGAACTGGGTTCATTTGCCACATCCATTCCTTCCCCACTGGGTATCGGTAAAGTGGAACTTAATGATGGCCGGGAAGTACCTGGATTTATCTGTGAACCCTATGGTGCAAAAGCAGGTACAGATATTTCGGAGTTTGGCGGATGGAGAAGTTATGTTCGTACAATGGAAAAATAATCATTTGGTTATACAAAGGAGACAGGCTGCGAGCCTGTCTCCTTTGTAATGCGTCAATAAAAAAATTCACCGATCTCTCTTCACAAGTTCTCTTCCCTGCTTACCCGTCGCCTGTTCGATCGTAATCTCTACGATATGCACCGCCTGCCAGGCTTTTTCAATCTCCGCGGCGCCTGCTTCGGGATCGTCCGGCGCGTATTTTTCTACCAACAGATCCAGAGCGTAACGCTTCACGACGGGTTCCTCAACCATCACCGCTCTTCCAAAAGCAATAACGCTTCGAAACAGCGTGGTGAACTTTGCCGGGGCAATGTCATCCCGGTCAATCACGCAAAAGGACACTTTACCATTCTTGCGGATGGCGTCCCATTTGTGGCCGGCACCTGCACAATGAAAATAGATTTTCCCGTCTTCAAAAGCGTAGTTCACCGGAACGGTATATGGATAGCCGTCATCACCGTTCACACCCAGGACGCCTGTCTTTCCACATTTTAAAATGGCTGCGGTCTCTTCAACAGTCAGCAGCTGCCTGATTCTGCGTATTTGCCGGAACATCGCCTGGCCTCCCCTGAAAATTCCTGCTGCATTATTTTTGCAGATTTTCTTCAACTCTGAACTTCACGATCCGGCGAATCAGGTCGCAGGGAACCCGGATCAGTACTCTGAGCTTTTTCAGAGTGTCCTGAACCGGTCCCGGGAATGACGCGATATAGGCGTCAACAGTTGGAAGGTCCGGTCTTTTTTCGATGGTACTCGCTCGCTTTCCACATGAATTTTATTTCCCCAGTTTACCACATTTGCCTGGATACCCCTATTTTTTCTCAGCTCACCACCAGTGCCCTGCGTCCCATGGCGTCATAGATGCGGATAAACTTTTCTTTTTCCACCTTGACATTTTTCCCACTCCGGCCAGTCGATTCACAGTCATTGAAAAAGACGGCCTTATCGCTCACCCCGGTGACAACAATGCAATGCTGCGGTCCGGGTGCAGAAATGTGCTTCCCGTCAGGCGTGTACCAGCCGCGTTCAGCCGGCATTTCATGGGAAATCGTGAACCAGACAAGCACCGGTTTACCCTGCGAGGCATAGTTTTCGACGACACGGAACGCCTTGCCGTACAGAGCGATGCCGCCGGAGCGATAGCGGTCGAGCACCTGCTTCAGCGGGTTGGGGTTGATCGTCATGCCATCGTCATAGGGATCGCCGACAAAACCTTTTTCAGGGTCACCCCATATTCTGATCGACCCGTCGCGATTCAGTGTGAGCGGTGCCGGATCCCGCGGCATCTGCCGGGCAATGGTCTCCTTATCCACATCTATTCCGTAATAATGAAGTGCCATCGTCAGAGCCACCGCTTCACAGCCCGTCGGCAGTTCCGGGCGCTGCCGGATCAGCGGAACATCAAGAAGCGGCCCGTCTGATTGATCATTCGCCACCATTTTTGGTTCACTTCCCCATTAAATTTACGGTTTATTTTCACCCATTATAATACGCGAATCTGTGACGGACCACAGAATCTTTTGTGCTGATTGAAACATCTGACCTGCCTGTCTCGTATTATTGAGTTGTGATTCTCACAATCGAGTTTCTTTCTATGATTCTGTGGGATTGGCCGAGTGTATCCTTGCTTTTTTTGTCTATTAGTGCTATTAAAGGAAATACTGAATGTTTTTATTTGGGAGTGAACGTGTTGGCGTTACAGATACCGGAAAACGTAAATCTATATGATCAAATGGTCAAACAAGCGAAAGCCCACCCGAAAAAAATCATCATCGAAGATACGGGCAGCTCATATACCTACAAGAAGTTTCTCATCGCTGTAAATATCATGAGCAAGAAGCTGGAACAGTCGCTCGGACACGAGAAAAGAATCGGCCTCTTCCTACCGAACGTGGTCGGCCAGGTCATCGTGCTGTTCGGCCTGTTCAAAAACGAACAGACGCCCTGCCTTCTGAACTTTACAATGGGTACGCAAAACATCATCGACTGCATTGAAACGGCATCGCTCGGCACCGTGATTACGTCGAGACAATTCATTGAGAAAGCCAATCTCGGCTTTGCCCTTGAAGAAATGGAGAAACAGGTCAAAATCATTTATCTGGAGGATCTGGCCAGCGGCATCACCACCTTCAATAAAATCGCCGGGGTGATCGAGACCAGAACCTCAAGGCTGAAGAAGACCGCTCCGGGTGAGGTGATCCTGTTCACTTCAGGCACAGAGTCAAAGCCAAAAGGCGTTGTTCTGACGCACCGGAACATTTTTGCGAATATTAAGCAGGCGTTTGCCCATATCGAAGTTCGGGAAACCGACCGCATTTTTAATCCGCTGCCGCTGTTCCACTCGTTCGGTATGACCGTCGGATCGATCCTGCCGTTCATTTCAAGTGTGAAAACGTACCTGTATCCTTCGCCGCTGGCTTTCCGTGATATTCCGAAAGCCATTTACAAGGATAAGAGTACGATCTTTGTCGCGACCAACACCTTTTTCGAAAATTACGCCAAGTTTGCGACAAAAGAGCAGTTACACACACTGCGGATTGTCGTTGCCGGCGGGGAGCGTCTGCAGAAAGATGTCCGCGAACTCTATCGCACAAAATTCGGGATTAATATTCTCGAAGGTTACGGCGCCACGGAAACTTCACCGATTATCGCCCTGAACACGCCGAAACATCATAAAGACGGCACCGTCGGCCAGCTGATTCCGTTAATGGAAGCGAAGATCGCTAAAGTAGAAGGCGTCAACCAGGGCGGCAATCTGATGCTCAAAGGCCCGAATGTCATGAAAGGCTATCTGATTCATGGAAAAGGGTTTATCCCCTGCGGCGAATGGTACAACACCGGTGATATCGCCGAAATCGATAAAGATGGCTATATCAACATCATCTCCAGATTAAAACGGTTTGCCAAGATCGCCGGCGAGATGATCTCACTGAATAAAGTTGAAGAGCTGGCACTGGACTGCTTCGGCGAGTCCGTCTTCTTCGCCGTCAGTATCCCGGACGCGCACCGCGGCGAGCAGATTGTCCTGTTTACCACGAAAACAGATGTTTCCAAGCGAGATTTCAAGAAATTTATTAAGGAAAAGAAATTGTCCATGCTGTATTTCCCGGCGCGGTTTGAGCACATCGATGAGATCCCGCTTCTCGGCAGCGGGAAACCAAATTACTGGAAGCTGGAAAATCTGGCAAAAAGTGAATCCTAACAGATCTTCATGATCGAAAACAGAGTCTCTGAAACTGCGAT
Organism: Sporolactobacillus vineae DSM 21990 = SL153; assembly: GCF_000377985.1. Taxonomy (GTDB): domain Bacteria; phylum Bacillota; class Bacilli; order Bacillales; family Sporolactobacillaceae; genus Sporolactobacillus; species Sporolactobacillus vineae. Next base: position 34,267 of record NZ_KB899054.1, read on the forward strand.
TCCAATCCAGTTTCAGAGACTCTGTTATTTTCTGTCCTTCCGCGCTCTTTTTGGACATGTTCCGGACGGTTCGGAGCGTTTCAATAATTTCGGAGCGTCATTCGACCGTTTCGGAGCGCGGTTCGACCATTTCGGAGCGTCTTCTCGTGATTTCGGAGCGTTTGTAAAATTTCAAAGTGCCCCACTGCAACTTTCACTATTCTCTTTTTTCTTCCCACATCTTTGTACGCTCTTCAAAGCTCACTTCTTTATGGACCTGATGGATCATCCACTGATACCCGAACGGATCGGAAAAAATTGCGTTGGAGATGCCATATTCAGGCATCGCCGTGACAGCCTGAATTTCCGTGCATCCAGCGTCAATGGCTCTTGTAGAAGTTGACTGAACATCCGGAACAAGGATGTTGAACCAGACCGATCTGGGTTCATCCGGATTCGGCGCATTCAGGAAAAATTCCGGATTTTCATCGAGGATGTGAAACCGTACGCCGCATAATGTAAAAATGACTTCATTCTCGCCTTTAGGAAAATCGGTCACCTCAACACGCTCCACGTCAAAGATCTTCTCGTATAGCGCCAGCGCTTTCAGACTGTCGGTAACAACAAAATCTATTTCCGCACCTGTCAATCGATCCCACTCCTCTCGAGATTAATTTACCCACTTGAGAGGTTTTTCAATCAAACACATCTAGTCTCGCGAAAATCTCTTAACCTTCTTCTCCAGTCCATTTTCTGATGATCCGCTTCGTCTTTTCTAAAGAAAGCGGTACTTTGCCTGCTTCATAGTAGTCGATTTTTTTAACAACAGCGATCCGCTCGACATTATCCGGCCCAACCGGTACAATTACCTGGTCGCCAGCGTCAATGCGCTCGTCCTCAGTTCGATAGTAGTAGACACTGCCTCCATCGTTGAAAGAGACACTGCAATAGATATACTCGGAGGGTCTTCTCTTGATCTTGTTGTAAACGGCCGGGTCCAAAATTTCGCTCCTGCTGTACTCGTGGATCAGAGAAAGAATCTTTTCTATAAAATCTGCCCAATTCTCCGGCAGGCCCTGTTTCTCATAGGTGCCGGTCAGAACAAGCTGCGGTTGTTTCTGAAAATCTATAGAAATTCGGTATTTTTTTGTTTCATCAGGGGTATCTGTCACGTCCGGCGTCTCATCAAAGAGATCATCAGCATCAAGCGCATCAAGAAAACCGGCCACTTCTTTCTCAAGGGTATACTTTCGAGCGACAGTACGGCCGGATCCTGTATTTTGAATAAGTTCAAGAGTATTGGCGGCCCTGTCGATGATGAGCTGCTCGGCGTAGCCACAGATAACCTCATTACTTTGTTCGTTGACAAGGTTATTTTTCATATCTCTGTGGTAATCAATCACTATTCTGTCCACACGGTCAGGCTTTGTGTTTCCATCAAACACAAACAAGTCCTGCATGCAGAGGGTATCGCGGATCAGGTCGGAGAGATCGATGCCATCCACAACTAAATCAGCACACAGCGAACCGGTGAAATGATAAACTCCGCCTTGGCCATTAATGATGTCCATTTCCCAGAGGCCGCAGTCCAGAGCATCAATGATCACGTGGTCATTGCTGAAGTACTTCCCGGTGGCTGACAGGATGTGCGCTGCAGCCTGTTTACCAATACCGAAATTATTGATCCGTCCACGCTCAAGCCCTCCGTAATTTTCACCATAATGATACCCGGAAAACCAGACTCTGCCATCCGCAGCGATCGTTAAGTGTTGCTCCACCTCAACCGTCGGAGCAGGTGCCCGCCCATAGCCCTCATTGTTTGATACGATGCGTATTCGCTTCACTTCGTCTCCAAAAATGGATGGACCGCTGATATCTGCCGCAAACACGTGCTGTTCTTCTTTGGCCGCCATCTGAATGCTTCCTCCCCGGAACATTTTCAAGAACACTGCCAAATCATGAACCTATTATTAGTCTCCGAAACTTCGCAGCAACAAAACTTTCAAATACTTTATCCATCGGGAATAACGGCAGCTCTTTATTACCTGTTTATTACAATTTCAGCTCCTCAAAATCTTCTCCATAGGCTTGCCCCTGGCCAGTTCATCAACCAGTTTGTCGAGCCAGCGGATTTTCTGCATCAGCGGGTCTTCGATGTTCTCGACGCGAATGCCGCAGACGACTCCCATGATTTTATGCGCGTTCGGATTCATTTGCGGGGCTTCTGCATAGAACGTCTCAAGATCCACATTTTTCTCGATTTGCGTCCGTAAACCTTTTTCGTCATAGCCTGTCAACCAGCTAGTGACGGTATCAACTTCTTCTTTTGTGCGGCCCTTTTTCTCAGCTTTTTGGTAGTACATAGGGTAGACTTTTGAAAAGGCGATGGTATAGATTCTCGGTTTCATAGTGTTTCCTCTCCCCCACATTTTTTAGAATTACTGGATGCGTATCCAGTGATGCGTCAGCATGAGAAATGAGACAAATAAAAAGGCACAAACGAGGAATGCGACGGCGAGCGCGTTTATAACTGTATTGGTCCTGCTTTACTTTTTCAGCGATCATAAATCAGATTGCAACCCCAGATCGTCCTTGTCTTGCTCTCGAACGAAGTGGTCAAGCAATGCACGCACTTCATCGGTTGACTTTGTGTTCATCAGTTGATTTCTTAATTCACTCGCCCCTCGAAAATCATGGACATAGATCTTAAAAAAGCGATGGAGCGCTTTAAACGGACGCAGTTCTAATTTTTTCGAATAGTGATCGCGGAGATCCAGATGCAGCCTTAAGAGATCGAGCAGTTCCATACTACTATGATCTTTCGGCTCCTTTTCAAAAGCAAATGGATTTTTAAAAATGCCGCGCCCGATCATTATCCCATCCACACCATACTGATCAGCAAGTTCCAAGCCGACTTGCCGGTCGGGGACATCGCCATTGATCGTCAAAAGTGTATCCGGTGCCACCTGGTCGCGAAGTTTCTTAATCTCCGGGATGAGTTCCCAATGGGCATCGACTTTGCTCATTTCCTTCTTTGTACGCAGATGAATGGACAGATTAGCAATGCCCTGTTTCAATAGGTGTGTCAGCCAGTCGTGCCATTCATCTACATCCGTGTAACCAAGCCTTGTCTTCACACTTACGGGTAATCCTCCTGCTTTTGTTGCCTGGATGACGTCTGCAGCAACTTCAGGACGCAGAATCAGACCGCTCCCTTTCCCGTTCTTTGTCACATTAGCTACGGGACAACCCATATTAATATCTACACCACGAAACCCTTGCTTCGCCAGACCAATACTCGTCTGCCGAAAGTATTCAGGCTTATCCCCCCATATTTGGGCGACGATAGGCTGTTCGTCCTCTGTAAAAGTCAACCGTCCCTGCACACTATTGATCCCCTCTGGGTGACAATAGCTCTCCGTGTTGGTGAACTCGGTAAAAAACACATCAGGTCTGGCTGCTGCACGCACAACATGGCGAAAAACAACATCCGTCACCTCTTCCATGGGTGCCAGTGCAAAGAAGGGACGTGGTAAACTGTTCCAAAAATTATCGATCATCGTTACGTTCAAATCCTCACATTATGGGATGCCTGACCAAAATCTCCATCCCCAAAATTACTTTCTTAACACTTATAGCACGATCAAGCTCTTTAAAGCAAATGACATGCCCTAAATCGATAACTGAAGGACTGTGCCTGCAACTTATGAAAAAATGGTCACACCGTTGGTTGATTTGTTTTAATGCTGGACGGAATCGATCCGGGTAAAATTGTTCTATGAGGCCAAAACTTAGGCGGTTATTTAGCGCCACGCGCAGCAGCTTTTGAGCATCGGCTTACCGCCTGTGTCGCCAACAGCAGCGTTTAAAACGAGGAGCTTAATAGGCTATTCGATACAGATACTATACGAGAAACCAAGTTATAGAATCTGTCAACTCACCCTCTTCACCTTCAGGGCAATGGATCTGTTATTACAAACAATAAAAATAAGGATTTCCTGACATTAGTACTCCGGAAAAGCAACCGAGAGAAAAGTTCAATGTCAGGAAACCTTTTTGTTTATAGGCACTTACAGCTGCACTATTCTTTAACGACTAATACTACCGTCTCGACATGGCTCGAGAGGACAGAACGAATGTCATTTGAGTGTGTCCGTTCTCGGGAACATATCCACAGCGTTTTTAGCAGTATCTTTTTAGAGTATGGGATAGGTTTGTACATAACGAGGATTAGCATAATAGGGCGGCCTGGGTCCTATTAACGGCATTGACCACGTGTAAGGATTGTCATCATAGAGCATCTCTACTTTTTCATCTGAAAAATTCACGAGTAATAATCTGACTTCAGGACTATCTTGAAACAAGCGAATAACCTCCTCTTAAATTCACCTCATACACCTTATTCAGCAACCCCTTATACAGAGCAAGTACTTCTTTCAGGTCAAGCTAACTTCGGATGGGACATGCACTGGGCACGCCCATGGAACATAATGTGAAAAATGTGATTTCGATTAGTGCTAGGAGGGCTCCAATGCAGCAGGATGAGCAAAATAATCAGAAGAAAATTACCGATGGAAATTATCCCATATATCCAAATTATGGGGTGATAACACGCTATGAGGACATCCCGATTAATGTTCCTGAACAACGTCAACTTCGACAACCAGGCGTAGAAAGATTGATGGTCCCCCGACCTATTATTGAAAATCCGGAGTACAGGGGAAGCGGGAAACTAACCGGGAAAGTTGCCCTCATCACAGGTGGGGACAGCGGGATCGGAGCAGCTGTAGCGATTGCATTTGCTAAAGAAGGCGCAGATGTTGCTATTTCCTACTTGGATGAACATGAAGATGCAAACAGAACAAAAGCACGGATCGAACAGCTCGGCCAGCGCAGCATTTTATTGCCGGGTGACGTCCGAGACAAAATTCAATGTATCTCGATCGTGGAACAAACGATCCAATCATTTGGCCGATTGGATATTCTTGTTAACCACGTGGGTATCCAGTTCCAGCAGCCAAGTTTACTCGATATCACTGACGAGCAATTCGATGACACCTTTAAAGTTAATATCTATTCTCATTTTTACACAACCAGAACAGCGCTTCCCTATTTAAAACCAGGCAGCTCAATTATTAATACGTCTTCGGTTACGGCTTTTAAAGGTCCTTCACAATTGATCGATTACACATCAACGAAGGCAGCGATTATTGGCTTTACACGTGCTTTAGCCAATAATCTTATAGATAAGGGAATTCGGGTCAATGCTGTCGCACCAGGATCAACCTGGACGCCGCTCCAGCCGTCAACCTATTCAGCAGATCAGGTCGCTATATTAGGTTCCGGTAATCCGATGCGGAGAATGGCCCAACCCTTTGAGCTCGCGCCGGCGTACGTCTATCTTGCCTCTGACGATTCCAGATTTGTTACCGGCCAAACCATACATGTTAATGGTGGAGAGCTGACATCATCATAAGAAACGATTCAAGCAAGTAGGTCGAGAACCATCTCGAAATGCCCAACTGCGCTGGATGTGCGGCTTCGAAGATAGATCAGCCCCTTTTTCCAGTCGATGATACGGTACATGGGGCCCATCGGACGTGCCCGATGGTAGAATAGTCGCCCACGTACACGGTGCCTGTGTTGAACGCTTTTTCGCCGGACTCGTTCCGCTTACCCTTGCGATCATGATCCACATGTTTTCAACAAAGCTTTTCCCATCTGAGAATGGCGGATTAGAAGGCGGAGAAGTGGCTGCCTTTATCGGGAGCGACGCTGCTTTGGCCTGTATCCCAACCAGGCTAATGGGCGTGTTAAAAACCAGTCTTCCTAAAATCGTTGATTAAAGGAAAACTGGTTTTAACGAGTTTATATGAATGGCAGGCTAGATGATCAAACCGCGGATTGGAACCGCCCCCGCCCTGTTTTGATCACAGATTGGCAGGTACAATATTATTGGCCTTTCTATAGGCAGCTTTAGCCAGTTCGCATAAGTAATTCCACTGCTGGTCAAACTCCGGCTGGAAGAAGAAATCAGCCAGTGCCAGTTGCTGTGTGGTCTGTTTTGTTTGAATGGCCAGAGACAGCGTGTTGATTGCCGGCGTGATATCGTGTTTCGACATGAGCTGTCCGCCGACAATACGATTGGTACCCACTTCGTAAGTTAATTTCATATAAATCTTTTCTGTATCTGGTACAAAGGACGGTCTATAATAATCTTCTACAAATACCGATTGATTCTTCAGGCCGCTCTTTGCTGCTGTTGCTTCTTTAATCCCTGTAGTAGCAAATTTATAGTCGAAAAGAGACAAAGCTGATGTGCCGGAAACGCTGGGCATCTCAACCGATGGCTTCTCAAGATTCAGCGCGGCAACAACGGCCTGACGGCGCGCATTTGTGGCCAGGGCAATCGGCATTTTCTCGCCATTCGGGCTGTAATCGATCATGCAGGCATCACCGGCTGCAAAGACATCTGGTGCACTGGTTCTCTGATAACGATCTACTTTAATGGTTCCGTTCGGATTCTGTTCAATCGTTCCTTTCAGCCATTCTGTATTAGGCACAACTCCTGCAGCCTCAACAACCAGGTCGGCCGGATAGACACCTTTATCCGTTGCAACAGCTGTTGCTTTACCGTTTTGCCCTTGAATCTCTTGAACTTTTTCGCCAAGCTGAACGTTAATCCCCCGCTTGATGAGATCAGCAGTCAGCAAATCAGTAAATTCCTTATCCAGATAAGTCGGCAGAATCCGGTCAGCAACATCAATGGCAGTAACTTGCTTGCCAGCTTTAACATAAGCTTCAACCAATTCAATGCCGATATAGCCGCTTCCGATAACGACGACATCATTTACATTTGGATCGTTGATTTTAGCTTTGTTTTTCAAGGCCCATTCTCTGCCGCGAAGAAAATAAACATTTTCCAAATCGTTGCCCTTAAATGGCAGCTGACGGGGAACGGCACCAGGGGTCAGAACGAGTTTATCATACGAGACATCAGACGCTTTCTGTGTATCCAGATTGATCGCATGAATCGACTTCGCCTTTGGATCCAGGCTGGTTACCTGGTGATGCGCATAAACGTCTACACCCTGATCACTGTATCCTTCCTTGGTTGCATAGTGTATATAATCTATATTTTGAACAGCATCCTCTAAATATAGCTGAATCCCGCAAGAGAGAAAGGATACTTTATCCGTTTGCTCAAACAGTTTGATTTTCGCATCGGGATAAGTCTCTAACGCTGTTTTCACAGCTTCATAGCCACCATGAGATGTTCCGACAACAACAATATTCACATAAACCCCTCCAATTAAGTTTGTCATTTACCAACAGACATAACGATAACATATATCATTTTATAATAAAAGTAATATGATAATAATTATAATGTATATCTTGGATCAATGACTTAATCTGCTGGTCAACCATTCAGATGAAAAAGTAAAGATGGTCTATATAGAGGGATTCCTGACCCATGTCTAAAATCGCACTTAGACCGCCATACTATTGCTATCCAAGTTACGAGCTGAATGATCCTATAATCTAAGTCCTGGAATATTCACGACCTGCGGTATGATCTTTTTGCTTGTCGCTGCCATCATATGACGATACGCTGCATGCTTTTGAGGATTCGTTGACTCGGCTGGGTCTTGACTACGTGGATTTGTATCTGATTCACTGGCCAATCCCGATTGAGTACAGCGATCGCTGGCAGCAACTCAACGCGGATAGCTGGCGGGCGATGGAAAAAATTTATCATGACGGCCGTGCAAGGGCGATCGGCGTTTCCAATTTTCGCGAGAAACATCTTGATGAACTTGCTAAGACTCAGACTGTGGCACCGATGGTCAATCAGATCTTCCTGAATCCCGGCGATCAGGAAAAAAGTCTGGTGGCTTACGATCAGGAACACAACCTGTTGACAGAAGCCTACTCGCCTCTTGGTACGGGTCAATTGCTCCATGTGCCTGAACTGGCCAAGATTGCCGAAAAGCACGGCAAGTCGGTACCGCAGATCCTGATCCGCTGGAGTCTGGAAAAGGGCTATCTGCCGCTGCCTAAGTCGGTCCACAAAGCGTACATTCAGGCAAATACCGAAGTCTTTGACTTTGAACTGGACGATGACGATTTGGCTCTACTGGCAAAGCTGGATGGTAAAGGGGCGCAGCATCAAGACCCCGACACCAATACCTATCGCCATGTTGTTCCATTCCTCAGCAAAAGCAAGTAAGTAAGCGCGTGTCCGGACCGGATTTAAATAAACCTGTCCCAAACCCGGGCAGCCAGAGAGGGATTTTTTCGGGACTAGTGTTTTGAAAGAACATGGGAAGGGCAGCAAAGAATCTTCATTTTGTTTTTGCTGTTTCCCGTTCAGGAACATCTCTCAGGTCATGTGTTCTGAGAGATGTTCCTTTTCATTGATTCGTTTTGCCATGATGGTGTTGATCCTGTCAGGCGGAAAAATATGATCCGCATCATACGCCTTACCGGAGGCTGATCGGATCATCACCTGATGATTTAGTTTATAGCGCCGCATCCGCTCTAAGCGGATATGCCATCCCGCCAGTGCCTGCACACTGGCGGATTTGTTTTCTCCCTGAACTCACTATACACAAGGGATGGCCCCGCTGAAGGAGCTTGATTCATCGTCAGAATAAGGTCCCGACGCAATAAGTAACGAGCATGGTCAGCCCGCCAACCACTACATTTCGCAGCACAGCCCGTCCTTTCGGTGCTTCTCCCAAATGAGCACTGACGTAACCGGTCAGAGCAAGGGCAGCGAGCACAGCCAGTACGGTGAACTGGATACGGACAGGTGTCGGAAGCAGCACAATCGTCAAAAAGGGAAGAATCGCACCGACGGTAAATGAAAACATGGATGAAAAGGCGGCATGCCACGGACTCACGTATTCACCCGGCCTAATGCCAAGTTCCGCTGCGGAGTGAGCGGCAAGTGCATCTTTGTTCATTAAATCGATGGCCACTCTTCTTGAAAGTTCCGGAGACAGCCCCTGATCTGTGTAGATCTGGGCAAGTTCCTTGATTTCACCGTTATAATCATCTCTAAGTTCTGCTTTTTCAATATCAACCATTGCTTTTTCCGTATCTTTCTGCGTGCTGACAGATACATACTCGCCACCGCCCATCGAAAAAGCACCTGCCAGAAGCCCCGCAAGTCCTGAAATCAGAATAGTCATCGAGTTCGTCGTCGCGCCGGCAACCCCAAGGACGATACCTGCTGTCGACACAATACCATCGTTCGCGCCTAACACCCCCGCGCGCAAAACATTCAATTTCTGATTCACTTTACTTCCCGATTGTTCCTCTGCCATAATAATACCTCTTTTCCTGAACTGATCGTCCTTCCTGCTGTTCCCACAAATCTTTACAGTGAAAATTAAATTATTCTAATTGATAATGGCAATCATCATCAGAACCTTGAAAACGCACCATGCTGCCACCCATAAAGGTGACAGCATGGATAAACTACATTATAATAATTTTAATAATATAATTATCTTATAACGGACTGGAGAAAATGTCTACCGAAAAAGCGCAACATTCCCGGTGTTGAATGGTCCCGGACTTCTAAATAAGAAGTGGCTTTCTTTTATCCTGCCTCCATACTATGTGTCAGAGCGGCTTCATAAAGTAGCTTATACGGGGAGGGGGCTAAATTGAAGCAGAAATTTCCGGACTTTACATCAGCCCATTTTCTAAAACAGCATATCTTTGATACGGTTAACTTTTATGCAACTCGATGTATAGATCGTGTTCATGGCGGATATATCAACTGCTTTCTTGATGACGGAACAATATGTGATTATGAAACAAAGCAGCTTGTAGGTCAGGCAAGATTTTTGTTTATCTTCAGTGTGGCATCAATGTTGCGTCCTGCCCGGGAGTACCGGCAACTGGCAGAGCACGGCATTTCATTTTTGCTGAATCATCAACACGATCCCGTCCATGGTGGATATTACTGGGAATTGAAAGGCCAATGTGTCACTGATTCAACGAAAAAAGCATATGGCCATGCCTTTGTTCTGTTAGCCGCAGCTATGGCAACAAGAGCAGGCATCTCTTCCGCTTTTCCCATGATCGCCGATACATTCGATGTATTAGAACGCTATTTTTGGAGGGAAAAAGAGGGGCTTTATCTTGATGAAATCTCAGCCGACTGGTCCGAAATATCTCCCTATCGTGGACAGAATGCCAATATGCATCTATGTAAAGCCATGATGACCGCCTATCAGGCCACCGGGAACAGGCGTTATCTTGATCGGGCCAAACGCATTGCTGAATCGGTCATGTTTCGTCTTATTCCCCAATCAGGAGGCCTCATCTGGGAGCACTATCATGAGGATTGGACCATCGATTGGACGTACCATTTGGGCGTGACGAAAAGTGAGCTGCGTCCTTATGGCTTTATTTTGGGTCATTCCATCGAATGGAGCAAGCTGCTGCTGCTTATGGAACAGCTTGAACCCGGAAGTTGGCGTGTACCGATGGCAAAATCCTTATTTCGTTGCGCGCTTCGTCTGGGATTAGACCGTGAGAACGGAGGGATTTACTTTAGTATGGCTCCTGAGGGCAACATCATCGATTCGGATAAGTATTACTGGGTCATGGCAGAAGCGTTAGGCGCATCAGCACTTCTTGCCGTATATGATCGCAGCAGTCTGTATCTGTATAATGATCTATTTGCCTATTGCTGGACCAATTTTATCGATCAGCAAAGAGGAGGCTGGTATCAACTGCTTGACAGGTTCAATAACCGTTACAGCAATATAAAAAGCCCGCCTCCCAAAACAGATTATCATCCCATAACGAATTGTCTTACAGCATTAACATCCTTTTACCGATTATGAAGCGACAAAACCGCCACCGTTAATATGAATGGTCTGTCCCGTGATATACGAGCCGTCACTTGAAGCGAGCAGCACATAGACTGGGGCCAGTTCGTATGGCTGACCCGCACGTTTCATTGGGACGTTACTTCCAAACGTTTTCACCATATCAGGTGTAAACGATGCCGGAATCAGTGGCGTCCAGATGGGTCCCGGAGCAACAGCATTCACTCGAATTCCCTGGTCGACGATGTTATTGGCAAGCGCCCGTGTAAAGCTGACAATTGCCCCTTTCGTCGTCGTATAATCGATCAAATCCTTACGGCCAATATAAGCATTAATCGATGTGGTATTAATGATGCTGCTTCCTGCATGCATATGAGGAAGGGCAGCCTTTGTCATGTAAAAAAAAGGATGTATATTGGTGTCAAACGTGATATGCCACTGCTCGTCACTTATATCTACAAAATGGTTTTGGACAAACTGAACCGCTAAATTATTGACCAGGATATCTATTCTGCCAAACGTTTCAAGGGTGCTGGAGATGACATACTTACAGTGCTCTTTGTTACGTAAATCCCCCGGAAGTAAGAGACAACGCTGTCCCAGCTGCTCAACGGCCTGCTTTGTTTCTCTGGCATCTTCATGTTCATCGAAATAGGCAAGGACCAGATCTGCGCCTTCTTTTGCGAACGCTACCGCTACTGCTCTGCCAATTCCGCTGTCACCTCCACTGATAATGGCAACCTGGTTCTTCATCTTTCCGGTTCCAATATAGTTCGGGTTATCATAAACAGGTCGAGGGATCATTAAATATTCCAGGCCAGGTTGTCTGGTCTGCTGCTGGGGTGGAAATGTGTTGGGGACTTCTTCACACTTGATTTCTGCTCCGAAATCGAAGGACTTTGAATCCATGATTACACCTCTTTAGGCCATTTACCTGTAATGTATTCAGAGGAAAAAATAATGTTAATGCCCCCGTCTGGATCAAGTCCTTTTTGTGTGTCAGTTCCTCCTCAACTGTTGTTTTTAAACCTTATCGTTAAATGACAGGTTAGAATAATAGAAACGACGATCAGGAAAATATCGATCAGGAAAGAGCCAGGAGTTACATGTATTGGATCCGCCATACTATTCTTCTATCATATATAACCCCCCCCGGATAAATGACATGGGGGGGCAAGTTTCTTGCATTTATAGCTCTTTTAAATCAAGGATTATTAACTTTTTTAATTTACAAGTTCATTTTTTCCCGCGCCAGTAGGATTAAAAACACTGCCGCAAACAGAACATTCTTTCCTATCTTATCAGGATTAACGTTCATTTTACCCTTCCATTCACGTTTGTAAATACAATAAGCCACATCCTGTAAAAAACATGATGTTTATCGTTCTTCCTTTAAATCATCCAGCCTCTCTTTTATTGCTTCAATATCCATTGAATCCCTGGCAATTGTTAAGCCCTTTTCGTATCGTTCTCGTGCTTTATGAACATCCTTCTTTTTTCCAGAGAAGAATAAATCTCCCCAGCCGATATAGCCCCAGGGATTGTCGGGAAAATCTTGCACTAACTTCGCAAACTCGGACTCAGCCTTCTCATATTGGCCTAATTCAGCGAAAGACTCCGCAATGGCACGCCGCATACTATGAATTATCTCACTTTCTTTGGGAAAATAGCGACAAAACTCATGACAATAATTTATTCTTTTTTCAAAATAAACAGGCTTATCCAACCCCGCATTATGAAGTTCAGCTTCTAGATCCTGGCAAAAATCCCGAATAAAAAAGCTGCCCTTGTAGTGCTTGTCCAGATAATCTAAGTTCTGGAATTCAGGGTCGATCCTGTCCTTTATTGCCTCCCAGACTGTCAACCATGTATCACATGCAGATGTTGAGTCATTTTCATCTAAATACTTATCCCCCCTGTCAATCAAGTCACCCATTTGTTCCATGGATCGATTTTTTGCCGGAGCCAATCTTTCCCATAAAACCCAGGCCGCCAGCCAAGGAAAGTCTTCATCTCTACCTCTTGCAGTAACCGTATATTGATGAAACCAATCCTCCGAAAGATCTTCAGCAGAGTAGAACTTTTCAACATCTTTTAAAAATGCTTCCTGTTTAAAGGGAATACCAAATTCCCGTAACTTTTGAATGATTTCATCGGTACTTCGTTCGTTCACCTCTTCATAGGTTAAAAACCTATGAAGAGGATTCCTTACAATTTGTTTCGCCATCAATTGTTTATCTTTTTCCATACAGCATTTTTTGTATTTTTTACCGCTTCCGCAAGGGCATAAATCATTTCTTCCAATTTTAGGCATGCTTTTTTCTCCCCTTATACGATTACTGCTACAATTTTAACCTTCATTCTCAAAATATAAAATTTTGTCAGCTACATACGTTTGACTCTTTCTTTTTACTCAGATAAAAAAGAGAAGGTGGCACCATGTGACGCCTTTCTTCTGTTTTCCCAAAGGAGTTATTGTCCTTCATTGGTCTTATGAAAGACATTTTTCACGCTTTTTCACAGAATTTTGTCTAATAAAAACACACTCCGATATCAGATGAAATTAAGGTGCTTTCATTTGCACTTTCCCTTTCAATAAAAAAGTACTCATGGCTGCTCTTCTTCGGTTAAAACAGCAAAATTCATTACATCATCCTCCTCTATCAATTGCCCCATTTGATTCTCAATAAAGGTAAAATAACCGGTAGGCCCTAGATATTTCGTCCAGTGTTTAATCGATTTTTCAATCCTTAACAAGCATTTTATCGGTATCATGAAGTATTTTTGAGCATCGAAAGCATTGGTTTCCCCAATTACTACTTCATGAACTTGTCTGTTGGTAAAAGGGTCAAAACCCATAAGAAGTCCTTGCAACAAGGCCTGATTTTCTGAATTAGCATGACTGCTAAAATCGTACTCAACTTGTTTTATATATCCATCTACGGTTAGTAATGCCATTCGAATAGCGGTTAATGCTTCTCGACTTGAGCGATTAGTTTCCTGACGATGAAGCTTCAACATGTTGCCTTCCATTACCGAAAGAGGGTATGCATAACGCCCTTCTTGTCCGTTAGGGATCGTTCCGAAATCTTTCGCCATTCGAGTTGAAACTCTGTCTAATTTATAAGTATCTACCTTAATCTTCTTCATAAATGCTCCAAACTCCTACTCTAATTGATTTTCCACTTTAATTGAATTTCTTTACTCTACTTAAAAACTATATTTTAATAAACCAGTTTTTCAGAACGCATTTTTTCAATGATAACCTTCAGTGAGTGCATCGTAGCCACCATATTTTGGCCACGTAGTCATCGCGGTGGGCATAAGTCCGTTTTTTTAACCACCGACAGCGTCCTTTTAACAGGGATTCAGGATGACTTTGCATTCCTGTTCTAACAAATGTAATGTCTAGCGCAAACTAGCCTTTGAGTGCAAGTCTGCAGGCTAGTTTGATTATTTTTGTCTTGGCTTCGCCATCAATTTTTTGCTGCGAGTCATTCGATCCCTCGCCGTAGTTGAAGGTGAGGGCTTCATCAAGGCCGTTAGTCACAAAAAGCCGGGCCACTTCATCGTCAATTAAAGCAACCATGTAGTTTACGGTGCGTACCATTTCACTTTTTTAAATAAATCATATCAAAAAAAGCAAAAATATTACAATTATATTCAAAGTCTTAGTTACGACACACGAGCTCAAAATGGTATTGACTGGTTCCCCTAAGATCTCTTAAGGTACAACACGCCTTCATTTGTATTCAAAAACGTACGTTATTCCTTTTCATAGTGCTTTCTAATAATATGCTTTGTCTTGTCCAAAGGAAACGGTACTTCGGCTGCCTGGAAGAATTCGATTTTTTCGACGACAGCGATACGCTTCGTGTTGTCTGATCCAACAGGCGCAATCACCTGATCTCCCACTTTAATGCGCTCGTCCTTGGTTTGGTAATAGTAGGTACGACTGTCATCGCTGAATGATACACTGCAATAGATATAGTCCGATGTTCTGCGTTTTTTATCTTTAAAAATGGATGGGTCGAGGATTTCGCCTAATCCGTAAAAGCGAATGAATGAGAGGATGCGTTCCATTAAATCCGACCAATTTCCCGGCAATTCGTTTTTATCATGGGTTCCGGTCAAAACAAGCGACGGCTTTTTATAAAAATCTACAACAATACGATACTTTTTTGTTTCATCAGGATCATCAATCACGTCCGGGGGATCTCCCGATGGTCCATCAAAGAGAATATCAGCATCGAGATCATCAAGGAACCGGGTGATCCGACCCTAAACATAATAGTTTCGGGAAACGGTACAACCGGATCCTATGTGTTGAGTATGTTCAAGTGTATCGGTGCTCCTGTCGAGTATCAATTTCTCCGAGTAGTCCCAGGTCACGGCATCTGCCTTATCATTAATGGGAACATAACATTTAATCTTTGTTATCCAGTGATAATCAATTGCAATTCTGTTCACTCGATCCGGCTTGTCTTTCCCGTCAAAAACAAACAAATCCGGCATATCAAGCGTATCACGGATAAGGTCGGACAAATCGGCGCCATCAACGACAAGCCCCTCGCACAGGGAACCTTTGAATGTATACGTTTTTCCTTGGCTGTTGGTGATGAGCAGCTCCCAATTGCCAATGTCCGTAGCAAAGACCGACTCATAATCATGACTGAAGTATTTGCCAACGACGGTCAGGATGCGATTGGCGACTTCTGAGTTAAGATGAAAATTACTTGTACGGCCGCGCACATATCGACCTTCCTCACCAAAATTATAGCCGGAAAACCAGACGCGACCATTCGAAGCAATCGTTAAATGCTGCTCCACTTCCTCCGTTAAGAGCGGCGCCGGTCCAAGCAAGATTATTAGAGACGATGCGTATTTTCTTTACGTGTCCTTCCACCTTTTCCGAACTATTCATCGATCAGCACAACACGAGATTTATCAATGGGTTCAGCCGGCGGCGGATCGAATGATCGCAATCCAATCTTCACTTTATCATTCCCGGTTACCTTTTCTACGGCATTTAGAATTACATTGGAATAGTGCTCATAAAGCCATTCTTTCGTAAAAGCATTGGGACAAGTCACAATGAACAGCACACCATCGTAAGTCGCCGTTGTTTTATTGAACCATGTACCGTACTCTACGGGTCTGACTTCCCCCGCAATCATTTTGAGCGCTTGCTCCCACATTCCCGTCTGTTCGCGCATGTTCATCATCTCCTCAAAAATAGAGTGGTAAATATAGATTCCTAACAATTCAACTTGCTCTTGCATCAAATCAAAACCATCGCTTTGGTTTTTCTCATTTAAAACAGTACCTAAATTTCCGGCATGTTGTTGAAATTCCGCCAGGTGCCCTTTTATTGGAACCTTTACCATGTAACCGCTTTTAACTTGCTTTCCATTTATAACCTTTTGGAACGCCGCCGCCAAAGGTTCAAAAGCAGTTCCAAGCGCCGTCAATCTAGATAGTGGCAATTTTGTGTGATTTGTAATGCTAGCCTGTTCTTCTGCAATGACAATATCGCATTCAACATCTGTCATTGCTTTTACAATTTTACTTTTTCGCTCCACTATTTCATTAGCCTTATCAAGGTTATCAGTCATGTCTTACCCCATATCTCGTCTTCAATATCTCCGCAATTTTCTTCCATTGAAGATAGCTGCTCCATTTCAAGAATCAGCGACAAAAAACACTAATTCAAAGACAGCACAAGGCAACTCTTACATTAGACCTATTCCCTTGAACCGTAAGCGTCAAATAATGGACACCTAGGATCGTCACCCGGATCATGGGATAATACATTCATTAAAGAGGATGGAGATGAATCTCATGACCTTGAACGACCGAGATTTGTTATGGAAAGAACCGTATTGAAGCCTTCGAAGCCAGCGGCCTGAATGGGGCGCAATGGTGCCGGTCCCAAGAGATACCTGTAAAACAATTTCGTTACTGGCATAAGAAACTGCGCCGCAGGGCTGCTGCCCAATCACAGGAAACGGCAAAGAACCAATGGACCGCTGTTTCTCGCGAAACGACAGCCGACACGCCACTCTTGCTGGTTTGCGGATCCATCAAAATTGAAGTCCGGCAACCCTT
>NZ_KB899055.1 GCF_000377985.1 Sporolactobacillus vineae DSM 21990 = SL153
CCGATAGAGCAGCAGTCCTGAGTCGGAGGAAAGAGCCCCACCTGAAAAATCGATCTTGATTTTTTTATTGAACTGAAGCGACGTTTCTTTTACACTGATCATATGAGGAGTCCCCTTACCTTGTATGTTTGGTTCTCACAAATTAATCATACCAAGGAGGGGCTCCTTTTTCATTCACTTTTTTCACTTAATGGGTGAAAATAAGAAATCCAGGTTAATCTTGTTTTCTCAACGTTTATCACCTCTAAGGTTTAGTGCTATGAATAATTCAGGTTAATTGTTTGATCATCCCTGATTTCAAAATCTGGGTTGCAGAACTTGCACCAGTCTTATAGCCCAGCCGATCCAGCGAAAGTCCTTCGAAAATCGTAATCAGCGCGAAGATCAGGAATGGAGCTACACCGGCAATCCAGCTCCCGCTTTTGGCCAGAGGAATGAACAGCCCGATCATAATAGGCAACCATGTTGCCCAGTCAATCGTATCGCCAATACCTGCGAAGGGTCCCATCAATCCGGTCTTAATACTTGTTACTGTCTCTCCAGGAAGCTTTGCGCCCTTAGCTTTTTGTTCCTCAAGGGCAATCGTAATTCCGTGAACGATACTTCCCCAAATGGCATTTGTATTGTAAAACTGTAAGTGTCTTTTTAATGCTTCCTGAAAGTCCTCTTTTTTCTTATACAATTTTTTGAGAATTGGAATCATCGAAATACAGAAGGACAGACCCATCAATCGTTCAAAAGAATCATTTACTTCTGCAAAGAGCCACCACAGCCACCAGGATTTCCGCAAGTCTTTTTTAGTGAGCAAGCTTTCATTTTCTTCAGTATGCTTAACTGTTGGTGCTGACATTTGAGGATCCCCCTTCCCCGTTCTTATTCTTCGTAAACAGAACATGCAGGTAAGCAATTATCGCCCCGAATATGGCTAATGGAAGAATAGCAATGTTGCTATACGCGACAAGGAAAAAGCCCAGCGCAAAGTACGGCAGCAG
The DNA here is from genome assembly GCF_000377985.1 of Sporolactobacillus vineae DSM 21990 = SL153. GTDB lineage: Bacteria > Bacillota > Bacilli > Bacillales > Sporolactobacillaceae > Sporolactobacillus > Sporolactobacillus vineae. The sequence continues at coordinate 993 of NZ_KB899055.1, forward strand.
ATATTTCCGGCCAATTACAGAAACAACAATCGCAAAGCCCAGTGCAGGAAGCATCTGTCCGACAACGGTAAGTCCATTCATTAATGGTGCTGGAATAGCTTTAACAATTCCTGCAAGATATCCAGTTCCGAAGTACAGGGCGGTTGCTACAGGAATAATATAGAAAGGTATTTTAAACAATATTGGATAAAGGATGCCTGCTCGATAAATTCCTCCTGTATTTCCCTTTTCTGCATATTTATCTGCCATATGAACCCACAGTGAATTGATAATTCGTTCCAGATTCAACAATTGGGCACCTAGTAATCCCACAGGTACGGCCAGTGCAATCGCAGCACCTGACGGTATATGCAGGACTACCGCCGCGGTACACGAAATCAGAGCAGCAAGGCCAGAATCCTGCGGCAGATTTCCGCCAGGAGCAATAATTCCTAAATACATTAATTGCAAGGCTGCGCCAACTGACATCGCTACTGGAATATTCCCCAGAACAATGCCTACCCATAAGGCAGCAGGGAGTGGCGTAAAAATTGTCGTTACCCCTACCGTGTAGCCAACACGGCATCCTTTGAACCAATAATAGGCGCCAATTAAAATCGCTTGTATCAGTGTAATTTGAGCTACTTGGCTTGCCAAGATAATCACCATCCTTTATCTAATAGGGCTTCAACTAAAATATTTGAAAGATAACAAATTCACATGGATTAAGATAGCTTTTTGTAATGCTTGTTCATCACTGATTGAAGTTCAAGTTTTCTATCCTCCGGGAGTGATTGAAAATACACTTTAACTCCCTGATTGCCTATCGATATCAATAAGTCAGCGTCATTTTTTGACAGACTGACAGTTTTATAGACTAATTTTTTCCCGGGAGATGAGCCCATATTCCCGACTTGAAGCTCATCCATTTTAAATCCGGCTTTTATGGCATCGCTTACATTTTCCGGATCCTTAAACAAAACTAAAACATTTCCCTCGCCAAATTGATCTTTTTTCCATTCACTGCCTGCCTGTTCCGTAGATTTTATCTGCACGTTAATGCCTGGAGGGGCAGCCATCAGAAATACGTCTCTTAAAAAGTCATCACTTACTAATTTATTGTCAATAATAATCACGCGGCTGCTGTCGGACTCCTGGATCCATTTTGTAACAACCTGTCCGTGTAATAGTCTTCCATCAATTCTTACCAATCCAATTGAAGCCATAATAATCCCCCCTTACTATTTGCTTTTCAATAAAATCTGATTAATATCTTTAATCCCGTCAACACCTGATTTCATCACCTTACTCGAGAGTTGATCCAGATCGTCTGTCCCATTTCTAAGAATTAATGCTTCCAGGAGCATCGGCAAGTTCACTCCGGACAGACATTTAAAACCCATACTTTTCAAGTTAGCCGCAGTAACATTTGACGGACTGCCCCCAAATAAATCGGTTAATACGAGCAGCTTGTTACGATGTGAGAGAAGCGATGCTATTTTTTGACGAACCACATCACCAAACTCTTGGATACTGTCTTCCTTGTTAAGTGAAATGGTCTCAACATCCTCCTGCTGGCCAGCAATGAGTTCAGCACTCTTTAATAATTCAGCGCCAAAATGACCGTGAGTCACTAGTAAAATAGCAATCAATAGAATCAATCCTCCTTCATGATGTAATGATCATGTTGATGATCTCGTCAGTATCTTCTCTTTTTATCCTGACACAATTAATCAAGCAATTCCCATGCCAATTATTTTGACACTAAAAATAATGAGACTTCCAGCAGAAACTAGCGGGCAGCCTTTTCTTACTGTCAAAACCATTGATATTTTTGACACTATTTCCTTTCATCTTTTCGAAATCTAATCATCGGCACCAGAAGCCAGAGAAGGGAAGACTCGGCAGTCTCTAGCGATAAAGAAGGTACTTACATATGTCAGATTATATAACACATGATTTGACATTTCTGAATTTAGTGATATTTTGAACTTATATCGAAAATCCATACAGAAAGAAGAGGTCAAATGTTCAAAGATGTCATGAACTTGTCCGTCGTCACGTTTAATGCGGTCTGGGGTGACAAAGAAAAGAATCTGAATCGTATTAAAGGGTACATTGAAAGTGCAGCCAAAAAGGGCAGTGACTTTATTGTATTTCCTGAGATGTCGCTTACCGGGTACGATGACGAAGCTGAAAAACCTCTTGAAGAAAAAATGCAGTTTAAGCTTTCTGAAACGATACCAGGTGAAGCAACTGACGAAGTCGCTGAGCTTACCAAAAAATTCGGCATGTATGCCGTGTTCGGCATGCCCGAAAAAGATCCGGATGATGCCTCCAAATTATATAATTCATTGGCCGTCTTTTCTCCAGAAGGTCTTGTTGGTTCCTATCGGAAAATGCATCTGCCTGCACCGGAACCAAACTGGGCCGTCCGCGGCGACAAACCTTTTATTCTAGACACTCCATGGGGTCCTGTTGGATGTGCCATCTGTTATGACACCTATTGTTTCCCAGAGTTGATGCGCTACTATGCAGCCAAGGGATGCCGGCTATATATTAACAGCACTGCACTTGCAAAATGCCATGGGAAAGGGCTTGGCACAACGACACTGGAAGCCGGTGTTATTCGGGAAGGTATTTATATTGCTTCAGCCAACCTTGGCGGTGTGGATCTGTATAATGATTTCTGGGGCGGCAGCAGCATTATCGGCCCGAGCAGAAAGACGTGGGAGCCCTATTACTTTGCCGGACACAAATTTACTGATGACGTTGCCGGCGAATCGGAAATGTTCTCAGCAACCATTGACCTGTCGCTCGCCTCACGGTTCCTGTTTAAATATAACAAATCCGTTGAAGGCACTGACTGGAGACCGGACAAATATATTAAGATGTACGAGGATGCCCTTGAAGATATGAAAAGCAAGACATTAGTGAAAAAATAAATATCTTTCAAATCGAATAGGCAGATCCTGCTGTCCAGCCCGATGGTAAATTCGAATAAACCATCCCCCGTATTATCGAATCGATCATCCCGGCAATTTGTTCCACTTTGAGGTCCATATTGGGCCTCATTTCTTCTATTCTTATCATCACAACACGCTGATTAATTTTCTGATTCCGCGAACCAGATCTTCAGTCGACCAGCTCGGAACGTTCTCATCAAGAAGTACAGAAAGTTCATGTGATGCCGGCACATGTACAAATCCCGCCGGAATACCCTGCTTTGTTTTATAGAGATAATTAAGCATACTGTACATAACGTTATTACAGAGATAGGTTCCCGCCGTATTTGATATTGATGAAGGCAGATTTTCTTCATGAAGTGCCTCAACAAAATGATGTATCGGCAGTTTAGAAAAATAGCCATCTAATCCGGATGGATCAATTTTCTGATCCCCCGTCACCATACCTGTATTATCTTTTGGCCCTCCGTTGCAGTTGATGGCAATGCGTTCGGGAGTGATATATGATCTCCCTTTTGCCAGTCCAAGCATCAGCACCGCATCAGGATTAAGTTCCTCAAATTTAGAGATAAGAACCTTCGAACTTCTACTGTAGTCTACCGGTAAAACATGACTATAGACTCGATAATTTCCGATTGTTTCTGAATTCAACTTTTGAGCAATCGTTTGTGTCGGATTAATCGGGTTATTTAAAAACGGCTCAAAGCCGGTCAATAATAGATGCTTCATAGAAGTTCACCTTTCCTTTTTGTAACCATGGTCTGTTTCGTTTTTCACAGTTTTAAGGGTCGATCCCGATAATACGAAATATAACCATCATTATTTTTAAATTTCCTGCTTGTGTGAGTATTACATACAGTCTCTATGACTCCCATGTCGAAAAGCCGATGCGCCCTTTTACATAGTTCAAGTGCTTCAGAATCTACCGTTTCATCTGCAGTTTCTGAAATCAGTTCAGCACTGCACCACTTCGGAAATCGGGCAATTACCTGATGCGAATGATCACTTACATCGGTATTCCAATGATAAAAGATCATATCCTCCGTTTCCTGTAATGGAAAAACTTCAGATAACCAATTAGATCCATACCTTTTGTAAGTCTCCTTAATTGAAGAATTAAGGCGATCAATTTCATGATCAAGTTTCATTTTCTTCGCAATTTGATTGACTACAGCTCGTTCAAATTGGTGATGCAGTACGTATTCTTTTCCTGCTGGATCTTTGGTGATTCCATAGATTAAAGAAATAGGGATCCAGTAAGAAACAGGAAAACTAGGAGGGCTATTATATCCCGCAAAGGGTTGTACCCATTCGTGTGACGGAATACCATGGTCGTCAACGCTAACATCCGGAAGCCATCTTTTAAAAACCCGGGGGACAACATTTGCTTCATCGAAAAAGGTTTCCTTAAACCGTTGATAATAGTATTCCAGGCCAACAGCGTTAAATCTCGCGGCATGTAATTTCCAGTTCTTATTCTCAGAAGACATTCTGCGATGAAGTGCTCTTCCATCAGGATTGGCACAATAAATAACAGAAAGATTTACCTTTTTTAAAAATGACCGATCCATTCCGTTGATCAGTTCGATAACCGCAGGCATGCTTGAAACTTCGTTTGGATGATGTCCGGTCTCGATCATAATGGTTGGTTTATAAAGTGATAATTTATGCGTTGAAGTATACTTTGCTTGTCCAGGTAAGAATACGTCAATAGCAAGAATATCTCTTCCTTCAAATGATTCTCCAGCCTTCCACACCTTAGCAAATTTGCCTGACAACCCTGGTATCTCCCTTGCCACACGGTTACCTTCACAGATTTCTACACAGTCCATTTCCTGACCATGAACAATTGAGGCCCTAACTGGGATAAAATGACTGGTATCAAACGACAAAGAACGAGTAATATATTTTTCGTTATTCGCAGAATTCCACCCTAAAACCTTTATTTCAGCTCTTGGATCAGCTCCGGTCTCAACATGAACAAAGGGTCTTACACCCCCAGGACATGTAATAGGTGTGTCAGAAATTTGTTTACCGACGTTTGAAAAGAAGTTTAATGTATCAAAATAAATATCTTCATGTAAGGATTCCAGTGGCGAAATCCGTTCCTCGCCAATTCCCAGTTTACGCTCTTCCTCACTCATCGTTACATCAACTGTCAAATAGCTGAACAAGGGGATCTCACGTCCACGATTGTGATCATCGACGGGTAACAGCGGCGGTAGTTTATTCAGTATTTCTTTCATGAAAAAGTTCCAGAATTTTTCTCGGTCTGTTGCTATATGTTCTGATTCAAGGATCTTGCCATTTGAACTAATGAGCAGCTGCCCTGTCGTTGGATATACTTTCTTCTCACTGTTTATGTAGTTCATTTCTGTTACCGGAACAGTCAACGTATCCTTGAAAATAACCCTTCCATTTTTAGATAATGCCAAAAACTTGTACGTTTCATCCTGCTTGTCTTCAAGTTCAAAGTGAATATTTTTCAACGGAGTATGCATTTTATCATTTAAATAGCGATCAATCGGATAGATTTCCTGAATCCAGCGAATCGGTAATTCAATACCCTCTGCATGATTCTCCTTCTTGCACTTGATGACAATCTTTTCAATACTTTTGCCGAAATTAGCGATCTCTGGCAGAATGATCTCTTCGATCCAATGATACGCCGGCTTATAGGAAGAAAAAACGTGTACTGAAAGATCATGAACATAACTAAATCTCTCTTCTATGATTTCCTTTAAATGAGATCTGATGCTGAGTGGTTCGGAGATAAAGGCTTTGATGTCGAGCGTGTGTTCTTTAGTAAATGAGCCGGAAAATTTATCAATTCTATGCAGGAGATCATCCTTTTCACTTTGTGCAGTCCATTTTTTCTCCATCAGAACCGGCAAATTATCTTTATTAAGCTTTGCCGATTTCCCTTCCCAACTGCCAAAACTCCCCCCTTCTTCAAAGGGCTGAGCCCGTGCCAGATAACCCAAGGCATTCGCGGAAGCAATATCGTTCCCCTCGATTTTAATCACTATGGCGCCCTTTTCTTTGATGCCCCATGACACAGTCGACTTCTTTGATTTCTTGCCATCAATAATAAAATCGATCTCAGAATACTGATTTCTTCCAGTCAAAGGGTATTTAATTCCTGTTGAATAAAGGCCGATTTTCGCAGCAAGCAAACATGTCTGTTGGAATAGCCTAATTACAGGACGGCTTCTGAAACTAAAGGTGACATCAGTCTGTTCATTTAAACCCACCCTGTCACTCTGATAGAAACCGCTTGTCGTCCATAAATCAGTCAAGCTTTCAAATGAAGGATGAAACATACTACATTGAGTTTGTTCTTTGGGTTCAATTGGAAACCATTGGCTTAAATTTTCGGAACAGGAACCCACTCTGACACGTGATCCATCAAAATCTACAATCTGAATATTTTCATCTGCTGATTTGAGGTACTTTGCTGGATTGCACATTGGCCAGGAATTAGAAAACCAGCGGAGAAATTCACTTACTTTTTCTTCAGTTGATGCACTTATTCTGATCACTTTATTTTCAGGGAATAACCGGCAACGTGAAAAGTGGTCCGTTCCCTTTTCCAGACTCATTACCCATCTCTCTCTAATTCCTGATAGATCCTCAAAAAAGTCTAGACTGGTTCCCGTGGTTTCCAGTCCAACTCGAGCAATAAAGTCGATCAAACCGATCGGAAGAAAATCTTCGGTCAGACCCTTAATGAAAAGTGATGTTTCATCTGGAACCGCATCATCATTTGTATCTATAAGAAGTCCACTAGTTGACCATATATCTCTTAAATCATTCAAAGAAACCGCCTCTTCGTATGTGGTTAAATCTGAATATTAGGATCAAGCTCATCCCGAAGCCAGTCTCCTAATAAGTTAAATCCCATGACTGTCAACATAATCGCAATACCGGGAAAGGTTGCGGTCCACCAGGCCGTAGAGAGATAATTTCTACTGTCAGCCAACATTCCGCCCCAACTCGGTATCGTTGGATCCGATCCGAGTCCAAGGAATGTTAGGGCTGCTTCAAGCAGAATAAATTCTGCAATATACAAAGTCGACAGTACCAATATGGATGAGAAAACATTGGGTAACACGTGCTTCATAATAATTTTAAAATTATTGCTTCCAACGACATAGGCAGCTTGTATATACTCGGTCTCTTTGAGTGACATCGTCTGTCCTCTGACAATTCTTGCGAAGCCAACCCAGTAGGTTAATCCTAAAATGATAATAATTTTCCATATCCCGCTGCCGAGGATAGACATCACAACGATGGCAAATAGTATAAAGGGGAAGGCAAGCTGAATATCAGCGATCCGCATGATCAATTCATCAAGCCAGCCTCTGAAGAACCCTGCGATCAATCCAAGAATCACGCCGAAAATCGAAGACAAGACAACCCCTGATATGCCAACCAGTAAGGATACTCGTGCCCCATAGATGATTCGGCTGAGAAGATCCCTTCCGATTGGATCCCCGCCTAACAAATAGGGCGAATTCGGATCAACCCAGGAAGGCGGAGCAAGTCTTTCGATCAGATTTATTTTCTCAGGGTTATATGGCGCTATAAATGGGGCAAACAATGCACATCCTATAGCGGTCAGAACAAGAAGAGAACCAATTAATGCGCTTGGATTTCTAATTAATTTTATAAAAAAGATCAGCACTTTATTTTTCTTGCTTTTTATCTTAGCCGGCCGATCATTTTTTTGAATTGCAGCCTCACTCATGCTTTTCTTCCCTCCACCTTAATTCTAGGATCGATAAATTGGTAGCTTAGGTCTACCAGTAAATTCACGAATACCATCAGAAGGGCCAGAATAATAACGCCGCCCTGTACTACTGGGTAATCCCGTTCAGAGATCGCATTGATAATTAATTGACCCACTCCCGGCCATGCGAAGACCTGTTCTATAATAACGGTACCGCCCAGCAGTGAACCAAACTGAATACCTAAGAAAGTAACTACGGGAATTAACGCATTTCGAAACCCATGGCGCAGTACAACAAGCCATTCAGAAGTACCTTTTGATTTTGCAACCGTAATATATTGTTTATTCAAAACTTCGAGCATTGAAGATCGCACTAATCTTGCGAGTACACCAGCAAGGATTAATCCCAGAGTAAGAGACGGAAGAATAATTGAAACTGGTCCGTCGTATCCAGATGCTGGAAGCCAGTCGAGATAAACAGCAAAGAACATGATGAGCATAATGCCAAGCCAGAAATTCGGGAATGATAATCCAAGCAAAGAAAAAATTCTACCCAAAAAATCCCATGCTGTACCCCGTTTTACTGCAGAAATGATTCCGACAGGTATGGCAATGATTAAGGCGACAATGACACCTGCGAAGGCAAGTACAACAGTTGCCCCCATTCTACTGAAAATCATACCTGAGACGGGTTGTCCTGTTCGGAACGATGTACCAAGATTCAATGTAAAAATGCCCTTTAAAAAAATTAAATATTGCATAATAAGTGGTTTATCGAGTCCAAGAGAAGCCCTCAGATGCTCGATCGCGGACTTGGTTGGTTCACCCGCACCAAACATTACTGCTACAGGATCACCAGTCAGTCGCAGTGCGATGAATACGATCAGAGAAATCGCAAGGATGACATAGATACTATGAAGTAATCTTTTGAGAACATAAAGTAGCATTATTTTCTCCCTTCCTGGGCAAGTAAATGAAAGAGATAGTATATAGAAGTGCCACTGTTTATGTGTACCTCAATATATACTATCCCCTATTAGGAATGTTACTTTTTCAATGAAGACTGTGCTAAATTGATACGATCATCATGAGGTGGTGCAAAACCAACGACTCTATTATTGACAGCATAAAGAGCGACTGTCTGAAATAGATTGACTTCAGGAACATCATTATACAGTTTTTGTGTCAATTGCATAAAAATTTTCTGTCGCTTAGTCTGATCAACAGTGGACCGCTCAGCAGCCAATAATTTTTCGACTTGCGGATCATAGAAATCTGGATTCCAGAATTGACCTTTACTGTAGAGGAGATAGGCTGTGTTATCAAAGTCAAGTGTCCAGCCTCCCCAACCCATTTGATAAAATTGTCCTGCCTTACCTGTTGGTGTCAGCTTTGATGTGAGTGTAGATCCATCCACTGTATGAATGTTAACCTTCAAGCCTACTTGCTGGAGATACGCCGAAACAGTTTGGGCTACTTCCTTAAAAGTAGCATCGCTTCCTGAAATAAACATATCAAGAGAAGTGCCGTTTTTAACACCTGCTGAGGCAAGTAATTTCTTCGCTTTGGCAGGATCATAAGGGTACGGTTTCAAATTAGGATTGTTCCCAAAAGAAAGTGTACTTTGGTATGTGCTGATTTCTTTACCGTAACCGTTTAGAACCTTGTCAATAATTGCTTTCTTATCAATGGCATAATTAATTGCTTGACGTACTTTCACATGATTAACCGGACTCTTTTTTACATTGAACCGAAGCGAATAAACCGTAGGCGTTGAGGCTTGCATCAGCGTCGCATATTTCAATTTTTTGACGGTTGCTGCCTGACTCACTTGGACGGTCTTCATAATATCAATAGCGCCCGTTTGAAAATCAGCCAATCGTGTACTTGGATCCGGAATAATTCGGAAAACGACCTTTCCGATTTTTGGTTCTCCTGACTTCCAATAATATTTATTCTTTTCCAGAACTACCTGGTTATCCTTCTTATAAGAAGTCATTTTGTAAGGTCCTGTGCCAATCGGATGATTCGCAAAATATTGAGCACCATGTTGTTTTATATATTTAGGTGGAACGATCACTGCACCATATCCTGCAAGCTTCGTAATCAATACTGGATCAGGCTGTTTCAGAATAAAGTTAACTGTATTATTGTCTATGATCTGGACATGATCAATTGAAGTATAATTTGCCTGCTGTGGTCCTTTTTTCCCTTCCGGTCCAAGTAAACGATCAAAAGTGAATTTGACTGCAGCAGCATTGAAAGGCTCACCGTCTTGGAATTTGACACCTTTTCTCAACTTGAATTGCAACGTGTTTTTGTTAATATATTTCCAAGAAGTTGCAAGAGCAGGGTGGATTTTCAAGTTATTGTCTCTGTTAACTAATCCTTCAAAGACTGAATTGGCTACATTGCTCCATGCAAGGAGAAAAGTAGCAATCGGGTCCCAACTATGGGGATCTCCATCCACACCTACCACTAATTCATTACTCCGCCCACTAACAGGGTTTTTTGAAACCCCGGAAGAAGAACTCGAACCTTTACTGCTGGAGCAGCCGGACAGAGCTGTTACGACTACCAATAAAGCGACCATCAGCAGCATGGCAAATCTTTTTTTCATCAGATAACCCTCCGTTCACTATTTAATAATATGATTTGTAAATAATTAAAGCCGAAATTATGTAGCTATGTGGCACGCAACAAAATGCTCATTGCCCTTATTAATAAACTCGGGCAGAGACTTAGAGCATATTTCCATAGCAACTGGACATCTTGTATGAAACGGACAGCCCTCCGGCGGATTTGAAGGGTCTGGCACCTCTCCTTGTAAAATAATTCTTTTCTTATCTGTATTTGGTCTAGGAATTGGAATCGCCGAGATTAATGATTGAGTATATGGATGTCGCGGATGTTTGAACAATTGTTCAGCCTCAGACAACTCAACGATTCTCCCGAGATACATAACTGCAATACGGTCACAAAAATGTTTGACAACACTAAGATCATGGGAGATAAATAAATAGGTTAAATCTAATTTCTTTTGCAGCCCTTTCATCAAATTAAGAACTTGTGATTGAACTGAAACATCTAATGCGGACACCGGTTCATCTGCAATGAGCAGTTTCGGGTGGGACGCCAAAGCTCTGGCAATACCAATTCTTTGCCTCTGCCCGCCGCTGAATTCATTGGGATATCGGTCCGCATATGCGGAGGACAGGCCTACCTCTTTCAGTAAATCTGCCACTCTCTGTTTTCTTTGCTTGCGGTTGTATAAATTGAAATTTTTCATCGGTTCTTCCAGAATTGCGCTGATTTTCATCCTTGGATCAAGTGATTCGAAGGGATCCTGAAAAACCATTTGTATGTCTTTTCGGATTTTTCTCATCTCATGTCTTGATTTCTCAAGCAAATTTTCCCCTTCAAAGTTAATTTCACCTGATGTCGGTTCCAATAGTCTGATAATCATCCGGGCCGTAGTCGACTTCCCACATCCAGATTCACCAACTATTCCTAATGTCTCGCCTCTATGTATATTGAATGAAATATCTTCGACAGAATGAATGTTTGTGCTAACCCTTCTGCCAATTTGTCCTGTTTTTATTGTGAAATATTTTTTCAGATGATGAACAGTCAATATCGGATCAGAATCAACATTCAAATAAGATCATCCTTTTCTGTTACTTTTCTCATAAAGCCAACATCTTACTTTATATTGATTATTAATAGAGATTAAATCAGGTTCTTGGTCAAAACACTGATCAAATGCAAGAGGACAGCGATCAGCAAATCTACAGCCCTTGGGCATAGAACGCGGGCTGGGTACACTGCCCTCTATATAAGGCAAAGATTCTTGTCTCTCATCAATACGAGGAATTGACTTGAGTAACGCCTGTGTATAGGGATGCTTTGGATCATTAAATATCTGTTCTACTGTTGCTTCTTCTACAATCTCACCTGCATACATCACAATGACACGCTGACAGAATTCTGCCACAATCCCCATATCATGTGTAATTAGTATTACAGATGTCTGGTTCTCATTTTTCAGGTCCCCCATCAAATCCATAATTTGTGCCTGTATTGTAACGTCCAATGCCGTTGTCGGTTCATCTGCAATTAATATCTCCGGTTTACAGGACATGGCCATTGCGATCATGATTCTCTGACTCATTCCACCGGATAGCTGAAAAGGAAACTCATTCAGAATCTCTTTGGCTCTTGGTATTCCGACTTTCTCAAGCAAATCTATGGAATAATTTTTTATCTCTGACCTTGTTAACTTAAGATGGTTTTTTATCATCTCAGCTAATTGTTCACTGATTGTATATACGGGATCCAAAGATGCCATTGGCTCCTGGAAAATCATAGCAATCTCTTTCCCCTGAATTTTGCGCATGTCACGTTTCTTTAAAGAACTTATTTCCCTATTATTCAGAATAATATCTCCGCCTGAAAGCCAGGCGTTTGAAGGCAACAATCCGATTATTGACTTTGCCGTTATTGATTTCCCGCATCCGGATTCCCCTACTATTCCGAGAGTCTCTCCTTTACCAACGTGAAAGGAAACATCTTTCACCACCTCAAACTTTTCATTCCCAACCTTGGCAGAAACACTGACATGATGTAATTGAAGGATTGAATCCATTGTTAATCTAATCATCTCAATTCGAGTTAAATTCCTTAGTAAACGGCACCGTTCGCTTTTTGCAGAAAAATTTCACTTCTTGTACTGCCCATCTTTAGTAGTAAAAGGAGCGATTCAATTTATAAAGAATCGGCAAAGTTATTGCACGGCAGCCACTTCCTGTTTGGCATTCTTAGTTGTTGTTCGTCTCATAAGCATCGCATAGATTAAGAATCCCGATCCGACGCCCAGGAACCAGGAATACGAATACAGCGGTTTGAGAATCGGCACAAACAAGCCAATAAGAGAGATAAGGGTACCAACCGCCATAGCAATCACGGCGCTGTAATTCCACCCATTGTTATATGTGTAATTACTTTTCGCCATATAGAAGCTGTCAATATCATAATGACGATGATGAACCACGTAGTAGTCAGCAAACATTATTCCGGCAACAGGGCCGAGCGCACCGCCGACAGCACCCATTACAGCAAGAATGACACTTGCATTATTGAACCAGAGCCACGGAACAAAGAACAGGGAAAGAACGATTGATATATTTCCCGCCTTGACAAAATTCAGTTTGCGTGGAAACAGATTGACCAGATCATAACCGGGAGATACAACATTTCCGGCAATATTTACAGACAGCGTAATAATAATCAGTGCAATCGCTCCAAAGAATAGGAGAAATGGATTTCCAAACTTCTGCAGTAAAGTGACAGGATTCCAAATTGCATGACCAAAAGCAATAACAGTTCCGGAAGTCGTGATGATACTCATTAGTGCAAAAGCAATTGCTGTCCCCGGAAGTCCAATGAGTTGGCCAACTGTTTGATCTTTCTGGCTGCGTGTGAACCGAGTGAAATCCGAAATATTCAGAACAAGTGTGGCCCAGACGCCCACTAAGCCCGTTACAGATACCGGGAATACGGTCCAGAATTCTGCTGGAGACAGCTTGCTTGGCTGTTCAAACAGTGGGCCCAGTCCATGGGACACACTAATCGACCAGATTACCAGAACCAGTCCCAGGACAATGACGAGAGGCCCTGCCCAAAGTTCAAATAGTTTAATTCGATGCATTCCTTTCGAGACGATCCACATATGCAACAGCCAGAAGAGAACAACAGCAATGGCACTATTCAAGCCCATGCCAAGTACATTAATTCTCGAAAGGACGTTCCATCCGGGGATCAGGGCTCCAAAGATCGCATTTACTGCAGCACTGCCGGCATAAGCCTGGACTGCGAACCAGAATATCGCAACAAACGCCCGGAGAACGACGGGAATATGCGCCGCCTTATGGCCAAAAGCCGCCCGTATAATTACCGGGAAAGGAATGCCATACTTTCCACCAACAACACTGTTCAGCCACATCGCACTAATCAGAACCAAGTTGGCAATGATTACAGCTGAAATAGCCTGACCGACGCTCATTCCGATCATAATCAGACTGCCGGCTGTTTCCCAGGCGACAATATTATGGATCATACCCATCCAGATCGTCGTAAAATTAAGCCAAGTCCATGTTCTGTGTTTCTTATTCGTCGGTGCTAAATCGTAATTATACAGGCTTGAATCATATTTTGCTTCCACCTTGGGATCACCTCTGAAATGATCTTGAGTAATTTTTATTCACAGAATCTAAGATTCAATCATCTACCGCAAACGCTGCATCCAAGAAACGAACCTTTTATTTTGAGCCATCATACATAGAATATTATAAAAATTAAATATATTTTTTCTTCAATCCTCCTCGTATATTTATATCACCATCTGGCCTCACCGGTATGACCAGTTCATGAATTTATTATATCATCATGAAATTTATTTTTTAATGATTTGTTATATTATCTCACATTGTTTTTTACTATTTATCACATTAACTGGAAAGTTATAGGCCATAGATCGATGACTAAAAGTATTTCTAAAAAATTTTTGAGTATATTAAAAGAGACGCCTTATAATTTCATAAGACGTCCCTTTTAATGCCCATTGACCGTTTTATAATGATTTGCGCTGCCGTAATTCATTGGTCTGATCGACTGCGATCTGCCGGTTAATCTCAGACAACATTTTCTTATAATGCAGCCGCACATCTTCTATATGATCGCGCATCAGCATGCTGCTCTTGCTCGCATCTCTGACCTTTATGGCTTTTAGTATTTCCGTATGAAAGTAAACAGCATTCTCCACGTCATCATTGATCGCCATCTCAATCCGAACCTTTTTGAAATACTCAATAAGCGAATCGTAGACCTGTATCATGACCCTATTTTGTGTGGAATGAGCCACCGTATTATGAAAAGTAAGATCCGGAACAATTATCGACTCACCCTTTTTCACACATTCTTTAAGGTCGACAATCGATTTCTTTAAAATATCTATTGATGGGCTTGTCATTCTCTGCGCTGCAAGATAGGCATTCTCAGTCTCAATACCTCTCCGGAATTCCAGAAAATCGAGTGATGATTCGATATTAAATGTCGGCAAAAGACGCTGGACGACTGTCGTCATTCGCCCATCGATTTTTTGTTTCAGATAATTTCCTTTGCCGGGCCGTTTCTCGATGATTCCGGAATCGCACATGGACTGCAGGGCCTCACGTACTGAGGAGCGGCCAACCTGGAGCATTTTGGCAATTTCACGCTCCGAAGGCAGCTTGTCTCCTATTTTCACACGAGTTCTTATGTAGTCCAGCAGAAACTTCTGTACCGTTTCACTGACAATCATTAAACTATTTAACCTCGTTTCCTGTGCATTGTGCTTCTAATGATCACTGAACAGATCACCAATTTCAGTGACGAAACTGAGCAACTGTCTGTCTGTATTATAGCCTGAAATGAATGAAAGTCCCAGCGGCTTTTTTGACTGCCTGAACGGGGCCGTGATCTGAGGGACACCCGACAGTCCGGCAAGGCAGGTAAGTTTCATTGTTTTTGATCTGAGCTGTTCGGCTGTCACAAAGTCACCCCCTCTTTCCGGCGCCGTTCCTGGTGTCGTCGGGATGAGTACCATTGAATCTGTGCCTAATAGCTTTCTCATTTCGGCGGTAAATTCTCTTTTCAAACTTAACATCTGAGAATAAGCTTCATCTTCCTTAATTTTGGAAGCCGATTCGAATCGTTCGGCTATATCTTTTCCAAAGTCGGGATGACAGGCCTGAATCCATTTTCCATGAGACAGCCACGCTTCCCTGCCCTGCAGGATTCGAAAACATTCTGTAAGCTCTTCAAAAGAATGGTCTTGCATTAAGTCAACAGACTGGAGTTTATATCTTTCCTTAATTAACCTTAATAATCGCGTAAAGTCAGTAAAATCATCTGGATCCTGAACCAATTCAAAGGCTTTATTAAAGATAAAAAGATGCCTGTAGGTGTGGACCGGCTGATTCGGGAGCAAACTCAGCCCGACTTTGGACAAGGTGTCCGCGCTGCCTGACATCCAGCTGACAGTATCAAAGCTGGGTGCAAGCGGAATAACTCCCTTCATAGAAATCCGTCCATGTGACGGACGCATACCAAAAATGCCGCAATAGGATGAAGGAACGCGAACGGATCCTCCAGTATCTGTGCCCATTGCAAAATCAGTCTGGTGCGAAGCAACGGCAACCGCCGAACCGCTGGACGAGCCTCCGGTATAGCAGTTCTGCGCTTTCGGATTTATAGTAGGGGGAAAGTGCTTATTATCTCCTTTAAGACTGTACATCAGCTCATCAGTGACCGTCGTACCGACAAGTGCTGCGCCTTCGGTAAGTAATCGGTCCACAGCATCGGCATTCTCAGAAGCTCTTTTCGCATGCTCCAGCCAAGTTGGATTTCCTGCCGTATTTTTATATCCTTTTACCGAAAATACATCCTTCACTGCGAAATGAAGTCCCCCGAGAGGGCCACTGTTTCCAGAGGAAATATGTAAACTGTGATCAATGAAAGCTCCGTAATCGCCAAAGTTTACCATCCTTCAGTCTCCTTTTTTTGCTGTTCGGATGAACGGCACAATATCGTTTTAAAAATCACCGACTCGTATAGCCGCCATCAACAACCAGAGCACTTCCAGTCATGAAAGAAGCGTCATCACTGCAGAGGAACAGAATGGGGCGGGCAATTTCCTCAGGTTTTCCGAGACGCCCAATCGGATGCATTCTGATCAAATCATCAATTGTCCCCTGAGGCCCTGTCTTGCCGTTTTCAAATTGTCTGTTCAGCAATGGTGTATCAACGGCACCGGGACAAACTGAATTTACACGAATACCATCTTTCGCCATCTCTATGGCCAGACTGCGCGTGAAATTCAGTATTGCAGCTTTGGATGCGGTGTAAGCTGTGAATAAGGCAGAGCCTACATAGGCAAGCTGAGAGGCTGTATTGACAATGACGCCGTGGGTCTCCTTCAGAAAAGGCAGTACTGCACGTGTAACAAGAAATACACCCTTTAAATTCGTATCCAGTACACGATCCCACGCGTCCTCCGTTGTCTGTTCCAGCGAAGCGACCAGTTCAATTCCTGCGGTATTTACAAGAATATCAATCTGTTTCTTTTTCTTAATAACCTTTGTGACTGCTTCTTCGACCTGATCCGCCTTCCGGATGTCTGCCTGATACGTATCACAGTCAAGATGTCTCAGTGCCTCACTCACTTTATAATCCAGGACAGATACGGCAGCCCCTTCGGAAATAAAAAGTTTTGCTGTAGCAAGTCCGATACCGGACCCTCCACCCGTAATAAGAACACTTTTATTAACAAAACGATTCATCGTTATCGCTCCATTTCTTAGTAGATTTTATTTCCCTTTTTATACAAAGTAAGTACCTTCGGCTGATCAAGCAGTGCATTGCGCAAACTTTTCGTATCGAGTAAAATCAGATCCGCATGACATCCTTCCTTAACGCCATACTGATTTAGTCCAAGTGCTTTCGCGGATCGGTAAGTAAGCATATCCAGAATAGTTTCAGCGTCCTGCGCTGTGCCCATCTGTGTCACTTCAGCGAACAAATAGGCCACGTCAAGAATGTTTCCTGTACCGAATGGTGTAAACGGATTCTGAATATTGTTGGTAGCGAAAATCACATTCACCCGCTGGCTCAGCAGAGTGTTTACCGGCGTTATCCCTCTTCTCACTTTTTCTTTGTCATGACGTCCGTTAATGTAAAGGTCCGTTGCAGGAAGTGCCACAACATTGATACGGGCATCGGCAATTTGTTCAGCGATATCACGAGCCATGTTATGTTCGACTGAACCTAGTGACGTCATATGCGCTACTGTGATTTTGTTTTCAAAGTGATGCTCTTTAGTCCGCTTGATGATCTCCAGTATGGAAAGGTCCTCAGGATTATCCGAATCATCAATGTGCAGATCCAGCGGCTTTCCATACTTTTCAGCCAGACGGAACACAAAATCAAGATGTTCATCCTGATCCCGGTCATTATAAGGAATACCGCCCACCACATCAGCACCCATCTTCAATGATTCTTCCATAAGTTCCTGAACATGCTTTTGGATGAAGATGCCTTCCTGCGGGAACACTACGATTTGCAGCGTAATCTGGTCTTTGTATTTCTCTTTCAATGCCATAATGGTTTCCATGGCCCTTAAATTGAGAATATCGTCAACCTCTACGTGAGCACGTATGGTGGTCACACCGCTTTGAATGCTCTTTTCAATCACCTTTGAAGCACGTCTGGCCATATCCTCTTTGGTGAACGACATTTTGAGTGCCGCAGTCATCTGGATCGCTTCCTGCAGAGAATGCGCATCTTTTTCCATCTTATTTAAAAGGTAAGCTTTTTCCAGGTGAATATGAGACTCATTGAATCCCGGAAGTACAACACGCCCATTCGCTTCAATAATCCGTTTTGCAGCAGGCATCTCACTTCCAGTATCCCGTATGTACCGAATAATGCCCTCTTCGACTCCAATGTCGATATTATTTTGAAAGTGAAGGCTCTTTGCATTATGAAACAACAGATCCAGCATTTTGATTCCTCCATTAATTATATTTATTTGTGTCTACTTAAAAAGCGAAGCATGCAGGTATTCCATTTATCATTCAGCCTCTTGGCCATGCTGCAGCTTCCCTTCACCCAGTTTGAAACTGATCCAAAAGGTCATAAGTAAATCTGGCAATACCGGTCTGACCAGTTATTGATTAATAGTTTATCATCAACTTTTTTATAATTCCATCATATGTAAGATAATCTTACACGAAAAATCAAACCGCATCGAAAAAAAAGCTGCTGAGTTCAAAATGAACGGACCCACTAAAGTTGACTTACCTTTGTCAAACTTTAGGGGGCTGTTCAAGTCGTCCATATCATAAGATTTCCTTTTTAAAAGTTATTCCTCAGCTATCTTTTATATCTCAATATCTGTCTTCCAGTGAACAATGAATAGTCCTTAGGCGGGATTGTATTACTGATATCAACGTACACAAGATTGTTTTTGAGCTGGAATTTTACTGCTCCACCTTTATTAAAAATATCTATTTTAACTTTATTATTGCTTAGCTAGATTGCAACAATAAACAGAATAACAGCAGTTATCAGTGTCAACTGTTAATATTTGATAGGAAGCGAGGGACCGGGGGTATGCTAAAGACAGGCTTTTCCAGAGGGAAGCATTCGCACACCCGGACGGGAAGGTGTACATTAAGCATACAGAGGTGATGGACATGATTGAAAAAGCGACGTTTGCAGGCGGCTGTTTCTGGTGTATGGTTCATCCGTTTGATCAGGAACCAGGGATCTTGAAAGTCATTTCAGGTTATACAGGCGGATCAACGGTCAATCCAACTTATGAAGAGGTCTGTTCAGGAACAACCGGACACCGGGAAGCAGTTGAGATCACTTTTGATTCCGATATTTATCCGTACCGGAAACTTCTGGCACTTTACTGGCAGCAGATTGATCCGACAGATCCGGGCGGACAGTTCCACGACCGCGGCTCCTCCTATCGAACAGCCATTTTCTATCATTCTGAAGCACAGCGGAAGGCAGCTGAAAGCTCAAAAAAAGAACTTGCGGAGAGCGGACGTTTCAGCAAACCGATTGTCACGGAAATCGTGCCCGCCGGCCCCTTCTATCCGGCTGAGGAAAAACATCAGGATTATTATCGGAAAAGCCCTTTTCATTACCGGCTGTACCGTCAGGGATCGGGACGCGAGGATTTTATCCGGAGCCACTGGAGCCTGAAGAAAGATGAACAGAAACTTCGTGAAAAGCTGAATGAGATCCAATATCACGTGACGCAGGAGAAAGGCACGGAGCCGCCGTTTCAAAACGCGTACTGGAATAATAAACGGCAAGGCATTTATGTAGATATCGTGTCGGGGGAACCCCTGTTCTCCAGCACCGATCAGTATGATGCGGGCTGCGGCTGGCCGAGTTTTACCCGGCCAATCAGTGACAGCCGGCTGACGTCGGAAACAGATACGCGTCACGGGATGGTACGGACAGAGGTACGGAGCCGGTATGGCAACTCCCATCTCGGTCATGTCTTTGATGACGGTCCGGCCCCTGGCGGCCAGCGCTACTGTATCAATTCTGCCGCGCTGCGCTTTATCCCGAAAGAACGTCTCGATGAGGCAGGATACGGGGAATATAAAGGACTGTTTCATTGAACTTCAGGCTTCGGGTGCTGCCCGGGCAACTGCCTGCTGCTTGCGGTAAGTGAAACACATCGCATGGCGCGTAAACAAACCGTCATAACTTTTTGTAAAAAAGGTATAATTATCAGCTGTCATATTGATAAAATAGTCTTAGGTAAAGATAACCAGTCCCTTTCATGAGACGTGTGGTCTTTTCCTAAGCGTGAACCATTAAATGAAAGCGCTCTAATATCCGCATTTCGCAACAATTTGGCCAGTGCGTATTCTTTCCGTGGAGTCATGCGGAGCAAAGGATTTCAAAAGGAGGAACTTAAGATGCGCTATATAAAAGTGATACTCACAGGATTACTATTGGCAGGCCTGTGGGTCGGGATCAGTCCTCAGGCTTTCGCGGCGGAGCCGCAGTCGTCTGCCACACAGGCGACAGTCACCTTCCAACCGGAGGATAACGGGGGTTCGGGAGTCAATACCGGAGCGTTAAGGCTGGACAAGGTGCCGGATATTTTTAACTTCGGGACACAGACCCTCTCCTCACAGCCACAGGATTATAAGCTAAACACGGAAAGCCAACCGACTTTAACCGTAACGGATAACCGGGGAACGGGCGCCGGCTGGGAAGTCACTGTGCAAGCACCTAAATTGCAGACTCCATCCGGAAAAACATTGGACGGGGGGAATATCGTCATTGATCAGTCGCAGAATCTCAACGGGAATGGAAGCGTATCGCAGCCGCCGACAGTTTCCCCGTCTGTTACAGTAGATACCGCGGATACGAGCGGCAATCCTGTTCCTGTCGTTATTGCAGGCGCTCAGGCAGATCAGCATCAGGGAATGGGAACCTGGGCGATCAACTGGGAATACAATCAGGTTCATCTGAAAATCAACCCTGGTGAAGCGTTCAGCGGGGAACCCTATACAACGACGATCACCTGGACTTTGAACAATACTCCGGTTGAGTAATACCGGGGGTATGTTTTTTCGTAAACGAGAATGAGGTGTTCATCAGATGAAAACGATTAAATGGCTGTCGGTTCTTGCCTGTTTTGCCATCTGCCTGGGTACAGGAAATATGGCCCATGCGGCTTCTACACATTTTTCAGTGACCGCCATCATTCCGAACAATCAAATAGATAAACGTCAAACTTATTTTGACTTAAGAATGGTACCGAAGCAGACTCAGACGATTCAGGTGAGAATCGACAATACATCCGACCAGAAAATGACGGTCATTCCATCGATCATCAATGCAACAACGACGCTTTACGGAGATATCAATTATACGGACAAGCACGCAAAAATGGATGAAAGCATGAAATTCCCGCTGACGTTGATCGCGAAGCAGGTGCATCCCGTCACTCTGAACGGCCGCAAGTCCAAACTGCTTCATCTTCGGTTAGTTATGCCAAAAGAAAAGCAAAATGGCGTGATACTGGGAAGCATTCATTTCATTGAAAAAAACCATTCGGCGGTAAGGGCGCAAAAGCACCCAACCGTTTTGGTTCAAAACCAATATGCTTATGTCATTGGTCTGAAACTGAATGAAGGAACGGCAGTTCAGCCCGATCTTCATTTCAAGTCGATCAAAAAGCAAATGCTGAACAATCAGGAAATTATGTCAATTAATATTCAAAACAGCAGACCTGTCATCGTTCATGACCTGTCTGTGAAGACTCAGCTCATGAAGGCAGGGTCTGAAAAGATCTTGCAGTCCAGTACCAGGAAGAATATGCGCATGGCGCCGAACTCAAATTTCGATCTGCCGATCATCCGGAATCCCGCCAGTCTCCACCCCGGAAAATATGTCGTACACCTTTCCGCTGAAGCGAACGGGAAAAGTTGGACAGCTGACAGGACTTTTGTCATTAAAGGAGATGAAACCGCGCCCACGCATCGCCTGTCACCAGATGCACCCTTCTATAAATGGCTAGGAGGCGCAGTTTTTATCGTATGTATTGCAATCATTTTTTACCTGCTTGGCAAGCGGCAGAGAAAGAAAGAGTAGAAGCAGAGAAAAAAGGACGGACGAATAAATGAAGAAATTTCTTTTGCTTTTTCTGCTGACCGTGTTCTCTTTTTTTACGCTGAATATACACAGCAGTGATGCAGCCGCCTCCCCTGTGGCCATGAATCCCCTTTCCCTGACGCACCAGCCAAATGACTTTACGGGAGGGACGGTCGTGCTGCGCTGGGATGGAACAGCCAACGTGGCCGCCATCCTTGATTTATCCAATATAAGTTATACGGTCCGTTTCACCATTCCTGAAGAATTACGCTACCTGATGAAAGATGCGGCCAGGTTCAAGAATAATCTATCTGCGTCCTATCGCTATCCCTTTATTAATCTGCTTGGAATCATAACCGGTTACGGAACGCAAACGGTAAACAGCGATGAGATACAGATCGACGAAAGTACAGGAGATGTTTCCTTTTCCGTGAGCTATGCTCATGTCAGTCTGCTGAACTTAATCGGTACAGTGAATGTTTCGCATTCACTGACCATTCATCTCGATCAAATGGGCGTGACAAAATTGCCTCCGAATCCGGCAAAAGAATTGATGTTTACAGGCACGATCCTTGATCAGACCTCCTCCGCCTCACTGCCGACATGGTATCGCAAGATTGGGATCCATTTAATCGATTCGACCGCAGATGCCAATAATGTACTGGTTCTTCCGGTCGGAAACCACGGGGAACCCTTCGAGCCTTTAAGACAGGTCAGGGTCATTGATGAAGAGACCGGGGATGTCGTTCCGGACGCAATGGTGACCGTAACGGTAGACACGGTGAACAGTGGCGATCACTTGTGGCTGGCCGGCGATTACCTAGTCACCTGCCAGGCGACGGACAGCTACGGTCTCACTGCCACCCGAACCTTTACCGTACGCATCGTTCCCGGAGGATTATCGTTTGTAAACGTCCCCTCTCAGCTTACCTTCGCAACGACTGTGATTTCATCAGAACCGCAGTGGATTGCAAGAGAAACCCCGTCCGACTGGGTCATCGAAATAGAAGATTTACGCGGCGAGTCGGAAGGTCAGTGGTCCATTTGGGTAAGTGCCATCCCGCTCATAAATGCGTCGGGTAAATCCCTGAAGCCCGGGACATTATCTGTTTATGGGAGGGCCGGCGATTCCTCTCAAATGACGGCTCAGTTAGGGGACGGTGAAAGCCATAAAGTCGCCAGCGGGACGACCCATCCGGTCGATCATGGACATAAAACAATGACCTGGAGTAATGACAGCGGGCCGCTGCTGCATGTATCCCCGGGAGACGCCTATACGGGAACCTATCATTCTCTTTTAACCTGGACGTTGATAGATGCCCCCTGATCTCAACAGGCTCTCTTTTTGGCTGTGTTAATGGTTGTTGGTTTTTCCAAAGCAGGAACGATTGTTCTATACTATAAGTGGAAACGAGTGTTCGATGTGATTCTCAATGGTATTCATTCATGAGACATTTGCCGAATTGCAGCATTATTCAGATTTCTGATAAAAAAGGTACGACAAAATGAACTGACCTCCTAAAGTTGGACAATAAAAAATCTAACTTCAGGGGGGTAGTATGATCAAGCCTTGATTTTCAAGGTTTTGGATCACCCTACTCCGCCTGTGGGCGATGAAGCTCATAATGATACACGCTTTTAGTCAGCTTCATCACCCGGCGAATATCACTCAGAGAGTAGTGCCGCCTCAGCTCAGTAACTACTTACGTTTGCTCCGTTCGTGTTGCTCGACGATCTGACGAAAAACTCGGTAGTCAAAGCCCGATTGACCATCGGATTTCGACTACCGAGCAAGCAGCTTATGTCCAACTTTAAGTGTTCAGATCAGTTTAACTAGGATACTATTATGCAAATGTCTTTATTTCTAATTGATTATTTAGTTTTTTAAAAACTTGCTCATAGTCTTTCCAATCAACTGAAGGATCACCAGATTCAATTTTTGATAAAGTTTCCAATGATACATTCGACTGTTTAGATAGCTCAGATCTTGATAATCGTTTATTATTCCTTCTTTTGAAAATTTCTCTTCCCAATCTTGCTTGATCACTGTCTAAGTATTCTCGCACTTCAGGAATTTCTCTTGCTTTTTGCTTCAGTTGTTCAAATTGATTCTTTGCCATTGAAATCACCCCTCTAAATATGGTTTCAAAAGGCTATCTTCATTTTCTAGTATCTTTTCATGAAGCCTTTTAGCTTCAGATTTTTTTAAATCAGTTGGATCATATGCAGGATGCTCAGGCGGATTTTTTATAAATGCAGCAGTAAAAATATAAAATTGATGACCTCCATATTGATATGGAAAAAATATTGAACGAAAATGTACGCCATTGTAATCTACCCTAAATTCACAAACTGGAGCATCATGTAATGGTTTTGCAATTGTTCTTCTAATTTTTTTGATCCGTTTAGGTGTAACGATTACAAATGTATGATCAAATCCCACATCGCCCAACTCTGTTACTGGAAACTCATCAGCGTTTTCTAATGATTCAAATCCTTGCTGGATAAGAGACACAACAGTTTTGTCAAATTCTCCATTTTGAGCCTTATCAAATAATTCGTATATATAATTTAGAGTTTTGCTTTTCTCTGGCGACTCTTCCCAGAAAATCAATTGTGCCATTATTATTCTCTATCGACAATTAGTATATGACTTACTTACAGAAATTATACATCAAAATGGTTAACAACTAAAACTTGAAACATCAAAAACAGCCTTCATGCCTTGTCAGATACGGGGGAATGCAAAAATAAAAGCATGAATACCGAACACTCGGTATAATTGAAGTACCCACTTCCAATTAATCGAGGTCTATTCATGCTATGAAAAGTATATCACGAAATGATGCTTCAGCCGTTGGCATTTTTGCTTTTGTTCAAACCTTTTTTACCCGGTTTCATTTGGCACAAATAGCGCGGGCTTCCCGGGCCACAACGCGACAGCTCATCGATTTATTTCAGGAGGCTTTCGAGAATGACTCGTTCTGTCTGAGAAAATCATGGATCAAATGATTGAAGGGTTTCTAGCAAAACTGCCGGCCAGTTATCAGAATCGTTTGAAAAGAGTGGCAGGTTGAGCTAATTTATTCTATGAAAACATAGAACCAGCAAGAGATTGAGACACTTTTCTATCTTTTAAGTTTTAGTTATTTATCGTTGCTATGTTCTATTTTCACCGTCGTTGCTTCAGTGAATTCATTTTTTCATCTCTGGATACTTATGCTTCGCCGACACTAAGTCACTCAGTCAACTTAGTTTTCGAAATATTCAAATAGGCTCTATAAGCAATAAGTGCCTTCCCTGTGACACCAACAAATGTTTCCCGGAAAGCATTTAGGAAAACGCGTGATGTCAGAAAGCCCATCTGATACTGATGCTTAGCTATTACTTTCTGACAGTGCATAAAGAAGGCTGAGCTTCCCTCAATATAAAAAGGAGATCTCCATCAATCGGAAATCCCCTCACCACATTTGCAGGATCGCTTCACCCTTATTCCGTTTGCACGTCTTCACCAAGGATGCTTTTCAGATGCTCATCGAAATGCTTATGAATCTCCTTGAATTTCTCGCTGAACTCGGCCTCCGTGATGACCCCTTTTTCCACAAGCAAGTAAAAAAGTGCTGTAATCCGCTCATAGTTCAGAACCGCTTCGGATCCCAGTTCCGTAATGATCTCGTCGTTGTTCATTCCCAGTACCTCACCTTCTCATTTTACAGGTACAAGCAAGATGCCCTACAAGGGCGCCTGACATACATGAGAAACATCGGTTGAGACAGGCTTTTTGTGAAAATATGCGAAACTATCCCTTTATTGTGCCGTATAACCACCGTCAAGCACTACCGCTTGTCCGGTAATGCCGCGCGCTTTGTCACTGGCCAGGAATGCAGCGTAATCGGCAATTTCCTTCACATCCAGCAATCTTTTCTGCGGAACGAACGGATATATCACTTGTTCCAGAACCTGATCCAGAGGAACGTGACGTGCCTTCGCTAATCCTTCCAGCTGGCCGCGGACCAGTTTTGTCTCCGTATAGCCCGGGCAGAGCGCATTCACTGTAACCCCGAAAGGCGCACTTTCAAGAGCGGCGACCTTGGTCAACCCGATCACACCATGCTTGGCACTGTTGTATGCCGCTTTATTTGCAAAACCGATCAGCCCATTGATCGATGCGATATTTATGATTCGCCCATATTTTTGTTCCTTCATGAACGGCAGAACATTCTTGATCGCGATAAAAGGCGCAACCAGCATAATGCGGATCATCAGTCTGAACTTGTCTGTCGGGAATTCCTCAATCGGCGCCACATGCTGCAGACCCGCATTATTGACAAATATATCAATATGACCAAACTTCTCTTTGGTGTTTTGAACTAATTGCTGTATTTCATCTTCCTGAGTGACATCCGTCTTCATCGCTGTGACAGTGTAACCTTTATCCCGAAGCAACTGCGCCGATTCATTGGCTGCCGCCTCATTGATATCGGACAAAACGACAGTTGCCCCTTCTTTCGCAAAAGTTTTTCCGATCTCAAATCCAATTCCCCTGGCAGATCCCGTGATAATAGCGACTTTATTCTGAAGCATGAAGGTTACCTCCAATATTCTGTAATCGCTTACAATTAAATATCTAAACAATGCTCAAAAAGGTTCATAACGAACATCGTTGAGCATCATTGTTTGGTCGACTATCATTATACACATAACGTTCACATATTCAATGAATCTGCCTGGCAATCCCCTCGGTTGACGTTATGAATTATCCTTGCCCATAGCCTACGGAGGACATTACAGTAATGATCTTCAATTGAGTTGAAGTGATATTCTCATACCAGCCTGTTCCACTGTCGATCATTTAAAACGCACCATCGAGTAGTAAATTCAAATAAGAGTCTGCATCCAGTTCATGACTATTTTTCAGTACATCAATTGTGGCCTCATTAAAATCCCTGATACATGAAAACGTCTGTTCCAGAGATTCAAAATATTGGTGGATACGGAAATATCCAGTCCATTGATCACTGCGCTACACGTCTTAGAATTTATTTAAGAGATGAGAGCCTCTTCAACATCGAGGCGGTCAAAAAATTGGATGGGGTTTTCGGTGCGCAAAAGGTGAATCGTCAATATCAAATTGTCGTTGGCCAAATTGTACCTGAACTTTGCGCCATAATAAAAAGTGGTGCTGGCATATCCGCTCCCGCATCAGCAATAAAGGAACCAAAAGCTAAGAAAACATCAATCAAATCACTTTTCGGCAGTTTCATGGAAATGATCGCCGGCTGCTTTGCACCAATCATCCCGGCACTCTCTGCGGCTGGTTTTATTAAAGTCATTTTGATCATACTGCCAATGATCGGGTGGATGAATGAGAAGGGCCAGACGTACTATATACTGAACTTAGCATCTGATGCGGTATTTTATTTCATGCCCGTTGTCCTAGCCTATACTTCAGCCAAAAAGTTCAAAGCCGATATCATTTTATCCCTGATCATCGCACTCATGATGCTGCATCCAAATTGGGTATCATTAGTTGCTCAGGGGGGTACCGCCCATTTCTTCGGACTGCCTGTTGCACTCGCTAATTACAATGGATCAGTAATACCTATTATCCTAAGCGTCTGGATTCTTTCAAAATTGGATCCTGTTGTTGAAAAAATCGTGCCTAAACTCGTTTCCAGTTTATTAAAACCGTTTGTTCTATTACTGATCATGACGCCGATTGTCTTTGTCGTAACTGGTCCTCTCGGCTATATTATTGGTGAGGGCCTGGCAAAATTAATTACACTCGCTTCGAGTCAGGCAAATTGGCTGATTGTAATGCTGCTGTGCGGTTTCAGTCCGTTTATTGCAATGACCGGCATGCACTTAGCTTTGATCCCTTTAGCATTAAGTTCAATACATGATAATGGTTATGACACCATCATATTAGTCTGGTTCCTTTGCAACACCATTGCTCAAGGGGCCATGGCTCTCGGTGTACTTCTGAAAACGAAGAACCCCAAATTACGCGAGTTAGCCATTCCTGCAGCAATATCCGGGCTGCTCGGAGGCATTTCAGAACCGGCGATGTACGGAATAGGATTTAAGATGAAGAAACCCCTGTACGCAGCAATGATCGGTGCAGCCGTATCCGGCCTGTTCGCCGGGCTGATGAAATTAAAAGCCTACGCATTCGGTTCCTATACACTCTTGGCTCTGCCATCCTTTGCTGCGCATAACAACATCAGTAATTTATGGGTTGCCGTCATCGCTTCAACGATTTCAATCGTTGTCACGATCGCCGCAGTATGGATCCTTGGATTTGATGATTCTGTTTATGAGATGGATCATGATGTAACCATTAAGGACAAAAAGTCGCAAGGAAAATCAACTACTGAAGATATCGATTCTCCGATTAGTGGCCAAGTCATTGATGCGGCTCAAATAAACGATAAAGTCTTCTCATCCAATTCTATGGGGAAAACCATGGGCATTATTCCGAATGATGAGGTGATTCATGCCCCGTTTGACGGAATCATCACTGCTGAATTTCCAACAAAACATGCCATAGGAATGAAATCGGATAAGGGCGTAGAAATATTAATTCATGTTGGCATTTATTCTGTCGAGCTTAATGGAGAAGGATTCGAATCCTATGTAAACAAAGGAGATAAGGTCAGTCGAGGTCAGAAGCTGTTAAGATTTGATCGTCAGGTTTTTAAAGAACATCACATCGATGACACCGTTGTCATGGTCGTTCTCTCATCCGGAAATAAAACCTATGAGGTGAAACACTATCACACAGATCAGGCTTGCTCAGCTGGCGACCAACTGTTAACAATCACGATTTAAGAGGTTATGAAAAATGATGAAGGAAACAAGCACAATAACGACTGTAAATGAATTAGATGTCTCTTTTGAGAAGACGCTTAAACGGTTTGATGACCATTCAAAGGGCTGCCTTGATCCTGCAGAGACAGATATTCTGCAACAAAAAATGAATAACAGACGACAAACGCTGAACAGTGCTGCCGATTCTCTTATTTGGGAAAGAAACCGCAAAGATAAATACAGTACCGATTTAACGAAGAGTGTCATCGACGAGAAGGCCATACTCCTTGACTTTCCCGACTATAAATTAATCGGCTATTTGTTCCGCCCGCAAAAAGACAAAAGAGCACCTATGATTCTATTTGTGCATGGTGGAGGATTTGTTGCCGGCAAAATCAGTTTCTACCGAAACCAATGCCGACTGCTTGCTGAAGCTTCTCAGCAAAAAGTCCTATTTGTTGAATACCGCCTGGCTCCGGAAAATGTATTCCCGGCACAAATTGAGGATATCGTTAATGCAACGAATTATGTTCTGGCAAATGCGGACGTATTCCATGTATCAAAAAGCAAAGTGGTTTTAGTCGGAGACAGTGCAGGCGGGAACATGATTAACAGCGTGGTATTAAAATTGACAAAGGAAAAAATAGCACTGGTTGTTGAACTGTACTCAGTCACTGACATTGATATCATCGGCAATCACACTTATGCCTGGGATTACTCCATGTACCCGGTTATTGATCAGCAGAAAAAGATGGTCATTGATCGCTTAAATCGATTTAAGAGTGGAACAAACCAGCTAATCTCCTACTATCTTGGCGGGAGAAGTGAATTTACAAAATATCCTCAAGTTTCTATTAATTATGCTGCAGATGAGCAGCTCAGACTGTTCCCAGGAACTTTGCTTATCGAAGCTGAGTATGATTACTA
Organism: Sporolactobacillus vineae DSM 21990 = SL153; assembly: GCF_000377985.1. GTDB lineage: Bacteria > Bacillota > Bacilli > Bacillales > Sporolactobacillaceae > Sporolactobacillus > Sporolactobacillus vineae. The sequence goes on from NZ_KB899055.1 coordinate 30,636, forward strand.
TAGAGTAGCTATGGATATTTTTGCAGCAAGACTGTCTATGAATAATGTTGACCTTTCCGTGATTGAATACTGCGGAGTCGATCACGGGTTCATTGATCAATTAGGGCGGCTGCCGCAAGCTGAAGATGCGCTAATCACTATCGGACATGCCATATCTGAGCTGTCACCAGATTAATTAATCAATAAAAAATAGTAAACGGACACTCTAATGTCAGATTATCTACAAGCGCTGACATGAGAGTGTCCTTTTTTTAATTTATGAAATTAGCCTGTGAAGATACAATGATCACTACCAATGTGCCGCACATGCCGGATGTACCTCTAAAAAAATCGGGAAGATTTAAAACCTTCTCGATTTGATTTAAAGAATAATATTAGATCATGATTAGTGCTGATTGCTGGATTGCATTTGGCTGATAATCCTATCCGTACTTTTAGAAACATTACGTGAATCTTGAAAGCTGGCAATTGCCTGCTCCACTTGTTCCGATAGTTCCCGTGCATGATTGGCTTCAAAGAAGGGCAGATTTACTTTTTTCTCGACACCAGAACGCTCATACGAAAACGTAGTGAGAATCCCACTTCCAAAGATCAGGAAGCCGATTAATAATAAAATTAATGCGCCAATGCCCATGCTGCTGAAAGATGCAAGGCCTCCAATAAATATCAAAGCCCCCAGTGCCATCCGTCCCAGTTTATAGGAAGATGAAGTGTAGACGTTTGACAATGCTTGAAGCGGCGAACTGTCTTTCTGTAATCCAGCTGGAATGAGTCCAAAAAGAATCGTATTTGGAATCTTTACCCGTAGAAATTGATCATCAACAAAGATATTGCCTTTGACCCAGAAAGCAGCCAAGCTTACAGAAAAATCTTTATTCTTACTGATTGTGTTACTTTCGACCATGATCAACCTTCTCTCTAAGTTTCTTGAATTTTTATGTATCTAATTTACTGATATTATAGCACTGTTTTACGCCTAATTAAATGTAATTAAGGTAAATTTTGTATAGACTGGATTATATTCAAGAAAGGAGCGCAGCAGCCATGGAGATTCCAAGACTCTTCACCCAGACTCTGCTGTCCTTAATGGGCACAATCATTAGCATTCTGTGTTAAAAAACACAGCGTCATTGATCGATGACATTGGTCGTGATCAGACTCGTATGTGTTAAACTATAATCATTCAATGAAATTAAATTTCACAAGAATCATCAGATCAAACGAAACTTTATAGATCTTTCATTATTTTCAACCACCATCATTTATATAATGAGGCTGTATAACATGGAGCTTGGAATATTAAATAAGCATATACGGATGACTCGAAGAAATCAGATCAGCTATCAAATGGGGCAGATTAGCTTCATCATTTCTCTTTTCTATTTTATTTTACAAGTTTCAGCGATCCCCTTTCAGAGTCAATTACAAGATAGCTATCTCCTGGTTTTTGTTACGGTTGCCGCGGTTACTAAGTTCTTGATTCAAGAGGAACATGATTTCAAGTACACTCTATTTTTGAGCTTATTTCTCTTACTCTCAATTGTCGTATCCATTCAAGCCCATGATTGTATGCCTGTAATTATGGTCATGCTTGCCACGCTTACCCATGATTTAGATTTGAATACAATGGCCAAAGCGGCCTTTCTTACGTTGTCACTTTCGCTGGTGATTCTTTACTTGCTATCCCTTTCAGGATTGATCGTCGACTACCATGCCATGCGTGAAGGAATCATGCGCCATTCATTCGGATTGACACAGCCAACGCTTTTCTCGGATCTGGTTTTCTTCGCAGTAGCTGCATATGTTTATATCAGGAAAAGATTAAGCTTAATTAGTATCTGTTTGATTTTGGCCTTGGCCGCAATCACTTACTACTATGCGAATGCGCGGAACGACACCATGGGTATTCTTCTATTAGCCGTTGCACCATTTCTATTGAAACACCAATACCCAGAAATGATAAAACACATCGGAAAAACATTTGCCCTATGTTCCTATCCATTGTTTGCGATCATTGTGGTCGCTGTCACAAAAATGTATGCATACAACAAAGGAATAATCGGAAACATCCATTTGAATGAGATGCTGACTGGCCGGTTATATTTAGGGAACCTGGCTTTCAAGCGCTACCCAATTCAGCTGTTTGGCCAACACGTGATTGAAAACGCTGGTGGGCGTGTGAATTTTTATAATTTTATCCCATCCTATTTTTACATCGATTCATCCTATTTGCATTTGTTATTCAAATTCGGACTGATTTTTACCTTTCTATTCTTCATTGTTGTCATTTCGAAGATCTATCAGTTTCTCATTCAGAAAGATTATCTTCTTATCGCCATTGTGATCATTGTCGGTATTGAAACGCTCTGGGAAGCCAACTTATTCTCACCATTGAATTTTACTTTATTGATGCTGACAGCTGACGCAAGGTCAACAGTCCAAGGAACACAAAGGCTAATTCATCCATAGCTTATTGTCAGACTATCAACTGATTGATAAACCTTATTCCGGCCGTCACCATACAGCGGCAGTTGTTTTCTGGCAATTGCATTTGCGATCACCACATCTCATAGTTTCAAAGGAAAAACATGATCCCCCTCAGATTGGCTCGTTTAAAACGCACCATCGATTAGTAAATTCAAATAAGAAGCCACATTCAGTTCATGACTATTTTTCAGTACGTCTGTTATTCACTAATCGGATTGAGGGCAGATATAAATCATGATTACGGAAATACATAATAAGCTCTCCGACCGGCAGCAATCTTACAGAACGACTGGAGGGCAACCTGGCAGGCGATTTCTTGGTATGTCTACAGGCATCTTCTAAGTTCATGAGAACATTTATTGCATCACGTTCTGATTGACTAAATGGGATGGCCTTTGATTTTTACTCAAATGCTGAACGAGCTGTTCCAGCGCTATTTTTCTTGCATTGTAAAAGGAATCTTCGGAAACAAAAGCGGCGTGAGGAGTAATCATTGTGTTGTCGAGGGCAAATAGGGGGCTTTCTTCAGTTGTTTCATCTTCAATGACATCAACCGCCGCAGCTTTGATTTCGTGGTTCGTTAATGCCTTCGCCAGTGCTTTTTCGTCAACAACCTTGCCGCGTGCCGTGTTGATCAGAAAGGCACTCTTTTTCATCATCTTTAATTCTCTTTCAGAAATGAGATGCGTCGTCGAATCGGTGAGGGGACAATGCAGCGACAGGATGCTCTGGCCAGCTTCAAAGCCCCGTCCACGGCTTCGGCTCCGCCATTGGAAAAGAACACGGAATTCAGCCTGCCTGGCGTCACTTCAGCAAGTCGTTTGGCGAGCTTAAGCGTGGGCGGATAGTTTACCAAATTAAGTGAGGCATTGATCAATTGTTTTGCCTGTTCTATAATCGCTGCAACAATCTTCGGATGGCAGTGTCCCAGTGCATTGACCGCTATGCCCTGAATAAAATCCAGATACTGGTCGCCATGGTTATCAGTCAGATAGCACCCCTGACCGCTCTCCACAATCAGGTCTGTTGCCTTGGCAAGGGCTGGACTCAAATAGGGCTGATAATCCTCAATTTTCACGCACACGCCCCCATGAGTTACCGTTTTATATAGGGTATTTGGCGTTCGAGGGAGATATGCTCACCACTGCGAAATTGACATCTCAAGCATGTTCCGATCCAAATGATTATATCTCCAATCTGTTGGATCACCCATCAATCTTCTTTCGTCTTATATGCTTGCTTCGGATGATGCAAGTCCGATTTATATAATGGTTCCAGAGTTCCCTCATGAACCATTTTCCTGATATAACCTACTCTCAGGGAATCTGGTGTACGACATAAATACTGACTCATTTCTCTGATGGTAAACTCTTTGTAAGTGCACAGTGTCATAATAAGTCCCTCCATTTGATCACGGGAGAGTCTCTTTCTTTGTCTGGCAATTTCAGTTATTTTCCAAAGTTGATCCAACTCCCCGTCTCTGTTAATTTCGGAGTTTTGAGCGTTAATTTCGGAGCTTTGAGCGTTAATTTCGGAGCTTTGAGCGTTAATTTCGGAGCTTTTCTCATTAGTGTGATTATTAGCCGCAAAAAAACTAATTTGTTTTTGAGTATGTTCAGATGCTCTATTAAAAACACGTTCCGACAGTGTATATTTTGTTCCCCTTCCAAATCCTGTTGATTGTAATAAGCATTTATCCACAACAAGGCGAGTTAACAGACGATTCACTTCCCAGCTATTTTTATCCAGAAGTTGCTGCAGTCGTACATTTGTCACTTCATTTTCTTGGTATGCAGTAGTTAGCGCCATCAATTCGTCTCCATCCAATTTCATATCATCAAATTTGCCTCTTAATGAATTTTTTATGAAATGAATACTTTTTTCCGGTAACAAGGAAATCGCTTTTAATTTTAATATTGTTCGATCATTCTGAAAATCTTCTTCAAGGAATGGTGGTTGCCATTGCTTTCTTTTCCAAATATATCGTATTGTTGGTATACCCGATCCAGCACGTTCTCCAATTCCGATTAAGGCAAATATTTTAAAAAGATATGCATTTCTTGGATCACTTACGCCGCCTCTTAATGCTTGTTCAAGTGGTACTCGTAAAGTTCCCGGGTTACTAAAGACAAATTCATTATGATTATTTTGAACGACAATGCCTTGCGATCCAAAATAATCAGCATGAATTAGTGTATTTGCCAGAGCTTCGCGCATCGCCACTTGAACATCACTCTCATTTTTTCGATAAAGTCCGTTCATTTCAAATGGAACACTTATATTCTGAATCAATCGTTCCAATGATTTAAAGAAAAAATGATATACATTTGCCTGCCATGTACCATCTATTGAGGTAAACCGATCTGCCCAACGTTCCTGGAATTCACGGTTTCCTGCCTCACGATATTCAAGAAAAAAGCCTGGTAAATAGTCAAGTATCGATCTGCTCTTACCAAACATTAATAAACCGGCAACTGTAAGTCCTTCAACATCTTTCTCGCGGTCCCGACCATAAGCATTAATTTCATACAAGAAATCGGCATCATTCAGTTCATTCCATGCATGAGTCTGATTTTGATTCAAGAATCGATGCCGATATGCACGTAATGTTTCTATATCGATGTCATGTAATCCAAAGTTTTCAAGAACCTTGCTGTCTGCAGTGATAGACCGTTGATCAGCCAGCATGCTTTTTACGATTTGTGGATTACAGAGATAATCACCCTCGAAATTTCTCCGAAATGTTCCGCTAAACGGACTTTGACCTTTGTAAATCGGTCTTTGTTCACGATTTGCACGCGGAATATGGATGATTAGTATAACTTTCCCCTCGACTGTATCTTGAACAATATCTTCTTCGCGTAAAATATTTGCGCTTACCTTTTGTCGATTGTTTAAAGAGTCCCAAAGATCTTTGATTAGTGGATGAGGATCAACACCGGAAATCTCAAATTGATGGTCTGATAATTCTTTAACACCCAGAATGACCAAGCCGCCCTCAGTATTGGCAAAGGAGGAGTACGTTTCAAAAAAAGATCGCGGCAATGATCGCCTTGCTTCCTTACATTCAAAATCGATACTTTCTCCTGCTTGAATTAGCTCTTCTATTTCTTGACTTTTCATTGGCGCTCTCTCCGTTCTCGCTGTTCCGTCTCACCTAAGCGAATGTCGCAAAAATATCAGTGCAAACCCGACTTACCTGATACGATAGATATCTCAGAGTTTCTTCAAAAATTGATAACTTTCCTTTACTTTCTTCCGTAAAAGTGAAAGCTCTATCGACAAAATGCTTTCTTTCCCTAGCAGTTCTCTCCTTCATTCTCCCACCCTTTGTTCCTCTGCTAACGCCTCATATTTCACTTTATCCGGCAGTCTCCCGAGAAAATAATCTTCAATGATGTTCCAAAAATCTGTGGTATAGTTCTCGGTCTGCTCTTGCCTGGAACCCTTTTCCGGCCTTTTGGGCAACGTAAACAAGTAGTTGAGCATTGCCATGCTGATTCGATGTTTTTTGTGAACCTCGGCCATAATCAGATTATTGTAGCTTTTCGGCGAGTGAATCGCCCGATCCAGTGAATAAATACTGTTGATGCGTATGTAGATTTGCGGATTGTTGCCGCCCTGAATCTCGTAGTTCAGTAAATCCAGAGACTCGGATAGACCCAGGATAATGAGAAACTCCTCCAATTCCTGATCATCTTTTGTCAGATGCCTGTAAAAGGTATATTGCTTCCCCTCTTCTCTAGCAAAGGACTGCCCGGTATAAAGTTTCTTCACGGCGTTCTCCAGACGGTTAAAGTAATTGATGTAATTGGGGTAGACCTTATACCGTGTTTTCTGATCCTCACGGACAATCATGTATCGCCCATTTGACTGATTTAGATGTACGGTCAGATGTGCCATACCATTCAGAAAAACATGAGCCAGTCCCTCCGCCTTGTAACGATTGGACAACTGCAGCCTCTCATTCAGATAGCCACCCAACTGCTTTTCATCAAAGAACCGCTCCGCATAAGTCTGCCCTCGTAAAAACTCCTCCACAACCTGCAGGAACTGGTTAAATTCTGACATGACAGTTGCTCTATCATTGTTTTTAAGATCAACGGAAATCTGAACAGCAGAATCCATTGTATCAAATAGTTTAAGATCCCTTAACGAAGGATCCTTCTTAAACACAAGATACTTGAATTGGGCGAATGAATGGTGCGCGTACTTCTTTTCCCATAGCGCTTTCATATTGAATTGGTAAACACCGGCATAATAGCTGTCGGTGTCAAACGTCTGAAGCAGTTGAAAAAACGGCCGGTAACTAGCCTTTTCAATCAGCTGCTTGCCCTGTTTACTGAGGAATACAGTCTGGTTAGCGAACAAAGATCTGGGACGGGCCACAATCGGTGAATACCCCATCTTCCGCTCAAAGTCCTTCTCGATGGTCAGAAGTACGATCTTCAGGCGATTATCGGCATTTTTATCCGACAGCGCTCCTTTGTCAAAGATATAAGAAAAGTCATCCGCGCTGACAACCAGATTGCGGCTTTTCTTCGTATAATAGATATCCAAAATCTTCTTCATAACATTGATAACTTCACTTTTTCTTATGGTGGACAGGCCATAGAGCCGCTTCACTTCAGTAAAGTCCTTGTTGAGAAAGTCAAAGTAGGCATGGCCGGTCATGGCAGGATCACGGGCAGCCCGTCCGATTTCCTGAACATAATCAATCACATTTCCAGTCGGTGCATAATGATAGACATTGTTAATGTCTTTAATATCGATGCCCATACCGAATGCTTTCGTCGCCAGCATGATCTTGGCATCACCGCGATGGAATGCTGCAAAATTTCCTTTTTTCTCATCATTGTCTAGCGGTCCGTAATAACGCACTGTCTTTGCTGCTAACTCTTGTTCGAACTGTTTCAGATGACTGTAAAAGTAATTCAACAGTTTAACTGTCGGGAAATAAACCAGGGTTTTTTCCTTTCTTCTCGTAAACGTCTTCAACCGTTTGCTTAATAACCCGAATTTTGCTTTCCGATAATCGTTTGAATATTTCCCGTAATCCTTCTCTGAAGACTGAACATGCATCATCAAATCATCACGCTTCACATAGCCGAAATAAGTAATGGGATTAACCATATTCAGACTATCCCGAGTCTCCGCATACATGTCCTCAGGTCCTCCGTATATTGCCGTGGCGGTAAAGGTCACAATTGGGAACTTTTGCTTTTTTCTCAGCCTGGCTAAATAGGAACCCAGATACCAGTAGTCCGCCCGAAAGGACTTTCCCCATGTGGTGACGATATGCGCTTCGTCAATCACAAACAGCCCAAGTTTCCTTGTTCCGATAAGCATTTCAATATCCGACCGGCTCAGCAGCGTTTCCGTTGATATGTATAAAATGTCGATCTCTCCATTTTGCACGCGTTGAATAATTTCGTTCTTTTCAACCGGGGAAATGCCTGAGTTTAACGTTTTTGCGTTTGAGATATTTTTACGTTCCAATCCTTTTACCTGATCATCCATCAGCCCGATTAACGGAGAAATGACAATCGTCATCAGCCGCTGTGACTTATATTTTTCCGCCAGATAAAGCGCAGGCAGCTGAAACATGATCGATTTCCCTGCACCAGTCGGAGAGGTCACATAGATGTCTCTTGGTGTCGCATCCGGATCGTCCATGGCAATGGAGGCCTGGTCCACGATGTCATCAATGATCTGTGCTTGACTGACTTCAATCGTTTCATTCCCGTTTCCATCGATATTTTTGTACATTTTCAGAGGGCGAAAAGAGTCATAGCCCCAATACTTCTTCAAAATACTCAGATAATCAGGCAAGCGTGTAATTTTCTTTCGTGCCAGCTTTTTACTGGAGAGAAAAAGATGGAGGTGTCCATCATAAAGATGACTGAGAAGAGCCAATCGCTGATCATAGTGATGGGGCAGATTGCTTCGGTCATCAGCAAAGAAGGCACAGGCTTTCTCAATCCCCTTGTCTGATTTCAGCTGGTCAATAAAAGACAGGAAAGAATCCTCACTGTTCGATAATTCGAAGACATAGGTTTCCTGATCAATCACTGGATTCTCCAGATAGTCAACCGGTTCCAGTCCTTCTGTGTCAAAGAAAAGCTCCTGATGCGCAAAATTCCGGTCGGCATCCGCATAGGTGACGTAGTACTTTTGATTCAGTTCGTTGAAATAAATCTTGCCATAATATGTAGAAATCAAATCCAGCTGTTCCTGTTGCCTAGCCGTCAATTCTTCGTCATCATTTTCGTAAAGTTCCTTGTAAACTGAATATACGCTCGTCAGCGTCTGATCGTAAGGATACAAAGCATCATACAGATTGTTTTTCAAACCGACGACTGTATAAAAATTACTGATGAAGTTTTTGACCGTTATGTATTCTTCAAAGGTACACCATGAGAACTGTTCAAGAGGTTGTCTCCTTTTATCAATTGCTTCCACGACCAGGTCATTCTGTCTCGCCATCAAATCATTGATCTTTGCCCCAAGCTCGATCGAAAAAAATTTATTCGGTTCATCACGAAGATCACTTCTCTGAAATCCCTCAAAAACAACAAGGATCGGTTTTTCTTCATTTAACCACGCATGTAGTGCTTGAGCTTTCTTCGCAATCAATGACATATACGTTCACCTTTCAATAAATACTTTAAGTGTTTTGCTTCGGGACGGTTGGCGAAGTTTTCTGAGTGCTTTTGCTTCGATCTGCCTGATGCGCTCACGAGTCAAATGATACAGCTGACCTACTTCCTCAAGAGTCAGCGGTTTACCGCCATCCAGTCCGAATCTTGAGCGGATCACACCCGCTTCACGCGGTTTCAGCTCAGCAAGTGCCCTTTCCAATACACGTCGTGCCTCTTTCCTTTCGAACGCTTCGTCGGGTGTCATCATATAATCAGGAGTCGCGTCACCTTTTCCCAAAGCTTGTTTTGCAGGTAATAAATCCAACAATTCAGTATCCCCATCTTTACCAACAGTTACATCAAGATGTGCCAGCTGATCGAACTGGTAAATGATACGCTGAATCTTCCAGTAATCTTCAAGACTTATTCTCAGATTCTCACACAGCTGCTTCAGGTCAACAGTACCGAACGTATTTTCAAATCTTTGTTCCGTTTTTCTTACTTTTAGAATCTTTTCATGAAGATGAACAGGCAGGCGGATCAGGCGAGATTCATCAGCAATCCCACGAGTGATTGATTGCCTGATCCACCATGTCGCGTAGGTTGAAAATTGATAGCCCATGTCCGGATTGAATCTTGCGATGCTTTTCAGTAGCCCTTGATCACCAAACACGATCAAGTCGTCCTCATCCAGACAGGTTCCTCTAATCATCGCTGTATATCTGCCGGCTACCGTTTCTACCAATCTCTTATTCATGATGACTATCTGGTTAAGTTTCTGAGATTTCTCTGCATCTGTATCCGACATTCTTTGATAGGCCCGGATATTTGAGGTATTAGTTGAGTAGTCATCTGTTGCAGTTTTAGACTCCTTTTTAAATTCATCCGAATTGAGAAAGTCGTCGATATCAAAATCATCTTCCGCATCAACTTCAGAGTTAGCGGGTCCCTTGTTTCTTTCAGAGTGAGCAGCTGTAGCTGCTGCATCTTTTCGTCTGAATCCTAACGAAGCCATATCCTTCCAAAATTGATCTTTATTGTTGTGGTAAGCTTCCATAAAGTGCCGTTTATCGATCATTCTGTTCGCTTGAGATAATTGGTTAAGTATATCATCAATAGAATGCGGCAGTACCTTATCCTTGAAAATATTTGAAAATATTGATCGCAGATCTATTGTCCCCATTGCCATCATATACCGCTCCCGGTTGAAAGAAGTCTGGTACAAATTCTCAATGAATAATATGATAGATTAATCCAATGAACTTAGAACTATATTAATTATTCGACGCAATCCTTCAAATTCCTTTAATAGGCACTAAATTTCCAGCTAAAGTATTGGGAAACTCAATAAATTTGCAAGATCCGGCAGGAAGTCGATTATTGCTATGGAATTATATAGATAGTTATCCATTAATCGGAATGAAGGCGGATATGAATCATGATCGCAGAAATACATAATAAAATTTCTCAGACCAACAGCAATCACTCAGAAAGACTAGAAGACAATCTGACCGGAGATTTCTTTGGAACATTGCGCTATCTTCCCTTTGAAAGGGGTCTGAATTATGTTCTGTCTACAGCACAGTTCAATGAAGAAAATGCCAACATACATTGGCATAAGTTTATTAACTCATTGCACGGTTACCCTTTCAACTTTCAGTTCTGGAAGAGAATCCAGAATGATGAAATAGATTTACTGTTGACTTCTGAACGTGCAGTGATTGGCATTGAAGTAAAACTAGACAGCATGTTGTCCTCTGAAGATGAAGATACCGAGAAACCAACAGACTATATCGAAAGCAAAAACCAGTTGGCACGATACTCTAAGATTGCTCCCAACGGGTACTATCACTTATGACGCCATCATCATTCTTGTTCTGTATCTCTTTAACAAGTATCCGACCGTCCATCACGGCTTTCAGCGTAGTATTAGCGCCATCTGTATCGACGAATTTCAAGATAGCAACATCCTTGGAATGGCACTATTGCATGCCCTGCTCAACGAGAACACCAGATGTGTGGCTTTTGGGGATCAAATGCAGCAAATCTTTAGTTTTCAAGGCGCAATTCCCAATCTGATTGATCGATTACTGGACTGGGCCACTGATGACTAAATTTCATACCTGAGGCTTATGAAGAATTATCGCTTTTCGGGTAATAAGGATATGCTGGATTTGGATCAAGCCCTACGAGATTTCCGTGATAACCCAACGCGGTATACTACTGACAAACCTGTCAAGATAAAATTTCTGCACGGAACAGATATCTTCTCACAAGCACAGGCAATCGCGAACTTGATAAAGTCAATCAGGGTTGATGATCCTGATGCTACTTTTGCCATTCTCTTCAATCAGGCAACAGCCACGACTTCAGCATTGCTGACCGACCTGACCCGGCAAACAAAGTTAATGGATGCGACTTTCAAGACAGAGGACCCTCAGTTCAAATTGTTCCAACAATCAGTGCTTGAACTTTATCAATCTACGTTCGCTACGCGGCCAATTCACAAAAACGAAATTCAAACATTTTGTAAACGGGTTGAGCAATCAATACCAAAATATCGTTTTAACTCATCATTCATAGAACTGCTGAAGGCATTCTTAACTACTAGCATAAAGAAGTTTCCAACAAGCATGCGATCGGAATACATTGTCTCCACGCTCAGTTCTGAATCTCTCCACCAAAGTCTCCCAGATGTCTCGAGTAGAATTGTTGCTACCACTATTCATGGCGCCAAGGGTCTGGAATGGGACTATGTCATCCTTGCAAACTTCCAACAGGAAGAATTCCCCAACTATTATGATTTACTAAGTCTGGGCATTTCGTCCGATGAGACGCACATTCAAGTTACAGACGCAAATGCCCGCGCTCTAAGTAGCATAATCAATAAACTCTACGTCGGTTTCTCTCGAGCCAAAAAGCAGATATATTTCGCGTACTCCGACAAAGGACTCAAACCTTGGGGAGAATTTGACACTAGCATCAGCGTTCTAACATCGTTGCCGTTCTTCTCAATAAGCTAAATACCGTCAAAAAAAACATGGACAACGGGCTTCCCGTCACCCTTGTTATTAAATGCATTCACTAAGATCGACTTGTTTGGCGTAGCTCGGTGCGAATTCAATCTACGGAGCTCGTATTGTACCAAGTTCATTCAATTCATGGTCAATCGTAATACTGATAGATTTGGATCCGTGGCGTCCTGTGCTTGATAACATGTCACCGTCTACGTCCAAAAGCTGTAATATTTCACGTCAAGAATACCGTTATATCGGCGCTTATGGCGTATCGTAGTTGCGATTGGTTACAATTTACAACGAGTTCTGTGCTTATGTGCAAGGCCTTTTGTTACCCACCGTTAATTCCTTCATCCCCCACAAACTATGATTTTATCAAGCCTTTGAATCATAATTTTCTTGAACTTTTCATAGTGTCTCAGTCCTGGGAAAGCCAGTCAAGGATAGCGCTTGACAGACTTTCCCAGGACTGAGGTGGCCTCGTTAGTCCAACAAGGGAATTATTTAGCCTGGGGAGGCTCAACCTTGATGTCCAGCTTATTCACGGTGGCGTAAATCATCGACACGTAGTTTTTTATCGACCTGTACCCTCGCGCCTTGCGCTTGGATGCCTGAATCAGGCTATTGATCCCCTCAAGAAAACCGTTGGTTATTTTGGAGACAAACCACCAGCGCAGAATCCCCTGGGCGTGATCCTTGATCGTCTTGGCAACCTCTTTAATCGGCTGAAGCTGTGAACGAACAGCCCAATCATACCAGGCCTCTAAATAATTATTCCAGCAAACCTGTAAAAAGCAAAGATTACACCTCACTATTCAATGAAGTGTAATCTTTATTATAAAAGAGTCTATTCCAATCTATCTTACTTATTGAACATATGAGGTAAAAAGAGTGAAAAATCTGGCCAGTAAGTTATTAAACCTAACACAAGCAATAAAATAGCAAACTGTGGCAAAAAAGATTTAACTGCTCGTAATAGAGTAGTTTTAGCAATTGCTGCGGTTGTAATGAGGCATATACCAACAGGAGGAGTAATCATCCCTATTGTTAGATTAAAAACAATCATTAGCCCATATTGAATAGGATCCATGCCAATGCTCTGCATTATTGGAAAAAAAAGTGGAGTAAAAATAGTCAGAGCCGGCACCGTTTCAATAAAAGTTCCTGCTATTAATAAAGCAATGTTGATAATTAGCAATATTATCCATTTTTCATGGAAAGTACTCGTTATTGCATCGCTCAATATCTGTGGGATGTCGTTGTAGGTCAAAACCCAGCTGAATACACTTGCTGTCGCAATTAAAAACATGATAGATGAAGTTGTTTTTGTAGACTGTAATAACATTTTGGGAATCATTTTTAGTTTAAGATCTTTGTTAAAAAAAACAGCTACGATAAATCCATACACCACTGCAACAACTCCTGCTTCAGTAGCTGTAAAAATACCTAATCTGAATCCACCAATGATCAGTATAGGTAAAAGTAACGCTAGAAAAGCATCTTTAAATCCAGTAAGAATTTCCTTAATAGAAGCACGTTTCTCTCTCTCTTTGATCTTAAACTTTCTTCCATAGAGATATACATATATCATCAAGAAAACGCCTATCATAACACCGGGGATAACTCCTGATAAAAAAAGATCACCAATTGATGCATTAGTCATAACACCAAAAAGTACAAGCGGAATGGATGGCGGGATCATTGGACCCATCATTGAACCTGATGCTACTATGCTTGCAGAGAAATTTCTGTTATATCCCCTATTTATCATTGAAGGTATTAATATACTTCCTAATGCAACAGCGTCACCAATTGCAGAACCTGATATAGCTGAAAATAACATACATGAAAGAATAACTACTAAACCTAAGCCACCATATAAATGTCCGACCAGAAGATCGGCAAAATTAACTAACTTTTGGGAAATGCCTCCAGCAGCCATTATATCGCCTGCAAAAAGAAAAAGTGGTATAGCTAACATCGAATAATTAACACTTGACACCATTTGCTGGGACATAGTGTCAAGACTTGTTCCAGTCATAATTAATCCAAACAAAGAGGAAATACCTAGGGCAAATGAAATAGGCACACGAATAATAAATAGTGCGAAAAGGATCAAAACCATATAAAGACCAATCAAATTTTTCCACTCTCCTTTTTCCAATTAATTATTTCTATAATCCATCTCCTAATGAAGTAATAGACCATTAGCACGCCTGAAATAGGTAGAACAATATTAGTCCAAGCAAGAGAAATGGAAAGGGATTGACTAATTGTTCCTATGGAATTTATAGTATAGTTCCACGAACTTCCAGTAAAAACTATTACAAAGAGTATAGTTACTACATAGTTTATTGATATTAATACCTTTTGAATCCTTATTGGGAAAATGCCAAGAAAATCAACTGTAAAATGAGAATTATATTTAACACCCAGTGCAGCTCCAAAAAACACAAGATATTCAAATAGCATTTGTACAATTTCATCCATCCAAGGAATGCCAATCTTAAGGACAGACCGAAAAACCACAGATATAAATACACAAATTGAAAGTGCGCCCAGTGTCCCACCACCAATAATTTCAAGCCAATTTTTAAGTGATTTAGTTATGATTTGTTTCACGTTTATCAGCTCCTCTATCTGTATTTAAAATAAAAGGGCTGGATCTCACTCAGCCCTTAAAAAAATTTATCTATTACAATTTCTTATCCATACATCAGGTTACTTCGTGTTTTCAATTTTATTTACCAAACTTTTAGGAACAAATTTTGCAATTGCATTTGCAGAATTTTTCGTTGCCGCTTTAAAAGCTGCAATATCAGGATTAGTTATAATAATACCTTTGGCTTTTAAGTTGTTAAGTGTTTGTTGCTCCGTCTTTGCTAAATAGTCTCTTTGTTCGGCATATGCTTTTTGAACATCGGCCTTAACTAGTTTTTGTTGATCAGGCGACAATTTTTTCCAAGTTGCTGGGCTCATAAGCACGACATTTGCTGTGTAAGAATGTTTCGTTAAACTCAAGTACTTGTTAACTTCATAAAACTTCATGGCATTAATTGTTGCTATAGGATTCTCCTGACCATCAACTACGCCTTGTTGCAGAGAACTATAAAGCTCTGTGAAACTGATTGATGTTGGAACTGCACCTAATTCTTTCATAAATGCATTCCAAACTGGTGCTGGTTGTATTCTGATTTTAAGTCCCTTCATGTCAGCAGGAGTTTTAATGGGATGTTTACTGTTTGTAATGTTTCTGAAACCTACCTCTGAAAAACCAAGGCCAATTAATTGGTGCTTATCCACTTCTTTCAGAAGACTACTACCAATACCACCATCAAGAACATGATAGACTTGGCTTCTAGTGTTCATTAAATAAGGAATTCCAAATACATTCATAACAGGCACTACCTGTGCTAATGAACTATCTGCTGCAACCTCAGTCATATCAATCGACCCAGTTTGAACTCCCTGGATTTCTGCATCTTCAGCTCCCAATTGACCATTTGGATAAATTTTAACTTTTATTTTTCCTTTACTGTCTTTTTCAATCATTTTTTTAAAATCTTCAGCATATATATTATCTTGGTGTATAAGAGATCCAACATGTGCAAATTTTAAAGTTATTGGGGCGCCACTACTTCCTGCTTTACTGGAGCTACTTCCATTAGTGCTGCTGCATCCAGATAAAGCAATAGCTAGTAAAAGACTAAGTGCTATAGTAATTGCTTTTTTAAATTGCATAAGTACACTCCCTCGTTGGTTTTTTTGCTTATCTATTTCTGATATCAAAAGTGAACATATTACCCATAGTTAGTTGTGTTACAAGCTTAAAAAAACAGGCATATATCCATTCTTAAAATCATGTAATGCAATACCCATAATCCCAATTCTTAAAGGATCTCTAACGTGAGCATAATAAATATGTACTGTCTTAAAGTTTACTCAACTTCAGATACCGACTCAGATCTCTGAATAACATGTCATTTGTTAACTATCCTGGAATACCTTGTTGTTTTACTGGAATAATCTGATTAATCATATTATTCCCTCCTTTTCGTATAGTGTTAACATTCTAATACTCAAGTACTAATCCACAATATGAAGGGTTACTTTTATCGCCTCCACAAAAAGTTGTAACAATGTCTATAATAATCAGAAAATATTTAATTTAAATATATTTGTCAGAATATATGACAAAGTTTTTATCTTTTTATTCAGTTATTTTGCATTATTGTGAAATTAATGATTAATTAAATATTGACATTGGATAATCGACAAGTATATATTACACATTGTAAGTCTATAAAATTGCTCACTTTCAACAATTATTTTTTAAAAAATTTAGTTGCCAAGAGGTGTCATTTTAAATCATGAAAATTGCTTCTATTCAGCTAGAGATCATTGATGCTGAATCTTCAGCTAACAGAGCTGAAAGAGTTGATGGCTTTCTAGACGGCTTGAAGGATTGCGATTTGGTTATGCTCCCGGAAATTTGGAAAACCGGATTCAATACTTTCGATAAATACATTGAAGAATCTGAAAGCTTAAATGGTCCTTTTGTTAAACATTTTTCACAAAAGGCACGAAATTTAAAAGTGTATTTATTTTGTGGGAGTTTTGTAGAGAAATATAATGGCAAATACTATAACACTAGCGTTCTTTTTGACCCTAATGGTCATTTGATTGCTACTTATCATAAAATTCATCTATTTTCTACTTATGGCTCCCAAGAAGGAATGATATTAACACGCGGTGAAAAGCCAACCGTTGTTGATACTGAGCTAGGGCCTATTGGGCTATCTACATGTTATGATTTAAGATTCCCAGAGTTATATCGTCGTGAGTTAGACTTAGGGGCAAAACTCTTTATCGTAACTTCTGCTTGGCCTATCCCCCGTATATCTCATTGGGAATTGTTTAATGCTGCACGTGCAGTTGAGAACCAATGCTTCTTAGCGTCCTGTAATTGTGTAGGCTCGAATAGAGGAACTGTATTAGGTGGTCATAGTAGGGTGGTTAATCCTTGGGGAGAGACTATTGCTACTGCTGGGGAGCATGAAGAGGCTTTAAGGGCTGAAATAGATATGAGTAGTGTAGATAAGATTAGGGATGAGTTCCCACAATTAAAACATCGAGTTCCAATTGATAAGGAGATGTGACAATACATGATTTTAAATCTTGATGGTAAAGATTTCGAATGGGTTCCTCATCAGTTAATTGTGGCTGGATACACAGGGAGAAATCAGGATGCAGTAAAAAAGCACGTGGAAGAGCTAAAAAAGATTGGTGTACCCGCTCCACCAAATATTCCAATGATATATCATGTCTCAGAGAACCTTATAACCACTAATAATAAAATATCTGTTGTAAAAAGAGAAAGTAGCGGTGAAGCTGAAATTGTATTAGCTAATGTAAACAAGAAGTGGTATATAGGGTTAGGTAGTGATCATACAGATCGTATTCTTGAATCAACGTCGGTACAAAAATCCAAGCAAATTTGTTGCAAACCGATATCAAGATGTTTTTGGAGCCTTGACTCCGTTGCTTTGAATCTTGATGAATATTATATAAAGAGTTGGGTAATTGATCATGGGAAAAAAATGTTATATCAGGAAGGATATCTTGACAACTTACTAAAACCAGAAACATTAATAAACTTATTGAGTAATCGTGGTTTTTCTTTAAATAACATAATGATTTTTGGCGGAACTCTCCCGATTAAAGGTGGCAAATTTATCTTTGGTGATCGTTTTGTTGCAGTGTTAGAAAATTCTTCGAATGATAAAAAAATTGAATTGGATTATCAAATTAATTTTCTTGCGGATGATGAACCTACAGAATAATAAATAAATCTAACAAGTACTTGGCTTATATTTGATTAAAAAAGAAAAGCAACTAAAATTGTCATTAACAAAGATCTATCTCAAGGAATTCATTTATTTGATACAGCTCAAATGTATAATAATGAATCACTTATCGGAAGGTTACTGAAAACTTGTTCTATTTCCAGAAAAGATTTATTCATTACTACAAAAGTGAATAATCCAATGCAAGGTTACAATAACACACTACGTTCTGTAGAACAATCATTAGAAGATCTTCAGGTGGATAACATAGACCTCTTATTGATACATTGGCCTAGTAAGCAACACTTTTTAATACGTGGAAAGCCTTAGAAAAATTATACGAGGAAAAAGTAGCAGAGCTATTGGAGTCTGTAACTTTGAATCCACCATCTAGAGAAATTGTCTACAAGGAGTAATATTAAACGTGCCGTCAACAAATAGAATGTCATCCCTATTTGTTTCAAAAAGAATTGCGTCGATATCTGTCGGATCATGGTATCGCCGCTGAGCATGGAGCCCATTTGCACGTGGTAGGATTTTTAAAGATTCGACTATTGGGTGTGCGGACAAAATACTGGACTTCGGTAGGAGGTGAGCACAATGGGATTTCTAGATACTTTGTTGGCTCCCAATGCCCTTTTACTGAACAACCATTTTACGACGGATCAGCTAACTCTGGTTTGGTGATGATTCCGACTGTGCCGTCAAAATATTCACCGAGCGTCTGAACTGGATTGATCCCTATTGGAGAAGAACGCGACGCACCAATGGACCCGTAATTTATGCCCTTCGCACGTATCAGACTTTTGATATTTTGGAAAATCGTGAAGCAGAAACAATCAAAAAATGGTTTGAGGATCATTCGGAAGTTTTGCTTGTGAGTCGGGATCGTTACAACGAAAGCATCAAATAACCCTCACTCTTCAAGGTGGGGGTTATTTGACGCTTACTTTATATCTAGTTCTCCAGTACTTGATTAAAATAGTCCTCCGGCCCGAATTGACCGCTTTTTAATGCAATTTCAAGCCCGTCTAAATCAGGACCATCAGAATAGCAGCGGCATAATGGAGCACCGGGAGCCACCCTTGTAATCATTTCCAGTGCGTAAATGCCCAGCTGGCGTGTTGCATAGCTTGAGGTATCATCTCCGGCAAAGACCAATCGCTTAAGCCCGGTATCTTTTATTATCGTTTTTGCGAGATTCCCCAAAAACGAACCAAGGATCTTGCTTGAATCCGAAATCGGATGACCGTTCTTTATAATGTTTTCCTGATTTTTCTTGATACTTGGGTCATCCGGACCCAACGCTGTATAGATGATTAAACTCTTCCCATTATTGATTTGATCAATGGCTCGCGCTAAGATACGTGCTTTGCCTGACTGATCTTGCGATGCCTCCATTATTTCATGTAACGTAAGGGAAAGTCCTTCAAAATTGTGACTAAGCGCCCATTGAATCTGTTTCTCTGTCGCTGGCGAACAGCTGCCCGAAATCACAAGAAGCTGATCCGCACCAGAGGTAGCAGATGCATCCGTGTAGCGTTCACCACTCTGGTACAATGATGCAATAGCATTGCTGACCCCGGATGATCCAATAATAAACCGTTGCTCCCCTTCTAACTTAGAAGAGGCGATCAGCTGGCCGACTTTGCTCACGTGCTCATTGGTTAAGCTGTCGAAAAGCACCATTGAAGGCTGTCTCGTGACCTTACTTTCAAGTATGGTTAATACTTCATCCATCAGTTGATCAAGATCAAGAACACTGATCGTAAGCGTCAAATAATGAACACCTTGAATAAATGAATCTCCATCTGGATGAAGTTCAGATGGAGATTCATGTTAGTTTATAGGAGATTGGCAGCTTGGAGGGAGAACATCAGACCATGGCAGAACTGGGTCGAGCTGTTGCGGATCCTTAATTTCCATGTTTGGGAGCTGTTCAAAGAGATAGGTTAGGTAGTTGAGCGGGTTCAGCCCATTTTCTTTCGCTGTTTCCACAACACTGTAAATAATGGCACTCGAGCGCGCGCCTTTCGGCGTGTTCGCGAACAGCCATGCCTTTCTTCCCATCACAAACGGTTTGATCGAGCGCTCAGCTCGATTGTTGTCCAGTTCCAGACGCCCATCTTTAAGAAAAGCATTCAGCTTATCCCACTGCTCGCGGCAGTAGTGAATGGCTTGGCCCAGGGCGCTTTTCGGCAGAACTCTGGGTGCCTGCTTCTGAAGCCATGCCGAAAAAGCCTGAAGAATGGGTTTACTTTTTTTCAGACGAGTCGTATAGCGTTCATCAGCGGAACGCTGTTCCTTTTTGAGTTCACGTTCAATGGCGTAAAGCTGGTTACAGAACGCCAATCCTTCTTTAGCTGTTCCTTCAGCCGACTGGGCCGAAGGCGGCAGGGCTTTTAAAGCGTCTGTATATTTGCGTCGCGCGTGCGCCCAGCACCCCACCAGGGTGACGTCGGTCAGTTGATTATA
>NZ_KB899056.1 GCF_000377985.1 Sporolactobacillus vineae DSM 21990 = SL153
TCGGCGAAACGGCTGACGACGCTGAAGAAGGGCAGTACGGTCGAAGTAGTCGGCACGAACGGGGGCTGGCTGCAGATTAAGTATGGCAGCGGTACGGCATATGTGTCAGCGGATTTCGTTCAAAAAGAAGGGTCGGTTGCCACACCTTCGCAGCCAGAACAAACGATCACAGGAACAACAGCCAATGGTCTGATCACCGGCTCGGGGGTTCGGTTCAGAAAGAGTCCGGACGGGGAAATCATGACCAGTTTTCAGAGCGGTACAAAGGTAGACTGGCTGACAGTGACTGATGACAAGCAATGGGTAAAAATCAGTTATAAGGGTACCTACGGCTATGTGTCCAGCGCTTACATTAAACAGGAGACCGTTACAATGGCCAAAGCCGGTGATGTCGCCTATGCTTATACAAAATATCCGCTCTCTTTCGGTCAGGCACTGGCGGCAGAAAAGAAAGTCAATTCATCCTCCCAGCTTGCATACTTTCTGAACCCAAATAATTTCAAGCAGGGCACAGATGATTACTATCAATTTTTGACTCTGTCCACGCATTCAGGCGCTACTGCGGAAGAACTGAATCAGTTCCTTAAGAACATCCTGGCCGGTCATGGATCGGATTTTATATATGCTGCTGATAAGTCCGGTGTAAACGAAGTCTATCTTGCGGCACATGCCATGCTTGAAACAGGAAACGGAACATCAACACTGGCCAATGGTGTCTACTATAAAGGGAAAAAAGTTTACAACATGTTTGGTGTCGGTGCATACGATCTTGACCCGAAAAATGGTGGTGCGGCACTTGCATACCAGCAGAAATGGTATTCACCTTCGGATGCAATCATTGGCGGTGCGAAGTGGATCGCAAACCACTACATTTACAACGCAACGTATCAGCAAGACACATTATACAAGATGCGATGGAATCCGGATGCACTTGTTTCGGGTAGTGCCGCACATCAGTATGCGACTGATCCCGCATGGGCAGACAGCCAGTCTAGGATCATCAGTAACATGTACATGAAAATTAAAATAAAAAATCTCATTTTTAATGTGACACAGTACAGCTGAGAGGCTGAATCCTGAACAAATTCAATCAGAATCAATATAAAAGCAGGGTCTGCATGAGTAATCAATCGTTGCAAACTCTGCTTTATAATTATTGGATCTTTTCTTTACCTACCGGACAGCTGCCGCCATTTATTGCCGAGATTCGGCGGAGTATAGGCATCCATTTTATCGAGCAACTGGTCAGGATCGTCGGAAACACACAGCAGACCGAGATTGGACTGGTTGGCAAATTCATGATCAATGCTGTGCTGAATGAGCTGAAGCAAGGGATTGAAATAGCCGTCAATATTCATCAGACCAATGGGTTTATGATGAATGCCAATCTGGGCCCAGCAAAGGATTTCGAACAACTCATCAAAGGTGCCGATACCTCCCGGAAGAGCAATAAACCCGTCGGAAAGTTCGTTCATTTTATCTTTCCGGGCATGCATATCGTCGACCTCAATCAAATGAGTGAGACCTGAATGGGCCATTTCACCGAGAATGAGCCCTTTAGGCATCACGCCGGTTACCCTGCCGCCCCTTTCGAGCATCCGGTCGGCGATGACGCCCATTAATCCGACGGCTGATCCACCGTACACAAGACCGCAGTTTTTGCGGATAATCGTGTCGGCCAGCTGCTTTGCACCGGCTGCGTATTCGGGATGATCACCAAGATTGGAACCTGCATAGATACATAGAGTACGGATCAAACTGCTCATCCCCCCAGACAATGAATTATGATGCTCTTTTCATTCTATCGTAAATACTGCGGGATTAGGACAGCAGAGAAAAAAGAAAATCCTTCCTGAAAGGGTCATACCGGCACCTTTTCAGAAGGGATTTTTCTTATTCGCTCGTGCTTATAACTGGTTGCTGAAGATCATGTATGCGGCAAACACGATGGCCAGTGCAAACCGATAGACGGCAAAGGGCACCAGTGTAAACCTTTTTAGTAATTTCATAAAGGAAACAATAGCCAGCATGGCAACGATAAATGCCACAATAAATCCGACAATAAAGAATCCCAGATCCGCTTTAATGTAGCTGAGGTCCTTTACAAATTCTACACCGCTGGCGCCGAGCATCATTGGAACGGCGAGGATAAAGGAAAATTCTGCTGCTGTTTTCCGCTCGACACCGGCAATCAGACCGCCGGACATCGTTGATCCCGACCGTGAGAAGCCGGACCAGAGAGACAGCACCTGGAACAATCCGATGACAAATGCCTGGCCATAGCTCAGCTGCGTTGTTCCTTTCCCGGGCCGGCTGGCGGCAATTCGTTCAGCGAAAATCATCAGAAGGCCGCCGACAACAAGCGCGACCAGTACGCTGGCCGGTGTGAATAATTTAGACGTAATGAAATCCTTCAATAGAATTCCGGAAATGCCCGCGGGTATACCGGCGATAATAATGTGCAGCAGGTTAAGATTGTGCGGCCCGCGTTTGGGCTCATTGCGGTAGAACCCGAACAGGCTCCACAGCCTCTTCCAGTAAAGGACAACAACAGCCATGATCGAGCCGAGCTGGATGATGACTTCAAAAGCAGTTGCTGTTTTACCGGTAAAGTGTAATAAACTTGCGACCAGAATCAGGTGGCCGGTAGATGAAACAGGCGCAAATTCAGTCAAACCCTCAACTGCGCCGAGAATGATCGCGATCAGAAAAAACAATAGGTTCACCAACCTTTTAAATTGTTTAATTATATATGTACTTTTCTACCCCTTAAGCTCATTCATTATAGCATAATAACATCGGGGCTCTGCCGGAAGAAAGATTAAATTTTAATGAGAATAGTACGGATAAAGTTTAGATCAAAAAGTGTTCAGTCAGGGTTGACATCTGCATCTGTCCGGGTATAATAGAAGTCACCAAGTCAGAAGTAACTGGCAATTCTAATTAATTGAACGGATAAATTCGATGACGAAGAGAGTAGCAATCAGAATCGTTTAAGCGAACCGGGATGATGAGAGCCGGTACGGGAATTGATTGTGAACCGCACTTCCGAGAAGGCGGCCTGAAGCATAAGGTAGGGTCGGCCGGGAACTCCCGTTACAGAGTCTTAAGCAGATTCCCGAATTAAGGGAATAACCGGAGTGGTACCGCGGGCTATGTGATCAACGCTCGTCTCTTTTATCTAGTAAAAGAGGCGGGCGTTTTTTATTGTCTCCGTTGCTGCGGCAGGTCTCTGAAATGCAATGCTCCTGGACTAAGAAGGCAGCAGACACGTTGATAAGCCCGTGATAAAGGCGCTTTTCTACAGCGGCAATTCACTTCGCTGCCGCGGCAGTGCAGGAAAGGATATTTTACTATTTATTATTATTTGAAAAAGGCAAATGTTCATAACTGGAGGCTTTTCAGGTGAAAGCAGGTATTGTTGGCGCAAATGGATACAGCGGAATGGAACTGATCAGGCTGCTGAATAATCATCCGTCGGTCCGTGTGGAGATGCTTATCTCGCATACGACTCAGGGGGAAGCGGCATCGGAAGTTCTGCCGCACTTAACGGGCATTCTGGATCAGCCGCTGGAGGCATTTGATCCGGATCAGCTGGCAGAACGCGTTGATGTGGTCTTCTTCGCCACTCCGGCAGGCGTCAGCAAAGATCTTCTTCCTGAGTGTCTGAAACGCGGTCTCATCTGCATCGATCTGTCGGGCGACTTTCGTCTGAAGAACCCCGGGGATTATGAAACATGGTATCATCACCCGGCGGCAGATCCCTCGATTCTACAGGATGCGGTTTACGGACTTTCCGAGGTCAACCGAAGGCAGATTGAGGGCGCACAATTCATTGCCAACCCCGGATGCTATCCGACGGCGAGTCTTCTGGGCCTTGCTCCTGCATTGAAAGACGGGGCCATTGATCCGGAATCAATCATCATCGACGGCAAGTCAGGGGTATCCGGTTCAGGCAGAAAAGCGGTCATCGGCAATCTGTTCAGTGAAGTGAATGAAAATGTCAGGGCATATAAACTCGGCAGGCACCAGCATACACCGGAAATTGAGCAGGAAATTGCCGAGATTGGCGGGCAGGCTGCAGCGGTCACGCTGACGACACATGTCATCCCAATGACCCGGGGACTGATGACGACCATTTATGCCAGCCTGAAAAAAGGCTACTCATCCAAAGAGTTTCTTGAGATCTACCAGCGCTATTATGAAAAATCGCCGTTCGTCCGCATCCGACCGCTCGGGACCTGGCCGGCAACCAAAGAGGTGCTTGGTTCAAACTACTGTGATATCGGTTTGAATGTGGACGGCAGGACGCGAAGGCTGACCATTATCTCGGTCATCGACAATGTGGTTAAAGGCGCTGCAGGCCAGGCGATCCAGAATCTGAACATCATCAAGGGATGGGATGAACAGACGGGGCTGGGACTTAGTCCGGTCTATCCGTGAAAGGAAGATAAAAGTGGAAAAAATGATGGAACAGCAAATAAAATTAACAACGATCGAAAATGGCAGTGTCGGAACGCCGAAGGGCTACATTACCGGCGGTCAGAATATCGGCATGAGAAAGAGCAAACCGGATATGGGCTGGATTTATTCTCAGCAGCCGGCATCGGCAGCCGGCGTTTATACAACGAATCTTTTTCAGGCGGCACCGCTTCAAGTCAATCAGGCAAGCCTTAAAGAAGGCGGTATGCTTCAGGCCATTCTGGTCAACACAGTCAGTGCCAACTCCTGTACCGGAGAGGAAGGTCTGAAGAACGCGTATACCACCCGTTCATGGATGGCGGAACATCTTGACCTCCCTGAACATCTTGTCGCGGTCGCTTCCACGGGCGTCATCGGGCTTCAGCTGCCGATGGATAAGATGAAAAAAGGCGTGGAAAATATTTCACTGAAGCATGCGGATGCTCCGTTCGAGAAAGCCATTCTGACAACCGACACACATACCAAACATCTGGCCGTCAGCTTCCAGATTGACGGAAAGACGGTGACGATCGGCGGTGCCTGCAAAGGATCCGGCATGATCAAGCCGAACATGGCGACGATGCTCGCTTTCGTGACCACCGATGCGGCAGTGGATGCCGGATCACTTCATCAGGCGTT
The DNA here is from genome assembly GCF_000377985.1 of Sporolactobacillus vineae DSM 21990 = SL153. Lineage (GTDB taxonomy): Bacteria > Bacillota > Bacilli > Bacillales > Sporolactobacillaceae > Sporolactobacillus > Sporolactobacillus vineae. Next base: position 5,101 of record NZ_KB899056.1, read on the forward strand.
GAAACAAGTCACGGACCGGACGTTCAACCGGATCACGGTAGATGGTGATACAAGCACCAATGATATGGTTCTGGTCATGGCCAACGGTATGGCGGGCAACGCGATGCTGACGGATGCCCATCCGCAATGGGCCGTATTTGTTGCCGGGCTCAAAGCCGTCTGCCAGGGACTGGCCAAGTTGATCGCCGGTGACGGTGAAGGCGCGACGAAGCTGATTGAAGTTCAGGTAACCGGGGCAAAGGATGAACATGCTGCGGAAGTCATCAGCAAATCGATCGTCGGCTCAAGCCTTGTGAAAACCGCTGTATTCGGCAGCGATGCCAACTGGGGCCGCGTGGTTTGCGCCATGGGTTATAGCGGCGAACCTTTTGATCCGGAAAAAGTGACGATGGGCATCGGCGACACGACCCTGTTTGTTAAAGGGATGCCGGTACCCTTTGATGAAGAAAAAGCAAAGGCACAGCTCGATAAGGATACTGTCGTGATCAAAGCGGATCTGGGAGAGGGAAACGGCGAAGCAGTCGCCTGGGGCTGTGATCTGACATACAACTACGTCAAAATCAATGCATCCTATCGTTCGTGAAATCGGAAAGTGATTCGGGAGGATAAAATGAACCAATATCTGATTATCAAATGCGGCGGTTCGGTCTTTGACCGCTTAACACCAGATTTTTTCAAAAGCATTCGGGCGATTCAGTCTGAAGGCGAATGGAAACCGGTCATTGTCCACGGCGGCGGGCCGGCAATTTCCAGAATGCTGAAAAAGATGCAGATCCCGACCGCTTTCCATAACGGGCTGCGGGTGACGAGTAAAGACGTCCTGAGTGTCGCGGAAATGGTTCTCAGCGGTTCGATGAACAAACAACTGGTCGCAGATCTCAGTGCAGCCGGAGCGAAAGCTGTCGGACTGAGCGGAATTGACGGCCATACGCTCATGGCGAAACCGTGCACGGATCCGGAACTGGGGTACGTCGGCGAAGTTGCTTCGGCTGACCCGGAACTAATCACCTGCCTGTGCGGACAGGGCTACATCCCGGTCATCTCACCGATTTCCATGGATGCGGCCGGTCAGCATTACAACATTAATGCCGACCATGCTGCCGCAGCGATCGCTTCGTCATTAAACGGAAAACTATGCTTTATCAGCGATGTTCCCGGTATACTGGTCGAACAGAACGGGAAGCTGAAGAAACTGGCAAAGGTTTCCGATCTGGAAATTGCCAGTCTGATTGAAAACAAAGAGATTAACGGCGGTATGGTTCCGAAAGTCAAAGCTGCCGTCGACAGTCTCCGGCAGCATGTCCGGGAAGTTGTGATTGTCAACGGCATGATGCCGGAGTGTCTGATTGATTATACACGAGGTGCCGAAGTCGGTACCCGGATTTTCCTTGAAGGGGAGGCTCTCCATGCTTAACACAGAATCTGTTCAAAAAATGTCTCCGGTCATGTCTGCATACGGCCGTTTTCCGCTGAAGATCGTCAAAGGAAAGGGCTGCTATGTCTGGGATGACACGGGTAAGAAATACCTTGATTTTACGGCAGGCATCGCTGTACTGGCGCTGGGCCACGTTCCCGATGCGGTGGAGGAAGTACTGAAGAAACAGCTTGATACGCTCTGGCACTGTTCCAATCTCTTTCATATTCCCTCTCAGGAAAAACTCGCCGGCATGCTGACGTCACTGACTGATTGCGATCAGGTGTTCTTTTGCAACAGCGGTGCGGAAGCTAATGAGGGCGCCATTAAACTGGCCCGCCTTTATGCCCGTAAGATCAAAGGCAAAAAAGACGGCCACATCGTGACGTTCAGCCATTCGTTTCACGGCCGGACAATGGCTACGCTGACGGCAACGGCCCAGAAGAAGATACAGGATGGTTTCGAACCGCTCGTTCCCGGATTCAAGTATCTGACGTATAACAGTCCGGAGGCGATCCGGGAGCTTGAGAAAGATGACGGCTGCATCGCCGTTCTGCTCGAAATGGTTCAGGGTGAAGGCGGCGTGATTCCGGCGGAGCAAGGCTGGGTTACAGAGCTCAGTAAAGTGTGCCATGAGAAGGGCATTCTGCTGATGGTCGACGAAGTGCAGACCGGCATCGGCCGGACGGGTACCCTGTTCGCCTATCAGCAATACGGGATCAGCCCGGATGTAGTGACGATGGCCAAGGCACTGGGTTCGGGCATCCCGATCGGCGCATTCATGGCCAAAAAAGAAGTGTCGCGGGTGATCATACCCGGAACGCATGGATCGACGTTCGGCGGCAATCCCCTGGCAACGACTGCCGGCGTGGCCACGCTGGAAACTTTTAAAAAGGAACATGTGCTGGAACATTGCGCTCAGAGCGCAAAGTATCTGAACGGAAAACTTCTGGAATTGAAGAATAAACATCCTGAGGCAATTGCTGACGTACGCGGAAAGGGGCTTCTGATTGGCGTTGAAACCACATTCCCGGCGATTAATGTTGTGACGGCGCTCAGGGAACAGCATCAGGTTCTCGTCCTGACTGCAGGAGATAAAGTATTGCGGATTCTGCCGCCGCTGATTGTTGAAAAACCGGAAATCGACGGGTTCATCCAGGCGCTGGACGATGTACTGAAAAATCACTGAAAGGGAGGTGCCGGCGATGAAGAAAGGTTATCTGATTCTGGAGTCAGGCAAATGCTTCCCGGGGGTACTTGTCGGCAGTCCTAAATCGGTGATCGGTGAAATTGTGTTCAATACAAGCATGACCGGCTATCAGGAAATTATGACGGATCCTTCTTATGCGGGACAGATCATGACCTTCTGTTATCCGCTGATCGGCAATTACGGAATCAATCTTTCCGACAATGAGAAAAGCCGCATCAGCATGCAGGCTGCCGTTTTCAGTACCCTGTGTGAGCGTCCGAGCCACTATCAGTCGGTTAAGACGGTGGATCAGTGGCTGAAAGAAGAGGGTATTCCCGGAATTGCCAATGTGGATACGCGTGCGGTTGTCCGGACGGTTCGGAAGAAAGGAACGATGAAGGCAGCCATCAGTGATCACCCGGACGCCTCATTAATTGACTGGAGCTTCCCCGTTTCCCGCCATGTCGTCCGGAAAGTTTCGGCATCTTCACCAAAAACTTATGAGGGTGCCGGCCCGCATGTTGTATTGATCGATTACGGGTATAAAAAATCGATGCTGAGTGCACTGCTTTCCGCCGGTTGCAAGGTAACCGTGGTTCCTTATAACATGCCGTTTACGAAAATTGCCGCTTTGAATCCGGACGGCGTGATGCTGAGCAACGGTCCCGGCGATCCAGAGGAACTGAGCAGCCAGTACGGGGAAATCAAAAAAATCACCGCTCATTTTCCGACACTGGGCATCTGTCTTGGCCATCAGCTGATCGCACTGGCCTATGGCGCAAAAACCGAAAAGCTGCTTTTCGGGCACCGTGGCGCCAATCATCCGGTCAGAGACCGGGACACCGGAAAGGTCTGGATCACTTCCCAGAACCACAGCTATGTGGTGAAGAAAGACAGCCTCGACAGCCGAGTCTTTACCGTCACCTATGAGAATGTCAACGACGGGTCCGTGGAAGGGCTGAGACATCGCTATCTTCCGATTGAAACGGTTCAGTTTCATCCTGAAGCCCATCCGGGACCGGATGATACGCATTTTATCTTTGAACAATTTATCGACATGATCAAACAGAGCAAGGGTGAGGTCAGCCATGCCGCTACGTACTGATATTAAGAAAGTGCTTGTTATCGGATCCGGACCGATTGTGATCGGCCAGGCTGCCGAATTCGATTATGCCGGAACTCAGGCCTGCCTGGCGCTCAAAGAAGAGGGCATTAAGGTCGTTCTGGTGAACAATAATCCGGCAACGATTATGACTGATGATCCTATCGCCGACCGAACTTATCTTGAGCCGCTGACTGTTCCGGCGATTGAAAAAATCATCAGCCGGGAACGGCCGGATGGCCTGATTGGGACACTCGGCGGCCAGACGGGGCTCAATCTTGCCGTGGAACTTTATGAGCAGGGCATTCTGGCTAAATATGGTGTGGAACTGCTGGGCACTTCGGTGGCATCGATTCAGCACGGAGAAGACCGGGAACTTTTCAAAAAACTGATGCTTGAGATTCATGAGCCCGTGCCTGAGTCAAGAATTATCCGCGACTATAATGCCGGGCTCGCGTTCACCGAGGCGATCGGTTATCCGGTGATTATCCGTCCGGCCTATACTCTGGGCGGCTCCGGCGGCGGATTTGCCAATAACCGGGCTGAACTCGACCTGGTTCTGCACCGCGGGCTGAATCTCAGTCCGATTCATGAAGTACTGATCGAGAGAAGCATCAGGGGCTGGAAAGAAATCGAATACGAAGTCATGCGCGATGCTAATGATACGTGCATTATTGTCTGCAACATGGAAAATGTTGACCCGGTCGGCGTACATACGGGGGACAGCGTCGTTGTCGCTCCGTCGCAGACGCTCTCCGATGTTCAGTACCAGATGCTTCGCAATGCTTCAGTTAAAATTATCCGGGCCCTGAAAATTGTCGGCGGCTGCAACATTCAGTTTGCGCTTAACCCGGCATCTGATGAGTACGCGATCATTGAAGTGAACCCGCGGGTCAGCCGCTCATCGGCACTTGCCTCCAAGGCAACCGGCTATCCGATTGCCCGGGTGGCCGCCAAGTGTGCGGTCGGATTCCATCTCGATGAAATCCTGAATCCGATCACCGGGACAACCTATGCTTCCTTTGAACCGGCGATTGATTATCTTGTTGTTAAAATGCCACGCTTTCCTTTTGATAAATTCACGGAAGCCGACCACAGCCTGGGCACTCAGATGAAGGCGACCGGTGAAGTCATGGCCATCGACCGGACCTTTGAAGGTGCACTGAACAAGGGCGTCCGCTCAATGGAGATGGGTTTTACCGGACTGGACCGCAGGGCGGATCACGACCGGACTGACGAGGACTTAAAGCAGCAGCTGACAACGGCAACGGATCTGAGACTGTTTGCGATTGCCGAACTGATCCGCCGCGGCGTCACGCTGAAAGAGATTCACAGTCTGACCGCCATCGACTACTGGTTCCTGGACGGGATCAAGAATTTGATTGATCTTGAGCATCAGATTCAGGCACAGAAGTGGGATCAGATTTCCGATGAACTGCTGCAGCATGCCAAACAGATGAATATCGGCGATCGTCGCCTTGCCGAACTGTCCGGTGTTACGGAATCTGATGTCCGTAAACGGAGAAAAGAAGCAGGCCTGATTCCTTCCTACCATCTCGTCGACACCTGTGCCGGGGAATTCGAGGCACAGACGCCGTACTACTATTCAACCTGGCTGGGCGAGGATGAAGCGGCGGTCAGCGATCAGCCGAAGATCCTGATCATCGGCTCAGGCCCGATCCGGATCGGTCAAGGTATCGAGTTTGACTACTGTTCCGTTCAGGCGACACTTGCTGTCAAAAAGTCCGGTTATAAAGCGATTGTGATCAACAATAATCCGGAAACCGTCAGCACGGATTATTCCGTGGCGGATCGTCTCTATTTTGAACCGCTGGCGGTTGAAGATATTTTAAATGTTGCCGAAAAGGAACACGTGCAGGGTGCGCTGGTTCAGTTCGGCGGCCAGACGGCAGTCAATGTTGCCGAGGCTCTGGAGCGTGCAGGGATCCTAGTTCTGGGGACATCGATCTCCGGAATCGACAAGCTGGAAGACCGGGAACAATTTTATCAGCTGCTGACGGAACTGGATATTCCGCATATCCGCGGTCTGAGTGTCGATCATCTCAGCGAGCTGGCTGAAGCCGGAAACCGGCTGGGTTATCCGATTCTTGTCCGGCCGTCATTTGTCATCGGCGGCCAGTCGATGTTTCTCTTCCATCGGCCTGAAGAGCTGGATGCCTACGTGCATAGTGAACATCATTTCGGCGCTCAGTCATTTCCCCTGCTGGTGGATCGCTATATGCCCGGCACGGAGTGTGAAGTCGATGCGATCAGCGATGGCGAAGAGGTGTGCATTCCCGGAGTTTTTGAACATATCGAGCGGGCCGGAGTCCATTCCGGGGACAGCATCGCCGTTTTCCCGTCGTATACGCTGCCGGACAGTGTGAAGCAGGAAATTGAGAAGGATACGGTGAAGATCTGCCGCCGTGTGAAAGTGACCGGTCTCGTGAACATTCAGTTTGTCATTGCGGACGGAACGGTCTATGTCCTTGAAGTGAATCCGCGGGCCTCGCGCACGGTACCGATCGTCAGTAAAGTGACCGGTATTCCGATGGTTGAAGAAGCGGTACGCATTCAGCTTGGTCAGGCTCCGGGTCACCGGGAAAGATTTCAGGGCCTCTGTCCGCCGCCCGGGTTTTTTGCGGTCAAGGCCCCGGTCTTCTCATTTACTAAACTGCCGGGCGTCGATCCTGTACTTGGTCCGGAAATGAAATCGACCGGTGAACAGCTGGGCATGGGGCGCGCAGTAAGGGAAGCATTTATCAAAGCCTGCTTTTCCGGGCGGCAGAGTCCGTTCGCAAATCCAGAAAAAAAAGATCTGGTTCTGTGTTCCGTTGCCGACAGGGCAAGAAAAGAAAGTCTGGGTACCGCCCGGCAGCTTCAGTCCAGAGGGTTTACCATCCTTGCCACTAAGGACACGGCCGGATTCTATCAGACAGCCGGATTGGCTACGGAAAGCATCGGTGAAAGCGAAGACGGCCTGAAGAAGCTGCTTTCAGGTAACCGGGTCGCTGCCGTAATCAATGTTCCGACCGCGGGACGCAACCGGCGCTCATTCGGCTTTGAACTGAGGCTGCTGGCGCTCCGGTACAATATACCGCTGTACACCTGCCTGGATACGGTGAATGCTGTGCTGGCAGCGGCGGACGCGACCGGGGACCTGCCGGTGCACACACTTGATGAATATCGTCAATTAAATGTTGTGATTGAGAAGGGGAAGTGACAGATGGTGACGACGGACAGAGAAACAGCATTTGCATTAAAGGGAAGAGATTACCTGACCATTGCCGACTTTACAACTGATGAACTGCATCTGCTCTTGAAGCAGGCGGCGGATATGAAGGCCTTAACGAAGAAACATATTCCGCATCCCTATCTGAGCGGGAAAACACTGGCGATGATTTTTGAAAAATCATCGACTCGGACAAGAGTGTCGTTTGAAGTCGGCATGTACCAGCTGGGCGGTTCCGCTTTGTTCCTGAGCAGCCGCGACATGCAGCTGGGCCGCGGGGAGACGATCGCCGACACGGCGAAGGTCCTGTCACGGTTTGTGGACGGCATTATGATTCGCACATTTGAACATCAAAAGGTAGTTGGACTGGCGGAACAGGCCAGTGTCCCGGTGATCAACGGACTGACCGATGAGCATCATCCGACACAGGTACTTGCAGACCTGTTGACGATCTATGAACATGAAGGCCGGCTCAAGGGGCTGAAAGCCTGCTTCATCGGCGACGGGTATAATAATATGGCCCACTCACTGCTTGAGGGTGCCGCTGCTGTCGGTATGGATCTCACGGTTGCGTCACCTGAAGGTTATGAGCCGGATCAGAAAATTTTTAAAGCTGCGGAAGCACGTGCAGAAGAGAACGGCTGTCACGTAGCTGTGACGCATTCCCCTCAGGAAGCAGTTGAAGGCTGTGATATTATCATTACGGATACCTGGCTGAGCATGGGCGATGAGAATGAGCAGGAAAAACGGCTGCATGATTTTCAGGGCTACCAGGTGAATGACACGCTTGTTGCCCGGGCAAAACCCGACTATCTGTTCCTGCACTGTCTCCCGGCGCATCGCGGCGAAGAAGTCGCGGCCAGTGTGATCGACGGCCCACACTCGATTGTCTTCGATGAGGCGGAGAACAGGCTTCACGCCCATAAAGCAATTCTCAAATGTCTTCTGGAAAGCAATTAACCTTTTTTCTACTACTAAGGAGGAATTCATAATGGCTAAAGAAAAGATTGTGCTCGCGTATTCCGGTGGTCTGGACACGTCGGTATGCATCAAGTGGCTGCAGGATAAATACAATTACGACGTCATCGCACTCAGCATCAATGTCGGCGAGGGCAAGGATCTGGCGAAGGTCAAGCAAAAGGCGCTGGATGTCGGTGCGATTAAGTCCTATGTGGTCGATGCCGAAGATCTGCTGGCGGACGGCTATCTGACTTCCGCCCTGAAAGCAAATGCTTTGTACGAAGGCGTCTATCCGCTGTCTTCAGGGCTTTCCCGGCCGCTGATCGCCAAGCTGCTCGTCGATGTCGCCCATAAAGAAGGTGCAGTGGCCGTTGCTCATGGCTGCACAGGCAAAGGAAACGATCAGGTCCGGTTCGAGGTCTCGATACAGGCACTGGATCCGACACTGAAGGTCGTTGCTCCGGTGCGTGAATGGGGTATGACCCGTGACGAAGAGATTAAATATGCGGCCAAGAACGGGATTCCGATTCCTGTCGATCTGGACAATCCTTTCTCGATCGATGCGAATATCTGGGGCCGTGCCTGCGAAGCCGGTGTGCTAGAGAACCCGTGGAACGAAGCACCTGAAGCGGCTTTCGACTGGACCAATCCGATTGAAAAGACGCCGGATACGCCGGAGTATATCGAAATTTCTTTTGAAAAAGGGATTCCGGTCGCACTCAATGGGGAAAAAATGGCTTATGTCGAGATCATCAAAAAACTGAATAAACTGGGCGGACTGCACGGCGTCGGCCGGATCGACCACGTCGAAAACCGTCTGGTCGGTATCAAGTCGCGTGAAGTTTATGAAAACCCGGCTGCACTGATCCTGATCAATGCCCACCAGGCGCTTGAGACGATCACGCTGACCAAAGAAGTATCGAAATTAAAACCGCTGATCGATAAAGAAATGTCGCAGGTTATCTATGACGGCCTCTGGTACTCACCGATCAGAGAAGCACTGATGGCATTTGTCGACCAGACGCAGGAAGTTGTGTCCGGCAAGGTCAAAGTGAAACTGTTCAAAGGCAATCATATTGTTGTCGGCCGTGCATCCGCCAAGAGCCTGTACAATGAGAAGCTGGCAACCTACACCAAGGGCGATGCGTTCGATCATAATGCAGCGGTCGGCTTCATTAAACTTTGGGGGCTGCCGACGAAGGTGAACGCCGAAGTGCACAAAGACGATGCGGAAACGGAGGCTAATCATGGCGAAACTGTGGGGCGGCCGGTTTACGAAATCAACCAATAAGCTGGTTGATGCGTACACCGCATCCATTTCCTACGATCAGGAACTGGCGAAAGAAGATATCGAAGGCAGCCTGGCCCATGTGAAAATGCTGGGTGAGTGCGGCATCGTGTCGCCTGAAGAGTCGCAAAAAATTCAGGAGGGTCTGCAAACCATCCTGAAAAAGGTCGAAGCAGGCGAAGCTGAATTTTCTGTCGACCAGGAAGACATCCACATGAATATCGAACGGATGCTGATCGACGAGATCGGTCCGGTCGGCGGAAAACTGCACACCGGGCGTAGCCGCAACGATCAGGTGGCTACAGATATGCACCTGTATCTGCGCAATAAAACGCAGCTGCTGATCTCACTGCTTGAAGACGTCCAGTCTGCGCTGCTTGAAAAGGCGAAGGGCAATGTCGCTACCATCCTGCCCGGTTACACGCATCTGCAGCGGGCGCAGCCCATCTCTTTCGCCCATCATCTGCTTGCCTATTTCTGGATGTTCGAGCGGGACAAGAGCCGATTGCGGGACAGTCAGAAACGGATCAATATTCTTCCGCTCGGTGCCGGTGCGCTCGCCGGGACGACATTTCCGATCAATCGCCGCCGGGTGGCGGAACTGCTCGACTTTGACGACATCTATCCGAACAGCATGGATGCCGTCAGCGACCGGGACTTTGTGGTCGAAGCGCTGTCCGACTGTTCGCTGATCATGGTGCATCTGTCGCGCCTGTCGGAAGAGATGGTGCTCTGGAGCAGTCAGGAATTCCAGTTTATCGAACTGGATGACGCATTCTGCACCGGTTCGAGTATCATGCCGCAGAAGAAGAATCCGGACGTTTCCGAGCTGCTCCGCGGCAAGACCGGCCGTGTCTTCGGCCACCTGATCGGCCTGCTGACGGTTCTGAAAGGCCTTCCGCTTGCTTACAACAAGGATATGCAGGAAGACAAGGAGGGCATTTTTGATACGGTCAAAACGCTGACCGGGGCACTCCGCCTACTGGCGCCGATTCTCGAAACAATGACGGTTAAAAAGGACCGGATGCGTCATGCCGTCGAGAAGGATTACTCCAATGCGACCGACATCGCCGACTATCTGGCGCGAAAAGGCATGCCTTTTCGCGAAGCACATGCGATTACGGGTAAAATGGTGCTTTATGCCATTGAACATAAAAAGTATTTGCTTGACCTCGGACTTGATGAGTACAAACAGTTCAGTCCGTTGTTTGAAGAAGATATTTTTGAAGATCTGAAACCGGAAAATGTCATGCGGGCCCGTGAGAGCGAAGGCGGCACCGCACCGGATCAGGTTGAAAAGCAGATTGCCCTGGCCGAAGCCAGACTGAACAGCTGATCTGCTGGTTTACGGACGCACCTGTCTGATCCGACTGCAACCGTTCATATGCCGGTTAGGGCAGTACGCCCGGTCCGATTGTTGACCCCCCTATAATTCATTTCATTATAGGTTTCTCTATATATGGAGACACCGGATACCCAAATGTGTATTCGGTGTTTTTTTGGCTGCTGTGTTAAGATTAGATCGGATCGTTATTTCCGGAGCCTGCCGTCACGATCAATCAAATGAGAAGGGTTTGCTTTCTTTGCCGCATGCTGTCTCTGATTTACAGATAAACAGAATAAAAGGACCGGAACGCCGGTTGCACGCACATCAGATAATCCTGTTAGGCGCACTCAGTGCTTTCGGTCCGCTCTCTATGGATCTGTATCTTCCGTCACTGCCGACGCTGACTTCAGATTTACATACAGCTGCCTCATATGGGCAGTTGAGCATTACGGCCTGTCTGATCGGGCTGGCTGCCGGTCAGATGCTGATCGGCCCTTTCAGTGACAACCATGGACGAAGGGGACCGCTACTCACCGGGCTAATCGTGTTTGCGCTGACTTCATTCTTATGTGCTCAAGTCTCATCAATCACACTGCTGATCGTGCTGAGATTTCTTCAGGGCCTTGCAGGTTCCGCCGGGCTGGTGATTTCACGGGCGATCGCGCGTGATTTGTATTCGGGTACCAAACTGACCAAATTTTTCTCGATGCTGATGGCGATCAACGGGATTTTCCCGATCCTTGCCCCGATTCTCGGCGGACTGATTCTACGGGCTGCGTCCTGGCGCGGTGTTTTTATCGTACTGACGGGAATCGGAATTGTTCTGTTTCTCGGCACACTGATCAGCCTTCCGGAAACACTGCCGGTGAAAAAGAGGATCAGCGGCGGCATGCATGCGACCGTGTCGGAGATGGGCAGGATCTGCCGGGACAGAACGTTTATCGGCTATGCGATTGTGCTGGGCCTGATCATGGGCGCAATGTTCTGCTACATATCCGGGTCTTCGTTCGTGCTTCAGGACATGTTCGGCGTGTCTCCGCTATTCTTCAGCTTGTTTTTTGCGACAAATGGTCTCGGGATCGTGGCCATGTCGCAGCTGGCCGGACCTTTATCGGAAAAAATGGGTGAGAAAAAGGCCTTGAAAATCGGCGTGATGATCGCGGCAGCCGGCAGTATCATCCTCTTCTCCGGACTGCTTCTTGATCCGCCGCGCCTGATCGCAGTCATGCTGCCCTTGTTTTTTGTCGTTTCCATGGTCGGTCTGGTGAATACGACCGCCTTTTCACTGGCGATGCAATCGCAGGGGCGTGCCGCCGGTACCGCATCCGCCATTCTCGGGCTTGGCATGAATCTCGTAGGCGGCCTTTTATCCCCGCTGGTCGGCCTGGGCGGGACAGGCACATATTTCCCGATGGCACTGTTGATCCTTTTATGTGACGTCGGTGCCTTGATTGTTTATCTATTCTGGATGAAAAAAGAAGCATAATAATAGGTGAAAAAGGAAGGACACACGGTGCAGAAATTTTTTCTTGACCTGTATCAGATCCGGCCCAGCCAGCTGTATCTGGATCAGTCGAAAATCGATCGGCTGGAGGGACAGTTTGACCCGATGAATATCAGAAACAATATGCCTTTGCCGGTAAAAAAAATCGGCGGAGAAGTTTTCTTTACCGACGGGCATACGCGCGCCTACTTATACGATAAAAATAAGATCTCGATGATTCCTGTTTACTGGGACGAGGGCGCAATGGATGCGGATTTGTATCAGGTCTATCTGAAGTGGTGCAGGGAACAGCAGGTTGTGTTCATCAGCGACCTGGGAGACCGGATTCTGCCGCATGATGAGTTCGTGGAGAAATGGATCAATCGCTGTGAAGCCGAAGAGGACAAGTTAAGAAAGAATAAGTGAAAAAGCATCCTGCTCACCGGAGCAGGATGCTTTTCTACATGTATATGCTTTTTAATTGATTCGCGTTCAGGCATTTGGATTCTGGGTAATCTCGGCATCTACATTGACTTTTACTTTGTTGCCGACGACCAGACTGCCGTTGGCGATCGACTGGCTCCAGTTCAGGTTGAATTCGCGGCGGTCAATAGAGAATGAGAGGCTGGCGCCGCTGCGCTTCAGTCCATAGGGATCGTCGACCGGTTCGCCGATTTCTGCAGTGAACGTGATTGATTTAGTGACGTCTTTAATCGTCAGATCACCGGTGATCGTGTAATCTTCATCATCGCCTTTAATCGATGTGGCGACAAAATGAATACTTGGATATTTTTCAACTTCAAAGAAATCGGCACTTTTCAGGTGGTTGTCGCGGTCTTCATTTCGGGTGTCGATGCTGGCTACGTCAATCGTTGCATCGATGCCGGTGATCTTCCCCTGTTCATCGGTTGTTACCGTGCCTGAAGTTGTATCAAAATTTCCTCTTACATTTGACAGTCCCATGTGCTTTACAGAGAAAGAAGTTTCCGTGTGTGCCGTATCAATCGTCCAGTTTGCCATTTTTCATTCGCTCCTTTAATTAAATAACTTTTCTATTTTAATATTCCCCGAATTCCACGATCACTGAGAGGGTCAGCGGGATTCAGAGACAACCGTGAAACGCTCGTTCAGATGATGCGGTTTTTCAATTTCATCAACGAGAGCGGCAGCGTAATCTTCATAGCTGACATAGCTCTTGCCCTCCGCGTTGACGAGCAGGCGATCATGCCCTGTTGTGTATTTTCCTGTCCGTCGGCCGACGGCGAAAATCATTGAAGGGCTGAGAAACGTCCAGTTGACCTGTTCCGAATTTTCCAGATCTTCCAGATTCTTTGCCTGATTAGAAGCTGTGGCATAGAACTGTTTTGGAAAATCAGGACTTTGAATGAGCTGAACCGTCTGCGCCTCGTCGGTGTACAGACTGCCCGCACCGCCGACGACAATCAGCCGTGTGGCCGTTCCTTTCAGTATACTGATCAGGTGCCTGCCCGCCCGGACATGAAACGACTCATCTCCGGCTGGCGCAGATACAGCGTTGACAACAACGTCGAAGCGGGTTAAATCCCCGGCGGTCAGGTCAAGAATATCTTTTTGAATGGCCGGCACCTTCAGATCTGCCAGTTTTTCCGGATGGCGGACGATGGCTGTTACCTCATGGCCGCGATGCTGTGCTTCGCGGACAATTCGTGATCCGGCTTTTCCGGCCGCACCGATAACGGCAATTTTCATTGCAGTTGACCTCCTTTTTTGTAACTGAATTAGTTACAGGATAGAGAATCATAGATCACCCTTCATTAAAAAGATGGTCCATGATACCTTGAATGTTTTGCGCCGCCAGCTTATTCTCCAGAGCTGACTGGGCGCTGTGAAAAGCTTCGTTAAGGACGGCATTGATCCGTTTTCCAACCGGACAGTGCGGGTTCGGGTTCTCATGAACCGCAAACAGTTCAGAATCTTTTTCAACAGCCTGATATACTTCAAGCAGGGAAATCTGAAACGGTTCTTTCGCCAGCGCCGCACCGGCCTTGCCGACGCTGGTCCGGATCAGGCCTGCTTTGCGCAGCATACCAAGAATGCGGCGAATAACCACCGGATTGGTATTCACGCTTGATGCGATGTAGTCGGACGGAAGATCGTCGTGCGGTCTGGAAGCAATCAGCGCAAGAATGTGAATAGCGACAGCAACACGCGAATTAATCAATATGTTCACCACCTGTAACTATCGTAATTACAGGTTACTCATAATTCACCATTTTGTCAAACACTTTTTTTTAAAAAAATCCTGATAATGTTCAATCCCGGTTCAGAGTGTCAACATGACCATCAGGGTAACCAATCAGAATCGTGTCAGTCATCCCGACAAACAGACCGTGTTCGACAACTCCCGTGATGTGGTCCAGCTTGTCGGCCAGTGCGCCGGCATCGGGGATCCTATCGAGATGCAGATCAAGAATATAGTGTCCCGCATCGGTGACATAGGTTTTTCCGGCATCATTCCGGCGAAGTTCAGGACGATGCCCGTCCTGTTTCAGACGGGTATACACCTTTTTCCAGCCAAATGGGACAACCTCGACAGGAAGCGGGAAGTGCCCAAGCTGGTCGACGTACTTCCGGCTGTCGACGATCCAGACACGCCGGTCCGAGGCCTCGGCAACCAGCTTTTCATAGAGCAGCGCGCCGCCGCCGCCCTTGATTCCGTCGAGGGCAGCGTCACATTCGTCTGCGCCGTCGACCGTCACATCGATGTGGTCCACATCGTTCAGCGATTTCATCGGGATTTTCCAGCTCTCGGCCAGCTCGATCGTTTTTGTTGAGGTGGCCACACCGGTAATCTTCAGGCCGGACGCGACTTTCCCGGCCAGTGCCTGAAGGAAGTAGTATACAGTTGACCCGGTACCGAGGCCGACCGTCATGCCGTCTCTGACCTCACGAATAGCTTCTTTTCCGGCAGCTTCTTTTCCATTCATACCGATCACATCTCTTTCTTTGGGGCTGTGTTTAAAACTCATGTTGGTTTTTGACATTCTGCTGTTTGCAGCGGAAAACGACAACCGGGTGACACAGCCTTTTTCCCAAGCATTTCCTGTATCCAGTTTATCTTCTCTTTCGCGGGCGTCAAGCGGGCCGGAAAAAGGCCTGAAAACGCAGGGATACGTTTCCAGGCCTTTATTAGGATAAGTGATCTATAATATCGGGAATCTGAAAAAATTAATCGACGGTATTTTCCGCTTTCTCAAAACTTTTGCGAAGGTCAAGAGCCACTTCCGGATAGTCGGTGATCATGGCATCGATACCCATTTCGAACGTGCGCTGCATATTCTTCGGCTTGTTGACCGTCCAGGCGCGGACTTTGATGCCGTGCTGCTGGAGCTGTTTTCCAGTTTCAGACAGAGCCGACGGTTCCCATAAGTGCTGTGCGGTCGCGCCGACCTGCTCCGTATAAACCCACGGATCAGCCAGACGTTCCCAGAGAAGCAAGGCAACGTCGGCACTGGGATCGATCTTTTTCATCCGGATCAGCGATTCATGATTGAAGGAAGAATAGACAACAGGCAGATTGGCCCGATACTTGTCAACGAGGCGGGCCACTTTTCCCTCAATGCCCGGATAGACATTACGATCCGTCTTGAATTCAATATTCAAGGTGCCGGGGAAGTCCGTCAGCAGTTCGAGCACTTCTTTCAGTGTCGGTACGCGCTCCCCGCGGTATTGCGGGGCAAACCAGCCGCCGGCATCCATTTCTTTAATTTCTTTTAGTGTAAAGTTCTTGATCTGACCTTTTGCATTCGTTGTCCGGTTGACTTTTTCATCGTGCATGACAACCAGCTGCTGATCCTTGGTCAGGTGCACATCAAGCTCAATACCGTCGCTATGGACGCGCATCGCTTCTCTGAACGCAGCCAGCGTATTCTCCGGACGGTTTGATTTGCTTCCGCGATGGGCAAAAACAGCAGTATGCATAAACTACCATCCTCCAGATAGAGTGAAATGTTTCTTCTTTTCTATATACTATTCTTTTATTCAATAATAATATATCATAGAAGGCAATTGTGGCACGGGAATCCTCAGATTGCCGGGAACAGGGACAGATTTCTGTTCCCGTATAAACAATATATCGTAACGATATGTCACTATTTGTCGCAGGGGCTGATCGATCGTATCGTTCCGGTCGTCATTCATTAAGAATTGGTTTGCCGTGAATTCGGCCGGGCCCTGCGGCTGCTGTCAGGAAGAGGTAGGTATCAGTGGCTTTTCAGAAAAGTAAGCAATTGCCAGCGTCATCAGCCGCTCATCTGACCGGTGTGGTTCTGGTTCTCTCCGGCGCTATCCTGTGGGGCGTGTCGGGCAATGTGGCGCAATACTTGTTCCATCAGTTCGCGGTCGATCCGGGCTGGATGACGTCGGTCCGGATGCTGAGTGCGGGAGCACTGCTTCTGCTTGCCTCCGGAGCGGCCGGCCGAAATCCGGATATTTTTCGGATATGGGCGGACAGATCTTCGCGAAATGGGTTGCTCATTTTCGGCATGTTCGGTATGATCGGGGCTCAGTATACCTATTTTGAAGCCGTTGCAGCCGGTAATGCGGCGACAGCGACACTGCTTCAGTATCTGAATCCGGCACTGATTATTATTTACCTGTTAATCAGAGGGCGGAGACGTCCGTCAGGGAAAGAACTGTCGGCGATTCTCCTTGCCCTGGCCGGTGTTTTCCTGATCGTTACAAAAGGTCACCCGGACCAGCTGTCAATCGCCCCGGCTGCTCTGTTCTGGGGCATTTTATCGGCGTTTGGCGGTGCGATCTATTCAATGCAGCCGGCGGGCCTGCTGAAGAAATGGGGCGCGGCGGTCGTTGTCGGCTGGGGGATGATGATCGGCGGTGCGATCATGTGCTTCTTTTACCCGCCGTGGATCACCGGCGTCCGATTTACAGTTCCGGTTCTTTTCTGCCTTTTGTTTGTGATTCTGTTCGGGACATTTGCTGCGTTTTACCTTTATGTGGCCAGTCTCAAATTTCTGCAGCCGATCGAAACAAGCCTGTTGGGCTGTGCAGAACCGCTTTCTTCTGCTATTGTAAGTGTTCTGTGGCTGCGTGTTCCTTTTACAGGGTTCGACTGGCTCGGCACAGCCTGCATCATCTCAGTGGTTGCAGTTCTTTCCTGGTCACCACGGAGGCACCGGGAATTTATGACACAAGACAGAAATAATAGCCGCTGATCCATAATCATTGGAAAATGTTGTCGTTTGCTGTGGATTTCCCGGGAAATGATGCTGACGGATCGATTCGGTGCGATTGATGGAATATCTTGCAAGTTTCAACGGGTTAGCTTAGAATCATTATGCGCCTTGAATCACGGGCATGATAAATTGAATAGTAAGGAATACTAAAAAGGTTGTTCAGATGATTGAGGTCAATATTCTCGGGCAGCCTTTAATTTTTCATTGATTTACTAAGTTCATTGATGAAGGTGAGAATATGTATACTAAGATTAAGAGGCTGCTCATCGGTCGTCCGTTGAAATCAAATGAAATGCACAGCCAGAAATTGAATAAATTAAAAGCACTGGCAGTGCTCTCATCCGATGCCCTGTCGTCTGTTGCTTACGGACCGGAACAGATTCTGATTGTGCTGATCGCCGCAGGAGGCGCTGCATTATGGTTTTCACTGCCGATTGCGCTGGGTGTTCTGATTCTGCTGATTGCGCTGGTGTTGTCCTATCGCCAGATTATTTTTGCTTATCCGCATGGCGGCGGAGCCTATATGGTGTCAAAGGAGAATCTGGGTGTCAATTTCGGACTGACAGCCGGTGGTGCCTTGCTGGTTGACTATATTATGACGGTTGCAGTCAGTGTTTCAGCCGGTACCGATGCGATCACTTCGGCATTCCCGGCTCTTCGCACACATACGATACTGGTTGCGGTAATCATTGTGGTGATCATCACGTTGCTGAATCTGCGCGGGCTGACGGATTCGGCCACATTGCTCTCTTACCCGGTATATTTTTTCGTACTGATGATGCTGCTGGCGATCGGCACCGGATTGTTTCAGGCCTTTACCGGGCAAGCTGTTCCTGTTCACCCGCACGCGGCTGTCGGCACGCCGGTGATGGGTGTCGGCTTATTTCTTCTGTTGCGGGCTTTTTCTTCCGGATGTACGGCACTGACCGGCGTTGAAGCCATTTCCAATTCCATCGCCAGTTTTAAGGATCCGGCTCCGAAAAATGCGGCGAAAACATTGCTGATGATGGGCGGTATCCTTGCTGTCCTGCTCAGTGGAATCGTCTATCTGTCGTTCTTGTTCGGCATCCATCCGATGAGTGATCAGACCGTCCTGTCCCAGCTGGGCAGTTCCATATTCGGAAGAAATATCTTCTATTACCTGATCCAGATTTCCACCGCACTGATTCTGGTACTGGCAGCAAATACTGGCTATTCGGCGTTCCCGATGCTTGCTTTCAATATGGCAAGCGACAAGTATATGCCGCGGCCGTTCAAAGTGAGAGGGGACCGGCTCGGCTATTCGAACGGAATCATCACGCTCGGTGTTCTGTCGATTATTCTGATCATCATTTTCAAAGGGAATACGTCCAGTCTGATTCCATTATACGCAGCAGGTGTTTTTATACCATTTTCATTATCGCAAACAGGTATGATCATCCACTGGATCAGGAAACGCCCTAAGGGATGGATACCGAGACTGTGCATCAATCTGGTCGGCGCACTGATCTGTTATCTGATTCTGATCATCTTTTTTATCACTAAATTTGCCCAGATCTGGCCAGTCCTGATCTTTATCCCTTTGCTGATCTTTACCTTTCATAAAGTTCATCAGCACTATATGCTGGTTGCCAAGCAACTGCGCGTCGATCTGTCGATTCCGCTGCGTTCGATCAACACAACGGATAATGTCATTGTGGTTCCCGTTGCAGGAATTACGAAAGTTGTCGAACAGTCACTGACGTATGCGAAATCATTGTCCAGCAACGTGGTTGCCGTCTATATCGGTGCCAGTCCGCAGGCGATTGAAAAAATGGAAAAGGAATGGAAGAAATGGAACACCGGGATCCGTCTCGTCACCATCCACTCTCTGTATCGAAGCATCGTCAATCCGCTCGACCGGTTTATCGATACGATTAAATATCGTGCAGATAAGAGCGGAGCTACGGTCACCATCGTTTTCCCACAGTTTTATACAAAGAAATGGTGGCAAAGCCTGCTGCATAACCAGTCCGGCGTACTGATCAAAGCCAGCCTGATCCGCCATGCCGATGTCGTGATCGCCACTGTGCCGTTCCGTTTTAAAGAATAGTTGTGCAGAGTCATGATAAAAGGGAGTGAAGTCGCAATCTATGCGGTTTCGCTCCCTTTTTATATTAATCAAAATTTAAGACTGCCTGTCTAAACTGGGAGCATATGAAGAGCTGAAAGCAAGACTGTCCGCCGTCCTCCGGCGAAGCTCGCCGATGAAGCTGGATCACACGTTGCTATACGAGGAACCGGTCTTGGACTTTCCATTGCGTACTGGATCATCCAAAGGCATCACGGCAGGATCGATGTCACCAGCAAACTTATGAAGGAACAACATTCACGGTTCATCTGCCGCTGTTAAAGCAATGAATAGAATCGGCTTAAAATGGTTCCGGTGTCCGGTTCCATTTTAAGGCTGATGCATACCCTCAATTCAGATTAATTGTTATAATAAACTGAACCGGCCTACTTTGAATTTTTCATTGCAGCTTGTGAAAACTTCGATGTGCGAATGAAGGAGTGTTGTCTCGAAATGTCAGGAACAGATCATCAAACGGCCGTAGCTACTTTTGCCGGCGGCTGCTTCTGGTGCATGGTCAAACCGTTTGACACACTGCCGGGTATTGAAAAAGTTGTTTCAGGATATACCGGAGGCCATGTTGCAGATCCGACTTATCAGCAGGTGAAGTCGGGGAAGACGGGCCATATGGAAGCCATCCAGATCGCATTCGATCCAGGCATTTTTCCTTATGAAAAACTTCTTAAACTCTACTGGACACAGATTGATCCGACGGACGATGGCGGGCAGTTCTTCGACCGCGGATCGAATTATCGGACAGCGATTTTCTATCATAATGAAACGCAGCGGAAGCTGGCAGAGCAGTCGAAAGCAGCGCTGGCAGCGAGCGGCCGCTTTCGGAAACCGATCGTCACACGCATTCTGCCTGCGGCTCCTTTTTATCCAGCAGAAGAAGAACATCAGAAATTCTATCAGAAGCACCCTGTCCGTTATCAGGCGGAACGTACAGAATCGGGGCGGGACGCATTTATCCACAGAAACTGGAGCGCGCAGAAAGGCTGACGTGACACGTCTCCTTGAAAAGATGTGCCTGATGATGTAAACTAGCAAACAATCAATTGAATAAAATCTGAACGTTTTACTTTCTTATCAAGAGAAGTCGAGGGACTGGCCCGATGACGCTTCAGCAACCGTTGCCTGACAGGACGACATGGTGCTAATTCCAGCAGACGCAGAAGTGCGGCTGAGGGATAAGAAGATAAGCTTAATGACAAAAAAGCCTTCTTCTTACAAGAGGGCTTTTAATTTTACCAAAAAAATTTTTTGATTGCCAAATCTGTATGTTGTTTTCCGCTGCAGGCGGCTCACTGTTCCCGCAGGAGTCCTGCGCCTTCTGCCCGAAACAACAGGGGAATAAGCTCTAAAGAGCCATATCACAGGCCTTTTTTAAGATTCAAGATAAATGTGGAAACCGGGAGTGGGGAAAGATGAAAGCACCTATAAAGATGAAAGTACCCATATTGGAGGAGCTTAAGAACAGAATTCTGATTGCAGACGGTGCGATGGGGACGCTGCTCTACTCGTATGGCATTGATCGATGTTTTGAAGAATTGAACCGGTCGCATCCGGAAGAAATTGTCCGTGTGCATCGGGCCTATATTGACGCCGGGGCGGATGTCATCCAGACAAATACGTATGGTGCCAACGCGATCAAACTGGCACGGTACGGGCTGGAGCATGAGGTGAGGCCGTTCAATAAAGAGGCGGTCGCCCTGGCGAAGCATGCAGCAGAACCGGGAACGTATATTTTAGGAACTATCGGGGGCATCCGCGGATTCCAGGAACCCTCACTTCAGCTTGATGAAATCAGGCAGAGCTTCAGGCAGCAGGCTGAGGTACTGCTTTCAGAGAATGTCGACGGACTGCTGCTGGAAACGTATTATGACCTTGATGAACTGAAAGAAGTACTGAAAATCGCCAGGAAAATGACATCGCTTCCGATCATCACCCATGTGTCGATGCAGGAACCCGGCGTGCTGATCAACGGGATGCCGCTGGCGGATGCCCTCAGTCAGCTTGAAGATCTGGGTGCGGATATTGTCGGAACGAATTGCCGTCTCGGCCCGTTTCATATGATCGAATCGTTGAAGGGCATCCCCCTTCCGAAGCACGCTTTTCTTTCCGCTTATCCGAACGGCAGTCTTCCGGACTATCGCGACGGCAAGCTCTACTACCAGACCGAACCGGGTTATTTCAAAAAATATGCGGCGGAATTTCGTAACGAAGGGATCCGGCTGCTTGGCGGTTGCTGCGGCACAACGCCAGTGCATATCCGGGCGTTCAAAGAAGGTATTTCCGAACTGGAACCGCTGACGGTCAAGAACGTCAACCGGTCGTCCGACAGAATTGTGATTGCGGATAACCATCCGGACACGCCGCTGTATGACAAAGCCAGGAGCGGCCGGTCGGTTTTTGTTGAATTTGATACGCCACGGAATCTGAGTACAGACAACTTCTTTAAAGGTGTGCGTGCACTTGAACATGCCGGTGCCGACGCGATCACGATGGCGGATAATTCACTGGCATCGCCGCGGATCAGCAATACGGCCATGGCTCGGCTGATTAAGGAAGAATTCACGATTCCCCCGCTTGTTCATCTGACCTGCCGCGACCGGAATCTGATCGGACTTCAGTCCCACCTGATGGGGCTGGATGTGCTGGGCCTTCATGACGTGCTGATTGTCACCGGCGACCCGACGAAAATCGGGGACTTCCCCGGAGCTACATCCGTTTACGACGTTTCATCCATGCAGCTGATCCATCTTGTGAAACAGTTCAACCGCGGTATTTCTTACTCGGGGCGCAGCCTCAGACGGCCGACGCATTTTCGCGTGGCTGCGGCCTTCAATCCGAACGTACGGAATCTGGACCGTGCCGTTCAGCGTTTAAAGAGAAAAATCGAGTGCGGTGCAGACTACTTCATCTCGCAGCCTGTGTTTGACCGTGAACGTATCGTTGCCATCAGTCAGGCACTCCGCGGTGTGACGACGCCGGTATATCTCGGAATTATGCCACTGACCTCATCCAGAAATGCTGAATTTCTTCATAACGAAGTACCGGGAATGTCGCTGCCTGATGATGTCCGCAGCAGGATGGCCGCCGCGAAGTCCAAAGAAGAAGCGCGCCGGACGAGTCTTCAGATCGCGAAAGAACTGATTGATACGGCCATGGAATATTTCCGGGGGATTTACCTCATTACACCGATGACGCATTATTCCATGACCGTTGAATTACTTCACTATATCAAGGAAAGGGAGCGTCGGCTGGCTTCCGGTACGGTGCAGGTGAGCCACCGCATCCGGTAAACGATCTGTTCGCCCGGCGATCGTGTTATGATGAAACTATAGACGGGTATATTCAGAAAAGAGGGGCTACATTGATTCAGCACATTGTATTATTTAAATTCAATGATCAGACAACGGAAGAACAGAAAGAGGAGGGCGCACGCAGACTGCGTCATTTGATCCATGAACTGCCCGGTATCCTGAACATTTACGCCGGGCAGAATTACTCGACAAGAGGCAAGGGCTACTCGATGGCGCTGACTGTTTTGTTCCGTTCCGAGGAAGACCATCAGAATTATACACCGTCAAAGGAACATCAGGCTGTGGTCAGCTATCTGAAACAGATCGGGCTGATTGATACGTTGGCAATTGACTTTAAAATCGGCTCTGAGCAGTAAACCAATCTGCACGCACAGGCACTTTCCCGCTGGTTTAGGTGGCGAAAGTGCTTTTTTTTTTGCTGATTTTAAATCGGACAGGGAAAATTCACGAATCAGCAAACACTTTGAAAAAATAATTAGTATGTCATAATAGGATAAATGTGATATTATAAATTCACAGAACGTTCACATTAACTCTGATGGTTTGTGATCAACGTGATGTAAGCGTTAACAGAAAAAGGAGATGTTTTTAGTTGCGGCTAGTTAAAAACCTGACCTTCCAGGTCGTCGTCGCCATCATTGCCGGTATTCTTGTCGGCGTACTGTGGCCGGGTGTCGGATCGCATCTTCAGGTTCTCGGAACAACTTTTATCAACGCGGTGAAGATGGTGATCGCGCCGATTATCTTTCTGACCATCGTTGTCGGTATTGCCAGAATGGGCAATATGAAGAAGGTCGGTAAAGTCGGCGGCAAGGCGCTGATTTATTTTGAAGTCGTGTCGACTGTTGCTCTGATCATCGGCTTACTCGTCGCTCACTTTTTTAAACCGGGGTCCGGCCTTGACCCGGCTAAAATGCCGAGCGGAAATATCTCTCAGTTTACTTCCGGGGCAGGGTCCCAGATGAACTGGGGCGAGTTCTTCTTCAACATTATCCCCAGTAATGTGGTTGACGCGTTTGCCCGCGGGGATATTCTGCAGGTACTCTTTTTCTCTGTCCTGTTCGGCGTAGGCCTGTCGGCTTTGGGTAAAAAGGGAGAACCGCTGGTACAGTTCTTTGATCAAGTGTCTCATGTCTTTTTCAAAATCATCGGTTACATCATGTATGCTGCGCCGATCGGGGCATTCGGCGCGATGGCTTACACCATCAGCAATTTCGGCCTTCAGACGATCACGCCGCTGATCAAACTGATGCTGTCGGTTTACACGACGATGGCCCTGTTCATCTTTGTTGTGCTGATGCTGATCTGCAAAGTTTCAGGATTCAGCTTATTCACCTATCTCAGATATATCAAAGATGAGATCCTGATCGTTTTCGGAACCAGTTCTTCGGAGGCCGCGCTGCCGCGAATGATGGACAAAATGGAACGGCTCGGCTGTGAAAAGTCCGTGGTCGGTCTGGTCATCCCGACCGGCTATTCATTCAACCTTGACGGCACTTCAATTTATCTCACGATGTCGGTAATTTTTCTGGCCCAGGTATTCAACGTTCCGCTGGGTTTCGGTCAGTTGGTTGCCATTCTGCTTATTCTGATGCTGACCTCAAAAGGTGCAGCCGCGGTGACCGGCGGCGGGTTCATTGTGCTCGCTTCGACGCTGACCGCCATGCATGTCATTCCGATTGCCGGACTTGGGCTGCTGCTCGGCGTCGACCGGTTTATGAGCGAAGCCCGGGCGATCACCAATCTGATTGGCAACGGGATTGCGACGATCGTAATTTCGAAAAGCGAGAAGGCATTCGACAAAGAGAAGGAGAAGCAGGCACTGGCTCAGATGCGCGGACGCGAATCAGTGAATTCGCTGGAAGGCGCTGTGTCGGTGGAACATCCTCACCTTTCCTGATGCATCAACTGCGTGATCCGTGAGAGGAGCAAAAAAGCCATTGTACCGGAGGGAGAGAGCCTCTCCGGCACAATGGCTTTTTACTGCGACACTTACTGCGGTGCAGTGACACTGCTGCCCGGCAGGATATCAAAGGACGTAAATGTGGATTTAATGCTGGTGTGATTAATAAGTATCTGGACACCCCGCCGCCCCATTTCATAAAAAGCCTGCCGGATCGCTGTAAGTTCAGGCCTTACGATATGACATAAGGAGGTGCCGTCAATGCCTAGAACCGATAATTGATCGGGGACCGTCATCCCTAAATCCAGAGCAGTATTCATGACGCCGATGGCAGCCAGATCACTTGCCCCGATGATTGCAGTAAGTTCTGTCGCCCTTCCCCAGCCTTTCATGGCGTTTACGCCGTCCTGATAGGTCCACCTGCCGGATTGAATCCACTCTTTTCGCCAATCTAAACCAGCTTTCTGAAAGGCGCGCTGATAGCCCCGGAGGCGTAAATCACCCACATAAGTTCCCAAGTTCAGACCTGCGAAGCCGATTTTAACATGACCCAGTTTCAGCAGATAATCCGCTGCCTGATAGCCGATATCAAAATCATTTGATGAAATAAACGGAAGATCCTTCTTGTCCAGGGCAGTGGCCAGAAAAATGAAGGGGATATGGCTGGAACGCAGGAGACGGGTATTCTCTTCCCCGGGGACGATGGCGAGTAATAAGATACCACGTACACCGCGTTCAATGACCGTCTTAATCGCCTGATGCTGCAAGGCCTGATCACTTTCTCCCGCATACACGATCATGACGCTCAGGCGGTTGGTTAAAGCGACGGAATGGATCCCCTGAATGATTTCCTCTGAAAAGTTTGTTTTGGTTTCAGAGACAATAACAGCCAGCACATTGCTTTTCTGCGTAACCAACTCCGCTGCTGCAGTATTCTTTTGATAGCCCATCTGAACCGCAATCCGACAAACCCGTTTCACGGTTTTTGAAGCATAATTATCGGTTTGACCCGTCAAAATACGTGAAACGGTAGATGGAGAAACTTTGGCCGTTTCCGCAATGTCTTTAATGGTCACGCGCATCGAAACTACCTCTTTTCATAGGGGCCGTACGGTTATGAGAATACGGATAGTTAAATAATAAGCCACACAAGTAAATTCAACAATATTAATTGACTGATTTGCAAACGTTTGTAATATTGATATAAAGGTATTGCAAACGTTTTCCAAAAGTGCTATATTTCTTCTTGTAAACGATTGCTACAAGGCATCACCCGGAACTTATTCTCAATGAATGCTTTGCTTTCATAGAACAAAAGGAGGTACCTGATCATGGATACGCACAACGGATCAAATTCTTTGCCGCGGCTGTCTTTGATGACGATATTTGCGATGACCTTTGGATTCTTCGGTGTCAATATGGCTTTTTCACTGCAATTCTCCCAGATGGGCCGGATCTTTCAGACGATCGGCGCAGACCCCACCAGGCTGGGTTATTTCTTTATTTTACCGCCGCTGGCCGGAATGATTGTTCAGCCTTTAGTCGGCAAATACTCAGATCTGACCTGGTCCAATAAACTAGGCCGGCGGATGCCTTATCTGCTGATCGGCGCACCCATTGCCGCGCTGGTCATGATCCTTTTGCCGAATTCCGGATCATTCGGGTTTGGCTATGCTTCATTTGCTGCACTGCTGTTTGGTGCGGTTGCCATTCTGTTTATGGATCTGTCAAGTAATGTTTGCATGCAGCCGTTCAAAATGATCATCGGGGACATGGTGAATGAAAAACAGAAAGATCTTGCCTGGTCATGGCAACAATCCTTTAGTAACTTAGGCGGCGTGATTGCCACGATCATCCCCTTTGTCCTGACGGTATTTGGCGTTGCCAATACAGCGCCGCGCGGTGAAGTTCCGTTATCAGTCCGGCTGGCGTTTTATGTTGGTGCCGGTGTGCTGTTACTGACCTCACTTTATACGATTATTTCGGTGAAAGAGTATGATCCGAAGACCTATGCTCTTTATCATCACATGAAAGCCGATGAGCATAAAGACAGTCCTTCGCTCTGGCATCTGGTTAGGAAAGCACCAAGGGCATTCTGGGAAGTATCCCTCGTTCAGTTATTTGACTGGTTTGCTTTCCAGTATCTCTGGACTTACGCGACGGGCGCTATTGCCCAGAATGTATGGGGGACGGCAGATCCGGCATCTGCCGGCTATCAGGCAGCCGGAAACTGGTATGGCATCCTTACCTGTGTTTCATCATTGGCTGCAGTAGCATGGGGCTTCTTAGTCCTTTCCCATACAAGTCAGTTCAAACGGAAATTCTGGCTGCGTGTCGGCCTGCTCAGTGGTGCGCTCGGCTTTATCTGGGTCTTTTTCACCCACAATCAATACCTTCTGATTCTACCGTTCTGTCTGATCGGGATCAGCTACCTGACCATGCAGACAGAGGCGTTCTCCATCTTCACGTCTTCATTAAACGGCAAAAATGAAGGCGCCTACATGGGCCTGTTCAACTGCGGGATTTGCCTGCCGCAAATCATTGCTTCGGTAGCGAGCTTTGCACTCTTTCCGCTGATCGGAAAATCAATGTCGGGAATGATCCTGATTGCCGGTATTGCCATGCTGCTGGGAGCCGCAGCAGTGGCTGCCATTCATGAAGACAAGCCGCAGCGCAACACAGTCCTGAAGAAAAAATATGCAGATGCTTAAAGACATCTAATCAGCTAAAAGGAGAGATTTGTCATGGAGAAACAAAATTGGTGGCAGAGGGCGGTTGTCTATCAAGTCTACCCTCGCAGTTTTCAAGATAGTAATGGTGACGGTATCGGCGACCTTGGCGGCGTGATCAAGCGGCTGCCGTACATTAAAAAACTGGGCGCAGATGTGATCTGGCTGAATCCGATTTACAAGTCTCCGGACAAAGATAATGGTTATGACATTAGTGATTATCGTGATATTCAACCCAAATTTGGTGATATGCAGACTTTCGACACGCTGCTTGCTAAAGCACATGAATTAGGGATAAAAATTCTGATGGATCTGGTTGTCAATCATACTTCTGATCAGCATGAGTGGTTTAAAGAGAGCAGAAAATCGAAGGATAATCCGTACCGGGATTTTTACATTTGGCGTGACGGCAAGAAGGGTAGAGAACCGAATAACTGGGGTTCTTATTTTGGCGGTTCAACCTGGAAATATGATGAAGAAACCGGGCAGTATTATCTTCACCTCTTTGCTGAAGGCCAGCCTGATCTGAACTGGGAAAACCCCCGCATGCGTGAACAAGTCTGGGAACTGATGCGCTTCTGGCTGGATAAGGGTGTCGATGGTTTCCGGATGGATGTCATCAACTTTATCTCGAAGCCGGAGGGCTTGCCGGATGCACCGAACCCTGAACATGCGCGGTACGGCAATGTCGAACCGCTGGTGGCGGATGGTGCGAAACTGAACGACTATTTAAAAGAAATGAATGACAAGGTCCTTTCCCATTACGACGTCATGAGTGTCGGGGAGATGCCGAGTTCCAGACCTGAAGATGCGGTGCAGTACACCGGGCTTGACGCCGGAGAGTTAAACATGGTCTTCCAGTTTGATCATGTGTCACTGGCGGCTAATCCTGATCCGCGTCTTGGGAAATGGAATGATCAGCCCGTGAAGCTGACCGACCTTAAAGCTGCCTTATCTCGCTGGCAATATGCATTGGACGGCAAGGGCTGGAACAGTTTATACTGGAACAATCATGACCAGGCGCGGGCCGTCTCACGGTTCGGTAATGACAGCCCGGAATACCGGGTGCGCTCCGCCAAGATGCTGGGCACGACGCTTCATATGATGCAGGGTACGCCTTACATTTATGAAGGCGAAGAGCTGGGTATGACGAATACCCATTTCACGGATTTGTCCCAGTATGAGGACATTGAGTCGCTCGCCGCGTATCATCAGCTGGTTGACCAGGAACACCTGGTGGACCATGATACCATGATGCGTTATCTTGCTACTAAGTCACGGGATAATGCCCGCACACCGATGCAGTGGGATCGTTCACAAAATGCCGGTTTCACGGATGGCGAGCCCTGGATGTCCGTAAACGCGAATTATCAGACGATCAATGCTCAGGATGAACTTAAAGATACGGACTCCGTTTTCTATTACTATCAAAAATTAATTCAGCTGCGTCATCACAGTGATTTGATTGTCTATGGTGATTATCTCGAGCTTGACCCGGACGATAATGAAGTATTCGCCTATAAGCGCCGGTATCATGGGAAAACGTTGCTCGTGATCAGCAATTTTACCGATCGCAAGCTGACCCGTGACTATGGACAGGACCAGGCACAAGAACAACTCATCAGCAATTATAATGACGATCTGGGAGTTACTCTCCGGCCATATGAGTCTAAGGTTTATGTGTTCAAATGATTCCCGGTAAGCACTGCACAGCAAATGAGATGTCATATCAGCCGTCTGCACGATATACCCATCGTGCAGACGCTTTTTTTTTTTCGCGCAGTCCGACGTCCTTTGAGCTGTCGTCACGTGAATGGTAAAATGAATGCACTCTCGCAATGAGCCTGTTTCAAGACGTGCAATTAATCCGGGTTAACGGCGAATAGAATAGGGTATCTAGAATAATACCTTCATCAGCATGTTTGCAAGGGATCAACCGGAGGGAAAAGGGTTATGAAAAAAATTCTCATGTTGGCATTAACCGCATTCATGGCAATCAGTATCTTTGGGCCGGTACGGGCGCTCGCAGACAGTGCGCCGGGCGACGTCATTGTGACGCTTGGCGCAAATCTGACGGCGGATCAGCGGCAGGCAATGCTGAACGAAATGGGTGTCAGCGGCAGTCAGGTACAGACTGTGACCGTGACCAACAGTGAAGAGCACAAGTATCTCGACAAGTACCTGTCCCCGTCTCAGATTGGAACCCGCGCGATCAGTTCATCGAAAATCACGCTGGGCAAGCAGGGTTCAGGATTGACTGCGAGCACGCATAATATTACCTATGTGACAAAGGACATGTACATCAATGCACTGGCAACAGCCGGAGTGAAAGACGCCGATGTCTATGTGACGGCACCGTTTCCGGTCTCCGGAACGGCTGCGCTGACCGGAATCATCAAAGCATACGAAGCAAAAACGGGCACGACCATTCCGGAAGCGAAGAAACAGGTAGCCAATGAAGAAGTGGTGACGACGGCAGAACTCGGCAACCAGAAGGGTGTCGGCAAGGACAAGGCGACGCAGCTGGTGACGACCATCAAAGACAACCTGGCAAAGAATACGCCTCAGTCCCGTGCCGATGTTGAAAAAGTCGTCCGGAATTCGGCGCAGCAGGTCGGTGTTCAGCTCAGTGATGCCGACATTCAGAAACTGGTCGACCTGTTTGATAAAATGCGGACGCTGAACATTAACTGGAATCAGGTCGGCAGCCAGATGCAGCAGGTTAAGGATAAGCTCACGCAACTGACGAATTCGACGCAGGCCGGAGGTTTTCTGAACCAGGTGTTTACCGCCATCGGTGATTTCTTCTCTTCGATTTTCCATGCGATCGCTTCGCTTTTCTGAATACAGTACTGAAATTAAAGAAGCAGCAGCCGGCTCATTTCCGGCTGCTGCTTCTTGCCTGCATCTTCCCTCCAGGCATTGACGGGGAAAAACTGATTTTTTATAGAACTTTCTTCATATATTTATTAGTCCTGTCCGGATTTTTCGGTACATTGTGCAAATCAGGCAAATTCGATACGGCGCGCGGAGGACAGAAATGATTCTGCGGCACGCAGCACGTGATCCGCCGAATAGCCCTGGCGGGAACTGAACCGCTTCATATTTTGGCGCATGACATCAAGTCCTGCGGGATGGCTGATCAGATCCGTGATATCGTTGATCAGTTCCTGCTTGCCTGGTGCGGCAATCGACAGTCCTGAGGACAGCAGAAATTGCGCATTATCCGCTTCCTGGCCGCCCAGCGGTTTATAAATGATCATCGGAAGCTCCGAAACGATCGCTTCAGAAATTGTCAGTCCCCCCGGCTTAGTGACCAGGAGATCGGCAACAGCCATCCATTCGCTGATGTTGTCGATAAAGCCCTCGACCTGCACTGTATGGTGCGATGTACGGCTGAAATTTTTGAAGTCTTCATAGGCCTTCTGGTTATGCCCGCAGATCGTCACAATCCGGAAATTGCTTTTTAACCGATCGACGTTTTTCAGCACAGGCAGCATATTTTTAAAAATACCGCAGCCGCCGCCCATGATCAGCAGAACTTTCTGGTCAGAAGGAATATTGAGCTTTTTCCTTAACACAGTAATGTTCCGCCTTCCGGAAAAATCCGAAAGAATCGGAATCCCCGTGGTAATGATCTTTTCGGGTTCCACATTCATCGCAATCATCTTCTCCCGGACGGCGTTCGAGGAGACCAGATAACCGTCGGTGCGGCGGTTGACCCAGCTGCTGTGCACCGAATAGTCTGTGATCAGTGTCAGAAATGGAGAAGAAGGAAGCCAGCCGCCCTGCTTGATCCGTGACATCATGACGGACGCCATCGGGAAAGTACTGATGATCAGATCCGGCTGTTCTTTCAGCAGGAAGCTGACCAGCCGGTTGGTACCGAAGTGGTTGATCGATTTGAAAAGCGATGCCGCGGCACTGCTGTTCTGCGTTTTCTTATATAAATAATGGTAAAGCGACGGGAAATGAGTCACACCGGAGATGAATGTGTGCTTTTCCAGTGATTCCAGTTTCGACGGAACAAGCGACGTGACATCCAGCACTCGTGTGGCGAATTTCGAGGGATGTCTGTCAAAGGCCTCAGAGAGCGCAAGAGCAGCCTGTTTATGTCCGCTGCCGTATGATCCGGTCAATATCAGCACTCTGGCAATACCCATCATAATCCTCCTCACACTTGCTTCACAAACATACCTTGCAGTTACTGACATTAAGTCTACTCAACTTATTAACTATTCGTCAAGACAATTCACAAGTTGACGTACCGATATCAAATCATTTTTTGCCTGATATTATCGGCCAGCCTTGCGCAGGCGAATGACCGTGATCGTGATAAACCCGATCAGTAAGAGGAGCCCGATCAGAATCACGTGAACCGGACTGAAAGCCAGAAAGCGGCGTGCCTGGCTTCCGGCAAAAAATCCAAGCAAAATGAACAGTGTCGCCCAGATCAATGCACCGGTCAGCGAAGCGATGAAAAAGATCAGGTAGCTTGCCCGGCTGAGTCCGGCCAGGTAGGGGTTGATCTGACGGACGCCGGGAATAAAATAGCCCGCGGCAATCGCCAGAAATGCATGGCGCTGGAAATACGCCCCGGCTTTTTCCCAGCGGGCGGGCGTTATCCTGATCAGCCTTCCGTATTTCATCATAAACGGTTTTCCTATATAATAGCCAATGAGAAAAGCTGTGACCATGCCGGATACAGAGCCGAGGACAGCCATCGCAATGCAGCCGGCGACGCTGAGTGTCGGGCCGCTGGCAGGCGCCTGTGACAGAGTGACACCGACGAAGATCATAAAAGATTCTTCGGCAGCAGGGATACCGATCAGTCCGCAATACATGAAAGCAAAGACAAATGGATAGCCATAGGTAAAAAATAAACTTTGTATCTGTTCCATAAGCATGTTCTTAAATTAGGACGCCTTTCTTTCCACAGCCGGGAAGGATTATATTTCGGCAGCAACGGGCATGATCCTGATGGGCAGGTCCGGCCCGAAAGTAAGTTCTTTTAATATATTATAACAAGTTTTGTGATTGACTCCTGCCTGCAGGATAGACATTCCCTGCCATTTTTAACGGGTCGGAACGAATCTTATGGATATTCCAAGTGAAGAGGTGTGCCCATTGACCAGGCGAAAGCATCCTGAAGAACCGGAAACAAAGTCGGAGGAATTAAAGCGGGACCGGGGCAGAATGGTGGTCTTCAGTTCCATTATCATTGTCCTGTTAATCGCTGCCATTGCCGTGATGGTTTACAGAGATCAACAGAGAAATGCCGTAAAGCCGGTAAACCGGCAGGCAACCCACCGAACCGCACAGACCGATACGACGAAAATCAATTATGCCATTCAGCCGATACTCGGGAGCACGAACGCACCAGTGAAAATCGCCGAATTTGCCGATTACCGCTGCCCGTACTGCAAGACTTTTGAGGAGACAGTGGTTCCGCGGCTTCAGCAAGATTACATAAACACGAATAAGGCAAGTTTTTCATTTATTAATTACACCATTCTCGGGCCGGAGTCATTGCTCGCTGCCGAGGCTTCGGAAGAGGTCTACCACCAAAACCCGAAAGGATTCTGGGCTTTTCACAAGGCTCTGTACCAGGAACAGGGCAGCGAGAGCAAGCCCTGGGTCACGGAGAAACTGCTGACGGATACCGCCCGGAAGACGGTTCCATCGCTGGATGTGAAGGCCTTCCAGAATGCGCTGACGACACAGTCCCATAAGCAGGCAATCGCCGCAGACAACGAGCTTGGTGAGGATCTGGGCGTGCCGGGAACGCCCGCCATATTTGTGAACGGAAAATATATCAAAAACGGTCAGGACTATAAGGTTCTTAAAAAAGCAATCGATCAGGCGCTGAAGAATCCTTAAATTCTTAAACGTTCCGCTATTGAACGGCGCGTCCTGTCATCTGAATGTAACGTATGAATCCATTTTCCCTCTCATAAACGTTAAAAGACTACGCGACAGGGGGAGATGCCCATGTATTACGGGAGCGCGATTGCCAAAAGTGCGGCGATTGCTGCAACATTCAGCTCGTCGTTCCTTTTTATGCCGCATGATGCCGCGGCGCAGCTGATCCAAAGCGACCGCATTCTGACGAACGGCATGAACAGTGAAGAGGTTCTGACACTTCAAAGGGTGTTAAAGGCCAATAAGTTATATCAGCCATTCCGGCCGACCGGACATTTTGGAAATGCGACAGAAGGCGCGGTCAGGCAATTCCAGAAGTTAAGCGGGATAACCATTGACGGGGTTGTCGGCCAGGAAACCAAAAAGGCACTCCTGGCTTCCGTACACCGGAACATGGCGCAGATGCAGTATGGTTCGACCGGTGAGGATGTCCGCTATCTTCAGAAATATTTGGACCGATTCGGTTATTATAAAGGCGCCCGGGATGGCATTTTCGGCCGGATGACCCGGCATGCGGTCCTTTGGCTGCAGCAGGATACAAAGATTGAGAGGGACGGCATTGTCGGTCCGGAGACATGGGGAAGCATTGAAAAGCTCAGTCAGCAGCTGGCGGACGGGAAGCACGTCAAACCGACCGGTGCGCCGCCGGGAAGGTCTGCCGCTGCTGCCGGGCGCGGCGTCAGATTGCTGACGAAACATACTGAACGGGTATCCGCTCCGGCTCCGTCCGTTCAGCAGCAGCATTCTGTGTCCGCAAAACGGCAGGCAAGGCAGACGGTAAAGCATGCGTCGGTCAAAGAATTCTACGTCAGCAGTACCGCCTATACCGCAAACTGCTCAGGGTGTTCCGGGACGACAGCTACAGGGATCAATCTTCTGCAGCATCCGAATGCCAGGGTTGTCGCCGTCGATCCGTCGGTCATCCCGCTCGGTACAAAGCTCTATGTGGAGGGCTACGGTCAGGCCGTTGCCGGGGATACGGGCGGGGCGATCAAGGGGCTTAAGATCGACGTATTCCTGAACAATAATCAGCAGGCGCTGCAGTGGGGCCGTCGAACTGTAAAAGTCAGGGTTCTGGAATAAGGCCATGTCCCGCAGGAGTCTCGTACCTTCCGCGCCAATCAACGGTAGTCTATGCGGGAAAACACGGAAAAATTTTAATGTTACCGGTGTCTGATTTTAAAATCAGGCACCTTCTTTTTTTATTGGAAAACGGAGGAGCTTTTTGACAGGGACAGACAGCGCGGGCAAAAGTTGAGCAGACGTCACTTCTGTGCTACGATTCAGTGGTAAAGATCACATCATTTAGGATCAGAGGGAGCCAGCCCCAATGAAAATACATAATGTTATGGAAGAAGCAGTGGCAGATCTGCTCGACAGACAATGGGAGAATCTCACTGTATCCTGTCATTGCGACGAATGCAAGACGGACGTGATGGCGCTGAGCCTCAACCGGCTCAAACCTCATTATGTCCGCCAGCAGAAGGGCAGTGCACTGGCAAAGGCCGATCTCCTGACCGGTCAGGCCAGAGCGACGATCCTGACGGCAATCGTTGAGAGTGCAAAAGTGGTTTCCGCTTACCCGCACCATCATGATCGCCGGGAAAAATAAAATAAAGCCCGGCGCATTCTGTGCGCCGGGCCTGACGACCTCATCCAGTCACTTCACCTGTTCTTGAAAAAGTCCCTGTTGATCTGAATGTACTGCTGCTGATCTTCCGGAACTTCATCCTCCGGATAGATGGCTTCAACCGGGCAGACGGCTTCGCATGCGCCGCAGTCGATGCAGACATCCGGATCGATATACATCTGCTTTTCGCCCTCCACAATGCAGTCGACCGGGCAGGTCTCAATGCATTCTCCAGCTTTTTCGCCTTCACAGGCATGCGTAATAACAAATGCCATACGATGATCTCCTTCCGCAATAATCGCTTGCAATAAAAATGTTCGAATTGTTGTCACTTAAAACGGTGTTTCCCGGACAATCTGTCGGATCCATTTTCATTCACTTATTATGAACAACTCCGGTAGGAAATTCAATCCCCGAGGATCCCGGTCCGGCCTGGATCAGCGCTGAAATTTTTTCCCGGAGAAGAGCAGGGGACCAAGCGCCAGGCCGGAGAGAAGACCTGTCAGATGGCCGACGATATCGATCCCTGTACCAATAAATGAAAAGACAAGCGCCAGCGCCAGCGTCACGATAAGAATCGTCTGATCCTGGCTGGTCACCCAGGCGCGCCGGAACACGATCAGGAAGAGGTAAATGCCGAATAGACCGAATACCGCCGCACTGGCACCATAATGACTGAAACCAGCCGGCTGCAGGAAGAGTTCGGCGATATTGGCAATGATGCCGGTTCCGAGAAAGGCCAGCAGATAGCGCCCTTTTCCAAGCATGGCTTCCAGTGCCGGTGCGAAAATAAGAATGGAAAAAGCATTAAAGAGAAAGTGCTGGAACGTGACATGGAGAAAAATCGGGGTGGCGAGCTGCCACAGGGCACCGTTCCAGATTGCCTGGTTCGAGCCGACCAGGAATTGAAATGCGTTCAGAGCCAGAAAAGGCGCCACTTTCCCGGCGATAAAGAAAAACAGGAAAATCAACGTATCAATAGCCAGAATAGCTGAGGTAACCGGGTAATGTCTGAGAAACTGCCTGAATGATTCCGTCCGGATAAACACAGTATGTCCTCCTCAAAAGCATGACCTTCTTTTAAGTATAGGTTAAAATAGGGTATAGCGGAAGTTTGAGTACGAACGGGAACCCGCGCTTCATGGCGGGAACACGGTGACGATCAGGGGCATTGATGCGTCCGGACCGCCAGTTGGTGACGGAGGAAAACAGATGATCAAAGGTGTTGGGATCGATATCGCAGAACTGAAAAGAATCCGGTCGCATATCGATGATACGGCTTTTGTCAGGCGTGTGCTGACTCCTGAGGAACGCGACTGCTTCTATTCGCTGGATGATAAGCGAAAAGCGGAATTTCTTGCCGGCCGTTTCTCCGCGAAAGAGGCCTATGCAAAAGCGAGAGGTACCGGAATCGGTCAGGAGGTATCATTTCAGGATCTGTCGGTGCTGAATGATCCGTCCGGACGGCCTTATGCCAGCGCCCCCCTTTTCCGGCGGGAGAAAATACACCTTTCGATCACCCATACGGACCAGATGGTAGCCACGGTGTGTGTCATCGAAGGCTTGTCCGGGCCTTCTGCATATTAGACGGACTTGCCTCATATAGTTTATTACGCTGGGAGGGACTATTGTGCATGTCGTGTCACGTGAAGAGATGCAGGCTGTCGACAGATACACGATTCAGCAGATCGGCCTTGCAGGGCCGCTGCTGATGGAAAATGCCGGACGGGCAGTCTTCAATGAATTAATGCCGCATCTGAAAAATGGCGAGAAAATCGTTGTGGTTATTGGAAAAGGAAACAACGGCGGAGATGGTTTTGCAGTTTCCCGGCTGCTGCTTGACAGCACGGCCGATCTGTCTGTCTGGCTGCTTCCGGAAGAAACAAAAATCAAGGGCGACGCTGCTGTCCATCGAGACGCCTTTCTGAATGCCGGGGGGTCAATCCGGAAGATTCCGGAGAACAAGGAAGCATTCAACCGGGTCGTGTCCGAGTCGGATCTGATTATCGACGCGCTGCTTGGCACAGGTGTTCATGGTGCCCCCTATCCGGAATATCTTGAGGTGATCAGGCAGATTAACGATTCGGCAGCCAGAGTTATTTCTGTGGATCTGCCCAGCGGTGTACCGGCAGACGGGGGGGCGTTCACTCATCCGGCGGTGTCCGCCGACCGGACGCTGACCCTTCAGTGCCCGAAGCTCGCTCAGTTTCTTCAGCCGGCCGCCCGCTTTTTCGGATCGGTTTGCGTCCTGCCGATTGGTATTCCGGAAGTGTCGGTCGCCCATGCAGGAATCAGAAGGTCGGTGCGGACAGAAGCGGAAGTACGGCAGACGCTGCCCCGCCGCGACCCGTTTTCCCATAAAGGTTCTCATGGCCGGGGACTGATCATCGCCGGTTCCGGACAGATGTCCGGCGCGGCTTTCTTTTCCGCAAAGGCGGCGCTGCGTTCCGGGATCGGATTGCTGAAACTGAGCGTCCCGGAAACCGTTCGGCCGGTGATCGCCGCCCAGCTTCCGGAAGTTATGTATATGCCGAGAAGTGCACTGGATCTGTCCGGACTGTCCGGCATTGCGATCGGGCCGGGTCTGGGCCGAGAGGAAGAAGAAGGGATTCTGGTCCGGCAGGTGCTTGAGGCGGACCGTTGTCCGTGCGTGATCGATGCGGATGGGCTTTATCACCTCAGCCAGATGAAGGAATTGCTGCTGCACCGGAAAAACCCGGTTGTCCTGACGCCGCATCCCGGAGAAATGGCGATGCTGACAGGTCGGACGGTGCCGGAAATTGAAGCTGACCGTTTCCATGTCTCGGAACAATTTGCCGGGAAATTCGGAGTCTATCTGGTTCTGAAGGGGAAGTATACGGTGATTACCGCTCCGGACGGGCGGCAGATTGTCAATCCGACGGGAAATGCCGCTCTGGCAAAAGGCGGATCAGGAGATGTCCTGACAGGCATCGTATTAGCATTTCTGCTTCAGCATCAGGATCCTTTGGATGCGGTTAGCAATGCGGTTTATCTTCACGGCGCCCTGGCGGATGATCTGGTTCGTACCGATCACTCACAACTGGATGTCCTGGCTTCGGATCTGATTGACCGGATCCCCGTCCTGCTGCACCGTCTCAGCTGAAACACGACGTGCACATAAGCATTTCCCTCCTTTGTCGCCGATATGAGACAAGGGGGCTGGAACGAAATGAACAAGAAGGTTGTCCTGCTGGTGCTTGCGATGGCGATCGCCGCCGCACTGCTGCTGACCGGCTGCGGTGCGAAAACCGGGAAAGAGGTCGCCAAGGATCTCAGCAATAAGGTTGAGAAACTGAACAGCTACCGGACCGATGCGACAATGACTTTTCAGCATAACGGAAAATCACAGACTTATCAGGCCAATATCACTTTTAAGAAACCTTACTATTACAGGGTCGCGCTGACGGACAGTAAGAACAAGAATAAACAGATGATCCTGCGTAATGCCGATGGCGTTTTCGTCCTGACGCCTGAACTGAATAAAAGCTATCAGTTTGAGAGCCAGTGGCCCAATAACCGGAGCCAGGCGTATCTCTACCATTCCTTGAATAAAGATATCCAGAATGATCCGGATCCGAGCTTCAGCGCGAAAAATAATAAATATGTTTTTGATACGAAAACGAGTTACAACACGACGCAGCTGGCAAACCAGAGCATCACGCTGAACAAAGATCTGACGCCGGATCAGGTCCAGGTTAAGGACAAGGATCAGAATGTGATCGTGACGGTCAAATTCAGTCATTTCCAGGTCAACCCGCCGCTGGATAATAAATCGTTTGATGTGAAACAGAATATGGCGGCGGCGCGGATCAAAGGATCGCTTGCCGCGTCGGCTGAAAACGCCACGTTCACCGTTAACTATCCGACGGCGAAGATCGCCGGAACCAAACTGGCTGCGGTAAAACCCGAGGTTACGAATACAGGGGAGAAATATGTGCTTCAATACAGCGGGAAAAAGCCATTCACGCTGATTGAGACGAAAAGCGTGCCATCGCTTTCCATCGTTTCGACACTGGCGACAGGCGATCCTGCCAACCTGGGATTCGCTATCGGTGCTTCCGGAGACCGGACCCTTTCCTGGTCTGGCGGCGGTACGGATTATTATCTGGCTTCTGATAAACTGACCCAGGATGAGATGGTGGCCGTCGCCCAGTCGGTCATTGGGAAAATAACAAAATAATCTTCTGTTCCATGCGCTCCGTCCGATACTGGTACGGAGCTTATTTGTCTGGCGGCCGATACACCGGCCGCCTTTCGTTTTATCCCGAATAGTGATTAAATAGAAAAAGAAATTCGTGCCGCAGCCGCCGGAATGCGTCGGATCCGCGGGTGTCCGGCCGAAAATCGATTAATCAACAAATAAAAGGTCGGGAAATGACTAATGGGAACATCTTTTTATAGAGATACCTGGGCGGATATTGATCTGGATGCGGTGGCGTGGAATGTGTCTGAAATGAAGAAACGAATACCGGAAGAAACGGCACTTCTGGCCGTCGTAAAGGCCAACGCGTATGGCCACGGCGCGCTGCAGGTCGCCCGAACGGCGCTGGCACATGGAGCGGAATGGCTGGCTGTTGCGATCTTTGATGAGGCACTTGCACTTCGGAAGCAGGGTATCGAGGTACCGATTCTTGTCCTGTCTCCGATCCCTCCGGAGGACGCCGGCCTGGCTGCCAGATATCACATCTCGCTGACGGCATTTCAGAAAGCGTGGATCCAGGCAGCTGGCCGGTCGTATCAGGGCAGGGAACCGATCGCCCTGCATCTGGCCTGTGATACCGGAATGGGCCGGATCGGCATCCGCAGTAAGGAAGAGGCAGAGGATTTTATTAATGCCGTGAAAAAAGATCCGCGCTTCATCATCGAGGGCCTGTTCACCCATTTTGCGACAGCCGATCAGGATGACGAAGCTTATTTCAATGAACAGTATCAGCGGTTTGAAACGATGATCGACTGGGTTCATGATCTGGGCGTTCATCCGTCTGTGATTCATTGCGGGAACAGTGCCGCGACGTTGAAATATCCTGCGGAAAAACGGCATCTTTTTAATATGGTCCGTTACGGCGTTGCCATGTACGGGATGGCCCCTTCTCCGGAGATGGCTGCCAAGCTCCCGTTCCCGCTGAAACGGGTCCTGTCGCTGCACAGCCGGCTGGCCAATGTCAAAAGAGTCAGTGCCGGCGCATCGATCGGCTACGGGGCTGCCTATCACGCGGAGCAGGATGAATGGATCGGCACGGTGCCGATCGGCTATGCCGACGGCTGGCTGCGCGCCCTGTCCGGATCCGATGTGCTGATCGGCGGCGAACGGTGCCGGATCGTCGGCCGGATCTGCATGGACCAGTTTATGTGCCGGCTGCCTAGTGAATTACCCCTGGGTACCGAAGTGACACTGATCGGCAGAGACGGGGACGACGCGATCACCGCCGACGATCTGGCTGCAAAACTGAATACCATCAATTACGAAGTGACCTGCATGATTCATCCGCGTGTGCCCCGGGTATTCTGGAAAGACGGCCGGAAGACCGGTTATGTCAACCCGGTTTTGGACGGACAGAAAGAATAGCTCTTTTTCGTTCATTTTTCAACAAAAACGGCACATTTTTGCCTGAGGAATAAAATTCCACGCTTTTTGGCGAAAATAGCTTTGAAAAACAACGTTGAAAATGATAGGATATTTTTTAGATAAAAAAGGATTATTCTGATAATAGTGATGGGGGTACAAGCATGCCGGAGTCGAATCTTAAAGAAATCATGCTGAGTCTGCCGCAACATTTGCTGAGTGAAATTGATGGAATGGCAAGCCGTGACAAAATGAACCGTACTGAATTTCTCCATCGCGCAATCAGAGTGTATCTGCGTGAACGTAACAAGGGCAGCGTCCGTGAGATTATGAGACGAGGATATATGGAAATGGCCAAAATTAATCTCAATATTGCTTCTGAAGCTTTCCTGGCTGAAGAGGAGGCAGAGGTTACTCTCGAACGCTCCGTCAGCGGGGTGTGAGGCCGTGATCGTTAAACGCGGCGATGTTTATTTTGCGGACCTTTCACCTGTTGTCGGTTCGGAACAGGGGGGTGTCCGCCCCGTTCTGATTATTCAGAATGATATCGGCAATCGCTTCAGCCCGACCGTTATCGTGGCAGCCATTACAGCACAAATCCAGAAAGCAAAATTGCCGACTCATGTCGAAATTGATGCGAGACGCTATGGATTTGACCGTGATTCCGTTATTTTAATGGAACAGATCCGGACGATTGATAAGCAGCGTCTGACAGACAAGATCACTCATCTGGATGAACAGATGATGAACCGGGTCAATAAGGCGATCCAGATCAGTCTCGGCTTGATTAACTTCTAGTTGACTGTATCTTCCTGTCGATAATAATTTGAAAAGCAATCCGCCGGATGGGGCGGATTTTTTCGTGCATAAAAATTCGATTAAATTCAAAAAGGCCCCGGTTTTGTAAAAAAATTAATCTTTTTCAGATTTTTCAATAAAAAATTTGCCAAGACAGCGTTCTCATGGAATAATAGACTCAGGCAGTAAATTTGCTGAAAAATGTTGAAAGAGGAAGATAAGTTTCCGGATGCATGCTGCATATTCAAGTCCCGGCTGAACGGCAATTGAACAATTCTTAATTGAGGTGAGGTGGAACATTGTGCTGACAAAGTCTCTGCCGCAACAAAACGAGATTCATCAATTGATCATTGCTTACCAGAAGTGCCCTGACGACGAAAGCCTGCAAAACCGCCTGATCAGTCAATATAAAAATCTGATCGGTTCCCTGTCCGGCAAATATTCCGATCACCGCGAAACCAGAGAAGACCTTTACCAGGTGGGGATGGTGGGACTGATTTCTGCGCTGAAAAGGTACAACCCTTCCTTTGGACGCAGCTTCGAATCGTTCGCCGTACCGACCATTGTCGGCGAAATAAAACGCTATATCCGTGACAAGACCTGGAGCGTTCATGTGCCGCGGCGAATCAAAGAGCTCAGTCCACGCGTGCGTAAAATTTCCGAGGAGCTGACAGGCAGCCTGCAGCGTTTCCCGGATATCCGCGAGATTGCCGACGAGCTCGGCGAAAGTGAAAAAGAAATTCTTGAAACGATGGAAATGACACACAGCTACCGCGCTCTGTCTGTTGATTCAGAATTTGAAAACAATCCGGGCAAAGGGACGACCACTTTACTTGATCTGGTAGGCCGCCCGGACCAGGGCTACGAACGTGTGCACAAGAAGATGATGCTGGAAACCGCTTTTCAGATTCTGTCGAAGCAGGAGAAAGAAGTCTTGCTGTTTACGTATTATGACAATCTGAGCCAGAAAGAGGCCGGGGAGCGCCTTGGCATTTCCCAGATGCACGCCTCACGGATTCAGCGCCGCGCACTGGACAAGCTTCGCCGTTTTCTGGACTCTGATGGGGTCATGATGCCTTATGCCCGGTAACGGTGAGATTCCCGACCGAATGCTTCAGAACAGCCGCCTGTGCAGGCTGT
Source organism: Sporolactobacillus vineae DSM 21990 = SL153 (assembly GCF_000377985.1). Classification (GTDB taxonomy): domain Bacteria; phylum Bacillota; class Bacilli; order Bacillales; family Sporolactobacillaceae; genus Sporolactobacillus; species Sporolactobacillus vineae. The sequence continues at coordinate 47,451 of NZ_KB899056.1, forward strand.
TTTTCTTTTGACGTGGACCGGCTATATTGGCTTCAGCCGTTGATTTTCCACAGCAACTCTCTCCAACGAACAAAACCGTTATGAACGTCCCCATGCCTTTTTTCACCATTCATTAGCCAGAGAAAATTTGCTATGATAGAAGTCAGCATTTAACGAGCAGGAGATTCCGACGGTCCATTTAAGTTAAGGTTAGAGGGATTGCCGGTGAGGCAGGTGACAATTAGTTTATGAACGATGAAGAACTGCAAACTTTGGTTGAAAAAGTATCCATCGACAGTTTTCGTCTTCCCTTCGTCCACAAAGCGCTGTTCAACGACCGGTTGCGGACGACCGGCGGGCGCTATTTACTGCGCAGCCATAATCTTGAATTCAACAGGCGCCAGCTGCAGTATTTTGGACGCACAGCCTTTGTTAAGATTGTCAAACATGAGCTTTGCCACTATCATCTGCACCTGGCCGGACGGGGCTACCGGCACCGCGATCCGGATTTTAAAACGCTTCTTCGCCGGGTCGGCGGGACGAGGTTCTGCGGGCTGATTCCCGGGACAGAAAATCAGGCCGCCTTCTGTTATATCTATCAATGCCTGCAGTGCGGCAACACTTTTGAAAGAAAAAGACGCATGAATTTAAAACGGTATGTATGCGCTCTGTGTGGCGGGAAGCTTCGTCTCGTGACCAATAATCGGAATCTGGCAAAAAATAGCGAATGTGAAAAAAATGAAAAGGGTTGACGCATCATTTGTTTTTGTGTTAAATTATTAAGGTCGTCGAAAGGACGAAAGGTTGTTGATTCTCTTTTTGGTCGTTGACAATTGGAGAGCAACCGTGTAAAATATTCTTCGACTTTGTTGTGGAAAGTCATTTATTCCACAGTAGCTCAGCGGCAGAGCAATCGGCTGTTAACCGATTGGTCGCAGGTTCGAACCCTGCCTGTGGAGCCATGGAGAAGTACCCAAGCTGGCTGAAGGGGCTCCCCTGCTAAGGGAGTAGACGGTGTGAATCGTGCGAGGGTTCGAATCCCTCCTTCTCCGCCATTTTATTTGTGGCCCGTTTGTTCGAATGGTCGGGATCCTGCCTGCACGGCAGTCCGCGGGTTCAAGTCCCGCACAGGCCGCTTTGATTGCATTTTTTGACATGCGGATACAATAGATGTGTGCAAATGCGTTTATGCAGCTTTGGCTGATCAAAAATAATGATTCTTTTCTATCTTATAGAGAAATCGTTGACTTGGAATTGGCCGGGTGATCCACATGAGCCGCTAGCTCAGGGGTAGAGCATCTGACTTTTAATCAGAGGGTCGAGGGTTCAAATCCCTCGCGGCTCATTTTTCAGCGGGTGTGGCGGAATTGGCAGACGCGCTAGATTTAGGATCTAGTGTTTTGCGACGTGGGGGTTCGAGTCCCTTCACCCGCACCATCTTCATTAATTTAATATTATGCGGTAGTGGCGGAATGGCAGACGCGCTAGCTTGAGGGGCTAGTGGAGGCAACTTCGTGGAGGTTCGAGTCCTCTCTACCGCACCATTTATTTTTTTGCGCCATTAGCTCAATTGGATAGAGCGTCTGACTACGGATCAGAAGGTTGGGGATTCGACTTCCTCATGGCGCATGGCTTTTCGGGAAGTGGCTCAGCTTGGTAGAGCATCTGGTTTGGGACCAGAGGGTCGCAGGTTCAAATCCTGTCTTCCCGATCATTTTCCCCTGCGGGTGTAGTTTAGTGGTAAAACAAGAGCCTTCCAAGCTCTGGTCGTGGGTTCGATTCCCATCACCCGCTCCACTTTATTTGTAAATGGGCCTGTAGCTCAGCTGGTTAGAGCGCACGCCTGATAAGCGTGAGGTCGGTGGTTCAAGTCCACTCAGGCCCACCATTTATTTTAAAAATATGGATATTGTTCCTTGAAAACTGGATAAAAGCCAAGCGTGATTGGAAGGGTAAACCCCTTTTAGTCAATTCAATTTTGCTGAGGATCGAATGAACGAAAATGTAAGAAACGGAAGCTGAGGCTTTCGCAGGGATCGTTCAAGGGCGAGGACAAAAAGGGCCGAGGAGTTCGAGGAAGCGAAGGCGCGAGTACCGGAGCGTATTGCGATACGTGAGGAATGAAGCGACAAGCTGACCAAGAAATCCGACAGCCATTTTTCCCGGAGC
>NZ_KB899057.1 GCF_000377985.1 Sporolactobacillus vineae DSM 21990 = SL153
GCCTGTTATGGACAATGTTCTGATCAAGCCCGCCGCACTCATCGTGGTCGGCTGGCTGTTCGTTTTCGTCCTGATTCACAGCGGGCTGCGACAAATCATGGCGATCCAGAGCAGTCCCCACCAAGGTGATTCGTCAAAAGCGGCCATGTGAGCGATAACTTTTTTTCGATTTGGAATAAAAAAGCATGCTGTTTCGAGTGAGCAAAAAAGGCGAACACTAGCGATTCATATAATCTAATTGTTCGCTTTTTTGGTAAAGTGCTCTATCTTTTTCCTCAATAATAGGATATAGTATCCCTATAAATGAATGTTACAACTGACAAGGGGTTGATTCGTGTTGAGGAAATTGACCGTCCTGATCACGTTTGTAGTGATCATGGCAGCAATTCTTTCTGGCTGTGGAAACAGTGCAAGTTCATCTGGAAGTTCGAAGGAAAAACTCTTCAAGGTCGCTATGGTTACCGGAATTGGCGGCGTTGATGACAAATCATTTAATCAGTCTTCCTGGGAAGGGCTGGAACGCTTCGCCAAAGATAACCATCTCAAGACCGGTTCTGACGTAAAATACCTCGAATCCACACAGCCGAGTGATTTTGCACCAAACCTAAATCAGCTGGTCGTACAAAAATATAACCTGATTGTGGCGATTGGTTTCCAGATGCAACTGGATCTTCAGAAGATTGCCCAGCAGCATCCGTACCAGAACTTCGCTCTGATTGACAGTGTCGCAGTAGACAAGAACAATAAGCCGCTAATAAATGTAGCCAGTCTGACTTTTAAAGAACAGCAGGGGTCTTTCCTTGTTGGTGTTGTCGCCGGACTGACAACCAGGACCAATAAGGTCGGTTTTATCGGCGGTGTTAATTCAGCACTGATCAAGAAGTTTGAAAGCGGGTTTAAGGCCGGGGTCAAGACCGTCAATCCTAAAGCTCAAATCTACACACAATATGCCGGCAGCTTTGTTTCGCCGGATAAGGGACGCAACATTGCCGCAACCTTATACAGCAAAGGCGCCGACATCATTTATGCCTCTGCCGGAGATACGGGAAACGGCGTTTTCACCGAAGCTAAATCCCGGGCCAAGAGCGGCAAGAAGGTATGGGTCATCGGCGTCGACAGAGATCAATATGATCAGGGACTGCCGCAGAACGTCACCCTAACTTCGATGGTGAAACGTGTCGATCAGGCAATTGATGACGCTTCAACCAAAGCTAAGTCAGGCAAATTCCCCGGTGGTAAAGTTCTCGAGTACGGCCTTGCCGAAAAAGGCGTCGGTATCGCTCCGACAACTAAGAATGTTAAGCCGTCCGTGCTTGCTAAAGTGAAGCAGTATCAAAAGAAGATCATTGACGGAAGCATCGTCGTTCCGACCACGGATAAAGAATATCAGACTTATGCCGCTTCTCTAACCAAATAAATCAGCTACCTAAATACTATGAAAAGGCGATGGAAATGAAGAGAGCGGTCTTCATCCATCGTCTTTTTGTTAAAGCATTACCATAACAGTCATTAAAACAGGAGCGTGCTTGCCATGAACAAGAAATCCATATATTTTCTACATGATGCCGATGTTGACGACCTGGTATCACTGTTTCTGCTGACGCAAATGGAACACGTCACGCTGAGCGGTGTTTCCGTCATCCCGGCCGACGGCTATCTGACACCCGGAACCGAAGCCAGCCGTAAAATCATCGACCGATTTAGCCGGCAACAAATTGAGGTTGCCCGTTCCAGTTCACGTGGAATGAATCCCTTTCCCAGGGAATGGCGGATGCGCTCTTTCTATATCAACGCCCTCCCCATTCTGAATGAATCCGGGAAGATGGATACACCTGTGAGTCCGTTGCCCGCACACAAACACCTGATTCAGGCAGTACATCATGCCGATCAGCCCATAACATTACTTTGCACAGGTCCGCTCTCAGATATTGCCCGTGCCCTGGATGAGGCTCCGGACATTGAAGAAAAGATTGAACAATTAATCTGGATGGGTGGCACTTTAAATCCGGTCGGCAATGTCCTTGAACCTGAACACGACGGTTCTGCCGAATGGAACGCATTCTGGGACCCTGAAGCCGTCGCCCGTGTCTGGCAGAGCCGTCTGAATATAAAGATGGTGGCACTTGAAAGCACCAATCAGGTTCCGCTGACCATCCCGATCCGCAATCAATGGGCCAGGCTGCGCGAATACATCGGTCTTGACTTTATCGGGCAGTGCTATGCCTCCGTCCCGCCGCTGGTCCATTTTGAAACGAACGCGACTTATTATCTCTGGGATGTGCTCACCACGATAGTAGCCGGCTTCCCGGATCTCGTTCAGACGAAACAAGTTCGGACCAAGGTTCATGTAGAAAAACCCAGTCAGGGAAAAATAGAAACCGCAGAGGATGGCCGCCCGGTCGAGATTGTTTACGACGTGGACCGGGATGCCTTCTTTTCATCGATCATCGATCTGGCCGAAAGGGCTTAATCTCCGTTCACTGGAAAGACCGGTAGTTTTTCAAGATAAATAATGTCCTGGCGATCGGCGGCCTTGCCTTCCGCCAATAGTGCAGCCTTGCCTGCGATGATCCCGCCGGCTTGCTTCACAAGCTTTTCCATCGCCTGAAGCGATTCGCCGGTACTGATCACATCGTCAACAATGAGAATACGCTTTCCCTTAATCTGTTCACTTTCTGATTTGTCCAGGCACAAAATTTGTTTCTTTTGCGTCGTAATTGAGTGAACTTCAGTAACAAAAGGCTCGGCCATATATGGTTTGATGCTTTTTCTGGCAACGAAATAACGACGCTTACCAAGTACTCGTGACAGTTCCTGAACAAGAGGAATCCCCTTAGCTTCCGCTGTAAGCAGATAATCTGCCTCCGGAAGCTTTTTCTTTAATTCCTGAGCGGCATGAACCACCAGTTCTGCATCTCCAAGAATCACAAAACTGGCAATTTCGATCGAATCGGAAATCCGGATCAACGGCAGCTTCCGTTCCAAATCAGCCACTTTCAATGGATAAAAACGCATGGGGCATCCAACCTCTTCTATGTGAATTTTATTAACCCGGACTTTTTTCTGTTTCTTCCGATGCTTTGTCGAGCACGGCTTTCGGCAGGCAGGAAAAGAGTGCCCAGTAATAAGCAATCAGGGAAACAATAACGATGGCCAGCACATCCCATGGCTGAGTGAGCAGATGGTTCCCGCCAAATGTACCGAAGAAAGAAACGACCATCAAACCGATGTAATAAAAGATCAGCCAGAGCGAAGATTTAATCTGCTGCCGGAATCCGACCTGATCCTTCGGGACAATTTTCCGGCAAAGCAAGTAGACCAGATACATCAGAATCTGCGATCCGAGCAGCCAGGAAATCGTCGTCCAGCCCGTCCAATAGGCGACAAGCGAAGCGATGATAAACGATATCGGCCCGATGACCGGCATCCCTCTGAGGTAGAATGGCCGTTCCAGCCCGACAGCGTTCCGTCTCAGTGCCGCCGCGGAAATCGGCGCGATGGCGTAGCTCAGGATCAGTGCCGCCGAAACGACATTGACCATCACCTGCCAGGACGGGAAAGGCAGTGTCCAAAAAACACAGAAAGCGAAAGAGAGCCAAAGCGCCGGCCGCGGAACACCCGACTTTTTATCGATCCGCGTAAATAGCCTGAACAATGTCCCGCTCTTTGCCCAGGCGTAAACCACCCGCGGAGAAGAGGACATGAAAATGTTTCCTGCTCCGGCCGGTGAAATAATGGCATCCATCACAATGATCACCGCAAACCATCCGAATCCGAGCATCAATGCAATGTCTCTGAATGGAAGACGGAACTGATCCGAGATGCCGCCCCACCCCGATGTCAGTGTACGGGTGGGAACAGAACCAACGAAGGCCGACTGCAGGAGAATATAGATGATTGTCGACAGAACGGCCGACAAAATCAGAGCGAGCGGAATCGTCCTTTTGGGATTTCTCGTCTCGCTGGCAACAGACAGAATCGGCGTCAGGCCCAGATAGGCAAACATGACCCCGCCGGTCGATATCGCCTTCTGAACGCCTGAAAAACCGAATGGCGCAAATCCATCAACTGTGAAATTGCCCGGTTTGATCTGCGAGAAAAGAATGAGAATCGTCAGTGTCGGGACAATCCATTTAAAAAGCGTGATCACCGTATTAGACTTGGCAAAAATCCGGACACTCCAGTAATTTAAAGAAAAGAAAATGACCAGAAGCAGAAGCTGGAACAGCCAGCCGGATACCGTCGGAAGCGTCGAATTTTTCTGCGTGAATCCGGGGATCCACGCAGCCAGATACTGCCGCGCCGCTTCAACCTCAATCGACGAAAGACTGGTGAAGGCAACAAGATTCATAAACCCCATCAGATAGCCGATGATTGGTCCGTGCGAATAGACCGGAAAACGGACGATCGCGCCGGCTCGCGGCAGCGCCGCACCCAGTTCGGCGAACACCAGCCCAAGCAGAAGGATGGCGATGCCCCCGATCACCCACGACAGAATACCTGCCGGCCCGGCAATCGTTGCGACCTGGCTCGATGCAAACAGCCATCCGGAACCAAACATCGATCCCAGACCGATAAAGGTCAGATCAGATAGCGAGATTTCTTGCTTGAATTTTCCTTGCTTTGACATGAAGCGTCGCCTTTCTCTTATAATATCGATTTTTAATGATTAAGAACAATTTACCAAAAAAAGCGGCTGATTGGCAAATCGATTGGGTGTTCTGAAGGATTGTCTCGCTTGCCTGTTGCCTCAAACCATCCTATCATTTTAACCAGAGGAGAAATGTAACCGTTTTAAGAGGAGGGGCTGGCAAAATGACTGAGGATACGATGACACTAAGCGCGCTGCTTCATCACCAGGCTGATGTTTTCTCTGAAAAGACGCTGTTCTACTACCAGAACAGATCTTTTTCCTATGGCCAGGTGGATGAGCAGGCATCCCATGTTGCCGCGGCATTAAAACGTCTTGGCGTGAAAAAAAGCGACCGGATCCTTGTCGGACTGGATAATACGCCAGAGGAACTGGTCGCCTTTGCAGCGGTTGCCCGACTCGGCGCCTTATATATTCCTGTGTATACCGCTTTTCAGGTGCCGGAAATTGCCTACTTCTTGCATGATTCTCAGGCCGTGGCAGTGATCGGATCTCCTGATTGGATCGAAAAAGTCAAAAAGTGCGATACGGCAAACAGGCTGAAATGGGTGATTCAGATGGGCGGTACGGTGGATACATCCGTAATTGCCTGGAACGAATTGATCCAGGAGCCTGATCGCTGGTCGGAAACGGTAGCCGGAGACGATCCACTCGCCATTTACTATACTTCCGGAACGACCGGTCATCCTAAAGGCGCTGTACTGCTGAATCAGCGTTTTCTCCATAATGCGTTTCGACTTAAGGATCAGTGGCATTATACTCACGATGATGTGTCCGTCAACACGCTGTCCTACACACATATTTTCGCGCCGATATGCGAGTGGTTTCCATTAATGGCCTGTGGGGGCCGTTTTGTGCTTCGCAACCGCTTCAGCCCTCGCGGTGTCCTTGACGATATCCGCAACTATCAGGCAACATTTCTCTGCGGTGTCCCGTCGATGTATCGATTAATATTGGACGAGCTGATGCGGAAACGGACCGAGCAATCTTTTGCATCGATGCGCTTCGCGCTGGTCGGCGGTGCCCCGATGCCGGTTCCGCTGCAGCAGGAGATAGAAACGATCATGGGCATCCCTTTTGTCCAGGGCTATGGCCAGACCGAAAGCGGGCCGGTCGTGTCGATCGAACTGCTTGACCGCCCGGACGGAAAACATCCCGGGACATGCGGGACGAACAAAATGTTTGAGGATGTGCAGCTCCGGGTCATCGATCAGCGGGGAAAAAATGTGCCTCCCGGTGAAGTCGGCGAATTGCTCGTTCACAGTCCGGACATCATGGCCGGCTACTGGAACCGCCCGGAAATAACAAAGAAAACCATCCGTGACGGTTGGCTGCATACCGGCGATCTCGCCCGTACAGACAGCGACGGCTATTATTATCTTGTTGATCGAAAAAAAGATCTAATCATCACCGGCGGCCAGAATGTCTACCCGGCAGAAGTCGAAAAAGTGCTCGATCACCTGTCCGCAATCAAAGACGCGGCAGTGATCGGTCTGCCGGACCCGGTTCGCGGCGAATCCGTCGCAGCCTATATCTCTTTGAAAGAAGACGCGATACTGACCGAGCAGCAAGTGAAAAATTACTGCAAAAATAATCTGGCTGAGTTCAAACGGCCGCGGCAGATTCATTTTATCAAAAGTTTGCCGAAAACCGTATCCGGCAAGATTCGAAAAGGCCTGCTTAAAGCTCAGATACTGGACAGCCCGCCCGGTATCATCCGGAAATCTGAGTAATTTGGAAAGTTCGGAGCGAGTTCAGTGCAATTCGGTGCGAGTTTCCGTGGTTTCGGTGCGACTTGGGAACGATTAGGTGCAACCTTCCGTGATTTCGGAGCGTCTTGGGCCTGTTTCGGAGCGTCTTGGGCCTGTTTCGGAGCGTCTTCATCTTTCCTGCTCCCCAGACAAAAAGTAATCCCCGCCTGTCCTAGCGCGGGGAAAGAGTGGGGGGATTGTCAGAGTCATGAGTACCTCTGACAGGAGATTTGTCGTATCATGACTTAAATACCCGAATTTTATCTTTCGAAACATAATTAAACCGCCAAACTGTTTACTTCTTCATTCTGGTAAAAACAAGGCCGAAATGATAGGGCGGCAGGGCCACTTTTTTTTAGGAGAAGAAGTCCGGACTGTGCCATTGAAATATCCCCGCACAGAAGATCAATATTCTTCAGGTGCTGCGTCTGGATTTTTTTCTCGCAGGCGTCAATCATTTTCGGATCAATATCAATACCAGCAGCCCTCCCGCCGGAATAAGAAACGTGCCGTAACCGCAGCCGATGTCTACCAGTGTGCGTACTTTTTGATCAACACCGAGCTGCTGTAGAATTTTTACTGGTCTGAAAAAGGTATCCCATAACGCTTCATCCGGCATTCCGGATTCCCTGTACTTCAACTTCCAGGTCACTTCTTTACCAGCATTTTGATTCCCGGTTCACAGAACATATTTAAGTTGATTGTTCACCATTTGCAGATTAAAATTCGCGGATAAATTGTTACCACTCCACTCGGCCATTGTCTGATATTCCGGGTGATGAGGATACGCCATGACTTCAAGATAATATTCATAACCGGGTTCACCGCCGACATCTTCCGGCGGCGTGGTACCTTCCCCGGCGAGACATTCCGGATCAATTTTCGGATAATCTTTATCTATAGATTCAACCATTATTTCATGCTCCCAGTTGTCGCCAAAATCATAGATATAAGTGATTCGTGTGCCGGGAGAAACATATTCTGACAAAAGGTGATCTGTTTCCATAGACATCGGCACATTTCCCGGGAAATCAAAGGATTCATCATCACAGACCAGATTGACGATGGCTCGGTTTCCTTTATAAACAGTAAAATCGTGCAAATGACTGTCTGTCCAGCCAAACACCGTCTGTAATAGTTCATGAAACTGTTCAAAATTAATATCCACCGGAATAACAAGCCGTCGCCAGATTTTATGGTTTCTAAGCTTGAGCGTCACTTTCATCGTTGCCGCCGAACATCGGAAAATCGGCGATCCAGCCAAGCCTTCAAGTTGTTCATACAGTTTTTTTGAAGGATAATAATAATCACCTTTCCCATCGCCGACAAACTCTTTAGCGGCCTTCCGGCTGACAAGGCTCTGGATCATTTGTTCAGGATCCATTTTGTTCATAAAAATCGAGGCATTTACGCAAATTTGAGTGAGCTGCGCGACCCTTTTTCGATTCTTTGTTTTCGTAAAAATACAATGCGGTGAGCTGCCGAGGTACTGCTGGATCACCTCTGGTTTCATTCGTGCATCAGACCAGACCTGACGAATTGCTTCAATAATATGAGTTTCCAGATGACTGAAATCTCCAGCTTTTAACCCATAAAGAATGATGGGATAACGACTTGCATCATTCATCAGAACAACTGTTTTTCGCCGGTTGATCGTCAACAGATTGGCGTGCCAGGAAAACAGCGGCTGTTCCTCACCCGCGATCGGCTCCGGTTGCCGTTTCATCTGATCCAGTAATTTTTTCGTGCATTGAATGAACATAAGCGTAACCCTTTCGTGTCGCACAAGTGAATTCAGTATACGGCCTGTCCCAAGTTTACATGAAAATAGGGGTGAACTACAATAAAGAGCAGCCGGATGGCCCGCACTTGAGACATGTGCTGACGTTCTGGCTGCTTCTGGATCTGGCAGCGCTTACTATTAACCTGGAATTAAATTCAGACCGGGATGTCCTGCTTCAGTGTATAGATTTTTTCTCCCGCGCCATATACGGATTCCCAGTCTGAGGTGAAATCATCAACTGCTTTCTTGATTGCCGGCATACCCAGGGCATTGGCAAGAATGTCTGCGCTCATTGTTGCTGCCTGGGATCCGGCTTCAAAAGCACTGTTTACCTGGCCCACATTTTTGAAACTTGCCGCAAGAATCTTTGTGTGGCTGTGCTGACGCTCAATGGCTCTGGCAAATTCCGAAATGACTGCTCTGGCATCGATATTCATATTTTCCATCCGGTTAAAATAGGGCGCAATATAGTCGGCGCCGGCTTCAATCGCCAGATAGCCCTGGAATTTTGTATAAATTGCCGTGGCCGTGACATGGACCTGCTCACGTTTCAGCTGCTTTATCGCTGCCAGGCCGGCTTCCGTAACCGGAACTTTGATGAACACATTTCGGTCAATATGGTCCAGAATGGCATGTGCATCTTTAAGGATGCCTTCTGTATCGCCAGCAACGACCTGAACATGGAGAGAAGCTTCCGGCCCGATTAATGAACGAACGGCATTCAAATGTTGAAAAAGGTCGACTTTCCCTTCCTTTTTAATAATTGATGGATTCGAGGTCACGCCTGCCAGCGGAATGATATCCACATACTTTTTGATTGACGCCAGATGAACCGTATCCAAAAGAAATTCCATGACTTACACCCCTTTTTTAAGTCCATGCACATATGTGATTTTTCTTAATCTCCTTTGCTAACAAGTAAATGATAGCACATATCTGTCTGAATCAAGGTTGCCGTCTTCTTCCTTTATGGTCTCCGGTTCTAAGAAGCGTTGATAGAGCGGCATTTATGAATATAAAAGCGGATACAAATTGCACATTAGTGCAGCTCCTATTCAAGTATCTTCCGAGCTGTTTCATCATCTGTGATCAGTGTGTTCATCATGCCCGTTTTCATAAAAGCACGAATGGACGGTGCTTTCGCCGCTGAACGCGCGACACCAATTGAGTGCGGTACGTTTTTCAACAGCTCCGGATCGATGCCGATGGTCCGGTTATACAAGCCTTCCTTGATCAGGCGCCCGTCTGAATCAAAGAAGCGGCAGCAGCAGTCGCCGATCGCATGATGATGGCTCAGGCTGTGCTGATCTGCTTGGGTCAGAAAATCACGCCAGATGCTGGTGTGACTTTCAATGCCCAGCGGTCCGCCGATGCCGAACACGGCGATATCCAGGTGATTCCACAGCTCATAGAATTTCTGAAAACCCTGAGATTTCGTGATACCGTCACGTAATAATTTCGAATCCTGAATGGCTCCGGCATTAATGAAGATGCATTCGCCGCCAAAATACTTGGACAGGTCATAAATAATCGCATTCACATGAAAGCGTGCGTTGACGTGGCTCGGCCCGCCGACCAGCGGAACAAAGGTCGCACCTGTCTGCTTATTCCCTTTAAGCTTACCGATCAGACCGGCCAGCGTCTCCCCCCAGCTGAACCCCACAGTTTGTTGCCCGTTGATTAAATGCTTCAGATAATAAGCTGCTTCCTCTGCCAGTTTGTCTGCTTTTTCCGTTTCTGTGTCTTCGGAACGCGTCGGTACCACAACGACATCACGCATTTTGAAACGTTTCTGCAATCGGCTTTCCAATTCAAAAATATCCGGATTAAAATCGTGAATCTGAATATCGACAATGCCTTCGGAACGTGCCTTCTTCAACATTCTGCTGATGGTCGTCCGGTAGATGTTCAGTTCATTGGAAATTTCAGTCTGGGTCGCCCCTTTGATGTAATAGAGATAAGCGACCTTAGTCAGAAGCTTCTTCTTATCTTCCTCCATAATTTTCCCTCCGAGTTGCACGATTGTGTCATATATAATCTGCTTATGTTCATTAAAACGCCTTTGTTAAGCCATTTTTGATGAATTAGCTTGTTTAAATGTGCTACAAATGTCTTTCCATTTAAACATAAGCCTTTATACTGAAGATGTCGAGAAGAAAGAATCATGGTGAAATTAACTGTAAACGTTTTCATTTTAACCACTTTCATTAATTTAAAAATAGGGAGGTTCTCCAATGAACGTCATTAGCGAAAAGTTAATTAACCTGGATATTGTTGCCCACTCGAAACAGGAAGCTGTTAATAAGCTTGGCAGTCTGCTGAGAGATAGTGGAAGATTAAATGATTTTGACGCTTACATTAACAATGTCATAGAACGGGAGAAACTGGCAACAACGGGTATCGGCTTTGGCATCGCTATTCCCCATGGAAAAACAGATGCCGTCAATGTAGTATCTGTTGCAATTGGCAGATTAGTTGAACCTCTTGAATGGAACTCGTTGGATGGAGAAAAAGTTCAAATGATCTTTCTTCTCGCTGTTCCTGAAAAGAGTAAAGGCGATGAGCACTTGCGCATTCTTTCCGAGCTCTCGCGAAAATTGATTCATAAAGATTTTCGTGAACGGCTTTTCCAGGCTGAAAACAGTTCTGAGGTAATCAGCCTTATTGGTGAAACTCTTAACAAAACTTTGGAGGCGGTAATATGAAAGTCATCGGCGTTACAGCTTGCCCATCCGGGGTAGCACACACTTATATGGCAGCTGAAAGTCTTCAGGAAGCATGTAAGGAAAACGGCGTATCAGTGCATATCGAAACCCAAGGATCAATTGGCATCGAAAATGAGTTAAAACCAATTGAAATTAGAGAAGCAGATGTAGTGATCCTGACAAACGACATTGGTATAAAAAATGAAAACCGTTTCAAAGGAAAACCAGTTCTTCGAATCAGTACCAGCGAGTGTATCCAAAAAGGTTCAATCATAATCAAAAAGTTAGCAGCTAAGTTTTCAACAATAAATGCGAATTGAGGCGATAATCGATGAACGACTTTAAAAAATTAATGGCCGGAATGCGAAAGCATTTGATGACAGGTGTTTCGTATATGATCCCATTCGTTGTTGCAGGAGGCGTCTTGCTTGCTCTAAGTGTTCTTCTTTCCGGCAAGTCGGCTGTTCCTTCTGCTGGTTCTCTCGGACAGCTCGCACTCATTGGCAAAGCAGGCCTTTCATTGATGGTTCCTATTCTCTCGGGATACATTGCATTTTCAATGGCTGATCGTCCAGGTATTGCTCCGGGTGTGATCGGTGGACTACTGGCAAGTCAAATAGGAGCAGGCTTCATAGGCGGACTGATTTCCGGTATTCTTTCAGGAATTGTCGTCTTTTATCTGAAAAAGATTCGTGTCCCGTCCGCATTAAAGTCGATCATGCCGATCTTGATTATCCCGTTATTTGGTACATTTATCATCGGCAGTATCATGGTTTATGTGATCGGCAGTCCAATATCTTCAGTAATGGCAGCAATGACACACTGGCTTCAGGGGCTGGGAACGGGCAATCTCGCCATCCTTGGTATTATCTTAGGTGCTATGATAGCTTTTGACATGGGTGGCCCGGTTAATAAGGTGGCATTCAGCTTCGGAGCCGCACTGGTTGGAACCATTAATCCAGCGACTGGACTTCCTAGTGCCACAGCGATGTCAATCATGGCCGGAATTGGTGTAGCAATCTGCATCCCTCCACTGGCAATGGGTACCGCGACACTGATTTCAAGGAATAAATTTACCGTAGAAGAACGTGAAGCAGGAAAACCGGCTCTCGTGATGGGACTTGTCGGGATTACAGAAGGAGCGATACCGTTTGCTGCTTCCGATCCATTGAGAGTGATTCCAAGCAATATGATTGGTTCTGCAATCGGAGCCAGTCTGGCCATGGTCTTTGGTGCTGGAAATCCTGCACCTTGGGGCGGTTGGATCGTTACCCTTGTCTCAAGCCATCCATTTTTCTACATCCTTGCTTCTTTAATTGGTGTTGCAGTAACCACAACAATGATTCTTTTACTGAAAAAAAAGGTCGTTAGTCGAACGGAAAAGTCAGAAATTAATCATGACGATGAGGATTTTGATCTTGATCTGAAAATTATGTAATCCATGTAACCATATTAGAAACATCAGGAACTGACACCGCGGGATCTTCCTGAAAGCTGAAAAAGAGAGTGCTTCAAAGCCAAAAATGAAGCTTGAAGCAGTCTCTTTTTATCGTTCATCAACAGGCAGTATGTTTTATTCTGCTATGATGACTTGTGTCATACTCCTGAGTTCGCGGAGTGCATCCTCAGGAGCTTCTCTATCCGTGATCACATAGTCGATGGCCTCCCAGTCAGCCACTTTAACAAATGAGCTCCGGGAAAATTTTGAGTGATCAATCAGAACCACTTTCAGCCGGCATTGATCGAGCATCGTCCGCTTCATTTCCGCATCCGCAAGACTTGAGGAGCACATCCCGTTACGGTCCAGGATCCCGCTTGACCCGAAAAAGCCGATATCCAGCTGTATATTGTGCATCAGCCCTCCTGCCGCTTCCCCCTGGAACGACATATCGGCCGGCTGATATTTGCCGCCGATACAGTAGAATTCGTTCGTCCCATGGATCAATTCAAGGATGGATGTTAATGAACGGGTTATCACAACTTTGTTTCGATACTGATTCAGTTCATGCGCCAGCAATGCGACAGTGCTGCCCTGATCGAGTCCGATGATGCAGCGGTCTTCAGGAATGAAAGCAAGCGCCCGCTTGACAATTTTCTGCTTGTCTTTGAGAAAAGTCGTGGTCCGCTGCATGACCGGTTCGATAAAATCAGACCGGTCGCTTACCGCACCGCCATAGACCGTGCGCAAGATGCCCTGCCCTTCAAGGTACTTTAAGTCCTTGCGTATCGTTTCATCTGAAACATGAAAGAGATCCGTCAGCCGATTCACTTTGACTTTACTTTGTTCCGCAAGCATGCGGGCAATCTGATCGCGCCGCTGCTGGATTTCTGCTGCTTTCACTGTCTGCCGATACTCCATTCTGATTCATGTTCTGATCCAGGTAAAATCAACGAAATCAATGAAATAGTTTGCACTTATGTGCTATATCGTTATTATAGCACATAAATTCCAAGTTTTTCATTGATTGTTCCCGGCAAACCCTTATACTTAGGATAGAAACAGTAAAGGAGTGTTTCACTAATGGTAGGAATGAAAACGATTACAGAACATAAGCCGTCCTTTTTGACCGTACGAAAAACCAGCCGGATTGATGAAATGAAAGCCAATCTGTTTAAGCAAAAGCGACGTATTTCTCTGGAACGTGCCCTACTGTTCACAGCCAGCGACAAAGAAACGGAAGGCCAGCCGCAGATCATTCGCCGGGCGAAAGCAACCGCATATATTCTTGACCATGTTGCGATCAGTATCCGCCCAGGTGAATTGCTCGCAGGAAACAGGACGATCGCGCCGAGAAGCGGCATCCTGTCTCCGGAAATGGATCCTTACTGGATTATGGAGGAAATCGACACCATCCACAATCGCCCACAGGATGCTTTTGAATTCACTGAAGAAGATAAGAAGATTTACCGCGATCAGCTGCTCCCCTATTGGTCCGGACGTTCGATGAAAGATTTTATCAATGGAAAAATCACTTCCGATGCCAAAAAAGCCGTAGACGACCGGGTGATCAAACTCAATCAGACCGACAAGGGGCAGGGCCATATTATCATGGACTTCGCATCAATTCTGAACCATGGGATTAGCTTCTATCAAAAGCAGCTAGAGGCTAAACGGCAGCAATATCCGGACAATCTTTTTTACCAGGCCGGACAGCTGATCTACGCCGCTATGTCCCGCCATTTTCTCCGTTACGCTGAAAAGGCACATGACCTGGCGCTGCAGCCGGGTGTGACCGAGTCCAGAAAAATCGAATTGAACGAGATGGCGGCGATGTGCCGGCGGCTCAGCACCCAGGCACCGCAAACCTTTTATGAAGCGCTGCAGCTTCTGTGGATGACCAGCATTGTCGGGCAGTATGAATCCAATGCTTCCTCGCTCTCACTGGGACGCATGGATCAATATCTGTACCCATTTTATGACGCATCCGTTCAAGCAGGCGTTCCCTCATCTTTTCTGCGGGAAGTGCTCGGCGATTTCTACATCAAGACCAATGATGTCGTGCTCTTGCGCAGCCGTGAAAGTGCCAAATGTTTCGCTGGATTCCCGACCGGCTATACGGTTGCCTTGGGCGGTCTGGACAAATACGGGCAGCCGTCTGTCAACGAGTTGTCCTATGAGATGCTGGACCTTTACCAGCAGATCCGGCTGCCGCAGCCCAATCTGTCTGTACGCATCAACGAACTGATCCCGAGAAGCTTTCTCGTCAAAACCTGCGAGACAATCCGGCTCGGCACCGGCATTCCGCAGATTTTCAATGATGAAGTCATCATCCCCGGTTTCCTGAGCAAGGGCGTTTCCCTGGATGATGCACGCGACTATGCAGTGGTCGGCTGCGTGGAAACAACCATTCCCGGCCGGACATACGGCCTTCACGACATTGCCCTGTTCAACTTGCTTCGCGTCATGGAGATCTGCTTGTATGAACTGCGCGACCGCAAGCACCTGACCTATGGCCAGCTGACGCACTATCTGTTTGGCCGAATTGATGATTATGTTAAGGCGGTCACGGCGGGTTCCGACATCGTCGACCTCGCCCACAAGGAATTTGCTCCGATCCCGTTCCTGTCCACCTTGATTCAAGATTGCATTGAAAACGGTCAGGACGTCACATCCGGAGGAGCCCGTTACAACTTTTCAGGAGTACAGGGTATCGGTGAAGCGAACTTAAGCGATTCACTCTATGTGATTAAAAAAATTGTTTTTGAAAATCACGAAATGACACTCGGTGAACTTGTAGATGCACTGGAAGCCGATTTTGAAGGCAAGTATGCGCCTCTGCGTGCGCATTTCATTTCTGATTTTGGTAAATACGGCAACGACAATCCGGAAATTGATCAGATCGCCGCGAAAATTTTCCGGCATTTCGCCTGCGAACTGGATAAATACCGGAATATCCGCGGCGGCGTCTTCAACGCCGGGGCCTATACCGTTTCCGCCCATATTCCGCTTGGTGAAGATGTCGGTGCCACCCCGGACGGCCGAAAAGCACAGGAACAGCTTGCCGACGGCGGACTGTCGCCAATGGTCGGCCGCGATAAGCTCGGCCCGACCGCCGTTCTGAAATCCGTCAGCAAAATCGACAACATGCTCGCCGTCAACGGCAGTCTGCTCAACCTCAAGTTTCAGCCGTCCGCTTTGAACGGAACAGCCGGCATCAATAAGTTTGCCGATTTCCTGATGGCATTCACAAAGCTGAAAATCCGTCATGTCCAGTTCAACGTGCAGTCGCGTGAAACGCTCCTTGACGCGCAGAAGCATCCGGAAAAATATACCGGATTAATTGTCCGTGTCGCTGGCTACTCCGCGTTTTTCATCGATCTGAATAAGAAGATACAGGACGATATCATTGCCCGCTGCGAACATGTTCTGTAAAGAAGGTCTGCTTTATGACAAAAGGTCTGGTTTTCACTATCCAGCGCTACTCCATTCACGATGGAACCGGCATCCGTACGATGGTCTTTCTCATGGGCTGCCCGCTTCACTGTCCGTGGTGTTCCAACCCAGAATCTCAGGGGACGGTCCAGCCGAAAGTATGGATGAAAAATAAGAAACCGGAGACCCTCGGCCGCTGGATGTCGGTCGAAGAAGTCATCCGCGAAGTGGAGAAAGATGAAATTTTTTACCGTACATCCGGCGGCGGTCTGACGCTGTCCGGCGGCGAAGTGCTGATGCAGGCCGATTTCGCTTCCGAACTGCTCCGGGCTGCTAAAGAACTGGGGATCAGTACGGCCATCGAAACAGCCGGATCACTGCCCCTGCATCAGTTTGAAAAAGTGCTTCCGTATGCTGACCAAATCCTGTTCGATCTGAAGATTATGGATTCTGCACGTGCATTAGCGATTATCGGCGACAAAATGTCCCTGATCAAAACGAATTTTGAAGCCGCATTGCGCACGAAAACCGTGCAACTCATTCCAAGAGTCCCGCTGATTCCCGGATACACAGTCCGGCAGGAAAATCTGGAACAGATCCGCGATTATCTGAAGGAACAGGGGATTCATGAACTTCATATTTTGCCCTTCCATCAGTTCGGCAGCCAGAAATACGAGGATCTGGATCAGGCGTATGCGCTCAAGAATACACCGTTACTGAAAAAAGAGGACGTGGAACAGATCAGGGAATTTTTTGAACACAGTGCGCTGAACGTCGTCGTCAGCGGTCTCGCCTGAGGAGATTCAATACACGAAAAAAGGAGCCTGGAATGCGCTGGGTCGGCACATTTCAGGCTCCTTTTATTCCTTCTGTTCAGATCTTGTTCGATGCGATCAGCAATTCATGCTTCTGAATGTGCTTCTTCAGCTGCGGATCGTCCGCAATCAGCAGCATGAACAGCGCTTCAACAGCGGTCACCGCAGACACGCGGGAAAAGAAGTATTCCGACATAAAAATGGTGCCGCGGCTCGCCGTCACGATGTTATAATCCGCCAGTGCAGCCATTGGCGAATGGTCACTGTTCGTCAGCGTAATGACGGTCGCCTGATTTTTCCTGGCTGTATTGATCAGCTGGATCAGCCGGCGGGATTCACCGGAGTTGGAAATGACCATGACCACGTCGGAATCCGTCAGATTCAGCGTCTGTCCCATCGCTACTTCCCAGGAAGAAGCCGTAAAGGCCAGCCGTCCGATCTGGTTGAACTTAAAGCAGGCATCAAGCGCCACCGGGAACGTATTGCCCTCCGCCATCACCTGAATCAACCGGGACCCTTTTATAACACGAATGATCTGTTTCGTAGTCTCCGGGTCAAACCCCTCCAGCGTCGCCTCGATCTCATCCTTTTTATCGCCCATCAGTTTCTCCAGGGTTTTATCTTCGCTGTGCAGAGATTGATTATTCTGAGTCTCGTCATTGACGACCGAAACCTGGGCCAGCATGACTTTTAAATGATGAAACCCGTTCAGGCCGATCCGTTTACAGAAACGGGACACCGACGCCTCACTGATTTTGGCCCGCCCGGCAAGCTGTGAAATCGTCGCATTGATCACAAACTGCGGATCGTTGATGACCAGATCGACGATGCTCTTTTCCGATTTGGAAAACTTGCCCAGGTGTGAATAGATACGATTGACAAATGCCTTATAATTTGACTCCATATTTTTCTTCCTGTTCACTCTTTATCTGATCAAAGGGATACTTCATGCCCCATTGATTCCGTACATTGGTCAGGATATTCATCACGTCGAACGACAGAGCAAATTCGCCGTCGTCATGGCCCTGCTCGATATAGCGCTGCATATCCCTGACTTCATACTGCAGGGCAAGCGATTCATCACCGGCAGTGATCACATCATGGGTTTCCGTGTGCGCATCTTCGGTGTAAGTAATCGACGCCCTGGTTGCCCGCGGATAATTGCTGATTTCAATATATCCTCCGGTTCCGGAAATCACACCGCGTTTCGGCTGTTTTGCCCGCATTGACAGCGCCATCACCGCCAGCTGATCATCGAGATTTTTCAGAATGATCCCCGACTGTTCATCCACGCCGGTTTCAAAATAGTCGACCGTCGTCAGTACGCTGACCGGCTGCGACTTTAAGAAGGAACGGGCAAAAGCAGTGGCATAACCGCCGATGTCCAGCAGCGCGCCGCCGGCCAGATCCTTATTGAAGAAACGGTTCCGGACGTCGTAATCTTTCAGGCTGCCGAAGTTCACCTGAACCAGTTTGATCTGGCCAAGTTTTCCAGACTGGATCAGCCCTTTGATCTTTTTGTACAGCGGCATGTGCAGCAGTGTCAGGCCCTCAGTGACAATCAGCCCTTTTTCTTCCGCCAGTTTCCGGACATTGTTCAGCTGCTGCGCATTCACCGTGATCGCTTTTTCGGCGAACACGTGCTTGCCCGCCTCCAATGCCTTCATAATATAACCATAGTGGAAATTGTGCGGCGTGGCAATATAAATCACGTCAACATTCGGATCGTTGATCATTTCATCCGGATTCAGATATGAATGCTGAATGTGCTTTTCGCTGCTGAATGTGCGCAGCGCCTTTTCATTCACATCCGCCACCGCATAAATTTCTCCGTTAACACTGTTCAATGCATCTGCCATTTCATGTGCGATCCATCCAGTACCAATCATACCCCAGTTATACTTTGTCATCTTATTCATCCTCCTGATGTTTGATTTTTTACTCACCGGCAAAAAGGTTTGCGATGCAGAATCCATAAGAAGTGCTTCCATCCCCCTTTTTCCCTTTTAAAAATTGAACTAATTTCAATTAATTATTTATCTCTGAAACTAATTTTAATATATACACTCAGAGCCATTTTGTCAACGAAAAACAGTTGGTAAATGAAAACGGTTTTACCGGCTTCACAAAATTGCCACAGGTATGAAATCCAGTCAAAAAGAACACGTTGATCATGTGCTGCCCTTCGGCCTATACGAGAAGACATCCTTTGGAAACAGCACTGTTCCGGATCCAAACGGATCACAACCTGTAGTGCATGCGATCAAAAAAAATATATACGAGCCCGGCATTTCCAGATATAATATTTGTGTCAGGACAAATCCACGTAAGGAGGTGTGAAACGATGAATGACGAAGTGAAGCTAATCCTCACAGAAATGCAGCACGGGTTCGATAAAGTCAATCAGAGACTTGATAAGTTCGAAGTGAAATTCGAAGAAATCGACCGGAAGTTCGAAGCTATTGATCAGCGGTTTGGTGCAATTGAACGACGGCTCGACGCGATGGATCAGAAGTTCGAAGCCATTGATCAGCGGTTCGGTACGATGGATCAGAAGTTCAACGGTATTTATGAGCGACTGGATCGGCTTGAAAGTAAAGTTGACGCAATCCAGGATCAAGTTGTAAAAAAATCAGAAGCCATTACCGAACTGAACACAAAATTTGAACAGCATTCAAAGGTACTGACCACTCTTTCATTACGGTCAATTGTCCATGAAGGTGAAATCAGAAACCTGAAGCAAGCGCAATAATCAACATCCTCTTGTGTTTCCGAAGCAAGTATGCCCCCGAACACATCTTTAATGATTTTCCCAGATCGCATTGGACGAACATTACCCGGTATATTTAATAATTTGAGCGTTTACATGTATGCCCTGTCGATTCAGAGTCTGAATGCGGCAGGGCACATTTTATTTTCATCGTGAATGACCGAGTTTTGGTCCAAATCAGATAAAAAATTCTGCTGTTCAGGCACTTTTTCAGGAAAAATGAGCCGTTCATAAGTAAACCTGGCAAATCAGGGTTACAAAAACGATACTTTTTTGAATAGCAGCAACACATAGATCAGCCGAAATAGTGAATTTTCAACATGGGCATGCTGATTCTGCTGAGCTTCAGCCTAAATTTTTCCGCGAACCGTGTATCCACGGCCTCCAGTACCTATCGCATATCAATAATCAACCGATAGCCGGTCAGCTGTTCGATGGTATCGCAAATCTGCTGCAGTTCTGCTGCGGGTGGCTGTTCTGGAAGCCGGACGGAGAGTTCGGCCTGAGCGGTATGCAGCGATGGGTTTTTCGTCATGCCCCAGGATGCCGGGATTTTCTCCGAAGCGATCCGAATGATTTCGTTCTGCTTCGGATTCCGGGCATAAGTGACCGGACGGCCGATCCGGTAGGACAGCTCTTCCAGATCCGATTCGTGACGCCGGGCGACTTCAGGCGTAATGAAGTGGACCTCCATATAAGTCTTTCCACCCGTCTGCTTCAGGCTCGCTTTGTAGAGCGTGATTCCGCGGTCTTTGGCCCAGCGGCCGGTCTCGCGGATCGCTTCATTATTTTCCATAACCGGTGACGGCGTTTTCGCCTGATAAAAGGGATCCTGGCCAGCCGATGGTGCTGCCGCTTCGCTGTCACTTTTGAAGACGACGGTAAATCCGGTTTCTTTGCGGATTCGCTCGATCTTGTCCGCCGCATGCTCCGGGCGGGCGATCGGGAGACCAGCCGTCCGCGATTCCAGATAAATCGACGGCGAGCCGCTCGTACCGAACTGTTCATTAATCAAAGCCTGAAGCAGATCAATGCGAACGGATTCAGAAATAACCGCAGTCCATCCGGTTTCCGACAGGATACGCTCCCTTAATCGTTTCCGTTCATCTGAACCGATAACGGCGGGAAAATCAAAGTAAAGCGTGATCTGTTCACGCCCGTCCGACGAATCAACGCCGCAGCGCAGAAAATGCCTGTTGGCCGCGAACAGTGTACGGACCTGATCCATCGCCAGCGCTTTATTCATCTTCATCCCCTGGATCGGCAGCGCCAGCTGCGACAGCTTTGTTAAATTTTCATGGTTGAGCCGATAACGAACGCATGATCCATCTCGCTCGATGGATGCAGCAGATAAACTCTGAAGAGCCAAAGCCAGGGTAATCCGCAGTTTCAGATCATCCTCCGGCAGGCAGAGACCGGCGATCTTCTCAAAAGTGTACGTCCCCTCCGCCACATCGTCCCAGCGGATTTTTTCCAGAAAAGGACGCGAAAAACGAAGCACTTTATCAGCTGATTCTTTCAGCTCATCGAATGATCGGTTCCAGCCGCCAAGCGTTTCGGTGACCTGTTCGGCAACGAGGCGGATCATCTTCCCTTTCGGTGTCCGGCAGACAAACGACCGGGTCTTTCGGTGCAGACCGACACACAGCGCTATTTTCAGCTCATCCTGAACGTCTTCACGGTAAAGAAGAACCTTGCCGACCCTGTCATCCGCGCCATGCGGCTGCTCCATCTGTACTCCGGCCGGCCTTCCCGGCTCCCTTTCAAACGTATACGTCTCCATATTTTCCGACAGCATCGGCCGGTTGCGGCGGTCAATCCGCTCCTGAAGTGCCACGCGGGCATCATCGTCACCATGGACGATTAGTGTTCGGGACGGCCGGACCATCGCGACAAACCGGGTCAGCTCGCCGGCATCGGCGTGCGCGGACAGACCGTATTTACCGACACGGCAGCGGACGGGGTGCAGCGTACCATTGAGCTCAAGCTCCCTGCTCTGACCTTCCGCGAGACTGAGCAGTTTGCGCCCTGGACTCTCTTCATCCTGATAACCGGTAATGAAAATAGCGTTCTTATCTCCGGAAACCAGCCGTTCGGCATACCAGACGCTGGCGCCGCCGATCAGCATACCGGAAGAAGCAACGATGCAAGCGGGTTTCCCCCTTAGAACGTTTTCCCGGTCTTTCGGTTCAACAGCTGTGCATCTGCCTTCAGTCAGAAAAACGTCACCGTGCATCCGGATCCTCCGGGCAACCGGACCCTTGAGATACTGTGGATAACGGCGATAAATTTTACAGATTGGCGTCACGAGTCCGTCCACGTAAATCGGAAATTCGGGAATCAGCCCGCGGTCCATATAGTCCTGGAGGATCAGCAACACTTCCTGAGCCCGTCCGAGGGCGAACGCCGGAATCAGTGCAAAACCGCCTCCGGCAATCACTTCGGCCACGTTGTCCGCCAGCCGCTTTTCCTCCGTATTCCGGTCCGAGTGTTCCCGGTTGCCGTATGTCGATTCAATCAGCATCGCATCCGGCCGTTCACCGGACGGCACTTCCGCCCCGGGAATCGTCCGCCCGGCATTAAAGCTTAGATCACCGCTGACGAGCAACTTTTCCCCGCCGCCTTCGAGAACAAACATCACTGCTCCGAGAATGTGGCCGGCACGGTGCAGCCTCACCGACAAGTCCCCAAACCGAATCGATCCGCTTGCAGGAAACAGGCGGACAGCGCGCAACGTTTCCTCCATTTGTTCCTTCGTATAGGGAATCAGCGTCCGCGTATCCTGGCAGCGCTGTTTCATAATCTTAAAAGAGTCGTGCATCATGATCTGCATCAGATCAGCAGTCGGCGGTGTGGCGAAAATCGGCACGTCCGGATAAATCCGGTGAATCACCGGCAATGCGCCGATATGATCGGCATGAGCATGGGTCACGAGAATGGCGGCCGGCTTGTCCAGCTGATCCAGCATTCCCGTCGCCGGCATGACATCATCCCCATGCACACGCATTCCGGCATCAACGATCAGGCTTGTCCCGCCGATCTGAATATAAGTGCAGGAAGCACCTATTTCATTGCCCCCGCCTAAAATAGTCACTTTCATTGATTCAATCCTTCCCCTTATCCTGGATCAGAATCCTTCACGTATTAAAATGATCCATTCTGCTATTTTTAATTGTACTACAAAATTAATAAACTCCTGTATGACGCAGCCGGGCAGGCAGGATTTCTCGCAGTAAACATCAAAGTATGTATATATGAAATCAGCAATGACACTTAACAACTGATCAGAAAGGGCGTGCGGGATGAAGAATCTAAAAGTCGCTGTGATCCCCGGGGACGGGATTGGAAAAGAAGTGGTTCCTGCTGCGATTCATGTACTCGATACGTTATGCCGCGTTCGCGGTGGGCTTAAATTTCAGTGGACCTGGCTTCCCTGGAGCTGCGACTATTATCTGGAGCATGGAGAAATGATGCCGGATGACGGGCTGGCATTTTTGAAAAAATTCGATGCCGTCTTCTTAGGTTCCGTCGGCGATCCGGCAAAAGTTCCGGATCACTTATCGCTTTGGGGGCTTCTGATCAACATCCGCCGCGGATTCGAACAAACCTTGAATATCCGGCCGGCAAAATATCTCGACGGCATTGCATCGCCGCTCGCTCATCCTGACAACTTTGATATTCTGTTCGTCAGGGAAAACAGTGAGGGTGAATACAGCGAAATCGGCGGCCGGATCTTTCGCGGAGACAATGAAATCGCCATTCAGAATGCCGTTTTTTCCCGAAGAGCGATAAAAAGAGCGATGCGCTACGCCTTCAAAGCGGCGGAATCGCGGAAAGGGCATGTCACTTCAGCAACGAAATCGAACGGCATCACGTACACCATGCCCTTCTGGGACGAAGTCTTTCATGAAGTCGCCGCAGAATTCCCCGATGTCCGGGCCGACCAGTTTCATATCGATGCCCTTTCCGCGAAACTTGTGATGCACCCTGAATTTTTCGATGTCATTGTCGCAAGCAACTTATTTGGGGACATTCTTACAGATCTGGGCGCCGCATTAATGGGAAGCATTGGTATCGCCCCTTCGGCAAACATCAACATGGCCGGCGAATTCCCATCGATGTTCGAACCCGTCCATGGCTCGGCACCGGATATCGCCGGAAAAAATCTGGCGAACCCGATCGGTCAGATATGGACTGCCAAAATGATGCTGGACCATTTCGGCGCGTTCGAGATGGGGAAGCTGCTGCTTGATGCGGTGCAGCATACCCTTGAGAAGGGTATAAAAACACCGGATATCGGCGGAAGAAATACTACGGACGAAGTAGCCAAAGCAATCCAGGACGAATTAAGCGGTCAGCATGAACTTTAAAGCTGCCATGGATCCGTGACCACCTCACCCCGGAAGGTCAACTTTGAGAACAAGCCGTCACTTTACAGGTCATTGAAAAAGTCTGGCTTCCCGATTAAGGAAGTCAGACGCTCCCATACCTGAAAAAATTTTGCCGTATCTGTACGCGTACCAGCAGGCTCAAAATAGCGTTCTTCATGAATCGTTCATCCCGTGCGACGCATTCGTTTTCACGGAATGCCGGCGCTCCAGCAGGACAGCCTTACCTAACACCTGAAGATGAATCGGCACTCCAGACAGCAGGAGCAGTTCAACCCGTTCCTGATTCACGGAAACCTGAATCCGCCGCCCGCGATAATTGACCTTGAACGTATAGGATGACCAGCCGTCGGGAAGATATGGGGCAAAGGCCAGTGTCTCATGAAACGTTCGCATCCCGCCGAATCCCTGGACGATCGCCAGCCAGCTTCCGGTCATCGACGTAATGTGGAGACCGTCGGACGTATCCTGATTATAATTATCCAGATCAAGCCGTGCCGTCCGTTTGTAAAGCTCGAGCGCTTTTGTTTTCTTTCCCAGTTCAGAAGCCAGGATCGAATGAACGCAGGGCGAGAGACTCGACTCATGCACCGTCATCGGCTCATAGAACGCAAAGTTCCGCTTTTTTTCTTCCATTGTAAACTGATCGCCGAAAAAATAAATGCCTTGAAGAACGTCGGCCTGTTTGATAAAACAGGAACGCAGGATCCGGTCCCACGACCAGTGCTGATTCAGCGGCCGTTCCTCCTCAGGAATGTCATCAGCCGGTTTTAATTCTTTGTCCAGAAACGTATCATGCTGAACAAAGATTTTAAGTGTGTCGTCATACGGCTCATACATATTGCCGGCGATCTCCCGCCAGTGATCCAGCTCCCCTTGCGTGAGACCGAGCGCCGCATATTTTTCTTCACTGACCAGGGGCATCACGCTGAGGGTATAGTTCAGTGTCCACGCGGCGATCCGGTTGGTATACCAGTTATTGTTCACATTATTTTCGTATTCGTTCGGACCGGTAACCCCGTGTATCATATACTGCTGTTTTCTTTCCGAGAAATGCACGCGGTCGGCCCAGAAGCGGCAGATACCGGTCAGGACATCGATGCCGTACTGATTAATATACGATTTGTCACCGGTATAATTCACATAGTTATAGATGGCATAGGCGATCGCGCCATTGCGATGGATCTCTTCAAAGGTGATTTCCCACTCATTATGGCATTCCACTCCGTTGAAGGTCACCATCGGATAGAGGGCCCCCTTAAGGCCCTGCATCCGGGCGTTATGACAGGCTTCCGGCAACTGATGATAGCGGTAGAGCAGCAGCTGGCGGGTCACGTTCGGATCGGCGACACCCAGATAAAATGGAACCGCATAAGCTTCTGTATCCCAGTAGGTCGCACCGCCATATTTCTCGCCCGTAAACCCTTTGGGACCGATGTTCAGCCTTGCGTCTTCCCCATAATAAGTGGAGAACAGCTGAAACAGATTGAAGCGGATCCCCTGCTGCGCCTCATCATCGCCTGTAATTGTTATATCCGCCTTTGCCCAGCGTCTTTTCCAGGCTGCACGGTGCTCATTTTTCAATTCATCATAACCACTGGCAATGGCCTGCCCGAGTAATTCCTTCGATTTTCCGGCAAGCTGCGCTGCCTCATAATCCCTGCTTGTGGTTAATGCAACGAATTTATCCACGGATACTGTCTTACCGGGTTCAATGCGGGATTCGAGAACTTTGGCCACATACAGCTTACTGTCTTCGGCTGAAACGGAAACGGCTCCATCCGTCTGCAGTCCCATCGCGGCGGTTGCATCGAAGACCGGCGTGCCAAAAGAGTTGTCGATCGTCCGGACAGCCAGCCCGGATTCCTGATTTTCAGAATAACGTCCGGTTTCCAGCCAGAACATCTCGTCATAATTTGCATCTTCATTATGCACGGAACCGTTCAGATAGGGCACCAGCCGGACAGACGCCACACCCGACTGTCCGGTGACCCGGAAACGGACGGCACAGATTTCCCGGTTAACGATACTCAGAAACCGTTCCGCCTCAACGCGGACCGTCACGCCTCGCTTTGTCACATCATAGGAATGGCGCAGCACCCCCTCCTTCATGTTCAGTTCAAGTTCATAATTTTCTAACGTATCCTGATACAAATCGACCTCTTCACCCTGAAGAAACAATTTGACGCCAATAATATTCATCGCATTGATGACTTTGCCAAAATAGTCCGGATAACCGTTTTTCCACCAGCCGACCCTTGTCTTATCCGGAAACCAGACACCAGCCAGATACGTTCCCTGATGATGATCCCCGGAATACGTTTCTTCAAAATTGCCGCGCATCCCCATGTATCCATTTCCAAGAGAAGTCAGACTTTCCTGAAGGCGCATCTGATCCCGATGCAATTGATTGGTCCGCAGCACCCAGGGATCGACCGCAAACAAACGGGTATGTGACATTTCATCTCATCTCCCACTGCCGACAATAAACAGTTTTTTTTCATGTAATTTTCGGGTGTCCTGAAAATGCGTTTGCCGGAAGACAAAGGCAATCATCAGCACAACCCCGGAAGATTGAACCATCGTCAGCGTTCCGATATCGAAGTGGACCAGACCAAGCATCATCGCAGCTATTGATGGCACACCGGCCGATATCAGCACGACCGCCGCCGCCTCTCGAAGCGAGTGAATGTCTGAGATTCGCGTGCGTTTTGTCAGCCAAAGAAAGACCGCAGCTGCACCCAGCATCAGAAGATTAAAAATCATCACACCCATAAATCCGAGAAAGGAAACAACACCCAGAAAATCGCTTTTGTACTGACTGACCCACAATTGCGACATTTCTTTTAACAGATTCTCTTTTGATCCATCAAATGTGATCTGCCCGTTTCCGGGATACATGATCTGAAAGCCAAATCCATTTTGATCACTGAGCATCAGACGATCCTTCTGAAAAATCAATGCGTTCTGATAACCCCTCACAAACTGGTGATATTTATTCCCCTCTATATGCCATTTGCCATTCAGATCAATCGCTGCAATATTTCTTGCTGACAGCCGTTCATAGGGTGGCGCAGCCAGACGCCCATTGACAATCGAGTAACCGGCGATTTGATTCAGGAAATTCTGATCCGCCACCTGACTCACATGCGGGGCCACGAGAGATATCGGCACACGCTTTACTTTGACCAGTTGAAGCGAAACAGGAATCATCAGACAGCCGGAGAGAAACACAAAGAGAAAAAGGATCTGCCACCACTTAAAAACGTTTCTTTTCTCAAAAATCTTCTTCGGACGCCACATGTAAATGAAATAATTTAATGGAAATCGATCTCCTGCTGAATGCACAAGCCTCACATCCTGTCTTCGGTTACCCATGCTGATTCAGTTGAGAAAAGCGGATTCATCTTTTCATTAGCCTTTTGTTCCCCCGGCGGTCAGTCCGCTCTGGAAAAAGCGCTGCAGGAAGAAGAATAAAATGACAATCGGCACGGACACAAGAAACGACCCGGCAGCAAACAGCGACACATTCTGGCTCGTCGGATTCGAAATAAATTGTTGCAGGCCCACCGCAACGGTCAGATGTTCCGGTGTACGCATTAAGAACGCTGCCATGAGGAAATCCCCGAAAGGGCCCATGAAAGCCCACAAGGCCTGAACCGCGATCATTGGCATGGCAAGAGGCAAGTTAATCTGGCAAAGAATACGCAGATGCCCTGCACCATCAATTCTTGCCGATTCGTCCAGGTCACGTGGAATCGTATCAAAGTAACCTTTCATCAGCCACGTATTCATCGGAATGCCGCCACCGACATAGACCATGACCAGATACCAGTACTGATCAAGTCCGTTGATTAACAGTCCGAGAACGAAGAATGCGATCAGTGCAGCCATCGTCGGTACCATTTGAATAATCAGGAAGAAAACCAGGCCGTACTTTCGTCCTCTAAACCGATAGCGACTGTATGTGTACCCCGCCAGCGTAACGATCACCACCTGGATGATCATCGTCCAGACGGCAATCGTCATCGTGTTTTTAAACCAGGTCAGATACAGCGTCTCTGAGAACAACTGTTTAAAATTATCCAGCGTCCACTGAATCTGCGGATCGAGAGTGAATGCAGCGAGACTTGATGCGTTAAACGCGGACTCCGCAGTGATCAGTAAGGGATAAATAATCAGGATACTTAGAATAATCAGGAACAAGTAAGTGAAAAAACGGCTGAAGAATTTACCTGACCGGCGACTTCTGTAACGTCTCTTCATCTCACATCATCTCCTCATTGCTAAATGAGTGCGTCTTTTTGAAGGCAATAAGGGAAGCACCGATCACAATGATTGAGATGACCATCGTTACAGCTGAAGCCAGTGCATACTGCGGCGATGTTCCGGTCGTCAGTTTGTAAATCCAGGAGATCAGGATATCGGTTGACCCGGCACCTCCGCCGATGTCGCCTGGTCCTCCTGAATTAAACAAATAGATAATGGAAAAGTTGTTGAAATTAAACGTGTACTGGGTGATGAAAACAGGTGCCGTCGCGAACATAATCATCGGCAACGTGATTTGATTAAACTTCTGTATAAAATTAGCGCCGTCGATTTCCGCTGCTTCATAAAGGTCGTCAGGTATCGACTGCAAGACGCCTGTAACCATCACAAAAATATAGGGGAATCCGAGCCAGGTCTGAATCATGATTAATGCCGTTTTCGTCCAGAAAGGATCGGTTTTCCACGGTATGCCCTGAAAGTGAAGATAGGGAATATAGTTGATCAATCCCAGAACCTGCTGGTTTATGGCACCAATACTGTCATTAAAGATATTGGAGAAGCTCATGATTGTGACAAATGCCGGTACCGCCCATGGGAGAAGAAAGATCGTTCTGAAAATGCGCCTGCCGACGATGAACTTCTGATTGGCCACAACGGCCGTAATGATGCCCAGAGCAATCTGGCACGTTGTCGCAAGGATCGTCCAGATAATTGTCCAGCCCAATACAGAGAAAAAGGTAGCCCGATACGAGCTGAGAAAAATCATGTTAAAGAAATTCTGAAATCCGACCCAGTCAATCAATTTTACCGGAGGAATGTGGTAAAAATCATAGTTGGTAAAGGCCATGAACAAGGTGACAAGTACAGGAAAGACAATAACGAAAATCATAAAAGTATAAGCCGGAATGGTTAATAAATAGGGAAAGCCCTTCTCCCAGGCATTTCGCAGCATTGAAACCGGGCTTAAATTCACTGATTTTCCTGTATTCCAGAGTCCGGCAACCCTTCTGGCATCACTGACGCTGAATAGCAGAATCACAAGAAAGATGAATGTAATAATGATCTGCAGTGTTCCCTGAACCATTAAGAAAAGGGAATGGTCCCGGATCGGAACCGTTCCCAATGTGACAAAGCCCAGAAAAGCAGGTAACCCGATGGTCACAAACTCGGCAACAAAAGCAACGGTGACGAGGAGAAACAGAATACCCTTGATCATCTGGCCATTATAAATCTGTCCCAGTCCGGGTATGATGGACAACAAACCCGCTTTTCGCACGCTTTTCCTGTTTTTTTGATTTTTCATCGTGCTTCCCTCGTTTCAAACAACGACGTTCGTCATTATTGTCCGTTATACTTTTGGGCAATTGTCTTATGCAGTGATGAAACCGCATCGTCAAGTGTTTGTTTCGGCGTCTTCTTCCCGGAGGCTGCATTAAACATAGCCGGTTCCATTGTCGTCCAGACTTCAGCCATCTGCGGGATCGACGGCATCGGGATTGATGCCGCATACTGTTTAATGACTGATTTTGCAAGCTGATCATTGGACTTCAGAACTTTGGCCTGAGCCTGCGGATTGATCGGTATTTCTTTAGTATCCTGATAGAATTTATATGCGTTCACCTGATCCGTTGCATAGCTCAGCCATTTTTTGGCCAGTTCCGGTTGCTTTGTATAAGCGGAAGCGACCCACGCCTTACCGCCTGCGAATGGCGCATAGTCTTTCCCGTTCGGGAGGGTTGGAATTTTCGCCACACCATAATTAATCTTGGCCTTTTGATAGACAGCTGCCTGCCAGGGCCCGTCAATCACTGCGCCTGCCTTGCCCTGGACAAACTCATTCGTCACAAAATTTCCGGATGCTTTGACATCCTGCATGCCTTTTGGCCAGACATTCTGAAACCAGTTTGTTGCATAAGTAACGGCTTTAACCGAACCGGCATTGTTCAGACCAATGTCTTTAGCATCCGTATTGTTCTTCCCAAAGACATATCCGCCGTAACCTTGATACAGGCCGGCTGCAAAATAGAAGTCGGTCCATTTAGCCAGGAAGCCGGTATTTTTGCCTGGCTCTGATTTAAAGGCAAAACGTTTGTCTTTCGCCAGTGCTTCAAGATCTTTAAATGTTTCAGGTGCTTTCTTAATCAGATTTTTATTGTAGAACAGGACAAGTGCTTCAACGGTCAAGGGAATACCAAAATATCTTTTCCCGACAGTTACCTGATGCTGACCCTTCTGATCAAGAAAGCTGACCATACTTTTGTCAACCGGAAGCAGCTGTCCCTGTTCCCCCAGCGCACCGACACGATCATATGGGGCAAGCATAACATCGGGACCTTTTCCTGCCGGACCGTCCAGTGAGAGTGCGGTCAACTGATCAAACATCGGTTTTTTCACGACTTTTACGGTGACATTATTCGCTTTTTCAAATTTCCCTTTGATACGATTAATGTATGTTGCGTAGGTGGCGACTGATGGATCAACAGAAACAGTCAGGACTTTCTTTGTCCCTGAACTTGCCCCGGAACTCGTGCCAG
Organism: Sporolactobacillus vineae DSM 21990 = SL153; assembly: GCF_000377985.1. GTDB lineage: Bacteria > Bacillota > Bacilli > Bacillales > Sporolactobacillaceae > Sporolactobacillus > Sporolactobacillus vineae. Next base: position 30,540 of record NZ_KB899057.1, read on the forward strand.
AACCACAAGCAGCAAGCGTCATGATGAGACCAAAAATAAGAAACACAGAGATCAGTTTCTTCATTCGTTTCATTTTCTTGCCCCCTTTTTATCCTTACACGTGCATTATAATGTATGAATGTAACCGTTTACAATTAACTTCATAATGTTACCGGTAACAGATTTAAACGGTTATAGATCCGTTCCGAGCACAGCAAATTGTCCGCCTGCAACGGTTAAGCTCCCAGAGACAACGATCCTGTGATTCCAGATATCTGTGACTTTTCCACTAACCCCGTTCAGACGAATCGCCCGATCGTTTTTTCCATGATTGAAGATAAAAATGAGTGTCTGTCCTTTAAATGATTTTCTGAATACCAGCAGACGCTTCTCATCATCTGCTGTCAGCCATTCCAGTCTGCCGTAACTGATCAGCGGCTGATACGCTTTCCTCAGCCGAATCAGCTGCTTCGTAAAGTCCAGCATCTCCTGATCCTGCTTTTCTTTATCCCAGATCATGCATTTGCGGCACAGCGGATCATTGCCGCCATCCAGACCGATTTCCGTCCCGTAATAGAGGCACGGTGAACCTGTCTGGGCAAACAGAAAGGCAAGGGCCTGTTTGACTTTCTGTTTGTCTCCGCCGGCCTTTGTTAATATACGGGCCGTATCATGACTGTCGAGCAAATTGAACGCAACTTCATTAACAGGCTGCATGTACTTCTGAAAATGTTCATTAATCGTACTGACGGTATCGGTCGCCGTTGTCTTATCTTCCAGAAAGAAGTTAATAATCGATTCCGTGAGCGGATAGTTCATCACGCTGTGAAACTCGTCGCCCTGAAGCCAGTTCCTGGCACTGTGCCAGATTTCCCCGACGATATACACATCTTTTTTTACCGAGGTGACCGTCTGATAAAACTTCTTCCAGAAGGCGTGATCGACTTCATTAGCCACATCAAGCCGCCAGCCGTCAATATCAAATGCTTTGATCCAATAGACAGCAATATCGAGGAGATATTTCTGAACCTCCGGATTCGCTGTATTCAGTTTCGGCATGGAAAGCGTGAAGCCAAAAGTATCAAACGACAGCGTCGTCCGGCCCTCAATATTCCCATTTTCTCCGGTTCTGACTGGAAACGAATGAATATGGAACCAGTCCTTATAAGGCGACTGATCTTCATTCCTGACAACATCCTGCCATTGCTTTGACGCGCTCCCGATATGGTTGAATACGGCATCAAGCATGATCCGGATTCCGCGGCGATGGGCTTCATCAACCAGTTTCCGGAACGTCTCTTTATCTCCAAAATGAGGGTCCACTGACATGTAGTCCAGCGTGTCATATTTATGGTTGCTCGGTGACGTAAAAATCGGATTCAGATAGATCCCATTGATGCCAAGCTGCTGAAGATCATCAAGATGGTCGATAATGCCCTGAAGATCCCCGCCAAAGAAATCTGAAACGCCCGGATCCTTACTTCCCCAGGGCAGCGCATGATCGGGTGAAAGCGACGGATCGCCATTGGCAAATCGTTCCGGAAAGATTTGATACCAGATCGTCTTCTTGACCCATTCGGGCGCTTTAAACCGATCGATTTCGTGCATGTAGGGGAATTTGAAGTAATTTTCGGGAACTGAGAGCGTCTGTTCATTAATAGTCAGGAATCCGCGGTCACCATAGAAAGCATTCCGCCCCTCCTGATCGGTGAGGGCAAAACCATACTGGGCCCGATGAAAGGGCGGTTTGATTGCTGCGAACCAATAATCATGAAGTTCCGTCTGTGCCACCATTTTCATCGGAATTTTCGTACTTTGCCAATGAAAATGATCAAGATGATCTTTCACGAACGCATATGGATCGCCAAAGATCAGGGAGATGGCCCGGATATCATTCTTCTTTGTTCTGATCTTCAAATGAAGCGTATCCCGGTCATAACAATAGGCATACTCGCTGCCCGGCAAGTGCAAAACTGCTGCTTTTTCCATGGATTGGATACCCCTTTCAAAGTGATGCCGCCATGAGGGCATCTTCAACGCTTAACCCCCACCAGTAATTATAAGGGAGAAACAATTACAAGCGCAGATGTTAGCGGTAACAGATTACACGGGGTACGTTGTTAAGGACGCCAGGTTGATTCACGAACGATTAATACGGGCTGAAAGATACGGCTTCCTATACGGGCACCATCCAGATCGATTTTGTTTAAAAGCATCTTTGCGCATTCCTGACCCATTTCAATGACCGGCTGACGGACTGTGGTCAGTTTCGGATAGGAAACTCTGTCCAGAAAAACACCGTCAAAACCGGTTACAGCAACATCCCTGGGAATAGCCAATCCCATTTCCAGAACGGCACGGACAACTCCGATTGCCAGTCGGTCTGATGCGCAGACAATAGCCGTTGCTGCACCCTGCAGCATGGCCAATTGTTTTGTTGCTTCGATCTGTGCCGCACGTGAACTATTCTTCATACAGATCACCTTCCCATACAGCCCATGATGCAGAACAGTTTCCGTAAAGCCTCTGATTCTGGCCATCATAAAAGGCTCATCCAGAGAAATGCCGAAAAACAGGATATTGGTAAAGTGCAGCGAAATGACATGTTCCGTCGCCATCCGAATTCCCCGTTCATTGTCGACATCCACAAAATCGTAAGCCCGGTCTGTCTGTCCGAACAAAACAATCGGCCGGTCCATCGGATCAATGATCTGACGATAATCATCAGCACGCATGCCTGTTATGATTAGGCCATCGCAATCCCCGATACTGTGGGAATTCCTGGTGACAAGCTGCAGCGCATAGTGATGTTTATCAAGCTCCATAGCGATGCCGTTAAGAAGGTTCATATAATAGGGTTCAGTTGTGTCCATCTCTTCAAGAATGAGTAATTTAATCACTTGCGTCCGATTATGTACCAGCGCTCTGGCCGCAAAGTTTGGAACATACTTTAATTCCTTCATTGCCGCATAGACCAATTCCCTTAATTCTGATGAAACCTGATCAGGATGATTAATGACACGCGAAACCGTCATTTTTGAGACAGCTGCTTTCTTTGCAACATCGGACAACGTCGCCATCGTAACACCTTCTTCTCTGACTTCCCACCTGATTATAGCACGGCTTTTGTAACCGTTTACATCGTTTCTCCCTTCACCTACCAGGTAATAAAGTGTATTCATTGCGTCTTTGAACATTGCTCTGAATGTCTCACTTCCTGATCCATTTGATTCTCTGTCAGTCTTTTCTTGTACAGGAGTATCCTCCTTAATCGGCGCAGTAAAAAGGATAACTTTGCGGCAACTGGTACCAACTGTCTGGGATACTTGTATGTGACATGTATTGCTGTGGATTACATCTGAAACAGAACCAAAAAGCCACTTCCCGTGCCGCTTCGTTGACACAGGAAATGGCTTTTTCAATTCCTACCTATTTTAATGCCTCTCAGATATCTTCTCCATTTTCCAGAACATACTGTTCAGCTTCTTTGGACCACAGTCCCTTATTGCTGAGCAGAATGTCTTTAAGTCCTTGATAGAACGGATCCTGAGTTTCTCCGGAAGCGATTTCTTCCAGGGACTTGCGCGGCAGCCGTTTCTGCACATAGATGAGTTTCTTGCCACTAGGTAAAAGGCCCGGAAGATTCAGCGTTGTGTCGGCGACAGCGTTCAGCCCGAGAATATGGGACACAACCTTTTCGACCCTAACCTTTCTGTCTTCAACCAGTTTGATCGCTGCACGCATATCATCAGTGTTGCCGCCTGATGTGCCAACATAATGGGTAAAATTGTAGTGCACATCATACATGTTGATTTCTGCCTGAAAGTGCTTGTCACGCGGACCGGCGAAGAAGTTCAGGCAGCCGTCCTTGGCGAGTAAATTCGATGCCTGGGTGACCAGCGGCTTGGCCGGAACAAGAACCATAATATCGTCGTAGGATTCGTTATTTACAAGCGACTGCAGATAAGCTTCCTGATCTTCAACTTTGCCGACATTGACATAATGAATCTCGACACCTGCCTCTTCTGCATCTTCTTTGCTGTACAGGCGTTCGGCATTTTGCAGCTTCTCATCGGTAAGATCCGTGATAACCAGTCTCATCGGCTGAATCGGTCCGTGCAGCGCATAATCAATCTGAAGCAGACCCATCGGACCGGTACCGCCCATGATCAGGAGATTGCCGCCTTCTTTAATCCCCATCTTGTGGTTATAGGTGCCTTCAATTAAATGATAGTTTGCATTAAATCCGCCGATGACGCAGGAAAGTGGTTCAAGCAGTGAACCTTCGAAAAAGCTGTCACCATTATATTCAAGCAGGCAATTCTGTTCCATGACTTCCCTTGGGATCACAACGTACGTCGCATCTCCGCCAATAAACTGGAAGGAATAGCCCGGGCAGTCCGGACGATCCGGCAGCTGCAAATTCGGCTGAATCGCGTATTTATTACCGGCATGGAATTTATCTTTCCACTTGTCTCCAACCTTAACAATCTGTCCGCAGAATTCATGACCGACAATAATTGGATGCTGAGCAACATCATTCGGTACTTTCTTATGATCAGGTCCAATTTTTGCTTCCTTCCAGGAAGACATGCAGATGCTGTCCGTGACCACTGTCGCCAGAATTTCATCATCTTTAATTTCCGGAAGATCAAATTTTTCCAAACGGAGATCTTCTTTGCCATAGAGTCTGAGTGCTGTCGTTTCCATCATTTCATTCTCCTTTTGAAAATATTTTTTGTGTATTATTTATCTGGCTTTTGTTCAGCCATTTATTTTAATATCCCGAGCCAGTAGCCCAGAATACCCACACCAAACAGGGCGAAGATCAACACAATCGGACTGACTTTCTTTTTCAGCAGATACATCATCAGCAGTGTTAAACCGAGCGCGAGCAGTCCCGGGCACAACTGGTCGAGAATGCCCTGAACGGTCATCGTGGTCTTCTGGCCAACCTGGTTGGTCGTTTGAGAGATCACGATCGGCACATTGATCTTTGTCCACTTCGTTACCAGCACACCCATAATGAACAGTCCAAGTATACTGGCGCCTTCAGTCAGCTTTTTCAACTTATTCGATGCCATGTCTTTGACCACATCCATGCCGGCGACATAGCCATACTTTAAGCCGTACCACTTCAGGGCCAGCCGGACTAAATTGAAGCTGAAGAAGAACAGTAGCGGGCCAAGCAGATTACCGTTCAGTGCCAGTGTGGCACCTAGTGCTGCAGTGATCGGTCGCAGCGTGCCCCAGATCAGCGGATCGCCAACACCGGCCAGAGGGCCCATTAGGCCGACTTTTAAACTGTTAATGGCTCCGTCATCGATCGCTTCGCCGTCCGACCTTGCTTCTTCCATCGCTGCAGTCACGCCAACTACCGGACCGACAACTGCCGGGGTTGTGTTGAAGAATACAAGATGTCTCTCCAGAGCGGCGACGCGTTCTTCCTTTGTTTTATAGAGTCGTTTGATTGCCGGAATCATATCGAAACAGAACCCAAGTGCATGGATACGTTCATAATTAAAGGATGCCTGCTGAAAATTGGTCCTGACGAACATGTTAAACAGGTCGCCGCGGGTCAGCTTTTTCGTTTGATCAGCCAATTTCATTCACCTCTCAGTCTTCCAGCATGTCATCAGCAAGCGGTGCCGATGCATCCGGTTTGTTTTTGTCTGAATGATTGGAATCGGAATCATGATAATTCGGATTCAGCTGAATATAGACGATCGCAACGATTAATCCGATGGCGCCGAAAGCAACCAGACTGAAATTCAGATAAGAAGCCAGAAGAAAACCCAGGAAGAAGAACGGCATCAGATACTTGGTGCCCATCATATTAAGAACCATTGCATAGCCGACAGTGACAATGAACCCGCCGGCCACATTCAGTCCACCTGTAACGACAGGAGGGATTGAATGCAGCATTGTCTGAACGCTGCCGGCACTCATGAAAATGGCAACCAGCAAGGCAGGGATGGAGACACGCAAAGCTTGAACCAGCAAAGCCGACAAGTGCAGAACATCGAGAAGATGGAAGTTGCACCGCTTGGCGGCACGATCAGCTGCGTGCTGAAAGAATACGGTAATTGTCCGTGCGAATACAGTCAGCACCTGACCGGCAGCGGCCACCGGAAGCGCAATGGCAATGCCGGCTTGAATGTCCTGCTTGCCAACAATAACCAGAATCGCCGAGATAATGCTCGCCAGTGCTGAGTCAGGAGACTGCGCCGCACCAATGTTCATCCAGCCTAACGCGATCAGCTCCAGCGTTCCGCCGAGAATAATTCCGGTCTGCATATCCCCTAGAATCAGACCAATCACGGTACACGCGATCAGCGGCCGATGCGTCTGAAATTCATCCAGGACACTGCCCATACCGGCAATGCAGGAGAAGATAAAGATCAGTACAATCTGGTAACCTTGAATATCCATCACGATTCACCTGCTTTTCACGATTTATTAGTCTCGTTGAAGCTGACATCTTTCAACTTCCTCATCAAATCAACCGGGCTATCACTGTCGAGTACCCGAAGGTCAAGATGGACACCAAACTGATTTAATTCTGTAAAAGCGGTTACATCTTCCGGCCCGACAGATACGGCCTTCGTAATCTGCTTTCTGCCTTCTCTGAAGGCCATGCCGCCGATATTGATCGAATGAATCGGGACATCCTGTCTGACCATTCTCAGAACATCTGCGGGATTCGTGAACAAGAAGAACACTGTTTCATTCTGATAATAAGGATTCTTATAAACCTTTACGGCTTTATCCACTTCACAAATATTGACCTTCATACCCGGCGGCGCCGCCTGCTTCAGCAGCATCTTCCGTACATTATCCGCAGCTACTTCATCGCTGCAGATGATAATCCGATGAGCGTTCGCTTTTTTCGCCCAGACTGTAGCAACCTGTCCGTGAATCAGCCGGTCATCAATTCTTGCAAACTTGATAATCATAATGATTCCTCGCTTTCCTGTGCAGCCAGAACATCTCTGAACGATTTAACTGTATCGGGAGCAATCTTCTTGATATGCGCCACGATCTCAGCAAGTGTGCTTGTGTTCTGTCCTGAAACCGCCTCCAAAATGATCGAAAGATTAACACCACTGACCACTTCAACCGATTGGCGATCAAAAGCAATTGCGGCGGCGGCATTATAGGGACTGCCGCAGAACAGATCAGCCAGAATCAGCACATCAGTCAAGTTATTTTGCGAAATCACAGCACTGATCTTTTTCTTGATATCTTCAAGATTCTCCCCGGGAACAAAACGTACAGGGTAAAATTTGTCCGTCTTCCCGAAAATCATTTCCGCGGACCGCTTAAACGATTCTGCCAGATCACCGTGTGCACAAACAATGATTGAATACATGAGTCAGCCCTTCTTTCTATCCAGTAAACGGTGGATCATTGCGTCTGATAACTGATGAACTACTGAATAATTAACCTCTGGACTTGCCGCCGGCGATGTTGTAGGTCGTGCCGGTAATGTAACTTGCCCGATCCGAACTTAGATAGGCAACCAAATCGGCGACTTCCTTTAATTTTCCGTCTCTTCGCAGCGGAATCGATTTATTCGTGTATCCCTTGCGGAGCTGTTCAACAGTAATGCCTCTCGTATAGGCCAGCGCTTCCTCATAGGCTGGTGTCCGTAATCCCGTTTTCTCGAGAATACCCGGAGCAACGCCAACCACGCGAATATTAAACTTGCCGAGTTCCTTGGCCCATGACCGCGTAAAGCTGTATAATGCTGCTTTCGTTGCCGCATAACCGCTCTGCCCTTCTGATCCTTCCAGACCGCTCTCTGAAACCATGTTGACAATGACCCCTTTCTGGGCCTTGACCATCTCTCTGCCGGCAATCTGTGAGCAAAGAAAAACGCCTTTCTGGTTAATGCTGATCATTTTGTCCAGCACATCGTCACTCAGTTCAAAATGTCCGCCTGGCTCTTTTGCATCGACGAGCAGACGTGGAAGATTGATGCCCGCATTATTGACAAGTACATTAACTTTACCGAAATTTTTCACTGCCTGGCCAACCAGATTCTCAACGCTCTCTCGGGAAGCAACATTGGTCTTCACGAACAACAGTTGTCCTTCGCTCCCTTTCTCATACGTCTCATGATCCGGTTCCTGAAGATCTGCGACCACAACATTCGCCTGATTCTCCAGTAATGTCTGCACAACTGCGCGCCCAATGCCTGAAGAACCGCCTGTAACGATAACTGTCTGATGATCAAGTCCAAGCCAATTGCTCATATTCTTATCCCTCCCTGGAATAATCAAAATCACATTTGTGATTATTTATCACATATTTTCTTTTACATTTACAGTATAAAGCGTTTTCACATGAAGTCAATCGCCAAATAGTTGAGAATATGTGAACCTTATGCAATAATGTGCATAAAGAACACATCAATCATTGAAATAATCCCGGCAACTCATATAATGAATGAAGAATCTCAGCTCGCCTTTAAGAATGAGAGGTATCGATGAAAATGATTGATCTGGAGACAAAGAAGCAATATATACAAATCGCGCAGATGTACTATGAACAGAACATGACTCAATCGGAGATCGCTGCTGCTGTCGGTATCAATCGGACGTCGATCAGCCGCATCCTTAAGAAATTACGGGAAGAAGGCATTGTGAAGATCATCATTAATTACGCGGTGAACGATATTTCGCTTGCGCAGCGCCTGAAAGACCGGTTTCATTTGAAAGAAGCAATTGTTGTGCCTGTCCAACAGGATGATAAGCAAATGAAACTCACGGCGATTGGCCAGGCTTGTGCCAAATATCTGGATCACATTACACAAGACAACGATGTGATCGGCTTCTCCTGGGGCAGCACCCTGGCAGAAGTCGTCGATGCCTTAGATATTAGCTCACCGAAGCATCACGTATTCTGCATTCCGCTCATTGGCGGTCCGTCCGGCAAACTGGCCAGCCGTTATCACGTCAACACAATCTGTTACGCAGCCGCTCAGAAATTTAATGGCCACTCCTTGATGATTGATGTGCCGGCAATCGTGGAAACTTCATCTTTGAAAAAGGAATTTCTGGAAACAAAGTATTTCGGGGAGATCAATCATATGTGGGATCAAGTCAACATCGCTGTGTTTGGTATCGGCTCACTGCAAATTGCGAAGAGCTCCATCTGGTTCGAATTCTACGGAAATGATTCGGTGGCAAAATTTAGTGATGAGAATGTGGCTGGGGACGTCTGCTCGCATTTTTATGATCTCAACGGCGATGAAATCCGTACGCATATTACGGACCGGACCATCTCCATACCACTGGATAAATTAAAACGAGCAGAATATTCAATCGGTGTTGCCGAATCGAGGGAAAAGGTTCCGGGCATTATCGGCGCACTTAATGGACACTATGTTAATGTACTGATTACAACGAAGGAAACGGCAGAGATGGTTCTGGATAATGCCTAAGGATCCGGGAAATAATTCCATGCTGCAATGCAGATCTTGAACGGAACAATCGTCAGTCTTTTAGTACTGGACTGCGCCATGATTTCCATCCAATAGAGAACTGCTTAATCCGAAATAAATCGACACTGAGAAGCCGAAAATGTTGAAATAATCGAACAATTGTTATAAACTAAGAATCAATTTCTAATATGCATTGCGTTTTCTTATCTAGAGAAGCCGAGGGACTGGCCCGATGACACTTCAGCAACCGCCGTAATTAGGGCAAGGTGCTAACCCCTGCAGACAGTCAGTAAATTGTCTGATGGATAAGGAGAGGTTTGAAGATTCCGCCCTCTTCTTTATGAAAAGGGCTTTTCGTTTTTGATTTTATTCATACTGTTTTGCCCTACTTAGTTGGCTATATTCATTCTTATATAATTTTTTTTGAGGTGATCGTATGCTTTTCATGGTTATTTCTGGCCTTGCTACGGGGACTGCTTTTGGTTTTGTATGTCAGCGCGGAAGATTTTGTGTCACCAGTGCTTTCCGCGACCTTTATTTAGCAAAAGACAGCAAAATGTTTATCGCTTTTTTGATCGCGATTACTGTACAGAGTATCGGATTATTCACACTGTCTGCACTGAATGTGGCAAAAATCCCAACCGAACCCTTCCCATGGCTTGGCGTCATTACCGGAGGCTTTATCTTCGGACTCGGCATGGTCTATTCCGGAGGCTGTGCCGCCGGAACTTATTATCGGGCTGCGGAGGGATTGATTGGAAGTATTACCGCACTGATCACCTTTATGATTTCAGCAGCCGTTATGAAGTTTGGTCTCCTGTCACAATTCACAGGTGAAGTTCTTTCGGTCGGATATGCAAAGACAACCATATATCAGACTTTCAGCCTTTCTCCATGGATTCTTGTCAGTATTCTTATACTGGTCACGGGCTATCTGGTCTGGAACTATCGTAAAAAAGAAAAGAAGTTATACATACCAGAGATGGTACCCCAGCGTAAGGGCCTTAATCACTTATTGTTTGAAAAAAGATGGCATCCGTTTATTACCGGTATTCTGATCGGCGTCATCGCACTCGCTGCCTGGCCGCTAAGCCTGGTTACCGGAAGAGTAGGCGGTCTCGGCATCACGACGCCAAGCGCAAACTTAGTTGTCTTCCTTGTCTCCGGAAATTACAGTGTCCTGAATTGGCCTGTCTTTCTCGTTCTTGGTATCCTCGTTGGTGCTTTTGCTGCGGCAAAACTGAGCGGAGAATTCAAATTCCGTACTCCGGATACAAAGACGATGGTGCATAGTCTTGAGGGTGGTGTGCTAATGGGCGTCGGTGCCAGTCTTGCCGGCGGTTGCTCCATTGGAAACGGCCTTGTTGCCTCCGCCTATCTGTCCTGGCAAGGATGGATTGCGATTCCATCGATGATCCTGGGAACCTGGGCCGCGTCCTATCTGATCATCATTCGTCCAATGAGACATCCGCAAATTACAACGCCACATCAGACTCAGACTTCAGCATCGAATTAAACTAATTTTTATTAAGGAGGAATTGAGCATGATTAAAAAATTGGAAGTATTAGGATTAGTTTGTCCCTTCCCTCTTGTCAAAGCAAAGCAGGAAATCTCTCAGTTAAACAGTGGGGACGAATTGGTCATTGATTTTGACTGTACCCAAGCTACCGAAACAATTCCCCGATGGGCAGCAGAAGCTGGTCATCATATTACTCACTTTGAGAAAACAGGACCGGCTCAGTGGTCAATTACGCTGAAGAAAAAGTAAATTATCCTTTATAAAAGCAAGTGCTGATTGAGTGACAGTCTTGATTCCTCTCGATCTTAAAATAGCGAGAGGATTTTTTTATGAATGATTTAGAAGAAAGGGCAAAGCTTCCACTATTTGGCTATTTACTGTTCTTTTGATCTAATAACGATTATTAATACACTGATGGCCTTGATCATTGTCGTTCAGTTTATGGATCAGATTATTGTGTCTTTTATCTGGTCAGCAATCAGTCTGGCTGTGATCTGAACATTAATCAGCATTAGCATATTTCTTATCTGGGCACATCTCATCACGCCTGAACTGGCTCGTTCTTATTTTCAACAGGAGGCCAGTCTGTACGGCGCTATTGAATTAGCATTGTCTTAATAGATATGCAAAGCTTATCCAAGCACGCATCATGGAATGGATTATTTTATAATCGCTTGATCATATGAGGTCCGCATTTTTGCGGACCTCATTCTCTTCATGGATTCCCCTTACCGAAATTCATTTTTATAATTTCAAAAATCATTAATTTTTCCGAGACAGGAATAACGATATGATATTTCTTTGTTACTTTTTTAAAGACCTCATCTGAAAGATCGCAGAACTCACTTTGCTGTCTGGAAACATTCTCCTGAACGTGGCCATTTACTTTCTCACCTATGATTAACCTTTCAATCATGGATGAAATGTGGAGGAAAAGATTCATCTTAACATAACTTTGAAAGTGCATATCATAAAATGCTTCAAATTGATGAATGATGTCTTCAATTTCATTAACAACTAAAACAGGATTCAGAAACTTTAGCCTGGATGCTGCTCCTTTTACCGTAAACAGCTTCACAATGTCATCAATCATATGATAAAAGTTGTTCTCATTCATCAATCCTGAAAAATAGTGTTTTAATATATCATGAAAATCGTCCCTTATAAGTTGATGGACCGTCAGAAATGGAACATCACCGGTGTCAAGAGGCGTTGTAGAAATAATAAATCTTGTCTTGCGAAACATTGAATATTTGTGTTCAGCAAACATTTTTTTCAATTTTAAATAGCCAATGGTCACGACATCGACGTCATCAGCCTGCAGGTATGATTTTATTATGTGACTTATTTTTTTCGCGATGCCAATGCCTGAAATACATGAGACGATAATATTATCGTTCATCGAAAGGCCTTCATAGTATCTAATCTTTGTCGTATACGCAGAATCCGCTTCATGGATAATGGTTTTCATGGGAACTTGATTTTTGATTTTCATGCCGACGTCAATTGCCATTGACGTAGTGATATTATTAATGATTAACAGGTCCCCCTGCAAGTGAGCTTTAATGGGTTCATAGAGATCGGTCAACGAGCCCATATCAACGAGTACGATCACGCCCAGTTTCGTCTCAACGTGAGTCAGAAAATGGTTAACCTTATTAATGACCGTTTTGGTGTCTGACTCTAGGGGCATATCAAATGATTCAAAGAGATATCCACCACATAAACGATTAGCTACACTGGCGATACTTGAGGCAGTACTTTCACCGTGGGCAACGACAATTCCTTGAATATCGTTGTCAGAGAAATAATTGGATTGGTGAAAGAGCAAACTCAGATAATGTGTCAACAACTCACCTGTATTCTGGTTAAACGTGATATTAAATTGGATTTCCAGATTTTTAATGATCTTTTTGGCTAATAAATCCGCTTTAGAAAGTTGATTTGCATGAGCCATATGGTTTTTCGAAAATAGTTTTTCCGTTTCATAATTAAGAAAATAATTGACAAGCAGGAACACCGCTTGCTTGATTTTTTCATCGAATTTCAAGCCCGTTTGTGTGCCAATTCGGATGAGACTTTCGTGTACGCAGTCTCTTAAATAGATAAAATAGTAGCCACAGGAATAGTTCTCACCATACTTTTTGATAAAAAAGGAATTCAACGATTTATTCAGAAGGTTTACATTCATATCTTTATTAAAAGACTCCATCAGATCTTTACTATTTGCTAAAGCTTCATGATGATCATAAGAGCCGTCATGCTCATGAATACTTGGATCAATTTTAACTAATTTTTCAGGCGTTACACTCTTTGTACCGGTGATAACACGTGTCAGGCGTTCATTTTCATTCATCAACATTAAGTCTGAATGTCCGGATTGGTTTGAATAAGCCTCTGCACAGAGTACCTTAACCTCACTCTTAACACTGCCAATATTACCTTTGCCATTAAAGAACAGCAGAGATTTATACAATTCCTGCGTCACCCATAAAACTCGATGAAGTCTGACTGCCTCGTCATAAAAAAATCGATGAACAATGTTGTCCCTTTCCATGAGGGGCCTTGAAAGAAAACTCGGTAAAGTTACTTTCAATGGAATTCTTCTGCGAAAGGTCTCCAAAAATGTATCTTCAATATTTTCTGTCGTTGCAAAAATAAAGCGAACATCGGAAGAATGTAATAGCTTATTTTCCCCTAATCTTCTAAACTTGCCCTGATCTAAAAACAGAAATAATTTCTCCTGATTTGCCAGTGATAATCGATGGACTTCATCGAGGAACAAGAAACCCCCGTTCGCCTGGTCTAATAAACCTGTCGATTCATCAATTGCTCCCGTAAATGCACCTTTTTTATGTCCAAACAACATATCTGACATTAATTCCGGATTATTTGCATAATCGGCACAATTCAGCGTGATAAAAGGGCTATCTGGGGCAACCGTCCGCTCATCACAGGCAAATTGATAAATAAGTTTTGCCAGAAAACTTTTTCCGGTACCGCTGGAACCGCTAAGAATAATGGGTAATCCGTTCGTCGGATAATCTACAGCTGCCTGACATATGCCGATCTGTTTTCGTAAGGAACCGGAAGCTCCGATGAATTCAGAAAAAGCACCGCTATTTTTTACTTTTCTTGCATTTTTGATGATCGAATCTGAGAGCGAATAACAGACAGGCCGTGAATCTTTCTTATTCAATTTCTTTTCCTCAACCAACCTATTCAAATAATGACTGACCAGGTTTCTCTTTTGTCCCGTCAGTTTCTGAATGGATGCCGTAGTAAACTGACGCTCTATAAGCCCATTGCTGTATCCGCTTACAATTCTATCCAACATAGAGTCCTTAGATGTCATCATATTCACTTCCATACTTTTCTTGTCGAATAAGAACCCTGTCATCTATTATTTTATCAGTATAACTCCAGATGATCAGTCACGTCATTCGCTGGTTTTTCCAATTCATCAATAGTGTTAAAAAAAGCCGAGTGGAAAGCCAGTCAACTTTCTGCTCGACTAAAATTAAAATGAAGTTATTGCAGAGACTTCTTAATCTGTTTTTATTGGACCTTTCTTAATGGAAACCACTCAAGAGCTCTCTGAATACTCTGATCCCAAAATATCCAATCGTGTCCGCCGCTCCATTCCTCGTACGTTAGGTTGATGCCTTCATTTTCAGCGAAGCGGTGAAAAGTTTCATTATATTTATAAATCGGATCCTCAGTACCGCAGCTTTGATAAAGCATTGGTATTCTTTTTCCCGACTCTTTAAGCTGTTTAGCCAAATAGAATAGATCATTCTTCGTACCGCTGATCTTATCCACTCCCCCGAAAATAGCATCGGCAAGTTTAGAAAATTCATCTTTATTGCCTTCATTTTCCGGCAGAAACAGGTTAGCGATATCTAAAGCACCTGAAAAACTGGCAACGGCAGCAAAACAATCGGGCTTATTCAAAGCAAGTTTAAAGCTGCCGTATCCGCCCATTGATAATCCAGCGGCAAAATGATCTTCCATTTTTTCAGACAATGGGAAAAATGAACGTACAATGGATGGCAGCTCCTCACTGACAAAAGTCCAATATCTATTTCCATAACACATATCTGTGTAGAAACTTCTTCCTACCTGAGGCATGACAATCGCCAGATCATATTGCTTGGCATATCTCTCCAGCGGCGTCCGTCTGATCCATTTTGAATGATCATCACCCAGGCCGTGCAGCAAATATAGAGTCTGTAATTTACCTGTACCCGAATGAATGGCATCAGATTCAGGTAAAATGACATAGAACGAAGTTGACGTCTTCAAAACTTTAGAATTCACATTGCAATGAATTAATGCCATACGTATTCGACCTCTGCCCATAGGTTATTTCAGAATACCGAGTGAACCTAAGACTAATCCTACAACAAGAATGATCAGCATGGCTACCGTATAATTTCTTTTAACTTTTTCAAGATAAAGGTATACTCCTGTAACTGTCAAAAGAGGCAGCAAACCTTTAAGAATTTTGTCCAGAATGTCTGTCTGAACAGCAATTTTCGTTGTTGCCGTATGGATGACCAACGGCGTAGTCACATTGACATAACTTGCTGCCAGTCCGCCCATCATGATTAAACCAAGGATACTTGCGCCAATAATTAATCCTGAATTATTCATAGAGCACTGTTTCCCTGTCATTTAGGCGGTAAAGCATAATAAAACAAGTGCATTTTTGTCCAAAACGGATCTGATGATCACCTGTTCTGTTTTTAAACGGGTTCCTCATTCCTTTTATACGATAAGGTCACTTTCCAGACGCCATTTGGGCAGACGGGTCCCGTGTTCTCCGAGAATGCATTAAATTTGATCCAATTTCTACCTGGATGACATTACTCTGGTTCCGGTAATCGATGGATCTGCAGCAGCGTCTGCCAAAACACTTTCTGGTAGAGGCAATGACTGCA
>NZ_KB899058.1 GCF_000377985.1 Sporolactobacillus vineae DSM 21990 = SL153
AAGAATGCAGGCACAAAAGCTTTTCAAAGACTATACTCTTCAATCCCTGCTCGATAAATTGGACGTCATCGAGTCCTTTGAATCCCCGGGTCATGCGCTGAGAGTTGGTGAGATCTTGAATGCCCAGAAGGCTATTTATGCGGCACTAGGATCGTCACCCGGATCATGGGATAATACATTCATTAAAGATGGATGGAGATGAATCTCATGACCTTGAACGACCGAGATTTGTTATGGAAAGAACCGTATTGAAGCCTTCGAAGCCAGCGGCCTGAATGGGGCGCAATGGTGCCGGTCTCAGCGGTTTCTGGCTTTATTATAAGCGACTGGAAAAGGGCCGGTTTCAGTGGCCGCCGGCCACCGGTGCTTCGCCCTCTTTAGCGGTTAGCCGTCGCCAGTTGAGCTGGCTGCTCGACGGCTTATCCAAGCCGTTATATGCGAGTGTTGTCTTCGTACCACGGTAATCGCGCTCAATCAGCATGAGCAGCTCACCGAAGATTTTACTCATATTACCCCGATTGATTTCATCAATGATAAAGAAGAAATCTTTGTCCGGCTGGTTTGCAGCTTTTTGGCAAAAACGATAAAAGATACCGTATTTCAACTCAAAACCATCATTCACAGGTTTATAGCCCATCATGAAATCTTCGTAAGAGTAATTCTGGTGGAACTGGACGAATTCAATGCGGCTTTCATCCGATCCATTTCTCCGATCATCGAGTATGCCGAGGCGCTTTGCTGCGAAAGTTTTCCCGACACCAGGCTCTTGTTCGGGTCGCCTTTGACGTCAACAGCAATGTATTTCATCTCCGGCACTTTAATAATTGATGGTGTAGTTCTTGGTTGGTATAAATCTTTTTCGATTTTTTTAAAGTCAATTGGCATTATTCGACCTCATCTCTTTCTCAATAAGCGTTAGTGCAATCCGCAGGGCGTTCACCCGCCTGTCGTTCAGAGTTTTCTGCGATGACTGCAACTTGCCGCCTTCCTGAATCTTCTCGCACTTGTGGAGCGTTGATTCAAGGGAGGTCTTTGCATCTTCTAGTTCCTGTTTTGTGTATTCGTTCATTTGCCCCTCCTCGATTTTGGCTTAATCAGATCGTAGTTTTTACAGTCTAAACATCATACGCCCGATATAGAGCATTCCAAATACCATGAATGACACCGAGCAATACAGCACGACCGTCGTGATAAGTCCACCTGCAATCAGCACCACCTTGTTCGTGTGCTTGCCAGACAGCTTTTTGAGCAAGAAAAACCCGACAATCCCCGAAGCACCGCCAAGGGTGTTCAGCATCAAGTCTGTTGTGTCGCTGCTGCCAATTGCCAATGTATACTGCAAAATCTCAAACACAAGGCTTACGGCAAGAACCGTAAGAATTTGTTTAATCACACCGTGTTTTTTTGCAATCGCTGCAGCATAAAATCCCAGCGGTACAAAAAGCACAAGATTAAAAAGTTTTTCGTACCCGGCGTTACCGCTAAACGGGATCAAATTGATGACGCGCTCTGTGCCGCCGATGAATGGCACACGGAACTTCCACAATATCGCCCAAACAAGGAAGAGCAAATAGACGGCAAACATTACGCTGTTAGCCGCATGTTGCCTTGGTACTTTCTTATTATCACTTGGCATCGTTTCGCCTCCTCACTTTCGGCTTAAACAGGTCATAACTATTCCCGACCATCCTCTTTAACATCTAACCTGACCACACAACCTCGGCAAAAGCCGAGAAACATCTAAATCGACCACTCGCCAAGCCCCCAAAACCCAAAACATCCAAATCGACCACTCACCAATTGCCGACATCTAAATCGCTCTGTCATGAGCAAAATCGTGCCTTTGGTCTTATTTCCACAAAGCGATATTTCTACGATTCTTGCACATTGGATTTTTTCTCTCAAACCTCGAAAGGCCCTTATTTACTGGACTTTCTACATACTCACTCTTTCACCCTTGTTATCAATGCAACCGTCTCCACATGCAGTGTCTGCGGGAACATGTCGACGGGCTGAACCTTTTTGATCGCGTAGCCGCCGGGAACAAGCAGTTTCAGGTCGCGGGCAAGGGTGGCCGGATTGCAGGAGACATAGACGATGCGCTGCGGTTTCATGGCGAGCATCGTTTTGAGCAGAGAAGCCTCGCAGCCTTTGCGCGGCGGATCGACAACAATCACGTCCGGACGGATGCCTTTGTCGTACCATTTGGGCAGGATTTCTTCTGCTTTTCCGGTTTCGAAATGAGCATTGGTGATTTTATTGAGCTCAGCGTTCGCCTGTGCGTCTTTGACAGCTTCGGGAACGATCTCGACGCCGTACACCTGTTTTGCCTTCTGGGCGAGGAACAATGAAATCGTCCCGATACCGCAATAGGCGTCAATCACTGTTTCCTCTCCCGTAAGGTCGGCGAACTTCAGCGCCTTGCGGTACAGCACTTCGGTCTGTCTCGGATTCACCTGATAAAATGACTGTGCGGAGATGGCAAAGGTGACGCTGCCGATCTGATCATAAATAACCGGACGTCCCCACAACGTCTTCGTTTTGTTACCAAGAATCGCATTCGTCCGGCGTTTGTTCACATTCTGAACAATCGATTTGATCTGCGGGTAGTTCTCTGTCAGTTCTTTGATCAGTGCCTTCCGATGCGGCAGGTCTTCGGTCCGGGTCACGAAGACGACCATGACTTCACCGCTCTTCCGGCCGGAGCGGGCCATGATGTGGCGCAGCACGCCGCTGTTCTTCGCTTCGTTGTACGGCTCAATCCCTTTGTCCTCCGCAGCATGGCGGGCAGTCTGGACAATTTTATCAATCAGCGGGTCGGTAATGATGCAGCTGTCCAGATTAACGATCTCATGGCTTCTCTTTTTGAAAAAGCCGAATGCAAACCGGCCGTCCTGCGCGGCGACCGGAACCTGTATCTTGTTCCTGTATTTCCAGGGATCGGCCATGCCGATTGTCATCCCGACGCTGATTCCAGAAAAACCGCCGATGCGTTCCAGCGCGTCGGTCACAATTCGCCGTTTATAATCCAGCTGGCCCTGTGCGCTAAGATGCTGAATCGAGCAGCCGCCGCACTGATCATAGATCGGGCAGGGAGGAACCGCCCGCAGGCTGCTTTTTTCAATCAGCCGGGTCAGACGTCCATACCCGTATCCCTTCTTCGTCTTGACCACCTGCACTTCCGCCGTTTCTTCCGGCAGCGCGCCGGGGACAAACAGGGTGTAGCCGTCAACTTTGGCGACCCCTGACCCCTCCTGAGTGAGATCCGTAAAAGATACGGTCACTTTTTCATTTTTTTCAACAGGTATGGACTCCATCATTTTTGACTCCCTTTTCATGTTTGCGTTTCATTATAGAATACAACCTCATGGCTCAGCAGTTGTTCAGCATTTAATCACTGATCACGTAAAAAGCGGGAGGATTTTGGCTCATTTTCTTTAAAAAGTAACGCGCGATGACGTTTTTCGAATGTACAGAGCTGATCCGGCAGCAAAATCAGTAGTCGATTTCGCGGATATCAGCCAATTCCGGGTTTTATCAGCCGATCTGAGAACATATCAGCCGGATTTGCAGCACCTGGCCGCTTTTTTCCTGAGCAAATAAAATGCGCCTGTTCGCCAGGCGCACCTGTCAGTCAGCCGTTAACTCTTCTGCCTGTTTCTCCGTCGTTGTCACCGCATCCGCGGTCTCTTTCGGCACCATCAGATGCAGATGATGGCGAAGATTAATGATTTCACCGGGCATGACCCCGCCGTACTCGCCATCAACATTCAGCTGCATCTTTTCCGCAGATTCAACCTTGATCCGGTGCGCCTGAGCGTAGATGATCTTCGGATCTTTCATATGCTCGCCGCGGGAAGCCAGTGAGGCGAGCCGGATAAAATCTGCAAGATTCGTCTCTTTCAAGATGATTAAATCAAACAAACCGTCATCCAGTCTGGCATTCGGTGCGATCCGTTCAAATCCGCCGACAGAATTGGTATTCGACACAAGAAAAAGCATGATGTCGCCGGAAAATGTATGCTCGTCATACTCAATTTTCACCTTTGTCGGCCGCAATGAAGGCAGCATTTCAATCCCTTTGATGTAGTAAGCCAGCTGTCCGAGAATTGTTTTCAGTTTGCTCGGCACGTCATAACTTAGTTCGGTCAGTTTACCGCCGCCGGCGATGTTCACAAAATAATGATCATTTGCCTTGCCGATGTCGATCGGAATGGCAACCCCTTCGCAAAGCACATCGCAGGCTTTTGCGATATCGCGGGGAATGTTGACAGCACGGGCAAAGTCGTTTGTCGTCCCAAGCGGCAGCACGCCGAGCGTCGGGCGAAATTCCCTTTCCGCCAGTCCGTTGATCACTTCATTGATCGTCCCGTCGCCGCCGGCCGCGATGACCAGGTCGAACCGGCGCCGGACCGCCTTCCTGGCACCCCGGGTCGCATCACCTTTGCTTTTCGTCGCATAAGCGGAGGCTTCATAACCGGCATTTTCCAGTCGGTCAAGGATATAAGCAATATTCCGCTGTGCGAGTTCTCTTCCGGATGTGGGATTGTATATGAGCCTTGCTTTTTTCATCGTCATCATCCAATCACTTTCAGATAGAGCGCGGTGACGCCAGGGTCAAATTCCGCCTGGCTGCCGGTGAGCCGACGCACGCTTCACACCGGATGCACCTTCAAATTAATTATATGGTATCTATTTTTCAAAATCAAAGCGCCGGTCCGGGGCACGGACCCAGTTTAACCGGTATTTCCGGGAAACATTCAGCCTCAATCAAAAAAGAACGGCAGGGATGTATACCCCTGCCGTCCGACAAAAACAATCAGTTGTCTTACAGTTTTTCAATCTCTTCACGAATGATTTTATTCACTGCCGTAGGATTGGCCTTGCCGTGTGACTGCTTCATCACCTGACCGACAAGGAAGCCCATCGCCCGGTCTTTGCCGTTTTTATAATCGATCATGGATTGCTTGTTGGCTGCCAGGATCGGATCGATCAGTCCATGCAGTGTCGCTTCATCCGAGATCTGAATGAGTCCCTTTTCCCGGACGATCTTCTCCGGATCGCCGCCCTTCTCGATCAACGTCTTGAAGACTTTCTTGGCGATCTTACTGGAAATCGTTCCTTTTTCAATCAGCTGAACCAGTTTGGCCAGTGCCTGCGGTGTCAGCGGTACTTCGTCGATCGTCTTGTACTTGCTGTTGAGATAGGCAGAGATATCACCCATCAGCCAGTTGGCCGACAGTTTGGCATCGGCGCCTTCAGCGATCGTGCTTTCAAAGAAATCGGACATCGTCTTCGTCTGGGTCAGCACCATCGCATCATAAGCCGGCAGGCCGAGTTCGTCCACATAGCGTTTCTGACGGGCATCCGGAAGTTCAGGAATCTCGGCGTGGATCCGGTCGATCCAGCCCTGATCAATTTTCAGTTTGATAATATCCGGCTCCGGGAAGTAGCGGTAGTCGTCTGATCCTTCCTTGCCGCGCATCAGCGTGGTTGTCTTCGTTGCGTCATTATAACGGCGGGTCTGCTGCTCCACCTCGCCGCCGGAAAGCAGAATCCGTTCCTGGCGCTTCTCTTCGAAGGCAATCCCTTTCTCGACAAAAGTGAGCGAGTTCAGGTTCTTCAGCTCGGTTTTCGTGCCGAATTCCTTCTGGCCGTACGGGCGGATGGAGATGTTGGCATCGCAGCGCAGCGAGCCTTCCTCCATCTTGACATCAGATACACCGATGTACTGCATGATCGCCCGCAGTTTATCAAGATAGGCATAAGCTTCCTGAGGTGTGCGCATATCTGCTTCTGAAACAATTTCGATCAGCGGCGTACCGACACGGTTGAAATCGACCAGCGAGCCGGAACCATCCTCAAGGTGGTTCAGCTTCGCAGCGTCTTCTTCAAGGTGAAGCCGGTGTACACCGATCCGCTTTTTCTTCCCGTCCACTTCAATTTCAATATAGCCGTTGCGTCCGATCGGCTGGTCGAACTGCGAGATCTGGTATGCCTTTGGGTTATCCGGATAGAAATAGTTCTTGCGGTCGAACTTCGTCACCCGGGATATATCGCAGTTCAGGGCGAGTGCTGCTTTGATCGCATAGTCCACTGCCTGACGGTTCAACCGCGGCAGGACGCCGGGATGGCCAAGACAGATCGGACAGGTATGTGTATTCGGCGGTGCACCGAATTCATTGGCACAGCCACAGAATGCTTTCGTTTTTGTTTTTAATTCCACATGCACTTCGAGGCCGATGATCGTTTCAAAATTACTCATCAGTCATTCGCCCCCTTGATGGCCGTCGGTGCCAGTTTAAATCCGGCGGTTTGTTCATAAGCGTGCGCTGCGCGATACAGCGTCTCCTCACCGAACGGGCGGCCGATCATCTGCAGACCGACCGGAAGTCCGTCGGCGAGACCGCACGGCAGACTGATCGCCGGAACACCGGCCAGATTGACCGGAATCGTCAGCAGATCGTTGGCGTACATCGTCAGCGGATCATCCACTTTTTCACCGATTTTGAACGCGGTGGTCGGGGTGGTCGGGCCGACGATAATATCATGATTCTCCAGCACTTTTTCAAAGTCCTGTTTGATCAGCGTACGTGCCTGCTGCGCTTTTTTATAATACGCATCATAATAGCCGGAGCTCAGTGCAAAGGTACCGAGCATGATGCGGCGTTTGACTTCATCACCGAAGCCCTGGCTGCGCGACTTCTTGTACATCTCGATCAGGTCTTTGGACTCGGCGCGTTCGCCGTAGCGGACCCCGTCAAAACGGGCCAGGTTGGCCGAAGCCTCTGACGACGCAATGATGTAATAGGCAGGAACTGCGTACCGGGAGTGCGGCAGTGAAACTTCTTCGCAGACAGCGCCGAGCGCTTCGAGCTGACGGACCGCATCTTTGATCTTGTCCTTGATTGCCTCATCGATGCCTTCACCGAGATATTCCTTCGGGACGGCCACACGCAGACCCTTAATGTCTCCGGTGAGTGCCGCCGAATAATGCGGCACCGGCACGTCGGCGCTCGTCTCATCGTAGGGATCCAGTCCGGCGATCGTTTCCATCAGATAGGCATTATCTTCCACCGTCCGTGTGATCGGTCCTACCTGATCCAGGGAAGACGCGAAAGCTACGACGCCAAAACGGGAAACGCGCCCGTATGTCGGCTTCATCCCGACAACGCCGCAGAACGCCGACGGCTGGCGGATCGACCCGCCGGTATCCGTGCCGAGTGCGAACAGCACTTCACCTGAGGCAACAGCCGCTGCCGAACCGCCGCTCGAGCCGCCCGGCACCCGGTCCAGATCCCATGGGTTGCGGGTGATCGCCATGCTGGAGTTTTCCGTTGACGAGCCCATGGCGAACTCATCCATGTTCAGCTTGCCGATCATAATACTTTTTGCGGCTTTGACTTTTTTAATCACAGTCGCATCAAAAATCGGATCATAGTTATCGAGAATATGGCTGGCACAGGTCGTCCTCAGACCTTTCGTCACCATGTTATCCTTGATTCCGATCGGCATGCCGTAGAGCAGCGTATCCGCTGCAGCTTTCTCATCCAGTTCTTTTGCGTCTTCTCTGGCGGCCTCTTCATTCAGCGTCAGAAACGCTTTAACCTGATGATCGACCTTGCCGATGCGCGCATAGGCTTCATCGACAAGATCGGATGCCTTGATTTCCTTCTTATGTATCTTCTCTTTAAGAGACACAAGGCCCTCTTCAAAAAGTGGCATCTTCCGTCTTCCTCCTCCTGTATCGGTCAGTCCGCTTCCATAATTTGCGGTACTTTAACCTGTCCGTCTTCCTGAACAGGCGCATTCTTCAGCGCTTCTTCCCGTGGCAGCGACGGTTCGACCACATCATCACGCATGACATTGTACATATCAAGCACATGGGTTGTCGGTTCAACGCCTTCCGTATCCAGTTCATTCAGCTGTTCGGCAAAGCCGATAATGTCCCCCAGCTGTGTGGTGAACTTCTTGATCTCCTCATCATCAAAAGAAAGCCTTGCCAGATTGGCGACATATTTAACCTGTTCCTCAGAAATTCTGCTCACCAAAAGTCACCTCCAGACTGAATCATTTCGCGTCGTTTGCAGCGTCCGGGCAAACGCTCATAATGCTTTAATCATACCAAATTCTGCCGGTACAGTGCAATGACACCCGATCCCGGCAGAAATAAGAAATTGGATGAATTAATGCTGATAGATGGAGACAAAAGCGTTATTCATGCTCGCTCTCCGTTCAATCAGCGCGTTCTGCACATCTCCTGTTTTTATATTAATTTGAACCGGCACGTCACGGGGAAAGCTGAAACTGTTATTGACGATATTGGCGACATAATTCGTAAAGCCGATAATCTCCGTCTGATCTCTGAACTTGTTCATATTGATGTTCATCGTCAGCTGTTTCAGCGTCCCGTTCTGGTAAAAACCGGAACCCACCACATCGATATAATCCGGGTAGTATTTCTGGACGGCACTTCTGAAGCTGTTGAATCGTCCGGCATCCGCTTTATATGCCGAACTTGCCGCGCTCGACGGAAATACGACATGATGGTTATCCACCGTTGTCCAGCCGCCGATCGTCGAGGACCCGGCACCAACCGTTGTTCTGGCAAAAAAGTCGCCGGAAACCAGCGCATTCGGTGCGGCCGTCATATACAATGTCAGAAAAATCGGTACCTGGCCCAATCCCTTGACACTGCGGATCCGCTGCAGAATCTGCGGCGCGTGCGCTTCACCCCAGGCCCTGACTTTAGCCCTGTTCAGCGGCACCGAAATCTGGTGAATCAGGCCTTTGCTGTCGGTAATGCTGTCGGAATAAACCGAGTTCAGCGACACGGCAATCGAGACGCCGCCAAGCGTATATTTCCCGCCGCCGGTCTTTTTCAAGTAATCCTGTTCGAGAACATAATTGATGTACTTCGGGCTGCTCTGCGCCTTTTTCACCGCACTGCCGCTCTTGGCAAGCGGCGGGTTCATTCCGGAGAGCGTTTTTCCTGTACTCTGGCCGTTCTGCAAGTTGGTCTGCTTCTGGCCCTGACGGTAAATAAAACTGTTGATGGTCGTGACATCAAGGTACTGGCCGGTCTGGAAAACATACTGATTCGGGCTGAACACGCTTTTTGACAGATCCATCAGGCCGGTCTCCAGTTGATCGCTGTCGGAGAGGTTCGTCGCGCCATACTGAATATAGCCGCGGACGGTGTCGTTGGCGAGCGGCCGCATCATCTGGTATTCACCTTTTCCCGATCCGGGTACAATCCGGGCCGTTTCAGTCTTGCCGGTGTGCTTGTTGACCACCTTGCTTGTCGTATTCGTGTTAAACCAGCAGCCGGACAGAACCAGTTGCAGACTGAGCACAACGGCGACCGCCGCGCCCATTTTTTGATGTTTCAATCAGAACCCTCCTCAGTCCTTGAGTGAATCAAGAAAACGTGCTTCATCCCAGATTTCAATAGACCACTTTTTCGCTTTATCAAGTTTCGAACCGGCGGCTTCTCCGGCAATGACCAGATCCGTGCTGGCACTCACACTGCCGGTGACATTGCCGCCGCGCTGTTCAATCTCCTTCTTCGCTTCCGTGCGGGTAAAATGCTCCATTTTGCCGGTCAGCACAACCGTCTTCCCGCTGAATGGCGTATCTGCCGGAGCCGGTGCATCCGGTCCGAGATAGGTCATATTCAGTCCCGCTGTTTTCAGTTCATCGATCAGTGCGGCCACTTCCGGCTTGGCAAAATAGGTGCGGACGGAGTCAGCCATCTTTTCTCCGATCTCGTCCACCGCCGTCAGTTGCTCCATCGATGCCGCGGCCAGCTGATCCATCGTGTGAAAGGCACGCGCCAGGATCTGCGCTGCCTTGGCACCGATGAACCGGATGCCGAGCCCGAACAGCAGCCGTTCCAGGGAATTCTGCTTGGACCGTTCAATCGCCTCAAGCAGATTGGTGACCGATTTCTCGCCCATTCGGTCTAAAGCGATCAATTCGTCAAAATTCAATTTATAAAGATCAGCCACATCATGAATCAGGTGCTTCTCAAAAAGCTGCGTGATGACCTTCTCGCCCAGTCCGTCGATATTCATCGCATTCCGGGAAACAAAGTGAATCAGGCCTTCACGGATCAGCGCGGGGCACTTCGGATTGATGCAGCGCAGGGCCACTTCTTCTTCGAGACGAACCAGCGCACTGCCGCATTCCGGACAGTTCTCCGGCATCGAAAAAGGAATTTCCTTGCCTGTCCGCTGCCCGGTCAGCACATTGACCACTTCCGGAATGATGTCTCCCGCTTTATGGATCACCACCCGGTCGCCGATCCGCAGATCCTTCTCGCGGATCAAGTCTTCGTTATGCAGCGTCGCCCTTCTGACCGTCGTTCCGGCGACCTGAACCGGTGTCAGCACGGCAGTTGGCGTGACCGCACCGGTGCGACCGACGCTGATCTCGATCGCCTCAAGCCGGGACACCACTTCTTCAGCAGGAAATTTATAAGCGATCATCCAGCGCGGCGTTTTGACAGTATGTCCCAGCGCCGCCTGCTGCGCCATGGAGTCCACCTTGACGACAATGCCGTCAATTCCATACGCCAGGGAATCTCTTTTTTCCGTATATTCCTTTATATAGTCAAACACTTCCTGCATTGTCCGGCAGCGCCGCGACTCCGGATTGACCGGCAGCCCGAGCGTCCTGATGGCCTGAAGCAGTCCGTAATGTGTCGTGATCTTTTCCCGGTTAAACGTGCCGGCGCTGTAAAGAAATACCGCAAGCCGCCGGTGCGCCGTGATCTTCGGATCGAGCTGGCGCAGCGAACCGGCAGCCGCGTTCCGCGGATTGGCAAAGAGCGGCTCGCCGTTCGCCTGACGCTGCTGGTTCAGCTTGTCAAATGATTTCTTCGGCATATAACATTCGCCGCGCACCTCAATGGTTTCGTCCGTAGGCAGGGTCAGCGGCAGCGAGCGGACCGTGCGCAGATTGTTCGTGATATCTTCACCGGTCGTGCCGTCGCCGCGGGTTGCGCCGAGTACAAACCGGCCGCGTTCATAGGTCAGGGAGATCGCCAGCCCGTCGATTTTCAGTTCGCATACATAAGTGACGTCATCGCCGACCTGCTGGCGGACACGGCGGTCAAAATCAAGCAGTTCTTCTTCGCTGAACACGTCGCCCAGGCTGAGCATCGGAATCTCGTGGGTCACCTTCGTAAATTCTTTAAGCGGTTTCCCGCCGACGCGCTGGGTCGGAGAATCCGGTGTGATCCATTCCGGATGCGCCTTTTCAGCCGCGATCAGCTCCTGCATCAGCCGGTCGTATTCACTGTCGGGAACACTCGGATTATCTTCCACATAATATTCATAGCTGTACTGATTGAGCCATTTGCGCAAATCGCGGACATGAGCGGGCAGATTGTCTTCCATGTTTCTCTGTACTCCTTTTCAGACGGTGCATCCGTCCTGTGTATTGAAAGAAGGCGTCATCGGTCTCATCATGTACCTTTTCATACTTTTTCAATCGGTGCAAAGGCTCCGAGCAGCCGTTTCAGGCCGACCGGATTCGGGAAAGCAATATCGAGTTCGATGCTGTCGCCCTTCCCCTTTGTGCTGACGACCGTGCCCTCGCCCCACTTTTTATGCCTGACTTTGTCGCCGGCATGCCATTCCTCATCAGACACGGCTCGCTTTTTCAGCATCGGCGCCGGTGTTTTATACACCTGACCGAACCGGCTGCCGAACGGCGAGCCGAATCCGCTCTGAGCGGCAAAATGCCGTGAACTTTCCTGATGCTCCGGTTCCTCAATATCGAGCAGTTCATCCGGAATTTCCTTGACGAATCGCGACACCGGATTGGTCACCGTCTGCCCGTACAGCATGCGGATCTGAGCCGATGTCAGGAACAGGCGCTGCTTGGCCCGGGTAATCCCGACATATGCGAGCCGCCGCTCCTCTTCCATGGCGTCCTCGTCATCCATCGACCGCGACAGCGGGAAAACGCCGTCTTCCATACCGACAAGAAAGACGACCGGAAACTCAAGGCCCTTGGCCGAATGGAGCGTCATCAGCGTCACAGTATCCTTGACATCTGTGTCTTCGGTGTCCTCGGAATCCGTATCCAGAGCCAGCTCGGTCAGAAAATTAATCAGCGACTTGTCTTCGTGAGACGCTTCAAATTCTTTCGTCACGGAGAGCAGTTCATCAAGGTTCTCCAGCCTGCTCTGCGCTTCGATTGTCTTTTCCGCCTTCAGCGCCTTGCGATAGCCGCTCTTATCGAGAACTTCCTCCACAAGGTCGGTCACCGACAGAAATTCCTGCATCTTCGACCAGTTGAGAATCAGATCCGAGAACTCTTCCATTTTCCGGGACGCACGGGCCGCAACGCCGGTCTGCCCGACTTCGCCGATCGCCTTCATCAGCGACAGATCGGCATGAATCGCATAGTCGGCCAGTTTATCCATCGACGACGCGCCGATTCCCCGCTTCGGTTCGTTAATCACCCGGGCCAGACTGATGTCGTCGTCCGGGTTGGCAATCAATTTCAGATAGGACAATATATCTTTAATTTCCTTACGTTCATAGAATTTAATACTGCCGACCATCCGGTAGGGAATGCTGGACTTGAGCAGTGTCTCTTCAATCACTCGCGACTGGGCATTCGTCCGGTACAAAATCGCCAGATCCGAGTACTTGAACCCGTCACGAAACAGATTGCGGATTTTACCGGCGACATAGTACGCTTCATCGTGCTCCGTGCCGGCCTTGTAATAGGTCACCTTTTTCCCCTCGGCATTCTCCGTCCAGAGGTTTTTCGGCTTGCGGTGGTGATTGTTCTCAATGACATGGTTGGCGGCATTCAGAATCATTTTCGTCGAGCGATAGTTCTGCTCAAGCTTGATCACCGTTGCATCCGGATAGTCCTCTTCAAAAGAGAGGATATTGTGAATATCGGCCCCGCGCCAGCCATAAATTGACTGATCGGAATCACCGACCACGCACAGGTTCTTGAACCGGTCCGCCATCATGTGTACGAGCAGATACTGGGCACGGTTCGTGTCCTGATACTCATCAACATGGATGTACTGAAACTTTTTCTGGTAATAGGCCAGTACTTCCGGAACCTTCTGAAAAAGTTTCACCGTGGTCATGATCAGATCGTCGAAATCCAGCGACTGGTTCTGCAGCAGCCGCTTCTCATATTCCTTGTACACATC
Source organism: Sporolactobacillus vineae DSM 21990 = SL153 (assembly GCF_000377985.1). Lineage (GTDB taxonomy): Bacteria > Bacillota > Bacilli > Bacillales > Sporolactobacillaceae > Sporolactobacillus > Sporolactobacillus vineae. The sequence continues at coordinate 13,190 of NZ_KB899058.1, forward strand.
ACGGACCACTTCGTCGTACGGACCGGCCGCCGTCTTCGCAAAATCAGCCGCCGTCTTCAGCACATTCTTCGCACCGCTGATCGTTCCGAGAATGCTGCGCGGCGTGAACTTCTTCGGATCGAAATTCAGATCCTTGAGAATATGTTTGACAACCGACTGCTGATCGGTCGAATCCAGTATCGAAAAATTGCGGCTGATGCCGAGCCGGTCGATATCGCGCCGGAGAATGCGCACACACATCGAGTGGAATGTCGACACCCAGACATCATTAACAAGCGGCCCGGCAAGTTTCGCCAGCCGCTCCTTCATCTCTTTCGCCGCTTTATTAGTAAACGTGATCGCCAGCAGATTCCACGGCGCCACGTCTCGTTCAATCATCAGATAAGCCATGCGGTGCGTCAGCACGCGTGTTTTTCCACTGCCGGCGCCCGCCATGATTAACAGCGGTCCCTCATGATGCCTGACCGCTTTCAACTGCTCGGGATTCAGCCCCTCGAGTAATTCCTGTGACGTGCTGTCCATCGTACCACTTCCTGATTTTCTGTTACTTATCCCTGTTTACTGATTGGCGCCAAGTCGTTTCAGTGTCATTTGATAGCCGTCGTTACCGAAATTGATGCATCGTTTCACCCGGGAAATCGTCGCAGTGCTTGCCCCGGTCTCTTCTTCGATGTGATGGTACGTATGGCCGGCCATCAGCATTCTGGCCACTTCCAGGCGCTGGGACAATGACTGGATTTCGCCCATCGTGCACAGATCGTCAAAGAAACGGTAGCATTCCTCGCGACCTTTCAGCGTCAGGATCGCGTCAAACAGCTGGTCCAAAGCCTTGCCTCGTAATTTATCGATTTGCAATCTCGTCCATTCCTTCCTATAGTCCATCCGATTCAGCCGGAGCGAGTGCCGTTCAGTGTCGTGCACTGCTCTGTGAAAGTATTTCATTTATCATCTTACAACAATTAAACTTGCGATAAAAGGCAAAAAAATTTAGTGTTAAATTGTACCCGGTCATGTCTGAAGAACGGGTTTGAAGGAAATAATCGGGTAATAAGGAGAACTTCAGAGGTGTTTTACAGTCATGAATATTCTATGGGACTTTGACGGGACCCTGTTCAATACCTATCCGGTGTATACAGGGCTGATCAAACAGATTCTCGGCGATGAGGCAAGCAGCTCCGACATATACGGACAATTGAAAAAATCTTTTGGCGAAGCATTCCGGTATTTTCAACTCTCCGGCGCTCAGACACAGCGTTTTTTCGAGTTGTATCAAAGTACGCCGGCCGAGTCGTTTGTCCCTTTTAAAGATGTTGAAAAAGTCCTTGACTACGCGCAGAAAAATTTTATCGTCACGCACAATGACCGGGAGAACCTGTACCGGATGCTGCGGCCGTATCAGTTTGACTCCTATTTTACCGAAACGGTGACCAGCGATGACGGCTATCCGAAAAAACCTAATTCCCTGGCCTACAGGTGTCTGAAAAAGAAATATCAGATCGACCTAGTTATCGGCGACCGGCTGCTGGACATCGTTCCCGGACATGAACTCGGCATCCGCACGTGCCTTTTTCAGAATCATGAGCCCGGCGCGGATTTTTACCTGGACGAGTATAAAGACTTCTTCCGGAAGGTCGTACAGACGGAGAGTACAAATCGATAAGGGATCAGTGGGACTTTTTAAGACCCATCTTCCTCTGCAGCGGAAGCTTCACTTCTGTAATCATCGTGATACTGCTCAGGATAATCGCCAGTCCGGCAAACGTTCCCGGCGACAGCCGTTCATTGAGAAACAGTGCGCCCCACAGCACCCCGTACATGGAAACAAGCAGCGTCACACTGAGCGTTTTCGTCGGTCCGACATTTTTTATCAGATAAAAAAAGAGCAGATAGGCAAAAGCTGTACACAGCACGGCGAGACCGAGCACCGCCGCGAGAATGCCGGTGCCCATGACGGGAAGGCGTCCGGAAGCGGGCAGGCTGAACGGAATCAGAACCAGCCCGGCAGCGAGCTGCTGGCCGATCGTCAGGGTCAGGGAGGATTCACCGCTGAACCCGCGCTTGACATACGCGCCGCCGATCCCGTAGCACAGTGAAGCGAGCAGAGAGAACAGCACGGCCAGAAGCACCATCGGCGACCCGCCCATATGGCCCCAGCCGACGAGTACGGCAACACCGGCAATTCCGAGCAGGATACCGGCCACTTTTTTTACCGTCAGCAGTTCGCCGAGCCAGATGCGAGCAATGATCAAGGCGAACAGCGGCGTCGTCGCATTGAGGATGGACGACACCGAAGCGGTGAGATAAAGCTCCGATGCGGCAATCAGTGTAAAAGGGATCGCCGCGTTGATCGCGCCGAGTGTGAGATAGGCCTTCCATTTCTTCCGGTAGTCGGGGAAGTGACGGATCGCCGCTGCATATAAGAGAAAGATCAGACCTGCAATCAAGACGCGCAAGTCAATCAACAGAAACGGGCCAAGCACCGGCGCAGCAATACGCATAAATAAAAAGGAACCGCCCCATAATGCTCCGAGCAGATTCAAAATCAAAAAGTCTCTGACACTCATGATCGCGCACCTCTCACAACAGTCTTTCCTCAATCTAAACGACATCGGGCCGTGCGTCAATTGTTTTGGGCCGGAGTTGACTGAGTTTAGTATGAATTCGGCTGATATATCCTGAATTCCGCTGATATATCTCCAGATCGGCTGATAAATCTCAAATTCAACTGATATATCCCATTGGAGGCCCGAGAATTCCGCTTCCGGGCAGTTCAATTTATCCTGTTTGAGCGAAATGTCACACCGACCGCTGTTGATTCCGGTACAAATTTTACAGTATTGGCCTCATAAAAACACGGCCCATACTCAACATGGGCCGTGCTGTATCAGCTTATATTCAGATCTATCACATTGCTTATTCTGCCGGTGCTTCCTCATGTTCGGCCAGTGTGCGGTCAATATAGCTCCTGATCAGTTTTGCCGAAGCATTGAAACTCGCCTGTTCTTTTTCGCTCAGATGGAAGTGAAGAATCTCTTCCACACCGTTCCTGCCGAGGACAATCGGCACGCCGATGGTCAAGTCTTTCTGGCCGTATTCCCCGTCGAGCAGAACAGAGGCCGGCGTAATCGTGTGCGCGTCGTTTAAAATCGTTTTGGCAAAAAAGGCCAGCTGATTGCCGATACCGAACTGTGTGTTGCCCTTGCGTTTATGGATCTCCCAGCCGAGGTGACGGGCGGCGTCTTCAATCTTATCGCGATCCAGCTTGCCCAGCCGGCCGCTGTTCTCTTCTTCATAATCATCAATCGACTGGCCGCCGATCCGGACCTGCGACCAGGCAGCAAACTGCGAGTTCCCGTGCTCGCCCAGCATATAACCGCTAATGCTGCGCGGATCGATGCCGCCGACCGCTTCGGAAATCTGCCTGCGGAACCTCATGCTGTCCAGCGCCGTTCCTGTTCCGATGACATGATTTTTGGGCAGTCCGGACAGATGATAAAACAAATATGTAATAATGTCGCAAGGATTGGTGGCTATGACATAGGTTCCGTTGAATCCGGCTTTGCGGAGTCTCGGGGCAATGTCGTAAACAATCGCAGAGGTCCCTTTCAGCAATGCCAGCCGGGATTCCGTTGCTACCAGCGAACGATCCGTTACCGAAACAAGAATAACATCACAGACGGCCAGCTTTTCCAGCGGTACTTCATAAACCCGCGTCCGAGACGGTGTTGCTTCGATACTGTCGGCAAAATCCCAGGCTTCACCCTTCGCCCGTTCTGTGTCGATATCCGAGATGTAAAGCTCATCAGCCACATTGCCGTGCACAATCGCTTCCCCGGCGGCCTTCCCCACGTTCCCGATTCCGACAATACCGACTCTTCTGACAGTTTCGTTCATATGAACTCTCTCCTTTTTGTTTTCGCTCTCTTTTTCTGTGTCGTGCCGCTATTTTACACCTTTATTTTTACTCGATCAAGACAGAAGAGGCAATCAGCCACGAGAAAGAATTGTGCATCCGGAGAAAGAATCGGTCGCCCGGAAAAGAAATCGTTCGTCCTGGCAAAAAATCGTTCGTTTTCGGCATTCAGCAGCTATCTTTTCCTAAATAAAAAAGAACAGAACTCCGCAGGAATGATTCACTGCGTCTTGGTTCTGCTCCATTAAAATTCTATTCTGTTAATTGCATTATCGCAGCCTATTTCTCCGCTGCTTCCAGCGCCCGGTGGCCGATATCCTTGCGGAAGAAAACGGCATCCGTGGCGATGCTTTCAAGGTCGCGGTTGGCGGCATCGCGTGCTTCCTTCAGATGCGCGCCGAGCCGGGTGACGAGCAGCACGCGGCCGCCGTCGGTCAGCCAGGTATCTCCCGCTTTCTTCGTGCCAGCATGGAAAAGCAGAGCGCCATCCGGCAGGGCGTCGAGGTCGCCGAGCTTCAGGCCCTTCGGATAAGACCCCGGATAGCCCTTCGACGCCAGAACAACACCGGCCGCGGTCCGGTCCGACCAGGTAATCTCAGGCTGCCGGCCATCGAGAATGGCCGTTACAGCGTCTATTAAATCAGAGGACATCCGCGGCAGGACAACCTGGGTCTCGGGATCGCCGAACCGGCAGTTGAATTCAATCACTTTCGGACCTTTTTTCGTCAGAATCAGTCCGGCATACAGAACACCGGTGAACGGACAGCCTTCAGCAACCATGCCTTCCGCCGTCGGACGGAGAATCGTCCGCACCGCTTCAGCAACAATCGATTCCGGAATCTGAGGAACCGGGGAATAGGCACCCATGCCGCCGGTATTCGGTCCCTTGTCCCCTTCGAAGGCTCGCTTATGATCCTGGGCGATCGCCAGGGGGCCCACCGTCTTTCCATTGACCAGTGCCATCAGCGAAAATTCATCGCCTTCAAGAAATTCTTCGATAACAACCCGGGCACCGGCATCGGCAAATTTCCGGTCGAGCATAATCTCTTTCAGGCCGGCTTCGGCTTCGGCCATCGTCATTGCGACAATGACGCCCTTACCTGCCGCCAGACCGTCCGCCTTTAAGACAATCGGTGCACCGACCTTCTGGAGATAGTCGCTTGCCTTCCGATAATCCGTGAACGACCGATACTGCGACGTTGGGATCCGGTACTTTTCCATTAGGCGCTTGGCAAACGATTTACTGCCTTCGATTTGTGCCGCCGCCTTTGTCGGACCAAATATTTTCAGTCCCCTTCCGGCAAAATAGTCAACGATCCCGCCGACCAGCGGAATTTCCGGACCGACCAGGGTCAGTCCGACATCATGGGCTTCCGCAAAATCGGCCAGTTTTGTAAAATCAAGCACATCAATCGGCGCACACTCAGCAACGGAAGCTATCCCGTCACTGCCCGGAGCCGCGTACACTTTATCCACCTTCGGACTTTGCGCCGCTTTCCATGCCATCGCATGTTCGCGGCCGCCGCCGCCGACAATCAACACATTCATGCCTGTTCTCCTCTCAAGCAGCCATTGTCTGTCATTCTCCGGGAAATCAGTGTTTGAAGTGGCGCATCCCGGTCATGACCATCGCAATATTGTACTTGTTTGCCATATCAATCGACTCCTGATCGCGGATCGAGCCGCCCGGCTGGATAATTGCCGTAATGCCGGCTTTTGCTGCCGCCTCAACTGTATCGCCCATCGGGAAGAACGCATCGGAAGAAAGTACGGCGCCTTTCGTCTTCTCACCGGCTTCTTCAAGGGCGATTTTCGCTGCCCCGACACGGTTAGTCTGTCCGCCGCCCATACCGACCATTTTTCCATGATTAACCAGTGCGATCGCGTTGGACTTGACGTGCTTGACAATCGTCCAGGCAAACTTCAGGCTTTCCATTTCTTCGTCCGTCGGCTTGCGTTTCGTGACCACTTTCAGCTGATCCTTGATAGCCTCATAGCCCTTGGTATCCAGGTCCTGGACGAGCATGCCGCCGCGAACCGATGTATATTGAACAAAATCCTGCTGATCGTCCGTCATTTTCACCTGAAGCAGGCGGAGGTTCTTCTTCCGTTTTTCCAGGACGGCAATCGCTTCGTCCGTATAAGACGGCGCGATCACAATCTCCAGAAAAATGCTGTGCAGTTTCTCAGCCAGCGCCGCATCCACTTCCCGGTTCAGCGCGACAATCCCGCCGAAAATCGATACCGGATCCGTTTCATAAGCCCGATCGTAAGCTTCGTTGACGTTCTCGCCGATGCCAATACCGCATGGGTTCATATGCTTGACGGCAACGGCAGCCGGCTGCTTGAATTCTTTGACAATCCCGAGCGCCGCATCGGCATCGCGGATATTGTTATAGGAAAGCTCCTTGCCATGGAACTGTTTCGCCGCGGCAATGGTCGACACATTCAGCAGCGGTTCGCTGTAGAATGCCGCTTTCTGATGCGGGTTTTCGCCATAGCGCAGGCTCTGCTTCTTCTCATATGTAATCGTCAGTTTCTCAGGAAATTCTTCACCGGCTTTTTTCGTGAAGTAGTCGGCAATCAGCGCATCGTAGGCCGCTGTATGACGGAATACCTTGGCCGCCAGTTTCTGTCTCAGTGCGAACGGGACTTCAGCATGCTCATCCAGGCTGGAGGCAACCAGATCGTAGTCCGCAGGATCACAGACGACCGTGACACTTTTGTGGTTTTTGGCCGCAGAGCGCAGCATGCTCGGTCCACCAATATCAATATTTTCAACAGCTTCATCATAGGCAACATCCGGCTTTGAAATCGTTTCTTTAAAAGGATAAAGATTGACAATCACAAAGTCGATCGGCTGGATACCCAGCTTGGCAATGGCATCCATGTGTTCCTTTTTGTCACGGACCGCAAGCAGTCCGCCGTGAATCGCCGGATGCAGTGTTTTCACCCGGCCGTCAAGGATCTCCGGAAATCCGGTAATCTCGCTGACCGATTTAACCGGAATGCCGGCGGCCTCGATCGCTTTTTTCGTCCCGCCGGTGGAAATGATTTCAATTCCGGCAGCCACCAGTTTCTTCACAAAATCTGTCAGACCTGTCTTGTCCGATACACTTACAAGGGCACGCTTTGCCACAAGATGACATCCTTTCTTTATTCTGCGAGTAGTTTCGCAATGGTTTTCGGATAGAGCTGATGTTCCATTTCGTGAATCCGCGACTCCAGTGTTTCAATTGTATCGCCGTCTTTGACCGGTACGGCGGCCTGCGCGATGATCGGCCCGGTATCCATACCCTCATCGACATAATGAATCGTGACCCCGGTAACCTTCACGCCCTTGCGGAAAGCCTGACCGATTGCGTCCAGTCCGGTAAACGACGGGAGCAGCGCCGGATGGATGTTGACGATCCGGTGCGGGTAGGCATTCAGCAAGGTCTTCCCGATCAGCCGCATGTATCCGGCAAGAAAAATATAGTCGACCCCGCAAGCCTTCAGCGCCGCCGCAATTTTTTCCTCAAACGCGCGTTTGCTCGGGAAGTCCTTCCGGGCAACCACCAGCGTTTTCACCCCGGCTTTTTCTGCGCGCCCGATGACGGCCGCACCCGGTTGATCGCAGACCATCAGCGCGATCGTCGCATCGATCTCGCCGCAGCCGACGGCTTCATCAATCGCCTGAAAATTTGTCCCGTTCCCGGAGGCAAAGACGGCTATCTTATGACTCATGAGTATTCACCAGTTTCAGTCCTTGATTTTCTGTTATTTTTCCGATCAGATAAGGAGTTTCCCCTGATTCTTTTAATGCTGCCAGTGCCGCCTGCGCCTCTTCGGCAGGAACGGCAATGATCATGCCGATGCCCATATTGAAGGTATGGTACATATCATCGGTATCCAGACTGCCGAGTGTCTGCAGCCAGCGGAAAATAGCCGGCTTCGGCAATGCCGCACAATCAATCTCGGCCCCCAGCCCTTCCGGATACATCCGCGGCACATTTTCATAAAAGCCGCCGCCGGTAATATGGGACAGTCCGTGGACGGTTACAGACCGGAGCAGGCTGAGCACCGGCCGGACATAAATCCGTGTCGGCACAAGCAGTGCGTCGCCGATTGTCTTGCCCGGATCCGGTTCATAAGTGTCGCCGTAATCCAGACCGGCATCGGCCACCAGTTTGCGGACGAGCGAAAAACCGTTGCTGTGAATTCCACTGGATGCCAGACCGATCAGACGATCTCCGGGACGAACCCGGTTTCCGGTAATCCGCTTTGATTTTTCAACGACGCCGACCGCGAAGCCGGCAATGTCATAGTCTTTCTGACTGTATATTCCCGGCATTTCCGCCGTCTCGCCGCCGACCAGCGCGCAGCCGGCCTGGACGCAGCCGTCGGCAATCCCCTTGACGATCGCTTCGGCCTTCTGCGGATCGAGCGCGCTGCAGGCCAGGTAATCGAGAAAATAGAGCGGCTCGGCGCCCTGGGTGATAATATCATTGACGCACATAGCGACGGCATCGATTCCGACCGTGTCATGCTTTCCGGTCGCGAAAGCCACCATCAGCTTCGTGCCGACGCCGTCGGTTCCAGAGACAAGCACCGGCTCTTTGACACCGGTTTTCATCAGGTCAATCGCTCCGCCGAAACCGCCGAGCCCGCCGATGACTTCGGGGCGCATCGTCCGGCCGACATGCTTCCTGATCCGGTCCACCGTTTCATAACCGGCTTCGATGTTGACCCCGGCTTTCTTATATGCTTCGGCCATGCCGATCCTCCTCAGACAAGCAGTTCTTTTTCATGCGGCAGCACCGTATCCGGATAGATCTCCGTCGGATACTTGCCGGTAAAGCAGGCAAGACACTGGCCGCAGTTCTTCAGCGCCGGATCACGGCCGATCGCTTTCATCAGTCCGTCGACACTCAGATAAACAAGCGAATCGGCACCGATTTCTTTGCGTATTTCCTCAACCGAATGCGTTGCCGCGATCAGTTCCGACGACGTCGATGTGTCAATGCCGTAAAAACACGGATGTGTGATCGGCGGTGAACTGATCCGGACATGGACTTCTGTCGCGCCGGCTTCACGCATCATGTTGACGATCCGGCGGCTGGTTGTGCCGCGGACGATTGAATCGTCGACCATCACGACGCGCTTCCCCTTAATAATGGCACGAACCGGGGACAGCTTCATTTTGACACCCTGCTCCCGCAATTCCTGCGACGGCTGGATAAACGTCCGGCCGACATAGCGGTTCTTGATCATGCCGAGTTCGTAGGGAATGCCGGTGGCTTCCGCATAGCCGATCGCCGCCGAGATACTGGAATCCGGAACGCCGGTCACGACGTCGGCCTCCACCGGTGCTTCCTGGGCCAGCATCTTCCCGAGGTTTTTGCGGGCGGCATGAACATTAATACCCTGGATATTGCTGTCCGGCCGTGAGAAATAAATATATTCCATGCTGCAGATGGCCGGCTGGGTATGGTTGGTGAAAAATTCGGAACGCATGCCTTCATTATTAATCATCACGATTTCACCGGGGTTGACGTCACGCACATAGGTGGCACCGATCAAATCAAACGCGCACGTCTCCGAGGCGACCACCCAGGCATCGCCGAGACGTCCGAGTGACAGCGGCCGCAGCCCGTTCGGATCCAGTGCGGCGATCAGCTGATGCTCCGTCAGCATCGTCAGCGCATAAGCCCCTTTGATCACCGATAGAGCATGCTTCAAGCTCTCCATGAAGCTGTCAGCATAATCGCGCTTGATCAGGTGGGCGATGACTTCCGTATCCGACGTCGTCTGAAAAATACTGCCCCGCTCTTCCAGTTCACCCTTCAGCTTGTGGGCGTTCACCAGGTTGCCGTTGTGTGCAATCGACAGCGAATCCTTCTGTGAGCGGAAGACCAGCGGCTGCACATTCGCATAGCTGTTGCCGCCCTGCGTCGAATAACGGACATGGCCGATCGCCGCATAACCTTTGCTCAGATTCTCCAGTTTCTCATGGTCGAACACATCATTAACCAGGCCGAGCCCTTTATGATCATAAATATGTTTTCCATCCGTTACGGCAATGCCCGCGCCTTCCTGGCCGCGGTGCTGCATGCTGTGCAGACCGTAGTAAGTCAGTTTGGCTGCATTGGCATGACCCCAGATCCCGAATACGGCACACTCTTCATTCAGTTCTTTGCCGACATAGCACATGACAGGACACCTCTCCAGTCTTTTTCGAGTTCCGGTCGTCTCAGGGAAACAGATTCCGTGACAAAGTGCATCTCAATGTTTTCACTGCGTGTGACACTGCCGGCAAGTACTGCACCGGCAACGGTTGCTTCAAATTCTTTGCGCAATGCCTCAGGGACAGAAACAAGGTAGCGTGACTGGGTTTCGGAAAAAAGTTCAGTGACCGGATCGGTTTCAAAATGCAGGTCCGCGCCGAATTCCGTACCGAAGACGGCATCGGCTGCAGCCGCCGCCAGTCCCCCTTCGGAGAGGTCGTGAACCGATGAAACATAACCCTTGCGAATCGCCGACAGTACCTCATCCTGGCGCTTCTTCTCCAGTTGCAGATCGATCACCGGCGGTTTGCCGCTCGCCTTGCCGTCGAGCATGATCTGCAGCGCGCTGCCGCCGAATTCCGGTGCAGCTTCGCCGACCACATAAATGGCGTCGCCTTCGTGTTTGAATGACGCGGTCGTCAACCGGCCGAGATCGTCGATCAGTCCGACCATCCCGACAACCGGCGTCGGATCGATCGCCTGATGATTCGTTTCATTATAGAGCGACACATTGCCGCTGATCACCGGCGTTTCAAAGACTCGGCAGGCTTCCGCCATGCCCCTGACTGACTGTTCCATTTCCCAGAACACTTCCGGATTCTCCGGTGTGCCGTAGTTCAGGCAGTCGGTGATGCCGAGCGGTTCGCCGCCGGAGCAGACAATGTTTCTGGCCGCTTCGGCAACCGCGATCTTTCCGCCTTCCAGCGGATCAAGATCAATATATTTCGCGTTGCAATCGGTGGTCATTGCCAGACCCTTTTTCGTTCCGCGCACCCGGATGACCGCAGCATCCGAACCCGGCGCGACCACGGTATTGGTCTGAACCATATAATCATATTGGCGGGTGACCCATTCTTTGGAAGCCAGTGTCGGCTGCGTCAGCAGCTGATGCACTGTTCCGGCAAGATCGGTGATCTCCGGCTTCCAGACCGGAGCCGCCTGATTCGCCGTGTATTCAGCGGGAACACGTGACGGCATATGACGGACCGGCGCTGAAGCCAGCGCATCCGATGGCACTTCGGCCACGATCTTCCCTTTATGCTCCAGACGCAGGACTTCTTCTTCAATCACTTCACCAACGGCGACGGCATGCAGTCCCCATCGGGCGAAGATTGCCTTAATCTCTTCTTCGCTGCCTTTTTTAATGACGATCAGCATCCGTTCCTGGGATTCTGACAGCATCATCTCATAAGGCGTCATATTGGTTTCACGCTGCGGAATCAGATCGAGATTCATGTGAATACCGACCCCGGCCTTGGCAGCCATCTCGCTTGCTGATGAAACCAGCCCGGCGGCGCCCATATCCTGAATACCGACCAGCGCCTCATGCTTCGTCAGTTCAAGGCAGGCTTCCACAAGCAGCTTCTCCATAAACGGATCGCCGACCTGTACGGCAGAGCGCTTCTCATCGGACTTTGCCGAGATCTCCTCAGAAGCAAAGGTCGCGCCGTTGATCCCGTCACGGCCGGTACTTGCGCCGACATACATCACGGTATTTCCGATACCGCGCGCCTGACCGACCTGCAGATCCTCATGCTTCATCACACCGACGCACATCGCATTGACGAGCGGATTGCCGTTATAGCAGTCGTCGAACTGCAGCTCGCCGCCGACGGTCGGAATACCGATACAGTTCCCGTATCCGGCAATGCCGCTGACGACTTCTTCAAAAAGATACCGCACGCGCGAATTGTTCAGGTCGCCGAAACGGAGCGAATCGAGGATGGCAACCGGACGCGCACCCATCGAAAAGACATCGCGGATAATTCCGCCGACCCCGGTTGCCGCACCCTGATAAGGTTCAATGGCCGACGGGTGATTATGGCTTTCAATTTTAAACACTACCGCCTGATCATCGCCGATGTCGAGAATCCCGGCACCTTCACCCGGACCCTGCAGGACACGTTTTCCTTTTGTCGGGAACAATTTCAGCAGCGGCTTTGAGGTCTTGTAGCTGCAGTGCTCCGACCACATCACGGAGAACAAACCGGTCTCCGTATAGTTCGGTTTGCGGCCGAGCAGCCGGACCACTTCCTGATACTCACTTTCTGTCAGGCCCATGGTTCGGTAAATTTTCTCCTGTTCAATCTGTTCCGGTGACGGTTCAAGATGTGTAAGCGGCATGAGCAGATTCCCTCCAGTGATTCAGGATTGATTGAAAAAGCCGGAGTCCGTCGTCGCTGCCGAGCAGCGCATCGGCCGCCCGCTCCGGATGGGGCATCATGCCCAGTACATTGCCCGCCCGGTTCATGATGCCGGCGATGGCTTCGCGTGAGCCGTTCGGATTTTCCCCGTGATACGTGAATACGATCCGGTGATTGTCTTTCAGCGTTTTCAGTGTGGCATCATCACAATAATAATTGCCTTCACCATGAGCAATCGGAATGCGGATGATCTCATCTTTTTTATAGAGCGACGTGAACAGCGTCTCATTATTTTCGACCTTCAGGCGGACGGTTTCGCAGATGAACTTAAGATGGCTGTTCTTCAGCATCGCACCGGGGAGCAGACCCGCTTCAAGCAGGATCTGGAAACCATTGCAAACGCCCAGAACCGGTTTGCCTTCCTGCGCCGCCTTGATCACTGCCGGCATGATGCCGGCAAAGCGGGCGATCGCACCGGACCGCAGATAGTCTCCGTAGGAAAAGCCGCCAGGGATCATGACCGCATCGAAACCGTCCAGGGAAGTTTCCGCATGCCAGACATACTCGACGTCCTCACCGAGCCCGTCTTTGATCGCATAGTACATATCCTGGTCACAGTTCGCTCCGGGAAAAACAATGACTGCGGTTTTCACGAGTGAACCTCCTCTTCGATCTCGTAACGGTAATTTTCAATCACGGTATTGGCCAGCAGCTTATCGCAGATCTCGTCAACTTCAGCGGCCACATCGGCCGTATCCTCCAGTTCAAGTTCGATGTACTTACCGATCCGGACATCCTTGACATTCGGATAGTCCATGTTGTGCAGCGACTGCATGACTGCCTGTCCCTGCGGATCCAGCACGCTCTCTTTCAGGGTGATAAAGACCTTCACCTTTTTCATTTGACAGCCTCCAGTCGGCCCAGCAGTTTCTCATAAGTTTCCGGTAAATCGGCAATGTTGCGGCGGAAAACGTCCTTATCCAGTTTCTCATGCGTCTTCTTGTCCCACAGGCGGCAGCTGTCCGGCGAAATTTCATCAGCCAGCACGATCTTGCCGTCCGACTTCAGCTTGCCGAATTCGATTTTGAAATCAACGAGCAGAATACCGGCTTCGTCAAAAAGTTTCTGAAGAATGCCGTTGACCTTCAGCGCCAGTCGGCGGATTTCCGCCAGATCTTCTTCCGTCGCGATCTTCAGCGCCAGCGCGTGATCGTCGTTGATCATCGGATCGCCGAGCGCATCGCTTTTATAGTAGAATTCGATGATCGTTCTCCCGAATGACGTGCCTTCTTCCAGATTGAAGCGTTTGGCCAGACTGCCGGCGACTACATTGCGGACGACACATTCGATCGGGATGATCGATACGGCCTTGACGAGCTGCTCTGTTTCAGAAATCTTATCGATAAAATGGGTCGGAATCCCGTCCTTCATCAGGACATGAAAAACTTTCGTACAAATCGCGTTGTTCAGTTTCCCCTTGCCCGGGAATACGGCTTTCTTCTTGCCGTTGAACGCCGTTGCATCATTCTTATATTCCACACGCAGCACATTGGGATCATCCGTTGCATACATTTTCTTGGCTTTGCCTTCATAAAGTAACTGACTCATTTTATTTGCCCCTTTTCAGGATGTCCGTCAGGCTCAAGGCCGTTCCGGACAGATTTTCCGGATACAAAACTGCTCAGTCGTTCAGGCCGAGGCGTTCAAAAATCAGATTCACATTCTTCAGGTGATAGGTTTCATCGAAGCAGGCATCCAGATCCTTCGGCGTCAGCCGGTCGGTTACCCGCTTGTCCTGTTCGAGAATCGAGCGGAACGAGGTTTCCGTCTCCCATGATTTCATCGCATTCGGCTGGACAATATCATAAGCCGCCTCACGACTTAATCCCTTCTCGATCAATGCCAGCAGCACATGCTGGGAGAAAGGCAGGCCAAACGTCTTCTTCATGTTGCGGCGCATATGTTCAGGGAAAACAGTCAGGTTCTCCAGTATATTGGTGAAGCGGTGCAGCATGTAGTCAAGAGCGATCGTTCCGTCAGGCAGGATCACCCGTTCCGCAGAAGAATGGGAAATGTCGCGTTCATGCCAGAGCGGTACGTCCTCATAAGCTGTCAGCATATAGCCGCGCAGAACACGCGCCATGCCGCACATATTCTCCGATCCGATCGGATTGCGCTTGTGCGGCATCGATGACGATCCCTTCTGGCCTTTGGCGAAGCCTTCCTCAACTTCGCGGATTTCCGAACGCTGCAGGCCGCGGATCTCAACGGCGAATTTTTCAATCGACGTCGCAATCAGTGCCAGCGTAGCCATGTAGTGGGCATGGCGGTCACGCTGCAGCACCTGAGTGGAGATTGGCGACGGTCTCAGCCCAAGATGTTCGCAGACATATTTTTCGATGGACGGATCGATATTGGCATAAGTTCCGACGGCGCCGGAAATCTTGCCGACACGGATATCTTCCGCCGCATCTTTGAACCTGGCGAGGTTGCGTTTCATCTCCTCATACCAGAGGGCCATAACCAGGCCGAATGTCGTCGGTTCGGCGTGGACACCGTGCGTCCGGCCCATCATGATCGTATTTTTATACTTTTTCGCTTTCTCGCGGATGACGTCGATAAACTTTTCAATGTCTTTCTCAAGAATTTCGTTGCATTGTTTCAGCAGGTAGGATTGCGCCGTATCGACAACGTCGGTCGACGTCAGCCCGTAATGCACCCACTTCTTCTCCGCGCCGAGCGATTCGGAGACGGTCCGCGTAAACGCGACCACGTCGTGCCGGGTAATCTTCTCAATCTCATGAATCCGGCCGACCGTAAACGTCGCATTTTTCCTCAGCCTGACGACGTCTTCTTTCGGGATCTCGCCGATTTCCGACCAGCCTTCACAGGTCAGCAGCTCCACCTCAAGCCAGGCTTTATATTTGTTTTCTTCTGTCCAGATCGCGCCCATCTCCGGCCGCGTGTACCGATCAATCATGCATTCCGACCTGCTTCCTGTTCAATTTTCCAGATATTTAATTTCTCAGCCTTATCAATGCAATCCTGAACCGTATCGCCAAGAATGGTCAGATGCCCCATTTTACGTCCGAAGCGTGCCTCATCTTTACCATAAAGATGAAGATGCGCATCCGACAGCCGCGAGATCTTGTTCAGGACCGGCTGCACATGCTGTCCGAGAATATTCACCATGATCACGGGCCTGAGCAGCTCCGTGCTTCCGAGCGGCAGGCCGCAGATCGCCCGGACATGCTGTTCAAACTGTGACGTATCGCAGGCATTGATCGAAAAATGTCCGGAATTGTGCGGCCGCGGCGCCGTCTCGTTGACATAAACCTTGCCGTCCTTGCCGACAAACATCTCGACAGCAAGCGTGCCGACGAGATGGAGCGCTTCAGCAAGATGCAGCGCATGCTGTGTTGCCTCTTCACGAAGTGCGCCCGAAATTCTCGCCGGCACAAGCGTATGATGCAGGATATTATGACGGTGAATGTTTTCCGCTACCGGGAAAACCGAAGTTTCTCCGGTTGTGCTGCGCACGACAATCACCGATATTTCTTTTTCAAAAGGGAGCCATTTTTCCAGTTCGAACGGCGTTTTGCCGATGTAAGGGAGCGCTTCTTCAAGATCTTCCCTAGCCTTCAGCACGTACTGCCCTTTCCCGTCATAGCCGCCTTCTGTCGTCTTCAGTACGGAAGGAAAACCAATCCCGGCAAGCGCTGTCTCCAGTTCCTCCTGGTTTCTGACCGGCATATAAGGAACGACCGGAAGGCCTGCCTTACGGATCGCCGCTTTCTCATTCAGACGATCCTTGGTGATTTCAAGCAGATGGTAGCCCTGCGGCAGATAGCTGTGCTCCTGCAAATAGTCTGCCGTCTTTACATCAACATTTTCAAATTCATAGGTGACCACATCGGCGATTTCTGCCATTTGTCTGGCCGCTTCCGGGTCATCATAGTCGGCAACGATCGCCTTATCGGCAACCTGCGCACACGGACAGTCTTCCGTCGGGTCAAGCACGGCGATCCGGTAGCCCATCTGTTTCGCCGCAATCGCCATCATCCGTCCCAGCTGCCCGCCGCCAAGAATACCGATCGTCTGTCCGGGCAAAATGGTTTTCACTGTCACTGCAAATCACTGTCCTTTACTTTCTTAACGAGCGAATCACGGTAGTCATTCAGCTTGTCCGCGATCGACACATCGAACGCCGAGAGAAATCTGGCGGCAAGCAGGGCAGCATTGGTCGCTCCGGCATTGCCGATCGCCAGGGTACCGACCGGAATACCTGAGGGCATTTGCACGATCGAGAGCAGGGAATCCATTCCGCTCAGAGCATGCGATTGCACCGGTACACCGAGCACCGGCAGCGTGGTCTTCGCTGCGATCATGCCCGGGAGATGCGCCGCACCACCGGCACCGGCGATGATTACTTTCAGTCCGCGTTCCCGGGCTGTTTCTGCATATCGGAACATCAGATCCGGCGTCCGGTGCGCCGAAACCACCTTTTTTTCATACGGTATTTCCAGTTTGTCCAGAATAGCACAGGCATTTTTCATGGTTTCCCAGTCTGAACTGCTTCCCATAACTACACCAACGATTGCGTTAACCAAGATATTGCCTCCTTGAAAACTCTGAATAAGCGATTTCTTTGCACTCATTCGAAACAAATGGTGAAGAAATAAAAAAGCCCAGAACGGCTGAATCCTCGGAAAGAGAAAACAAGCTGTCTGGTGCAAACCGCAGGCAGCGGTTTCCAAAACAGGACGTTGTTATTTTCCCCTTCATAGTCCGGTCATTTTCGGTAACCGGGTAGAAACAGTTGGGCCATATTCCCAAAAATATATGAGGGCATTTGATTCTCATCTGATGCTTCAATCATATCAGCATTATTCAAAAGGTGTCAACCAATAATCGAACATTAAGTTAACACGTAACGTTATTGTTCGCCTTTTGTGACATTCAGGCGTCCTTCGATCACACACCGCCTGCCGATTACCTCCGGACCATTCTTCCCCTCACGAAATACGGGACGTTCGACACGCATGACCGGACGGTAGCCTTCCGCTTTCATCCGGTCAAGCACCTCGTCAAGGGATTCGTGATCCCCGACGACAAATGTTTTCTTCGCCGGCTTCTGTTTTAAATGGCCTTTATTCCCCTTCTGATTCTTCCTCATGATTCCACCACCGATCAGACGCATTCCTGTTCATTATATACCATGCCGCCCGGCCGGTCAGGCCGCAAGCAGCAGCGAATACGTCTCAGACAGCCATAAAGGCGAGTGCGACAAAACCCATGACGATCAGCAGTGATCCGGAAACCCCGGTGACTGTGTGGATGACATGGCCCGGTATGAATTCAACGATCTTTCCCTCAATTGACAATGCAATACTGGCCGAGTTGTCCTTCCCTTTTTCATGGTCGGCATGTTCCAGCAAATGCTTCCCCGCCCGGCGCAAATTCCGATGGAGGAAAAAGCCGCCCGACAGAACCGCAAAACCGGCCAGCCAGAAGATAATGGCAAATATCAGTGCTGCCATAGCAATCACGTCCCTGTTGTTTAGTCATTCTAGTTTGCCTTACCGGAGAACGTCTATGCAGCAGGTTCAGGATCCGGGCAAAATAAAAAATCCCCTCCCGCATGACGCGAAGAAGGGATTCTGCACCGGAAAAACCGGTCAGCTGATTACTGAATGAACAGTGCCCAGAAGAAGATCAGGAAGATCACGAACAGGCCATAGACGATCGGATGGATCTGTTTCCATTTGCCTGCGGCAACCATGGTAATCACATAAGTAATAAAGCCAAGCGCAATGCCGTCGGAAATGCTGTATGTCAGCGGCATACCAAGTACGGTCAGGAATGCAGGTACGGCAATTTCAAATTGATCCCACGGGATCTGCTTGAGTGCCGACGCCATCAGCACGCCGACGATGATCAGCGCCGGCGCCGTAACCTGAGACGTAACAACGGCGAGAAGCGGCGAGAACAGCAGGCCGACCAGGAAAAGAATCCCGGTGACAACCGCAGCGAAGCCGGAACGTCCGCCGACAGCAATACCCGTCGACGATTCGATATAGGCCGAGGTCGGTGAGGTACCGAGTACAGAGCCGACCAGCATCGATGAAGAGTCGGCGAGAAGCGCACGGCCGACGCGCGGCATCTTGTTGTTCTTGATGAACCCGGCCTGTTCGGCGAGGCCGATCAGCGTGCCCGCCGTATCAAAGAACGTGACCAGCAGGAACGTCAGAACAACAATCGCCAGCTGAACCGTATTGATATCGGGGATATGCGTGATGGCAACACCAAATGTCGGAGCCAGGCTGGGTGCCGGCGAGATGATCGCCGTCGGAAGCTTGATCAATCCGAAGATCATGCCGACAACGGACGTCAGTACCATGCCGATAAATACAGAGCCGGGAACTTTGCGGACCATCAGGACGATGGTGACCAGCAAGCCGAAAATCGTCAGCCAGGTTGTTCCTGAAGTCAGCATATTAAATTTAACCAGCGTTGAAGGATCCTTAACGATCAGGCCGCCCTGCTGCAGGCCGATGAAGGCGATGAACAGGCCGATGCCGGCTGCCATTGCCAGTTTCAGGCTTTGCGGTACGGCATCGATAATCATTTCACGGATCTTGAAGACCGTGATCAGGAAGAAAATAACCGATGCAATGAACACACCGGCGATCGCTGTCTGCCACGGTACCTTCATGCCGATGACGACAGAAAAGGCAAAGAAGGCATTGACACCCATGCCCGGTGCGATCGCGATCGGATACTTCGCCAGGATACCCATGATCAGGCAGCCCAGCGCACTGGCCAGCGCCGTCGCGGTGAATACCGCTTTCGGATCCATTCCCGCGTTAGCGAGAACAGACGGGTTGACGAACAGTATGTAAGCCATCGCGATGAATGTTGTCAGACCGGCCAGTGTTTCACGGCCCAGTGTGGTTTTCAATTCGGAAAACTGAAAATAACGGGACAACCAATTTTCGTTCACAATAATCCTCCTTGTATTGTTTGCTTCTCCATCCGGACAAGCCGTTCCTGACGTCCGAAAAACCTGATAAAAAGATAAACTGGGAATAAGAGCATGGAGCCGGGAAAATATCTTTCGGCAGGCCGGAATACAGAGAAAGCACTTTTCTATCAGCCATTATACCAGCGCATTTGATTGCAAGTCAACAAAAATGCGAACATTCATCGTTCCTTACAACATATTGTTCGTGTATTATGAAAGCCTGCAGTTACTATTCTCCAATCAAAGAGAAACCGGCTTTCACGATGCGAAGCATTTTCGTTTCGCAGTGAAGCCGTTTACATCATTTAC
This sequence comes from Sporolactobacillus vineae DSM 21990 = SL153, assembly GCF_000377985.1. Classification (GTDB taxonomy): domain Bacteria; phylum Bacillota; class Bacilli; order Bacillales; family Sporolactobacillaceae; genus Sporolactobacillus; species Sporolactobacillus vineae. The sequence goes on from NZ_KB899058.1 coordinate 32,846, forward strand.
AAATTCAGCTAAACTCAAGACGGGAAGTGCAGATCACTGCACTGCCATTGAAGGGGATGTATCGATTGAAAATCCTTTTTTTCAGCGTTACTGAAGATGAGAAAGAGCCGGTTGCGCACTGGTCGGCAGAGCATCATATTGACGTCGACACGACGCGGGATCCTCTGTCGCTCGCAACGGTCGACCGTGTTAAGCGCTATGACGGGATCTGTATTCAGCAGCCCGTTTCGGTGGGCGCACCTGAAGTTTACCGGAAACTGAAAGCCGGCGGGATCCGCCAGATCTCCACCCGTTCGGCAGGCTACGACGCTATTGATCTTGAGGAAGCAGGAAAAAACGGAATTGTAGTTACCAATGTACCGGCGTATTCTCCTTACTCGGTTGCCGAGCTGGCGGTAACGCAAGCGCTGCAGCTGGAACGCCATATCCCTCAATTCAGCCGGCGGATCCACCATCAGGACTTCAGGTGGGACGGGCTGATTTCAAGAGAAATGCGGTCGCTCACAGTCGGCATCATCGGAACCGGGCATATCGGTGCAACCGCTGCCCGGCTCTTTCATGGTTTGGGTGCCCGGGTGATCGCTTTCGATAAGTATCCAAACGAACAGCTGCGCACAGTTGTGGCGTACCAGCCGTCTTTTCAGGACGTGCTCAGAGGCGCCGATATCGTTTCGCTCCATACACCGCTGCTTGATACGACACGCCACATGATCAACAAAGAGACACTTGCGCTGATGAAGCCCGGATCCTTCCTGATCAATATTGCCAGAGGCGGACTGATCAACACCGCCGATCTGATTGATGCCCTTGAACACCATCAGATTGCCGGTGCCGCACTGGATACTTTTGAAGATGAAACGATGATCAATCAGGATCTGAGCGGTCAGCCGCTCCGTGATCCGCTGCTGGGCCGGCTGATCGCGATGGATCAGGTGATTCTGACACCGCACATCGGCTTCTTCACAACGACGTCAGTAAAAAACATGGTTGAAGGGGGTCTGAACGGGGTTGTCGACATTCTGACTACCGGCACGAGTGCAAATCTCGTACACATCTGATCGTTCGCATCATCCAATCGGGCCGCAGGGGAACATCCCTGCGGCCCGATTGCCCCATCACTTCAGCGCTTCCCGCTCATTTTTCAGCAGGCCGCGCAGGCTCATTGCCATCATGTCCAGAAACTGATTGATGATCGGTTTCAGCGCATCAATGCTCGCGCCCGGATGTACTTTCAGATAGCCCATAGCCTGAGCGGAATAGTAATTACAATGGGACTGGAGGACGGCCAGCAGTGTCACCGGATCAACGTCATCCTTGAGGTCAAGTCCGTCAATCAGCTTCTTCAAAAATTGCGGTGCCAATGCGGAAAGTTCCGTGAACAGGCGGCTCATTTTCCCGCTCAGTTTCTCCGGCGGACTGGCGAACGCCGAGATAATCAGCTGGTAGACATCCGGATAATCTTTGTAAAACAGTAATTCCTGCTCGCTGTACTGCTTCAATTTTTCCATCAGATGGGTACACAAATCCCATTTCTCATAGTCCAGTTTCTTCATTGAGAAAGCAATCGCGTCATTGACACATGCCTCAAAAAGTTTCTCCTTGGACTCAAAGTAGTGGAAAATCAGCCCTTTCGAAACGCCGGCCTGCTTTGCGATGCGATTGGTCGACGCCTGTTCAAAACCCTTTTCCGCAAATTCATGAATGGCTGCGGTCAGAATCGTTTCTTCTTTCGATGCTTCCATTCAGACTTTCAAATCCTTCCGTCGATAGATCACGCAGGTCAGCAGTGCGGCAACCACTAGGACGATCAGATCGGTGACGACATATTTCCATTCGATGCCGTTCTTGAATACGGCACTGGGGAGCGCCGTGTCCACCGGTGAGAAATAGATCAGCGACTGAAATTTGTCATTGAGTTTCCCGACAACACCAAGAATGAACGTCAGGAAAACGATCGCCAGCGACAGTGAGGTGGCCGGCTTATTCGATTTCATCAGCGACGACAGCAGGAAACCGACACTCATGAACGTCAGACCCATGATCCATCCGGTGAAGGTCAGCTGCGTGAACGACCTGAAGAGGCCGGATACAGATGCCCCCGATTCTTTAAAAATCAGGCAGGCGAGAAAAGCGACAGCCATCGACACCAGCCAGTAAAGAGTGTACAGGAGCACATTGGCGATCATCTTTGCCGTGACGATCGACAGTCGCGAAATCGGTTGCGCGTAGAGGTAGCTGATTGTGCCTTCCGTTTCTTCCCGGGAGAGGGCGTTGGTTCCGAGTGTTGCTGCAAAAATACCGGTCGCAAGCATCACATATTGGTACTCATAGCCGAAATACCCTTTAACCGTGGCCAGTGCGGCCATATCGGACAGATTGAATGCCTTCAGCATGTCTTTGGGCATCGCGTTAAGATCGATCTGCTGCAGGCCCATACTCTTCATCGAGGGGAACAGCGACAGTAGACCGAACGTCAGCAGAGCAACTACGACAATCCAGATCAGCAGTGTTTTCAAATGCGTCCGGCATTCCAGTCTGAAAAGTGTCATCAGCGCGTCGCCTCCTGATTTTCATACATCGACATAAACTGTTCTTCAAGATCCCGATTATCAACGGTCACATCGTCCAGTTTCGGAGCAAGTTCCGAGAGCGTCCGGAACAGTTCCGGAAGCCCTTTTTCATAGGTGAACCGCGCCTCGCAATCGCTCCTTCTGATACACTCGGCACCGATGGTCTCCATCTGTTCAACCGGCAGACGATCCCCTTTTAAAGTAATAATTTTTACATTTTTATTAATCGTCGTCAGGTCTTCCACACCAATCAGGTGTCCGGCCTTAATAAACGCAACCCTGGAACAATAGTCCTGAACCTCTTTCAGGTTGTGGCTTGAGAGAAACACGGTCACGCCCTGCTGCTGTTTCTCCTTCATCAGCTGGAACAGCCGGGCATGCATCAGCGGATCCAGACCGTTCGTCGGTTCATCGAGAATCAGCAGGTCCGGGCGCATGATCATCGCACAGATCACTGCTACTTTTTTCTTATTCCCGAGCGACAGGTCCCCGAATTTCTTTCTCAGATCCACATCGAACAGATCGCAATAATACGTCAGCTCTTTCCTGTCCGCATGCATCCGGTGAAAATCCAGTGTATAGCGAATCAGATCCTCCACATGAAGCTGCGGATAGAAGCGGACATCGCTCGGCACATAGCCGATCCGCTTCTTAACGTCGACATTGGCCGACGGCATGTTCTCCCCGAACAGCCGGATGCGGCCTTCGCTGTTCTTAATAAAGTGCAGGATCATATTGATCGTTGTCGACTTGCCGGCGCCGTTCGGTCCGATAAAGCCGTAGAATTCTCCTTTTTCCACGTTCATCGACAGGTCTTTGACAGCAGCAAACTTGCCGAAATACTTGCTGACATGATCCAGTTCAATGACAGCCATCCTGACCACACTCCTTTTCGCATTGACCACCTGGTCAGTTTCAATATATCACGCGTTGACCAAGTGGTCAATAACAATCCAATTATTTAGTGTGGCAGATATTCTGTCACGATTGGCGTAGATTATTTTCTAAGTGCTATGCTTTTGTTGTCGCTACTTGTGACGGCATTACGACTTTTACTAAATTATCGGGAGGCCGTGTCCGTATGGCTTATTCAGAAGCAACAAAAACCATCTTAGAGGCAAAAGAGAAAAAAGGACTGAGCTTTGCACAAATTGCGGAAACCGCCGGCTGCTCGGAAGTATTTTGTACCGCCGCCCTTTTTGGCCAGCAGACATTAAGCCCGGAGCAAGCAAAGGCAGTCACCGGACTGCTGGGGCTTTCCGCTGAAGTTGAAAATGATTTGAAGTCGATTCCGTTCCGCGGAACAAATTTTTCTGCCCCGCCTGCCGACCCGACCATATACCGGCTCTATGAAATTGTGCTCGTCTATGGAGATACCATCAAAGCACTGATTCATGAGAAGTTCGGAGACGGGATCATGAGCGCCATTGACTTTAAGATGGATCTGGATAAGGAAGAAGATCCACATGGAGACCGTGTGGTGATTACCTTGAACGGTAAATTTCTTAAATATAAAACGTTCTAACTCCGTGGCATCAAACTCATAATTTCTCCCTTTCACGGCATAATAAGTTTACTGAGAAGGAGGAATTTCAATGGCAAAACCGGATGATCGTTCAGACAATCTGGAAAAGATTGCGAAGAATATCGGCCATACCCTGAAAAATATGGACGAAGCCAATGATTACCTAAAAGCGCACGGGGACGAGATGAGCGACGAGGAGAAGCAGCGATTCCAGAGCAAGAATCAGCGCCGCGAGCAAACCGTTTCCGGTCTACGCGAAGAAGCAAGAGACGAAGCTGCCTACAGCAAAACACACTGAACAGTGAAAACTGCCACGAACTGCCGCTCTGCCTCTGTACAGGGCGGCAGTTTTTTTTCAAAAAATCCTCGTCAGTTAGTCCTGCTGAGGCGTCTCTTCCACGTCAAAGTACAAAGGATAATCCTTTGCACATCCGGGATTGAACGCTGCACCGCAATACGGGCAGTGGTAGCCGGAGGTCATGTAGTCATGAATGGTCAGCTCCCGGCCGCACGCACCGCAGAGGATGGCCTTTTCATCATAATCCTCACGGGACCAGGGAACCGCCGGATGATCCGCCAGCGCCTGATGACACTGATAACACGAATAGTACGTTCCGCAGCATTTGAATTTGATCGCAATAATATCCCGCTCCGTATGGTAATGGACGCAGCGCGTTTCCGGATCGACATCAATGCCGTATACTTTAGGTCTTTGAATCATTGTTTACCGCTCCCCGCTTTCATTTCTTTCTTGAGTCTACACTCTATACGAGGAGCCTTGGATGATGATGATATTAAATCCTTGAATAATCAGGATGATCCTTGAAATGCTGGTAAGGATGTTGATTACTGTAACAATTAATGTATCCACATAGCTTTTTCCAATGGCCGTTACAAAAATACTGTAAGTCCCCTGAAAGTAATAATTAAAAGCGCCTCCCAGACCGGTCAGTAAAATGACAAGCATTGTCGTTGACCAGCTTATTGTGGAATGAACAAACACAGGATAGAGAACGGCGATAGCGATCACACATAGAAAATAGTACACGCCCGTTTTCTTATAATAATCAGAGGTGGCCGACAATATTTCGTTGATGCTTTTCTTATCGGCATTCGCCACTTGTCGATATAACGCCTGCAAAGATGCAGCACCCACACCGGCTTCAAGCAGAGATAAGTAAACGACAATCTGGCTGATTGAAGAGATAAGACCATTCACCTCAGAACCAAAGTGAACGAGAAACAGTCTGGGAATAAGCACACCAAAAGCAACAACTACAAATTGGCTGATTATACCAAATATTAAATTTTTAATACTTCGCTTTACTTTCATTAGAAACCTCTTTTCAATTGCGTCAATCAGATGGACAAGCGATTGATGCTCTACTTTTTTCACCAGACGGACACCGTATTAAAATTTCAGTGATACTATACCATATCTTGAAGTCGTAAAAATCAGTAATTTCCGCATGTTTTGTCGCAGATTAACAGGTATTTTCTTCAAAACCAGATGCCCATCAGTTCCATATTCAAATTTTCGCTGTCCTCCCTCTTTGAAATGCCTGTTCATCTCTTTTGCCATAAAACTGTAAGGTATGTTACATTAAAGAGTTACTTTCTTAAACCAAATTTTACTTTATCCGGAAGATGATTACGGGCTCACGTTTTCATTGGCCAATATTAAAAGTTAGTATCGTTCATCGGTTTTATCATTTTTACGGAGAGGTTCTTTTGAAAAGCTCTGTTAAACTGGTCTGTTTTTTTCGCTTGAGCTCGCTTCAGGATACATTCCCCCTGATTGCGGTAAAAAGTTTATTGATTGATGCACCCAAATGATTACGGAGACCAAACCTGGGAAAAGGAATGTTTCCGTATCAATTTACATCCGGTGATGAATGCTCATCAGACAAAGAAGCATCCCGACCATTCCTCAACCACAGGAATTGCCGGGATGCTTCAAATCGATTTAGATTTCCTAGATCATCATGCTAAGTTCCGCCCATAGCGCAAGATCTTTCGTGTCGTGGTTTTCTCAAATTCCTTTTCAAGCACTTCGAACATGCGAATGTGCTTGTAGCCGGGCATTTTATTGTTGACGTCATCGATGATCGATTTGATATTCGCATAGATTTCTTCTTTCGTCGGCAGGTGACCGAGAATACCGGCGATATTGTCAAAATTCGGAAAGATTTTGGCTTTGACACAGGTCTCGCCCTGACGAGAGTTCCCTGAAAGAATCAGTGCCTCGCTGATCGACTTCTTTTCCAGGAGCCGCGCTTCCAGTTCCTCCGGATAAATGTTCTTGCCATTGGCGGTAACGATCACGTTCTTCATCCGGCCTTTGATATACAAGAAGCCATCCTTGTCCAGACAGCCCAAATCACCGGTACAGAAATAACCGTTGCGAAAGGCGCCGGCCGTTGCTTCGGGATCATTGTAATAGCCAAGCATGATATTATCGCCTTTTGCGAGAATTTCCCCGACACCGGCTGCATTGGGGTGATCGATCTTCAATTCAACACCGGGAACGGCCACGCCGGTGGACGACGGATTGAAATAGAAATCGTTGTTGCCGGCCAGGAGCGGCGCGCATTCAGTAAGCCCATAACCCTGCAAAGGGCGGATGCCGAGGGCGAGAAAGTCTTCCACAACATCCGGGGACAGATCTGCGGCACCGACAATGCACGTGTGAATTTTACCCCCCAGAGCTTTTTTCACCTTATGACGAATGATCATTCGTAAATATACAGGCAGTTTCCCGAGAGCCTCTGAAATCGAGAAATTTTCGAAGCTTGATCGATATTTTTCCGGACAGCCTTTGATGATGGTTGCCTGAAGCCGTTTGTCAACAAGCTCAAGCAGCGCAGGAACGACCACAAGTATCGTGGGATGGTATTCAAGAATATTGCGGCGGATCGCATTCAGGCTGTCTGCATAGGCGATACAGGCGCCACGCGACAGGATCAGCAGGCAGTTTAGCGTACATTCATAAGTATGGTGAAGGGGCAGAATCGATAGCGTCTTATCTCGGGATGTCACTTTCACGATTCTTGACGTGGAAAAGATATTCGCGCAAATGTTCTTTTGCGACAGACAGACACCCTTGGAATGCCCGGACGTACCGGAAGTGAAAATCAGAACGCTCATGTCCTCTTCCCTAACCGGAAGCCTGTCAATCCGGCGGTCGTTCACCGGCATCGCCGGCAGATTTCTTTGCAGCGACAGGAGCAATAGACCGCTCCCGACCAGCGGCTTCAGGCGTTCGAGTATTTCGGCGTCCGCGCAGATCGCCGAACAGCCGGCGGAAGCAATAAAGTCGCGCATATCTTCCGGCGACAGCTCGCGATCAATCGCAACAGCTGCGCCGACCGTCGCCGCGCACAGATAATGCAGCACCCACGGGTAACTGTTTTTACCGATCACAGCAATGCGCTTTCCCTGCAGACGAGCATTCAGAAAATGCGTGCCAAGCGCCCTGTAGTCCTCTTTAAACTGTGAATACGTGACATACTTATAGTGACCGTTTCCTATTTTTATCTGAAAAGCAGTTTTTTTCGCAAACTTCAGCGCACTGCCGTAAACCATTTCCCGAAAATTTTCATATTCAGTTGCTGCATTCAGCTTTTGTGCGGACAATGGCCTGCACCCCCTGTTTTCTCTCTTGGCCTTGCTGACAAGTATTCGGACACGATACACATCAATACGTGCACAGAGGTTAAAATGTTTCACTCACAGGCTTAAAAAAAGTGTCATGACAAGCCCTACTTGAAAACTATTTCTTAAAGGAGAAAACCATACCACAGAAACACCGGCGGCAGATTGTGTCTCTGGATTTCTGCCACCGGTGTTCAGATGTTCCATGTCTATTTTGTGGGAAACGATCAGTTGGTTTGTTTGTCCAGCAGCTGGAATTTTTCCTTGATCGTATCCGCAGAATGTTTGAATTTTGCTTCCTCTTCATCAGTCAGCGGCAGCGTGGTGACTTCTTCAACACCATGCTTGCCGATGATCGCCGGCTGGCCGACATAGGTGCCGTACTTCTCGCTGTAACAGGAGCAGATGTATGCCGCTCTGGCATCAGCAAGTACAGCCTGGCTCAGTTTTACGGCGCAGGTCGCGATCGCCCAGTTTGTATAATGCTTGCCGACATAAACTTCCCAGCCGCCGCGACGTGCGGCTTCTTCCAGTGCAGTCAGATCCAGGCCGCGCTGCCTGGCCAGTTCGGTCACAGCCAGACCGTTTACCTGAACCGTCGACCAGGCTGTAAACTGGGATTCGCCGTGTTCACCGTAGACATAACCGGACACATTCTTCGGGTCGACATCAAATTTGTCCGAGACGACTTTCTGCATCCGGGCGGTATCCAGGAACGTTCCGGTCGCAAAGATTTGCTGCCGGCTGAGTCCTGTATTTTCCTGTAAATACTGTGTGATCGCGTCGCAAGGATTCATCGTATCAATCGCGACACCATGGAAACCGGATGCCTTAATCTTCGGGGCAATGTCTTTGACAATTTCTTTTGTATATGTAAATTCTGCCCAACGGTTTCCCTGTGCCTGCGGTTCTTCATAGGCGTGAATATTGCCGGCCGTGATGAACAGAATGTCCGTATCAGCCAGCTCGCTGTAATCATTGATCTTAATGATCGTCCGCGTGTCGATTCGACCCTGCATGTCCTGCAAATCCAGCTGCTCGGCACGGGCCAGCTTCTCATTCGTGTCGATAATCGTCAGTTCATCCGCAATACCCTTACTGACCAGAGTGTAGGCAACTGCCGCGCCAACGTGGCCAATGCCAATGATTGCGTATTTCCTCATCTCTCTGCCTCCATTTTCGTATTGATAATATCCTTAATACGTTTATCTTATCATAAATGATAATCTTCTGAATCAATCGAATAGCATAATCAGGCACGAGAAAGATATTTTGTGAACCATCCTGATTTAAGAGGATTGCTGCCAGTGATTGGCGCTCAGATTTTCTCGTCTCCGGACGGCGCCTGATGGTTCAGATCTTACGTGTTATCCCGTTTGTATATACCAAATGCATAGTAACAGGCAACCACGAGACAAAGAAAGATAATCCCGACAATCAGCGACAGCCGCGTGTCCGGGTTGAACCACATCCCGACTAATACGACAATTAAAAAGGCAATCGTCAGATAGTTTGAAAAAGGTGCAAGCGGCATTCTGAATGGGTGCTCCCGCAACTCAGCTCCCTTAATCCTTCTGAACCGGAGCTGGCTGATCAGGATAACGAACCAGGGAACCATGCCTGGAAGGACACTCGCACTGTAAACGTACACAAAGATTTTCGGCGGTGCGACAAAATTCAGAACAACCCCTATGGCCAGACCGATGAGCACCGCAATCGTGCCATACAGCGGTACACCGTTCCCGGAGACTTTTTTGAAACTTTTTGGCGCCTGTCCGAATACACCGAGCGTATAAAGCATCCGTCCGGCACTGTAAATACCGCTGTTGCACCCGGACATGGCAGCTGTAATGACAACAAAGTTTATGATCGCCGCCGCAGCGGTAATACCGATTTTAGAGAATGTAATGACAAATGGGCTGCCCAGTTCATTAAGCTGATCCCACGGATAGACGGTGACAATGACAAAGATTGCCCCGATATAGAAAATCAGAACGCGCCAGATAATGTTCTGGATCGCACGGGCCAGCGTCTTTTGCGGATGCTTCGCCTCACCGGCCGTAATGCCGATGAGCTCGACCCCCTGGAAAGCAGCGACGACAAGCGATAATGAAAAGAAAAAGCCTTCCCATCCCTTTGTGAAAAAGCCGCCGTGTGCCCAGAGATTCGATAAACCGATCGCTCTGCCCGAATTGCCGAACCCGAAGAAAATCAGTCCGATTCCGGCAATAATCATCAAGATGATGGTCACGACCTTGATCATCGCAAACCAGAATTCAAATTCGCCGAACGACCGGACGGAAACCAAATTCGCCGTGCCGAGAATAATGACCACGAGGACACTTGGGATCCAGGCCGGCAGCTCCGGGAACCAGAATTTCATGTAGGCCCCTACGGCGATCACTTCGGACATGCCGACGATGATCCATTGGAACCAATTGCTCCACGCCGTCAGATAACCCGCCAGCGGATGAATATACTTGCGCCCGAATGTCGCAAATGATCCGGTGCTCGGCTCAACGTATAACATTTCCCCCATCGCCCGCATGATAAAGAAAATAAACAGGCCGCTGATCGCATAAGCGAGCAGCACGGACGGACCCGTCCACTGAATCGTACTGGCCGAACCCATAAACAAACCCACACCGATCGTGCCGCCCAGTGCAATCATTTGAATATGGCGCGCACTAAGGCCTCTCTTTAATTTCTCTCTCTCCACACAACTTCACCCTTCTGTTCTTTTTTCTGAAACCATCAAGATCCGTCAGGAAAAGTGTTCTAATGTATCTCAGTGCTCCTGACAGCAGACAATGGTTTCATTTTAACAATGATTTCCCTTCCTGTCTCGCCGATGACGAAACAGGTTGCCGCTCCGCTCAGTTCCCGATGAGATGATTAATGTGATAGATCTATGAACAGCTAGAGTTGATCCTAATCAGGGAAAAGTCGATCCTAATCAGGACGAAGTTGATCCTATTCCGCTTAAAGTTATAATGAACGAAACTAGCCCCACTATCGCAGCAACGTGGGTTGATTGAAGTACAATAAAAATGCATCAAGGACTTCAAACAGAGCCACAACGCGAAGGGAGCTAGCATAATGAATCATAACATAATTTACGTCGGTTTGGATGTTTCTAAGGATAAGATTGCCATGGCGGTCGCTCCGGAAGGCCGGCGCCAGCCGGATTATATCGGGATGATGCCTAATCAGGCTTCGGCAATACTCCGACAAATGAAGCGGTTAGGAAAACCCGAGCAACTCCG
>NZ_KB899059.1 GCF_000377985.1 Sporolactobacillus vineae DSM 21990 = SL153
TATCAGGCTTTTTACCAGAAGAAGTACAGAGAAGTGACTCGGCATCAACATAAACGCGCACTCGTCTTAACCGCAAGAAAACTGGTACGGTTGGTGTATTCGCTACTAAGCACCAACCAATTGTACACACCCCCTGAAGGGAGGACGTGAGTCCCACGGTTTTTATCACATCCCTTCGATGACGGCTCTACACCATATGGTAATTTTTGTTAATCATTGTAGAGCTTGATTTGTGTACGCTTTTTTAAGCGTTTTTGGATAAAGGCTTTGAAAAATTTCCAATTCCCTATTTTTAGGGTCTTGACATATTACCACTAGGCTTTAAGCCTATTTTATCCAGTGATTAGCTTTCAACTCGTCGATCAGATGACTCAGCGGTGCAAGCTCCGGATCATTGGCGCCGTCCGGACTGTACTTTAATGCAAGCTGGTAATTCTTCACGACTCTACTGTAATTCCTTTTGGCTGCAGGCTTGCTGTTTTCCATATCGGCGTAGAGCAGAGCAAGCTGAATGTAGCACGTGTACTCCGTCGGATATTTCTTCTTCATCGCAAGCAGCACTTTTTCACTGCCTTTATAATCGTTCATTTCCTGATAGATAATCGCGATGTTGCGGTAGAGATAGGGCCGCTCGTACCCATTGGCAATTAACTGTTTGAACAGATTGACCGATAATTTGTTGAACCCGTTACGGTTTTGGCCGGCTGAGCCTTTTTCATGATAGGCTTCGGCAAGCATCTCCGTAAGCTGCATCGCATCCTGACCCTTAATTTCCTGCAATCCCTGTTTCAAGATGGCAATCCGCTGATCAAGATGCTGGTCATGCAGTGCTGATGCATGTATTTTATATAAATCAGCCAATGCCAGAACGCTTCTCAGTTTCAGAGACGGATCATTTCCTCTGGTTAATACTTTTTTATACTGAGCCGCTGCCTGAGTATCGTTTCCACTGGCGCTGGCTATTTCCGCCTGCACATACCAGGTCACTTCATCAGCAATGTGTTCCTTATTCATCTTCTGCAGCACTAAATTCGCAGCGCTGAGCTGTTTAGCCCTGGCCAATGCCACCGCAAGATCCCGCTGATAGACCGTCGTTTTGGGAGACGCAGCGGAGACTTTACGAAGCAGCGTAATCGCATTCTCGTAGTCTTTCTTTTCGAGACAGGCTGCTCCCAGTTCATAGATCAGCCGGGGATCCTTGGCGCTCCCAGGAATATTTTTAGTCACTGTCTGAATGTACTTGATTTCCTCATCATATTTCTTCTGAAGATAGAGGCTTCCCGCCGTCCCCTCATAAGCACCCAGTTCATGCGGCTCGCGGTGGATGGCTTCATCAAACAGACGTTGCGCTTTCCCGTACTGATAAGCAGCCGCAAGTGCGGTCCCCTGCTTGACCAGTGTCTGATAGTTTTTCAGATTTTCCGCTTTGACCTGCGAGAATCCGGACAGGGTGAGGGCAAAAAAGACGAGAACGCTGACAATTAGAGCGCCGACTTTCTCGGACTTTTTCCTACGTGCCTTTTTGTATCGCGACGACATTTTCTCGATGTTACTGAAGTCGTCCAGCAGCTCACGCGCCGTCTGATAGCGTTCGGCCGGATCCGGCTTCAGCATCTTTCCGAGTATTTCCTCAAGGCCTTCCGAACTTTCCGGAAGCACTTTGCGAATCGGTTTGCTGAGAATCGCTGCATTAGGTGACTCGCCTGTCGCCAGCTGATAAAGAGTAACACCCAGACTGTAAATGTCCGAGCGTTCATCCGTCTGCGCACTGCCGTATTGTTCCGGAGCCGCATAAATTTTGGTGCCGAGTACCTGGGTGTCTGTTTTCGATTCTTTCTTATATTCACGGGCAATACCGAAGTCGATGACACGGACTTCGCCATCCGGCGTCTCCATCAAGTTTGAAGGTTTCATATCCCGGTAGATAATCGGGTGCGGTTGATGCTCATGCAGATAGATGTATACGTCACAGATCTGTTTCGCCCACGCCACCAGAACCGGTTCGGGAATTTTCCCGGCTCGCTTCAGCACCTTATCCAGTGACTCACCCTGGACATAGTCAACAACGATGAATATAGCTTCTGAAGTATCGACAATATCAAAGATTCTTGGCAGTCTGGGATGATTCAATTGTTTCATGATATTGGGCTCGGCAAGCAAATCAACGGAGACATCCGACTCTTTGTTTACCTGCTTAATCGCCCAGAGCGTTCCTAATTTGACATGGCGTGCCAGATAGACTTTGCCCATCCCGCCCTGTCCAAGTACTTTTAAAATTTCATATTTATCTTCAAATATCTGACCGATCTTCAAATCCAACATGGTTCACCTCCGAATCAGACGATCTGCACTGCCAGAAGCGTTACATTATCATCGCTCTGATTAACCAGTGCTTCATGAACACACTGGATGCACAATGCTTCCAATTGTTTATTACTCAGCAAAACTGAGTGATCAAATATTTGCAGAAGCCGTGAAGACGCCATGAAGTTGTATAAACCGTCCGAGCAAATCAGATAGATATCCAGAGATCGGGTCGCTTCTGTTTTCATATAGGGCTGAATCGTCTTATCGGCCCCAAGCGCCTGAGTCAGCACATGACGGTACGGGTTAGACTCAATTTCTTCGCGCCTGATTTTTCCATCCTTAAATTCTTCCCATGCGGCTGTCTGAATGTCTGAAATGCAGTGAATTTCACCATCACGGATTCTGAATACTTTGGTATCGCCGACATTGCTCAGGATCATGCTGTCTTTAAAAATATTCAGCATCGACAGTGTTGTCGCTGTCACAACATTTCGCTTCCAGGCATCTTCAAAAATATATGTATTGATTTGTTCATACTTCTTTTTCATTAACAACGTGACATAATCCGGAGAATAATCCCGGTTCGAATCCAGCTCGCTGTTCAGCGCATCAATGGTCAGCCGGCTTGCCTGTCCGCCGAACTGATGCCCGCCGACACCGTCGGCAACCGCAAAGGTCGCCATGACGAGTTCCGGTCTCGCAAGATAGCTGTCCTGATTTTCCGACCGAATGCCCCTCTCAGTCGCCGCCCCATATCGGACAAAGGGCTTCATACGCAGCGTCTCATCTACCTGTTCCTCACTCAATGTTTCCATCCCCCGTCAGTTCACGACTAATTCTGTCTTGCCGATTTTAAAGTACTGACCAGCAGCAAGTTCCTCCTGACCTTTCACCTGACGGGATTCGATGTATGTCCCGTTTTTACTGTCCAGGTCAACGAGATAGTATTTCCCTGATTTGGTATATATCAACGCATGAACACGCCCAACATACCCGTCATTGGCAATGACCAGATCACATTGATCCGGATCTCTTCCGATCCGGACCGGCTCACTGCCTGTCCAGGAGTATTGTTCTTTTTCACTGCCGATCTGATAGTCGATGGTCCTCTTCGCCTGCTTCTGAAGCGGCGGAATACTTTCATCCTTGCTGAGCAGCATCGTGGCATCTTCCGGGCCCGCATTTTTGATGTCCCCCTTGATTTTTGGGGACAGGTTGCTGATCGGATGCAGCATTTCCGTTTTTTCTTCTTCACGATTTTCCGGAATCGGCATGGACTTCCGGGCTTTCTCAACCTGCTGTGCTTGTACGTCTGATAGTGCCGTTGTTTTTGAGCGGTCTTCGTCCTGACCGGTTTCAGAATCCTGCAGCTTCTGATACAGGGACACCGCTGTTTCCGGTCTTTCGGTATTCTTCCTTCTCATGATGGCAATAATCAGTATCACATTCGCCACAAGAGCAACCCCGATAATGAGATAGATCAGTGTTAAATTATTTGACATATTGCTCCCCCCCTGCATTTTACTGGCTGTCTTTTCTTTTGAGCAGCACATTGCTGAGAATCAGGCAGACCACAGCAAATCCGATCAGGATCAGCCAGTTCTGCCACAGCAGATTCATTCGATGATCAAAATAGACGGGAAGATCCCTGGGCGGAACCGCCGCCTTGGTTTCAATCTTCATCGGCACATTGTTCAAATTAAAGGATATCGCCATCGCACGCGAAGCCCATTTGCTGATCGCCAGATTTGAAATCAGATCGCTCCATTTCTTCAGATCGAAGACCAGTCCGTTGAACATCAGCTGGGGAATCAGCAGCAGCGGAGCCAGACTCATCGCCCGGTCTGAATTGGAAACAAGGCAGGAGACAACTAATCCCATCGCCGTTGCAGCCAAGACCGTAAGAAAGAAGGTGATCATGACTTCAAGCGAAACACTGCCGATCAGACTCTGCTTTGGAAACGGAATGACGTAATTCAGAATCCAGACAAACAGCACCGACTGCACCGCCGCCAGTACACCGAGAATGCCCATCTTCGACATGAGATAGGGCCAGATCTTCAGATTGACCATCCGTTCCCGCTTATAGATCACCTGTTCCTTAGTGATCTCTTGAATAGAATTTAGCAAACCAATCCAGACAGCTGAAGATGCTGCCGTAAAGATGACTTCCTTACTGGTCTCATAATAATCAAATGAATGATGATTTCCAACAAATCCAAGCAGCCAGGCAATCGCCGGTACCTGAAGTATGAGCAGGAAAAAGCGTGCATGATCTACCCATGTCAGTTTCAAATACCGTTCGAGAAGGATTCTGAACTGACGCAGTGCGCTCCGTCGGATGGTGATCAACTTCTGTCTGGCACTTTCACCGGATGGTGCCATGTGATGCACATAGGAGTAGTACTGCGATTTGAGAAACCTTTTCTGCCAGTAAGCGGCACGTTCGCCTGTCTGATCATATACATCGGTGTATCCATCCACATTGAAAAATTCCAGTGCGCCTTTCGGTGGTCCGAAATAACAGAGCTTTCCGCCGGTGCCGAGAAAAACCACTTTATCACAGAGATAGAGATTTGCCGTCGCATGGGTGATCAAAATGATTGTCTTTCCGGTATTTGAGAGTTTCCGAAGCAGACGCATCATGTTTCGCTCCATACCGGGATCCAGCCCCGACGTCGGCTCATCCAGAAAGAACAGTTTCGGATCGGCAATTAGTTCCACCGCAATACTGACACGTTTGCGCTGCCCGCCGCTCAGATTTCGAATGACCAGATTCTCTTTGCCATCGAGCTCGACATCGATTACAACACGGCGAACCCGTGCTGTGATTTCTTCCTTGCTGGAATCTTCAGGCATTCTCAGTCGTGCAGCATAAGTCAGCATCTCGCTGACGGTCAGTTCTTCATAGACAATGTCCTGCTGCGGCACATAGCCCATAATATTTTTATAGGCATTGAAGTTCGCATAGAAATCATCACCATTCACCAGCACGCCGCCTTCTGTTGCCGGACGGAACCCATTCAGCGTATCCATGAATGTTGACTTTCCCGCACCGCTGCCGCCGACAAGTGCTACCAGTTCACCTGGTTTGATGCTGATTGTGATGTTGTCGAGGATTTTCTTACGGACTTTTTTCTTAAACAGGCCGTGGGATTCCTCCACGGTTTTTGAGATGGCAATCGCATCCAGCTGCAGGCCGTGAATATTCGTGTTGTAGATCAGCTTATTTTCTTGAACGATAAATTTTGTCCGGCCGATCATGATCACATCATGCGGTTTCAATTGAACGCTTGACCGGATCTGTTTTCCATTCACGAAGGTGCCGTTCGTACTGTTGCAGTCGCGGATACTGAATCCTCCACTGCCCAAATGAATCTCAGCATGTTTCCTCGATACCGGTCCCTCGGCGATGACCAGTGCATTTGAATGATCCCGGCCGATCATTACGGTCTGATCCGGTTTTAAATAAAGCTCATTCCATTTCTCGCCGACCCCTTCATCGAGCAATGAAAAAAGAATAAAAACACCTTTATCATGATGATGTTCCGGATCATCGATCAAAATCTGTGTACCATTCTTTAATTCTTGATTCTTGATCCGCTTGCCATTGATCACCAACCCGTTTGTGCTGTCCAGATCAACAATCGAACAGTGTCCATCGTGAACTTCAACCTTTGCATGGTGCAAAGAAACAATCGGGGAGTGAATTTCAATGGTGTTCTCCGTGCCTCGGCCCAGTGTCAGCACTTTATCTGAGGCCAAACCGAACTCATATGAATTGACCAATGCGTTATCGATATAAATATTCAGCACGCCTTTACGTGCATTGGCTGCTTGATCTAACATTGCTCTCTCCCCTATATCCGCTCTATTTCAAACTGAGGTACTTTAACCCTGATATTTCTTCTTCGTATTAAAGAAGACGAGAAATAATCCTGCAAACTGAACCAGAATGATGGCCAGCAGCGCATAAAGGATGAAATTATTTGAACTCTGGGCCGGCTTTGTACCAGATTTCTCCGTACCCATTGAAAAATCTTTATGATCCAGTGTCTGATAGACACTTTCAACTGGAGAAAAGTCATTGATCTGATTGCCAGTCAATTTTAATTCTTTTAAACTTGTCAGATTTTCCAGCGGACCGATATTTTGAATCTTATCGTCGTTCAGATCGAGCACCTGAATTCTGGTCAGTCCGCGCAATGGATCAAGTTCTTTAACCCGGGAATGGGAAAGATCAAGCACACGCAGCTCTGTAAGATTACTTAGCGGTTTCAGCAAGACGACCGGGTTATTGGAAAGATCGAGCACTCTCAAATCAGAAAGTTTGGTCAAAGCATAAGCATCGGAAATGTTGTTATCTGCTGCACGCAGTACCTTCAAATTTAGCAGCTGCTGTACTGCGGACAAATCCTCGATCTTGTTGCTGTCGAGATGCAGATTGACGAGCTTATTTAATTTATTGATCCCATTGATCGACTTAATCTGGTTATTCTCCAGCATCAGGGTATTCAGCCGTGATAAATTGTTCAGATCATCGATGTCCTGAATCTGGTTGTCACTCAGGAAGAGCCGTTCCATCTTGTCCAGGTTTTGCAACGGTGTGATTGATTGAATCTGGTTATTCGTTAAATCCAGAGATTGAAGGTCCTTAAGCTTCTGGAGTGGCGTAATATCGGAAATCAAGTTGTTCTCCAGTCGCAAATCGGTGAGACTGGACAGATTCTCAATACCATTCAGATCCTTGATGTGATTGTCACTGGCATCCAGTGTCTTCAAATTATTTACGTCACTTTGATAAATCGTACCAACCGGTTTGTCGATTGCTTTACGAACGGATTGTTCCAGATTTTTATCTTTGAATGTTACTGCTTTTTCTGCTGCCTGAGCTGTTCCGGAAAACTGCACGGTAAATGCTGCAAGTGGTATTATCAGAAGTACTGCAATGATTTTTCTGAAACGTGTCATGGTCTCTTCCCTCTCTGATTTTTAAGTAGATATAGAAATTCTCTGGAAAGCTGGTCCCAGAGAATTCTTTAATACGTTTAAGTTATGGAGCAACAGGAGCCGAAGAAGATGCAGCAGTTGAGCTGCTGTCACTTGGCTGCTGCGAAGCCGCTGCAGTTGATGAACTATTCCCATCATCAGAAGGCTGACTCGATGTCGCTGCTGCCGGTGACGAGCTGTCTGACTCCAACTGTGACGGATCAGAACTGTCTGCAGATGCTGATGGTGCTGTTGATGAACTTGAATCCGTGGTCGCACTATTTGTTGAGTCCGCGGCTGCCGGTGCTGAACTGCCTGTGTCGCCTGAATCTGCCGTTGTCTCCGGATCACTTAAGCTTTCACTATAATCCGGATCTGAAGCATCGATCGTATTGATGATTCTTATGGTGCCGTCCGTTATCTCAAACACGTGCCATACATAGCCATTACCTGTTGTCGGGACGTTCAGCGTCTTCACAAGATGGCCGTCACGGTACAATTCTACTTCCGCCTGACTCTGGCTTAACTCTGTATCATTACCATGTGAAAAATTATAAACGAAATATCTGTAAGTGGTACCGGGCGTTTCCTGGAAACTTGTTATTGTCTCAGGTCCGTAGGC
This sequence comes from Sporolactobacillus vineae DSM 21990 = SL153, assembly GCF_000377985.1. Lineage (GTDB taxonomy): Bacteria > Bacillota > Bacilli > Bacillales > Sporolactobacillaceae > Sporolactobacillus > Sporolactobacillus vineae. Next base: position 7,919 of record NZ_KB899059.1, read on the forward strand.
ATCCGTATCATCATGGTCCAGTTCTGCCAATGTTGTGCCATTGCTGTCCTGTACCGCCGTATTGCCATAATAAACTTGATTTGTAGTCGAAGGATCGCTTGCGTCGACCCATGCAAGATGGGAATCCAGATCATCCGGCTCGGCATCCCAGGTCAAAACAACCTGGAAAGCTGCCTGTCCCTGTTTGATGATCGTTTCATTTTGCGACGTCGTCGCTCCGGACATCACTGTTATCTGTTCACTCTTCGTGACATAATCTGTTCCTGAATAGTTAACCGTATAGGTTCCCGGTTTCAAAGCTGCGATTGTGTAATTCCCGTTCTGATCGGTGGTCCCAGATGCTGCTTCTGAACCATCAGCATTTAACACATGCACTGTGGCACCAGAGACAGGCGCTCCACTCTGTGCATCCGTAATTGTTCCTGAAATGCCGCCGGTTGGCTGCGGTGTCGGCGCCGGCTGCTCCGGATTTGAAGGAACAGGCTGCGGCGTTGCTGCAACTGGTGATGATGCCGGCGCAGATGGACCAACCGGGGAAGCAGCTGTCGGCTGCGATCCCGTCAAAGAATGAGTGGTTGTTCCTCCTGAAGCGATCGGCTGTGTCGCAACGGGTTGCGGTGTTGCTGTGACGGGCCGTGTAGCCGAACCGGATTGCGGATGAAGCACATCCGTACCAGTTGTTGCCGCCGCGGTTTGGGAGAGCTGTGTTGTTTGTGTCGCAGCAACAGGTTGAGAAGACTGTGCCGGCTGTTCCAATTGAGTCGACCCGGTGGCTGCCGCAGCGTCAGATGCATTTTCTGTCGACGGTGTCGGTGCCTTATTTACATCGAGGGTTACAGTATCCCGTTTGCCATTCGCTTCAGCTGTGACCTTTGCTGTTCCTGTCTGTTCCGATGAGAAATATACGGTCTCTCCTTCCTGAGCAGAGAGATCACCCGCACCGCTGGTAACAGACCAAAGCGGATTAACGCTGAATGTTTTCCCATCTGCATCTTTCCCGACTGCTTTCAGCTGGATTCGCTGACCCGGCGTCGCCTGTGTCGTGGATGTCTGAATCTGAAGTGATGTGAGAACATGCTTGCTGACCTTTATATTCTTCTGTTCCGAAATCGAGCCCATTTTTGCCATTACGGACTCATCACCATTTTTATTGCCCGTAAATGTATTCTGTTTCCCCGTCTTCGAAGACAGGTTCCCCAGATCACCGGGGATCAGCGACCAGCTGGCCTCAACAAGTTCTCCCTTGGCATCAGGCGATTTTTTATAAATTGTCTTGAGATGAGCCGACGTGCCGATCTGAACATTATTTTTGTCCGACTCAATGGAAATGCTCTGGCTCATTTGCCCTAATTTATCTGCGAACTGGCCATCTTTCGTTTTCGAATACCCATTGTCAAGATCACGGATCGCTGCCAGCACATCACCGCGTGCCAGATCGGTATCACTTAACCCGAGATAGAGCCTGGGCTCATCGGGCAACAACTTTATCCCTGCTTTCAGCACCTGAACTGCAGGTTTGTACATCTTCAGCGCCAGGTAAGACTTTGCCAAACCAATACGTGCTTCCACATTGTTCGGATCAATGCTCAAAACCTTCTTATAAGCAATGATCGCTTCTTTGTACTTATGTTCCTTGTAGTAATGATTACCTAATGACAGCTCCTGCTGAATCGTATGCTGTTTCACAATCTGAATGGTGAAATATGTACCAAAACCGCCCAATAGCAAAAGAAGTACAAGAATAATGAGAATGGATCGCTTTCTTCCAGGCTTTTCTTCCGTCTCTTCCATATAAAATTTTCCTCCTATTCCTCATAATCTCATATTATAGGTATAAAGAACCTGGTACTAATGAATTAAATATAGCATAAATTATCCAGTTAATGATTCCTAATTGTTAAAATATATTGAACAGCATTACTTAAGGGCCATTAATATATCCCATTTTATTTTAAAAGATTATTTTTGACATAATAAAATAAACCACGAAAATAAATTATATGGCTCCCTGATTGATTACGGCCAACGGAATGTACCACCTGGCACAGTTCGTTGGCCGTAATCACCCTAATCCGAATCCGAACAATCATTCGATTACGTCAAAATTCAATCGACTTCTAATGAGGAATGAAGTGAACATCCAGAAGAAAGTCGGCATTAAAGCAACAGTAAAAAAGCCTGAATACCTTGATTTAAAAGGAATCAGACTCGATTATTGGTATAAATACACGGGAATGCAGGTTGAAAGATCATTGATCAAGGATCTTAATCATGTCAACAGATTACGTGGAGGGGCTGTTACCCTATATAATGTTTCTGATAATCATCTGATACACGGCGGATTTGATCCCCAATCTGCTTTAGGCATCATCCTCCGATTGCCCTGTTATAAGTCAGGTCGAAATCAAATTTGCCCTTGACGCCTTTTATCGTGCAGTTAGTATCCCGATGCTGCCAGACATCGGCTTTCATCCCGAGTGTTGCATTGTAGCGCGCGATCCAGAGTAGATTGCCTTTGAGCAGCAGCTTGGAAGGAATCAGTCTTTCCTGATAATAATAATAGTTTGAGTAGATGCCCACATGTGTATATCCCTTTTTCTTGAGTTCGTTAATAAAGGCATTAACTTCATTTGTAAGATCTGTTTGATTGTGTGTCAAATTCTTATATTCAACATCGACAAAAGCATACCCAAGCAGTTTCTTTACAGGATTCATCTGTCTCGCAAACTGATCGGCTTCAAGTTGTGCGTCACTAATTTTTGTCGCATCAAACATATGGTACGCGTGCGCCTTAAGACCGGCTTTGCTGGCATTTTGAACATCTTGAACAAAATAAGATTTTGTTCCTGCAACCGGATAATCTTTTCCCTCGCTTGCTTTAATGATTGCAAAATGGAAGCCCGCCTGTTTCACTTTTTTAAAGTCCAGTCCACCGGAAGCCGATGACTGATCATAAAATAAATCGATTCCCCTTTTTGCATAGCGGACCACATGGCTGTCATAGGTCACGGCATAGCCGTGATAGCCACCTGAATAACCAATGGTCAGCCAATGCCCCTGTTTGGCATATACCTTGATCGGCGTCGCAAGGTAGAGTGTGGTTTTCATCGTCTTTCCGGTGAGTATCGAGTGCAGATACACCGTATCCGCCGCATAACCTGTGTAACGCACTTTCGGACTCCCGCCGGCAACATACTTTTTGTATGTATAAGCAATTTTATTTTTATAATTGATCCGGTAGTAGCTTCCGATTGAACGATAAACAAAGACAGGTGCGTTCGCCGGCAGTTTCCCGACGACTTTGCTGGAACTGCTCGCTTTTGAATGAATGGTGATCGTCCTGGAAGCGTGTTTGACTAAAGCTCCTGAGGCATGAGCTACTAATGGTTCTCCTGTTATGATTATTGATGAAATCAGGAAAGCAGCAATCAGCATCGGAAATAACAATAGTCTTGCATATTTTTTCCTCATACAGTTCCTCCACGGAAATATCTATCCCTTAATCTACCAGAATTTCGAATTAAGAACTACCATGAAATTCTTATTTTTATGGCAAACATCAAATTTTTCTTGACATTATGATGGATAAAATATACTTTCAAAGCATAAATACACACTTTTGTCTCTTAATTAAAGACTAAGCTACCGTTTTCAAACCCGATAGCTGGGTGCGCCTGCTGTGTACTCTTGATGAGAGTTACATGGAAAAGTATCTATTGGGGGGAATTACATCTTGCATTCTCTTAGGAAAGTATTGCTTACAGTAACACTGGCGTTCAGTCTGATCCTGTCTTCTTCACTGGTTGCAGCTCCCGCCGTCACACAGGCGGCATCCTACCCAAAAGGGGCGGTAGCTGCAACTATAGCCAAAGAGGTTGACGGCGACTCGATTTACGTCCGGCTTCATGGTAAAAAAGTGGAGATACGTATGCTGCTGATTGACACACCGGAGACACATGATCCGCGATATGGTGTTGAACCATATGGGCCGACCGCCTCAGCCTTTGCAAAGAAAGAGCTTCCTGTCGGCAGTCATATCCGCCTTCAGGAAGGGGTGAAAGGGCATCGGTACGACAAGTATCATCGCTTACTGGCCTTCATCTATACAGCCAGAGGGCACCTCTATAACTATGACGTTATCCGTGCCGGCTATGCCCGGGTCGCTTACGTTTACAAGCCGAACACTCAGCATTTGAGCTCCCTTCGTGCAGCCCAAAACGCAGCAAAGAAAAAGAAACTCGGGATCTGGAAAATCAAAGGATATGTGACAACCGGCGGCTATCGATATCAGGTTCATACGTTAAAGAAACCAACGACAGCCTATCGAATATCAGGAGGACTGACCGTGTCACGCGGCCAGTATGCATCGGTCACAGTTGCGGCTAAAAAAGGAACAAAAGCCACGATTAAAGTCTACTACAGCTCAGGTGCCAGCAAAGCCAAGGGTCTCGGGACAAAGTATGCCGGCAGCAACGGGAAAATTACATGGAAATGGCGTGTGGGCACGAACACAAAAAAAGGAAAATATCGCGTAGTCATTAAAATTGGCGGAAAGTCTATCACCAAATATCTCTATGTAAAATGAAAAATCCCAACAGAACATAAAACTGGTCATTTCACATTAAAAATTAAAGTACGGAAGCAGCAAGGAATGAATCGAGCTGTTTTCGTACTTTTTTGTTAACTGCAGATTAACTTTGTTTCATCAAATGTCCTAAGGATCTACTTGATCTAGTACGGTAGGGTATTTGATATTATCATAATGAAATCCTTAAAATTTCGTTCTGATCAATTCCGGATAGGAGTTAAACAACATGTAACCGTAGCTTCCGTCGAAAGCCATTCCTTCTGTTTCGCGGGTATTCATGCTGACCGGTATTTTCGAACTGTATGACTTATAGTTACGAACATCGATGCCAACAAAAGTATTGTCACTGCTGATGTAGAGACGATGATTCTTCTTATTGTACGTCAGCCCCTGAAAATACTTGCCGATCGGATACTTCACTCTGAATGCCGGTTTCACGGAGACTTTGCTGCCTGAAATGGTACCTTTGAGAATAACATAGCTTGCTTTGTAGCCTCCCGACAGCGAACCGGGCAGTCCAAGATAGAAATGGCTGCCATCGATCATCGCCAGCGTATGCGGATTGTATTCATTTTTGGTTGCGCTGTTTCTCAGTCTGAACTTCCATTGTTTGTTCATATTCATGTTCTTGTCGTAGCGAACCAAAGTGATGTATTTTCCGGTTCCCTTTAAGTTTGAATGTGCAAAATCCGTATCCTGAAGCATGTAGAGCGACTGACCATCCGTCGACAGTGTCTGCCCATGTCCAATAGTTTTCGGACCGCTGATACGCATCGTATTGAAGAAACTGTCGGCACCGGCCGCCCTGTAGCCGTTTCTCACGTACCCGGCGTATTTTTTTGACTTATTCGGATCCACATATTTATACCAATAGGCAGACCGGAAATCTTCATTTTTCCTTGCCATACCGGACGGCAGCTTCATTGGAAACTTTGTAATATATCCTTGATTGGTGAAAGTCGACCAGGTCGTATACAGATTACCACCAAGGACAACAAAACTTTGTGGATTAGTCAGCTGCCCGTCTTTTATAGGAGAAGAAATGCTGCTCTTATAATGTTTATCAAGAAAAGGAAGCCAGGCATAAGTTCTGAATGTGTACCTCGCACCACTTGTCTTGTACGTTTTAATCTTTACCTTATTTAGTGCTACGTTCATTCTTCCGTAAATTTTACGACCGGAATCTCCTTTTTTTCCAAGTTTTACATCATAATACCTGGAATTGTTCACAATTCTTAACTTCGACCAGTTCTGACTAACACTGATTGTCTGAACGGACAAGGTTTGCGCTGAACTTCTTGGCGCAACGTATTTGCCCTTTTTTAAATACTTTTTATAAATGTACACATAGTGATTTGCGTATTTGACCGTATACCAGCTCTTCGAGTATTTATAGACGCTAACATTCTTGTGTTTTGAAATATGACCGAGTATTCTGCTCTTTCCGCTGGCACTTCTGTGATAAGGCGCCGTACTTAACGTATACGCAGTATACTGATATTTCAGTGATGCGGCATCCGTTAAAGCTGGTGTAAGAAGTGCAAAGAAAAGTACCAGGGCAGCCGTAATAATCATGATTTGCCCGGAAATTTTTTTCAACATGCTTTTCATCTTTTTCTTTCAACCTGCATTTCAGGTGATTTATACCAATAATCAGGCTTACTATAGCCTTGTTGATAACCAATCAACGGGTGTTTTCCGTTAAGAGTGCGGGAAAGTGTGCGTCGCTACGGATTCGTCGTTTGTGCAGTGTCACTTGTTTCAAAATTTCATCATGAACTTCCTGATCTGCTTATTACTTATAAACGTTATGAGTCCCGTTGCTTTGAAAAAGCCATTTTGTTATTGATGCCTGATTTTGGCCGAAAGTTGACGGGATTGCCTGTCCAATAAGTGCCAGCTATAATGTCCGTAGGACTTTATAGCTGGCACTTATTTTGCGAAAGGAAAAGGGTATCCCTTTTATCGTGTAATGCGACCTACACGAGGGATACCCCTAAACCAATAATATGATTATTATATCAGACTATAGCCTTGTTGATAACCAATCAACGGGTGTTTTCTGTTAAGGGTGCGGGAAAGGTGCCTTGTCCTTGTTGCGGAGGAAAACTTAAAGTTATTGGAAGCCGGTTGAGAAAATACATAGAAGACTCGGGAAAGTGTGTTTCGTTGCGGATTCGTCGTTTGTGCTGTGTCACTTGTTCCAAGATTCATCATGAACTTCCTGATCTGCTTATTCCTTATAAACGTTATGAGTCTCGTTGTTTTGAAAAAGCCATTTCCCAGCCTCACAAAAATGATGTCGCTGCAGACAATTCAACGCTATATCGGTGGAACCGCTGGTTCCTTGAGTTCATCGATTACTGGTTGGCCTGCCTTCATTCGATCCTTCTCCGCTTTCAACAAATGGATTCTGCCCCGGTGGCTCCTTCGTCCATGGAGTCACTGACCGCACTCGAAAGAATTGGACGGTTATTCGGCAATGCGCCGGGCTGGCTGGCTAGAATGGCCAGACCGATCGTTAATGTTCATCTTTGGGTACAGACCCGTTCTGCATTCTTGTCCGGCTGACTCCTGTTTAAACTTCATAATGAAGGTTAAAACGAGGAGAGATGTATGATGAGAGATTCTAGAAAGCTGGACGAGATGGCCTCTCAACGTTTCCAGCTGATCGCCCCACTGTTATCCGGTGATCTGGATGCCGCCAGAGCGACTGAAGTGAAAAAACAGATCTGTAAGCAAAGTGGACTCTCAGAAAGAACGATCCGTCGCTATCTAGGTAGCTATCGAGAGCGCGGAATCGAGGGGCTTAAGCCCAGTCGTAAGCAGGCCAGCTCGATGGAGCGCACATTGAGACATGAATTAGTGGAGGAAGCCATCCTGCTCAGGAGAGAAGCACCTCAACGAAGTGTCCGGCAGATTATCCAAATTCTGGAGTGGGAGGGACGAGCCAAACCCGGCGAAATCAAGCGGTCAACACTGCAGGAAAGATTGACGGAACGCGGCTATAGTTCTCGGCAAATGCGGCTCTACCAATCAACAGCGGGGGCCGCTCGACGGTTCCAACAATCTCATCGAAATAAGCTTTGGCAGTCGGATATTAAATTTGGACCTACCCTTCCCATCGGTCAAGGTGGCAGCAACAAACAAGTCTATCTTGTTTTATTTATTGATGACGCCACCCGCTTTGTCCTTCATGGTGCTTTTTATCCCACTCTGGATCAGCGAATCGTTGAGGACGCTTTCCGCCAATCCGTCCAGAAATACGGGCGACCGGAAGCTGTATTTTTTGATAACGGGAAGCAGTATCGAACCAAGTGGATGGCTCGAACGTGTTCCAAGCTGGGGACCAAACTTCTCTATGCCCGCCCGTACTCGCCTAGCTCAAAAGGCAAGGTGGAACGTCTGAACCGTGTTGTCGATGCCTTTTTGGGAGAGGTCGCCTTAGAGAAACCCAAATCACTTGATCAACTGAATGATCTCTTCCAAGTCTGGCTCAGTGAATGTTATCTGAACAAGCCTCACTCGGCTCTGGGCGAGCATGTCACACCGGAGATGGCTTATCGCAGCGATAAAAAGATTTTACATTTTTTAGATGCGGAAACCATCCGCTTGGCTTTTCTTCATGCGGAAAAAAGAAAAGTGGATAAATCCGGATGTATCAGTTTTCAGAGCCAGCTGTATGAAGTGGGCACTCAATTTGTCGGCACCAGTGTCGATGTCGTCTATGATCCCTCGGATCTTTCACAAATCACCATTGAAAAAGAAGGTTACACGCCCTGGCAGGCTAAGAGACTTGAAATTGGCACGCATGTAGGAAAACGGCCGGAATTACCCGAAAACCTTCAGCCCAAACAAACGGATGCCTCTCGACTCTTGCGTGCAGCAACGCAAAAGCACGAGGAACGACAAGACGTGCAGAAACCGGCGGTTTCTTACAGAAAGGTAATGAGAGAGGGTGAGCACCTTGTTTGAACCCTTTTATCAGATGAAGCAGACCCCTTTCTCCCGGTCCGTTCCTTCAAGTCATCTCTATAACTCCCAATCTGGGGATGAGATTCTGGGGCGCCTGATGCACGCAGCGGAACGACAGCTCTTCGCTGTCTTAACCGGTGACTGTGGCACAGGTAAAACGACAATGGTCCGACGCTTTACGCAAGAATTGGATCCAGGACATTATAGCGTTCTCTACTTGTCCGATTCAAAGTTAACGCCGCGTCATTTCTACAAAGGTCTCCTGGAGCAGCTGGGTTGTGAAGCTAAATTTTATCGGGGGGATGCGAAAAGACAGCTGCATCATGAGATCGAACTCATGCGTGGGATTCATGGCCTCCAGCCTGTCTGTGTGGTCGATGAAGCTCATCTGCTCAGCCGTGAAATGTTGGAGGAAGTTCGGTTGCTTTTAAACTTTAAAATGGATTCACAAAGTCCAATGGCCCTCATCATGGTCGGTCAAAGCGAGCTCTGGGACCGTCTGAAACTTCAAAGCTTCGCCGCGATCCGGCAGCGTATCGATCTTCAGTGCAAGATCGGCCATTACGACCGATCAGAAACCAATGCCTATATTGAGTGCCAGCTCAAGTTTGCCGGCTGCGACCGCCCCTTATTTACAGAGGACGCCATTGAAGAAATTTACCGATTTTCCGGGGGTACGGCCCGGTTGATCAATAAGGTATGCACGCATTGTCTCATATACGGTGCTCAAAATGGTCATCCGATCATTGACGATCGGATGGTCAAGCGAGTAATCGAGGGAGAACTCTCATGAACTCACCCCATGAAATGTTTTATGATCGTGAGCTGGATCGTTGGGTTGTACTATTTGAAGATCAGTCCCGCGAGCTAGACTGTGGGGAAATATTTGACTTGATTCTGGGTTACTACTACCTAAACTGCACTCTGGAATTCGGCAATTGTTGGTATATCATCACCGAAGGTGTTCGCTTTAACCTCAATGATAAACAAAGATATCAGATTATTCTATAACATCTGGTTAATTGGCTGTCTTATTTAAGATAGCCTTGTTTTTTTATAATCATTGGACAACATCGCCGGCAATCTGCGGTCAATTGCCCCCGTCATTTTCTGGACATTAATGAATAGCAGTAACACCATTTCCAAGCCCCACAAAAATGATGTCGCTGCAGACAATTCAACGCTATATCGGTGGAACCGTTGGTTCCTTGAATTTATCAATTACTGGTGGGCCTGCCTTCATTCGATCATCCACCGCTTTCAACTATTGGATTCGCCCCGGCGACTCCTTCGTCCACGGAGTCACTGACCGCACTCGAAAAAATTGGACGACTATTCGGTGATGCGCCGGGCTGGTTGGTTAGAATGGCCAGACCGATCTTTAACGTTCATCTTTGGGTACAGACCCGTTCTGCATTCTTGTCCGGCTGACTCCTGTTGAAACTTCATGATTGTAAGGCCAGCTCGATGGAGAGCCCATCGAGACATGAATTAGTGGAGGAGGCCATCCTGCTCAGGAGAGAAGCGTCATTGAGGAAATCTATCGATTTTCTTGGGGTACGGACCGGTTGATCAATAAGTTATGCACGCATTACCTCATATACGGTGCTCAAAATGGTCATCCGATCATTGACGATCGAATGATCAAGCGAGTGATCGAGGGAGGAACTCTCATGAACACTCTTGATAAAATGTTTTACAATCCGGAACGGAATCGGTGGAGTGTAGACTATCAAGGGCATCCCTGTGAGCTGCACTGTGGGATAGGATTTGAGCTGATCGTGGGTTACTACTGCCTAAAATGCACTCTGGAGTTCGGCAATTGTTGGTATGTTATCACCGAAGGTGTTCGTTTTAACCTCAATGAAAAACAAGGATATCAGGTTATTCTATAATACCTTGTTGATTGACTGTCTTTTTTAAGACGGTCTTATTTTTTATGATCATTGGACAGCATCCTCGTCAAGCTGTAGACAATAGTCGCCGTCATTTTCTGGAGATTAATGAATAGCAGTAACACCTTGGTATAAGGGTGCGGGAATTTAGGTTAAAGCGCAGACAGGGAGCGCACTTTCTATTATAATGAAAGAATGAAAAACGGAGCGGAAGCGCCCTTATCCACAATTGAAGCCCTTCAAAAAGAACGCGATGCGTTGAAAAAACAAAACGCCGAACTGACACTGAGGCTGAAATGGTTCGAAGAACAACTCCGTCTCAGCCAAAAACGCCAGTTTGGCGCTTTAAGTGAAAAGATACATCAGGATCCGGAGCAGCTCATCACCCTGCAACTGTTCAACGAGGCAGAGAGTGAATCGAATCCACAAGCACCCGAGTCTACGGTTGAAACCATCACCTATAAGCGAGAGAAGACCGCGGGGCAACGCAAGAAAAAATGGGACAACCTTCCGGTTGAGGTGATCAATTATCGTCTGCCCGAAGAAGAACAGGTTTGCGCCTGCTGGCACTGCGAAAATAAGGGAACGAAAACACTGATTGTGGCGGCACCAGCTCCGAAGCCGGTTTTTCCAAAAAGTTTGGCATCCCCTTGGATGATGGCACAGACGATGTGCCAAAAGTATCTGGATGCTCAGCCACTTTACCGTCAAGAGCAACAGTTTAACCTGAATTCCCGTGCTTTTATACCAATGTCATGAAAATCCTTTACGTTAAGGCATTTTTGACAAATAGTAATCCTGCATAATTATACCAACGGAAAAGGGGCATCATGTTAGAAATCCTTTACTAATGCGGGTTTTTAGACGCCTTGGTATAACTTTCCGGGAATCCAGGCTTTAACCAAAAATCAGATCAGCATGCGTGCCTTCACGGCCCAGTGGGTCTCGCGTTGTTCGAGAGACAGCCCGTCCAGCAGCCAATTCAATTGGCGCCGGCTAATTTTTAAAGACGGGGCATCGTTATTGGACTTCGGCCACTGAAAAGTTCCCTTTTCCAGACGTTTATAGTAAAGCCGGAATCCATTGTATTCCTAGTGAAGGATTTTCAGCTTGTCCCGCTTGCGATTACAGAAAACGAACAGGCAGGGTAAAAAAGGATCAAGGTGAAAGCTTTCCTGAACCAAGACGGATAACCCATCAATCGATTTGCGCAGATCAGTGTACCCCTTGGCCAGGTAGACATTTTCGATCGTTGATTCCCGAATCATAAGCTCCGAAGCACACGGACCACGTCGGCAAACAGGTCCGAATCGAATCCAGCATGAAGTTCGATTTTCGCCGGGCCCAGGTAGATGAAAAGCATATCTGCTTTCTCCTGTACGGCTAGATCAACGGCCATCCAAGATGGCCTGCTTGAGGATGCGGTATCTCTTGTCGAACGTAACTTACGCCGCCAATATTGGAATTGAACTTAATGGGATTTCCTGATCGGTGCACCATTGACTCCCTGATAATCCGCTCGCCTCAAAATCGCTCATTCTCTTTTTCCAGGATGTATGTAGCTCCGCTCGTGTCATGGATCATCCTCCTGATCAATTCATAGAGGCACTATCGCATGTCGCTAGGAGTATGAGAAAGTGTCCATTATTTGACGCTTACAGTTTCAGAATATATTTCCGTGCTTTATAGCATCATTAAATTGAATATTAAAGGGGATCTGCTGCGAAATAAAGTCATCAATTAGATAGAGTAAGCCATGGTCTTGAATGCTAAATATCCCATCATACATCTTTCCATTGATAACTTGATAAGAAGCTCAAATGTAATGTGATCATTCAAGCTCATCTTCTTCATTAGATCTCATTTTCTAGATATTTTATTAATAAATATGCCATATCCACTCTGGTAGAGTAATCGAATTTCTTTCCAGTTTATTGGTATCATTATTAGAAATAATATTGATTGCCATAATATTTGTATTGATAGATCCGAATAAATTATTATTATCTGAAAAAAAATAATCGATAAATTCCCAATGATGCTTTTTATATTATAATTTATTTTCACAAATGACTTAGTATCTGCAATACGGAATAGCCAGATTACAAGAAAGCTCAACATTGTTGAAATTGAAGCACCATTTGTACCGATGAACGGTATAAGTAGAAAATTAGCACCCACATTGACAATTGCTCCATAAATTGATGTCCTAAATACTCCAACTGTATTTTTGGCTGCAATATAATTTGTACCTAAGAAACCAGAAAAGCTTGAAAAAACGACCCCAAGTAATAAAAAGGGCACAAATTCCCATGAGCTAAAAAAAGATGGAGATATAACATAATGCAAGATTGTTTTCAAAGATAACAGTAATAATGATGTTCCAAGAAACATCACAGTAGCAAAAGCATTAAATATGTTCGTATAAAATTGCGACTTGCTTTTTGAATTTGCTTCTTCAATAGCAGACATTTGCCATGCTTGAAAAAAAATTGAATTTATCATACTTAAAATACTTGGAATTTTATTAGCTACCGCATATAGCCCGTTTGCTCCCACTCCTAAAAAAAAGGTGATAATGTAGCGATCGGACACCCCCATAATCCACCACATTAGAGCATTAGGTATAAGAGGTATTGAATAGACAATCATTTCTTTGAGTAATGCTAAATTCGTAAGAGAAATTGAAATAAATCGGTAAACACCGCCAATACTGAATAAGATTAATAAACTAACTATATCTGCAGCAATTAGTGAAATTAAATAACCAGCAACACCTAAATGGAATTGTACTAAAAGTATTATGTTAGAAGTTAATACAACAAATGAACTTATGATCCCAATAGATGCAAAAGTTTTTACCTGACCATTAGCCCGAACAAATTGCATCAATGAACCATTTACTGAAGAAGTCAGTAACATAATATAAAAGTAAAAAAGATAATTATTAAAAGGTAATATCGTTTTAAATAAAGGATACAAAAGCCAAGCAACAGCATAACCACAAATTGTTAATACAAGCGCATTATTTAAAACGATTGTTTTATTGCTATTTTTATCCATGACAAATCTTAACACCGCATCACCAATGCTAAGCGTAAAAACCGGCAGAATTAGACTTAATGTGGTTGTCACTAGATCTACTGTTCCATATTGTCCCGTGGATAGAAAATATGTATATAAGGGAAGTAGTAGAAGCGAAATAAGCTTGCTCCCTAGATTGCCCACAGCAAAAATGACCGAGTTAAACGCCAGCTTTTTATAACGATTCATATTTTACCGCCCTGTTGTTTACTATAATTAAGACCTCTTTTTGAGAAATTGGATTTTTCCAAGTATTACTCGACAGGGATCAAAACTATACTTAAATAGTTATCAGAATTAATTAATACTAGGCTCACTAGTTTAAACAGATTCTTTATTTCTTACCTTTTTCTCTTAAATACTCAAAAAGTAATCGATTATTTTCAGCGGATCGGTCGAGCATTTTTGGTATGTTTATAGCTAAGTGGTGCTTTATGTTTGCATGGTCAGCCAATGCCAGATTAACTTTCTCTATAAGTTCAGTGGAATTGATCTTATCAATTTTTATCACATAATTACTCAAGTTAAGATCTGACATTATCCCATCAGTTTTTTGTTCATAAGATATTGCAACACATGGTGTTCCGGATGATAGAGCAAAAATATTAGAATGCATTCGTGTTCCGATTAACAGATCAAGCTTTGAATACAAATCTTTTAATTCTTGAGGAGAAATATCTATATCGATTAGATTAACATGATCAATATTCTTTAGCTTAGAATAAACCTCTTTATTGATGATACGATCATTGTCTTGACCCGGACCAATAACTTGGGGAAGAAGATACACAGAAATATTTCTCTGGCTTGTTAAATACTCGATTAGATCTATTATGGATTTTTTATATTTGGATTTTAGTAATTCCACATTCGATTTATTTGGAAAGTTCCAATTTCTTATCGTTATTCCTATATGATATCTATTTTTATCTAAAATATGATACTTTTCAGATTTTGACTTTTCCAATAAGAAAGCTATATCACCAGTGATATGAAGCTTTTCAGTATCGTCTAATAATTCTTCCACATTCTTATAAGATAATCCTTCCCTTACAAGAATAAGCTTTGCAGCATTTAATACTTCTTTAACATGAAATAAAATAAATTTGCTTTTTGAAAACGCACCTATAGATTGTGCATATAATACAAGGTCTTTATTGAATTGGATAGCAGTCTTCATCTGAATCAGATGGTAAATGAAATTTGACAAAAAATATTTAATATTTATTGACTGGAAGAATCCACCACCGCAACTTACTACTATGTCTGCTTCTTTTATTGCCTGTACTGATTTATTATGATTAATATTCATTTTATTTAAAAATATTGTATACAAGTAAAGAATAATATTCCTTAATACTCTTATATACTTATTTTTACCCTCGTATGGAGTGATTATAGGCGGTAATATGCGGCAATCCCTATATTTTCCCTTATCAATCTCAGGGTACAAACTTACAACTGAGATTGAAGAATCTGGATATTTTTCTTTAAAGGATTTCACCATAGTAATAATAATTCCGGCATCTCCTTTATTAAGATAACAATATCCGTTAATAATAGTAATCTTCATAACGTTCCAACTTTCTAATGTAAGTTTTTTTAAGCACTAAAAATTAGTATAAAAATTTTTTTAAAAGCATTTTATGCATTAATCCTGTCAGGTCAAAAAAACATTCAGTTTTATTTCAGTGAGTCTGTTCTCTTGTATATAAAAAATGAAAGTATGCAAAGTAGAATAAGGAACATGTTGGTAGGAAAGTCTGAGAAGAAATTGTTATAGAAAAATTCAAGACATACTGTATATAGTAATAGAAATCTTGCCCCCAGGACATCCTTCTCACTGTTTAAAAAGAAGAGCCTTATTATCCATACTCCAAATAAAAGAAATAAAAGAACAGCCAAATAGCCATAGTTACTAACTAAATAAATATATGTGCTATCCGTTGCAATGGGATTAATTCCATATCCCATTTTATTAATACCATATATACCATTTCTGCCCATTCCCAAACCGAATAAAACTTTTGGAATTGTATTTAACTGAGATATTATTGAGATATGTTGAACTACGCGCAGATAAATCGAGTTATATGCCATAGTTCTGTTAAACATACTAGCAAAATAATAGATGCTATAAAAATGAGTTGATATAAAGAATAAAAAAAATACGAAAAGTGAAAACGCATGAATGATATACTTCTTTTTAAACTTTTCAATAATTTTTAAAGTACAATAGAAGATTAGTCCCATTACAGCAGTCTTATAGGTAGTTAGGAAAAGTGATACCGCAAATAAAATTATTAGTGTGTAAAGAACAAGTTTATTTTTTAAATCTAAAAAGGTTTGTGTTTCAATGAGAATAATTATGCACATTAACATTAGAGTTCCAGATGCCACAAAATTAGAAAGCAGACCTATTGCCCTAATTTGTGAACCCATTGTAATAACTTTCACTCCACTTGTAGTACCCCAATTACCTCCTTGAATGCCCAATAGTCTTAAGAAAGGCGCTGAGAATACCCTCTCTAATATTATTGCAAGCGCGTTTAAGATCCCAACTGATAAAAGTATTCTTATATATAACTTTGATATCTTCTTGAGATTATACTCTGAGATTTCTGCTAAAATAATCCAGCAAATCATAAAGAAAATGAGCAGGGGTACATCCATTTTGTATTGATAGAGGATTAATTTTATTGGCAACGAGATACTATAAAATCCCTCTAGGATAAAATATATGAATGCGATTAACAAAAACCTTGTAACGGATTTATTAGTAGGATTATTCAAACCTGATTTAATTAATCTGTTTGAAAAAACAAGAAAAAAGAATAATGTTATATAAATTTCCTTCCACAATTTAATTACTGGGAAATCCCATAATTGAGAAACAAAGCCAAACACTCCTGAAATTCCTGCCAATAGAACAAAGAGATATAAGAAATAGAAACGTAATTTGTGCTCCAGCTGAATTCCTGAACCCATGATGGTTCATCACCTGCCCAATAATGATATTTCAATTATGGTCATTACCCTACTTAAGTAACCCGACGTAATTGAAGAAATCCCTTCGGAATCGTGACAAACTATATTCATTTTTTGCCTTTTTCAGTGCCTTGACAGCCATTTTTATCCGTAAATCACGATTATAATAAATTTTCTCAATTGTCTGGGCCAGAGATTTTGGTGAATTTTTATGAAAAAGCAACCCAGTACTATCATCGTCAATTATTTCTAATACTCCTCCGCAATCGGATCCAATCACCGGACAGCCTAAATGCATTCCTTCTAGCAGCACTGTTGGGAAGGGATCAGCTTCTATTGAGCAATGCACTAACACATCAAATTTTCTTATCAAATTTCGGGCATCATTTCTCTTCCCTAAAAAAATTATCTTGCTTTTATTAACTGAATGACACAGATTTCGTATTTCTCTCTCATATGTCTTATCAGCAAAGGCACCGACAATGACAAATTTAAATACTAATCCCTGTTCTTCTAGTATCCTGGCAGCTTTAAGTAATATATGTAGCCCCTTCCATCTAGATAAGGATCCTACGAATCCAATTGTGAAACTTGTATTTTGTTCTAAAGTGTTCCGGGGAGGTAACCCAGTGTCAATACCATTGTGGATACATCGAATTCGGGTTGCCGAAAATCCAACTTTGATGAGATCCTGTTTAACACTTTCAGAAACTGCAACTATGTAATTGGGCTTGTTCCTCAATAATTTTGAGATAAAAGCCAAAAGATGTGATTTAGAATAATAGTCATGAACATGCAAGATGACATGATATTGATTAAGCCTCCCAATCATAGCAATTGCTGTATAAAGTAGTGAAGCTAAATTGTAAACATGAATATATTCTGGCTTTAACTCAGCAATTTGCTTTCTCAATCTTCCCCAGGAGTGTATTATCTGAAACAATGTTCCGAACCTCAGAGATGATCGATTCATCGGCATAAGTCCATGTACCTCAACAGTCGGGAAACCTCTATCTTTAAAAAAAGAAAGGATCGGCTTACTACCACTAAGTAATGTGATATCTGATTTGATTTTATCATAAAGCTCTGCCGTGACCACTTCTGCCCCGGATGCTTTGTCACCCTGTGAAACGATTGCAATTTTCATGATTTTTTACCTCAACTTATTCTTAAGAAAAATCAAATAGATTTTTATATGATGAAGATAGAACAAATGATTACCAAAAAATGAAGTTTATTAATACTCAAACTTCTTAACCCAATTTGTAGAGAATTAACGACCCCATTTTCTCTGTGTTTGAACCTCTACAAATTTTTTGAACTTCTCTCTAAATTTCTCCTCAGAGAAATTTAGAGCGTTTTCTCTACAATTTATTGCTTGAAATTTAGAATAGTTATTTTCAAATTCTTTTACAGCATTTATCAAAGATTCTGTAGTCTGATGATAAAAGAAAAGGCCAGTTGTTTTTTCTTCATCAATTCCTCTAATAGTTTCCAAGGAACCGCCCTTGCCATAAGCAATCACTGGTGTCCCACATGACTGGGCCTCCACAGGAGTAATGCCAAAATCCTCCTCAGAAGCAAACACGAAAGCTCTTGCATTCTTCATATATCTATGCATTGAATCAAAGTTCTGATAGCCTAATAAAACAATATTATCTGTTGCTTTTTCCTTGATATTTTTATATTCTGGTCCATCACCAATAACATATAATTTCTTATCAGGCATTTTTGAGAATGCTTCAACAATGAGTCCCATTTTTTTATAGGGGACCATTCTAGATGCGGTAACATAATATTCTTTCTTCTCTTTTTGAAAAGTAAAATCATCCACATCTACCGGGGGATAAATGACCGTTGCATCGCGTCTATAAACTTTCCAAATTCGTCGTTTTATAAAATTCGAATTAGAAATAAAAAAATCGACACCATTTGCTGTCCGATAATCCCAGATTCTAATTTTGTGTAATATATATCGAGCAATCAGTCCCTTTAACCCTTTATCTAGCCCAGACTCTCTTAAATATTCATGTTGGAAATCCCACGCATATCTAATGGGCGAATGGCAATAACATATATGTAGCTGATCCGGGCCGGTTATAACTCCTTTAGCAACTGCATGAGAACTAGAAATGATCAGATCATAATCTGATAGATCCAGCTGCTCGATAGCAAATGGCATGAGTGGTAAATACGCTCTGAATTTTCTTTTCGAAAAGGGCAAATGTTGTATAAATGTTGTTGTGATTTTTTTACCATTAATAAATTTTCTTTGATCCTCCGGTAAAAAGTCAACCACGCTAAAGAGATCAGCATGAGGATATACTTTTAAAATTTGTTCAACCACTTTTTCAGAACCTGCATATGTTTCAAGCCATTCAGTAACAACAGCAACTTTAATATTATTTTTCACCATAAGAGTGATCCCCATTTGATTTAATGATTAGTCATCAATAATAGAATCCAATATCCCCGCCGCGCTGTCCGACCATGAAAAGTTCTTAGAATGTGCTATAGCCTTTGTTACATAGTCTTCTCTAACTTTTTGGTTTTGAATCAAATAATTTATTTTTTCTGCAATGTCCTTCTCATCAAATGGATCGCAATATATCGCAGCTGATCCACATACCTCGGGCAGTGAAGAGACATTTGAAACAATTACTGGACATCCCACTGTCATTGCCTCAATAGGAGGAAGCCCGAATCCCTCATAAATTGATGGATATACAAAACAATATGCATTTTTATACAGTGCTTTTAATTCATTATCCGTCACATATCCTAAGTATTTAACATTCTCTGAAAAATCAATTTTCTCATCTTTGAAAATCCTAGGATTAGTTCCACCAGCAATTACAATATTAACATCTATATTATTTAATCTAAGAAAGGCTTTAACTAGTGTTTTGAAATTTTTGCGAGGATCCAAACTTCCAACCGCCAAGATATATGGCTTTTCATTCAAATTATTTCTTCCTAGTATTGAATCATCCTCTTGCCTTTCTTCTATATGCTCAATTCCCTCAGAAAAAACAGAAATTTTACCACTTTTTATTGAAGTATGTTTCATGATCTCATTCTTCGAAAATTGTGATACTGTAACAATTTTTTTTGAAAACCTACATTCTAATTTCAATAATAGTTGATACCATAATCTAAAAATAATGGAAAATGTGTGATAATTTTTAAAAGCGGCAGCATCGTGAATTGTCACTATCTGATTTTTTTTAAAAATAGGTGCAGCATTGCATAAATTTACTAATTTCTCTGATTTAACAAAATAGGGAAGCTCCAACTGTTCCCAAAAATGCCCAGTCAGCTTCCCTGCTGTTAAAAACTGTATATTTTTAAAACAAACCTTTTGCTTAACATTTTCAGGAACAATAAGAAATGCCTGAATGCTTTTGTATTTATTTAAATCAAGCAAATCATCCATAGATTTGACCACTTCGTGCGCATATCGTTGAACACCTGTTACTGACTGAGTAAGAAATCTACCATTAATATAAATTTTCATAATAATTTTTCCCTATGCTTTTTTAGAAATCTGTATTTATCTTATTTTTTAAACATGAAATTAGTAGGCACCTTTTTTACTTAATACAGAATATATTGTTTTTAATATAATCTTCAGATCGAACTTCATCGATTTGTGTCTTACATAGTACAGTTCTACATTGCAACGTTCAGGATATTCAATTTCACTACGGCCGCAGGCCTGCCAGTAACCCGTCAGACCTGGTTTAGCAGAAAGAAACTCATCTTTCCTGTTCCCGTATTCTTTGAGTTCCTCAGCAACAACGGGGCGAGGTCCGACCAGACTCATTTCGCCCTTCAATACATTGAGTAACTGAGGCAATTCATCAAGACTGGTTCTGCGCAGAAAACAGCCCAGTTTTGTAATACGGGGATCCTCATGAGGTTCCAACTTATAATTGTTATCCAGATATTTTTTATATAGATTTCTATTTGACTTCAAAACGCCCTCTGCATTTACGATCATCGAACGGAATTTATATATATAGAAGGTATTTCCAAATTGACCGATGCGTTTTTGCTTAAAAAACACAGGACCTTTATTATCTCCAAAAAGATAAAGCAATGAGATGATCACGAATACCGGCGAACTAAACACTAATCCAACAACTGCGCCAACCAGATCAAGTGCTCTTTTTAACACCAGATATGAAGTTTTTGTATTAGTGAGGCGTTTCGTCGCAACACGTTCAGCCTGTTCTATAAAACGTGCGTCAAGCTCTGATTTTGGTATCGCCATCGTATGCTCCTCCATCATTTCAACGATAACTTATTCTCATGCAGAATTTTCTCGATTCCTTCCAGTACATCATCACGAAGGTCTTCGTTCTGCAGCGCCATCTCAATGTTTGTCAGCACGAATCCGAGAACCTGGCCTACGTCAAAACGTTTGCCTTCAAACTGATAGGCATCGACGCCTTGAAGCTCGTTGAGTTTTTGAATGGCATCCGTCAGCTGAATTTCGCCGCCGGCGCCGATTTCTTTCTTTTCCAGAAAGTCAAAGATCTCCGGCGTCAGGATATAACGGCCGATGATCGCCATATTGGACGGTGGATTGGACTCCGGCTTCTCGACAAACTTTTTAACATGAAACAGGCGTCCTTCCTGAGACTCCGGATCAATAATCCCGTAACGGTACGTTTCACTGTATGGAACTTCTTTGATGCCAATTACAGAATGGCCGGTTTTCTCATATTGTTCTGCCATCTGCTGGATGCATGGCTTCTCAGCCTGAACAATGTCATCACCCAAAAGGACAGCAAAAGGCTCATCACCAATGAATTTGCGGGCACACCAAACGGCATGGCCCAAACCCTTCGGAGATTTTTGCCTGATGTAGTGAATATCGATTTTGGACGGCTCTCTGACTTTCTCAAGCAAGTCAAATTTTTTCTTCTGAATTAAATTCTGTTCCAGTTCATAAGCAATATCGAAGTGGTCTTCGATTGCCCGTTTGCCTTTTCCGGTTACAATGATAATGTCTTCGATTCCGGCCTTGACCGCTTCTTCGACAATATATTGGATCGTCGGTTTGTTGACAATCGGCAACATTTCCTTCGGCAGTGCTTTCGTCGCAGGCAGGAACCGTGTCCCCAGGCCCGCAGCCGGAATAACTGCTTTTCTGACTTTCTTCATCGAATGACCCCCTGAAAGCGTCTTATGTTCTCTTTGTTATGAATCTCACAAAATATGTGCGACATAATCTCTTAAAAACCTGCAACCGGATTTTACTATTATACATCATTTCCCGTTGCCGTAGTGCGATAAAATGCGACAAATTATGTCCGTCAAACTATAAGCATTATAGCATAGAATTTACCGTTTAGAAGAGGCAGTTCTAGGAAGAAAGTAACAGGAAGGTATAGTGAAAAAATAGATCTTATTATCAATTCGACAAATTAAGTTTCCATTACTTTTCTATTTCATCTGTCTTACAGATGATGCGATGTCTCTTTTGGCTGTGATGTCGATGTTCAAAATGGAGCGGCATGAAAAGTTATTCATATGAGCGCTATTATAATAGGAAATATTTATTTGGAACGGCGATGCTTATGGCCAAATAAAGCACCGCAAGTCATTGACTGCGGCGCCCGCCACTATCTGACAATCCGGTTGCCTGCCCTTGCATTAAAATCAACGAGCGTATGAACGGAGCAAGAGGGATAGCTGATGAACAAACAATATGCAGTGATCGGGCTCGGTCAGCTTGGTGCCAGCATCTGTACGGAACTGAGCAATATGGGCTGCGAAGTGCTGGCGATCGATACGGACCGTGATAAGGTGAATGATTTCTCCGGGATTGTTACCCAGGCGGTGGAGACAGATTCTACGGATGAGAAGGTGCTGCAGACGCTGGGCATCCGCAACTTCGACCATGTGATTGTGGCAATCAGCCGTAATATTCAGGCGAGTATCCTGACCACATTGCTGCTGAAGGAAGCCGGGGTCAAGGAAATCTGGGCGAAGGCGCAAAACGATTATCATAACGGATTCTGCGCAAACTGGGAGCAGACAAGATTATCCGTCCGGAGGAACATCTCCTCGTTCAGTTTCAACTGCGCCATATATGTTCTGTTCTCAGTGCTCATCACATAAAGCGTTAGCGTCGCTGTTCTGCCGTTCAGTCCGGAAGCGATTTGCTTCATATCCAGATAGATATTGCCGCCAGAGGTTTCATGTGTGTAGTAAAATTTCCGTGCTGCAGTAGTCGGGGATTTCTTGCCGTCAGAAATGGTATAGGCAATCGTACCTGACTGCGTGGTCAGCGGATCAACATTCGCCGTAAAGTCTTTAGGTATCACAATCTTGTCTTCCCCGGCAAAAAGGGTATATTCATTAGTCTGAGTGGCCGGTTTCAGTGTTGCCATGATTCGTTTTGCGGCACCGGCAGCCGCGCCGGGCTCTTTATCATGGACAATATAAGCAATACTGGTCACCCAGGCCTTCTCAAATTGATCCAGTTTATAGCGGCGCGTGGCGGTAGCATCAGAGGGTGCAAAAGAATCGTTGACGACGACGTAATTCTGACCATTAATGGTTTCAAAGCCCCGCACGAGAATCAGGCGGCCGTATGTCGTCCCAGGCGCATTCTCTACTTATGGAAGCGATTTATTATTCGGATTGTTTGTGTACTTGACGCTGACGCCGACCGGATAGCCGACCGCAATCTGCTGCTTTAGTCCGTCAATATCTGTAAACTCGGTGTAGGCTTTATAACCGCGGCTCCCAGCCAGTGCCGTACTGAACGCCCAGTTGCCGAAACCATCATACGTATAGTCGTAATCTTTGTACGCCGCCTCTTCCAGAAGCAGATTCTCGCCCATCCGGTTCATTGCCATGGTGATGGTTGTCGGACTGCAAATATTCGGCGCCAGTTTCGGATCACGGATCATCTGTGAATAAGCGGGTGTCGGAATATCTTTATTGAGACTGATTTTACTCGGATTCTTGATGTAGGTGTTCCAGTCATGTTCCGTCGATGCGCCGAGCAGCCGTAAATCCGGTGTTACTTTGGGATTGTCTGTATGAAGGGTTGCCTTGAGCTTAATCTTGTCTGCTTTTTCGCCGGCGTTTCCCTTGACTGTGAACGTATCCGTGTCGATAAACGCCAGCGGATCTGAGGTTTCGGAAACACTGGCACGGGCTATATAGGTCCCCCATTTCCCCCATGAATGCCCGGCCGACCAGTCCTGAACAAGCTGATGGGCCGCATTATAGTGACTGACCAGCGCCATAAAGAGCCCCCGATGCCGGACGGGATAATCCGGCACCGGGGGCTCTTTAGCAGTTCCAGTACATGCCGCAGAGAGTGCCATACTGATGCGAATAAAATTGCCCCTCGAATGAATAATCGGAGACAGTTTATGCCCGATTTAAAATAGCGCCAGCGCTCCCCTATTACGGACGATCCCATTTAAGGAAAAGGTGTTCAAAGAATTTGGCGATCATGTCCGAAATTTTTCCAAGCAGTGCATAGATAATGATGCTCAAAACGATAATGTTCATTTGCATAAAGTCACGGGCATTCATCGCCATATAGCCGATGCCTGAGTTAGCTGCAACGGTTTCAGCAACGATCAGCGTCAGCCACATGACACCCAGTGCGTAGCGGATACCGATAAGGATTGACGACAGCGCACCAGGAAGAATAATCGATGTAAAAAGAGAGAAGCCCTTAAGTCCGTAGACACGCCCCATTTCAATCAATCGCTTATCGACCGAGCGAATGCCGTGGAGCGTATTGATATAAACCGGAAAAAGGACGCCCAGGGCCACGAGAAATACTTTTCCACTCTCGCCGACACCGAACCAGACGATGACCAGCGGCAGCAGCGCCAGGTGCGGAATATTGCGGATCATCTGGATTGATGTGTCAGTAAAGCGATAGAACAGCGTAAATAAGCCGTTCAACAGACCGAGAATGAAGCCAAGTCCACCGCCGATCAGGAAGCCGGCGAGTGCCCGTTCCGCGCTGATAGCGATGTTGCTGCCAAGCTGGCCGTTACGGGTTAAGTCGACACATGCCTGAATCACATCGATCGGACGGGGAAACACATTGGCAGGAATGATCCCCCCCGTGGTCAGTATCTGCCACAGAATCATCAGAATCACCGGGATGATCCATGGAATGATTGTTCGTAAGGTTTTCGCCATCTCGTTCACCACACTTTTTAAATTTTTACCCATACAATAAAGGATCACTCATCGCTGCTTTACCGGAAGCATAGCATCCGGAGAGACACATTGGTGAGTGATCAAATATGAAACTTTTACTTATTTTTGAAAATTCCAGTTGTAATTCTTGTCATAGGCATTGATCTTATTCGGAACGACCTTCAGATTGTAGAAGGTGTTGGCCTGGTTCTGGAACAGCGACAGCAGATGGTTGGTGATCGGCACGATCTTTCTGCTGCCGGCGCGTTTTTCTTCCGTCAGCATAATTTTATAATCACTGTTATAGGCGTTGGCAAGCAATTTTGCCGATGCTTCAGGGTTATTCTTCGCCCAAGCGCCCGCCCTGGACAGCTCGTCCAGAATCACTTTGACGACTTCCGGATGCTGTTTCACGAGCGAAGTGGTGGCAAAGTAGTAAGGTGCCGTCTGCAGACCGGCTTCTTTGCCGAATACCGACGCGTTATCTGCCAGTGTCCGTGTCTTCACACTGGCCTGTGCTTCTGCAGTGATCGGATCCCAAATTGCCCAGGCGTCGAACTGTCCGCCTTTTTTGAACGCTGCCAAAGCTTCCGACGGATCAATATAAAGCGGTTTGATATCGCTGTACTTCATCCCGGCCTGCTTCAGTGCGCTGACGAGAAGATACTGCTGCGCGGAGCCTTTTGTTACTGCAACCGTCTTCCCTTTCAAATCTTTGATGCGCTTAATCGGCGAATCCGCGCGGACGAGTATGGCCGAACCATGGCTGATCCAGTCCTGTGCCGCGACCTTCACAAACTTTTTGCCGGAAGCCTGGGCAAAGATGCTCGCCGTGGCGCCACCGCCGCCGAAGTCAATCCCGTTCGACACGCCGACTGCATTCATCATGTCCGTGGTTGAGCTGAACTGATGCCAGGAAACGGTAATCCCCATCTTCTTAAGCCGTTTGGCTAATTTACCCTGCTGCTTAACCGTCGTCAGCAACGGAATCCCCTGCTGATAGCCAAGCGACAGATGCGTCAGTTTGCCTTTTGAACTGCCGCTCTGACTCTGCGATGAACTGCAGCCGGCCAAGGCAAAAATCAAAATAGCAGCAATCGAAATCATGGTGATCCATCTAAACTTCTTCACTGTTGTTATCCCCCTGTTGCGTTCGCGTTAATCCGGCCAGTTTAATGATGTGTTGGCCGTGGTAAAACGTTCGATGCCAGTCTTTGTGATCAGGAATTCATCTTCAATATTGTACCCGCCCTTGGTACTGTAATAAGGTACCTCAAGACAGAAAACCATATTCTCCTGAAAAACGAGATCCTCTTTCGGTGCAATGAATGGTGCTTCTTCACTGAACGCGCTCACACCGATTGAATGGCCCTGATGTCCGCGGAAATAGTTTGGAATGCCGGCTTTGCGGATCGTTCCGTTGACGGTGCGGAAAACGTCCGACAGGCGGACGCCCGGCTTGATCATCGCCAGGCCCTTGCTAAACCCTTCATATAAGTAATCAAATTTTTCCTGCTGTTCCGCCGTCGCCTGTCCGCCAAGCACGAATGTGCGGGCGATATCGGACTGATAGCCGTAATAGTTGATCCCGCCATCGAGTCGGACAATATCCCCCGTCTTAAGCTGATAGTCGCGCGGAATGAACGGCGCGGAATAATTCGGTCCGATCGAGGTGACCAGATTCGTGTTGATCGCGTGATCGTCAAGCTGATCCGTGTGCTTCCGGTACACGGCATTGAGATCAAACTCGTTCATCCCAGGCTCCAGATCACGCGCCGTCCGGAGCGTCGCCTTCTCGGCAAGTTTCGCCGCGTCGCGCAGCACCCGGATCTCCCAGTTGGTCTTAAAGAGACGAACCTTATGTAATTCATCTGTGACGTCAACCACATTTTCCCTACCGTAATCATTGTACAGCTGCTCCGTAGACGCCCACGTGAGCGATACCGGTTCGATGCCGATTCTCGGCGCCGGGCTGACCTCGCGAATCAGATCCTTCACAATCTCATAGGACTGATTCAGATTCATCTGCGTCGTTTTGTTGTCTGTCTTCGGTTCGCCGTCATCGATGAAGATCCACGAGTCGTACTGAATGACATCAATGTCCTTGCACTGCAAATCAGCTGTCTGTTTCTCAAAATTATTGACGATCAGTTTGCATTTTCCCTCAGCCGGAACAACGGCATAGGCCACACCCGGCTGTTTCATCATCGACAGAAACTTACTCGAGTAGCCGGTGGCGTAGAAAATACTTTCCTGACCAGTCAACAGCAGCACGTCAATATTGTTCTGTTTCATGTTTGCCTGAAGCTTGTGCTGAAACTCCCGTTGATTGCGATCCGCTAATGAAACCATCTCAACATCTCCCGTATTGCTTGTTATTCTCTGTGTAGAATTTGGTCAAGCACATCGCCGGCGATTCCGGCAAAAGCGGCACTGCCTCGCTCGCGAGGCCGCGGCAGATCTACTTTTTTATCCAGTTTCACAGCGCCGTCCTCAATCAGAATGATCCGATCTGCCAGGTAAACTGCTTCGGTGACATCGTGCGTGACCAAAATCGCCGTGAACTTGTCCTTTTCCCAGATCGACTCAATCAAGGTCTGCATGTCGATCCGTGTCAGCGCATCGAGTGCACCGAGCGGTTCATCAAGAAGCAGAAGTCGCGGACTTCTGACCAGAGCGCGCGCCAGCGCAACCCGCTGCTGCTGCCCGCCGGAAAGCGAATTCGGCCATTCCCGTTCTTTGCCTGAAAGGCCGACACTTTGCAGTGCCGCCCGGGCTTTATCGATGTCGCCCTTTTTAAGGCCGAGTCCGACATTTTTCAGCACCCTTTTCCATGGCAGAAGCCGTGAGTCCTGAAACATGATCCGGACATCGGGATTCAGCCCTTTCTGCGAGCGACCGTCATAGTCGACCGAGCCGGATGTCGGCGCGTCCAGGCCGGCAATTTGCCGCAGTAACGTACTCTTGCCGCAGCCACTTTTGCCGACAATAGCAATAAACTCGCCAGCATGAATGTCGAAATTCACATCTTTTAATATGTGTGCTTGTCCGAAACTTTTTTGAAT
Organism: Sporolactobacillus vineae DSM 21990 = SL153; assembly: GCF_000377985.1. Lineage (GTDB taxonomy): Bacteria > Bacillota > Bacilli > Bacillales > Sporolactobacillaceae > Sporolactobacillus > Sporolactobacillus vineae. Next base: position 35,704 of record NZ_KB899059.1, read on the forward strand.
GTGATTGATTTTAATGCTCACACCGTGCTGTTCCGTTGCTTCCATAGTAACCTCTCATCGAAACGAAGTAGATTGTACATTTTCCTGATCTTTTTAGTGCGTTTTTAGTCAACTCATCTTTTCCATGCTTTAATTGTTCCGGCACAGACAGACGAATTGTCAAAAATGTTTTATGAATCATAGCAAGATATGAAAGATATTGTCAATGTATTTTAGTCTATAGCCACAAAATCACCGTGTCAATTAATAGGTATTCAGCTTAAAAATCTTTTCAGTATATCTAATATTGTTTGTAAACAATCCATCTGCATGATCGTAAACCATTCTTTTCTGTTCTCTTTTTTCAATCTTAGGTGTAAAGAAAAATATATGTAATTTCAATCCATAATCATAAATCTTATTCACCATTGCCCTATTAGCCTGTTTTGAGTCTAATCCAATCCCATAAACAAACGTTTTCCAATAACGGAAATGTTGATCTGTAAAATAACTGTCTGGTTATGCTTAATAAGCAAAACAAGAGGAATATTCTTATTCATTTTATGGATTTTTTTAAGACTCGTCGGATAGAATGACTCGATTATCACCTTACGTTTTGAAATTAAATGATATTTATTTAGAATTTTTAACAATAGAGATTCCATCGTCAATTTCCCTTTGACTCTGCGCGTTTCAATATAATACTTCGTCTTTGTCCCAAAATGCCTAATTAAATTCTCTAAATTTAATACCCTAGTGCCCCTATATTTCTTACTGAATTTAACTCCCGCGTCTAATTTCTCGACCTGATGATATGTCTTATTGCTCACATATCCCTTTCCATTTGTTGTTCGATTAACCGTAGAGTCATGCATCAAAACTAATACACCATCTTTTGTCTGTCTCAAATCACCTTCAATAAAATCAGCATGATTTTTAACCGCGTCTATATAAGCTGGCAGCGTTTCTTCAGGTGCAATATTATTCGCCCCACGATGGGCAATGATTAAAGGATCACTGTACGATTTTGCATTCACATGTTCGCTTGAAGAACAAAACACCAGTGAAAGGCTAAAAAAAAGCAGTCGTTGCGATTATAATCATTTTATTTATCTTCATGTCGCTCACCCCAATATATATAAATTTTAGATTGTTTTCTTATAACCCTAAGAAAGGAGTGTGATATTGTTTAGTGCGGGCTTCTTTGGCAAGGTTTAAGGTCGGCCCGGCCTTCTTCATAACAAAACGGATGCAGGTCGATATCTGCTAGCCGGACGGGGAGATTTGTACGGGGTGAAGTTCTATGGTGGTCTGCGTTCACCTGGAGAGGAGCAGCATCCATAGAATGAAGATCAGGCAGAAGACGGTGAACAGACTCACCGCGATGATCGTGATGATGCCGATGAAGATCAGACAGATTCTGAGCTTCGAGAGGAGATCCGCGTGACTTCCTTTCTCTTCCTTTAACTTTTTGGCGGCCCAGCTCGCCTGAATCAGGCAGACGCCGATCCCGGCCTGGACGGCAGGCATGATCAGTCCGGTGATGCCGCCTTTGATCGCGACGGTCACTTGAAGCGCCGCAAAGATGATCAGTGTCCAGCCGAGAAAGTTGCTCCAGCGGGCCAGTGCGGCAAGCGTTTGATCGCTGATTGGCTGAGCGGTTTGCAGTGTATCGGTCGTGTGCTCTTTTCCGGTATGTTCGTCCATCGTTGTCTCTCTCCTCTCAGAATGGCTTGACGGTAAACTGGACAATCGTGATCAGGAACAGCCCGATCAGCACCATCGCCCCGACATAAGTGACGATCAGGATGATGCTCTGCGTCCTCGTATAACGGGCGAAACTGCCGATCGCCGGATCCAGTGCGGACGGCGTGCGACCGGATCGTGCGGAGCGGGCGAACCGGCCGGATTTCAGTAAGTCGTAAAAAGGGATTAGCTGCAGCAGGACAAGCAGCAGCGTCCCGATATCGAGGACGACCACCTGGGCCGTATAACGGCCATGAGCGATGACCGACGCGACAGGAACCACCCGGATGAGAAAGATGATGGCTGTTATCAGGGCGACGGCCGCCATGACGCCCATCAGCCAGCCGATCAGTCTGCTCCAGAAGTGCAGCGACTTCAGAAATTTTTCTTCCTCTGTTTTCATGTTGGGATTCTCCTTTCCTCTGCTGATCTCATTCCAGATCCGCTGACATATCCTGAATTTGGGTGAATAATGATTATTCAGCAGGCTGTTATCTCCGAATATGCGGTAAACTTTGCCCTGAGCCCCTTTATTTCCGAAGATTTTTTTACATTTCCTATCGATTGTGCCCTCGTCTTCTTCTTAAAGTTAATTATAGGGCAGGCGGCGCAATTTTTTCCATATTATTTAAGATTGGTTCAGGTGAGTGGAAAAGTGCGGGCCGTCAATTTGACTTTTATGTCCGGCAACTTTAGATTATGAGAGTGGTGCCACGACGGGCGACAAAACATTATTTTCCATATGTGATGAGAAAGTGAAAGGTGAATTTTTTGAAGAAGAAAGAGCATTTGCAACGGGGTTTGAGCAACAGACAGATTCAGCTGATGGCGATTGGCGGGGCGATCGGTACCGGGCTGTTTCTTGGTTCGGGGAAATCGATTCATCTTGCCGGGCCGTCGATTCTGCTCGTCTATCTGATTATCGGTGCCGCTTTGTTTTTTGTGATGCGGGCGCTCGGGGAATTATTGATGTACCGTCCGACGACCGGCTCCTTCGCGGCGTTTGCCGAGGAATTTATCGGTCCGTGGGCCGGGTTTATTACGGGCTGGACGTACTGGTTCTGCTGGATTGCCACGGCAATTGCGGAGATCACGGCTGTCGGGATTTATCTGCAGTTCTGGTTCCCGCATCTGCCGCAGTGGATTCCGGCGCTGATTTGCGTGGTTGTCCTGCTGCTGATCAATCTGGCGACGGTCAAGGCGTTCGGGGAAATTGAGTTCTGGTTCGCGCTGATCAAAGTGATTGCGATCCTCGCTCTGATCGTGGTCGGACTGGTATTGATTTTCACTGGATTTACCAATGCGGAGACGCACGCGACGTTTGCCAACCTGTGGCAGCACGGCGGCGTGTTCCCGAACGGGTTTCACGGGTTCATTCTATCGTTTCAGATGGCGGTGTTCGCCTTCGTCGGTATTGAACTGGTCGGGATCACGGCCGGTGAAGCGGAAGATCCGGAAAAGACCTTGCCGAAAGCAATTAATACGATTCCGCTGCGCATTTTGTTCTTTTATGTCGGGGCGCTGCTGATCATTATGTCGATTTATCCGTGGGACAACGTCAGCGCTGCGAGCAGCCCGTTCGTCCGCGTGTTTGCGATGATCGGTATTCCGGAGGCTGCCGGTGTGGTTAACTTTGTTGTGCTGACGTCGGCCGCCTCATCGTGCAACAGCGGTATCTTCAGCACAAGCCGCATGGTTTATGCGCTCAGCGTGCGAAAGGCGGCGCCTGCCAGACTGCGGCGGGTTAATGCGCGCAATGTTCCGGCGCCGGCGCTGCTGGCTTCGGCGGTTATGCTGCTGATCGGCGTCCTGCTGAACTATCTGATTCCTGATGCCGCGCAGGTGTTCACGCTGGTCACGAGTATTGCCACGATCTGTTTTATCTGGGTCTGGAGCATGATCGTAATCGCTCATCTGCGCTATCGCCGGTTGAAGCCGGAGAGCGCTGCGGCGAACCGGTTCCGCATGCCTGGTGCACCGGTTGTGAACTGGCTTCTGCTCGCGTTCTTCGTGTTTGTCCTTGTTCTGCTCGGCTTTGCCGCTGATACCCGGACGGCGCTGCTGGTCACGCCGGTCTGGTTTCTGCTGCTTGTCGTTGCCTATGGCCTGGTCAGGCGGCACAGAATGAGGAAAGACTGAGTGAGTGAAAATAAGTTTGTGACTGAGCGGCCCCCTGGATCGGATGGATTGTCCGATGACAGGGGGCCTGTTATCTTACTTTGAATTTTTTCAAGGCTCATCTCTGGTCATTCCTTGATGTTATTTACTGGATTGCGTCAGTAGCTTGGTCTCGATCACCTGGGCTTTGCGGTTTGCTGTATTTAGCTGAGCGGCTGCCTGGTTAAGATACACTTCTACTTTTTGAATGTCGGCAATTTTTTCCGTTTTAAGTGCCAGTTCTGTTTGTTTCATGGCTTTCTGAGCGGTGGCCAGTGCCGGGCTCATGTAGCCATAAATTTTAGCGGTAAGGTTTCCGATCGGTCGATGCTGCTGCAGCGATGTGATATCTGCCTCTAATTGACGTGTCGCCTGCTGCGTGTCTGTGACCCATTTTGCTGTGTTCTCCGGATTGTTCAGCTGATGATTGTACGTATTGAAGTCGTTATACAGAGTCTGGAACATCTGGATTTCAATGGACGCCCAGTGACTCTCGGTGTCGGCGTTCAGCACGGCAGACGGTTTGCCGGTCACGGGTTTTGTGCTCTCTGGTTTGGTGCTTACCGTTTTCGTGCTGCCTGAAGAGCTCGCCGGATTGGCGGTGCCTGAATCAGTCGCCGAGCAGCCGGTGAGCAGAACCATTGTGGCAGCCAGTACCAAGAATAGTTTTAATAGGGTTTGTTCTCTCATTTCTTCCTCCGCTTTTATGAGTTCTTGTTCATAGATATATTATTTAAGAGGGAGAAAAATGATCAGATTGTCAGATTTGATGGAGGGCGCAGAGTTTGGAGGGATTCCGCCTCGAGCTCGTTTCGGGGCGCGACTCCGTGATTTCGGAGCGACTGTGATTGTCTCGGTATAGGTCTATTTTGGAGATTACTGGCCAGGCCCAAAATAAAACGCTCACCCACCAGAATCTGAGGGCTGACTCTGGCAGTATGAGCGATGGTAGGTTAATTACTCTTCCTCATTATTCAGCTTTTCAATTTCTTTTTTCGACAGGTCGGTCAGATCACTGATTTCGGCGTAGCTCATGCCCTTTCGCAGCAACTTGCGGACAAATTCCTGTGTTGCAGTGCTCTTGCCCCGTTCGATACCTTGCTCGATACCTTGCTCGATACCCTTTTTTACACCGCGGTCGTAGTACGAATTCGGCCATTTGATGATGGCGTCGCGTTCTTTTGGCG
>NZ_KB899060.1 GCF_000377985.1 Sporolactobacillus vineae DSM 21990 = SL153
TCGAGGCTGATGTACGACAAAAGAACGTGCCGGCTCCTGAGACGGAAAGATATAATGTGGTACCCAATCCACGGATATCAGTATGCCAATCAGCGTTGTACTTTTTGCCTTCGAGCCGTGCGACCCATGATAAGGAAGGAGGGGTGCGTTTGGAAGTCACGTGAAACTGAGCCAGCATGAAAGAGAGGACGCACCCCCCTCAGATTAAAGTCGCTTAAAACAGGAGACCTGGCCAAACAAGTGCGGGGCATTGACAGTTTCGTTCATATCAGTTGATCTTATTCGGGCTCAAGTTGCTCCTATTTGGCTCGGGCCGTTGACACTATGGAAAGCCTGCCGAAAATTTTCTCAGGCTGAGCTTGGGGTTCCGATGAGACGACGTTCGACCCTACTGCAAAACAACGCCCTCTCTGGAAACAACTTTAAATCATTATACTCAGCGATACCGAATCAAAAATGAAAGCCACCCCGGATAAAAAAGGGTGGCTTTCTGCTTCGGAATCATTTCTCGTTTCACTTGATCTTGATGACAATTTTCCCATGGGCATGACGGCTTTCACTGCGTTTATGTGCGGCTTGCAAACCTTTAGTCGATAAATCAAATGTACTGTCAATGACGACTTTGATTATTTTCTGAGCCACTAAAGTGCCCAGTTCGCTCAGCTGCGCGCCATTGGGCTGCAGCCACCAATCCGAAACATCCTGTGAACCATTTTTTTGTTCAGCGGTCGGATGCCCGGCGATCGTGACCAGACGTCCGGCAGGCTTGAGAATTTTCAGGCCTTCGTCGATGGCGTCAATCGTATCAAAGACCGCATCATAATCATGCAGCACGTCTTCAATTTTCGTTGTATGGTAATCAATGACCTCATCCGCGCCGAGACGAAGCAGCAAATCCCGGTTTTCTGCACTTGCAGTCGTTGCCACGTACGCCCCGAGATATTTCGCGATCTGGATCGCAAACAAGCCGACACCGCCGGCACCTGCCTGCACGAGAACTTTTTCACCGGCTTTCACATGCAGACGGTCCTTAACCGCCTGCCAGGCCGTCAGACCCGCCAGCGGAATCGCCGCTGCGGTTTCAAATGAAAGTGACTCGGGCTTTAATGCCACTTTATCTTCTTTGGCAGCTACATATTCCGCGTAGGTCCCCCGTTTGCCGTCTTTGTAAATATCCGGACGCGCAAAGACCTCATCGCCGACTTTGAACCTGGTTACCCCGGCACCGACTTTCGTGACCACGCCTGCAGCGTCCCATCCCAACACCACCGGAAAATCCCAGTTAAACATGGGTTTAAGCAGGCCGAGACGGGCCTTCCAGTCGATCGGATTGATACTGGTTGCATAGTTTTCAATTAATATTTCATCTTCGGCAATTTCCGGTACCGGCAGTTCTTCAAGATGCAGGTTCTCTGCAGGACCGTATTCATTAATGACAACAGCTTTCATGCTTTTTCCTCCTCTGATTCATATGACAGAAATGTGTCATGCGCAACATGTATTATCATAGGTGAACATCACCGCGCCGCAAAGCAATCTGCTTCTATGAGTGAGTTGAACCTTGAGTGGACATACTTTAGTTAAAAAAGAATGTGATCCCCATGATCGGGCTTTCAATCGCCATTGTCCTTTTTCATATGGTTGCTTTCCTGACCAATCATAAACTGACAAAAAGTCAGATCGTTCAATTATGGACCTTTACGATCGCTTTGCAATTGCTTACTGATGCCTATATCGGTAAGAAATATCATGGCTATTGGTATTTCTCAGGGCAAATCGAATGGAAATCGATTCTCATTGAAACCGTGCTTATTCCGCCGGTGAATATTCTTTTTTTAAATGGGTACCCGTTTGCAAGGTCCTTAATGAAACGGCTGCTCTATGTCTTTTCCTGGACCCTCGCGATTACGCTCTATGAATGCATCGCATTATTGCCTGAACCGTGGGGCTACTTTCATCATGGATGGTGGAACACCTTCTATTCATTTCTGGTGAACCCCTTTCTGCTCTTTATTATTTTAAAGTTCTATCGATGGATCAGAAAACTGGAGGATGAATCCTAAGGTATTCTTTTGCGAAAGGGGATATTCCCGGTGAGCGGGCCGTTGATAAGAAACGTAATCCGGAAACGAGTATTCCGATAATAAAAAGGCGGCGCGAATTTTCCTGATCAAAAAAATTCACGCCACCTCTTTATTCACGTTAGAAAGTCTTAAGATTCACTCCACTTATGCTTTACTCACATTAATATTCTCCTTTAATGACAAAGAACGACCCGCGGATCGTTCCAGCGAGTTTAGATTTCTGCCGGGCAAACTTAAACTTTCCTTCTAGCTCCGCAGGTATCGCCATACCTTCGGAAAGCTTCAAACCGACGGCCCGTTTCTTAGGGTTGTCAACCGTATACATGACATTGATTTCAAGCCCATCCTCATAGAAGACATAGGCAAATTTGATATTTTCTACTTGAAAGCGCGATGTTTCAAGAGGGCTGGCCGCAAATTCAAGATCACGTTCTTCTTTCAAGATCCGGTTTACATAATCAAGTGTCTCCTGGCTTTCACTTGCCGGTACAACCGTAAATTCATGCTTATATTTGTTCATGAAATAACGCGCCTCATTGGCACGCAAACCGGCAAGCGCGTCGGCTACGGGTGAAGATTCTAATCCAACCTTGGACACATTTTTAAAATCCACGATATAGGCCATTTTCGTTTCTCCTTTTATTATCTGCATTTCTCAAACTTCATTTGCTGAACTTTATGATACCCCAGAATCATGTCAAAAAGCGATACCGTTTCACTTGCTTGTCCTGGCGATTCCCACTGGGGAATTATACAATTTTTATTAAAGGTTCTAAACTTGAAGTAAATCATATTATTATCGAGGGGGAAGAACGATGGTCGATGACTGGATCCATCAATTGCCGCTGGAAGATGTACAGCAGGTCACGCAGGTTGGCGGAGGGGATGTGAATCAGGCTTTCCGGATCGATACCGGCAAGGGAAGCTATTTCCTTCTGTTCCAGCCCAATCAGACCAGAAGTTTCTATGCCGGTGAAATTGCCGGACTGCATGCTTTTAAAGAAGCCGGTATTCTCGCTCCGCGGGTGATCGCCAGTGGACAGACAAGCGCGGGGGCCTATCTGCTGCTGAATTACCTTGAGCGCGGCACCGGAAAACAGTCGGATCTGGGAAAGCTGGTTGCCCATCTCCATCGCTCGGAAAGTCCAAATGGCCGGTTCGGCTTTGACTATCCTTATTCGGGCTCGAGCATCTCATTCAATAACGACTGGACAGATTCATGGACCGAATTGTTCGTCAACCGGCGTCTGGATGTGCTCGCTGCGCTGCTGCAAAAGAAGCGGCTATGGACGAGCGGTGACGTTAAGCTGTACGAAAAGAGCCGTGATCGCATTGTCGCGGAACTGGCGAGCCACACGAGTAAACCCGTGCTGCTGCATGGTGATCTATGGGGCGGAAACTATATGTTTTTGGCGGATGGTTCCCCGGCACTCATCGATCCGGCAGCTGTTTACGGCGATCGTGAACTGGATCTTGGCGTTACCACGGTCTTCGGCGGTTTCACCTCTGAATTTTACCGGGCTTACGCAGCCGCCTATCCGTTTGATGAAGGCTATGAAAAACGTCTGCCCTTTTACCGGCTCTATTACCTGATGGTGCACCTGAACAAATTCGGTTCCAGCTATGCGGGCAGCGTTTCGGCCACGCTGCGTCAGATCAGCAGGGAAAATCAGTGAGTGCTTGAGCAGCGATTACACCTTGTTCTTCCAAAGGGGAAACTATAAAAAAAAACAACTAACCGGAACCGGCCAGTATGAATTTAATAGTCTTCCAAATGTAAGCGATATCATTTACTGCACGATGAACGGTAATGGCAAATTGAAAACAAGGGAACCGGGTAGTCTAATACCCCAAATCAAAGGGAGCGCTTTTATCATGAAATGGAAAAATACGGCGATAACGAAGAAATTGAGGATCGACTATCCGATTATCCAGGCAGGAATGGCAGGAGGGCCGACCACGCCGGAACTGGTCGCCGCTGTATCAAATGCCGGCGGATTAGGAACCTTGGGCGCCGGTTATATGACTTCTGAAAGTATGCGCATTGATATTGAAAAAATTCGGAAGCTGACCGATCGTCCGTTTGCCGTTAACCTTTTTGTACCGGAGAATGCCGAGATTGATGCTGACAAAGTCAGCAACTCCAATCGCCTGCTCCGCCCAATCCGGGAAAAATTGCATTTAGGTGATCCTCCCGCTGTGCAGCAGCCAACTTTGGAAACCTTCCGCAAACAGCTTGATGTCGTCATAACAACTCAAGTACCCGTATGCAGTTTTACATTCGGCATTCCTGATCAGTCAATCATCGATGAACTGAAGGACAGGAACATACGTGTTATCGGAACAGCAACGACGGTTCACGAAGCCGTTCTGAACGAAAGAGCAGGTATGGAAATGGTGGTCGTTCAAGGCAGCGAGGCAGGCGGACATCGCGGTACATTTGCTGTTCCTTTTGCGGAAGGAATGGTCGGCGTAATGGCCCTGATTCCACAGACTGTTGATGCCGTCCATATTCCTGTGATTGCTGCCGGTGGGATTATGGACGGGCGCGGTGTATTGGCTGCACGGATCTTAGGCGCTGAGGCCGTTCAAATGGGTACGGCTTTTCTGACATGTTTGGAAAGCGGCATCAGCGAGTGGCAAAAAAAATTGCTGCTGAACCATGCCGAGACTGACACCGTTGTGACAGCAGCTTTCAGCGGGAAACCTGCTCGGGGGATCCGAAATGAATTTGTGAAACGATTTGATCCGTTCGCGCACCTTTTCCCAGTTTATCCTATACAGAATCAGCTGACTCAGGATATCCGTAAGAAAGCAGGCAAGGAAAAAAATCCAGACTGGCTATCAATGTGGGCCGGGCAGGGCGTAGGGATGAGCAAGGAATGTTCCGCAGCCGAGCTAATGGAACAAATAATTATGGAAATTGACCGGTTTTCGCTTTAATTTTTCTTTCCAAAACATGAATGACAACTTGAAGAAGCCTGGAAGCTCTTAAATAAGAGTTTCCAGGCTTTGCACTGGGATCAGTTGAATCTTGCAGATAAGATGTTTCACAACCGGCTGCTTTCCTTATTTTCTGAGATGATGTGTTAGCTTACATCTTTACCCATTCATCCAGTGAAATCATCTGTAAGACACCGGCCGCACATTCGCTGCCTTTATTACCTGCCTTACCGCCGGCTCGATTTATCGCTTGTTCAAGATTGTCCGTCGTCAGGACACCAAACATCACTGGAACTGAACTGTTCAATGAAACTTGAGCAAGACCCCGGGCGGTTTCCGAACAGACATAGTCATAGTGAGACGTTTCACCGCGAATGACAGCTCCTAAGGCAATGATACCGTCAACCTTTTGTGCAGTTGCAAGCTGTTTGGCTGCGCGCGGCAGTTCAAACGCGCCAGGTACCCAGGCAACCATAATGTTGTCTTCAGATACGCCGAGTTTTTGCAATTCATTCAGTGCACCTGACAGCAAGCGGCTCGTAACGAGCTCATTGAACTGTGCTACAACAATGCCGACTCGTTTGCCTTCCCCATTGATCTTACCGCGATATTCCTTCATTATTGAACCCCCCTGAGTAAGTGGTGCAGCTTGCGCTTCTTTATTTCCAAATATTTCCTGTTCTCCGGCTGCGCCGGTATTTCAATGGGCAGGCGCGTTGTGACATTGATACCCAGTGCCCGGAGTTGGTCGATCTTGTCGGGATTATTGGTCATCAGTTCAACGGTGCTGATGTCTTTCTTGTGTAAAATTGCGGCGACGATGCCATAATGCCGCTGGTCAGGCTGGAACCCCAGATGGACGTTCGCTTCGACGGTGTCGTAGCCTTCTTCCTGCAACTTATAAGCACGGAGCTTATTGGCAAGCCCAATCCCGCGTCCCTCCTGACGCAGGTAGATCACCGCACCGTGTCCTTGTGCCTCGATTGTCCTCAGTGCAGTAGCCAGCTGTTCACCGCAATCGCAGCGCTTGGAACCTAATATATCGCCCGTGAAACATTCAGAGTGGATGCGCAGGAGTAAGGGTTCAGTTGGGTTTGGTCTGCCCTTTGAAATCAGTAAGGTTGGCTCCTGCCCGTTATGCGTTTCAAAGGCTTCCAGGTTGAAATCACCATACTTCGTCGGCAGTTTCACTTGGGTAATCGATTCAGCGACGTCAATGTCATGCATGTAACGGTAGACTTTTATGTCTTGAATCGAGAGCAGCGGCATCTTGGTGCCCTCTGCGAAAGCTTTCAGATCCTTTTGTCGGGCCATCTTACCGTTTTTCTTCAAAATCTCACAGATGTAGGCGACCGGCGGTGCTCCGGAAATTTTGGCTAAATCGACAGCCGCTTCAGTATGACCCTCTCGTTCCAGGACACCATGATCCGCAGCAACTAATGGAAAGACATGGCCGGGGCGATAAAAGTCGGCCCAGGATTTGGTGTCATCTGCCAATTGTTTGATTGTATCTGCGCGATCGTAAGCGGAGATTCCTGTCGACGTGGTTCGCGCATCAACACTGACCGTAAACGCGGTGCCGAAAGCATCTGTCGCATGACTCACCATCGGGCCCAGGTTCAGCCGCTCCGCACCGTCTCGGCTCATTGGCACACAGAGCAGCCCCCTTGCCTTGGAAACCATTGTATTCACCGCCTCCGGTGTCACATACTGTGCCAGGCCGATCATGTCGCCTTCCGCTTCGCGATGATCCGAATCTGTCACAATAACGAGGCCGCCTTGCTGTAATGCGGCAATGGCTGCTTCAACGCGCTTCGTCACTTCATGATTATTCATTTTGCGCCTCCAGCTGGTTGACAATGTACTTGCCTAAAATATCTGTCTCAATATTTACCAGGGAATCAATCTTCAGAGAGCCAAGAACTGTTTCTTTTTGAGTATAGGGAATCAAACTGACGGAAAACGTCGTATCCGTGACAGCGATCACCGTGAGACTGACCCCGTTAATCGCGACGGATCCTTTTTCAACAATGTATGGTCGATAGTTGTGCGGGAATGAAAGCGTGAGCGTCAGCGCATTTTGATCAGGCACCCGTCCAACCAATTTTGCCGTTGTATCGACATGTCCAAGAACGAAATGGCCATCCAAACGCTCGCCTGCTTGTAAGGCAGGTTCCAAATTGATTCGATCCCCTTGCCTTAAAGCAGCGAGGTTGGTCCGCCGAACGGTTTCCGGCATAACGTCTACGGAGAAACCGTCCTCATGCAGCGCTGTGATCGTGAGACATATTCCATCAACTGCTATGCTGTCGCCGATCTGACTGTTGATTTGCCGGGTGATCGGCGTTGCAATCGATAATGAAGCTGTTTCCTTTTCACGCTTGATTTCGGTAATGCGGCCCATGCCGCGGATAATTCCTGTGAACATTTACATCCTCCTTGCTTCGATCCGAAGATCGTCATTTAATCGCTGAAAACCCGTTATTTTAAATTTCTCTACAGCGTCACTTGCCTGTCCCCAAACTGCAGGCAGCCCATGACCGCCTAACATCTGCGGCGCCAGATAGACGATGATGCGATCGACTAATCCTGCAGCCACAAAGCACGCATGAACGTGACTGCCTCCCTCGACCATGACCGACTGCACGCCGTGCTCCGCAAGCAGTTTCACAATAGCTTCCGGAGCCCACTCATCACATTCAAACACGCGAACGAAGGCTGGCCATTCACGATGAGACGGCTGCCGACTAAGCAGCCAGACGGGTGCTTTTGTCTGGAATACCCGTGCATTTTGATCCACTGTATCAGCATCATCAACAAGAATGATCCGGATCGGCGGAAAAGACACTTGCTGTGTCCGAACGGTCAGCGCCGGGTTGTCGATCAGAAAGGTCTTCTGGCCGATCAGAATTGCCTGGTGAGCAGCGCGCAGAGCCTGACTGTCCTGATATGCGGCCTTGCCGGTTAATAGCGTGCGTCGCCCCATAACACTGTTGATCTTGCCGTCCAGCGACATGGCATATTTCACAGTGATCAACGGGCGATGATGCCTATAAAAGAAGTTGTATGCCTGATTGATTCCCCCAGTTTCCTCATGCACTTCAACGTCAATGCCGCCTTGCTTTAGAATGGCAATCCCTTTACCGGAAACCAGTGGATTGGGATCTTGCTGACCAATCACGACTTTCTTGATTCCCGCGTCGACGAGCCGTTTGGCACAAGGTGGCGTTTTCCCATAGTGGCTGCACGGCTCCAATGTGACATACATCGTTGCACCGCGTGCGTCCGCAATGTGGTTAAGATGGCTCAATGCATTCACTTCGGCATGCATCTGCCCGAAACGATGATGATAGCCGGTGGCAAGGATCATGCCATTCCTGACGATAACAGCCCCTACTAGAGGATTCGTCCAGGTGTTGCCGGCGCCTTTGCGCGCCTCCTCAAAGGCACGTGCCATGAACTTCCCTGAATCACTGATTCCGCTCACCTCACGAAAAAAAGGCCCCGCACAATCGCGGGGCCAAAATTTGATAAGCTAAATAAGATTCCATACGAGCATGGGTACGCCAAGTAACGCGTACACTGTTGTACGAAATTTCACGCTGCTTCTTCTCCCATCCAGACTGTACTGTCGGTCCCAGACTCGCACTGGGTCCACCACAAAAACGTGGGTCACGGACTTCAACTTAAAGTTGTCACCGTCGGTCGGGAATTTCACCCTGCCCCGAAGAAATCTATTCAGTTTTCGCCTTCAATACTATAACAAGTCGGCTGTTTATTCAATCATTATGCCATGCTGAACCATTCTCCACCCAGTAAATCCTTCTCCTGAATTTCAGGGACAGCCCTATGATCTTGCGCCTGTCTATGTTCTGCTTGCTTCAGACGACGGGTCATATATCACGGGCCAGACCATCCATGTCAACGGCGGCCAGACGATGGCGACGTAACTTCCACTTTTAAGCTGCCAAAGTTGTTGTTATCACCGTTATAACGTGATAACATAAGAATGTACTTAACAGGGGAGGTCGAATGCCATGGATGAAATTACCGTTCAGAGGAAACTCATGAAGATAGGAAATAGTTGTGGTGCTACTTTCCCGCATGAAATTCTGAAGCACCTCAACGTAAAGCCGGGCGATCAGATCGACTTCAAAATACAAACAGACGGAACCGTAACACTTAATAAGAAGGAGAGCACGACTCTGCCCAAGGATGTCGATCCAGACTTCATCAATATGGTTAATGGTATCATTGACAAGTACGATGATGTCTTCAAGGGCTTGACTACCCGATGACCCATTACCTCAGCGAAGAACAAATCATCTATCTGAATGCCTTTTTAATTAGAAACTATTCGCCAAATGAAGATACTGGTATCAAAGAAGCGGCACTCTTAAACAGCGCTGTAAATCGGCCAAAGCAGTCGGCATTTGGAAGCGAAGCCTATCCAACGATTTTCAAGAAAGCAGCCGCCCTGTTTCAGAGTCTGGCTCAGAATCACCCATTTTTTAATGCCAATAAACGAACGGCGTTCGCCGCACTCGAAGCTTTTTTGGAGAAAAACGGGTTCACCTTATCCGTTGAAACCCAGGAAGAAATTGATTTTACCGTCGAAGTAGCCGATCAAGAGAACAAAATCGGCATCGCTGGGATCAGTATTTGGATCGAAAATCGCTCGAATAAAATTTCATGAGTCATCGGGACATAAATGAACTGACAGCCTGCCGCTGAAATCCGCAGGTGACCACTTCCACATCGTATCCATAATCATTCCGGGCCCAGCCCATCACATCAACAAACACACTGAACTCCATCGTTTCAAAACCCTTGGCTAACAGAAGAAGTATTTTCATGCGCACCCTCCGGATGGTTGCGGTTATTTCTCAGTCCATGTTAAGCTCGTAGGCCATTCTTTTACCTTCAGGCGTCTGATCAATGAAAATGTCACCGCGGTAGACGAAATTGAAGTCCTTAATCAGCTTTTGCATCCGGACATTAACCTCATGTGTATCGATCCGGAAATTTCTGAATCCCTTTAAATACCCGATCGAAATCAGATTTGAGAACATAAACTTGCTCAGGTGCATCCCTCTGAACTTTGAAGAAATCGCTACCCGGTGAATCGTTGCATAGCGTTCTTCCTGTTGATGCCATGAACCTTTTTCAATTTTTATGTACGTGGGTTCCGGCTCAGTCAGAAGTGTTGATGTACCGGCAACTTGATTACCGACCATCAGCACCCAGCAGCGACTTTTTAAAATATCACTCTTCAGCAGCTCTCTGTTCGGACTGCCGTCCTGCCACTGAGTGCTGCCATCTCGTTTTAAAAGTTGTTTGGCATCATCGATGATCGCCATGATTGCATTTAAATCATCGGCGGATGCCATTCTAACGTAGATATTGGCCATAGTAAGTTGAAACATCCCTTCCGTGTGACCGCACGCCAGCAAGAGCTTCTGCCATTTGATGATGCTGATGCGACAGTTTGTTTGATCCTTATTATATTAGCTGGAACACTCAAATTCTATAGAGCATCAGGCAAACAATACAGTCAGTCTGCTTTTCTAATGGGAATCACTTGTGCAGCATCAAAGTACCGCTTCTTCGATTGCATATAGCGGTCAAAGAAGCTCTTGTCTAAGCCGAATAAATTAGCAAGAAACACAGGAGTGATGTGAAACTCAGATTCCAGATCAGAAACAGAAACAATATACTTATCGAGAATGAGCTGCAGCAGGGATTTGACCCGGCCCGGACGAATCGGCGGCAGCTGATCATCCAGAGGTTCGAACGTCCTGTACCCTTTTTTGTTCAGCTGCCCAAAGAAATAGCGATTTTCCTGATAAGTCATCAGCCCTAATTTGTAAGCACGGTATTCCAAAGCAACCAGCGAAAATATTTGCGTTTCATCTCGATATAGTAATCCGGATTGGAATGTCTTGGCAGTTCAGCAAAGTCCCGTTTGAATTCCGCCTCTGGCAGCAGAAAGTCAGAGGCAAATTCATTCGCCTGCTGCTCGATCTGCTTGTGCTCTTGTCTGGTCAGTGTGTCCATATCAACGGTCGTATGAAGCAGAAGATGACCGAGCTCATGAGCCAGATCAAAGTTTCTGCGAACAGCCGATTTTTTGATATTTCCCAGAATGATGAATGAGCGCCCATCGTCCGTGATGGTGCTGTAGGCATCAATTTCCGGACCAAGGTTCTTTTCAACAATGTAGATGCCGCTCATCTCAAGTGCATACATCAAATCTTTATTATGTTGGAGCCTGATAAATTTTCTTGCCAGATTGGCTGTCTGAGTAATTCTTTGATCGACCGGCTGATCGGGATTGGACCGCAACATTTCCATTGCCTTTTGCCGGAGTACAGTGATCGCTGAATCCGGCGCCATTAAATAATTTTCAAAAAAGCTGATGTAGTAATCCACATAGCTAATATAAGTTAACTCAAGCTATGCTTTTTTCCGTGGCCGCCATTAACTATCGCTAATGATAGAAATGATTCGACACAAAATTTATTGACAATTTTTTGCAAGCGTCAAATTTATAAATTTCTATTTGTGCTTTTACGTCAATACCAATAAATTCATTCCTGATGAAAATACTCAAAAATGATATTATATAATGTTTGATTAATTAGCTCGAGAAGGAAATTTCCCCATCCGGTCTTCTTTATTAATAACTACTTTAACCACATTATTATTCTCCATATTTTTCCCTTTCACAGTAAGGATTCCGTTTGCATCTAGTATAAATGTCACTTCAATCTGTGCTTGCCCAGCTGGTAGGGGTGGTAATCCTGGAATCTCTAATAGACCTAGGACATAGTTCTCGGAGGCTTTCTCAGATTCTCCTTGTGCAATATGAGATGAAATCATAGTTTGATTATCTTGGGTAGTATGATAAATTCCTGAGTTTGTATAAGGAATTGGTGTATTCCTTGGAATCAAAACTGAGAACCCATCATTCACAATCTCAATGCCTAAAGACATTGGAGTCACGTCAACAAGATCTATAGCATTTGAATCTGAACCTGACATGTCAGAGAGTGATTCACCAAGAATCGCAGCACCTATAGCTACTGCTTCATCAGGATTTACAACGAAGTTAATTGGCTTATGCGTGATCTTTCTAACAAAATCTTGTACATAAGGAATTCTTGTTGATCCACCATTCATGACAATCAAGTCTATATCCTTCAGAGATATTTTTGCAAGTTCTAGGGCTTTTTTTACAGGTTCTTCAGTACGCTGCACCAAGTCCTGAATCAAGTCGTTAAACGTTTCTCTCGTGAGGGTGCTTTCGAAGTTTATTGGAATGTTTGTCGATGGGTTAATTGATAGGAATGGGATTGTTATTTCGCATTTAGTTTGTGCACTCAACGACTTCTTTGCTTTTTCAGCTTCTTCTTTAAGTCTAATCTGAACACGCTTATCAGACGTCAGGTCAATGTTAAATTCACTTTTGATCTGAGCATTTATCCATTTCACAATTAATAAATCAAAATCATCACCACCCAGTTTGTTGTCGCCATCCGTTGCTAGGACCTCATAAATCCCTTCTTCTAATTGAAGTATTGAAACATCAAAAGTCCCTCCACCGAGGTCGTAAACCAATATATTAACCGATCCTGATCTCGTCTTCTTATTCGCCCCGAAGGCAATTGCAGCTGCTGTTGGTTCATTCAACACCCTTTCAACCTTGAGACCGGCCAGTTCCCCAGCCTTCTTAGTAGCTGTACGTTGATCATCATTGAAGTAAGCAGGTACAGTGATAATTGCTTTATTGATTGTCTCACCAGTATGCTGTTCAGCTACTTCTTTTAAATACTTTAGTATTTCTGAAGAAATTTCTTCAGGTGAATATTTAGTTTCATTAACTTGAACGGTATAATTAGGCTCACCCATATGTCTTTTTATGGAAGCAAAAGTGTTAGGATTTATGGCTAATTGATTTTTTGCCGGTTCGCCAACAATGATCTCACCATCCTTAAAGGATACAACAGACGGAGTAACTCTGTTTCCGTTTTTATTTTCTAATATTTTTGGCTCCCCATCTTCATAGATTGCTAGGGCAGAATTTGTTGTTCCCAAATCGATACCTAGTGTAAGAGACATCTTTTTAGCTCCTTTTTAACTTTTTGATTTTTTGATAGGCTTTATTGATATCACTTATGTGTGTATTAAGGCTAATTATTTTTTCATCACCTTCTGAGAATCCTTGACTTGTAAGGAATTTTATTTCAAGACTCAACTCTTTTTTGGATGATTTATATGCTTGAATGGTTTCCTTCCAAGTACTATTTTCATCAATACCAAGTATTTTGAAAGGGGATACTTTCTTAGCTTCTTCGTTTTCCCTTTCTCTTTGTTCGAGATTGCGTTTTATCCTTTCTTGTTGCTCAAGAATCCTCTTAGAATTGCTCTCTTCTCTATTTTTTTCTCTTTCTTCTCTTTCTTCTCTTTCTTCTCTTTCTCTTTCCTCTTCTTTCTTTTCTCTATAATTCTTCTCTTTGTGGCTTTCATAATCGTGTTGTTTTTGAAGATGTTTACGTTCTATTTCTCTGTAAAATTCAAATTGCCATGCGACAGATACCCACCATTTAGATATATAATCGTAAATCCATTTAACAAATGGAATTTGAAGCTGATTTCTTAGTAGGATCGCCAGAATAATGAGCAATAATTCAGGAAACAATGTAATTAAAAGGGGCTTCCATGCACCTAATGCTAGTACAAGAATAGCAAACGGCAAAACTATTTTCGCGGATAAGCGCGAAGAACCTAAAAATAGTAATAGAAGGCCAAAACTTTGTATAAACAAAGCGAGCAAAAGCGGCAAGAATAAATTAACATAAAATCCTGTGAGAGAACCATGATACAAAAAATATCCTATTAGTAATTCAGGAATAACATACTTTCGATTTGATTTGAAATTCTCCACAATAGATCTAAGCATTAGAATTGTGCTCCAATCTGCCTTATTTATGAAATCTTTCTTTTTCACGCCTCTCTTGTCTCAAAGCTTCTCGAAAAGTCCTATAATTTTTACCATAAAGCATTGAGTCAGTCATATCTTCCACCTCACCATTCACATGGCCAAAGGTCTTATCAAGACTTCTTTTCCCGAAAAATACTACTTTAAAAATCAAAAATAATATTACCTTTATGACTACAAAAACTGCCCTTGTGAATGTCACTAGAAATCTAAAAAATGCTTTTAACATTATTAATAAATTATCTTTCATGACACATCGCTTCCTAATTTTTTCTTTGTTTAAGAATTGATTATACATGATGTAATACCACTCATTACAGATCATCAAGGAAAATTTACGGATTAACAACTCTTTCATGAGTAACTATACGAGTAACCACATTCATTTATCTTATCGGAAAAATTAGTCTATTATTAAAATATGATTTGCCTGAAGTGAATTCTTTTGTATACGTCCGTCACCCCACTGATTTTTCGCATGGAAAAAGGTAGCAGCCAAATTAGGATGATTTAGTGAGCGATATAACGTATCCTCGTAAGGTAAATTAAAAATTCTAGCGCAGTCATCGAATATTTTACTTATTATCAAAAAGTTCCCCAATTAAACTTGCCTGATGTTCAATTTCGTCCTCAAGCAGGGCAACAAGTTCTTCTGTTTTTTTCTGTAGCTCAATATGAGTTATTTGTTTGGACTGGTCAGAATCCATCTGATTATAAATTCTTTTTAAAGTCGCGATTTCTTCTTTTTTTTGAGCAATTTTTATACTGTCCAAATCAATAAAGTGTTCGAGATCAACATATAATGGCGGATTACCTGGGTCAAAGCCTAATTCCTCTTCTGATATTTTTAGTGATAATAGATTGGATCCATCATCGGTGATTACAGTCACTAGTTGTTTTACTCCACTAATCTTCTTCTTCCTCATATATTTTTCATTATGAGGCAAATATTTCTTGACTTTGCGACGAAAGGTGGATTCCTTCATATCGAATTTCTTAGCGAGTTCCTTAATTGTGTAATATTGCTCTTCATCTGGCATTTTCATCGTCCTCCCTCCTAGATCAACTTAATGGGCTTAAACTATTTCAAATTACCTTAATTCAACATTTAACTAGTTATTCTTTCCGTTAAAATATGCATTGCTGCTAATTTGGAACAACTTCATTCCATCACTCCTTCTCCAAATTCTCTAATTCCTGATAATAATCTTTCCGGTACTTGTCAAACTCTTTAACCATGTTCTGCCCATTGTCATCGATCGGCTGATGTTTAAACTGTCTGATCAGATTGAACAGGCAAATCTCGCACAGAGTGAATGAGATAATCGACTCGTCAAACGGGCTGCCATAGGCAAACCTGACAGTAAACTCATTGAAATAGTTGCCTATGAAGAAAGTCGAATCTGCATAATGATAGACACGCCCGCAACAATCACATCGGAACATTCTTTGCGGTTTGATATCCGGATGGCTATTGATTACAGTCAATCCCTGACGATGCAGAGCGATGAGAAAATAGTCATAAATGAGCTGACCGTATTTATGTGCGATAACCGCTGCATGGTCAAATTCCTCGATGTTTATGTCTCCCGCTTCGAGCTCTACAGTAACATTTTTCAATTTTTCTCGGACCTCATAGACCACTTCTCCTGAAAAAATCATCTGGTAAAGTTCATCGCAAATACCCTGTGTGTACTTATTTATCGATTTCGTCATTGGTACTGTCCCCTTACCTTTTATAGAGAATAGAGTTTCACGGCCCCGAATATTTGATCCAGAATGGCCTGCTTATGCGGCTGACTAATCTTAATGATCATTCCACATGATATTAACTATTTAAGATACCATTATACTTTTTTCATCTATTTATATCAAACTCAATTTTTATATAATTGTTGTATTTTGATAGATAATGTAATATAACTATTGGTGCAGTGAAGCAAAGAATATGTATCCTATTCAAATTAACCCATGTCATTCGATATAAAGAATGATAGGATTTCTTCATTTCTGTTTTGTAACGTTTCAGAGAAACTGGCAATTAATAGCGATAAAAAGGGAGAGAGAAACATGATTTTCAAAAAAACTGTCACACGATCCGTCGTTGCAATAGTTATTGTTCTATTAATATCTAATTTAGCTGCATGCGGAAACAATAATAATGATCAGAACCAGGCTAAGAAGGCCGTCCATGAAAAAACAGTACAGAGTGCCACAACCGAAAGTAGTAACGGAGCAACAAAAAAAGTCAGAAAGCTAAGTGAAACCAGTTCAGCAAATAGTTCAAGTACTCCAAACGCGTCAAATACGTCAAGTTCGACAAGTAAATCAAGTCAAAGCAGCGTTCGTCACACTTCTCAGATTCTTATAAGTTCACCAGCTCAGGCGAGAGCCTGGGTCAAGCAAAAAATTGGCGGCGGTGATAAACATGGTCCATATGTTTATAGCTATATGTCAAACACTGTCGAGTTAAAAGGAATTAAGGTTTATTGGGTAAAGGGCCCGGGACATGACTATTACGTTGATCGGAAAGGTAATATATATGACGATTCTGCTAATAAGGTTGCTGGTCCATCCAGTCCGGATGCACCGGTAGTCAAACAAAAGCAGAAAAAGCCGGCAGTAAAGAAAGCACAAAAGAAATATGCTCTAAATAGTGCGGATGAAGCAGTTGCTGCTCTGAAACATAAGTACGGAGATCAGGGATGGAATGTCATGAGCGGAACTATGGGCATGTCGAATAATCCATCCTGGACCATATCTTCAGCAAAAGGTCAGACATATGTCATCTATGCGATCGACGGACACGTTGAAAAGCAATAATTGATGGATAACAAGTCTAAACCTACTCTACATTCGTATAAGATCTTGTTTATCCTACTTGAAAGCACTTTTGAATGTCCACCAAGTTTCCTTAATTAGTATGACTGTCATAGACATAATGATCTTATTAAAAATGATGATTGTGATTAGTTAATGCTGGATTCTGCTAAAGAATATCTGCTAAAGATCACATATTTAAATTGCGACTTAAATCAATCGGCTGATTTAAATATTGAAGGGAGCGATGATCTTATGTTCAAGCTAAGCATTAATGCATTGAAAAATGTCAAAGTTATCCTTCTCACTTTCGTCATTGCTCTTACTATGATTGGCACATCGGCGTGCAGTCAGGCAATGAACAGCACAACGAATGCAAATGCCGTTCATCATCCGAAAACGGTGCAAATCCAGACGCATAAGGCCGCAGCCAAAGCGAAGGCCGTCAAAGCGGCTAAAGCCAAAAAAGCTGCCGCTGCTAAGAAAATTGCGGCAAAGATGTCGAGCAAAAAGGCGACCGTGTCGAAACGGAAGGCGGCGGTAAAAAAGAGCGCAGCGAAGAAGACGGTGACGGCGCGCACACGCAAAGCCGTTACAAAGCGCAAATCCGTTGCTGTGAAGAAAGCGGTCAAACGCGCACCGGTCGCACCGGTCAGAACCAGTGTTCATAAGTCCGTTACGCCAACGCGTTATGCAAGGGCCAAGGCACCGGTCAAGAAGGCGCCGGTACGGAAGCCTGTTGCGAAGAAACCGGCGGCCCATTCTTCGAGCTCGGATACGCAGACGCAGAGTCAGATCAATAGTATTCAGGATGGACTCAATAAATCTGGAACATTGGTTGGAACAGGTAAAGTTTCAGCTACAGGCGGTACGTATTCTACGTATCTAGTTAAATGAGAGGATGATCGAAAACGATGCTTAAAAAAATCTTAAAAGTCGCACTGGTTTTCAGTGTCGGCTTTTTTATGTTAGCGTCTGATTTTTATTCAGGTGTTCCAGTTCATCTACTCACTATTGATGGACCGCCAATTTGACCTTAGAGATGAGGAGCCAAAGTAAGTTCGTGTCGCCTCCTACTGGCATCTTTCTGAATCAAGCTAACAAAAAAAGCCGCCAGTCCCTGCCCCACAACTTTCGTGAGTCAAATCCTAGCGGTTTTTTGTGGAGGGAGAACCCTTTATGTCCCTACCAAATTGTATCTTCTCAAAATGCTGTCAAATTAACATTCTAGCCTCAATTAACAAGCTAATTTTATTCCCACTCAATCGTTGCCGGCGGTTTGGAAGTCACATCATACACAATCCGGTTGACGTGCTCCACTTCATTGACGATCCGGTTGGAGATCTTTTCAAGGACATCCCACGGGATCCGTGCCCAGTCGGAGGTCATGCCGTCGATCGATGTGACGGCGCGGATGCCGACGCAGTAGGCGTAGGTCCGGCCGTCGCCCATGACGCCGACGCTGCGGAAGTTCGGCAGGACAGTGAAGTACTGCCAGATGTCGCGGTCGAGGCCGGCGTTCTTGATCTCTTCGCGGAGAATGGCGTCGGATTCGCGGACGATCGCCAGTTTGTCTTCCGTCACCGCGCCAAGCACGCGGATGCCGAGGCCTGGTCCCGGGAACGGCTGGCGCCAGACGATGTCGTCCGGCAGGCCGAGTTCTTTCCCGAGCTGGCGCACTTCGTCTTTAAACAGCCGGCGCAGCGGTTCGATCAGTTTGAATTTCATGTCTTTCGGCAGGCCGCCGACATTGTGATGCGACTTGATCGTCTGTGAGGAACCGCCCGCACCGCTTTCGACAACATCGGTATAAAGTGTTCCCTGGACAAGATAGGAGATATCTTTGAGCTTATCCGCTTCTTCCTGGAAGACGTAGATAAACTCGTTGCCGATGATTTTCCGCTTCTTTTCCGGATCGGCGACGTTCTCCAGCTTGTCAAGGAAACGCTTCTTGGCGTCGACAAAGATGAAATTCATATGGAACTGGTTGCGGAACGTCTCGACAACGCCTTCCGCCTCGCCTTTGCGCAGCAACCCGTGATCGACGAACACGCAGGTCAGCTGATCGCCGATCGCTTTATGCACCAGCGCCGCCGCAACGGCGGAATCGACCCCGCCGCTCAATGCGCACAGTACCTTCTGGCTGCCGACTTTCTCCCGGATCTGCTCCACCTGCTGGTCAATAAAGTGCGCCATCGACCAGTCCTTTTCCGCTTTACATATGGAGAAAACGAAATTTTTCAGCAGATCATTGCCGTACTTTGTATTCCGGACTTCCGGATGATACTGTACGCCGTACAGCTTCTTCGCGACATTGCTCATCGCCGCAACCGGACAGGATTCACTCGTCGCTTCAATCTTGAAGCCTTCCGGCGGCGCCTTGACCAGGTCGCCGTGGCTCATCCAGACCGACTGGGTGGCCGGCTGATCCTGATACAGTGCACTGTCCTTATCCGCATGGATATCCGCTTTTCCGTATTCGCGGTGCGCCGCGTGCGCCACGTCGGCACCGAATTGCAGGCTCATCAGCTGCATGCCGTAACAGATCCCGAGAATCGGAATGCCGAGTTCATAAATTTTCGGGTCGACTTTCGGCGCGCCGTCATCATAGACGCTGCTTGGCCCACCCGAGAAGATAATGCCCAGCGGCTTTTTTTCCTTAACTTGTTCCGCCGTCAGCGTGTTCGGCAGCAGTTCGCTGTAAACGCCCTGATCGCGGACACGCCTGGCAATCAGCTGATTATACTGCCCGCCGAAATCCATGACCATGATAAAATTTTTCGGTTGTCCCATTTTTCCGCGTGCACCCCGTTCTTTTTTATTCTCCCTGACTCATCTAATAGAAAAGCAGGATGCTCTCTGGAAGCGTCCTGTCTGTATCTTAACGTCCATGTCGCTCAATTCCTTAACTACGTTCTTTATTTTATCAATCCCGCCATTCTTCGGCAACCTGTTACAATAAATACCTGAAATAGACATAGACAGTGGAAATAACCAGCGACAGGAGCATGACCGGCAAACCGATTTTCATAAAGCCGATAAACGTAATCGGATGGCCTTCTTTCCCGGACAGTCCGGCAACAACCAGATTAGCGCTCGCACCGATGAGCAGCCCGTTTCCGCCCAGGCAGGCGCCGAGCGACAGGCTCCACCACAGCGGTTCCAGATTGCTGATGCCCATCTGGCCCATATCTTTAATGAGCGGAATCATCGTCGCGACAAACGGAATATTGTCGACAAAGGAAGACGCAAACGCGCTCAGCCAGAGAACGAGAAAAGTGGTTGGGACGAGCCTGCCGCCGGTCAGGGCAAGCGCACCCTGAGCGATCCAGGTAATCACCCCCGCCTGCACAAGCCCGCCGACAAGAACGAACAAACCGACAAAGAAAAAAATTGTCGGCCATTCCACGTCCGAGAGTGCCTTTTCCATATACGGTTCGCCGGTCATCAGGAGAAGCAGGAAGGCGCCGGCCAGAGCGATCGTTGCTGTCCCGACACCGAGCGTCTGATGCACAAAAAAGCCGGCAACCGTCAGCACTAATACGGACAGCGACTTGATCAGAAGCACCTTGTCATCAATCTCATCGAACGGATTCAGTGCGGCAAGACGTTCACGGGCATCCTTGTGTCCCCTGAGACTTTTTCGATAGAGGAAGCACAGCAATAAGAGCGTGGCGACCGTGACCATCAGAATGACTGGTGTCAGATTGGTGATAAAATCGATAAAGCTCAGGTCTTTAACTGCACTGCCGATCATGATGTTCGGCGGATCGCCGATCATCGTCGCCGTTCCGCCGATATTGGCCATAAATATTTCCGACATCAGGAAAGGTATGGGGGTAATATCCAGCTGTCTTGCAATACTGAACGTCACGGGAACCATGAGCAGCACAGTCGTGACATTATCCAAAAAGGCAGACCCTGTTGCTGTAATCAGCGATAAAACAATAAGTAGGGCAAGCGGGCGTCCGCCGACACTTTTTGCCGCCCAGATCGAAATAAGCCGGAAGAGACCGGTCCGCGAGGTCACTGAGACAATGATCATCATGCCGATCAAGAGCCCGAGTGTGTTGAAGTCGATGTACCGGATCGCCTCCGTCTGATCAACGACGCCGAGAAAGATCAGTGCTGTTCCACCAAGAATCGCAATAATCGTCCGGTGCACCGTTTCTGATATGATGAAACCATAGCTGAGAATAAATACCGTGATCGCCCAAAAGGCTTCCCTTTCCAACAGTCAACCGACCCTTCAGAATATGCTATTTCTTCAAAACGGATAGAATAGAAACCGGCACTATCCCAGAAATCAGTGTCCCTGCCAGGCAACGGATAAAAGCAGCTGGAGCTGAAACAGGTGAACCACAAAGGGGACATAAACATCCCGTCTCACGATCACCTGATACTCATGATCTTGTCGCGAATAGAACAGGATGTCCGTATACACTTTATCGTCCTCAAAAAAGGCCCTCAGTTTGCGCAAACGATCCAAGGCTTCATTCGTTTTCGTATGGATTAAAAATTCACAGTCTTGTCCGTTTCTTTTCTCCGTTAAGGAGATCATTTCCTCATTCACTTTGAAGGACAAATGATTCATTTGCTTCACCCCCGTTTTCAACAACCAAAACTTATCACAGCAGATAGCGCAAATAAATATAACTCATGGCTAGAGTCACCGAGATCACCATAACCAGCAGGCCGATGCCCATGTACCGGACAAATGAGATCGTGTGCCCTTCCCTGCCGGCAAGTCCGGCAACGAGCAGATTGGCGCTCGCACCGATCAGCGTCCCGTTGCCGCCGAGACAGGCACCGAGTGCCAGACTCCACCAGAGCGGTTCCAGATTGGTGATCCCCATCTGGCCCATATCTTTAATGAGCGGAATCATCGTGGCAACAAACGGAATATTGTCGACGAATGCTGAGGCCATGGCGCTTAGCCATAAGACGAGAAACGATGTTTTCCTCAGGTCGCCGCCGGTGAACGCGATCGCTGCCTCTGCCAACTGGCGCATCACGCCGGTTTCGATTAAACCGCTGACTAACACGAATAAACCGAGAAAGAAGAAAATCGTCGGCCATTCAACAGCACTCAGCGCTCGCTCCAGAACTTTTTTCCCGGTCAGCAGCAGCAGAACGAAGGCGCCGCCAAGGGCAATTGTCGCCGACTCGACATGGATGAACTGATGGATAAAGAAGCCGAAGATCGTCAGACATAGGATAGAGACGGATTTGATCATCATCAGGCGATCCGTTAATTCGCTCTTTTCATCAAGCCTAAGCAGCTCTTTCTGGACGGCCGCGGTGGTATGCAGGCGCTTGCGGTAGATCAGGATCAGGAGCAACAGGATGAGCACACTGATCAGCAGCACAATGGGCGCCAGATGGACGATGAAATCCATAAAGCCGAGCCCGGGAACACTGCTTCCGATCATGATGTTCGGCGGATCGCCGATCATCGTCGCGGTGCCGCCGATATTAGCCATGAGGATCTCCGTGATCAGATAAGGGACCGGATCCAGTTTCAGCAATCGGGTCATACTGAACGTGATCGGCACCACCAGCAGAACCGTTGTGACATTGTCCAGAAAAGCGGAGCCGACCGCCGTCATGACGGCGAGTACGATGAGCAGCGGGACTGGTCTGCCCTTTACTTTCTTCCCCGCCCATACCGCAATGTACTTGAATAATCCGGTTTCAGAGGTCACGGAAACCATGATCATCATCCCAATAAGCAGGCCCAGCGTATTAAAATCGACATGTTCCAGGGCCTGATGCTGGCTGACAATGCCTGAGAAAATCATCAGGGCACCGCCGATCATCGCAATGATTGTTCGATGAATTTTTTCGGAAATAATCAGGCCATAAGCGATAATAAAAATGACAATGGCCATATATGCCCCGTTTCCCATCCAGTCCCGTCCTTTATAAGTGTTTTCAAAACCTCCAAAAAACAAAAAGAGCCCCTTGTTGACAGGCTCCACCAGTTTTTCCGTATTATTCACTTGACTTCCTTATCTGAGCATACCGGCAATACAAGCCTGTTGTCAAGAAGTTTCTTCATACTGTCGCCGCAAGCCGCTCAGCGGCAAAAAAAAGAGCAGTCCGTTTCCGAACTGCCTGATACAAGATAAGGGGGGAAAGCATTCATACTTTAACCATAATTAAGTATAGGACAGGTTTATTTGAAAACGTGCAATCCGGCAAAACTTTGACATTTGCTGAAAAAATCTCATGATTCAGGAGCCAGTAAAGTTTTCGTATTTTTCCGTCATTAACGGTAAAATAAAAGCGGAGGCGTAGCCGATGAAAATCATCCATGCAACTTTTACTGTTAAACCAGACTTCAGAGAAATATTTCTTTCCGAGACCGTTCCGCTCATTGCCGGGTCGCAGATGGAGCCGGGCAACCTGAGCTATCACCTTTATCAGGAAATCACTGACCCGGACATGTTCATCATGGTCGAAGAATGGAAAGATCAGCAGGCCGTCGATATGCATCACCAGGCACCCTATTTTACCCGGTTCAACGTCCGCACGGAGAGCTTCTTCTGTGAACCGACTCAGGTGTCCGTTTTCGATGCGGAGAAAAACAGCTGATCAGAGAAGAGGGAGCACATGTGGTTCACTGAATCCGAATGCATCCATGCGATGAAAATCGCCTCCGAATACCTCAGTTTCTCGTTTACGCGCAACGAGTATACCCGCTGGCAGCGCCGCCACAAAGAATATCCGACCGCCGCGCAAATTGCCCAGCGGCTGCACGGATTCAATGAGGCCAAGGTTCAGGCCGGACTGATTCCCCACGCAACGATTGAGACGTCAAGGCTCTTCTCCGACGATCAGCTGATCCGGACACTGCGGCGCTACCAGCGAGAAATCGGCGATCCGTTCACTGCGCAGGCGTACGAAGTGTGGCGTCAGAAGCAGACGAAAGCGCCGTCGGTCAGCACACTCCGCAAGCGTTTCGGCAGCATTGCCGAAATCCGGAAGCGGCTGGCCCTGCCGCCGGCTGAGGACGTGCTGCTTGATTCCGATGAAAAATGGCTCGGACCACTTGCCGGATTTATCGCATCCCGGCTGAGTCCCGCCGCCTATCAGGACTGGGCTGCGGCCCATCAGGCGCCGTCGATCGATGAACTCAGGCGCTATGCCGGCAGCTATGACAGCGCCCTGGCCGAAGCGATCGAGCGGTTTCTGCAGCAACTGAAGGAGTGATACCGGAAACCTTTTTCCAGACGCGTCTTGGCTGATTGAATCGCGGTAACTGAGCATACTACATCCTGAGGTGAGGTTCATGCTCAGGACCATGTGGAAAGGGTCGATCCAGTTCGGGCTGGTGTATATCCCGATTAAACTGTATACCGCCACAGAAGACAAAGATGTGAAACTGCGGATGCTGCACAAGGACTGTATGGCGCCGATCAACTATAGCCGGACCTGCTCCCAATGCGGCAAGGAAGTGAAAAATGAAGACATTGTGAAAGGGTACGAGTATACCCCCGGCCAGTTTGTGATGATTACTGAGGAAGAAATGAATGACCTGCAGGGTGAGCTCAGTAAAAGTGTCGAGATTATCAACTTCGTCAATCTCAGTGAAATTGATCCGATCTACTTTGAAAAGTCCTATTTCATCGGGCCCGACAGCAACCAGGGGCTGAAAGCCTATTCCCTGCTCCGGCAGACCATCAAGGATTCCGGAAAAATCGGCCTGGCAAATATCATGATTCGCTCGAAGCAGCATCTGGCAGCGATCCGCAGCTATGGCAGCGGCATGCTGCTGGAGACGCTGTACTATCCGGATGAAGTCAGGAACATGGCCGATGTTCCGGGCCTGAATACGGTCATCACGGAAAACGCCCCGAAAGAAATCGAGATTGCCGCGCAGCTGGTCGGCCAGCTGACCGCCGAATTCAAGCCGGAGCAGTATAAGGACAATTTCCGTCTGAAACTGGAACAGCTGATCACCGACAAAGTGGCCGGTGTGAAACCGGTACAGAAAAAAGGTGCACCGAAAACCGGTAATGTGGTCGACCTGCTTGCGGCTCTGGAAGCCAGCGTGAAGCAGTCTAAGCCGAGAAAAAGTGCGGCACCGCGGCGGAGAAAGACGGCCGGCTCATGAAGATTGAGCCGGTCAGACCGTTTGAACCCGTCGCATCGGACAGCATCCCTGAAGGACCTGAATGGATCCATCAAATCAAGTGGGACGGCGTCCGGATGCTGACCTATGCCGACGGCGGCAGGGTCCGTCTCTTTAACCGCCGGCAAAACGAACGAACGGCCAATTACCCGGAGCTGACCGATGTCAGAAACTATTGTTCCGCCGATTCGGCAATCTTCGATGGCGAAGTGATTGCCCTCGGGCCGGACGGCAAACCCTCGTTCCATGAGGTAATGCGGCGCGACGGTATCCGGCGGTACGGCCGGGTCGAAGCGCTTGTTGCGGCCATTCCGGCGGATTACATGATCTTTGATATTCTTTTTTATAATGGCCGCTGGGTCAATGACCGGACACTCAGGGAGCGGACCGATCTGCTGCGCACCATCATCAGCGAAACCGATCACGTTCATCTTGTTTCATCCAGTGCAGACGGGACAGCGCTGTTTGACATCATCAGGAACCAGGACATGGAGGGCATTGTCTCGAAAAAGCGGGACAGCAGCTACGCATTAGGCGGCAAGGATGCCCGGTGGCAGAAGATCAAGTATGATCGCGATCTGATCGCCGTCATCGGCGGTGCCATGTACCGACAGGATTCGATGAACGCGGTCGTGCTTGGTCTCTACGACAGGCAGGATCAGTTTGTCTCCGTCGGAAGCGCCGGCCCGGGAAAACTGTCGGCGGAAGAGTGGAAACAGCTGAGTGAATGGATCGAGCGCGCTAAAACGGACCGCTGCCCGTTTCGTGCAGTGCCTGACACGGACCGGCCGACGGTGTGGATCCGGCCGCTGCTGACCGTAAAAGTGAAGTACGCCGGCTGGACCGAACGACGGACACTGCGGCAGCCGGTGATTCAGTCCGTTGTGTCAGAAACCCCGGACCAATGCAGATTTGAGGTGAACTAAATGGCGATCCATCCAGCAATCCATCCGGATATTGCGGTCACCCATCCCGATAAACTGATCTGGAAGAACCCCCCGATTCCAAAAGCGAGCTATCTTTCTTATCTGGTCCAGGCATCTTCCCGCATGCTTCCGTTTTTAGAGAATAAAACGCTGACGGTGATCCGCTACCCGAACGGCGTACCCGGCGACTCCTTTTTCCAGAAACATTTTCCCGACAACGTCCCCGATTTTGTTCAGACGGTGACAGAGGATGCAGAAAGCCGGATCATCTGCAATAACCTGTCCACACTCGTCTGGCTGGGCAATCAGGCAGCCGTTGAGTTTCATATTCCCTTTCAGACCTTCAGTAGCGACGATCCGGATGAGATCGTCTTTGACCTCGATCCGCCTGACCGTCAGCACTTTCCGTGGGCCGTCCATGCG
This sequence comes from Sporolactobacillus vineae DSM 21990 = SL153, assembly GCF_000377985.1. Taxonomy (GTDB): domain Bacteria; phylum Bacillota; class Bacilli; order Bacillales; family Sporolactobacillaceae; genus Sporolactobacillus; species Sporolactobacillus vineae. Next base: position 26,335 of record NZ_KB899060.1, read on the forward strand.
GCCCGGGAGATGAAACAACTTTTCGACCGGTTAGCGGTAAAAAGTTACCCGAAACTCTCCGGAAGCCGGGGCATCCAGATTCACCTTCCCCTGCACCGTACGAAACTCTCCTATGCGGAGACGCGCCTGTTCACGTCGTTCATTGCGACTGTGCTGACGCAAAGATTCCCGCTCGAATTCACGACCGAACGGCTGAAGAAGAACCGTCTTGGCCGGTTGTACATTGACTACGTCCAGCACGCACAGGGAAAGACGATCATCTGTCCCTATTCCGCGCGCGGGAAGGAAGGCGCTACCGTCGCCGCTCCGCTGCGCTGGTCGGAAGTCACTGACCAGCTGCGGATGGAAAGGTTCACCATCCCCTATGTATTGCGCCGGATCGCGTCGGAACCCTGCCCGATGACCGGCTACTTTCAACAGTGCAATACTTCACTGCCAGGCATCATTGCCGCATTAAAAGCACATCAAGCTGCGCCGCACATCATAAGCTGATATGACGCGTGCGGTCTCATCGCGCGCGGATCCTCTTGCGCGGGGTGAGACCATGAACAACTTTGAATCCCTTTGCCGGCAATTCGCCGACCTTCTCGGCGGAAAACCGGAAGCACAAAACGGCGTCTGTTCCGTCGGACTGCATCGCCGTTTTTCCGTCACCGTCCAGGGTCGGCCCGCCACCAGCGTCAGACCCGCAGATCTGTTATTCGAATCACTGGATGCCTCCGGAAACGCTTTGAATCTCGGCGAAATCGCTATTCTTGAGGAAGAAGTGCCCGGATTTATGTGGTCGCTCACGCAGCAGGGCATCATTGTCAGTGGGCTGCACAATCACTGGATCTACACCGTTCCGAATATCCTGTATATCCATCTTCAGTCGGTTGAACCGCCGCTCCGTTTTGCGCAAAAAGTAGCCCGCGCATTCTCGGCGCTCCAGAGTCCCCCGTCTTCTTCATGATCGATAACCCGGAGGCGATAAGCATGGTTGCCTGGATCGATGTCTCGACACTGCGGCATGAACTGAAACTCTTTGACGATCAGCGCCTGATCAAAACCTACCCGATCGCCACAGGAAAAATCCTGACGCCGACGCCGGTCGGAACCTATACCATTATTAACAAGCAGCGCCATCCCGGCGGACCATTCGGCGTGCTCTGGATGGGCCTGTCCCGCCCCCACTATGGCATTCACGGCACCAACAACCCTGCGTCGATTGGAAAAAACGTGTCGCGCGGCTGTATCCGGATGTTCAACCATGATGTTCTGGAACTTTCATCGAAAGTGAGGATCGGAACAAAAGTCGTTATTCGGCAATGAACTTTTTCCTACAGTATTTTAACCTTATTCTTCGGCATGTTCTCAGCAAGTAAACGGCTGAATTCCCGTATATCTTCATGCGATACAAAAAATCTTTTTGGAATCAGCAGATTCTGGTGCTTTCAAATCAGTATTCGGAACATGTCTTTATATTCAAAAGCAGACCGAAAATCATTCCAATCCAGGAAGACTTTTGACACGCCACGAGTCTGTGTGATACCGCTGCGATTTACAACGTACTGTACGTCGCTTCTCAATAACTGATTGCTCTTATATTCGCCTCTTATCTGAAAGGGGACAACAATTTGAATGACCGTAAAAAGTATAAGTGTAAATATCAGTGCAAAAATAGTTGATCCAAGGATACCGCCGACAAGAATCAACCACACAAAGAACATTACAATGAAATAGGCCACATGAAGGATGACGAACAGTTTTCGTCTGGCATAGTGATTCAATTTTTTGTATTCATTGAGTTTGATTGAACCACCAAATTTGATGTCTTCGTTTTCCATTTATTCAACTCCCTGACGGTTTATTAAAATCCCAGATTCTTATTCCCATTGCGCAGGATCCTTTCCCAATTATATCAACTTGTGTGCAGGAACACCGATCTGATTTCCTTTTTTTAATTGGTCAGACGGCACAACTGGGTAAACGGGACACTTTCGATCATCATGCCAATCATGATCCTTATTGGTTTAGCATTTCTCTCTTCCGATCTTTCAGAAAATTCTTCGAGTTTATAACATCTGCTAATGAAGAAAATGCGTCGGTTTACTGCCAAGACGCTCCGCATCTTGAGCAGCTTCCCTTGTTGACACATTCGAACATGTGTTCTATTGTAATTATGTGCCCTGAAACTCGGCTATTTACAGTCGAGTGGTTCCCATTATCATCAAAGCGGGTAAATAGTCTATACGGTAATCATTTGCCGTTTTCAGGCAGTTTCCCGTACATTTTCAGTCCCCTTCAGAATTATTTTGCCGTTCAAGCCCAGGAACGACTTCCAGGAAAATATTATTGTATCTGATATAGACTGGAAAGCCAGTGTTTTCTATAATTAATTTTAATTACAGCCCTTTTGCCTTACAAAAAGCTTATTGAGCGGCAGAGGAAAGCGTTATTGAGGAGATTGGCAGAGGTGGTTGAGCAGCTGTTTGAAGGACTTCTCGACACAGTCTGAATGGCGTCTTTAAATGAATGAAAATCGGTTGAGAAAAGTTTAATTTTTCCAATGGGAGCTGAATTTTATGTCCGATGAACTTTTGAAGCAAATTGTAGATAAGTTGAGCGATATTGATAAGCGTTTGGACGGCGTTGATAAGCGCTTTGACGGTACTGATAAGCGTTTGGACGGCATTGATAAGCGCTTTGACGGCATTAATGGGCGTCTGAACGGCTTAGAAAAAGAGTTGTCCGAGTTCAGGATCGAGACGAAAGAACATTTTGATCAGCATGATAAAAAACTGGATGTCATCACAAAGCAGGTAGTCAAGAACTCGGAAGACATCACACAAATAAAAGCCGATCAGTCCGCGCTTTTAGTCGGACAGGCAAGGCAGGATAAGATCTTTGAAACATTAGCCATGCGCTCGCTCGAACAGGAAACAGATATCAGGGATTTGAAACGGGCTGATTTAAAGCAATGAACCAGTAGAAAATGACTGAAAGCGCATCCGGAAGAACATAAAAAGATACCTCTCAGAAAACAGTTCAATCTCTGAGAGGCATCCGAAAATTCACTTTATGATCCTCATTTGAAACTAAATGAGGATTTTTTGCTTTTTGATGCTCTGATTATCCTCAAAAATCCCGTCATGACAGGATTTATTGAGTTCCAATTACATCATACCGCCCATGCCCGGTGCGCCTTGTGGAGCAGCCGGAGCTTTGTCGTCTTCAGGTCTGTCAGCAACAACGGCTTCTGTGGTCAGCAGCATAGCTGAAACAGATGCAGCGTTCTGCAGCGCTGAACGTGTAACTTTGGTCGGGTCGACGATACCGGCTTCGATCATGTCTACCCATTCGTCCTTGGCAGCGTCATAGCCGACGCCGACTTTCTGGCCTTTCAGCTTTTCAACGATGACGGAGCCTTCAAGTCCGGCGTTCTGAACAATCTGGCGAACCGGTTCTTCAAGGGCACGGATAACGATATTAACACCAGTCTGTTCGTCGCCTTCAGCCTTGACTGCGGCAACGTCTTTGATGACGTTGGCCAGAGCTGTACCGCCGCCGGCAACGATGCCTTCCTGAACCGCGGCACGCGTTGAGTTCAGGGCGTCTTCGATGCGCAGTTTGCGTTCCTTCAGTTCCGTTTCAGTGGCTGCACCGACTTTGATGACGGCAACGCCGCCGGCCAGTTTTGCCAGACGTTCCTGAAGTTTTTCCTTGTCGAAGTCAGAGGTTGTTTCAGCCAGCTGAGCCTTGATCTGGCCGACACGGGCAGCGATCTTGTCAGATGCGCCAGCGCCTTCAACAATCGTCGTGTTGTCCTTTGTAACGATGACTCTGCCGGCAGTACCCAGCTGATCAACTGTCGTTTCTTTCAGGTCAAGACCGAGATCGTCGGAAATAACCTGGCCACCGGTCAATACAGCGATATCTTCCAGCATTGCCTTCCTGCGATCGCCGAAGCCCGGAGCTTTAACAGCGACTGCATTGAATGTGCCGCGCAGTTTGTTGACAACGAGTGTAGCCAGTGCTTCACCGGTAACATCCTCGGCAATGATCAGCATCGGCTTGCCCTGCTGAACAACTTTTTCAAGAACAGGCAGGATTTCCTGGATGTTGGAGATCTTCTTGTCCGTAATCAAGATGTATGGATTTTCCAGGTTGGCTTCCATCTTATCCTGGTCGGTAACCATGTAAGCTGAAGCATAGCCGCGGTCGAACTGCATGCCTTCGACGACATCCAGTTCCGTTGCAAATCCTTTGGACTCTTCGAGCGTAACGACACCGTCATTGCCGACCTTTTCCATAGCTTCGGCAATCAGTCCGCCGACTTTTTCATCAGCCGCGGAGATCGCAGCAACCTGTGCGATCGATGCTTTGCCTTTGATCGGCTTGGAGTTCTTCTTCAGGCTTTCAACAGCCGCATCCGTTGCTTTTTCAATACCGCGGCGGATGCCCATCGGATTGGCACCGGAAGCAACGTTCTTCAGGCCTTCGCGAATCATCGCCTGAGCCAGAACCGTCGCAGTGGTCGTACCGTCACCGGCAACATCGTTCGTCTTGCTGGCTACTTCAGCAACCAGACGCGCGCCCATGTTTTCAAATTTATCTTCAAGTTCGATTTCTTTTGCAATCGTAACACCATCATTGGTGATCAGAGGTGAACCGTATTTCTTGTCGAGAACCACATTGCGGCCTTTCGGTCCGAGTGTTACCTTTACAGCGTCTGCGAGCACATCGACGCCGTGCAGCATCGAACGGCGTGCTTCTTCACCAAACTTAATTTCTTTTGCCATCTTGGAATGTCCCTCCTAAATTTATTACCTGCTTCATTGAAAAACAGGTATCAATCATTCAATAACAGCCAGAACGTCGTCCTGACGAACAACCAGATACTTCTTGCCGTCATACTTGACTTCCGTGCCTGCATATTTTGAATAGATGACTTTTTCTCCTTCTTTTACATCAAGAGCAATCCGTTCGCCCTTATCGGAAACCTTGCCGGCACCGACGGCGACAACGCGCCCTTCCTGCGGCTTTTCCTTAGCCGAATCAGGAAGTACGATACCACTTGCTGTTTTTTCTTCTTTTTCCTGTGGTTCGATAACGATCCGATCACCCAATGGCTTTAACATAAAAAAATACCCTCCTTAAAAACGTTAAGTTAAGTACTTTGTTAGCACTCTCTTCGCCTGAGTGCTAATCCATTTAATATGATAATCAATTCACTTATGATTTGCAAGTTTTTACCTGAAATCTTCCCGAATTTTATTCAGCGCCGGAAATTGTGAAAAACAGACAGATTTTTAATGATTTATGTGCAGCTATGCTAAAATGTGAAACATACAGAAAAATATTACTATCCTAAATCACTCCCGTCGCTTTCAATTTGCTGCGATGGCGGCTTCCGGATAGATATGAGGTGTTCCTTTTTGGTCAAACGCTATACGGCAATTGTCATTATTTATTTACTCTGCCTGCTTTCTCCGTATATTCCCGGCTTCATGACGCTGGCCCGCAAGTTTCCGACCGTACGGCAAGGCTACGGAGCAGTCTATACAACCGTGTTCTTCGTGACGCTGGCAATTGTTCTGCTGCTGCTCTGGCCGGATCGCCAGTTGCTCCGCGATGTGAAGCGGGCGTCTCTGCCTGTGTCGATCGTATGGGCAGTCGGCGGTGTGTTCGCACTGTTCGCCCTGCAGATGCTTGCGACATTGATCAATTTTGCCATCTTCGGCCAGGTTTCCGGATCCGAACATACCCGCCAGGTCGAGACGCTGACCCGCTATTCTCCGGTGTTCCTGCTGACCGTCAGCATTGTCGGACCAATACTGGAAGAGATCGTTTTCCGTAAGATCCTGTTCGGCAGCATGCGGCACAAGATCGGCTTCTGGTTTGCCGCACTGATCAGTTCGCTGATCTTCGCCGTCATGCATCAGGATCTGCACAACCTGCTCGTCTATGTCCTGATCGGTGTCTTCCTCTGCTTCACGTACCAGATGACCCACAGGATCGCCGTGAATATGTTTATGCATGCCACAATGAACACGGTTGTGGTCCTGATAAGCTATGGCGTGTCATCAGCCGGATTCGCCGGACTTTTCTAAAACGAATAAAAATGACCGACAAAAAAGAATCCGGAGAAAATCCGGATTCTTTTTTTCTTTTGGCTCTGTTCACCATTACTGTTGTTTTATGCTGTGTTGTTTTGAACGGGAGACGCGAGACTCCTGCGAGGAGGCTCGCGGATCGCCCGCGGAAAGCGAGCGTCTGAAGTGAAAAACAACAGACAAGTTTAACAGAGCCTATCTTTGTAATAAGTTATTTTTCATCGTCGTCCAGCGTCGTCAGAATTTCCGGACCGTTCTTGGTAATTGCCAGTGTGTGTTCGTACTGTGCAGAAAGTGAACCGTCCACCGTCCGGGCTGTCCAGCCGTTCGGATCGACCTTGGCCTGCCAGCCGCCGACATTGAGCATCGGTTCGATCGTAATCGTCATGCCTTCTCTTAATCTCAGGCCATGTCCCGGTTTGCCATAATGGGCCACTGCCGGATCCTCATGCATCGTCGGTCCGATACCGTGGCCGACAAAATCGCGGACGACACTCAGGCCTCTGGATTCGGCGTATTCCTGGATCGCATGACCGACATCCCCGAGCCGGTTGCCGACGACGGACTGCTTAATGCCCTCGTACAGCGCCTCTTCTGTTGTCTTTAACAGATGCTCCGCTTCATCGGAAATCGTGCCGACACCATAGCTCCATGCTGAATCAGAGAGCGCCCCGTTCAGGTTGACAACCATATCGATCGTGACGATATCCCCGTTCTTCAGTGGTTTCTTGTTTGGAAAACCGTGGCAGATCTCATCGTTGACTGAAGCGCAGGTCGCATATTTGTAGCCTTCGAAACCTTTTTCCTCCGGCGTAGCTCCGTGTTTCTCAAGAAATTCATTAACAAATTCTTCAATGTCCCAGGTCGTAATCCCCGGACGGATCATCGATTTAATCTTTTTGTGAGTCAGAGCAAGCAGATGACCGGACTTTTTCATCTCGGCAATTTCATTTTCCGACTTCAACTGTATCATTTTCACTATTCCACCCTTGTGTTCATTTCCAAAACAGCCGGCTGTTGGTTCTTTGCCGTACCCGGCGCCTGCAAATGGCGCCTTATTTATTCTACCACTTCACAGAAGCACCGTTCACTTATTTTGTTTCTCTTCCATCGAGTGATTCAGGAAGTAAATCAGTGCCTGAAGTTCCACGGTCATATCGACATGACGGACATAGACATCCGGCGGCAGGGTAAGCCGGACCGGAGAGAAGTTCAGGAAACCGCGGATTCCGGAAGCCATAGCCTGTTCTGCCGCTTCCTGAGCGCGCTCCGCAGGAACTGTCAGAATCGCTGCGGTGATGTCGCTGTTATCCGTTTTCGCCAGTTCGTCCATCAGATGAATCTTTGTTCCGCCAATCTCCTTTCCTGCTTTTTCCGGATTAATATCATATGCCCGCACGATACGTGTATTGTTATTCCTTTCAAAATTGTGGTTCAGCAACGCAGTCCCCAGATGGCCGACACCGATCAGGATGACTTTGGACAGCTCGTCCTGATAAAGCGTCTTCCTTAAAAATTCCAGCAGGTGCTGCGTATTATAGCCGTATCCCTTTCTCCCCAGTGCGCCGAAATAGGAGAAATCTTTACGGATCGTCGTCGAATCGATCTGCACGATCTTCCCGAAATCAGATGAGGAGATACGTGTCTTCCCGTTATCGACCAGACGCTGCAAAGAGCGGTAATAGAGCGGCAGTCGTTCTGCGGTGGCCTGCGGTACTCTCTGAGTTGCCATACTCCTGTCCTCCTTATTAGATGACCGGCATCAGTTTTTCAGATAGGATATCTCTCCCAAAAGGACTCACAAAAAACCGTCTAAAATTAAATTGATACCATTCCTTTTTAACTATACAACAACCGCGGCATCAATTGTTCCTATTTTCACAATCTTTGTGCCGTGCACTTCTTTTTTTCTAATAAATGCACAGTTGCCGATTAAAACCCGATTAAGCTACAATAAAGGGGTATTTAGTCATTGCTGAGATTTCCTGAACCCGGGAATCCCCCTATTGTTTTACCCGAGGTGAACACTAATGATCCTGTTGCAAACAAATGACGTGTGTAAATCATTTGCTGCTAACCCGATTTTAACCAATATATCCATTGAAGTGAAGCTTGGCGAACGCGTGGCACTGGTCGGACGAAACGGAGCCGGCAAGTCCACGCTGCTGAAGATCATCGCCGGACAGATGAGCGCCGACAGCGGTGAAGTCATTATGCCCAAGGACCGGACGATGGGGTATTTGCCGCAAAATGCGACGCTTAACTCAACGCGCGGCATCTACGACGAGTTGCTGACTGTCTTCAAACCATTGACCGAAATCGAGAAAAAATTGCGGAAGATGGAAGAACAGATGGCCGACCCGGACCATTTTGCCCATCGTTCGGATGAGGACCAGCTGCTGAAAAGCTATGATACGCTGCAGGCCGAATTCCGTTCCAGAGGCGGGTACACGTATCAGGCGGAGATCCGCAGCGTGCTGAACGGACTGAACTTCGGCAGTTTTCCTGAAGATACGCCGGTCAGCAATCTCTCAGGCGGCCAGAAAACCCAGCTGGCTTTAGGAAAGTTGCTCCTCACCAGACCGGATCTGCTGATTCTTGATGAACCGACCAACCACCTTGACATCGACACGCTGACCTGGCTCGAGGGCTATCTGCAGCGATATAAAGGGAGCGTGCTCATCGTTTCCCATGACCGGTATTTTCTTGATAAAGTGGCGACCAAGATCTACGAAGTCGCCGGGCACACGGTAACAAAATACGACGGCAACTACACGCGCTACATGAAATTGCGCGCTGCGGCTTACGAGAATGCTATGAAGACGTATGATAAACAGCAAAAAGAGGTTGCCCGCCTGACCGATTTCGTCCGCAAGAACATCGTCCGTGCGTCAACAACCAAACGGGCGCAGAGCAGGCGGAAACAGCTGGAGAAAATGAACCTCATGGACAAGCCGCGGGGTGATGAAAAGTCTGCCGATTTCTCCTTTCAGATTGAGAAACAGAGCGGCCGCGACGTACTCGCCGTCACCGATCTGACCGTCGGCTACGCGGCCGACGCGCCGATGATCCGCGGACTCAATTTTCACCTGACACGCGGCGAACGGGTGGCGCTGGTCGGACCGAATGGTATCGGTAAGTCCACCGTGCTGAAGTCCATCGCCGGCGGTTCTACGTTGCTCAAGGGGGACGTCCGTCTCGGCAGCCAGGTAACGATCGGCTACTATGATCAGGAACAGACCAGCCTGACGAATGAAAAGACCGTTCTGAACGAGCTGTGGGACGACTATCCGTTGAAACCGGAAAATGAAATCCGCAATATTCTCGGAGGTTTTCTGTTCTCCGGTGATGACGTTGCAAAATATGTATCTCAGCTAAGCGGCGGCGAGAAAGCCCGGCTGATGCTCGCTAAATTGATGATGCGCCACGATAATCTCTTGATTCTTGACGAACCGACGAACCATCTCGATCTGGACAGCAAGGAGATCCTCGAAGGTGCGCTGATAGACTACCCGGGAACGATTCTGTTCGTCTCCCACGACCGGTATTTCATTAACGATATTGCCGACCGTATTCTTGAACTTTCCCGCGCCGGGATCACCGAATATCTCGGCGATTACGATTATTACCAGGAAAAGAAGCTCGAACAGCAGCAAATCGCTGAACTGGATGCCCAGAGTGCTCCGCAGGCGAAAAAGGAAGAGGCTGCCCCTGACGGAAAACAACAATTTCTTAAGGATAAAGAGCAAAAGAAGCGGAAGCGCCAGCTGGAGCGGTCGATTGACGACCTGGAGCAGCAGATCAGCCAGATGGAAGAAACGATCAAAGAGGCAGAAGATTCTCTGCTCACACCGGAAGTTTTCAATGATGCTAAAAAGGCCGGCGAAGTCCAGGAACAGATTGACCGGAACAAGGCGAAGCTCAGTAAACTAATGGAACAGTGGGAATCGGATCAGCTTGAACTTGAGGCATTTAATTGAAATCGGCGGATCGCTGATTGGCTGGCTTGACGGATTTGGAGCGGATTCGGAGCGCCATTGCGTGAACTCGGAGCGTTTCCGTGATCTCAATTTAATGATTCCTGATGCAGCAAAAGAACTTTTACTAAAGTCAAAAAAGGCCGGGATTTCTCCCGGCCTTTCCTTTTCTTCTTTTTTTAAAATGCTTCGATCGGCAGATTGGGATGCGCATTCAGCGTCAAGTCTGCCCTCATGCCCTTCAGATAGCCGATGGTCCCGGCTGCCGCAATCATTGCCGCATTATCCGTGCACAGTTTCAGCGGTGGGATTGTGAGTGGAAGGTTCCTGACATCAGCTGCCCTTTCCATCTCTGAACGGACCCTGCTGTTGGCGGAAACACCGCCCGCTACCAGAATCTGCTTTGCATGATAACGTTCCGCTGCAACCATTGTCTTACGGACCAGCACCTCGGCCACGCTGTCCTGGAAACTGGCGGCCACGTCCTCCTGGCTTATTTTGTTCCCGCGCTGCGCTTCATTGTGCAGATAATTGATGACCGCCGACTTTAGTCCGCTGAAGCTGAAATCAAGCGAACCTTCTTCGAGCCACGCACGCGGGAAGTGAATCGACGCCTTTCCATCCGCTGCCAGGCGATCGATTTCCGGGCCGCCCGGATAGGGAAGCCCAAGTGTCCGCGCCACCTTGTCGAACGCCTCACCCGCCGCATCATCGCGTGTCGTACCGACCACTTCATACGAACCATGTTCCTTCATATAGACGAGCTCCGTATGTCCACCGGAAACGACCATGGCAATCAGCGGAAAGATCAGCTCCCGGACAAAACGGTTTGCATAAATATGTCCGGTAATATGATGCACTGGAACAAGTGGAAGATGATGGGCAAATGCCAGTGCCTTTGCCCCGTTTACCCCCACAAGCAGGGCGCCGACCAGCCCCGGCCCCTGAGTAACGGCAATCGCATCCAGATCTTTCCACGAAACGCCTGACTGGGCCATTGCTTCCTCGCAGACTACCGTAATCTGATCGACATGGTGGCGTGATGCGACTTCCGGTACGACCCCGCCGAAACGACGGTGTATATCGATCTGGGAAGCGACTGCGTTGGAACGAATGATTCGTCCGTTTTCGACGACGGCCGCGGCTGTCTCATCACAACTTGTTTCAATGCCCAGTATCATTGTTTTCTGATTTATATCCAAGTTCATAATCTCACCCACATCACTAAAGCATCTTCCTGATTGTTTGAATAATAATTTTTCCGAATGCCGCCGCTCCTGAAGCCTAATTTACGGTAGAGCGACTTGGCAATGTCGTTTCCGATGCGCACTTCCAGACTAACCGTCCGCGACCCCTTCTGCTGCGCATACAGCAGCACATGGCGCAGCAGTGTCTCACCAATCTTCATCCCCCGGTAGCCGCCCAAAACGGCAAGGTTCGTGATATGCGCTTCATCAACAATCACCCAGATGCCGCAATAACCGACGATCTGCGCGCCCAATTCAACGACAAAATAGGTTGCAAAATGATTATTCGCCAGCTCACTGATGAAAGCATTCTTCGACCAGGGAACTTCAAACGCACTGTGTTCGACAATCATGACCTGATCGATGTCCTCCATCGTCATCACCCGGATGCGCATCGTATTCAGCTGCTCCACGGTTATCGCCTCTGCCTGGCCAGCCATTTAGCTTCTGCCTCTGCCAGGCGCAGATACGTCGGCAGAAAATGATGAATATCGCCGACCGGCTCTCCGGCGGCACCCAGCCGGGCAAGTTCTGAGGGATGAGGAATATTCTGAGCAGCCGTGCCCGGAACCGCTCCTGGAAAATGAGTCAGCGTATCCGCCCATTTACCCATGTCATTGCTCAGAAAAAGAATCGGCTGATCAAGCTCTGCCAGCTCCGCGAGCCAGTTTTTCATCAGCAGCAGACGATCGGGCACGGCCGGTACAATTTCGTCACCACGGCTCTTGTACAGACCGGCAAACACCTGGCCCCGTCTTGCATCAAAAAAAGGGGCAATCAATCCGTTAAAGTAGCGGCCATTCTGTGCCACGATTTCCAGACTGGAAATACCGACTAATTGTTTCTTCAGCGTCCAGGCCATCATTTTTGCAATCGTGACGCCGATTCTCAGGCCTGTATAGGATCCCGGACCCTGGGCGACCACGATCCGGTCCAGACCCTCAGGAGACACCCCAGTATCTTGCATTAGCTGCGAAATCGCAGGCATCAGCCGCTCAGAATGATTTTTTTTACTGTTCGTCACAATTTCGCCAAGTACTTTCGCTCCGGAAGTGATGGCGACCCCCATCACCAGATTGGATGAGTCAATTGCCAGTATCTTCATCTTTCATAATCTCCCTGTATAAATGTTCTGATCTGGGACCGTGAGCGGTGAAGGTAATCTTTCTTGCCTTTTCATCTAACCGGGTGATCACGACATTTAAATAATCCGCGGGCAGCCAGGAAGGGATATTCTCAGCCCATTCAATGACGGTGATGCCGCCCTGATCAAAGTAATCTTCAAGACCGATATCTTCTTCATCGCTGATCCGGTAAACATCCATATGATAGAGCGGCAGTCGTCCGCTGCGATATTCCTTGATAATCGTAAATGTCGGGCTGCTGACCATTTCCTGAATGCCCAGGCCCTTAGCAAGGCCTTTCGTAAAAACAGTTTTACCTGCCCCAAGATCGCCTGAAAGCGTCAGGACATCATCAGGCTCCAGGATCCCGGCCAGTTTCCCGGCGAAAGCCATTGTCTCTTCAGGTGAACGTACTATCCGTTGCTGCATTCTTCGCACCTTCCGGAAATCCAACAGGACCGGCTGCTTCTCCTGTTTCAAATTATCATGATCATACCGGAATACCGGCACCAGCCGTCAGTCTTAATCTGTTCTCCAGCATAGACTTAGTTTACCATAATTAACTGTCCATGATCGCAAGTTAAAATGGATTCCTTATGCTCTACTTAAAAAAGAGACATTCTCCATTTCTGGAAAATGCCTCTTCATCTTTTGCCTGGCAGTGACCTACTCTCACAGGGGGACAGCCCCCCACTACCATCGGCGCCGAAGAGCTTAACGGCCGTGTTCGGGATGTGAACGGGTGTGACCTCTTCGCTATAACCGCCAGACGTAAACCCGGCCTGGACCGAGCCTTCAAAACCGGTAACGAATGTTTTGCCATGTCTTCCTGATCTGATCCTTAACCCTTCCGGGTTAAGCCCTCGGCCGATTAGTATCT
>NZ_KB899061.1 GCF_000377985.1 Sporolactobacillus vineae DSM 21990 = SL153
AATCCGGCAATGATGCGCGCATAACTGGCCAGCACGATGTCTACCGAATCCTGAAGGACTTTGCCCAGACGGTAGGCATCGCGGACGGCCTTTTGAATGACCTGAGCGAGTTTCTCCGGGTCACTAAAGCGGCCTTTGCCCGCCTGGTTTAACCGGGTCGCAAGATCCGCTACATCCATTTGGGCAATGTCATCCAGGGACAGAGAATCACTGAGGATGTCCATGATCGACGCACTAAAGACAGAAGTTGGGAGCTCTCGGGTCAGCGTGTTGCACTTGTAATAAAGATTTTCCAGAAAGTGCTGCTTACACTCCGTCATCTGATGGATCAGTTGATAACGCGTCCGCGTCAGCCGTTGAAGAGCGATATACTTCTCTTCCTTGATGATCGGCACCCGGTAACGTTCGATTCGCAGGAAATCCGCGATGCGGAACGCATCAATGGTGTCCGTCTTGTCCTCATCAAACAACCCTTTATAACGATGAATCATCGTTGGGTTGAGCGTGACGACATCCAAGGGCAGAGCTTTGAGCTCCTGATCCTCATGAAAGAACATCGCCGGATGAAAACTGTAGACGGAGGTGGATTCCATGCCAATGACGATCCGTTGATAATTCACAGACGCATTGGTTTTTAACACAAGTGCTTTAATTTCACTGGCACCGTTCAGGTCATTCGTCGTTGACTGTTGGGCCAACTTGTTTTGTTCACTATCCAGAACGCACACATCAAGTTTCTCGGAACTGACGTCAATGCCAACAAAGAGTTTCATTGGGAAGGACCTCCTTTCCCTCAGATTTTGGAATAAGCTCGGATACTGCGTGATGTCCCCTAATTACAACTGTATCAACGCGACCTCGCGATCAGTAGACTTTGATCACCGGCGCAAAGCTGCCTCATCCCTACTCATGATGAGTTGAGCCTGTGATCGCTACATCTTGTGCGTTTGCATCTCTGACAGTTGCCTGGGCGGCAGACTTTAAACGTAGATCAACTACAGGAGCGACAAACCTATACCAGTTGGATCCATTCCAATGAATAACTAGAGGATATCACGCAGTATTCGAGCTGAACAGAAGCTGAAAAACTAAAGTTCAAAATTAATAATACGAGGAGCGATAAATATGAATGACGCTTTTAATCAGCAACCTGATACTTTTTCTGCCTATTGGCCTCAGCCGGATGAACAACGTGCCCAAGTCAATCCGAATCCCCCGGAAAACCAGGAGAATCTGGCAAACCTGCAGCAGCTTTGCCGAAAGTACATGAATTACCATGTCGTTGCTTCGATGAGCAACGGTACGGAACTGGAAGGAATTATTGAAGACATGAATGACCGGGGCATTGTTATGCTTGTTCCTGAAGATGTTGATGACGATGACCGTCAGTTCTATGGCGGGCGGAGACGGTTCCGGCGATTCCGCCGGTTTCTGTTTCCATTCTTTCTGTTCGCCTTTCCGTTTATCCGTCCCTTCCCGCATCATTAACAAAAAAGCGCCGCACCGCGAACCGGTTCTTCAGACCAAGTTCACGGTGAGACGTTCTTTGCCGGCATCCTGACCAACTATTTCAGTAATTGTGCTTTCTGACCTGAATCAGAATCCTGGCCACAGCCGGTGCGATCACGCAGGCAGCCGCCGCTTCAAGCAGACCGTTCGTCATGACAATGCCCATGAGGTAAGGCAGCACCTTTGTGACATCCATGTTTAGAAAATTCGCATAGGGCACGCGGTAGAAGACGTAAGTCAGACCAAGTACCAGTACCGTATTTGTCATCGCACCCAGCAGCGCTGCGAGCGACATCGACCCCACGTCAAATACTTTCAGCTTTTTAAACCCGAGATAAGCATAACCGGCAACAATGCCGATCAGTATCCGCGGCAAAACGGAAATCAACGGGTTTGTGAAAAGCAGCGGTGCGATCGGGCTGCTCGGAAAGACGAAAGCGCGGATAAACGTGATCAGCCCCCAGATGCCGCCGATAATTGCGCCGTCAAGCGGACTCAGGGTAATGGCGATGACAATCACTGTAATATGAATCAGGGTCAGGCTGAATGGGCCGACATAGATATAACCAAGAAACGGAATAAAGTTCTGGAGAATAATAATAGCTGTAAAAATACTGATCAATACCAGTCGATACGTTTTCTTTTGTTGACTGTTTGTTCCCATCGTCCTCACTCCTGTTGTCACACCGATGATTTTCACTGCTTCAGTATATAATAAACGCTGTCTCTAACAGGGCAGATGCCCCCATTTCAAGACCGGCGATTGTTTCAAAAGCTCAAAAATAGCCAAAAGATTCCATAACGGAAACAAGGGGAGACTGCTTTCCAGCAGTCTCCCCTTGTTTTGCTCCCTCCATAAACGGATACGAGCAATCAGTCGGGTTAAAAACCCTAGCCGGCTTAACGCCGTTTTGTACCTCTTTAGTTTATCAAATAATCAAATAGCTGTAAACAAATTTTTGTTCAGATAGAAGAACAATGATCCGTTTTATCTTTAAAAAGAACAAATGTTCGTGTATAATTACAGCTAAGGAGGGATCGAATCATGCTGACCGACTTTGAAAGGAAACTGGCTCAGATTATCCGCAACGACCGTATACTTGGCCGCCTGACAAATATTGATGATCTCATGCAGCGAACCGGCCATCCTGCCGCTGAAATTGAAACCGTGATCGACAGACTCAAAGAATTGCCGGCAAACGAAGGCGGGCTGAAATAAGCTGGTTTCATTTTCCAGACTGGGAAATCTGTTTTCGCTGATCATAAGTACATATGTTTTTGTTATTAAAGGTGAAACACTATGCGTATACCGGCTGACCATTTATCCAGGGATGAAGAAAAGCTCATCCGTCAATACATTTTTCTTCCGCTGATTCGGCTTGCCCTGGACCGGGACCGCCGCGTCATGGCCATTGCCAATCTGAAGTTCAGGTCTGTCTACTACACAGAAATTGACGCGGCCAGGCATCGGGTAACCAATGATATCCGGAAACTAAAAGATGAAATGTTTGACCGTCATATCGTCATGCAGAAGAAAAACTGGCTGTGCTATACTGCCATTGTCCGCAACATTCCCCATGAAATCAGCTACCACAGGACCATTGCCGCGGAATGGATCAGCAGCCGGATTGAAGAGTACTTCATGCAGGGGCACTGATCGCTGCATCGACACAAACGGTTACTTTCTTTTTTTTCTGAAACAGGCGATTCAACCCGTTGATCTGTCTCTTTCATCTTCCTCACCTTATCATACAATGAAGTAGAGCACGATGAAGGGGGTGAAGTTCATTGAGTGATGGCGGATACAGTGGCGGATACTCCAGCCACGGCAACAATTTTGCCCTGATTGTCGTTCTTTTCATCCTGCTGATCATCGTCGGAACAGCCTTCTGTTACTAAGACCGGATCCGATTAGCCGCCGGCTCCCATACAGTATCTCCTTCACCAGGAGCACCTTGCACCGGGTGCTCTTTAGCGTTTTGGATTACCATAGAAAAACCTCCCCGTACCGTTCGTTACGCGCTTTTGACACGTGCCGAAAGGATACAGAAGGCACTATCGGGTGCACTCTGGATCAAATACCAAAATTATCGGACGTGACTATTTTTGGTAAAAGAGCATCGCTCCTGTGCCCGCTGCCGCAACTGCCGGATCAGTATTTGATTAACTTCAGATCGTATCATATTTGATCATCGCAAAGTATTCAAATTCATCATGCCCACCCTTACTTACAGGTTTAAAGACAATATCCACGTGCGTATCCGCTTGTAATTCACTCAAATAGCGGTTAACAGATGTTTCGAGATCTTCCAGATTACTTTTCTCAAAAAGTTTAACTTTCTTCACGCTATACATCTCCCATTGCCTATACCTTCGACAATAGGAAGTGAAATCTTACACATTTCCCCCGACAAAGATTGCAAGAACTTGCGAGTCCATATGTTAATATAAAAATTATGACTCTTGTTTAGGTGGGCACGATCATAAAAATTACCGTTGGCTTCATCCTTGGGGTCGATCCATCGACCTTGAACACATTATTTTTTGCACTAAAAAAATCCCCTGAAACCTGATGTCTCAAGGGATTTAGCATTCCTATACTGATTAATACTGTTCGATGTACTGATCGCGTTCCCACGGATGAACCTGGGTGCGGAACATATCCCATTCGATATCCTTTGCTTCGTTGAAATGGGATACGGTATGTTCGCCGAGGGCACCGGTAATGACCGGATCGGCATTGAATACGTCCAGTGCTTCTTTCAGGGAAGCAGGCAGTTCCTTAATGCCGAGTTTTTCACGTTCTGCATCATCCATGACATAAATGCTGCGGTCAACCGGTTCAGCCGGTGTCAGTTTCTCTTTGACACCGTCAAGTCCGGCGGCGAGCATGGCTGCCATGCCGAGGTATGGGTTGGTGGCCGGATCAACGCTTCTGACTTCAATACGTGTGCTGAGTCCGCGTGAAGCAGGGATACGGACGAGCGCACTGCGGTTGCTCAGCGACCAGGCGATGTAGCTTGGTGCTTCAAAGCCAGGAACCAGACGTTTGTAAGAGTTAACGATCGGGTTCGTGATTGCCGTGAAGGCTCCGGCATGTTTCAGAACACCGGCGATAAATGATCTCGCGGTTGCACTGAGACCGTCTTTCGCTGATTCGTCATAGAAGGCATTTTCCTTGCCCCTGAACAGCGACATGTTGGAATGCATACCGGATCCGTTGACGCCATACAGAGGTTTCGGCATAAATGTCGCATGCAGATTATACTGACGGGCGATCGTTTTGACAACTAGTTTGAACGTCTGGATGTTATCGCAGGTCTTTACTGCATCGGCATATTTGAAGTCGATTTCATGCTGGCCCGGAGCCACTTCGTGGTGCGAAGCTTCGATCTCAAAACCCATGTCCTCGAGTTCAAGGACGATATCACGACGACAATTTTCGCCAAGATCAATCGGCGCAAGGTCGAAGTATCCGCCTTTATCATTCAATTCCATCGTCGGCTTGCCGTTTTCATCCATCTTGAACAGGAAGAATTCCGGCTCCGGTCCGATGTTGAAAGCAGTAAATCCGAGCTCCTTCATTTTATCAAGCTGTGTTTTCAGTACAATACGAGGATCCCCTGGGAATGGCGTTCCATCTGGTTTATGAATATCGCAGATCAGCCGGGCCACTTTACCTTTTTCTGCCGTCCAAGGGAATACGACAAAACTGTCATAGTCCGGATACAGGAGCATATCCGACTCTTCAATCCGGACAAACCCTTCGATTGAAGAACCGTCGAACATAATTTTGTTATCCAAAGCTTTCTGCAACTGACTGACCGGAATTTCAACGTTCTTGATAATTCCGAGCAGATCTGTGAACTGCAAACGGATAAACTTAACGTTTGCTTCATTTACCTTAGAAATAATGTCTTCCTTCGTAAACTTTGCCATTCGTGATCCTCCCCAATGTGATTTCTAGCAGAATATATATACAGGGAATCCTCACTTAAAAAAACGTGAAAGCTCTCCTTGTATCAGTGAAACCTTGCCGAGTTTCCCGGCACTGACCAATTCCTTCTTAAGATATTTAAGTAATTCTTCATCGGACATTGGCTTCTTCTTCACAGCGGGGCGGTTGGCAGCCTCAGGCTTTTCGCTCAGTACACGACGGATTCCGGCCAGATTGACCCCTTCATCCAGGAGTGACTTGATATCAAGGAGGCGGTCCACGTCATTAAAAGAAAAAACCCGGCGGTTGCCCTCGCTCCGTTCAGGATGAATCAGATCATTTTCTTCATAGTAGCGAATCTGTCTCGCCGAAAGTCCTGTCAGTTTCTGAACAATACCCATCGAAAACAAAGGCATTGAACGGCGTACATTGTCGTCCATACGTGCCACGCCCCTTTCCATATGGATATTATAGCGGTCGGCAATATAGTTGTCAATCAATGTTAACAAAGCTTACAGATGATGACAGACTATTTTAACACAATTGTCACATTTTTACATGATCAAGATCGATCAGTTTCTTCTCTGCCAGATGGTTGATGGCGATCATCAGCGCGGCTTTCACATGTTCGAAAGTCAGTCCGCCCTGGATATAGACGGTATAAGGCGGCCGGAGCGGTCCGTCGGCCGTCAGCTCAAGGCTGGCGCCCTGAACAAACGTGCCGGCAGCCATGATCACCTGATCCGTATAACCGGGCATCGGGCTCGGATAGGGAAGCACGTTGGAATTAATCGGTGAAGCCATCTGAATCGCCTGACAGAAAGCGGTCATCTGGTCCGGATCCCGGAATGTCACGGTCTGGATCAGATCGGTTCTCGGAGCATCCCATCCCGGTGAGGAGTCCATGCCCAGCAGATTCATCAGGGCAGCGGCAAAAACCGATCCTTTGAGTGCCTGAGCAACTACGTGCGGCGCCAGGAAAAAACCCTGGTATTGTGCCTTCAGCTGTCCCAGTGTCGGCCCGACTTCTTTACCTTGTCCAGGGACGGTGAGCCGTTCGGCACAGGCTTCAACCAGCTCCCTTTTTCCGGCTATGTAACCTCCCGACTCCGCCAGTCCGCCGCCGGGATTTTTGATTAGTGATCCTGCCATCAGATCGGCCCCGACATGACAGGGCTCCTTTGTCTCAGTGAACTCGCCGTAACAGTTGTCGACGAAAACAAGGACATCCGGATGGGCCTGTCTGATCAATGAAATGGCTCTGCCAATCTCATCGACCGAGATTGACGGGCGGTCACCATAGCCGCGTGAGCGCTGAATGGCAAGCAGCCGGGTATGCGGAGAAATCGCATCATTTACGGCATCACAGTCAATCTTCCCTTCTTTCAGGGGAATCATCCGAAAACCGATGCCAAAGTCTTTCAGAGAACCGTGGCCATTCGGCGTGATACCAATCACGTTTTCCAGTGTATCATAGGGCTTTCCTGTAATATACATCAATTCATCGCCGGGACGCAGAACGCCGAAAAAAGCAGTTGTAATCGCCTGTGTCCCGGAAATCAGCTGCGCCCGAACCAGCGCCGACTCCGCACCGAAACAGTCGGCATAAACCGCCTCAATCCCGTCCCGGCCAAAATCGTCATAGCCGTAGCCGGTCGTCCCGCTGAAGTAGGCATCACTGATTTTATTTTTTCTGAATGCAGACAGTACGCGGTATTGATTTTCCAGCGCTGTCCGGTCAATCGCTTTCATTCGTCCGTCGGTTTGCTGCTCCGCTTTCCGGGCCAGTGGAAGTAATTTTTCTTCAAAGGGCAAATCATCAAACATGTTCAGTTCTACTCCTCATGTATTTCTGTATCTTTTTTCGGAATGAGCCGCGCAGCCATCACGGTATCCGGAAAGACAAATCCGTTGACTTGATAAACCTGATCCTTGTTAATGAATCGCTGTTCTTTAAGAATCGTTTCACGGCTGATTTCATTGAGCAGTGAACCTGAATCCGCCGGGACTGAGCAGGAATAAGGCACCATCTGTCTGATGAGATGGTCACGGATCGCCGCCAGTATCCGGGAGCGGTCCGCCGGATCACGTGCGGCCACCAGCAAGGCATGCTCAGGAGCGATGAACGGCGTTTCGAGCAAGTCCTTTTTATTGTAAAGCGTCAACGCCGGAATCTCTCCCGCGCCCAACTGTAACAAAAGTTCGCGAACCGTCTTTTCGTGTTCCAGCAGATCAGGATCCGAAGCGTCGACGACATGAATGATCAGCTGCGCGCCGGCCACTTCTTCCAGTGTCGAACGAAATGCGGCGATCAGCTCGGTCGGCAGATCCTGGATGAATCCGACTGTGTCGGAAAGCAGGCAGATATAACCTTCCGGAAGCCGCATCTTTCGCGTCAGCGGGTCCAGTGTGGCAAATAATTGATTTTCTTCGTATGTATGCGCCGATGTCAGCTGGTTGAACAAGGTCGACTTGCCGGCGTTCGTATAACCGACCAGCGCAATCTGACACTGGTTGCGGTCAGCTCGGTGATCCCGGTATCTCTGGCGGTGACCGGCCACGCTGTCAAGCTGCCTGCGGATATCTTTCATCCGGTTGCGAAGATAACGCCGGTCGGTTTCCAGTTTTGTTTCACCGGGACCTCTTGTACCGATGCCGCCGCCGAGCCGGGAAAGTGAATCGCCCATCCCGCTGAGCCTTGGAAGCAGGTACTGAAGCTGTGCCAGTTCAACCTGAAGTTTTCCTTCCCGTGACCGCGCGCGCATCGCAAAAATGTCGAGTATCAGCTGCGTCCGGTCCAGCACTTTAGCGTCGAGAACCGCGCTCAGCCTGCCCTGCTGCGCCGGCGAGAGCGGCGCGTTAAAAATCACGGTCGAAGCGCCCAGCTGTTTTTCCAGCGTATCCAGCTCCTGAAGCTTTCCGCCGCCGATATAAGTCGCCGCGTCCGGTTTCTCGCGTTTCTGAGTCAGCACGCAGACAACCTGTCCTCCGGCTGTTTTTGTCAGTGCGGCCAGCTCGTGCAGGGAAGAATCAAAGCGTTCATCCCTTTGACTGCTCAGCTGGCAGCCGACAAGAATTACATTTTCCATATCCAGCCTCTTTCTAGAAACCGCCTGTCACTCCGTCATTCGCTGCGCCGGAATTCTGCCGCTCAGGCACGGCCAGGTCGCAGCTGCGGATCGTCAGCAGCGACTCACGGTCGAAGCGGCGTTCCCTGACCAGGCGGACAGCCTGGCGGCGGATGGTTTTCTCCACCAGGTTGCGGACATAGCGGCCGTTACTGAAATGCGGTTCGCTGAATGCGAGTTTCTGCTGAAGATGACGGGCCAGTCGCTTTTTTGCTTCCGAAGTCATTCGGTATTGTCTTGAATCCATCATCTGTCCGGCAATATCAAGCAGCTCAGTGCTGCTGAAATCCGGAAATGAAAAAATCATCGGAAACCGGGATGCCAGACCTGGATTCATTTCAAGAAATTCATCCATTTCATCAGAATAACCGGCCAGGATCAGGATGAACTCTGTATGATGATCTTCCATCTGTTTGACCAGTGTGTCAATGGCTTCCCTGCCGAAATCTTTTTCACCACCGCGGGCAAGCGCGTACGCCTCATCAATGAAAAGCACGCCGCCCAGCGCCTTCTTCACGAGATCTCTTGTCTTTTGTGCAGTCTGGCCGATATATTCGCCGACCAGATCCGCCCGCTCCGCCTCGATCATCTGCCCCTTCGGCAGGATCTCCATGTCACGGAAAAGACCGCTGAGCATCCGGGCGACCGTGGTTTTTCCGGTTCCCGGGTTTCCCTTGAAAAGCATATGAAAAGACTGCCGGCCGACCGAAAGATCCGCCGCCTGCCTTTTCCTGCGGACATAGAGCCAGGCGTACAGTTCACGCACCATCCGTTTGACCTCGTCCAGACCCACCAGATCATCAAGAACTTTCTCAACATTTTCCATCGACGGATGATCCAGTTTCTCCTGCAGGGATAACTGACCGGCCTCTTCCTTAGCATCCTGGCTGAACACCACATTGATCTGGCGGTCCTGTGTGTATGTGTAAGCTTCTCTTGCCATCTAAGCACCTCCGCTTCAGTCGGGACCGCCGAATCGTTTTCCATTCGGCGAACCGGGACTCCATCATTTTATGAATAAATTCCGGAATTCAGAAGGAACGTGCCTTAAAACAAGCGTCCGAGACAGCAAGAAGGACAGCTTCGCGCTGCCCTTTAAAATCTATCAGGTTTCGTCCTGGTTTGTCCAATTCACAGGTTTTGACGGTGTGAATGTCGATATTGCATGCTTGAAAATCAGCTGCTGCTTCCCGTCACTGTCGAGAAGTACCGTGAAATTATCGAATCCTTTGACCTTGCCTTTCAATTGAAAGCCGCTGACAAGGAAAACCGTAACAAACGTACCTTCCTTTCGCAACTGATTCAGAAAAGTATCCTGAATATTAATTGCCTGTTTCATTTTATTCCTCCTCTTTTCTCTCTGGTAAAGATAATTCGCTGTTTGATCAAACTTTCCTGCTAAAAAAGATGGATACATGATCTTTTTCTGAGAAGGAAAATGGGTCCAGTCAGAAAGAAATTCATAATCTGATTATATTTTAAATTTCCATCATTTGCAAAGTAATATGACGCTGCATGGCATATTATTTACTGCCGGAACCACCGGCAATGCAATCAAGAATCCGGTCCCTGAGCACAGTAAAATTTTCAGCGGCCGGGTCTGCGTCAAACCAGTGTACATCCATCTGTCCGCGAAACCAGGTAAACTGCCTTTTTGCGTAATGTCTCGAATTCTGCTTCAGCTTTTCTATAGATTCGGCAAGACTCCTCTTATGCTCAAAATAAGGGAAAAATTCCTTATACCCGATCGCCTGCATCGACTGGGCGTGCTCCAGCCCGCTCAGGTAAAAGCCGTGAACTTCATCCAGAAGCCCTGCTTCCATCATCTTGTCAACACGGCGGTCAATCCGCCGGTACAGCCGGGGCCGTTCCATCGTCAGCCCGATGCAGACCATCGGATAAAGGGGGACGTTGCCATCAGCCGATTTTTTTGCACTGGCCGGCCGGCCGGACAGATGCACCACTTCAAGCGCCCGAATCACCCGCTGAACATTGTTCGGGTGAATCCGTGAAGCACTGACCGGATCCACGGACTGCAGCAAGTGATGAAGCGCATCAGAACCCTCACGCTCCGCTCTTTGCTTCAGCGCCTGTCTGTAATCCGGATCCGAGCCGTTTTCGCTGAACTGATAATTACAGACCGCAGCCTTGATGTAAAATCCAGTCCCGCCGACGATGATCGGCATTTTTCCTCTGTGCGCAATTTCAGCGACGGCAGCACGCGCGTCACGCTGGTAATCGGCGGCAGAATAGGCTTGATCCGGGTCACGAATATCGATCAGATGATGGCGGATCCCCCGCGACTCTTCCCGGGTCACTTTTGCTGTACCAATATCCATACCTCTGTAAATCTGGAACGCGTCGCCGTTGATAATCTCGCCGTTCAGCTGCGTTGCCAGTTCCACACCCATCGCTGTTTTCCCGACTGCCGTCGGACCGACAAGTACTACAAGTTTCGGTTTCATGAAAATAAACTCCTGCGTGTCTTATTATTCCCTGATTCTCACTGAATATTCCCAGTATACCACAGAAAAATGACAGTCTTTGAGGCTTTGTATCGGGAAACGGGACCAAATATCCTGCCTGCCGAAAATCATTTTCAATACTTTTCAGCTTCAGGCAAAAAAGTTAACCGGAGCGCATCTTTTGTGCTAGTTTGTAGATGGGAAGAAACGATACCACTCGGTCAGGCGCACCTATTTCCGGCATTCCTGAAAAGATCGCCGGATGATCCTGAACAGAAAAGAGGAATGAAACATGAAAATTGGTTTTATTGGCAGCGGGCACATTGGAAAAACAGTCGCAAAATGTGCCGTTCGTGCCGGAAATTCTGTGATTATGTCAAACTCACGCGGCCCGGAAACTCTATCCGGCATCATTAATGAACTCGGTCCGAAGGCGACGGCCGCCACTGCAGCGCAAGCTGCCGCTGAGGGCGATATTGTGGTGGTCACCATCCCCCTGTTCGCGCTGCCGAAAGTTCCGGTCGCCCCGCTCGACGGAAAAACGGTCATCGATACGATGAACTACTATCCGGTGCGTGACGGGCATATCAAGGAACTGGACAATGGCACGGCAACAACGAGCGAACTGACGGCAAGACATCTCCCGGGGTCGCATGTGGTCAAGGCGTTCAACTCGATCATTGCCTCGGAAATTGAGACGACGGCGCGGCCTGAAGGCGACCCGCAGCGCCGGACACTGCCGATCGCCAGGGACGATGATGCGGCGAAACAGACAGTGACCCGGCTGATCCGGTCGATCGGGTTCGACGTTTACGATGCCGGCCCGCTGCATGAAGGCTTTCGTTTTCAGAACGGGACACCTGCATACTGCGCCCGGGCCAATCACGGGCAACTGATCCGGCTGCTGAAACAAGCGAGAGGCTGATCACTGATATTTACAGAAAATCAAAACTCAGAGAGAGCCGTCGGCGTACGCCGGCGGCTCTCTTATTGCCATCCATCAAATTTTGTAAATGTCTCAAACAGTAGTTCTTACACCCGGTCGAAGAAGAAAAGCGAACACCCGATAATGATCGCCCACAGCGGCAACGACAAAACAGCGGCCCACATTAATCCCTTGTAAAATTTGAAATCCATACGGAACACCACCTGTTCTTAGCGTATCAGATGAAAATGAGCGCAGGATGAGCAGCGGGTTAGAATTGCTCAATGACTGATGCCGGTTGATCCGTTGTCGGTGATTTTATTTATTCAGCCCAAGTGCAGACGCGGTTTCCGCCTGAACTTTTCCAAAAAGTTCAGGGCTTTCTGCCAGCGAAACGCCATAAGAAGGAATCATCGTTTTAATTTTCGGTTCCCATTCTTTCATCTGCTGCGGGAAACATTTTTCCAGTACTTCCAGCATGACATAAACGGCAGTCGAGGCACCCGGAGAGGCACCAAGCAGTGCGGCCAATGAACCATCCGCGGCACTGACGACTTCCGTACCGAATTGCAGGGTCCCCCTCCCCCCAGCTTCTGTGTCTTTAATCACCTGCACACGCTGACCGGCGACGACAATTTTCCAGTCCTCGCTTTTCGCGGTCGGGATAAATTCACGCAAGGTTTCCATCCGTTTCTCATTGGAGAGCAGCAGCTGCTGAATCAGATAGCGGGTCAGTGCGGCATTCTTGAAACCGGCCGCGATCATTGTCAGGAGATTATCCGGTCTGACGGAACGAATCAGATCCAGATTGGAGCCGGTTTTCAAAAACTTCGGTGAGAAGCCGGCAAACGGCCCGAACAGCAACGCTTTCTTGCCGTCAATATAACGCGTATCCAGATGCGGCACAGACATCGGCGGCGCGCCGACTTTGGCTTTCCCGTACACTTTTGCATGATGCCGGGCGATGACTTCCGGATTCTTGCAGACCATGAATAGGCCGCTGACCGGGAACCCGCCGATATGTTTCGACTCAGGAATGCCGGTCTTCTGGAGCAAAGGCAGACTGCCGCCCCCGCCGCCGATAAAAACAAACCGGGCCGTTTCCGTTTCGATTCTGCCGGTGCTGCCGTCATGGACTTTCACTTTCCAGAGACCGTCACCGGTTCGCGTCAGATTCTCGACATGATGGCTGTAATGCACGTCGACGCCTTCCGCCTGCAAATGGGCAAACAGCATCCGCGTCAGCGCACCGAAATTTACATCCGATCCGGTACCGATCCGTGTCGCCGCAATCGGTTCCTGCGACGTCCGGCCGTCCATGATCAGCGGGATCCATTCCTTCAGCCTTTCAGGATCTTCTGTAAACACCATCCCGCGGAAGAGCGGATTGTTTGAAAGCGCTTTAAATCTTTTTTTTAAAAACTGTACATTTTTTTCGCCTTCAACCAGACTCATATGCGGAATCGGCCGGATAAATTCCTGCGGATTAGTGATCAAGTTCTTTTGGACCAGATAAGTCCAGAATTGCCTTGAAAGCTGAAACTGCTGATTGACTTTCAGCGCTTTGCTGATGTCGATCGACCCGTCCCGTTTCTCAGGTGTATAGTTCAGCTCACATAGCGCGGAATGGCCTGTTCCCGCATTGTTCCATTCATTCGAACTCTCTTGCCCCGCACTCGCGAGTTTTTCGAACACCTTGATCGTCCAACCCGGCGCCAGTTCTTTCAATAATGAGCCGAGCGTCGCGCTCATAATGCCGGCACCAATAAGAATCACATCTGTTGTTTTCTGTAGACTGCTCATGAAACCTCCCCTTGTCCCCTGCAATTTTAAAGAACGGGTAACCCTGATCGTCATCGGGGAAACCTTTCCTGTTGACAATCTTATTATAATTCATCATCGGTATTATTCGACGATTGAGATTCCGATTGTGAAAAACGGGAAATCCCGGTCATCAGTCGCGCTGCTGTTGTTGCGTAAAAATTTAGGGTAAACCCACTAAAACATGTAAACCGTTTTGAATATTTTCTCCTTCAGAGCAGGAAATTGCTTCAGGCTAATTTTCTCCGGATAACTCATCAGCTTAAGTGGGACGGGGACTCCGGACTGTTGCAGCATAGGCTGAAAGTAGCCAAGCGGATTAAAAATAAAACCCAGTCGTTCATAAAATCGTATGCGCCGCTGCTTAAGCCCATCAACAGGATCTTCAACTTCCAGTATGACCGGTTTGCGAACCGTTTCAAGAAAGCTGCACATCATTGTTGACCCGATTCCTTCCCCTCTCCTGCCTGGTGCAACAGCTAAATGTTCAATAAACAGGAATAAGCCTAAATCCCACGTTCCAGTTACACCGCAAAGTTCTTGATGACTGTTTACAAACCCAAGCAGCCTATATTGGGGATGATTCAGTAACTTTTTCATTTCATTATTATTGCGTATCTCTGATTCAGGAAATGACTGCGCCAATA
This sequence comes from Sporolactobacillus vineae DSM 21990 = SL153, assembly GCF_000377985.1. Classification (GTDB taxonomy): domain Bacteria; phylum Bacillota; class Bacilli; order Bacillales; family Sporolactobacillaceae; genus Sporolactobacillus; species Sporolactobacillus vineae. The sequence goes on from NZ_KB899061.1 coordinate 14,433, forward strand.
ATTGGTATGCCGCATCAAATCTTGATTCGCTTATTGAGATGGTTTTGAGATTGACCATGATAAAAACAATTTCCTTTCACTGGTAGCTTTTTCCCACCGTCATGAAGATGGCCGGCTGCCTCCGATAAGTACAGTGAGCAGGTAAACATCATCGATTTTGTGCGATTTTTACTGCACGCGTTTAAACATCTTTTCCATTTCGTAGGGGGTATAGTCAGAGCCTTTTTCACTGCTTCATAATTTGAAAAAATACCTTTGTAGAGCCATTATTTAGAATTGTGTTTTCAAGTATAATCATAACTTTTCAAATCTATATGGGCAAATTATGGGCAAGGTTCGACGGAGGAAGAGGGATTCTGCCCCTGCTGAAAAAACATGATAAGATCAAGGATTTTCATCGTTTCCGAAAATACCGCGCAAAATTTGTGCAAAATCGCATTCGTTTTTCGCAACATATCGTTGAACGATAATTTTAAATGTTATTACATGAAAGCCTTCAATTTGCCTATTATTTTTTTATCTACGTCAGTTTCAATCAAACATGACTAAAATACATTTATTTTATTTATTTTCATCATATTCGTCTAATTTTTGGTATTATGTTCTTATATTATATATCAATTCTGTTTGATTGAATGGAGATTTAATATGACAGATTCTGTTGCACCTAAAATAGTTGAAGTTCCGACACCAACACAAACAAAAAAGGAGAATGGACCCGATCAAACCGCAAATGTTCTGTGTCATTTTAGTAAAAAATTGGAATACCTTGTCGACACATTGAAACATCAAGCATTTATACCACGTTATAATAATGAAATTATTGATTATCTAAACATCGAGGAGTTAAAAGAAGTTTCCTTCCCTATGACCTGCTTCTGTGATATTAAATTTACGAAACTAAAGTCTCATGTACATTTTTATGGTAATTATGGAATTGCATTAAGAAAAGAATGGGGATTGTCTAACAATATTCAGCCCATACAGTATATTAATCCATGTTCACAATTAATGAAAGACTTTTCCTTCGCGATGAATTATGCATTATCATCCACCGATGAAGACAATATGGATAAGTTAATTGAACCTGTATATAAGAATTATCTGCTCGATCATTTATTATTTATGAAACCTTTGAGAGGAACAATGATTGTTGACAATGAGACAATAGATAAAAATTTCCATGATGAAAATGAGTGGAGATATGTTCCAAAAATAGATAATTCTACAACCCACTTACCCCTATTAATACCAACAGACTTGATAAACAAAGTCCCTGCTATTAATGCATATTCAGATGGTATCCGCAAATCAAAAAAATTATGGCTGGAATTTCATGATAACGACATTAAATACATTTTTGTAAAAAATATAGAAGATAGAGATAAGCTTATAAAGCATATTAGTCAAAGAAATAATGAATCTATAAAAAATCAGATATTGATTTCAAAAATATTAGTTTACGAAGAATTAATGGAGGACTGGTAAATATGTTTACCGACTTTGATGATGCGTTCCAAAAAATGCATCAAAGAACCAGCGAAATTGAAATACCAAATGAAATCATTAAAGCAATAAGTGAAGAATTGCCTAATAACTTAATGTATAAGCAAGTTACAAATAAACCTATAGTTCATTTAGTTACTAAAGATATGAAATCGCCTATGCAAATTAGTGCATCGATTCAGATTACTAATGATATGAAAAACATAAGCAGTGAAAACGTGCCAGAATATTTATATAGAAACCAAAAATCTATTGAAATTGATAGTGATCAAACAATAATAGTCAATGGACATAAGTTAAAGGTGTCATCATTCATTAAACAACCTTTCGATCCTTCTTTTAAAACACCGTTAATTTTAGCACCAGAACCTTTTCCTGAACCACATCAAGTTAAGCTCAGTTCATCAGACAAAAATAATAATGTAAATGTAGACCTTTCTTTCCAAAGAGTACCTTTCAATAGTCTTAATAAAATCAAGATCGAATCAATTGATGATTATCCCTTTAAAGTTATATGGCTTATTTCAGAAAGAAACAACTCCTCAACAATTAAATTTAAAATAAATTTAGAAAAAGCAAACAGTGTTATCGATATTGTTAACACTCGAAATTTATATCATGCATTTCTAAATGGTACTATTCTTTTTTCAGGGAATAAAATTACCGCTGATCATAAAAAAGTTGAAGGTGATATTTCTCTAGAACAGTTAATGGAATTTTGGACTAAGGCTTACCTAGTTAGTAAAGAACTTAATCTTGAGTTCGACCCACATAAAATGGTATCACAGAAAGATGCTTACTTAATTGAAGCCATTTATCGGTCTCTCATAGAGAAAAAACCCTTTAGAGAAAATGTTGAGATGAATTCAATAAATTTCAACAACTTAAAAGGAACAACTAAGAATGAATTATTATCAGCAGATGATCTCTGTATTAGCTTTAATCAAACCGATGAATTAGATATATTAGAGCATAAGATCAAACTTAACAAAGTGGTGTTTTGGTATCATATTAATATTTCTGGTTTCAAAAAAAACGAAAAAGGAGAAACCGTTTGTCTAATAACAAAGATTAAAGGAAAAGCCATGTACTCTTCAAACATGTATATTAAGGATTCCAGTAACTCTTCACCATCAAAATTTTTTAAGAGTAAAAAATTACAAGATAAATTTATAAAAGCAACTGAAATTGATATAGAAAAACTTTAAGATGATTTGTTAATATTGTTGCTTACCATTAATTTCTATGTACCCCGACATCTGCCGGGCTTTTTTGCATTATGTCAAAATCTGATCTTCTGACCTGGATAAATCTTATTTGGATCTTTGATTCTGTTTTTCTTTGCAAGGACTGCGATTGTTGTGGCATGTTTTGCCGCGATCTCACTGAGCGTGTCACCAGGCTTAACCGTATATGGGACATTCTTCGTTGATTTCTTTCTCAGTGCTTTTTTCAACTCTGTACATGTTTGATCGCCTACGATTCCATCGACAGCAATCTTGTAAGCATGCTGCAGCTTCTTGACCGCTGATTCAGTAGCTTCACCAAAGATGCCATCTGCTCCTGCTTTACCGCACGAATAACCGGCTTTGATTAAATTTTTCTGCAGCTTCTTAACTGCAGCTCCTCTATCTCCTTTGCGAATCAAACCAGATGGCTGTGCTATTGCTTTGGGCTTAGCCGACTTTTTGGCTGCCGCTGCTCCCCATTCACCGGCATTCCCCTTGATTTCATTATAGTCGACAGTCACGCCTGTAATCGTTTGGCCATTTTTATACTGATGCAGATCGGCATGCCTGCTTACTTTCCCATTGCTCCATGCATAGGTCTGAAAATAGAAGTCGGTGTAGCTTGTCTCGCTGAGTGCTTCAACAACTCTGTATGATCCGTACACGCCGATCTTGTATTCCTTGAGCGTATCGGATACACCCTTGAAGAATTGCTTCACTGCTTTGATTACGGCCAATGGAATGTACCACCTGGACGTGCGAACAAAATCCTGGACTTAGGGTAAACTATAAATCATGTATTCTAACGCAGATAAACTAAAAGCAGTTCAACTATTCCATCAATACGATCGAGCATGGGCGACTGTATTACGTGAATTGGGCTACCCTTCGCGAAGTGCGCTCAAACTGTGGGTTAAGCAGTATGCGGTAGACCCGCATGCTTTCGACGAAAGAAGTCGAGGAAAGTTCTCAGCGAAGCAACATAAGACAGCCGTAGATTACTATTTTGATCACGGTCGTAGCTCAGCCCGCACTGTGCACATTCTGGGCTATCCTTCCCGCTCACTGTTGGATATTTGGGTACGTAAGGACCCTCGCTTTACCGAACAGTTGGTCACTCATGCACCGGATCGAGTCAAGCATCCAACCAAACCGCGCAAATCCAAGCAGAGAGTGGCTGCCATGCAGAGTACAAAACTGTTGCGCCATTCTAAGGCGTCCTCGCCAACGCCAATTAGCACCGATGATCTGGCCGCGCTAGATCATGGTTCACTGTTACGACGCGTCCAAGAGCTTGAGCTTCAAAATGATATCCTCAAGCAGGTCAACGATCTCCTAAAAAAAGATCTGGGCATCGATCAACTCCACCTGACCAACAAGGAGAAGATGCAGGTGATTGATGCCCTTCGTGATAAATATCCGCTCAAGGCCTTGCTTCACGCACTTGAGATCTCAAAGAGCAGCTACTTCTACCAACACAAAGTGCTTGAGGCTAAGGACAAGTACGCAGACGTTCGTGAACGCCTGAAGCTGATTTTCTTTCAGAACTACTCCAGCTATGGGTATCGCCGAATGCGAGAGGCTCTGCTTGATGAGGGCATTCATATCTCTGAGAAAGTCATCCGCCGTCTCATGGCCGAGGAGTGCCTGGCTGTCAAGGTGACACGTCGTCGTAAGTACAGCTCGTATGCGGGTGAGATCACGCCGGCTGTCGCAAACTTGCTGGAACGTAACTTCAAGGCTGAGAAACCAAATGAGAAGCTGGTTACCGATATCACCGAGTTCGCAACTCAGGCCGGTAAGGTCTACCTCTCACCGCTCATTGACTGCTTTGACGGGCAGATTATTAGCTGGTCGATTGGGACAAGCCCGAACGCCGAGCTGGTCTCAACAATGCTTAAAACAGCGGCGGAATCCATGACCGACGGCGAGAAACCGATCATCCATTCTGATCGTGGTGCGCACTACCGCTGGCCCGTTTGGATCGATATGATGGGAGAATATGGTTTCACACGCTCCATGTCCAAAAAAGCCTGCTGTTATTGATGCCTGATTTTGGCCGAAAGTTGACGGGATTGCCTGTCCAATAAGTGCCAGCTATAATGTCCGTAGGACTTTATAGCTGGCACTTATTTT
>NZ_KB899062.1 GCF_000377985.1 Sporolactobacillus vineae DSM 21990 = SL153
CTATATCCTATTATTGAGGAAAAAGATAGAGCACTTTACCAAAAAAGCGAACAATTAGATTATATGAATCGCTAGTGTTCGCCTTTTTTGCTCACTCGAAACAGCATGCTTTTTTATTCCAAATCGAAAAAAAGTTATCGCTCACATGGCCGCTTTTGACGAATCACCTTGGTGGGGACTGCTCTGGATCGCCATGATTTGTCGCAGCCCGCTGTGAATCAGGACGAAAACGAACAGCCAGCCGACCACGATGAGTGCGGCGGGCTTGATCAGAACATTGTCCATAACAGGCAGCGACATATCCCACAGCGCATGCAGAATGACTGGGACAGCAAAGAGTTTGATAAACGGGGCGTGAAAAAGCAGTTTACTTTGAAAAGGCCGTGCTTGTTTGATTTTGACGATGGCCGCACCGGCGATGCCGGTCCATATCGCATGCGTTCCGATCGACTCCCAGGCCCTCAGCAAAATAACGTATAGAAAGTCATCACTGCGTGCCAGCTGATAGAGTGTGAAACGATCAAGCGTACTGAGCACATAACCGGCCGATTCGAAGGCGGCGAAGCCTGCACCGATAACCGCGCCGATCAGGAGGCCGTTCAGTATGAATTTGGTGTTCATTCTTTTAATAAACCAGATAACGATGATTAATTTACCGGTTTCCTCAATAATGCCGATCATCAGAGCTGTGAACGGATCGATGCCATAAGGCGAGACGTTCACCGGCACGAAGTCATAGAGGATTAACGTGACGATTATTGACGCCACGCCGCCATACAGAAACATTTCGCCGACGCGGAGAATACTGATGTTGCCCGGTACATTCGTTTCGAAGAAGAAGACGACCAGCACGATCGGAACCGCAAAGGAGCCGATCAGAATCAGTCCGGATACGGCACTTTCAGTGTCAAACAATGCATAGCAAAGATAGAGCATCAGGTAGATCGTGCAGAAGAGGAGAAACAGCCGGGAAAACAGCCACGGCTTCGGCCACTTTGCCGAGAGCTCATGCTCTTTTGGCGTCGTCAGAGAAGTCCCTCTCATAAAAATTTGCTCGGCTTCATCCCTGGTATGATGCTGAAACACAGCAGAGAAAAGGTTGCGTAAATTTAAATCAACCGGCCCTTTTTCTCCGATCATCGCGTTGATCCTTTCCGTTGTATTGTCGACCCATCCCCCGGAATTCTGAGCTGCCTGGTTCGTTTTCGCTCTGTCTGCAGCATGACGGGCCAATGTTGAATCATGCAGCGGAATCCAGTCTTTCAACTGATCATTGACGACGAAAGTATTCCGATCGATCGTCCGGTCCTCAAGAAGATGCAGCATCTCTGTTTCGGAATAAGGTCCATTTTTTCCTGATTGGCTATAGTAATACCAGTTCAATACGGTTTCTCTCCTTCTTGCCCGTTTCACAAAACTTACTCGCTCTAAATTATAATCATTTTTTCCGGACTGTTAAGTTTTGCATGAAACCGATACCCTCCTTGTATATATAGAGAGAAAAGGTGGAGGAGGTTTTGCGAATGGCAAAAGCGCCTGTTTTTCGCACGCCGCAGTCGGTGATTTATGGCCGGGGCGCTTTCCAGGCGCTGGGTGAGGAAGTCGCGCAGCGGGGAAAGCGGGCACTGCTGATCAGTGATCCGGTAATGAAACGGCTCGGTTATGTGGAAGAGGCACTGGCACAGTTGAAAAAGGTTAATGTGACAGGAACGGTTTATACCGGTGTGGCGTCGGAACCGACCGATGTTTATGTGGCTGAAGCACTGGAACGCTTCCGTGCAGAGAAATGTGACGTGATCGTTTCGCTTGGCGGTGGCAGCTGCATCGATACGGCAAAGGCAGTAGCGGTAGTGGCGACGAGCGGCGGCCGGATCAGCGACTATTTTGGCGGTGGGAAGCCGGCAGTGCAGGCACCGGTGCCGCATCTGGCGCTTCCGACAACAGCCGGAACCGGTTCGGAAGCAACGGATGCGACGATCATCACCAATACGGCCAACGAGGTCAAAATGATGATCAAGCAACCGGCGTTCATGCCGACCGTTGCCATCGTTGATCCGCTGCTGAGTCTGTCGTCACCGCCGAAAGTTACCGCGGCAACCGGGATTGATGCCTTGAGCCATTCGATTGAGGCGTACATCTCCAGAAAAGCCCATCCGATGACGGACATGATCGCCCGTTCGGCAATGCGGCTGATTGTCGATCATCTGCAAACGGCTTTCGAAAATGGAGATAATCTCGATGCCCGGGAGGCGATGGCGCTTGGTGCGCTGCAAGGCGGCATGGCTTTTTCCAATGCATCCGTCTGTCTGGTGCACGGGATGTCCCGCCCGATCGGGGCACTGTTCCATGTGCCGCACGGTGTATCCAATGCGATGCTGCTCCCCGCAGTCCTGGAATTCAGTGCCGGCCATGCAAGAGAACGGCTGGCGGATCTTGGCTGTTTTTTTGCCGATGGAGAAGTGTTGCCGGAAGCTGAAAGTGCGCATTTAGCCGTCACATCGATCAAAAAGCTCTGCCTGGATCTGGATATTCCTAATTTAAAAGGCTGGGGGATCGATCCGGACAAATTTGAAAGCGCAATCACGAAGATGGCTTCGGATGCCCTGGCGAGCGGGAGCCCGGCGAACAACCCGAGAATTCCTTCTCACGAAGAGATCGAGACACTCTATCGGATCTGCTATGATTATGATTTTCAGGCATGAATGAGCCGGTGACGTCAAGATGTATCATCAATCCGGACAGGGGGAAAAGCATTGACACAAACAGAAACGCTGCTTTTGAAAAATTATATCGGCGGCCGCTGGGTAGACGCAGCGGCGAAACAGACAGAGGATGTCCTGAATCCGGCCACAGGTGAGGTCATTGCCAAAGTGCCGCTTTCTTCAACGGCTGATGTTGACCGGGCCGTGCGTACCGCAGCAACAGCTTTTCAATCGTGGAAAGAAGTAGCGGTGCCGAAACGGGCACGGATACTTTTCAAATTCCAGCAGCTGCTGGTCGACCACTGGGATGAACTGGCGGGCATCATTACGACTGAAAACGGGAAAAACCTGACGGAAGCCCGTGGTGAAGTGCAGCGCGGGATTGAAAATGTGGAATTTGCGGCCGGCGCGCCAACCCTGATGATGGGCCGGCAGCTGCCGTCGATTGCCACGGATCTGGAGTCCGGCGTTTACCGTTATCCGATCGGAGTGATCGGCGGGATTACACCGTTTAATTTTCCGATGATGGTGCCGGCATGGATGTTCCCGATGGCGATCGTCACGGGCAATACATTTGTTTTGAAACCCTCTGAGCGCACACCGCTGCTGGCCAACCGGCTGGCGGAACTGCTGGAGGCGGCCGGACTTCCGGCAGGTGTGTTCAACATCGTTCATGGCGCTCATGAAGTCGTGAACGGACTGCTTGATCATCAGGATGTCGCGGCGATCTCGTTTGTCGGCTCACAGCCGGTCGCCGAGTATGTGTACCGGCGCGGGACGCAGAATCTGAAACGGGTACAGGCACTGGCCGGTGCCAAGAATCACTCGATCGTACTGCGTGATGCCGATCTGGACAATGCAACGACGCAGATTGTCAATGCAGCTTTCGGATCTGCCGGTGAACGCTGCATGGCCGCCTCGGTCGTCGTGGTTGAAGAGACAGTTGCCGATCCGTTTATTCATAAACTGACAGCTAAAGCCGACAGCATTACAATCGGAAATGGAAAAGATGAAGGAATCTTTCTCGGCCCGCTCATTCGTGAAGCACATAAACAAAGGACATTGAACTATATCGATTCCGGCGAACAGGACGGGGCGATGTTGGTCCGTGACGGGCGGCGCGATGCCGCTGTGAATGGGCCGGGTTACTTTGTAGGCCCGACAATCTTTGACCATGTCACAACAGAGATGAAGATCTGGCAGGATGAAATTTTCGCTCCGGTTCTTTCAGTAGTCCGCGTGAAGAATCTGGATGATGCCATCGGTCTGACTAACCGGTCCCGTTTTGCCAACGGAGCCTGTATTTTCACAAAGGACGGCGCGAGTGTCCGGAAGTTCCGTGAAAACATCGATGCGGGCATGCTTGGTGTCAATATTGGCGTCCCGGCACCGATGGCCTTCTTCCCCTTCTCGGGCTGGAAAAATTCATTTTATGGTGACTTGCATGCGAACGGTCGCGACGGACTCGCTTTTTATACCCGCCAGAAAGTGCTGACCGCACGCTGGAGATAAGAAAGATCAACTGAGCCGGATAATTAAATTAACGCAACCATGTCTGATAGAACGGGCATGGTTTTTTAATTATCTGATTCACATTAGTTATGAAAACCGCCAGAAACATGGAAGCGCTCTAATTACTTGCGGTACAATGAGTTGGGAACGGATCATTTACCAAGAGGAGGCTTTGATGATGAGTCAGATTATGAAAGGCGCGGAACCTAATAATTATTCGGGCAGCGATGTGGGCGTTCTGGTTGTCCATGGTTTCACTGGAACACCTCAGAGTGTACGGCCGATGGCAGAAGCTCTGGCAAGTAAAGGTTATACAGTCAGCATGCCGCTGCTCGCCGGACATGGGCGGACACCGGAAGAAATGGAAGAAAGCACTTATCAGGAGTGGATTCAAAGCTGTACAGATGGATTGAATTGGCTGAAGGAGCGGACCCGGAAGCAATTCGTGTTCGGTTTTTCGATGGGCGGCACACTTGCCCTGTACCTGGCAGAAAATTTTGAGGTAAGCGGACTCATTTTATTGAATGCCGGTTATTCAAGGCTTGAGATGTTTCATTTGTTTGAGGATCTGCAGAGCCGGGGCATTGCTTTTGCGGAAGGAATCGGATCTGATATTAAAAAGCCCGGTATTAAGGAGGTTGCTTACAGCAAAGCGCCTGTCCGCTCCGGGTTCGAATTTAAAAAACTGGTTGACCGCGTGCAGTCCGGAATTTCAAAAGTCAGTGTCCCGATCCAGATTTTCTCAACTCTTCAGGATCAGGTTGTCGATTTCCGGAGCGGCACGGATATTTTCGCTGCTGTATCTTCAAAGAAGAAGTATTTCTACACATTGACCAGGAGCGGTCATGTTGCACTGCTGGACTACGATGCAGAGATGATAGAAAAGATCACAGATGAATTTATCCGTACAATGGATGGAAAAGCGTAAAGCCGCTGATCGTGTAAAGGGCTTCACTGATTCTGATCATTCCGGGATTTGTTGCGTTCCTGTAACGGCCGATTTTGTATAATAGGGCAAAAGTTTCAGGAATCCGGGTGATGAAGCGGTGGATCATAAAATGAATCCTGCTGAAAGATTCAATAGCGACGGCATCTTTATTCCGGCGCGGAACAGCAGACTCAGATCCGGTAATAAGACAGGTTTCAGAGGCGTGACCAGAAATTATCAGACGGGCAAATACCGGGCCACACTGACCTTCAGAGGGAAGCGCATTTATCTTGGTGAGTACGGCCGTCTCGAAGATGCCGTCGCTGCGCGGAGAATCGGTGAGGACAGGTATTTCAAATTGTATCTGGAAAAAGCCAGGGGTAAATAATCGCAGCGGTCAAAAAAGGATCAGCATCCGCATGGTACGGAAGCCGATCCTTTGTGATGCATTTGATAAATGAGGGCAGAATTAGTTCAATCGATCTTTCAGTCCGGCCAGTTTCTTCCGGATGCTCTTCTTCCAGGAGCGTACGGTATGCTCCGAGACCCCTTCCGCGGCGGCAATATCCATGGTCTTCCAGCCTTTGATCAGATAATCGGTCAGATACTGCTGCTCCCGGGGGGTGAGCAGATTCAGTTCATCTTCAATGAGTGCATACATTTGCTGCTCCACGGTCTCAAGTCGGGGGTCGGGGAAATCGGGAGCTTTCTCCTGATCGATAATGAAATATTCAATGGAAGTATGGCGGACGGTTTTCCTGAAGTGATCGGAGAGATTACCTTTGATCGTTTTCGCGGCAAATCGTGTAAACACATGTTCCGGATCTTTACCAGGAGCAACTTTTGACATGTCGAACCGGAGAAAAGCATCATGCAGCGCAATCCGGGCAATTTGCATCAGGTCATCCTGATCGGTGGAGCCATAGTAATGGCGATGATAGTCCTCACCGTATTTTCGGACGGCATGGTTAATCAGACGGGAATATTTCTTCAGCAGCTGTTCGAAAGCATTCGATTCGGATTCTGAGAATCCTTCGGCAATATCAGTGAATGTCACATTCTCTTTCCCCTTTCCCACCATAGGATCTGAGTATTCTTCCTGGGATTCGTTCTGTGAAAAGGATTACTGCCGGCATTGCCTGAGCAGGTACCGCATCATGACTTATCGCCATGCAGTATGCGGGCAAAACATATCGAGGCTGTGGAAGGGCCTTATCCTTGAAAAAATGCCCTGTGGCAGATTCCGGCTGAAATCGGAAACGCTATCTGTGGCGTCTGGTTACGAGGGCATGTCCACACTCTTCTATATAGAAGAAACAGCCTGATTCCGGTGAAGAATTTCTAATGTCGGAAAAATAGAAAATTTTCAGAACAAAAGTGTCTGAATGATCTGTCGGGAGAACTTGGTTCCTCCCTTGTCTTGAAAGGTGAAAAGGGCATGGTTCATAGCATCGCTCCTTTCAGTAGTGATTAGACAAATCGTTAGAAGTAAAGCCGGGAATCGAAAGGGCTTGCAAAAATGATGAGAATGCGTTGAAAGGAAAAAATAATCACCTTTTATTTATACCAGATTGGTGGATGGTAAATCTATAAATATATGTAAATTATAAGGACTAATTTACTAGAATTACCAATTTATACACAAATGGCCGGGTGAGGCGATGTGATGAGTGATTTTACGTGTAAGCGCGTACACAATTGTGCTAGAATGGTCGTGCAAGTTTCCTATAAAGATCAGGAAGAGAGCGATAGGCAGGTATGAAATCAGCAGGATTCGGTAAAGTGATTCAATTCCCAGGTGAAAGAAGCGAAACCATGAACAAAACGGACCAGTACTATCATCTGTTAAAAGAGAAATATGGTAGTAAGGATGCAGTGATCACGGAAATCATCAACCTTGAAGCGATTATGAATCTGCCGAAGGGAACGGAACATTTTCTGAGTGATGTCCATGGCGAATATGAGGCTTTCCAGCACGTGCTTCGGAACGGTTCCGGCAATGTACGGCGAAAAATTCAGGACTGTTTCGGCGACCGGCTGTCTCATGCGGCAGTTGAGGAACTGATCAGCATCGTTTATTATCCGGAGGAAGTCCTGGCGGAGAAGGAAGCCATTTTTACAGATAAGGACAAAGATGCATTGCGGGACTGGCATATTCAGCTGATCGGCCGGATGATTGATCTGATCTCGTTCACATCGACGAAATATACCCGTTCCAAGGTCAGAAAGGCACTGGACCCACGATTCGCCTACATTACGGAAGAATTGCTCTATCGCGATCATTACGGACTGGATGATAAGGAAGACTATTATCAGTCGATCATCAATACCGTGATTCAGCTTGGAAAAGTGGACGAACTGATTGCCAGCTTTGCCTATACGGTTCAGCGACTGGTTGTCGATCACCTGCATCTGGTCGGCGATATTTACGATCGCGGCCCGGCGCCGGAGAAGATCATGGATACGCTGATGCACCACCATTCTGTCGATATTCAGTGGGGTAATCATGATGTCACATGGATCGGTGCGGTGGCAGGCTCGCCGCTGTGCATGCTCAACGTCATCCGGATCTGTGCCCGTTATGGTCATCTTGATATTCTGGAAGATTACTACGGGATTAATCTGCGGCCGTTGTTTACCTTCTCCGAACAGACTTATGAAGATAATCCGGCCTTTTACCCGAAAAAGGATCCGGGTCAGCCGGAACTGTCGCCGGCAGAGAAGCTGCAGGTAACGCAGATTCATCAGGCGGTTTCTATCATGCAGTTCAAACTGGAGTCGCAGCTGATCAAACGCAATCCTGATTTCAAAATGGAGAACCGGCTGCTTCTTGATAAAATCCGCTTCGGTGAAGGGAAAGAAACCATCGAACTCAACGGAAAAAATTACAATCTGACACATACCTGTTTCCAGACGATCGACCGGGATCACCCGGACCGGCTGACTGATGATGAAACTGAAGTGATCACCCGGCTGCTTCGCTCGTTCCAGACGTCGCCTGAACTAAAAAAGCACATCGACTTTTTAATGGAAAAGGGCAGTCTCTATCTGGTCTATAACGGAAATCTCCTGCTGCACGGATGCATGCCGCTGAATCCGGACGGCTCTTTTAAGACGCTGACGATCAATGGTATCCCGCGTTCCGGGAAGCAGCTGCTGGACTTTTTTGAGAAAAATCTTCGTGAGAGTTACCGCCATCCGGAAAACCACGTCGATCTGAGCACGGACATGATCTGGTACTTGTGGACCGGGGAGTGTTCGTCGCTGTTCGGCAAAGAAGAGATGACGACATTTGAACGTTATTTTATTGAAGACAAAGCCACCCATCATGAAGCGAAAAACGCCTATTACCGGCTCAGGGATGACGCTGCGGTATGTGACCGGATCCTGACTGAATTCGGGCTGAGTACGAAAGATGGGCATATCGTCAACGGCCACACACCGGTGAAGGAGAAGAACGGCGAGGATCCGATCAAGGCAGGTGGAAAACTGATCGTCATCGACGGCGGCTTTTCAAAAGCCTACCAGCCGACCACCGGCATCGCCGGATATACGCTTCTCTATAATTCTTACGGGATGGAGCTCGCTTCCCACCAGCCTTTCTGCGGCCGAAAAAAAGCCATTGAAAACGGAACGGACATTATTTCCACCAAACGTGTGGTCGAAATTGCCGACCACCGTAAGAAAGTGCGGGAGACGAATATCGGCCGGAAACTGGCGGAAAACAAGCAGGAGCTGCTGGAACTGCTGAAAAACTATGACAGATATTAAATAAAACTTATTGATTATTCCGTTACTCATCATCCATCATTGTCGATTTTCGTGAAAGGCGATATATTCTGCTGAGCGTCGATATATTTTCGCGAGAGGCGATATATATTGCTAAGCGTCGATATATTCTTGCGAAGGGCGATATATTCTGCTGAGCGTCGATATATTCTCGTGAAGGGCGATATATTCTGCTAAGCGTCGATACATTTTCGTGAAAGGCGATATATTTTTTCCGGAATGAGTTACTGAAATGACGAAAAGGATCCATACAGAAGCCTCTTTTCAGGAGTTTACACATCCTGAAAGGGGGCTTTAATTGTCTTCTTCTATCCAGCTGTAATGAGGATGTAATGGCCCATTCGATAAAACAGTGTCATCCAGATCGAGAAAATCGGGTGACTTATTATGGCCGGAAAGAGACATCAGCGGGCAGCAATTTGGCCGACTCATGGCGGTACGGGAGGTCAAAGCCAGAGGAAAACGACGCATGTATCTGTGCCGATGCGCCTGCGGCAATTGGAAAACAGTCGGTATGGATCAGCTCCGGTCCGGAAAAACCAGGTCATGCGGCTGCCTGAACCGTGAAGCCAGTTCGTTACACTTGCTGCCAGTCTTTTCTTCGGAAGGGAAGCTGTGTTTGCATGATCCAGTACATCCAGCCAGCTGCGACAGAATCCTTTATACGGTTCAACACTTGCCCCGTTTGTCAGCAGGCGCCGCATCTCCCTTCGGTCCCCGCTTTTTTTAAGATCAAGCAGAATCTGCCCCAGAGTCTGTGACAGGCGATTTTTTATCCCATTATCCAGCTTTTCAATCCAGGATCCATGGTAAGCATCAAGGATCCCGGGATGATAATCCTCAAGGAAATTAAGAAACATTTTACTGCATGCTTCAGCTGGCTTTTGCGACCAGGAGAGTTCTTCAATATTCCGGATGAATTCGCCCAGATCACACACCGCGCTGGCATTCAGCGTCAGGATGAAGAAGCTCATACCCGCACTCTTGAAAAGCGGCGATCGTTTGCTGGCGGCCAAAATTTTAAAGACAGGGAATGACATTAAAACACAGGTGAGATTCGGCAAACGTAAAGCGCACCAGTAAAGGCTCCGGCAGCATAGGCAAAAACTATGTCTTCACCACTCATGACCACAAAGATGCAGGAAATTAGATACACTTTTTCACAAAAAAAGGAAACAGCGTTTATAATTGAGAATGTCGAAATATTTTTTAAGGGAGAGGATTTGTTTGCATTGTCCGAATTGTGGTCATGAAATTGAGAAGGGTGCTCACTTCTGCACATCCTGTGGTGCGAAGCTGGATCACGAAGCGAGTGCGGCATCCGCAGCCGGTGCCCGGGAAGAACAGGCTGCCGGTCGGGATGTATCCGTGGCGAATGAACAGAGAACGGGTGAGGGGATCGGCATTATTTCCGATTACTGGGAATTTATTGTCGCTACGCTGAAGCAGCCGTTCTCTCAGGGGATCAAAGCAACGAACGGCATCTTCGGCTATGTCAGCATCGTGCTTGCGGCATTGCTCCTGTCGGCTGGTATCTACCAGTGGCTGAACCACCTGATGGCCTTATTTCCAGACTTTGTTTCAGCAAAATTGCCGTTTGATTTCATCCATCTGTTTCTATTTGTTCTCGTTGATTGCTTTTTGATTGCGGTGCTTACTTATCTTGTGGTGAAATGGATCTACAGGAATTCGATACCTTTTAATCAGTTTCTGACCAAATATGCAGGGCAGGGGACGCCTGTTCTGGTGCTGACCGCCGTTACTTTTCTGATCGGTCTGGCCGGACTTCAGAGTACACTGCCTGTGTTCATTATGACGCTCACGATTGGGCTGCTGTTCCTGCCAAGTACAACGACACTTTTTGCCGTCGAAAATCATGGCCGTCTGGATCGCATTTATGCTTATCTCATTACTTATGTGGCAACGGCACTGATTCAGGCTCTTCTTTTTCGAATTGCGATGCAGCCGGTCATTGATTCACTGCACAGTTTGATCAACAGTCTGTCTGATTATGGTTTCTGATCTCTTCGATAACCTATTGAACAAAGCGGGCCGTTCTCAAAAGAGAGCGGCCCGCTTTGCTGTTACAACTTTTTCTCAATTTTTGCGGTTATATGTGCTGTTCGGATCACATGTTTAACCTCCAAAAAAATCCGGGGTGAGGAAGCTCACTCCGGATTCAAACTGCAGCCTGTCAGTTTGTAAAATATTTCTTGATCGTGTTTCTTAATTGCGTCGGATCAAGGATCACCTGACTGTTATTCGCCTTCAGGACATCGTCATACATCGTGGCACCGGTACCTTTGACCTGCCGATATTTGATCTGCTGTTCCGGATGGAAGTTCCCCTTCAGGCCCAGCCCGATACTGACCATATCGTCGGACGACATGTTTGTGGCAACCAGGAACTTCGACAGCGATTTGGACAGTGCCGGATACCGGGTGATATTGGCCGGCTGCGTCATTTTCCTGGCAATTCCGACAAGGGCTGCCTGCTGCAGCTTCTGACGGCCGTAATCGGTTCCCGGGAGCGAGTAACGTTCATGTGTGAGCTCGGTGACCATCTTGCCGTTGAGCGAATGGGTTCCGGCAGTAAACGTCTTACCCTGATCTTCAGGATACCATGGATGCGTGAGCGTCACATTAAAGGGCAGGGTCATGTCGATGCCGCCGATCGCATCAACCATGTATTGAAGGCCCCAGTAGTTCGTTTCTGCATAATAGTTAATCGGTACACCGGTCAGGTTGGAAATAGAATTAACCGCCTGAACAATGCCTTGTTTCGTTCCGTATTTCGCCTGTGCGATGTACTGCACGCTGGTCAGCTTGGTATAACCGTAGCCGGCCATCTGGACACGTGTGTCACGCGGAATACTGAGCATATTGAATGTCTTGTTGTTCATGTCCGCGTGAATCAGCACCATCGAATCGGTGTGGCTTGCGACATCGCCTTTCCGCGCGTCGGAACCGATCAGCAGCACGTTGAACGTCCCGGATTTCTGTTTATACTTGGCGTTCGAATTGTCGCCGACGATTTTCAGGTGCCGGAAGTGGTTCTGCGGTTTCAGTGCACTATATTTATAGAATCCAAAGGCTGTCCCGCCGATGATCAGCAGCACGATGATCAGCAGTATGTATTTCCAGACACGATGCTTTTTTGACTTGCGTAAAGCTCTTCTGGTACTGTATTTTTCTTCAGCCATGCTTTTACCTCTTTTTATTGTAGATTAATAGGACGTCCTGACTACAGTTCGAAAATCATTTAAATTCTATCCTATATTTATGTCGGAATCAATCGAATTTTATGTCCGTACCGTTGCTGCGGGAAAAATTCGATCCTTTTCCGGACGTGACAGGACTACAGGAAACAGGCTGTCCGATTTGTTTCAGTGAATAAGACAGCGTTTTTTACGTCTGATCGAATTATAATAGAGATATAGATAGGTAAGTTCAGAACTTAAGAAATAGTTGTCATTGTCCGGCATTACTTCATGAGATCAGGCGATGCGATGACCATTCTTAAGAGAAGGTGCGGCTTATGAAACAGATCAAACAATTGTTTGTCATAATGATCGCTTTTGTCGTCGTCGTGAGTTATCCGGCGGGCGCTTTTGCTGCCGGGGCAAATCCGATTCTGATCAGTAACCAGTCGGTCGCCGGCAGTGTGGGGGAAACGACCGGCGTTTATGAACGTATTCGAAGTAAACAGGTGCTGAATCATGCAGCTCCGGCAGAACCGGTTGATGTCGTGAAACCTCTGAATGTCGCGGAGAACCAGTCCAGACTGCTTAGAAGCGGATCATCACAGTCGCAGCAGATTCGGGCGGAAGTGAAGGCCGGTACCTCGAAAACATTTAATACCTGGAATCCGGTAAACGGGAATTATGGTTCGGTTGATGCAGAACTCGCCTATTCCGGCCGTGCCAATGTGTGGGTCGCCGGTCACCAGATCACGACAGCACAAGCTGAGAAACTGGGCAAAGAATTTGATCAGCATATTTATCCGTCTGATGTCACCTATTTTGGTCCGCCGGCCGGAAAGATTGGCAATGGCAAAGTCAATATTGTCTGCTACAATATTGCGTCCGGTGATTCCGGTGACAGCGCCTATGTTGCCGGCTTCTTCAATCCGATGGATCTGACTTCAGAAAAGGGGTCGAACCGATCGGAAATCATCTATATTGATGTTCATCCGCTCATGGACACGAAAAATGGATCGCTGGATGTTACCCGGGCTTATTCGACACTGGCTCACGAGCTGCAGCATCTGATCAGTTTCAGCCGGCGCGTCATCGTCAATCAAGGTTACCCTCTGGATCCCTGGATCGACGAAGGTCTGTCAATGGCTGCCGAACAGCTGTACCTCCGTCAGCCGCTGAATGATCGTCTTGATTATTATAATGTAGATCCGTTTAATTCAATCAGAAACGGTCTGTCGCCGTTCAACTGGCACTATGACGGAGACAGTCTGTCCAATTATTCGCTCTCCTACCTGTTTTTCCAATATTTAAGGGCGCAAGTCAATTCAGCGAAGCAAAAGGAAGTCTATGATCAGCTGATTCAGGATCCAAATAGTGGTTACCGGGCTGTCCAGGATGTCATTCACCAGGACATAAGCAGCCATCTCTCTTTCGGGCAGTTCATGACCGATTTCCGGCTGGCGCTGTACTACAATAATGTCTCCGGGCGTTACGGTTTTGGCGACTTGCTCGGGCATTCGCTGATAGCCAGAAATTTTGCTCGGGGTCAGAGCTCGCAGCTGACGGGCGGCGGTGCGGTCCTGGTGCCGGGCAATACGAAGATACATCAGAGCAGCAGCCGGGATTTTCAGTATTTGAATCTCACGCCTGACGGACCAAGATCATTATTCTCCGGCCCGCTTTCGCCGCATCAGGTTTCTGTCATTAATCATACCGGCCACTATGACCGGATCTATGTAAAAGGTATTCATTCAGGGGATATTGTGCGCGTATACAGTTCGTCGCACCACGGGCTGAAGAAGCAGACTTCACGCGGCAGTTCGACGACACTGTATCTCCGTCAGCTGGGCAGACGATCCGGATTTGTTTATGTGTCTGTCGAACATGCGAATACCCGGGAAAGCCGGTGGACCCGTGGCTATTTCAGCGGCGAGCGGTCGGCCACACTGAGCCGCAGCCGGATCAGAATTTATAATTACAGACATCATTATGATCGGGTAAAGGTATACGGCCTGATCAAAGGAGACTGTATCCGGATTTATAATTCCCGGAAACAACTGATCGCCAGAAAATATGCACATGGTCGTTCCCTGACTGTATACATTCGCCAGCTCGGCCGCCGCAGCGGGCACATTTATGTTACCGTTGCCCATTTTCATATGAACCAGAGCTATAAAAGATATGCGGGATTCAGAGGAGAATAAGCGCTTCAGGCGGTGTCCCGGCTTGAAAAAAATTTGATGCTTGCATGGCTGCGATAAATGTTCTATTTTTGAGTGAAGACAGTGAGTTCAGAATGAGTGGAGGAGAGCAGAGTTGAAGATTGTCGTCATAGGTGCCGGCGCGATGGGTCTGCGCTACGGTATTTTGCTTCAGGAAGCAGGAAATGATGTCGATTTTGTCGAGCCGTGGGAGCCCAGTTATAAGGCCATCCGGGAACAGGGCGGTGTCTATGTCTCCCGGGATTATCAGAATCAGCACCTTGTGCCGGTCAATGTTTATCAGCCGGCGGAATATGAGAAAACGCCGGATCTGGTGATCCTGTTTGTCAAACAGATGCAGTCGGAGGAAGCGATGGCGGCGTGCGCCCACTTCATCGGTCCGGATACATATGTATTGACAAACCAGAACGGGATTGGCTCGGTGGATATTATTCGGAAATATGTCCCCGACCAGCATGTCATTGCCGGGATTGCGCTGATTGCGACGGTACTTGATGCCCCGGGTAAAGTTGATTTCATGGGCGCAAAAGGTGCCGGTCATACCCATCTGTCCAATGTTACGGAGAAGCCGGACGCGTTCACCAAACAGGTTGTTGAGGAATTTCAGAAAGCAGGCATGAACCCGACGCTGCATACCAATTATCTCGGCACGCTGTGGGGCAAACTGCTGATGAATTCCGTGATTAATACGCTGTGCACATTGATGGATATCACAATGGGTCAGTATGTGTCGTATCCGGGAGCAAATGCCCTGACAAAACGATTGATTGACGAAGGCTATGCGGCAGGCCAGGCCGACGGTGTCCGGTTCATGCAGAGCCGGGAGGAGATGGCGGAGGTCATCTATCACGAAAGCTCACAGGTCAATCCATTGCACCATCCGTCAATGTATCAGGATATGATCAATGGTCGGCCGACGGAAGTGGACTATATCAATGGATACATCGTCAAAGTCGCCAGGAAACACGGCCTGAATGCAGAAAGCCATCAAATGCTGGTCGACCTGCTGCATCTCGCCGAGACCGTGCAGCAGATGAAAACAGAGAAGCAGAGCTCAGTAAAATAAGCGAGTTAATCAAATAGAAGATTCATTGAAAGAAGGTTGCCCTTTTCGATAAATTGACAAAGGGCAGCCTTCTTAATTATTAAGCTCTGTTTAACTTGGTTGTTGTATTCTGCAGCAGGCGCTTGCTTTCCGCGGGCGTTCCGTGAACCTCCTCGCGCGTTATACGCTGTGGGCCTGACACTGATACCGGTTTCACTCATCAATGATTATTGATTTAAAAAAGTATCACAATAATCAAGGCCCTGGATCTTTTCAGACCTTTTGCGAAAATCAGGAGTATTAAAAAAGAGCTGCCGGTCAGGACAGCTCCTAAATTTTTATTTATCATAGGCCGTTCGTATTAAAGTAAGAAATATTATGATCGACATCTCCAACAATGCCATTGACAGTTCCAGAATTCGTATATTGCCAGATATCAACATTAAAGTTTGCACCTGGGCCCAGATTGGTTTCACTGCCGCGGTAACGAGACAGCCATATCAGAAAACGTTGAGGCTGGGTCTGAGCCTGCGTGACCCGGTTAAAATCAATACTATTATTGAAAAAGTACAGATTGGAATAAATCCCTAATTTATTGAATCCATATACATTTTTCAACTGATCAAAAAAGGCATTAGCGTTATCAGCCAACGTTTCTTTGTCTACGCTATTAGTTGTTTCTACATCCAGGAAGACATATCCGAAGTTTGACGCGTTATAACCGGCCGCTTTTAAAGAGCTGGCAAAATTGTCTGCTTCTTTACGTGCTGAATTTTGATCTGCTGCGTGGAAAAAATGGTAAGCATCAACTTTCAGTCCGGCACCAATCGCATTCTTAGTATTATATCCAAAGTAAGGATCATGACCTGTCTGACCTTCAGATGCTTTTACAATGATAAAACTGTAGCCGCTGGCTTTTACTTGGTTAAAATCAATATTACCCTTGTTCGCATCGTTTTGATAATGGGAAATATCCAGTCCATAATTCCCGGTTGTTGGCGCGTAACTTGCAGGTGTTACCGGCGGATTCCCTTTACTGATGCCCTGTCCCCAGGCGTAACCTGTTTTCGATCCTATCTTGAGTCGAAGCCAGTTGCCGCTTCTTCCGATCACTGTAACCTTATTGTTTTTATAAAGCGCCTGGATTTTCTTATAAACCAGTCGCGGATCGGTTCTTAAATAGAGTTTCGCTGCATTGATGTACCCATTATAGGATGAGAATGCAGGTGTTCCTTCTTTGACATTGCCGGCCCATACATAGCCGAATGTGCCGCGGTAATTGACGTGATACCAGTTGCCGAGGCGGCTGTAGATCGTGACGTAATAGTTCTGGTAGGCGTAACGGACACGACCGTATTTTAATCCTGGTCCCGTTCGCATCCATGCACTGCCTGGAATGATGTAGCTGCGGATGCGCGGTGAGCCGGCCTTAATGGAAGGCCCCCAGACATAACGTGTATGGCCGCCGTATGTAATCTGCTTCCAGTTTCCCCTGCTGCCCTTGATTGTCATTTTGTGATACTTGTAATAGGTTCCTACAGACCGGTAGCGTACACCTGCTCCGGTGTGAACTCTGACGCTGTTTGCCGTCACGTAGGCGGTGTAACGCGTTGCCGCCTCGGCGCTCGGCGCATCCGGCTCTGCCAAAATGCCGATCACCAGAACCGACAGTACCAGAAACAGGCCAAAACGTCGGATCCATCTGTTCACCATTCGATTCCTCCCTCAGAATAAGTAATTTTGCATTTCTTCCTATAAAAATACCAGCTATGTAAATTATTTTCTCGGATACCGGTATTTATCTGGAAACTGCAATATAATCTAATTATCGACAGGAACGGACAATATTTCAATAGATTCAGATACGGGAATACTATATTTAACAGTAGGTTAATATTAAATACAAATATTAACAACTGATGGTGCCATGAAAAAAATCCGGGACACACCACGAAATGGTGTGTCCCGGATTCATCCTTTGGAACGATTTGTTTTTAGTTAGGTAAAATATAGTGATTGCCGACTGCCGGAATCTGCGTCAGTTCGTTGCATTAGAGGCGGCGGCCACTGCCTTTGGCTTTGTCTGTTTCTTTCCCTTGCCTGCCCAGTACGAGGCCAGCAAAGAACCGGACATGTTGTGCCAGACGCTGAACAGAGTGCCTGGTACGGCGGCGATCGGCGAGAAGAAGGCCATGGCCAGTGTGACGCCCAGGGCGGAATTCTGCATACCCACTTCGAAGGTTACCGCACGGCTCTTTGGATGGTTCATCCCGAGCAGACGGCTGAACAGGAAGCCCAGTGAATAGCCAAGCAGGTTATGAAGGATGACAACCGGAATCAGGATAAGTGTTCCGACAGCGAACAGTGTCGTACGGTTTGCCGCAACAACACCGCCGGCAATCAGGATGATTGAGATAGTTGACACAAGCGGGAGTGCTTCGGTCGCCTTTTCTACTTTTTTACCGAAGAGCGTATTGACGAGCACACCGAGAACGATCGGCAGGATGACAATCTCGACAACGCTCATAAACAGTGAGGAAGTCGGGATCTTGACCCAGCGGCCGGCGAGCAGCCAGAGGATCAGCGGCAGCATGACCGGTGCGATCAATGTAGATACGGCTCCGATCGATACACCGAGCGCAACATCGCCTTTAGCCAGATAGCACATCACGTTGGACGATGTGCCGCTTGGGCAGCAGCCGATCAGAATCACACCGACGGCGACCGGGGCGGGAAGGCGGAACACAAGACAGAGCGCGTAAGCGATGAGCGGCATGATCAGATAATGTGCGCAGACGCCGACAAGTACGTCTTTCGGCCGTTTAAAAACTTCGGAGAAATCCGAACGCTTCAGTGTCATGCCCATGCCGAACATGACGAGACCGAGTAAATACGAGACATAGGGCAACACCCAGGTGACAACAGCCGGCTGAAAATAACAGAGTACGGCGGCTGCCAGAACAAATAGGGCAAAATACTTTCCCAAAAATCGGCCGACCGATACAACAACTTTCATCCTATTCAATCCTTTCTGTTCTCACTGATCCCTTTTTCTTTTTTGAGTATCCCTTTAACTCATTCCGAAAAGAATATATCGCCCTTCGCGAAAAAATATCGACGCTCAGCAGAATATATCGCCCTTCGCGAAAAAATATCGACGCTCAGCAGAATATATCGCCCTTCGCGAAAAAATATCGACGTTCAGCAGAATATATCGCCCTTCGCGAAAAAATATCGACGCTCAGCAGAATATATCGCCCTTCGCGAAATATATCGACGCTCAGCAGAATATATCGCCCTTCACAAAAATATATCGACGCTCAGCAGAATATATCGCCTTTCACGAAAATAGACAATGGTGGATTATGAGCGAACGGAATAATCAGTTTTTCTTTT
>NZ_KB899063.1 GCF_000377985.1 Sporolactobacillus vineae DSM 21990 = SL153
AATTGGCTCTTGACATCTTAAAGAGACAGAAGAACATGATCTTCTGTAGATCAAAAGCTGATCAGACCTTTCTCATGAGTGATTGGGAAACAGGATTGTCTCCCCCTGGCTTCCCCATCAAGGGCATAACAAGGGCAAAACAAAGGGTAAAACAATATTAAATTGACAGGGAAGCCGGGGGGCTTTCAAAGCAAATCCTATAGGAATCCAGAGACATTCCAGGTATCCGGATCCAACTGGAAATTACTCTAGATCGAGCTCTTATTACTAATATACGAGGAGGGATGCGGATATGTTCACCCCGGGAATGATGATGATCGGTATTGGCATAACTGGATTTCTTGTCTCTTTCATTTTCCTGATCATCGTTCTGCAAAAGCCGGTAATTGTTCCAGCCTATCAACCGGACACTGAATCATCTGAAGATCAGACAACAGAATTAGGTAAAGAGACACCGGGAGAGGCAACAAAAACTTTGCCGTTTCAGCACGGCGAGAGTCAGAACGACAAAGCACATAATAAAATCGCTGAAACGATCCAGCTTCAGCCGATTGCTCCTTCATCACATGCGATAGAGACGGAGTCATTAGATGATAAGAAAACCAGTGAAACGCAGGTTCTTCCAAAATTTATTCCGGCAAAAACCAATCAGCAAAATGACACTAAAATATTAGTAGATAAAGAGAGAACCCATGTCATTGAGACAAAGATCCTAACAGCACAAAGAGAAAAGAAGATATGATCAGCCTGAATTCCCGTGAATTTATACCAAGGCAGGTGGATCGACCCTAATGGCTCGTTAAAGATCCATCTGCTTTTTGGTCAACTCGTCAATTTGTTTGTGGTCCCGGGTTGCCGGTACTGCTCGACCACATCCAGCTCATCCAAAAGTGCCTGAATGGTGCACTGTTTGAAGAGCTGATGATCGTTCATCGCCTTTTTTATGTAGGAAAGATAGAACAGAGCGATGAATTAGACGAAAAGTTTGCCTTCCAGGTTTTCTTCGCAGGAAACCGGGGTTCGGCGAAGATTCAGACGTTCTTTTAAATTTCCAAAGGCTTTCCTGATTACGGCCAACGAATTGTACCAGGTGGTACATTTACGTTGGCCGTAATCAATTAATATCAGTAAAATACGAAGATACCATGCAGCTGGTTAAAATTGCATACAGAATATCACAATCTGTTAACAAAATTCTTCAAAATCCATGCTATACTGGCAAATAGGGATAAAGGCCTATAATCTTTGGCTCCTATAGAGTAATCTTAAAAGACATAATTCATCGACTTTCCCCGGCACTTACGACTATTTTAAGTAGATTATGGCATCTTGGTTCAACAAAATATATGCTATAATACTACTATCTTGTAGAAAAATTCAGAGAAGAAAATAGAACTGTGTTTGGGGGATATTATGGAAGAGACAATTAGCCTTAAAGAGATCTTTCAGACGTTGCGAAAACGGATCTCGTTAATTCTTTCGATTACATTGCTGGCAGTGGCGGTCAGCGCAGTACTAACTTATTTTGTGATGACACCGAAGTATGACGCGTCGACGCAGATTCTGGTCAATCAGTCGAATACAAATAATGCAAGCCTTTATCAGACGAACGCGGTACAAACAAATGTTCAGTTGGTCAATACGTATAGTGTGATTATTAATAATCCGACAGTGTTGAATCAAGTGATTAAGAAGCTTCATCTGAATATGACAGCAGATCAGCTTAAGGGTATGCTGACGGTAAATACGGAGCAGAATTCACAGGCGTTTACGTTGACTGCGGAAACGAACAGCCCGGCACAGTCGGTGGCGATTGTTAATAATGTAGCGACTGCGTTTAGGTCGCAGGTTCAGAAAGTCATGAATGTCGACAACGTCAGCATTCTTTCGCCGGCAAGTTATGCGGAAAGTTCTACTCCGGTTAAACCGAAACCGGCAATCAATTTGGCAATCGCATTCGTTGTTGGCCTGATGGCTTCCGTTGGTCTGGCCTTCTTACTGGACTATCTTGATAACACAATTAAAACTGAAGAAGACATTGAGCAAATTCTGGGTCTGCCGGTTCTTGGTGCTATATCTCAGATTAAAGACCATCATGAAAAAGACTCGAGATCTGGAGCTCATTCAACTCAGCACCATCACGCGAGAGGGGGAAACCGTGTTGAAGCAAAGTAAAATCATTTCAAAACAGCGGCACCTGATCGCTTTCAGTAAACCGAAATCAACAACCGCCGAACAGTATCGTACCATTCGCACGAATATTGACTTCTCCCAAGCCGACAGTGACTTAAAAACGATCATGGTCACTTCTTCTGGTCCAGGGGAAGGAAAGTCAACAACTGCTGCCAATCTCGGTGTCGTCATGGCTCAACAGGGAAAAAGTGTCTTGCTGATTGACGGTGATATGCGCAAGCCGACGATGCACTATACATTCCGACTGGGAAACACTCAGGGTCTGACAACCTTGCTGACCAAAAGGACGAGTTTTGAAGACACAATTCAGAAAACAGAAATTGAAAATCTGTTTGTTCTGACCAGTGGTCCGATTCCTCCTAATCCGGCAGAATTGCTCAGTTCGGTGACGATGTCTAGTTTCATAAAGCATGCACTAACTCTGTTTGATGTTGTGATTGTTGATACGCCGCCGGTTCTTGCCGTAACTGATGCACAGATTCTTGCAAATCTATGCGATGGTACAGTTCTGGTCGTTCGCAGCGGAGTGACAGAGAAGGATGCAGCAATCAAAGCTAAAGAACTTCTTTCCAAGGCTAAAGCCAAAATGCTTGGCGTTGTGCTTAATGGCAAGCCGGTATCAAAATCTGATAGTCATTATTACTACTATTATGGTAATGAATGATTATCCTTTTATTTAAAGTGATTATGTAAAAAATATCACATTAAAAAGGGGATGGCTCTGTTGATTGATATCCATTGTCACATTCTTCCCGGCATTGATGACGGGGCACATGATGAACAGGTTTCATTGGCAATGGCCAGACAAGCTGTCTCGGAAGGGATCACTCAGATCGTAGCTACACCGCATCATCGCAATCGTTCCTGGGACAATCCAAGACCGTCTGTAATTAAAAGGGTCAAATCACTGAACCAGTTGTTTCAAAAAAATCAGATTGGGCTAACCGTATTACCGGGTCAGGAACCACGTATTTTCGGAGAAATGGCGGATCCAGAAGCGGATGAAGAACTGGTTACGGTGAATGACAATAAGAAATACATCCTTGTTGAGTTCCCGACCCACCATGTTCCCCGATATGCACAGCAGCTTTTCTTCGATTTGCAGGTGAAAGGCATAATTCCGGTAATCGTCCATCCGGAACGTAATGAAGAAATTGTTGCTCATCCCGATATACTTTATAGCTTCATCACGGATGGGGCACTTTCTCAGGTAACTGCGGCCAGTTTGATCGGTATAAATGGGAAAAAGACGAAGAAGCGAACGCAGCAATTTATTGAAAACAATTTATCACAGTTTGTTGCCTCAGATGCGCATAACGTGACAGAACGCCCTTTCTATATGCAGGAAGCATTCTTGGAGTTGAAAAAGGAGTTTGGCAGAGAATTAGCCAATACAATTAGAGAGAATGCTGAGTTACTCATAAAAGGTGAACCAGTAAATAAAGAAGAGCCAACAGAAATAAAAGATAAGAAATTCTTAGGAATTTTTTGAGATATTAAAGTAAGATTAGTATTTTCACTAAACAACTAATTAAGATTTACCAAATTTATAATATTCTATGTAACTAGACAATATCTGAACAGATCTTATTGTGAGTCACACTGGCATGGGTACTTCAGGGGGAAAGCTGGATGTCAATGCAAAAGTCAATCGTTGAGAGCAGAACTTCTTACAATGTAAATATCAGTGAAGAATATGAAGATATACATAGCTTTTTACAAGGGAAAAGATATTACTTGTTTATGAAGCGACTAATTGATATTTTCGGATCACTTGTAGGAATTATTTTCTTGTCTCCTGTAGAACTGCTCATTGCTTTGGCAATTAAGATTGAGAATCCAAAAGGAAAAGTGATATTCAAGCAGCGCCGCGTTGGTAAGGATGGCAAACCATTCTATATTTATAAGTATCGTTCAATGGTCTCTAATGCGGAGAAGTTATTGGATAACCTGATCGATCAAAATGATACGACCGGTCCGATGTTCAAAATGAAGAATGATCCACGTGTGACTAAGGTAGGTCAATTCCTCAGAAAGCGGAGTCTGGATGAACTTCCACAGTTATTTAATGTACTAAAGGGCGATATGAGCCTTGTCGGACCACGTCCGCCGCTGCCACGGGAAGTAATAAACTACTCGGATTACGATAAACAGAGATTGTTAGTCATTCCCGGATGTACTGGATTATGGCAAGTGAGTGGAAGAAGTACGGTTGGTTTTGATCAGATGGTTGCGCTCGATCTTCAATATATCAAGAGACGATCAATAGTATATGATTTATTTATTATATTAAAGACAATTACACTATTTTTTGGATCGAGGAATGCTTTTTGACTTTTAATGTATGGGGGGCACCTACTCTGCTACTGAGAATCTGTTGGGAAATTTCCTAATCAAACCGATATGTCCTGTCCAATGTTTAAGATGAAAAAGGATCTTCAGTCACGAAAAGTGCGTAGTGCTTAAGAAAAGTAGTTTAAGTTTTTTGATGATCTTGGACGTGTTTCTATATTTTTTGATGTTCCGGAAGGAAAATGTGAGCCCTGTCGGACAGAGCCATTAGATCGCAGAATATTAAAGATTATGATGAATGAGTAACAACGGATTTGATCAGATAGTTGAACTAGATCTGAGGTATATCGTCGTAAAGTATTATAAACGTATAACTTTTAACACAATTTACTATTTGTATTTAAGAATTTGAATTAAGGTGGACTTTTAAAATGAAAATATGTTTTGTAGGTTCAAGTGGAGGACATTTAACACAGTTATATATGTTAAAGAAATTCTGGTGGGATAAAGAACGGTTTTGGGTTACTTTTGATAAGGAAGATGCACGAAGCCTTTTAAAAAACGAAAAAGTCTATTCATGCTATTTCCCAACAAATAGGAATTTCTTAAATCTCATCAGAAATACATTCTTAGCATGGAAGGTAATAAGAAAGGAAAAACCTGATGTGATAATTTCTTCAGGAGCAGCTGTAGCTGTCCCGTTTTTCTATATTGGAAAACTGTTTGGAAAAAAATTGGTCTATATTGAAGTATACGACAGATTTGATAAACCGACCGTTACTGGAAAATTAGTTTATCCTGTAACTGATGCTTTCATAGTTCAATGGGAAGAAATGAAAGAAGTTTATCCTAAATCAATAAATCTAGGTGGGATTTTTTAATGATATTTGTTACTGTTGGAACCCATGAACAACCCTTTAACAGGTTAATTTCATATGTAGATAGTTTAAAGAAGAATAATAAGGTTCATGAGAAAATTATTATTCAGACGGGTTATAGCACCTATATACCTAAGTATTGCGAATATAAACGATTAATATCCTATGATGAAATGAAACAGTATGTGAGAATGGCTGATATTGTAATAACTCATGGTGGACCGTCAAGCTTTATATTACCAATAAAATTTGGGAAGATTCCGATTGTAGTTCCAAGATTAAAAAAGTATAAAGAACACGTGAATAATCATCAATTAGAGTTTTGCAAATTCATTGAACAAAAAGAGAAAAATATAATAGTTGTAGAAGATGTTACAAAGATTGAATCAATAATAAAAAATTACAATAAATCATATCAATGCGGGGGTATTAGTAGACAACATACAGATAATTTTAATAAAAAATTTGAAAGTGTAATAAATAATTTATTTGTAAAAAATTAAATGCTTTCAGTTTATGCAACATAATTTTCCTTTTAAAAACAGGAGTTAATATGCCAAATATATTGATTATTAATACAGTCGATTTTGGGATGAATGGTATTTCTTCAGTAATTATGAACTACTATTCACACATTGTTGATGAACGCTTTCATTTTGATTTTATCGTGTCAAATTATATTGATGACAAATATGCTGAGTTAATTAGAAAGAGAGGCGATAAATTTTATGTTTTAAAAAAAAGAAAGAGGAATCCGTTAAGATATATAAATAATTTAAAAAAGATTATAAAGACAAATAAATATGATATAGTTCATATTAATGGGAATAGTTCGATTATGATGATGGAATTAGTAGCTGTTCGACTATCAAAAGTAAATTGTGTTAGATTTGTACACGTTCATAATACTCATACAGATTATCCTGTATTTAATTTACTTCTTTATCCCTTTTTTATTAATTCTTATGATTATGCACTTGCTGCAAGTGAAGCTGCAGGAAGATTTTTATATCGAGAAAAAAAATTTAAAATTATTAATAATGGAATAGATGTTCAACGATATACATTTAATATGCATAAAAGAGTATCAATGCGAGAAAAATTAAATATAACAGATAAATTTGTGCTGCTACATATAGGGAGATTTAACGATCAAAAGAATCATTCATTTTTAATTGATGTATTTTCAGAAGTTATAAAGAGAAATCCAAATTCTATACTTATTCTAATAGGTGTTGGGCCGCGTTCTGATCAAGTTAAGAGAAAAGTATTAGAAGAAAATCTCAATAATAATGTACTTTTTTTAGGTGAGAAACATCATGTTGAGGATTTTCTCTCGGCAGCTGATGTATTTGTTTTCCCCTCTAAATTTGAAGCTCTGGGCATTGTAAATATTGAGGCACAATGCAGTGGGTTAAAATGTGTGGTATCTGATCAAGTTCCTTCTCAAGCAAAAGTAACTAATAATTTAGTTTTTCTTCCTATTAGATATCCTGATAGGTGGGCTAAAAACATTTTAAAATTCAAAAATGGTTATAATCGGCAAGGACAGATGAATGAGATCATAAAAAGCAAATTTGATATCCGGGATAATGCAAAATATTTAAAGGCATTTTATTTAGAGGCCCTAGCTAAAAGAAATGACTTAATGAGTCCTGAAAAATAGCAGTAATAGTTTCGACCTTGAGCTATTTCATTCATCATCTCTTGATATTTAGCTAATTTAAGAACACAATGCTTTATTCAATGATGGGAGAAGTATGAATGCAACAAAATGTGATAATAAAAACAAAGGAAATGAAACTATCTTTTGTGTTTTATTATATTTTTTTTACTCTGATAATGATCTACTATTCATTTCGAATGACTCTTCTTGATGGGCAATTCCTTGCTTTGTTTTTGTTTTTAGCAATTCCGTTTGTACTGCTTAAAATCATAATGACATACTATAGTTTAAATGAGCTCGTATCATCTTTTGTTTTATTGATCTTTGGTGCAGCTAATGCACTCCTGACAAAGGATACTACTATTTTAATTTTGTTTATAGCGTTAATAGGCTATAAGGGTGTTAAAGAGAAAACAGTCCTTGGCATTTTTTTTTACACAAAGCTTATAGCCTTAATAATATGTGTTTTTCTTTCAGTTATTGGAGTAATAAATAATAAAGTGGCTATTGATTATCGACTAGGTACGCAAGTGATTCGTTATGCCTTTGGATTCCAACATCCTAATCAATTGGGAATAGTTTTTTTAAGTTTAACAATGATCTTCCTTTACTTAAAAAAAAGATTTTTTAAGTTGGAATTAGAAATGCTACTTTGGACCTTCATCAACATCGGAATATATGAATTAACCAAAAGTCGGACAACTTTTATTGTGGTATTATTTTATCTTTTTTTATATTACTTAAATTATAAAATAAAAATTCATAAAACATTGGTGTTTATTTCCATAATTGCATTCCCTATATGCTTTAGTTTGATTTTTGTTTTATCGCTAAATCTAAGCAATAGTTTTGTATATTATATTGATAATCTGCTTCAGCATAGATTAATTATCTCAAATATGTATTTGTCAACATTCCATCCAACATTGATGGGGCAAAGTCTAGGTGATCAGCTTTTAAATGGTTCTGTACTTGATTCTGGGTATTTAGTTCTTTATTTAAAATATGGTTTAGTTGTTTTGTTTCTTATAGCCATTCTCTATGCATTAGCTATTAATAAAATTGTTAAATTAAAACAATACTCAAAACTTATACCGATTATCATTATAGCTTTTCAGGGAATAACAGAGAATGTAATCAGTTCTTTGATTTTCAATTTTACCTTTATTTTTATAGCAGAAGCAATCTTTCAAGAAAAGAATATAAAGGTGGAAAAATAACCGATGGATCATCTCATCACTATTATTGTACCAGTTTATAATGTTGCTAAATATCTTTCAAAGTGTATCCGGAGTATCATTAATCAGTCTTATCCAAATTTGGAGATCATACTTATTGATGATGGGTCAACTGATAACTCAGGTAGATTGTGTGATCAGTTTGCAAAATTAGATAAAAGAATCAGGGTAATACACAAGAAGAATGGAGGATTATCAGATGCGAGAAATGCAGGGATTGACTTAGCTAAAGGCGAATTAATTGCATTTGTGGACAGTGATGATTATATCCATAGAGATATGTATTTACGAATGTATGAAGTTATGTTGAAGTATCATTGTGATATAGTTGAAGTTGATTTTCAAGAAGTTAATGAAAAGGTAGACCCCAATAATATTCCGGAAGAATATGCAATTAAGGTATTTGATAGAAAGTGTGCAATAATTAATACAATAGTTGATCATTATTGTCGCAACTATGTTTGGAATAAATTATATAGAAAAGATTTATGGGTTAATATCAGATTTCCAAAGGGCAGGGCTTTTGAAGATGTTTATACTACCCATCGAGTGATAAATAAGGTAACTAGTCTTGTGAAGTTAGAAATACCGCTTTACTATTATTTTCAAAGAAATAACAGTATTGTCAGATCTAGTTCTGTTAAGAATAATGTTGATCATTGTGAAGCGTTAAACGAAACACTTTTATTTATGAAAGAAATGTATCCGGATTTGCTCCCACTTGTATGTATTAAATATGATTACGATATGTTTTATTGCCTTTATACTTTATTACGAAAAAGAAAGCAAAGAAGAAATTCGAATGTTTATAATCATACCATTGCATTTAAAATAATTAGAACAGAAAAATACATTTCTTCCACACAAATGTTTCTAAATTTATGTCATCAATATTTATTAGATGATTATGATTGGCTGTATCAGCAAAGGAAAATTGTATTATTTCAGTTGACCCTATTAAAAAAGTCACTAATATTATTTTATATTTATGTGACCACTCTTAAAATCTTTTCGAAAATCGAATCTTTGACTTTGAATATTTCTAAAAGTAAATTCTTGAACATGTTTTCTCAAAGGAGGAAAGTGTCATAAAAAGAAAAAAGATCCTATTTATCATGCCAATAATATCTGGAAGGGGGGGGACAGAAACAGTTGTGCGTTCATTTGTGAATCAACTGGAAATGGGTAATGTTAATGGCATAAATATGAATTGTAAATTACTTATTTGTGGAGGGAGCAATGATAAATCATGGCTAAAGAATCTGGATGTGTATGAGAGTAAGAAAATTAGAATTAAAATAGTACGCGTTATATACACGTATTTTGTCATTTCTCGACTTATCAAAGGATTCCGTCCGGATTTAGTGATATGCTTGAGCTCAACACCATGCTTTATAACACATCTATACAGAAAAATATATCGAGCTAAATTTCCTATTATTTCATGGATGCAGTATTCACTTGATTATAAAGAAATAATGAAAAAATTATTAAAATATGCTGATTACCACTTCGCAATAAGTACTGGGATCGAGAAACAATTGAAGTCATTAGGCATTTTAGAATCTAATATCTATAAAATATATAATCCTGTTTCCAGAAGTGAAAAAATCATTAATAGACCAAAAGGTAGAACGGTTTTCTTATATGTTGGGAGAATAATATTTGAAGGTCAAAAAAGGATAAAGGATTTATTGGATGCATTAAGCAAGGTTAAGGGAGAATGGGTGCTTATACTAATAGGCGGTGGACCAGATAAAGTTGTTTGTCAGAGTTATGCTTACCATTTAGGAATCAGTAATAAGCTAATATGGCATGGTTGGGTAAATAATCCTTGGGAGTCTCTTGATGAAGTGACTTCATTAGTATTAACTTCTTCATTTGAGGGGTTCGGCATGGTTTTAGCAGAAGCTATTTCCAGAGGTGTTTACTGCATTAGTTCCGATTGCGAGGCAGGACCAAAGGATATTATTCGGTCTGGTATAAATGGAGAACTATATAAAACAGGGAATACAACAGAGCTAGCATGTATTCTTCAAAAGATAATTAATGGCCAGCATCTTCCTGATCATGTCATCATAAAAGAATCTATCGATCATCTGTATATGGATAAATATCGAATTCGTATTAGTGAAGCTATGAATGACATTGATACAAGTTGGAGACGAAAATTTTTGTAATTGTACACAACATCCATTGATGATCAATTAGTACAAGGTGGACTGTCTTTTGCAATTTATTTACTGACTAGCGATCGCTAATTATCAAGTATCCTTTAATTTCAACATGGTATTGGCCCTAAGGGTGTTTGATTTTAATATTCTTTAAGCGGGGGAGCACATTATGTTCGATGCTATAAAGCAGAAAATCCCAAATCACATAAAAATATATTATAACGGATTAAAATACATGAGAAGTAATAAATATAAACTTAAAAAGTCAGAAAGAAAAATCATAGTTGCAATGGCGGCGGATTACGGAAACCTAGGTGATGTAGCAATTACTTATTCACAATTAAAATTGTTAAAGCATATGTTTCCTTTAACAAGAATCGTTACCTTTCCAATGTCAGATATTTATCATTACTTATTAGTTTTAAAACATTCATGTTCCGAAAGCGATATTATCACACTTATTGGTGGTGGGAATATGAGCGACTTGTATGAATACTTTGAAGAATCAAGAAGAGAAATTGTTAAAATGTTTCCGAAAAATACTATTATCTCGTTTCCACAAACAATTGACTTCTCATCTACTAAAAAGGGAGGAAAGTCTTTGAGGAATAGTATAAATGTATATTCGAGACATCGTGATCTACATATATTTGCTCGTGAGCCAAAATCTTTTGACATAATGAAAAAATATTTCAAAAAAAATGATATTCAACTTGTTCCCGACATTGTATTAACTTTAAATGAGACTGCCCCCAAGATGCAAAGATCGGGCTTGTTACTCTGTTTACGAAATGATGAAGAATCTATAGTCAATGATAAAGAGAAGAGCAAGCTCGTAGAAATTCTTAATAAAACGTTTAAAAATGTTTATAAGTATGACACACATATTGGTGACGAACAATTTATGACATCTTCACCAAAAAAGGAACTAAATAAAATTTGGATGGCTTTCAGAAAATCAAAGATCGTAATAACTGACAGATTACATGGAATGATATTTTGTGCAATCACCAAAACCCCTTGTATTGTATTACCAAATAGTAATCACAAAATAACTAGTTCATTTAACAAATGGTTAAAAGATCTAGGGTATATATACTTAATTGATAATATCAATGCAGACCAAATATTAAATAAAATCAAGGATTATGAAAACATTGATTCAGATGACTATCAAATTCATTTCGACAATTACTTTGCTCCACTTTTTGACTTATTGAAAAATTTGAAAAATAATTAAAAAGATTTAAGTTATTAATGATTTTAAAACTTTAGCTTCTATTAAACAAAAATATTTTTTAGTTCTGATTATTAGTAATGTAGAGGATTAGTATGCATTTTAATTATTTACAGGATAAAATCAACAAAAAATTTTAGGTAGTAAGGGTGAATTATGAATCGTTACAAAAAGCTTGCATTTAATTCTGCTATTTTTGCGGTAGGAAATTTGGGAAGTAAACTTATTACACTATTTTTGGTTCCCTTGTATACATATTATCTAACGGTTAGGCAATTTGGAACAACAGATCTTATCACGACAACCTTGAGTTTGTTGATTCCAATTTTTACACTCAGTATTAGTGATGGCGTGTTGAGATTTGTTATGGATAAAAGCTATGATAGAAGGATGATTCTCAATAATGCAATAATGATTACAATATTTGGCTACTCAATTGCATGGATTTTTTATCCTCTTTTTAAAGTAGTATTTCCATTTCGCAATTATTTAATTTATTTTTACGTAATGTTATTTACTTCCTCACTTAATGGATCTTTAATGCAATTTATTCGTGCGAATGGACGTGTAAAAACATTTGCATCGGTGGGAGTAGTAAGCTCATTAGTAATATTAATTTCAAATTTCTTATTTCTTATCATATTTCACATGGGTGTTTCTGGTTACTTATTATCATTAATTGTTTCTGATATTATTAGTATAATTATTTTGCTCAGTATTGGCGGCGCTCAAAAATATTTGTCAGTTTCAAAAATTGATTTCTTCATACTCAAGGATATGTTAGCATTTTCAATTCCGCTTATTCCAAATGCTCTTATGTGGTGGATAATGGGAGTCTCTGACAGATATATCATTACTTATATTTTAGGAGTAGGAGCGAATGGACTATATGCTGTGGCAAATAAAATTCCAAATATATTAAGCATAGTTAATACTATATTTTTCCAAGCATGGCAAATGTCAGCAATTGAAGAAGTTAATTCAAGGACTAAGTCACAATTCTATTCAAATATTTTTAATGTTTTAGCAACTATGCTGTTATTGGGAACATCATTTATTCTTTTGCTCTTAAAAATCATACTGCATTTCGTAGTTTCGCCTGTCTTCTTTTCTGCTTGGATATATGTCCCATTTCTATTACTAGGAGTCGTGTTCTCCAGCTTTTCTGGATTTTTGGGTACAAATTATGTTGCAGCTAAAAACACTGTAGGAGTGTTTAGAACATCCGTCTATGGAGCTGTAGTTAACATTGTTCTTAACTTTTTGCTCATTCCGTTAATAGGGACAAATGGAGCCTCAATTTCGACGATGCTTAGTTTTCTTGCAATTTGGCTACTTCGTGTAGTTGACACAAAATCTTTTGTAGTAATCAAAATAGATCTTAAACGATTGCTAATTAATTTTGTCATTATTGGATTACAAATATTTATTATTTATTTGAAACTATCTATGGAAAATACGTTACAAGCAGCTTTATTTTTAACAATGATTCTTGTGAATCAGAAAGAAATAAAATTACTTGTCTCTAAAGTTTCTAGATTAATAAGAAATATACCTTTGAATAGATGGGGCGGATGACGTGACTACCGTCACTTACTTCTGATGCAATCACTTTTGCTCAATTTCATATTGACAAAAACATTTATGACAATAACTATTATATATTTTTAATGCATATGGTATTATTATTGAATGTTGTTTAAATCAGGATGTTAGTGGCAGCTAAGGAATGTAGTATTTGGCAATTAACAAATTATAATAAATTCAATGCACGGCTCTACATGGAGAGACGGATGCGTAGGGCTAATAAGCCGCGCAAAGCCAATGTTCCTGCCACTTTTGCGGTAAAACTGTATCCGCAGAGGCTCCATGTCAAGCCATTTATGATATTCACCCTATGAGAATCATAAAATTAATTTAATTACCAAAATATATATTTTTTAATTGCCGAAAACAGTCAGAAAATTACTTATCTGATAAAGTAAACAAGATATAAAAAAGCAATTATTAGAGGTATTATTGAAATGATTACATCAAAAATAAAAATGGCCTATGCAATACAATGTCATAAAAATAGTGGGCAAATAAATGAACTTATCAAAAATCTTAATGATGAGAATATAGACTTTTTTATACATGTTGATAATAAGTCGAATATCGCTAAAAGTATTGTTAAAAGGGATAATGTTTTTTTGATGAAAGACAGGATTAATGTTACATGGTCAGGGTTCAGCCAAGTTGAAGCAACGTTGGGTTTGTTAAAGATGATAAGAGAAAGTAATAACGATTATGATTATGTGCATCTACTTAGTGGGCAGGATTTTCCAATTAAATCGAGATACTTTATTGGTCAATTTTTTAAAAATAATTTAGGAAAAAATTTTATTGAATATGAAGATTTTCCGATACATATTTTGCAAAGAATCAAAGTTTATTATCCGAAATTATTAATTGGTAGAGGTAAAATAAGGAGATTGGTCAGGGGATTATATTGGAGATTGATTATGAAAACTCCCTTAACAAGAAAAATTGATTTTTTACCAAGATTATATTATGGATCATCATGGTTCTCAATAACAGGGGAATGTGCTAAATATATTCTGAATTTTGTTGATGAGAATAAAAAATATTATAATTTTTTTAAAAATTCATTTTGTAGCGATGAAACATTTTTTCAAACTATCATTTTAAATTCAATATTTAAAACTAGTGTTGTCAATAATAATTATCGATATATAGATTGGTATAAAAAAGGATTGCCATCTCCTAAGACATTAACATTAGATGATTACAATAAATTATCATTTAGTGATGACTTATATGCAAGAAAATTTGATGCTGATATTGACAATCAAGTGATTGGCAAAATCGAAGATGATATTAAGGTGTAACAATTTTATATCAAGAATAGATTAGAATAGATTGGTGATCTAAAAAGCTCAGAAATATGTGTAAATTTGATTTCGAGCATTTTGCTCCTTTTCTTAATGACATAAGGATTAAATTCTATGGGTAGCTAGGATCCTGAATTGCTGTTGACGGCGGCCACGTCATCCCCCCTTTTGCCAAATAATATGGTACAATTCGTTGGCCGTATTCAGTCGTGGATAAGGCCCATCTGTTATTGATACTAGATTTTGACCGAAAGTTGGCGGGATTGCCTGGCTCTTACGTTAACTTGGTGAAAGCGTTCGTTCCCGATCAATTGGGCATTCTTATATTTTTTTCACACACTAAACAATACTCTTTGCCTTAAAAGAGTGAAGCTGGCCCGCCCATACGTTAATCTCTTGATCAGTTTCAAGCGGTTGACTTGTCCTTCCAACAGGCCATTATTGTAAGTGTAAACTAAGGCATTGTGAATGGATTGAGGATCTTCTTGTAGCTTATCAACAAATAAGCGGATACTTTTACCCTGATAGTTTTCTTTGGATCTCAACAGAAAGTAGAACGTTTCGAGATCGCTAAAATGAATCCTATCCCAAAATAATTGCATAAAGCCATAAAGTTCTTGAGTCATGGGATATTCGGAGAGTGCATCATCCAGAATCTTTTTTTCTTCTGACTCTAACTTTTCAAAGGGCAACCAGAACAAATAGCGGATGTGTTTTCTAGGGGAGGCTGCTTCTTTTTTCTTGACACCGAATTCAGCATCTCGACGCAAATCCTGCACCCGAATACGCACAGCAGAGTAGGTTGCTTTATATCCCCTATCTCTCAATTCTTTGACCATTCGTTTTACCGTCTTTCCCACAGGTGAACACAGTGCCTGATGTGATCCATATAAGGATCCGCTGGAGACGCTCGGTAACGATGTTTTTGATCCATTGGTCCGTTCATTTCACAGTATTTTTTGATTGTCCTGCGATCAAGATGAAAGAGATCGGCCAGCTTGAGATAGGCCAGACCTTGTTGCCTTAATTCCTTGATTTTAAGGGCAAGGGTCCACTTTTTTTGCGCGTTCAATAGTCTCTTCTTTTCATCGGCATTCATCGGCAGTGGACGTTCCGTGGGATGATCTTGAATAGATCCCACATTATTCAGTGGCATTCTCCTTATTTTCGTTGACATGGCCTTGAGCAGGGCCTCATCAAGTAACTCCCATAAATTTTTTGTGAGATGGAAACGATCGCTTACCTGCACAATGGCTGGATTCGCTTTACCAATAGCCTGACGGAAGACATTGTAACGATCCCGGCTCACAAGTAGAACTTCGGGATGATTCTCAAACCATTGTTTGATGGTTTCTGTTTCTCGATCTTCCAAAATATCCAGAGCTCGGTGTGTACAAAGGTCACAGATCAGGGCACCGTAGGTACTCCCTGTAGGTACTCCCTTTACGAAAAGCAAAATCATCCAGACCGACGAAAGGGAAAATGAGCAGCTTGCTTCTGCTTTTTTCGGTAAATTAAGTCGAGTAAGGCGTCATGACTCACCGAAATATGAACTAATTTACAGAGCCTTTCAGCCTGCAGACAACTTGTTGAGAAAGCGAGAGACGTTAATTGGTCTTCCAGTTGTCGCGTTTTTCTACGATAGGTGTTATTGATACTAGATTTTGACCGAAAGTTGGCGGGATTGCCTGTCCAATAATTGCCAGATATAATGCCCGTAGGACTTTATATCTGGCAATTATTTTAGGAAAGGAAAGAGGACATCCTTGTTTGTGTAAACGCGACTTCACACAAGAGATGTCCTCTCACTCAACTCGTGATTATTATATCAGACTACCAGTTGATTGATAAGCCTCAAAAAGGCGTTTTTAGTTAAGAGTACGGAGAAAGTGCCCTGTCCTTGTTGCGGAGGACAGCTTTCATGCATGCGGTCCAGCGAAAGGTGGACAAATCCGGCTGCATCAGTTTCAATAATCAGTTGTACGAAGCCGGTCTGTCCCTTATTGGCCGTGACGTGACTGTTGTCTACGATCCTTCGGATTCCACACAAATCATGATCGAGAAAGAAGGACGCGAACCCTGGGAGGCGAAGCCTCTTGAAATGGGTGAACGTGTGGGAAAGCGTCCGGAGCTGCCGAAAACCCTTCAACCTCAGCCGGCCGAATCCTCGCGTCTTCTTCAGGCAGCCGAGCAGAAATATAAGGAACGACCGGAAATTCCGAAACCGGCGGTTTCCTTCCGTAAAGTGATCGAGGAAGGTGAACGCCTTGTATGAAGTGTTCTATCATATGAGTCAAACCCCTTTTTCACGGTCCGTTCCGACGGATGCCCTCTATGCCTCTCTTCCAATGGATGAGATTTTAGGGCGCTTGACTTATGCGGCTAAACGTCAACTCTTCGCTGTCGTTACTGGCGATTGTGGCACAGGGAAAACAACAACCATTCGTCGGTTTACAGACCAATTGGATGCATCAAAATACAGTGTGTTGTATCTGGCCGACTCTAAGCTGACACCTCGGCATTTTTATAAGGGGCTGCTGGAACAGCTGGGATGCGAAGCTCGGTTTTACCGGGGAGATGCCAAGCGCCAGTTGCATCATGAGATTGAACTGATGCGAGGAATCCATGGTATTCAACCGGTGGTTGTTGTGGATGAGGCCCATCTTCTGGATCGGGAGATGTTGGAGGAGGTCCGGTTTCTGCTCAATTTCAAAATGGACTCTCAAAGTCCGATGGCTCTGATTTTGGTCGGGCAAAGTGAGCTGTGGAACCGGCTGCACCTGCAGTCTTATGCGGCGATCCGGCAACGGATTGATCTTCAATGTAAGTTGGGCCATTATGATCGCTCAGAAACCGGAGCCTACATAACCAGTCATCTGAAGTATGCCGGCTGTGACCATCCCGTTTTTTCAGATGGAGCGATTGATGAGATTCACCGTTATTCAGGCGGCGCAGCTCGCTTAATTAATAAGGTGTGTACCCATAGTCTCTTGTATGGCGCACAAAACGCTCATCCCATTCTTGATGACAGGATGGTCAAACGTGTCATTGACGGCGAATTATCCTGATCTGATAAGAACATATAAAATTAAAGCGATGGCGTTTGAACCATCGCTGATTTTTTACCGGCACATGGACAAGTTACCCGTCAATTCATGGACAAATGACCCCGTCATCTAGTG
>NZ_KB899064.1 GCF_000377985.1 Sporolactobacillus vineae DSM 21990 = SL153
CGAGAAACAGCGGTCCATCGGTTCCTTTTCGGTTCCTGTGTTTGGGCAGCAGCCCTGCGGCGCAGTTTCTTATGCCAATAACGAAATTGTTTCACCGGGATCTCTTGAGACCGACACCATTGCGCACCGTTCAGACCGCTGGATTCGAAGGATTCGATACGTTCTTTCCATAACAAATCTCGTTCGTTCAAGGTCATGAGATTCATCTCCATCTATCTTTGATGAATGTATTATCCCATGATCCGGATGACGATCCTAGGTGTCCATTATTTGACGCTTACTCTGATAACGCATTTGTATGCGCTGATCGACCGCTTCCAAGAGTTTAATTCGAAGCAGATGGCGTAGGCTGGGCTGACCCACAAGAATCAGGGCGAGCGGAGACAACGAGTCTTCTTTAAAATTGAGGATATACCGCAGCTCCTGAAGCATTGTTTCAGAAAATAGTGTGCTTCATCCAAAATAAGGACGGGTACTTTTTTCTCATTTTCATAAAGATCCAACATCAAAGATTGAAATTGGCGACGGGCATCCGTAGAGCGAAAGGCAGGTTTAATCCCAAAGTGTTGAAGCACCTCCCGGTAAAAAAGCTTCGGTGTCAGGGAAGAGTCGCAGAGATACAAATAGGGATGATGGATGGGATCCAGCTGATGAACAAGAGATCGGATCGACGTTGACTTCCCCATCCCGGCTTCTCCGGTCAGCAGGCAGAATTGACGGTGCTGCACCGCATACTCTAATCGGGCATTCGCTTCTTTTTGCGTGGCTGATGAAAACAAGTGTTGCGGGTCAATCTCACGTGTAAACGGGATGCCTTTCATTTCAAAAAAATCAAGCATTCTCTATTCACCTCTTTTCAGTTTTAGTTCTTAATTGAGCAAAACTTGTGGTGCCGAGTTGTTTGCGCTTGATTTCATCCTGCTCTTTTTTTAGCTGCTCCAGGAAACTGGACACTCCGGCAGGAGTTTCGTCACCTTCGTCATTTAACCATTTATGGTGCGATTGATTTTTGAAAACTGCCGGATTCGCATTTGGAAAGCGTTCTCCATCTTTCCAAATTTGAACGTTAGAAAGATCAAAGGGATTGTACCGAATCTGGATTCGCTGGCCCCTAAGAGAAGCATCCACATCAAACGTGTTGCCCTCCAGTTCAATTACTGATGTTTTTCTTACCGTGCGTTCCTCTTCCCATAAAAAGATTTCTTTCAGAGCTTCTGCTGGAAGATGCCTAAGGTTTGATGATTGGGATTCAAAGCGCTTTTTTGGTGTCTGTTGGGTTTCTCGATGAACGCGGTTATCGTAGGCCTCCAACCAGGAATACAGATAATCATTTAACTGTCTCAAAGTCGTCAATTTTCCTTGGTTGATCAATAGATTCGCTTCACCCGTGAAACTGCTATCTACATATTGGAAAAACTTCTCAATTTTCCCTTTTGATTCAGGCGAGAACGCTGTTGCGTGGGCCAGTCTGGTGCCCATGCGGGCACACATAATGGGAAGCTGTTTGGCATTGTAGATCGACCCATTATCGCAAAAGAAAAGATGGGGAACACCAAACTTTAGCACCGCTTTTTGAATACACCGTTCCAGTCTTGGATAGCGCTCCTCCATAAAAAATTCAGCATGCATGATTCGGCGACTGTGATCATCGATAATCGCAATGAGGTAAGCTTTTTTTCGTCGTTCCGGATGTCTGGGATCCGGCAGGTAGAGCGTGTGCTGTGTATCCGCTTGCCAGCAGTCGTTTGGTGCCCCATGTTCAAAAGCCTGGAATTCCTTTCTCACGGTGCGCGAAAGGTCTTTCCGGCTCCAGCCCTGTTCCTGAAAATAACGGGATAATGTTCGCGGCTTTAACACGCCTGCTTGGACTTTTCCCTCTAGTTCCAGCAGACGAATAATCTGTTCCACACTTCGGCTCGTGAGTTCTTTACGCAAATCAATGGCTCGCTGAAGGACCGTCAGGTCCAATTGATGCAGGCTGCCTTTTTTCGCTCGTAACTGCGGTTTGAGTCCATCAAATCCTTGTTTTTCATAAGTCCTCAAATATCTTTCCAGTGAGCGGAGACTCACCGTAGTACGTTCGCTGCCCGGGATAATATAGGTCTGTCTCGCAATTTCTCGCAAAAGGGCATACTGCTCTCCAGGTTGAAGCTGCCGCTGAACGACTGGGGCAATAAGCCCGAACCGAAACGCAGCGATCTCTTCTCGAATCGTTTCGTTCATCTCTTTCTCCTCTCACATCATCAGAATGGGACACAACCTCTATTTTTCGTTAAATTGACCCATAGAGAAAGAGACAAACTTTGTGGAGTAATAAAAAGGGAAATCATTCAATCTATTCCAAACGAACCGACACCTTGGGTGACTTCATCCAGGTCCTATCGGCCGGCGGAGATGGAGCAGGGATAAGAGCCTTCCTCTCCGAGGGATGTCTCCTCTGAAGGCAAAGGCCAGCAGGCCTTGAATCTCTTCATATGAGTTGATTCCTTCCCGATAAAGCGAAAGCAGGCTATCGCCTTCCTGGTTCTCCATCGCCCAGATATGACGTTGATTGATCCACCATAGACTCAGCCATTTCCGAAGCCTGTTTTTCCACCGATAAAGCGTTCTTAGCGAGACAACAGAAACCCCTTCAGTTGTTAAGCGTTCAGGTAGTTTAAAGATGGGAATGCCACTGATCAGGGCGCGACCAAAGCATTCATAGATGGGGTTTATGAATCTCGCCCAAGGAGCAAGAAAACAAGGGATTAAAGAGAGGGTCTTTCTACAACCTGCGCATCTACGGCGCATAATGGGTATCTGAAAAGATCGCCGGTGAGTATGAACCGTCCGTTCATACTTACCGTGTCGTCGCGTGTTTTGTCCACAACATGGACAGGGAACATCCTGACGATAAGCAGCAACAAATTGAATATATTTCT
Organism: Sporolactobacillus vineae DSM 21990 = SL153; assembly: GCF_000377985.1. GTDB lineage: Bacteria > Bacillota > Bacilli > Bacillales > Sporolactobacillaceae > Sporolactobacillus > Sporolactobacillus vineae. The sequence goes on from NZ_KB899064.1 coordinate 2,922, forward strand.
TGATCGTAAGCGGACATTCAAGTACAATAATCATGATCATAAGTGATAGAGTTGTTTGTCATCTCTCGGCCTGGAAGCGTAAGGGAGGCGAACAACTCTTTCCTTTTCTCAAAATATAACAAATACAACAAAGAGCCGACAACTCTATTGACCATTATACATAGGTCAGTTGATTGTCGGTTACTTTATTGTGATTTATCCGCCAAAATTTTTGACTGTAATTATCGATATAACGGCATTTAACTAGGCTGCAAACATCTTCCTAAAAGAATCCGGGGCATGAAATTTTCCTCACATGATCGTTTATAGTCGTTCATTATATATTCTTTTCTTAGATATCATTGAACAAAATACTCATGATTTCCTTTACTTACTACAAATTTCTTAGGCGGGCGTTAAATGGCTAATTTCTACTGTAATCTAGCAAAAGCTCTTAACAAAATAAGAACGAAAAACAAGCCATGGAGAGAAAGGCTAAGCCTTTCTCTCCACTTAATTCGGAAGTGTTTGTCACAACTTCCTATTTTTTTCTGTAGACAGATAACCGTCTCATTCATAGAGATCCAATCGTTACCTTCTTTGTTGTTTGTGTTCTGAAATAATTAATGTGTCAGTAGTTCTCTTGCCAGTAATAAGCACCCCGTAATTCCCGCATTATCTCGCAGCTTACAATGAACAATATATTCATCTATATCAGGTGTTTTTACATAATTGTTCATTTGGCTAGTAAATGAAGATTTAATCAATGGAAGTAGTTGGGGTTGTTTCATCACACCACCACCAAAGATAATCATTTCGGGAGCCAATGTTAAAGTAAGATCCACTGATGCCTGAGCTAAATAATAAGCTTCAATCTCCCATATTCTGTCATCAGCCGGGATTTCGAATGCTTTCTTTCCATATCTTGCTTCAATAGCTGGTCCGGCTGCCATTCCTTCCAAACAGTCTCCATGATAAGGGCATAATCCCTTAAATTGGTCATCACTATGGCGTCTTATCAACAAATGTCCCATTTCAGGATGTCCAAAGTTCTCCATAAGCTGTCCATTAATCACACCTCCCCCACCAATGCCTGTCCCAACTGTAAGATATATACAGCTGTTTTTCCCTAAAGCAATACCACGTTTCAATTCACCATAGGCTGCGACATTAACATCGGTTGTCCACACATACGGAATGTTAAAATGTTCCTTCATAACTCCAAGAAAATTATAATTCCTCCAGGATTTCTTTGGTGTTGTCGTGATATATCCATAAGTATTTGAATTCCTATTAACATCTATTGGTCCAAAAGAACCAATTCCCATTGCTGAGACAGGATGTTTATTAAAAAAGTCGAATACCATAGTCATTGTTTCTTTTGTGGAAGTGGTCGGAATTTCTACTCTATTTACTATATTTAAATCCTTATCACTGACAGCACAAACGAATTTAGTTCCCCCTGCTTCAATTGCACCATACATATTACAGTCCTCCAGTTATGGATATAATTCTCTTACTTAATTCAAATAAACCATTTAAAAATCCTTATTGATTCTAATCAAAACAGATAGACTCTGCACTCGTAAGGTTTTAAGCACAATCCATCTTTTATGTTTTCAGATTGATCAACTACATAATTACTAATCAATAATTTCTTTGCTTCTGACAGCTGAGGAAGCATTACCTTCTCATTGTTTCCATAAAAATTGCAAACGACAAGAAGTCTTTGATTTTTCCATGTTCTTAAATAAGCAAAAATGTGCGGTTCATTTCTAAGAATCAGTCTGTAATCGCCATAAACGATAATCTTATACTGCTTGCGTAATTGAACTAATTTTTGATAATAATAAAATATAGAATGATTATCAGACAGTGCTTGTTTTACATTTATTTTTTTGTAATTAGGATTGACCTTTATCCATGGATTACCACTAGTGAACCCTGCATTCTTAGTATCATCCCATTGCATTGGCGTTCTAGCATTGTCACGACTTTTAGCATATATTGAATCCATCACCTTATGTGGATCCATTCCTTCATCATTAACTTGTTTTTCATACATGTTCAATGTTTCAATATCCTTGTAATCGTTAATCGAAGAGTAGTGAATATTGGTCATGCCAATCTCTTCGCCTTGATAGATGTATGGTGTACCTTGCATCATATGTAACAAAGTTCCTAGCATCTTTGCTGATTCAACTCTATATGAAGTATCATTCCCAAAACGGGAAACGATTCTCGGCTGATCATGGTTACCCCAATATAAGCTGTTCCAGCCATTATTATGAAGAGCTGTCTGCCACTTGCTTAAATTCTCTTTTAAATCCATTAGATCCAACTGTTTGATATCCCATTTATCCTTACCCTTACGATGATCAAGATCCATATGTTCAAATTGAAAAACCATATTCAGTTCGTGACAGTCTGGTTTGGTGAATCGCTTAGCTTGATCTGGTGTGACATCTGGACATTCGCCCACCGTCATAATGTCATATTTTGATAGAACTTTTTGATTCATTTCTTTTAAAAAATCATGAACACGTGGGGCATTAGGCTTAAACGAATAATTGACCACTGGTCCATTAATAAAGTTTTCGTATGGTTCCAAATATGCTTTTTTTGAAATCATATTGATAACATCCATACGGAATCCATCTATGCCTTTATCCAACCAAAATTTCATCATGCCGTAAATCTGATTTCTTAATTTATTATTTTCCCAGTTCAGATCTGGTTGTTTCTTTGAAAATAGATGAAGATAGTATTCGCCTGTATGTTTATCATATTCCCATGCAGAACCGCCAAAAAATGAGCGCCAATCTGTTGGTTCTTTTCCATTTACTGCCGGCCTCCAAATATAGTAATCTCTATACAGATTATCCTTCGATTTTCGTGATTCAACGAACCAGGAATGTTCATCTGATGTATGGTTAACAACTAAATCCATTACAAGCCGAATTCCATTCTGATGCATTGCTTCTAGCAGCGTTTCCCAGTCTCTCATTGTTCCGAAATCATCCATGATCATTTGATAATTACTGATATCGTAACCATTATCATCATTAGGTGATTTATAAACTGGAGAGAGCCAAACAACATCAACGCCCAAAAGTTTAAGATATTTCAACTTCGAAAGAATACCGGGAATATCACCAATTCCGTCTCCATTACTATCTTTGAAACTCCGAGGATAAATTTGGTAAACAACACTTTCTTTCCACCATTCTGTGCCCATTTCCTACTTTCTCCTCTTTTCCTGAATCTTTATGTTTCAAATCAGCTATTAGAATTCATATTCTTCCAAATATCTTCCAATTCCCAAATAATAAAGTTTCGAATTTTGACGTTTCCGTTATTTGTGAATATTTGCATACCTTGATTTTTTTCAGTTGGATAGATCCTGCTAGTCAAGACAACATCTCCATCATTAACAAACACTTCGATAGATGAACGGTCTAAAAAAATATGAAACTTCAAACTCCCTTCTAAAGGCAGACTAACTTGCCGGATGCCTCTGGCTGCTTGTCCACTTTTCGTGAGATCCAAAATTAGTTTTTGAAATTTAGTGTCATAATGTATCACACTTTTTTCTGTCTGCCCAACCCGCAGACTTATGCCAAAATCGGAAGCTGATATTTCATCAAACTCTACCTCGATTTCTAAGAGATCCTCCTTAAAGGAAAATGTTTTTTCACCAATAATTTGCTCCTCTCTACAAGAAAGAAGTTGTCGAATGCGCAATAATTCAACCTCCTTAACAGGAGTCATACGAATTTTTTTGCCTTTTACAAGATTAATTTCGCGAGGTAATGTGAGAGCCCCTGCCCATCCTTCTTTCGCTTCAGGCATCGGGGACATCCACATATCCATCCAGCCAATCGCAATCCTTCGGCCCTTATTATCCTCGAAAGACTGAACAGCATAGAAATCATGACCATGATCCAATTCCGTAAAAGGTCCATGATTGAATATATTTGTAGAGTAATCGTAATCACCAATTAGATAGCCTGTTTGATACAGATTCTGATAATGATCACCCGATGGCTTAATTCCCTGAGGTGAAAACATCAGCACGTACTTGCCATCCAATTTGTAGAAATCCGGGCATTCCCACATGTAGCCCTGTGATCCATCACTCTGCGCTAGAACACCCTGGTATGCCCAATTTTGGAGATCTGTCGATCGATAAAGAACCACTTTCCCGATCCCGTCTTTCGTCGTTCCTACGACTAGATACCAAAATTGCCCATGTTTCCAAACCTTCGGATCTCGGAAATCACCAGAACCACTCTCCGGATGTTCCTGTATCACAGGATTCTGCAAATCCTTTTTAAAATGAGTACCATCAATGCTAAATGCTCTGCATTGTACTTCATTTGGTATTTTTTTTTCAGCATCCGCGTAATTGTGACCGGTATAGATCAAATTTAAAACACCGTCATCTTCAACCGCGCTTCCAGAAAAACACCCGGCAACGTCATTGCAATCTCCAGGAGTTAACGCAATAGGAAGCTGTTCCCAATGAACAAGATCATTACTCTTGAAATGCCCCCAATGCATCAATCCCCACTTTGCACTAAAAGGATTATGTTGAAAAAAAACATGATACTCATTTTCAATTTGAATCAGACCATTAGGATCATTAAGCCAACCCTTATGTGGGATGATATGATAACCTAAACGGTATGGTGAGGATAATCCATTTTCATTACCACGCTTTGAAACCAGACCTTTTTTTATCTCGTCCATAACATGTCTCCAATCAGACTATCTTCGTCTACCAAATACTAATGACAGCAGTCTTCAAAGATCATCTTCTCTGAAGAGAGTTGCATTGAGGGGAGCCTCAATTGTTTAATCTCCTGCTTAATCATAAGAGCAAAATAATTAATCCTGAAAACTTGTTCTCCAGAAAATCAACGTGAGCATGATAACAAGCCCAAGTGATTGAATCATTAATAATAATGTAATGTTGAAATCAACCAATGAAAAGGCTAATGTTGCTATTGATGGAAGACCTGCAGCCATAATAATCACTGAACCGGCTTCCCTTAATGACCCAATCGATGAATAATGAGATACTTTAGTCAACCACAAGATAAGTGTTACTATACCCATCAATAAAAGGTTTGCAATAAGTAAGCCAGCATAAATTAGCAATGAAATCGTTCCAACTAAAAATGGACGATACTGATTAAATAAAGCTTCACCAACAAATTCTTTAACATCTCTTGCATTTTTCATAGTTAATTGTACATTGTTGAGATATTTGAGATAGAAGCCAAAACCATTTTGATCTGTAATGACAAAACCGTGTTTTTTAAAAATGAGTGAATTGCTAAAACTGCTCATTTTTAAATGAAATCTGCTGCCCTGGACTTTTATACGATTTTTTAAGTCTACAGCTAAGAACGTGTGCATGTTTTTAATCTGAAAATCATTGCCCTTTCCGGACAAAGTACCATCTGTTAGCTGATAATCGCTAAGCCGTTGAGCGAAATCATCAGTAATACTTTTAGAGATTGAGGGGATTATATATTTTGTATTAATTCCACTCATGGAAGATAAAAATAAGGAAATTGGCACCATTAAACATCCATTCATAAAAACAAAGATAATTATTATCTGGAGCCAACTTAACATTTTTCTCTTAAGAAAAATTCGTTTCGGAAAAAATATTGCCATAAAAAAGTTAGCCGGAAATGGAAGATTTTCCCTCATCATTGATAGATCACTCTTTTTTTATTAATAACATTACAAAACAGATTCTTGATTTTTTCATGTTCCTTTCTGGCACAATCCTTTGTTAATTGGATTCCTACTGTGTACATTTCTCCCAAGGTAAAAGATGTTAATTGCCCCCTCATAATTGTTTAACCTTTTGTACCTCCTGAAGTTAAACCGGATACAAAATTTTTCTGAAGGAAAAAGAATAATATTACAATGGGTAATGCGGCAAGAATAGATCCCGCTGCGAACAAGGCCACCATTTGATTCTGGGGATCAATTATAAATTGTTGCAAGCCTACAGCTATTGTGATACTTGTTTGATCTACCAAAAGGAACTTAGCTAACAAGAAATCTCCAAATGGTGCCATAAATGCCCACAAAGCCTGAACCGCAAGCATTGGCTTTGCAAGAGGTAAAATAATTTGGAATAAAATTCTTAAGTGTCCTGCTCCATCAATTTTTGCAGATTCATCCAGATCACGTGGTATCGTATCAAAGTAACCCTTCATTAGCCATGTATTCATTGGGATTCCTCCTCCGATATACAGGAGGATAATGAACCAAAAGGAATCGAGTGCATGCAGCAGCATAGCTAGTACAAAAAACGCCGTTAATGCAGCCAATGTTGGAACCATTTGTATAATTAAGAACAGAATTAACCCATTTCTTCTCCCCACAAATCTGTATCTACTGAATGCATATCCAGCCATTGTGACAACGATCACTTGAAAGATCATAGTTCCAGTCGCAATGATTAGTGTATTACCATACCAGCGCAAGTATAATGTGTGAAAGAACAATCTTCTAAAATTATCAAGGGTCCAATGAGAATGTAGATTAAGTGCAAATGCGACAATATTTCCGGGTTGAAATGCTGATTGTACCGTTATTAATAGTGGATAAATAATCATAATACTCAATATAACTAAGAAAGCATAGGTGAAAAAGCGACTCCAGAACTTTTTTAAGACTTGACTTTTGCATAGGCCCTTCAACTACATCATCTCCTCACTATCAAAAGTATGGGCTTTTTTGAATACTGCCAGTGATACACCAACGACAATTATCGAAATAATAATAGTTACAGCAGAAGCCATTCCAAATTGAGGTGAGTCCCCAACGGTTAATTTGTATATCCAGGAAATTAAGATATCAGTTGTCCCAGCACCACCACCGACATCTCCTGGGCCTCCGGCATTAAATAGATAAATTATATTAAAATTATTAAAATTACCTGTGTACTGAGTTATCATTACAGGTGTTGTTGCGAACAAAATCATAGGAAGTGTGATCTTTGTGAATCTTTGCCAAAAATTTGCACCATCCATTTTTGCTGCTTCATATAATTCATTAGGTATAGATTGCAATACTCCAGTAACGATCACAAAAATGAACGGAAATCCTAACCATGTCTGTATCATTATCAATGCAGTTTTTGTCCAAAATGGATTAGTCTTCCAAGGGATCATTGGAATGTGAATAAATGGCAACAAGTAATTAATCAAACTAATTACTTGAATATTAATTGCTCCCATACTGTCATTAAATATGTTAGAAAAGCTCATAATCGTAATAAAAGCCGGCACTGCCCAAGGTAAGAGAAAGATAGTACGAAAAAATCTTTTACCCTTAACAAAATCTTGATTTACAATTACCGCCGTCAGAATTCCAAGAATGATCTGCAGAGTCGATGCTACTATTGCCCAGACAAGAGTCCACCAAAGAACAGAGATAAAAGTACTTCTGTATGCGCTTAAAAAGATCAGACTAAAGAAATTACTTAAACCCGTCCAGTCAATTAAATGTGCCGGCGGAGTATGAAAGAAATCATAATTTGTAAACGCCATAAAAAGCGTAACGAGCACAGGGAACACAATCACAAAAAGCATAACGATGTAGGCAGGAATAGTTAATATATATGGGAAGCCCTTCTGCCATACATTTTTAAGAATCGTTATACTCGAGGATTTCCGCGAACCATCAAGAAGATAAACTCTTGCTGTTTTTCTTGCGTCAATGATATTTAATATCCATACAACCAGGTAGATAAAGAGAATAATAATTTGAAGGGTACCCTCAACTAAAAAGAACATCGAATTATCTCTTATCGGTACTGTGCCTAGTGTCAAGAAATTTTGAATGCTTGAGATTCCAAATGTCAAGAGTTCTATAATAAACAGAATGTTAATAGACATGAAAATTATACCCTTAAGAGGTTGTTTATTATAAAATTGACCCAACCCTGGTATTATAGAAAGTATGCCTGCTTTTCGGATTGCCTTCTTGTTGATCTTGTTATCCATAGTCAATTATTTACCCCCAATCACTCATCTACTAAAAAAAGAGCTGCTGCATCCTCTCCTCACATTCAGATACAACAAACTCCTCACTTTTTTTCTGAATTAATCACGACAACTTTACTTCTGAAACTTTTGTTTTATCGTTGTTTTTATTGTGTTCACTGCTTTATCTAGTGCTGCCTTTGGCGTATACTTTCCTGAAGCCGCATTATAAATTGCCGGAGTCATATTGGCCCATACTACACTAGCCTCTGGTATTATCGGTAATGGCTCTGCAATCTTTTGTTGATCAATGATTGCTTTACTTAACTGATCTGATGCCGATTTCGATACTTTGTCTAGAGCCTGGGTATCAGCCGGATACACACCAACCATCTTGTATTGTAAATATTCATTTCTTGAATTAGTTACATATTCAACCCACTTTTTGGCGATTTGCGGATTTTTTGCATATGAAGATGCTACCCATGCTCTACCATCAGCAAAGGGAACATATTTATGACCGTTAGGAAGCTGCGGAATACTTGCAACGCCATAATTAATATTTGCTTTTTTAAAGCTTGGGACATCTAGCGGATCTGCAATAATTGCAGCAGCCTTTTTATTAATGAATTCAGTCCGAACAAAATTCCAGGCACTCGAAGAATCCTGCATTCCTTTAGGCCAGATATCTTTATACCAGTGTGTCGCGTATGTCAGTGCTTTCACAGAACCGGAATTATTTAAGCCAATATCCTTAGGGTTAGTATTTCCATTCCCAAACATGTAACCGCCATATGCTCTAAACGCACCGGATAGTATATAGTAAGCCGTCCATTCACATAGAAAAGCTGTGGATTTCCCTGGTTCTGATTTCAACATAAATCTCTTATCTTTCGTCAACTTTTCGAGATCATTGAATGTCTTAGGAGCCTTAGATATTAAATCTTTATTGTAAAACAACACCTGAGAGGAAACATAATCAGGAATGCCATAAATGTTATTGCCGAGAGTAACTAATTGCTTGTTCTTAGCACTAACATTATTCAAATTGCTTTTTCCGAATTGTTGCAGGTGACCCTCTGTACCGGCCGCAGCCATCAGATCGAAGGGAGACATCATTACATCTGGTGCTTTCCCAGCAGGACCATCAAGGTGTAAAGAATTCATCGTGTCGAACATGCTTGATACTGTCTTAACTTTAATTGTTACATTATTTTGTTTTTCAAATTCTGTTTTGATTTTATTAATATAAGGAACATAAATTGATTCAACTCCAACCGTCAATACCTTTTTCCCGTTATTAGCACTTGAACTCTTGCCGCAACCAATTAAAGAAAATACCAAGGTAAAAGCTATTAAGCCTACAAAGAACTTTTTAAATATTTTCACCATCTAACCCCCCTAGTACATTTTATGTAAGCCTTTTCAAACAAGGCAATTTTATATCAACCGGTTACATATGTCAATCGGTTGTCATATAATTTTTAAAATTATACATGCTAAAAAACATTTTAATATCAAGGGATTGATATGCGTAACCGGTTGACATATATTATAAATATAAAGCGCATACATTATAAGCTTGATACACGTAACTAATGGGGGGAGCAATAATGAGAGTTCAAAATAAAGTCATGTTAATTACGTATCCTGATAGTTTGGGGAAAAATTTAGCAGAACTGAATGAAATTCTAGACACTTACTTAAAAGGTGTAATTGGCGGTATTCACCTCCTTCCATTTTTTCCATCTTCAGGTGACAGAGGGTTTGCACCAGAATGTTATAACAAGGTTGATCCAAAGTTTGGCGGCTGGGAAGAAATAGAGAAAATAAGCGATAGATATTATATGATGTATGATTTTATGATTAACCATATTTCAAGAAAATCATCTTATTTTAAGGATTTTCAACAAAAAAAGGATACATCTAAATACAAAGATTTATTTATCCGATATAATAAATTCTGGCCAGACGGAGAGCCGACAAGGGAAGATATTTCCAGAATTTATAAAAGAAAACCCCGTGCTCCTTACACTGAAATTATATTTAAAGACGGAAGCAAAGAAAAATTATGGTGTACATTTAATGAACAGCAAGTTGATCTTAATGTTCAATCAGATACTACAAAACAATTTATAAAAGAAAATTTATCTTTTCTAGCAGGGAAAGGAGCCTCAATTATCCGGTTGGATGCCTTCGCCTATGCAATCAAGAAAATTGGTACAAATTGTTTTTTCGTGGAACCGGATATATGGCATACACTCGAATTAGCGAAAGATATGCTTAGCCCTTATAATGTTGCTGTTCTGCCAGAAATTCATGAACATTATACAATCCAGGAAAAGATCGCGCATAAGGGTTATTATGTCTATGACTTTGCGCTCCCTATGCTACTCTTACATGCAATATATTCTGGAAAAGCAGATCATCTTGCTTATTGGTTCAAGATATGTCCGAGAAAACAGTTCACAACACTTGATACTCATGATGGAATAGGCGTGGTAGATGTTAGGGGCTTGCTTACTGATGAAGAGATAGAAGAAACGAAAGAAAGTCTCTATAAAAAAGGTGCCAATGTAAAAAAGGTGTACAGCTCTGCAGCGTACAACAATCTTGATATCTATCAGATTAACTGTACATATTTTTCGGCTTTAGGCAATAACGATCAAGCATATTTACTTGCACGAGCAGTACAATGCTTTGCACCAGGTATCCCTCAAGTCTATTATGTCGGCCTACTTGCCGGAGAAAACGATATCGATTTGCTTGAAGCAACTAAAGAAGGACGTAATATAAACCGTCATTACTACACAAAACAGGAAATCGCTGAAGTAGTTCAGCGCCCAGTTGTTAAAAAACTGTTTCGCCTGTTAAAATTCAGAAATGAATTTCCCGCCTTCAACGGTGGTATTTCAATAACATTGAGAAACCAGAATGAATTGAATATTACATGGAAAAATGGTTCTTATCAAGCTGTACTTCAAGTGAATTTTAAAAGCAAAAAATTTAGTATCTATAAACTAGAGGATAATAAGCAATACATTTTGTTTTAAGCTCTATCACATAAGGGGGAACTTATTAATTGAAACCAAATATAAAGGATATAGCAAGATTAGCTGGAGTATCCTCAACCACAGTGTCCAGAGTTTTAAATAATCGTGGTTATATAAGTATACAAACAAGAGAAAAAGTACAAAAAGCGATTAAAAAACTCAACTATCACCCTAATGACTTGGCACGATCTCTTTATCATAAACACACCTATTTTATAGGACTGATTTTCCCAACTACTGCAAATCCCTTCTTTGGAGAATTAGTTTCCGACATTGAAAATGAATGTGCATCCCAAGGTTATAAAGTATTTCTTTGTAATAGCCTCGGTCGTGCTGATAAGGAAATTAAATATTTGAATATGTTGCAAAGGAATCAAGTGGATGGAATAATCGTAGGTGCACATAACCGAAATATTCCAGAATATCGTCAAGCTAACCTCCCGATTGTTGCAATTGATCGTTATCTATCCAATAAGATACCCGTTATTTCATCTGATAACTTTCTTGGGGGAAAATTAGCAACAAATTGGCTACTCGAACAAGGGTGTCGTAATATTATTCACATTTGTGGGCCGCACGAATTGGAGACACCTGCAAACAGACGTAGAGATGGATATGAAGAAGTTATGAGAAGTGCGGGAAAAAAGCCAATTATTTATGAACTGGCAGAAATGTTGCCTGATAATCGAACTGATGTTGTCAGAAGAGTATTTACAGAACAGCCAGAGGTGGATGGCATTTTCGCCAGTGATGATTTAATTGCTGCAACAGTTCTTTCTGAATCAAAAAAATATAGACGTCTAAATTGTAATCACATTAAAGTTGTAGGATATGACGGAACAGAAACTGTACGGACATGTTTACCTCAATTAACAACAATTGAACAGCCCATCCATCAAATAGCGTGGGAAGCTGTTCGAATATTATTAAGTCAAATAAATGGTGAATTTCAGAGCTCAGACAATGAAATTCTCCTTCCTATTAAGTTAGTTGTTGGGACACCTTAATGTTTGTTTAAAGAAGAAAACTTATATTCTTGTATTAAAAAACCTTAGGAGGCATTGATAGCGAATCAATTTCCCTGATCGACTGAATAAATGGCAGCAGCCAGACCATTGGACCTCGTCAGCTGATTTCATGAATTATGGCCGGTGTAATTTTCAGTTTCAGCCCCTGCTGACCACAGCTACCTAGCTGTGGTGATCGAGAAAAACGTCCAGGTGGGGTAACATTCCATTGAACCCCCCCTCTTAAACATGGACAGACAGCCCGTCAATTGATTTGTGCAGATCTGTATTCCCTTTGACCCTGATGAATTCCAGTGATATTATACCAAGGTCGGTGGATCCACACTTAAGGATTGATAAAGGTCCATCTGTTTTTTGGTCAGTTCGTCAACATGCTTGTGACCCCCGGGCTGTTTATAGAAGATACTCAGATGACTTTGTAATTGTACTTCCTGAAACTAGATGTAATTATGTTTGTGTTAATCAGATCAAGAATCAAATTATTTCAAAAAGTGAAAATGATCTATTTTTAAATATAGAGTCATCTAAAACGAAATTACTTCATTTTGTAAAAGACAATAGAAAAGTATATAAGGATAATACAACAATCGCTACTACAAGGGTATTAAATTACTAGCTAGAAATCTTGAGGAGAGGGCCATAGTTGAAAGTAATAACTATGTTCAATTGCGCAAGAAATATTTGCTTAGAAGAACTAGTTTAAACCAAAGACTTTTAGAAAAAGCAAAAGAAAGTCTGGATGAGGCAAAGAAGGATTCAGAAAAAGGTCGAAGTATCAAACAAAGAAAGAAAGTAACTATCATGTATCTATCTTCAAGACCTATAAAGATGAAAAACATGCTAAATTATGCTGTAGATGCACAGAAACTTTTTTCAGTCCCTATTCCCGGATGTGACTCAATATATGATAGAAGGATTGATAAAAAGGTCAAAAAACAAATTGGAAATTTTCAAAGAGAATTTAACCTGAATTATTCATAGAGCACTGTTTCCCTGTCATTTAGGCGGTAAAGCATAATAAAACAAGTGCATTTTTGTCCAAAACGGATCTGATGATCACCTGTTCTGTTTTTAAACGGGTTCCTCATTCCTTTTATACGATAAGGTCACTTTCCAGACGCCATTTGGGCAGACGGGTCCCGTGTTCTCCGAGAATGCATTAAATTTGATCCAATTTCTACCTGGATGACATTACTCTGGTTCCGGTAATCGATGGATCTGCAGCAGCGTCTGCCAAAACACT
>NZ_KB899065.1 GCF_000377985.1 Sporolactobacillus vineae DSM 21990 = SL153
AAATTCTGATTTATCCTATTGTTTATTTCGATTTTCTCATCCAAATTTGAAAGAATATAGCCGATTGACTTTTGTATAATCATGGAAGGTAAGTGAACTTTTACCCTTTCAATATTATAAATTGGAAATTTAGGTTGAGTCGAACCGACTATTCCTTTTTTTATTTCGTATTGACCATAAACAGATGATAGATAATAATAAAGGAAATCTGAATCAACTCCATTCAGATTGACTATTTTGGCACAGTTTTCCGTCAAGTTTGCATTATCCAAAGATGCATGCACTTTGGAAACCAGTCCAATGGTACCTACAATTGAAATTATTATGTTATTTGTTCTTACCGTATATTTAGAAATTTTTTGCTGAGTCTTTTCATCAACATACATAATATCTTGATTTAACTGAACAAATTTACTAATATTCATATCCCTAACTCTAATGTACGGGTGATTGTTCCTGTTCTTAGTAAGCTTTTCCCCTTTTGGTAGTCGTTTTCCACCTTTTATTTGAGCAATATCCCCTAATTCAACATATTCCCAATTAGACATTATACCCAATCCCCCTCAAATTCTTCTTAATCTCTTCTTCAAGTTTATGAGATTGGTCGAACAGGTCGCTGAGTTCACTGGTTAACTGATCCATTTTCTGGTCAAAGGGAATACCATCGTCTTTTTCTTCTTCAATGCCGACGTAGCGGCCGGGCGTCAGAATATAATCATTTTCTTTGACCTCATCGAGTGTTGCCGATTTGCAGAAGCCTTTGACGTCTTCATATTTTCCATCCCGATTGCGCCATTGGTGATAGGTGCCGGCAATTTTATCAATGTCTTCCTGACTGAGTTCTCGGTGACGGCGGTCGATCATGCTGCCAAGATGGCGGGCGTCAAGGAACAGGAATTCGTGTGACCGGTCCCGCTGCGTCGCTTGACCCTTTTTATTCCGGTTAAGAATCCAGAGGGAAACCGGGATGCTGACGGAATAGAACAGCTTGTCCGGCATCGCGACAATAGCATCGACCAGATCGGCCTCGAGCAGATTCTTACGGATTTCGCCTTCATTGGATGTGCTCGTGCTGAGTGAGCCATTGGCCAGGACGACACCGGCTGCGCCGCGCGGAGACAGGTGATAAATAATGTGTTCCAGCCAGGCATAGTTGGCGTTACCCTGCGGCGGAACGCCGTAGGCCCAGCGGACGTCTTCGGTCAGTTGATCGCCGCCCCAGTCGCTGATGTTGAACGGCGGATTAGCCAGAACGAAGTCCGCCTTCAGGTTTTTATGCAGATCGTTATGGAACGTGTCGTCCTGATTCGGGCCGATGTCGCCGGACAGGCCGCGGATCGCCAGGTTCATTTTGCAAATCTTCCAGGTGGTTGCGTTCAGTTCCTGTCCATAGATGGCCAGATCGGTCAGACGGCCCTTGTGCCTGGCGACGAACTTACTGCTCTGGACGAACATCCCGCCGGAACCGCAGCAGGGATCATATACACGCCCTCTGAACGGTTCGATCATCGAGACTAATGTCTTAACCACACCGGTCGGCGTATAGAATTCACCGCCGCCTTTTCCTTCCGCTTCGGCAAACATGCCGAGAAAATACTCATACACACGGCCAAGTAAATCCTGTTCACCCGTCGTGTAGAGTTTGATCGTCGACACCAGATCGACGAGTTCGCCGAGCCGCCGTTTATCAATCTCCGGACGGGCATAACGCTTTTCCAGTACGTTTTTCAAGGTGTCGTTATCCTTCTCGATCAGGATCATTGCGTCGTCAATGATCTGACCGATTTTCTCACTCTTGGCATTGTCGCGGATATGTTCCCAGCGGGCTTCTTTCGGCACCCAGAAGATGTTTTCCGCCAGGTATTCATCCCGCTCCTCTTCGAACCCTGCACCTTCATCGACCAGTGCCTGATGCTTCATCTCAAACTTGTCCGATATGTATTTTAAAAAGATCAGCCCGAGCACGACATGCTTGTACTCGCTGGCATCCATACTGCCGCGCAGCTTATCCGCTGCTTTCCACAGTGTTTCTTCAAATCCGATGTTTGCTGTTGATTCTACCATCTGTGTCTCTCCTCAGTAATTGTAATCATCGAGCACGTCAAACAATGCTTGTTCGAATTCTTCCTGCTCCGGTCCGGTCGTAATCTCGCCGGGCAGGACATTCAGATAATGGGCTAAAGCCTGGATCGTTTTTTGAAAAATGATTTCCGATCCGGCCTGTTCGAGAAGTTCGATAATGATCCGATAGTTATCCATATACGGATGCCGGTCCACCTGTTCCAGCGATGCTTTAAACCGCTCGACCAGTTTCTCTTTCTCAATATTCCGTTCAATCTTATTGATCTCTTCCTGATCGTAAACCGGTACCGACTCCAGCTTCTCACCGCCGCGGCTCAGTACCTGTTCCTGACGCTCAATGATCGGCTTCAGCTCAGCCTTCAGCTTCTCCTTCTGGATTTCCAGCTTGTCGATCTCGTTCAATTCGCCGGAAAGCGTGGCGCCGTCGACGTGAAACAGCTTCTCCAGTGTCGGCAAATACTTCTTCGGGATATTCTGTTTGCCTTTCAGCCACAGATTAATATTTTGCTTCTTAATCCCCAGCCGGTTGGCCAGTTCAAGCTGCTGCATGTTGTAGAGCCCAAGTACATACTCCAAACCGATCAATCCATCACCACCCGTTCGGGCATTGCCAATTGTCTCGGTCAATATTATTTTAATTCCGCTTATTGACTGAGTCAATATTTTCTGCTATTTTAATCATGTTGAGAACCCGGCCGGATCTCTTCATACATCATTCCGGAATGATGCAGAACCCAGGCAGGCGCAGCATAACGTGCCGCCGCAACTTATCTCTATTATGGTCAATCCGGCAAAAAGTCTCAACAGTCGGGCCATAATTTAAGCCGGATCAGCCGGCAAACGGATCTGGAAACGTGTTCATGATCTTTTTCTGTGAGTTAGTGTTTATCAAAGGAGACAGAGCAGATGCAATTAACCATTATGCCGGCAGGTCCGGTGGATCAATGTTCACATCTGACAGAAGAAAGTAAAAACGAGTTGCTAAACACGATTGAGTATATGGAGAAAGAAATTGATCATCTGAAACAATCGACCTCAGCGCTTGACGAGGCCCATAAGATCGTTCTGACCGAACAGCTGAAGGGTATTGAGATGGCGCTTGATCTGACCGGTTATACATTAATATATCAGTAAACTTGTAAACTGATAATCAAACTCTCTACAAATTAAAGGAGTGCTTCCTGATGAAAAAGGGATTGCTGGTACCGATTGCTTTAATCCTCATCTTTGCCCTGAGCGCCTGCTCGGAGAATACGGCTGTAGACAAAAGTGGTGCTTCTGAATCAAGTGCTGCTTCATCCTCAACTGCATCCTCAAGCAGTTCTTCATCCTCAGCACCAAAGTCGATTCACAAACTGGCAAAACTTAGCTTTGCCAATACGTCGGCCGGCCAGACGACAAAAGTCGATTCTGCAGAGATCCGTGATGTTTCGGATATGAATCTGGCAGACAATAATTTTGACGATGTAAAATATGCACTTTTAATCCATATGAGTGTTTCAAATAAGGCAAAAGACTCCGCAACAACTTATCCGTCTCAGGGCCATGTAGTGCTCAGCAACGGGACTCAGATCGACGGTCTGGTCGGCGCCGATGTGAATGTGGAAGACGCATTCAAGGATGGCGATGTGGCCAGCGGTGCCAAACTTTCCGGCTATGTCATCTTCCCGCTTAAAGAGGATCAGGCCAAAAAGTTTACCCAGGGCGCGTTCAAATTCGACGTCATGGCCGGAGATGCCATGCTGACACAGAAGAAATACAGTGTTCCGATTCACTTCTAACTTTTAGGGGGAAATCACTTTGAAAAAGAAATTATCCATTAATCTTGCCACCGGTATTGTCGACATTGTGATGGCCGTACTGATCCTGATTTCCTGGTTTGCCGTTTTCGCTGCAGCGTTCGGCGATGTCGCCACCGGGTCGCACGCGACCGGCGGCGTCGGCACCTTCTTCTACGTTTGCGCTGCGATCACGCTCGTGCTTCATATTGTGGCGCTGATCAAATCCCGGAAAGCAGGCATCTCGATCGTCGGGCATGTGCTCGGGATCGTCGGCATGGGCTGCTTCCTGCTGACGATGTTCCTGGCCTTTCCCGCACTGATCCTTGCGATTCTGGCCGCTGTTTTCACACTGATTCAGAAGAATGTGGGCAGCGATCGCTTATCCACCACTAAATAAGACGATTCTTTTGAATGAAAAGCCCTCTGCACCCGGACCTTCGCCGGCTGTTACAGGGGGTTTTATTTTTGAATGAATATTGGAAAATGGGCAACCTATTCAGCGAATTCTAGTTAACTCATCAACAAACGCCGGTCGGCGGGTATACCGATCTTTGAGCTTGTGAATGAGCGTGTATTCCGCTGATCGGATCATCATCCGCCGATCTCATGAATATTCATGCACTGTTTGTCCTTCATTTAAGCAAAAAGCGGATAATGTGACATTTATTCAACATGTAGATATTAATGTATTATTTATACGTATATGTTGATATAATGGCATCTGAAGATGACCTGTTTCAGTCAATGGAAATAGGCCTGTCAGGTAGAAGGGCGCTGATAAAATGATTGCAGAGAATACATTGGACGCCACGATGGCGATGGTTAAGAAAACGATGAATCTGGAAAACCTGGAGAATGAGAATGCCAATCTGGCGGAGCAGGTCTTTTCAGCCCGCAATGTCCGGGTTGCCAATAATGTAACCAAACAGTATGCGATGGACGAGCTGCTTTCCGGCGATGTCAGAAGGGCATTTCAGGACAACTGGATCTACATACATGATTTCAATGCTTACGCTTCCGGAAACCATAATTGTCTGACGCTTGATCTTGCCGAAGTACTCAAAAGCGGGTTCAAAACGAATAATGCCGATATTCGCGAGCCCAATTCAATTTCCAGTGCGATGCAGCTGACGGCCGTGATTATGCAGTGCCAGAGCAATTTGCAGTTCGGCGGCATCGCGGCTGGCACGCTCGATATTGATCTGGCGCCTTTTGTGGAAAAATCTTTTGCGAACTATTACCGGGAAGGCATGAACTATATTTATGAAATTCAGTCTGCGGATGAACCGGTACACTTTCTCAATAATAAGTCTGATTACCCGTCGGACCACCCGTACAGAAAAGCATGCGACTATGCCTGGGACAAGACTGTAGAGGAAACGCATCAGGGTGCTGAAGCCATGATTCACAATCTCAACAGTCTTCAGTCACGGGCCGCTGATCAGCTGCCGTTCACGTCGATTAATTATGGGACGGATACCAGCCCATGCGGCCGTCTGGTGACAAAAAGCATTCTGAATGCCACGATGGAAGGCATCGGAAAGCATCATCTGACACCGATCTTCCCGGTTCAGGTCTTCCAGTACTTTAAAGGGATCAATGACCGGCCGGGTACGCCGAATTACGATCTGTTTCGGCTGGCCATGAAATGTTCCGCCCTGCGGATGTTCCCGAATTATGCGAACTGTACCGCCAGTTATTTCAAGAAACCGACGTGTAAAGAGGAGATTTTTAATACGATGGGCTGCCGGACGCAGATCAGCGACGATCGCTTCGGGATTAAGGGAAATCAGGGACGGGGCAATATTTCCCCGGTAACGATTAATCTGGCGAAGATCGGAATTGAAAATGGGATCTGCCTCGATAAGCGTGTCAAACCGGACATTGACGGATTCTGGTCAACTTTGGACCGGATCTTGCAGATCACGGCGAAGGCGCTTGTTGAGCGCTTCGACTATCAGGGCAGGCAGCCGGCAAAGTCGGCACCATTCATGTATGAAAATCAGCTGATGAAAGGCCGAAAGCTGTCTGCCGACGAACCCGTCCGTGAGGTGCTGAAACACGGCACACTGGCCATTGGTCTGATCGGCCTGGCTAACTGTATGTCGGCCATGTTCGGGAAGCATCAATTTGAAGATGAGGATGTCTGGAATTTTGCTTACTCGGTCTATCAGCATGTCGCCGATTTCAAAAATGCGATGTCGGAAAAATATGACCTCAATTTCTCCGTCTATTCGACGCCGGCAGAAAACTGCTGTTATTCGATCAATCAGCGGCTGGTCCGCGAATATGGCGAGATCAAAGGCGTCACCGATCGCGGCTATTTGACCAACTCCTTCCACTGTCCCGTCTGGTATCCGATTTCCGCTGAAGAGAAAATTCGCAAAGAAGCCCCTTTCCACAAGCTCTCGCGCGGCGGAGCCATTACCTATGTGGAAGTCGACTCCTCGACGCAGCATAACATTCCGGCGATGGAACAGCTCGTGAACGATGCGATGGCGCATGACATTTCCTACTTTGCCATGAATGTCCAGATTGACACGTGCCGGTCCTGCAGCTATCAGGGTCTGATCGATCACACCTGCCCGAAATGCGGCAGTTCGGATATTGAACGGCTCAGACGGATCACCGGCTATCTGACCGGAAGCGTCGAGCGGATGAATATCGGTAAGCAGAAAGAGGTCGCCGATCGGGTCAAGCATACCGGCCGGGGGCATATTCTGTTTGACTGGAGGGATTAAACGTGCAGGCGCTGGTTCATTCCGCAACAAAAATGCGCATTATGCAGATCTATCGTGATTCCGTGGCCGACGGTCTCGGGCTGCGGACCGTGATCTTTTTTGCCGGCTGTGGACAGGATCCGAAGTGTCCGCTCTGCCAGAATCCGGAAGCCTGGTCGGCAGGTGCAGGTAAGGAACTGCCGATGGACACGCTTATTTGTTTAGCCACCGCAACAAAGAATAATGAGATCACGTTCTCGGGGGGCGACCCGCTGACGTTTCAGTTTCCGTATGCACTCGAAGCGGCGCGTATCCTGAAAACCCGTTTTCATAAAAATATCTGGCTGTACACCGGTTACCGCTGGGAATTTATCCGCAAATCAGCGATTCTCTCTCAGATCCTTCCTTATATAGATGTCCTGGTCGACGGGCGGTTTGTCAACCGGCTGCGGGATATTTCTCTGAAGTTCAGGGGATCCTCTAACCAACGAATTATTGATGTTCCGGCGAGTCTTAAGGAAAATCGTGTCATTGATCTGACCGATCAGATTGAGTGAGCGATCCTATGATGCGGAGATCATGATGCGGAGATCAATATCGGTCGAAACAAAGCTATCGGTCTTCGGAGCCGGTTTTTCGGTCTTCGCGAGCGCTCTTCCGGTCTTCGCACTGCTTGCAGGTCACGATGAACCGTTTTGATCGCAACAGGAAAATTTAACAGGCAAAATAATAACGCTGCAGCCTCAAATCTGCAGCGTTTTACTTTTTCAAAACACCTGAGCGAGCGAACAATTAAAAAGCTCGGTCACCTACTGTTTCTTTAAGTTCATCATCAAAATTAAAATCTTCATCCTGAAGCGGTTCGATCGTCACCGGGATCGCGTAGTCGCCGGTCGTTGAGAAGAAATCATGATTGATGGTGGCTGTGTTGATTCCATTGAGGACCATGGCGCTGACCGGACGATGGTCGTATGCCGCTTCGAAGCCCAGATTCTGCAATGCCCGGTTGGCATTGTATCTCAGGTAATCTTTTACCGCTCCGACAAGATGAATCGGCGCGTAGATCGTATCTGTGTACTTGTCTTCTTCAGCCATAAGTCCGTTGAGCAGAGCGGTTCTCTTTTGATCCATCTGCGTTCTTGTTTCCTGATCCATACTTTGATAAAGCCTCTGAGCGACGTATCCGGTAAAACTGCCGTGTATGGACTCATCTTCAATAATCTTGTGGATGATTTCGCCGCACGCAACCATTTTTCCCTGCCCGGCCAGATAGATCGGGTAAAAGAATCCGGAATAAAACGAAAACGTCTCCAGAAAAACGGACGCAACCATCGCCATATAACGCTGCGCCACATTGACGGACTGCCGCGGGGCATACAGCTGATTATAATACTGACTAATCAGTTCATATTTTCTTTGCAGCTGGGGCTGGTTATTCACCCAGTCGGTTAAGTAATAAGCCGACTGCTTCTGAGAGATCAGCGTTGAGAAAATATAGGAATACGATTTGGCATGAATGTGTTCCATCATCGTCATCCAGCCGAATACCGCCTGCTCATGCAGATCATCATGCTGTATGGCGATCAGCGGCATGCCGTTGTCTCCCTGCTCACGGTCCAGACCGGTCAGTCCGGAAAGTACTTCAACATACGCTTTCTGTTCGTCCGGTGTCAGCTCTTGCCAGGCACCCAGATCTCGGGACACTTTAAATCTCTCGGGAATCCAGAACTGCTTAATATTCTGTTCCCAGTATGTTTTGGCAACTTCGTGATCATTGCCGTTCCAATTGATTGCCTTCAATTTATTTCCTCCTCACACCGAACAGCTCAGGCATTCTTCAACATTCAGCAGTTTGGTACGGGTATAATACAGCGATTTCAACCCTTTCAAGTGCGCATAGAGATACAGGCGGGCAAGCTGGCGGGTGCTGGTTCCGCTGTTGATAAATAAAATTGTTGAAATCCCCTGATCAATGTGCTGCTGTATTTCTGCGATCAGATCAATCATCCGATACTGATTGACATGGTAGGCGGATTTATAGCACCAGATGGTATCCGGAGCGAGGAACGGCATGGGATACAGCGTATACGCATTGCCATACTTTCGTCGTTCAATCAAATCAACGACCGGCATCACAGACGGTGTCGCATTCTGCACATAACTGATCGACTGCGTCGGTGCGATCGCCAGGCGGTAGGCATTATAGAGTCCATGTTTCATGACTTGCTGTTTCAGTCTCTGCCAGTCTTCCTGATCCGGCAGATCCATACCGGAAAAAAGCCCGGCAACCGTCTTCGTCCTCGGCAGATAGTCTTGAGCCACATACTTGTCAAAATAAGAACCATCCGCATAAGAAGACCGGTCAAAGTCTTTGAACGTTTCTCCTTTGTTTCTTGCCAGCCGCATCGATTCTTCAATGGAATAGAAGTTGACTGCCATAAAAAAGCTGCGGACGAAGTCACGAGCCTCAGCCGACTCATAACCGATGTGATTTTTAGCCAGATAGCCGTTCAGATTCATGGCGCCGAGTCCGACAGAATGAAGCTCAGCATTGGCTTTACGCACCCCGGGGGCATTCTTAAGATGCGACTGGTCGGACACTTCTGTCAGCATATCCATTCCGGTACGCACCGTCTCCTTAATCGACTGATGTTCCATGACATTGACGATATTCAGAGAGCCCAGATTGCAACTGACATCCCTGCGTATCTCATCACGCGCGCCGTAATCCGTGATCGTTGATGTTTCCTGAAGCTGCTGAATCTCCGTACAAAGGTTGGACATCCTTACTTTCCCAATTCGTTTCAGCGGATGGTTCCGATTGGCATTGTCTTCAAAGAAGATATAGGGGTAGCCGGATTGCATCTGCATCTGAGCAATTTGATTCAGCACTTCTCTGGCATTAACCGAACGCTTCTTCACATCGGGATCCGCACTCAGTTTGTCGTACCAGATGTCCATCTCCATATCAGCCAGTGATTGTGCATACTTTTTAAAGACGGAATGCGGAGCAAACAGGTTCATCGGCTTGTTCCGCCGTGCCAGTTCAAAGAATTTACCCGGTACAATTAAACCAATTGACAAAGTTGCCAGCCGAACGTCTTCGTCTGCATTTTCTTTTTTCGTATCCAGGAATTCAGGCATATCCCAGTGAAAAATATTCAGATATGCCGCACCGGCCCCCGGACGCTGGCCAAGCTGATCCGCATAGGAGAAATCCATTTGCAGCTCGCGGGCGACCGGGACCACGCCCTTAGCAACGCCCTCGATCCCCTTGATATCTTCACCGCGTGCCCGGAGCCGAGACAGATCAATGGCCACACCGCCGCCGATTTTCGACAGCTGCTGCGCTGTGGCATTGATATAATTGATCGAATTAAGCGAATCGTCCATGCTGAGCAGAAAGCAGGACACGAGTTCGCCGCCGCGCACACGCCCGGCGTTCAGATAACTTGGTGTGGCCGGCTGATACCGCTGCTCCATCAATGCGCGTACATACGCTTCAGCCTTGTCCGCATCTCCTGCTGCGTAATAAAGGGCAACCAGCGTATTATGCTGCGCGTAATTTTCAAGATAATATTTTTTATCGTCAGATTTCAATGCGTACTGCTGATAGAATTTCGAAACAGCCATATAGGACTGAAATTGAAAGTGATAATGCTCAGCAACTTCCGCAATACGACGTACCTCTTCCTGACTGTACATTCTGAAAACATCTTCATAATAGTGATGCTGAATCAGGTAATGAAAGCGACTGATCGGATCCGCAAAGGTCTTCATTCTGGGATATACATCATCCTGGAGAAACCGGTCGATCGCTTTACGATCATTTTCCAGTTTGTAGAAGCCATCCGTATCTCGGTCAAGAATTTCATTGTTATACTCGACAGCCGCTGTCCCTGTCATATTGCCTCATCCTCTCTTTGAATTGCCTGACTTCCTCATCGGTCCCGTTCAGTTCAAATTTCATCAGAATCGGCACATGATACGCCCGACTGATTTCATCGGCCGCATGAGCAAAGTTCGATCCCCAGTTTCGGTTCCCGCTTGCCGCCACCGCATACAATCTGCTTCTGTATTTCTCTAGGAAACGCATCACCTGCTCCGGTGCCTGACCGAATCCGACCGTGTTGGTCACGAAAACAAACGGGTGGTCAACGTCATTAATATGGTCCATTGACCGATGAGGGAGCTGCACCTTTTCGAGAAACCTCCTGACATTTCCGGTCATTGAATGGAAAATGATATCCATGACTTCTCCCCCTCAAAGCTAAGCGCTTCTGCATATTGTATATCATAAGCGATTTAATGTCTATATATAGATATATCTATTTTTTATGTGACTCTTCTAACAGACTGGTTGAAACATGGATTGAATTTGATCACAGGCATAATTCGAAAACGTAATAACTTTTTTTCCAAGGGCTGAACGTCTTGTCAAACTGTTTTCGATGATCTATTCTGAAGAAGCAATCAGAAAATGAATAGGTATTGTGAATGATGGAATCAGGTGAAATTCCTGAACGATCCCGTCACGGTGACAGTCCGGTCTTTCCTTCACAATCGTTAACGACAAAACCACTTGCGGTAGACAGGTCAGGGAATAAGCCCCCATTCTATTGAGTGGGGGCTTCATTTATAGACGTGAAGATAAGGGGAGCTCTAAGAAAATGAAACGATTCACAGCCATTATATTAACCTTTTTATTAGCCATTCTGCTGCCGTTCACTGCATCGGCAGCGACCGGAAATGATTTTCAGCAACACCTTACATCTCTTGAAAGTCACGTTCAGTCGGGTCAGCTGGCCAAGTCAATCAAAGCCGGGCAGCTGGACGACTGGTCGCTGATCAGCCTCGCCAGGGACAATGTACTGACCCAGGAAAATAAGAACAGCAGTCTGAAACTGCTGGCCGAACGGACCGACCTCTCCGGTCAGAATCTTGAGAAGACGATCATCAGCCTGAAGGCGCTCGGGCAGGATCCCTCCCGGTTCAACAGTCAGGATCTGACAGCCAAGTTGGCCGGTGACACGTCGCTGAAGGGCATCTATGATGATGTTTACGGTCTTATTGCACTGACCGGGAGCAAGGTTCCGGCAGATGCTGTTAATACACCTGATAAACTGATCGACACGATTCTGAAACTGGCTGCCCCGGCACCCAATGGCGGAGGCGGCAACGGATGGGGTTTCGATCCGGCCACACCGGATGTGGATACAACCGGCGCGGTACTTGCCGCTCTGGCTCCATATCAGAGTGAGCCGAAAGTCAGTGAAGCGATTAACCATGCTGTTGATTATCTCGCAGCAGTGAAAAGTCCTGATGGCGGGTTCTCAAATTACGGGGAAAATTCGAATACCACTGCTGAAGCAGTAATTGGGCTGACCGCTGTCGGCATCAACCCGGCAACGGATCCCCGCTTCAATAAGAACGGAAAGAATCCGCTGACCTACCTTTATCCGTACGAAAAACCGGATGGCGACTACTACTGGAGTGCCAGCTATCCCGGGGATCCTGTGGTCTCGAATGATGAAGTGCTTAAAGCTTATGTCGCCTACAAAGTTTTCCTCTCCGGCGGCAAACTGTTCGTTTTCCCGGCAGCAACGGCTTCGGCTCCGGTTGTGAAGACGCCGTCCACCAATGAACCGGCGCAGCAGCCAGCAAAAACAAGTACGACATCTTCCGGTGCGGCAGCAACGCCGAAAACAGCATCTAAACAAACAACGTCAGCAGTTGCCTCAAAGACCAGCCAGCCGGTTTCTGCGTCCCGAGCGGTTACTAAGCTTGCTTCCGCCGAATCACCGGCGGCGCAGCAGCCGGTATCAGGCAGCGCTGTGTCAACAACGGCTGCCGCACCTGAAACCAGCGCTTTATCCGGGAGCCCTGCGGCGGTAAGCGCAAAGAAGCAGACACCTGAAAAACGCAGTGCTAAGAAAAAAGCAGAGGTAAAACAGGCCTCATCAAAACAAGCCTCTGCTCCCGGCAACACAAAAAGTGCACCGCAGACAAAAGCGGTCCGAAGCACCAGAGTTAATCCGGTTATTCTGATCGCCGGAATCATCGTCGCTCTGCTCGGTGCAGCTGCATTGATTTTCAGAAAAATGATCTGGAGACGCCGCGCATGAAAAAAACACTTCTCACCATTATTCTGCCGGTCATTGCCATACTCGTCGGCATCGGACTCGTCATCGGCAGTTTTCACGCTCAGACAAAAACAATTCCATCGCACAACCCGATTGCCGCGCAGTCCGTTTCTCATGTGTCATCGGCACCGGACACGAGCAGCAGCGGGAAGCAGAAGCCGCAGCACCAAGGTACAGGAAAAGCGAAGACATCGAACTCCCAGCGGGCCTCGCTAGCAAGTTTCAGCAGCAAGAACAACAGCAGTGTACCGAAAACGGGCAGTTCTTCTGCATCCAGAACAGCAACGTCGCATACCCATACTGCTGCCTCAACCGGTAGTACAGTTCAGGTACAGACATCCGGGAAAGGGGCATCAAATGCAGCGACACATGAATCGCATGCCGCATCTGTAGCGTCATCACAGTCAGGTGCTTCGCCCGCTTCATCCGGTATCTCATCAAAGCAGGCGTC
>NZ_KB899066.1 GCF_000377985.1 Sporolactobacillus vineae DSM 21990 = SL153
CGCTTTAATGACTGGCGACGGTTCAAAGGCACCGCTCTGGAACCAGGAATCAGCCTGCAGGAACAGGTTAACCGTCTTTTGACAGAATGGGTTCAAATGAAACAAGAAATAGAAGAGCTAAACTATAAGATCACTCAATTAGAGCAGAAACAAACTGGAGAACCTCCATTCTGATCTGGCAATTAACATATCCCTCCTATTTACCAAATATTAGTGGGGGATTTTTAAATGACTAAATGGGGGATTTTTAAATTGACAAATACAAACCGGTCGATTGCCCGTCAATCCTGAACTTTTCGATCTACAAAGATTTGCGGATCGAATCAATCACATCCACATCAAGTATCGAGTATCAGATAGGAGATACAGTGGATCACTGGAGTCCTTTTATTACTGATGCAAAGTCGATAACCATAACTTTAAAGGACCATCGGAAAACTGGCAAACCCTTAACGCTTGTTTTTGATTATGAGGGCTGTATTCATGTAACTTCAAAGTATGAAGTGAACCGGATCACTAAAGAGTGGATTGAAATCGGCTTATATGCCCCGTGGTATCCGCTGCTCAAGAGTTTTGTTCCGGCTACGTTTGATGTCATCATTCATTTGGATTCAGCTTATCAAGTGATTAACGCTAAACGATCTGAAGAAGGTATCTTTGAGGCTCATCAAACGATCCCTCAGATCGACTGCCCAATCATTGCCTCTGATCAGTTTCGCCTCTGTAATATTGATTACCAAAATGCTGAAGTGAAAGTCTATTACACACAGGATGAGTATCGTCATGAAGTCGAAGTTATCTGCTCTTGTGTTGAATCAGTTCTTTCCAGTTATGAGGCATTTGGAAAAATTCAATCAAGAGTATTTTCCGTCGTTATTGCTCCGAGAACTAATGGTGGCGGCTATTGCCGTTCCGATCTGATCGTTGTCACTCCTGATGAAGAACGCAATGAGGCGGATTATTTTCGGTTTATTGCCCACGAACTGGCTCACTTATGGTGGCATGAAGCACCAACCACAAGCTGGGAAGACTGGCTGAATGAATCTTTTGCAGAATATTCAGCGCTAATGGCTTTACGCCAAAAATTCGGACAGCAGATATTCCTTGAAAGAATAATTGAATGTACTAAATTGGCGAAGGGTTTACCACCAATCATAGGGCTAAGCAGAAATGATGAAAAAGCACATACCGTGCTCTATGATAAAGGCCCGTTGATTCTGAATCAGCTTGAAAAGAGTATTGGCCGAAAAGAATTCATACGATTGTTACATACAATTCATGTTCAAAAGGTGACTAGCACACAAAAATTACTCGATGTTGTTGCACAAGAGACAAATGCCAAAACGAAACAAATGCTTGTATCTATGCTTCGATCAAAAAGAGATTGAAGATTCTTGGTCACACGAAAATTTTCTGAAAAGGGAAAATATGCCGATGAGTACAATTGATATCATTAACTACTCGAATGAATATGAAAGTGATCTTTTCAGGATATATCAGTCAATCATTAATGAGAAGGTATACCTGCTTACTGATCCCGCTGAGTTTTATATGAGCGAAGCCGATTTTGGCAATAGGATGGAGTCGCTATCCAGCAGCGGTCGGGAGAATACTTGGATTGCACTCGCAAATGGGCTGCCCGCCGGTTTCCTGTTTGTTCAGTCATCAAGTAAACATCACCTCCAGCATGTGGGATCATTCGGCATTGGTGTACTTGCAGAATATAGAGGAAAAGGGATTGGTCAAGCGTTAATCGTCAAGATGCTGGATTGGGCAAAGAAAAATAATTTGATCGAAAAAGTGGCATTGGGCGTTTTTTCAATCAATCAGGCAGCTATTCATCTCTATAAGAAAATGGGTTTTGTTGAGGAGGGACGAAAAGTTAATGAAATCAAATTCTCCCAAGGCCATTATGCAGATGATGTGTTGATGTATCAGATGGTTCAGGATGATTAAGCTTGTGTGTCATTCTTTTATCGAAATCTGCTAACGTCGCCCATAATATTGATACAACGATCAAAGATGATTGAACTTATCGCGCAGTGCACCGTGAAATCCGCCAAATGAAGCAGCATCCAGTTTGTTAATTAATGTCTGACCAAGTATTTTTACCGCTTGCTTAGCTTGATCATTATCCAATAAAATAAGACTGTAAAAACACTTTACTGCAATATCTTTTGGATACTTAATCAGCGCCTCTTTAATCGCTGCCATGGCTAATTCGTACTGTTTTGTATTGCGGTAGGAGGATGCCAGACAAATAAGTGCCGTCCGTTCTTCTTCACAGTGCAAGCCCAGTGCCAGTGCTTTTAGATATTTGGGGATTGCGCTGTCTTCTTTCGCCAGCTTATCGAGAGAAAGACCATAGCTAAGCCAGACTGAGCCTTGGTCCGGGTACTGATTGCTCAACTTCTCAAACAATTGAAGTCCTGCTTTTTCCTGTCCATTTTCCACTAATTTGAGTGCTTTCTGAATCCCATCTTCAATAAACTTATCCATTAGTAACACCTGCCATGTTTCAGAGATAAGTACTTTTCAAGATAACTTTATTGCCCCCTCTTCATTCAGGGTGCAAGGGCAGAGACGATTAGGATGAAAAAATTGAAAACGCTGTTTTTATTGCTTGTATGCTTAGCCGTCCTGACTGGGTGTCAATCAAACAGAAACGGAGGCAGCTTAGATACCTCTATATTACAGAAGGACAAATCAATTGGGCAAACATTAAGTGACAGTAATAAGTTACCCGTCAAATACACAGCAAAATCTGCGACGATTGCTTTAAGAGCTCTGCCATGGGATATGACGCTTCCGAAAATTCCTTTTAAGTCCCGCGGGTACAGTGATATAGAAATCCAGGATGTCAAACATGACGGGAAACAAGTTGACGTGAGCTTCACCGCGTTTTCCTCTGATGCAAGGCAAATCCTGTCCATTACGGCAAATAACTACAATGGAACTTACGAAAATCCCTCTGAAAATAATATAAGATTGAGAAAAGGCGTGAATGGCCACTATTCAAGCAAAGGAGCGATCACGTTCAGGTATAATAGAATAAATTACAAGGCCTCTCTACAAGATGAGCGTGCGAATAAAAATAAATTAAGAGACATTATCACCATATTAGCCAATCAAATGATAAAGTAAATCTATTAATAGTCCGTTTGGTTATGTTTCCGAATTCATAATTCAGGCAGGTGAGCAGGTTCTCATGAAGAATAAAAACGTAGCTATTGGCATCATTGCATTGTCTATCATGACTGCTTCCGGCTGTTCATATACGGACAGCGGCTCGTCCAAATCATATCAGTTTTCACCACGAAATTCCCTGACAATGGTCAAAAAGGCAGTTCCCTTAAAGATCGATCAGAAGGATCCTTATACTCTCAGACATGCCAAAAGCATACTGACGATTCACGGAAAGGCAGCACCAAAGAGTACGATCTTCTATCGTTTACCGCCGGACGCAACAGATAAACCTGGCACTGAAGCAGATCAAAACGGGCGATTTACGCTAAAAGTTCCAGTCAATTATTAGAACAATGCATTTAACGTTGTTGCAAGGAAAGCAAATTACTTAGAAAATGTCGTCGGTGTCGGTGTGGTTTACAAACCCTGGCTGATCAGCTACAAGTCTTTTTATTCAAAATATGAGTCTGCACGTTCAGCAGACCAGAGGGCTGTATCGATTGTAGAGAAACTGAACGGGGGCGGCATATTAAGCGTTAGGTATCCGAGTATTATGTTTCAGGGAGAATTTGATCCGGTTTCCCCCAGTCAATTGAAAAACATTTACCTGATTTATGACAAGGAATCCGGTACTGCAGAAGCTCTCGATCGATTCATCCACACATACATCGTGACGAGTGAAGCGCTGGGATTTAAAAGAGCAGCGACCGAAGCAGCGCTGAAAAAATTTGGATTAGGCAAGGTCAATTTGGAACAGCATACGGATCAAGTTGATGTCACGATCCGCGTGGATGATCACTCAATTAATACTCACTTTTCCCCTGCAGGATCATAAGTGGATGAATGATTATCCTAAGCTGGAAATCTGCGAACGGATCGGAACCTATTTTGCGGCAACCGATGTTAGAGGAAAATAGAAAAAATTTTAATGGGGATGACCAGGAAAATTGAAGAAAAAGTTGCTGCTTCTACTCATAGCTATTGTCCTGATCCTTGATGGATGTTCAGCATCTCCGGCTCAACCGAAGAAAGAAAAGATGAACACACCGACGCACATCACGAAAAAGCAAAAAAATGATGCGAATACGCCGCAATCCGTTGTCAGCAGCAGCGCGAATCCAAATCAACTGTTAACGGCTTCGCAAAAAATCAATCCAGATCTGGTTGGGGTCAATATCTCAGAAGGGTATCTTGAATTTTACGAATATGAAGGAAAAGGACGCGACTATTACAAACAGCCTTCCTGGAAATTACATAGATATATGGCCGAATCCAATCTTCCGCTGCTGCATGCGGTCGGCAATAATCCGAACTTCAAAGGCGTGTCGATTCGGATCTACGTGAACTTCAACCATAACTACGCGATTGAAAGCACAACCACCTACTCCAGAAAGGCGGTTCAAGCAGTAAATAATGCGCCGCAGACGAAGCCGGTTCAAAAGGTCCTGACGTTCTGGGGAAAATCAGACTATTCACTGATGGATCCGTTCATGTATCGCGATGATCTGAAATTTTATTTATCAGTTCGGAATAACAAGGACGTCTTCTTCCACGATCACAAGGTCGGTCATTATAACTCAATACAGCCGACGACGTTCGGCACCTTCTTGCTTCAGGGGACTGTCTCAGGGAAAATCGACCCAATGTATAACTGGGGCGCGACCGGAGCGATTGATCAGGATCAGATCTTAAGAGATCACGCGAATATGGTGTCGTATTAAAAGATGATTTATCCTTCTTCTTGGCTATCTTTATTTTTATCTGAATTTACGTATTGTCAGAAGTCTGACATGGGCTATAGGAATATCAGAATTTGGGGGTTATACATATGAATTGGAAAGAAAACAGAATTCTGTCAGCTAAACAAGGAACAAATCCGATGGTTCTAGCTGAGTTGAAAAGCGGTTACGCGGTCATCGGTGATACACAATTTCTGCCCGGTTATTGTGTGCTGCTTCCGAAGAAAGAAGTGCCATCACTTAATGACTTAAGCATCTCTGAGCGCGCTCAGTTTTTAACCGATATGAGCCGGATTGGTGACGCAATCATTCATGTGTGCCATCCGGTTCGGGTCAATTACGACATATTGGGGAACACCGATGCATTTTTGCATGCGCATATATTTCCCAGGTATGAGTGGGAGAATGAAACGCGGAGGAAAATGCCGGTCTGGCTGTACGATGCCTCAAATTGGTTCGATGAGGAGAAACAATTCAACCCGGAAAAGCACGGGAAAATTAAAGAGGCACTGTCAGATTACTTATCCAGAGTCTATGATAACTAATTTTTGAATCCGGACCCTCTTCAGCCGCACATGGAGAAAGGTGATGTTGGAGAAAATGGTAATCCGCGAGGCGGGATTCAACGATATCGGTCAGATTCAAACCATTGCTCAGATTACTTGGCAGGAGACTTATAGGCTGCTTATCTCGATAAATGTGCAACAAAAATTTCTAAGTATAGCTTACTCAACTCAGCGGCTAAAAGAGAGAATCAATGGATCCCTGTTTCTTGTTGCTCAGGAAGATAGTCAGATCATTGGATTTGGCAATTCATTTGTTCAAGAAAAGCATGCAGAACTTGCAGCAATCTATGTTCTCCCCGATAAGCAAAGAAAGGGAGCAGGGAGTGCTTTGTTAGAAGAAACACTTCAGAAATTAAACGGGATTTCAAGAATCACTGTAGACGTCGAGAAAGGGAATACCATCGGTGAATCTTTCTATAAACGGCATGGATTCCGACTGATTGACGAGTACGAAGATGATTTTTCAGGATTTAAATTACAAACTGTTAAACTGGAGCGTTTACTTCCAGGGTAATCCAGATTAGCCTTGTCATCTTATCTCCATGCGTGGGCCAGTTGTTTTATTCCTTCCCGGATCTCATTTTCTGTCAAGCCGCCGTAGCCGAGGAGGATCTGCGGATGCTCAGGAGTGCGGTTCGCCGCATAGTAAATCGATGTCGGATAGACCTTGATGCCATTGGCCCTTGCAGACTCAATCAGTTCCTGCTCGCTCATTCCATTATTCATTTCGATAATCAGATGGAGTCCGGATTTCTCCCCAATAATCTTTCCCTGTCCTTTAAAGTGCCGCGAAAGTTCCTGTACAAGGATCTGGTGCTTTTGTTTGTACAGCGTTCGCATCCTGTTTAAATGATGCTGCCAGTCACCGTTTTCCATAAACCGAAAAATGAGCTGCTGATTCAATGTTGACGCAGTTTGTTTGATCAGTCGGAATTTCTGCTGGTATGGGGCAACCAGGGAAGGGGGCAGCACCATATAACTGATCCGAAGCGATGGGATGAACAATTTGGAGAACGTGCCGAGATAGATCACCTTTTTCCCCTGATCAAGCCCTTGAAGTGAAGGAATCGGTTTGCCGATATAGCGGAACTCGCCGTCGTAATCGTCTTCGATGATGTATCGATTGGCATTGGTATCCGCCCATTGGATCAGCTTCATCCGTTTGGAAACAGGCAAAATCATCCCGAGTGGAAATTGATGCGACGGAGTGACGTAGACAATGCCCTGATCCATCGATTGAATGGAATCAACGTCCAGTGATTACGGCCAATGGAATGTACCACCTCTGCCATCTTTTTTACCACCGAATGCCAGAGAATGTACCAATTAATGACAACCCTATTTACCACTCAATCCCTCCTGTATAATGAATGAGCACACCGCAGGTGTGCCAAATTCATTTTTTAGGAGGTGTTTTTTTGCTTTACTATCGAAAGGTACTGGAACTTCATGAGGAGGGCGTTAGTCTACGAGGCATTGCCTCAAGTACGGGGAATTCTCGGCAGAAGGTCACAGAAAT
Source organism: Sporolactobacillus vineae DSM 21990 = SL153 (assembly GCF_000377985.1). Taxonomy (GTDB): domain Bacteria; phylum Bacillota; class Bacilli; order Bacillales; family Sporolactobacillaceae; genus Sporolactobacillus; species Sporolactobacillus vineae. Next base: position 7,011 of record NZ_KB899066.1, read on the forward strand.
CATCCAAAGGGCTAAGAAAAAAGGTCTGGTCTGTCCCCTGGAGGACGACATGACTGATCAGTGGATTGAGAAATTTCTCTATCCAGAGAAAGCACTGGAGGCATTAGGACGACAGCCACTGAACTTTGAACTTATCCATGAAGAACTGGCTAAGCCCAACGTTACACTCTCACTTTTGCATCATGAATACGAAGCTGAATGCCGTCTCAATCACAAGATCCCATATTCCTATCGAAGTTTTGTAAGGCATTACAGTCGCTATGCGGAAAAGTATAAAGCGACCCTGCGCATTCGCCGAAAACCAGGTGAAATCATGGAAGTAGATTGGGCCGGATCCACGGCCTCTGTGGTTGATAGGGATACCGGAGAAAAGATTAAGGCTTATCTCTTCATTGCGACCTTGCCGTGCAGTCAGCTATCCTATGCCGAAGCAACGTTTTCCATGAACCTGCGGTCCTGGATTACAGCTCATCGTCATGCTTATGAGTATTTTGGTGGGGTAACGCAGATTGTGGTTCCGGATAATTTAAAGACCGGAGTCACCCGACACACAGCCAGGGAACTGGTTTTAAATCCGGTTTATAAAGAAATGGCAGACTATTATCACACTGTCGTGATGCCGGCACGCGTCCGGACACCTCACGACAAAGCCAATGTTGAAGGCTCCGTTGGGATCTTGTCCACCTGGATTCTGGCTGCTTTAAGAAATACACTGTGTTTCAGCCTTGACGAGTTGAACCAGGCCGTTTGGGAGAAGTTGGAGGAATTCAACAAGCGTCCTTGTACACGCAAAAAAGGCAGCCGATTTTTGGCATTCGAAGAAGAGGAGAAATTTGCCCTTTCTCCCCTTCCTTACCCACCCTATAAGATGTCTGAATGGAAAACGGTGAGAGTCCGTCCAGATTATCACATCTCGGTAGAAAGCATGTTTTACTCTGTCCCCTACGAGTACATCAACCAACAGATTGAAGTAAAATTATCGGACGATTTCGTTGAAATTTTCTTCAACCATATGCGTATTGCCTCTCATCCACGATTATACGGAAAGTTTGGCCAGTTATCTACTCTTCGCGATCATATGCCTGAGCATCACCGATTGTATGTGGATCAGACTCCGGAAACCGCCCAGGACTGGGCCGAAGGGATTGGTTCAGCCGCAGTTCGCCTCGTTCGCTACATTTTGGCGACTTATCAGACGGAGAAACAAGCCCTCCAAGTTATTTTTTCATTCAAGAAATTGGAACGTCGTTACTCCAAATACGAAATCGAACGAGCTTGTAAAACCGCCTTTTCAATCACTGAACGACCGACGGTCAAAATCCTGCAAACCATTTTGAAGAATCATAAAAAAAGCGACGCCGAACAAGAGCGAAAGCGCCAAAACGAAAGTAACAATGACTCCTATGGCTTTACTCGCGGCGCTTCCTATTACGGAGGGAAAGACGAGCAATGAACGAACAAACGTTAACGAAGCTGTATGAAATGAAGCTCAAGGGGATGGCTGAAACCTATCAGGAACAGGCCGGCCAGACCGATTTCCAAAAATTGAGTTTCGAAGATCGTTTCTCCCTACTCGTCGATTGCGAATATTCGCGACGCCGAAGCAACAAACTGGAACGGCTGATCAACGCAGCGTCATTGATCTATGCCCATGCCTCAGTTGAAGACATTGAGTATTACGAGGATCGCAAGCTGGATAAAGCTTTGATTCTTAAGTTATCCTGTGGCAACTATATTCAGAATCACCATAATGTCATTCTAATGGGTCCGACGGGTTCCGGGAAATCATTTCTCGCTTGCGCCTTCGGTGTTGCCGCCTGCCGGCAGTTCTTCAAAGTTGTCTACCGGCGTCTGCCGGAGCTTCTGGATGAATTAGCCCTTGCCAAGATGGCTGCCAACGGCAGCTATCGCAAGCTGATTAAAAAATATACGAAAGCGGATCTGCTTATTCTGGATGAGTGGCTCCTCACTGATTTATCGACAGAAGAAGTGTCAACGCTTCTGGAAATTACTGAAGCACGGCACAAGACGGCCTCGACGATCTTCTGCTCGCAAATTGATCCACGGGGATGGCATCAGAAGCTCGGCAATGAGACACTCGCCGAAGCAATTCTGGATCGCATTGTCCACGATTCCTACCGTATTTTCATCGATGGTGCCGTTTCGATGCGTGAACGCCACGGCTTAAAGAATGCCCCATCATCGGTCGAATGATTGTCCCCCATAACAAAATAAGAAAACAGGGAGAGTAACAGATGAGCAGACTCGATGCCGACGAAGCCTTTCGCTTGATTCATCACTATATGGTGAAAGTCGAAAGAGAAGAGGTTGACCAATGGCTGAAAGAAGATCCAGCCGTCCAATCGGATACGGAAGGGATCATGGATGAAGCGTGGATGTATCGTTTCAATGCATGGCTGCAGTGCAAAGGAACCGCTCATGAAATGGGTATTGATCCACAAACGAAAATAGACCGACTGCTGGATGAAATTGACCGGCTTAAACAAGAGATTAAACAACTGAAAAGCGAAAAGCTTCTCCTTGAAGCCGAACTTGGACAAGATCCCTTTTAATTGATCTTATTTTCTCAATTCCTCTATTCTATCTGTGTAGAATAGAGGATTTTTCATGTGGTAAGCACTTTGGCAATCGCTGGTAAAATGTTTGGCATTCGGTGGTAAAAAAGATGGCATGGCTGGTACAATTCGTTGGCCGTATTCATCCAGACCGTCCGGTTCAACTGGAATGTCGGCGAGTTCTAAATTACTTTGTTTGACCAGCTCGCGGACCCGATGAAAACCCGGATTCTCCATGGCAAAGGGCATGTGGTCCGGCTGAAGGCTGAGCAGCTGTCCGAGCAGAAGTTGTGTTCCGGCACCGATCACGATTTGTTCCGGTGTGCAGGATACTGCTCTGGACTGATAGAGATAACGGGCAATTTCCGCTCGAAGAGGAAGGGATCCTTGAGAAGGACCATTTTGAAAATAGATTGAACCTTCCGGAGAAAAGATCTGCCGGTAATACTTTCGGATCAGTTGGAAAGGAAAGTGTTCACGGTCTACTTGTCCGTGACTGAAATCGATCACGATCTTTTCTCTGCTCTGATGCTCCGCTTCATTTGCCACCGGATCATTAACACGGACTTTGTTCATGTGTTCATCCTGGTAAATGACGAACATGCCCTTTCGAGGGCGGCTTTCTATATAGCCCTCAGCGAGCAGCTGCTGATAGGCATAATCGACGGTGTTCAGGCTGATGCCCAAAAGTCTGGAAAGAACTCTTTTGGAGGGCAGACGGGTCCCGTAAGGCATTCGGCCTGAACGGATTTCCTTAATAAAGAACGTATACAATTGAACGTAAAGCGGCCGGCTGTCATCAGGATGAATCAACGGCAGAACCAATTTCATCCTCTCCATTCTCTATCTGGTACCTATGACTTAGCTGAATCTGACTCTGTTACCTGAACCAGTTATCGCATACAATCAAAGAAAAAGAAAGGTGCTGAGTCAGATGGAGACGATTAAAGAATTAAGAAACAAGGAGGAGTGGCTGAGTGCCTACCCGGTGATGCACCAGCTTCGTGTTCGCCTGGATGAAACAGCATATCTGGAATTCGTTGCGGAAGCCAGCCGAACGGAGGAATATCATTTGTTCGCTCTGGTTGCTAACGGGCGAATTGTTTCAGTGACCGGGTTTATGCCGATGACCACTTTGTACTATGGAAAGTTCGTCTGGGTCTGCGATCTTGTTACTGATGAAGCGGAAAGATCGAAAGGATATGGGAGGAAACTGCTGGAGTTCGTACAGAACTGGGCTGCGGATCATCATCTTGAAACCGTTGCGCTGTCGAGCGGACTGCAAAGAAAAGAAGCACATCGTTTCTATCAGGAGAAGATGGACTTTGATAAAGTCAGTTATGTGTTCAAAAAAATATTATGAATTTGGTGGTAACGTTCCATGTCTTTGATTGATTATCGAGTTGCAGCAGGTTCAGATGCCGCGCTCATTCGCAGCCTAATGCGCCGGGCGTTTGCTGAGTATCAGAATTCAGCTGCACCATCGAGTGCGATGCAGGAAACTGAAGCTTCAATTCAGACCGCTATGTCAGAAGGCGAGCAGGCACTGATTGCCAGTGAAGGAGACGGACCAGTCGGGATGATCAGGTATCTTTTGAAAGAGGATCATCTGTACTTTTTTCGCTTGTCCGTCACTCCAGAGGAACAGGGCAAGGGGATTGCCAAAAAGATTCTGCAGGAACTTGAAAGTGTGGCTCTTGAAAACGGTAAACATGAAATACGCTGCAGAGTGCGTCAGAGTGTTGGTCGTAATCTGCATCTCTATCAGTCTGTTGGCTACTGTGTTTATGGCCAAGAGATTGTTCATAAGCCGAGTGGGATTAACATTGATGTGGTAAAAATGAGCAAGACCCTGTAATGGGAGATCGCCGTTCAAAAGGATGCTTTAATAATGATCCTTGATGTCAGAATCGGAGAGTTGCTCCTAATCAGGCAAAAGTTATAATGAACGAAACTAGCCCCACTATCGCAGCAACGTGGGTTGATTGAAGTACAATAAAAATGCATCAAGGACTTCAAACAGAGCCACAACGCGAAGGGAGCTAGCATAATGAATCATAACATAATTTACGTCGGTTTGGATGTTTCTAAGGATAAGATTGCCATGGCGGTCGCTCCGGAAGGCCGGCGCCAGCCGGATTATATCGGGATGATGCCTAATCAGGCTTCGGCAATACTCCGACAAATGAAGCGGTTAGGAAAACCCGAGCAACTCCGGGT
>NZ_KB899067.1 GCF_000377985.1 Sporolactobacillus vineae DSM 21990 = SL153
GGTCCATCGGTTCCTTTTCGGTTCCTGTGTTTGGGCAGCAGCCCTGCGGCGCAGTTTCTTATGCCAATAACGAAATTGTTTCACCGGGATCTCTTGAGACCGACACCATTGCGCACCGTTCAGACCGCTGGATTCGAAGGATTCGATACGTTCTTTCCATAACAAATCTCGTTCGTTCAAGGTCATGAGATTCATCTCCATCTATCTTTGATGAATGTATTATCCCATGATCCGGATGACGATCCTAGGTGTCCATTATTTGACGCTTACGTTTTTACAGAATTCAAAAGTCTCTCCAGCCGGATGATTAACTGTTCGCCCGGACACTTTCTGGCCTGATAAGGTAACGATTGAAAACCAGAACGTATATAAAAGATATCAACAGCAGGACACCGGACAAAGTGAACACAAGCTGCACGCCAATTTTATCGGTGAAATACCCAAAGGCCAAAGTCGCCAGGCCGTAGGATAAGGAGTACATCGCATCCTGAGCAGAATACACTTTGGCCAGTGATTGCAGCTCTGCATTTGTCTGGATAAGCGTCGCAAAAGTCACGCTTTTTAGCTGTTCGAAAAGCCCGACAACTGCAGAAAAAAACAATGCAAGCAAGGGCAGGGTATTCCAGCCGAAGAACAATGAGGCTGCGCTGGTCATGAGCACGCCCGCTGACGCAACGATGTTCAAATGTTTATTGATTTGACTGGAAAGCCGGACACTGATCAGGCCGCCAATAATCAGACCGGCGAAATAACTGAAATTGATAAACCCCCACCATGATTCATTAACATGAAGGACCTGACGTACAAATACAAAGACAATCGCCGCCATCCAAACGACCGAAGCGACAGTACCAATCACTTCCACAAGGCTGATGATTCGTAAAGCAGGCGTGTGCCAGATTGCGTGCCAGCCTTCTTTCATGACCTCAAGTTTCCCGGTTGGTGACTCAGCGTTTGTCGGCACATGCTTCGAAGAGTCGATTCGGATCCTGAACATAAAAAAGGTTGAAATCACGAACAGGAGAAAAGTGACCCAGACTAGAGCTGACCCGCCAATCAGAGCTGCCAGCATACCTCCAAGCGCCCATCCACTCAAATTAATGGATTGATCGAGAATGGCCAGAAAGCCGTTCGCTTTGACCAGCCGGTCCTGATCGACCAGCAGCGGCACCATCGTATTTCTGGCAGGTGAAGCCCACCCATCAAGAAAACTAATACAGGCCACGAAAAAGAAGATGATCAGAAAATCCGGCCCAAACAGCTGCAACGTCAAAGCGAGTGCCATAAACAGTAAGAAGCAAGACTTGCCCACTTGCGAATGGACCAGTGCGCCTTTTAAACCCAGCTTATGCAAAATCAGCGGAGCAAAAATACCGCTGATAAATCGGATAAAGGTCGTCAGAAAAGGGACAACGGTCATGAATATGGCTGACCGTGTCACCGCGTAGACCACAGTCATTAATCCGACAATGTAAAATACATCCCCGCAATTGGCCAAAGACTGCCCGATCCAGAGATACCGGAATGAATGTTCTTTTGTCATTATCATAATCCCTTCTGTTTTAAATGCAACGCAAACCGAATGAGCGCGCAGACGCACTCACCAGGCAGCTATCCAACAGATCGGTCGTGCACTTATGATAATGACAGGTCACATATTTCAACCACTCCGTAGAAAATACAGGATAATACAGATATTATAAGGTACAGGATTAAAAAAAGCGACGCCGGGGTTCAGGAAGATCGAAAAAAAATCAGAATGGTGACGTGTTGATTGTTTATCAGAAAATACCTGTTAGGGGATGAAGAGGGATGACTCCACTGCCAGGTAAGCGGTACTATTTAACACAGACAGGGGAGTTTACTGATGCTCACAATTAAAATTGATGAACATGTTTCTCTAAGGCTAATTGATTTAAAAGATGCGGAGCGGATCTTTGAACTGATCGATCAGTCAAGAGACTATTTAAGAAAATGGCTTCCCTGGGTTGACGGGACGGCAACAGCTGAAGATACAAAATCTTTTATAAAGCTCAGTCTGAGAAATCATGCTAACGGCAGAGGCATGGATTTCGTGATTTTACTTGATGGACTAATCGTCGGTATAGCAGGAATTAATCTGATTAATTGGACAAATAAAACGGCAGAGATAGGCTACTGGCTTGGAGAGCATTATCAGGGCAGGGGTATAATGACGAAAACTGCCAGCGCATTAACTGATTATGCGTTCAAGCAGATCATGCTTAACAAAGTTGAAATTCGTGCAGCAGCACAGAACCAAAAAAGCAGAAGCATTCCGGAAAGACTGGGATTTAAAATGGAAGGGTGCATCCGCCAGGCTGAATGGATGTATGATCACTATGTCGATCACTGTATTTTTGGGATGCTGGCGGCAGAGTGGAGTTTCTAATAAGCTGGAAACTGAAGTTGTTGAGGGTATGTGTTGGATTGATTGAACTCGTCTGAAAAGGAAAAAGTAGGTCATGTTGGTCAAGGTGATGGCAGAACCTAATTCCTACACATTTGCTCGGGCGAGTGATCTCAGCCAACATGAGCTTGGTGCCTGCGGGTATGATAATTGGGTCATCTTATTTGGGAGAATACAAGGTTGAATAGGTAATGTCACATTATCATCGCAGGTTTTGGATTTTTATTTTTGGCAATTGACAATTATTCCAGAATTAAAAGGGTTGCCAATAGCAATTATTAAAGAAGATGTTTCGCAGTTTACGAAGAATACTGTGAAAAAAAGAGCAAAAACAAAAAAAGTGAACCGAATCCAATGCAAATCAGGCGTAATGACACGATTCTCATATGGACGAAACAAAATGTCTGATTGGATCAAATTTTGACTTGGGGATTTATCGTCCGATTTCAGGATTTATCAGCCGATCTGGATATATATCGGCCGATTCCCTCTTTGACTCAGGAGGATCCCATGATTTCACTGTAGCCGGCACCGAGCAGATCAATTAAGATACACCGGTGATTTCTTAGTTCCTCCTGTGCGGCCACTTGCGGGTAGTCAAACGAGCCCGGACAACCGATTCCATGCAGAAACAGAATTGCCGGTTCATCACCTGGGAAATCATTGTAACGCAGCATGCACTTTGCTTTTTTCAGATAATACTCTTTCACCAGGTTCTCACATCCCATTGTCTTGCTTAAGATAGAACATATTATGACACATATGTTCGGCCCAAACAATAAGAAGAGGTATGCCATGAATCAATCAACGCTTTATGACTTCTTTTCCTGCTTACGAAACAGACCGCTGCTGGCATAGACGGACAGTGATACACTATAAGCCAGCACCGTGAACAAGGCGACACCGATGAAACCAGAGAAACGGCTGAACAGTAGCCCGCCGATGATTCCGCCGATCGTGGTTCCGAGGTACATCGCCGCATTGGCTAATGCGGAAACAGTCCCTCTTGCTGTGGACGTCAGGCTCTGCATCGTACTCATGAAGACGGGGAAGATGAATCCACCAAGCATAAAGATCAAGAATAGGATGCTTTCGGCCTGCAAAAGTGAGCGGGAAAAGGGAAGCAGGATATAGAAAATGAGATAAGCACAAAAAGACAGAAACAAGGATCTGGCTTCACCAAGTCTTCTGATCAATCTGCTGCCGAACAGTGAGCCTATTGCATTGCCAATGCCTAATACCATCATCGCTGTGCCTACCCCAGCAATTTGCAGTGAGAAATTCGCCGAGTACCAGGAGCCGATAAAGGAAAACGCTTCAAAGTTCCCCGTCTGAAACAGGAGATAAGCGAGCAGATACTCGATCACCCGGGGTGTATGAAACAGTGTCCTGTACGGGGCCAAAAGAGTCGGCTTCCGACCTCTTATTTTATGGGCAGGAATCGCAGGCAGCAACATATAGATAGCAATTATCAAGAACAGGGAACACCCTGCTGTCACAAAAAACGGAACGCGCCAGGACAGGGCGGCAAGATAGCTGCCGATAGGGATACCGACAACTTGTGATATTGATAGACCTGCTGTCGCATAGCCCATCGACTTGACGATGTTTTCTCTGGCCACAAGCTGCGGAATGGCGGCCCAAACCTGAGAGCTGACGAAAGTAGCGCCGATCCCGGCGATTAAACGGAAGAGGATCATTGTCCAGGAACTTGCTGCCCAGCCGCAGAAAAATGTGGCCAGCGCGAAGACGGCCAGCCTGAGATCGCAGCAGGAATCTTATATGTTTCAGTTAACACCGGCAAAAGTGGGGAAATCAGGAATGTATCTGTCCCGATCAGAAACATGGTCAGGAAAAACAGAAATGAACTCTTTTTCATCAGGAAAGTCGCCTCGTTGTTCATGATTTAAGGAATCCGGATCCTTTTCTTGAATTATAATATTAAATATGACGAACGTCTATTAATATGTTATTTATTTTCTCGTTACAGGGGAAGAGGATTTGTGTAGACTAATGGAAGGAAGGGACTGATCTGAATGCTGTCGCTCGATAAGCAGATTTTGTATATTCTGATGCGGAAACCAAAGATCGCGATTTCTGAATTACTTCATATTTACAGCAATAGAGACTACTCTGCGCAGTCTGTCCGCAATGCGCTGACCCGGCTGAAGAAATCAGGATACGTGGACCATTCCGGACATGCTTATTTTATCACCCCGGGAGGTTTGCTCTTTATCCGGGCATTTCAGGACAAGCTGGCCTTGAAGGAGCGGGAATGGAGCGGCAGCTGGCAGCTGGTGACGTATCAGATTCCGGAGTCGCTCAGACGATTGCGGAATAACTTAAGACAGGAACTGCTTGATCTCGGTTATGGTCAGCTTTTCCAGAGTGTATTCATTTCGCCTCATGATCAACTGCAGACATTAAGAAGTATGTTTTCAGCGCTGGAGGTTCAACCGTACGTCAGTGTCTTTTCCGGTGACTTTGTCTATGGAGACTTGGATCAAAGGGTACAGGAGATCTGGGATTTGAAAGGGATTAATGTGATGTATACAGATTTTATTGCCTGGGCGAATGAAAAGAAATCAGCCTGGTCCGAAAAGCAGACGAATTCCTGGGATGCTTTTTTTCATGTACTGGAATTAGGTGAACAATTCGGGACGATTTTACTTAAGGATCCGATATTGCCGAAATCATTTTTGCCTGCAGACTGGCAGGCCGGTGCAGCCTTGGATATCTATCATTTGCTTTTCAAAGAAATGAGTGCTCATGTTGCGGGGAACCCGGACATGCTGCAGCTGATTAAAGATCGTTGAAAATCAGGATGTGAAGGACTTTATTCTGGGCATTAAGAAAGGGGATCTGCACATCCGGCTGGATGGAATCAGCTTCAGAACCCCTCAGAACATGGAAGATTAATGGAGTGAAAATCATGATTTTTTATGAAGGGAAACAGATCATCCTGCGTGACTGGACATTAAAAGACAAGGACGACTGGATTTTCTGGAGGTCTCCGGGCAGATACTGGCAAAAGTTTGACGGTCCCTATTATCCAAGAAAATCACAAGATGAAGAAGTTCATCGGATTGAAAAATACTTTTTAAAAGAAGAATCAAAAAGTTTAGAGACACCAAGAAATGGTCTTGCCATCGCGGATAAAGAGACAAACCAGCTGATTGGTGAAGTCGGCAGATACTGGGAAAGCCGGGAAACAAACTGGCTGTGTATCGGGATCGCTGTCTACAATCCGGAGCATTGGGGTAAGGGAAGAGGCTATGAAGCACTCGCTCTTTGGACGGACTACCTATTTCAGGCGATGCCGGAAATCGTACGCGTTGATCTGCGTACTTGGTCGGGGAATTTCGGAATGATGAGACTGGCCGAAAAACTTGGTTATACAAAAGAAGCCTGTTTCCGTAAGGCACGCATCGTTGACGGGGAATACTACGATTCCATTGGATACGGAGTGCTCAGAAAAGAGTGGGAATCCTGGTACCCGGAAGGATTTCAGTATCGAGCGGAATGAGGAAACATGTACGGTTTTAGTTGGAAACTTGCTTTTCGTGGCATCACGGATGACCACATGAACAATTAAGCGCGAAAGAAATATCTAAAAGTTGAACTTATGGTTTTTTGTGTATAATATAAATTAAAGAACTAACAATAACACCCGTTGGTGGTTGCACACCAACGGAAAGGCGATAACAAAAACCGCTAAGCGATCATTACGCTGCACGAATCACAAAAAGTAATCCATCACAGGATGTGAAGCCGGGTGGATTACTTTTTTCTATATATGACCGCACGACTTACTCTTACCGACTACTGCCCTTTTATCAGGAGGGCTAGTTCTGTGCTCTACTTGACGAGAAAGACGCCAATAATAATGATGAGAATAAAAAGAGCGATCAGGGTAAGCATACAGCCGGGCTTTCCAATAAATGTGCGGTCAAAATTATCGCCTTGTTCGCGGTGGTTCTTTTGCTGATCCATTTTTTATCCCCCCCATTTGGCCGGTCAATAGCTAACAAAATAGATACAGATGGCAGCAGCGAGAAGGGGAAGTCCCAGAAGTGCAGTATCGATGGCCAGTTCGATGCGTTCTTTGCGTCCGGTCTTCGTCTCCGACCAGTAATTTGCCCGTACTCTGTCTCCGGAAACAAAAGCACCCACAGTGGTCCCGGAAATGAACAGACTGATCAGCCCGGCAATTCCGCTGATATTCATGAAAAGGAGTGGACTCTTTAAAGCGATTCCAAGAATAAAAAAGATAACACCCAGGCCGGCGCCGATAAGAAAAAAGATGACTTTTTTCATTCAAAACACCTCTTTACTTTGGCAAGATGCAGTAATCAGTGCGATTGCAAAAATTTTTAAAGAGTGTTGATTATCTCGGACTAATTTAAATTCTCCTCAGATCGATACGTATTTTTGTACATTGTTAAATATTCGACTAAGTTCAAGCAAAATCCTTTTTTGTCTTGTTCGGGCATTATTCGTGATTTCATCACGCTTTAAGCAGATGTTTCTGCTTTTCGTTAATGTCCGGAAAGTGACGATGGTTGTTGTCCATCGTTTGACGGAGACCTTGTCCGTTCATAATACATTCGCCATATCTCCCACGATTGTATTTAATTCTTGCAGGAATTCAGTGCTCTTTCTCGAATGTGTTTGAGAAGATGGCAATTATCAGGTGGAGACGGAAATCATAGTGGAGTCAAATCAAGCTGATAGTTTAAATTCTCGGTCGAATCTACTGATCTGCACTTTCGAGGAGGAAGGTAATGAATAATAAAAGGCGATTATTTATTGCTGGGATTATTCTTGAGATGATTTTCTCCTTTTTTTCAGATTATTACTTATTCCTTAATGCATTTCATCATTCTGGTGAATCATTAACAGCATTATGCTTAGGAGTTTTCGTTAACCTGACAATATTCAACTTGATATTTTACTTTTTGACGACACGAATAAGAATAGACAAATTATTTAACGGCATCGTGTTTCTGTTGTATCAATTTTACCTGTGGATTGTTTATGTGTTAACCATTAGCTTTGGTTTATCGTCATATTGGTTTGCATTTACTCATAATCAGTTTACAGGAACATTTCATTTTCCATGGGAGGCAGTTAACCTTTTACCGTTACGTACCATAATCGATACTTTCGCTTCGCCAGTTTCATTAGCAACCTACATACAAATTTTCGGAAATTTATTTATGTTCTCTCCGCTATGTTTCTTTTTACTTTTCTTTGGCAGATCACTGAAAAGATCCTTGATCTCGATCTTCTTTTGCTCAATTTCTATAGAACTGATTCAACTCTTATATAATATTATTTCTTCAAAGTACGTTTATGGAGCCGAGAGAGCCACAGACTTTGATGATATACTCTTAAATTCATTTGGGGCATTGTTTGGGGCTTTGATTTATAAAATTTTTCTTTCTCTATCGAGAATAGATAAAAATGTTGTGTAGAGCTACTTCATGACTTGACACTATTAAGTGGATCAAGGGTTTAATGTTCTATGATACTCCCTGTTCTATGAGTTGTGGTTATTATAATTGACTTTGCGGTGTCATTCTATAGATGAATCACTCTAATCAACTAGACATCTGCAGCTTCACTGTAATTATTGGGGCCGTCTAATGGAATCAATGAGACAATAATTAAAATCAAAGTTCAAAACGGAACGGTCTGTCTAAGGGCAAATCACGAAGCTGGTAAGCAGGGGGATGCTGCGAAAAAAGCAATCCGGTCTTCTTTCAAAGAACGGATTGCCTGAAAAAACAGTAATTTAGATGATTCCTTTCTCTTGAAAGATTTCCTTTGCTACGGCTACTGCATTCAATGCTCTGGGTACACTATAAGCGAAAGCATAATCAAAGGCAGTACACCGAGAGGGATAAGGCCTGGGTTGATTTCATACTGAGACTGAAAGAAACAGCGATGCCGTTAAGAGAAATACAAAGATATGCGAAGCTGATATAATGGTGACAACACGACGAAAGAACGATTGGAAATGCTCCGCGCGCACAGAGTATCCATACTCGAGCAGATGAAAGCATTAGAAAAAAGCCTCAACCACCTGGATAAGAAAATTGAGATCTACAAGAAATCGATTATTTCTGTTGAAGAATAAACTATGGCTCGTGGTTCGTTTCTCCTGTGTCGTTGATAAAAGGCGTCTATCATTGGGAGTCATTACTTTGCAGCGTTATATTTTCGACTTATTTAATCCTATTCTTCAACGGAAAACGAAGATTGTATTTCTGATCGTTTCAATCATATGTTCATTGCTCTACTATCCTTTTGCACCCTCTTCTATTCAAATAGAGTACGGCTATAACAACTGGTTTTTAAATAAAAACATCGCTTTGATTATCGCTCCTTTATTGATGCTTATTTGTATTTTTGTTGAGAAAAACAAATTTGTTGATACCTTTTTTAAAATATTTCTTGGAACTCATTTTATACTGCTCATTTTTAGTGCGATTTTTTCTTGATATCTGCTTATTCCGGATCCGGAAAAGCATAATAATGGCAGATGGGCCGTCCCTTTCGGAACAACATTTGCATTTTGAAAATAGTTGAATTTGTGATGCTGAATACTTTATCATAATAATGATAAAATAACGTTATAGGAGGTGAGCCGATCATGCCAAATATTCGACCGATTTCAGACCTGCGAAACAATTTTACGGAGATCTCGCGTATTGTCCATGAGGAAAAGGAGCCGGTGTTCCTGACTAAAAATGGCTACGGCGATATGGTTGTCATGAGTTTGGAGCAATACGAGGGTATCCAGTCGTCCAAGCGCATCGAGGCCGCACTGCATGAAGCCGAGACACAGGCGGAGAGTAACCCCACCCGCTACGACTTTGCCGACGTTTCTCGGGAACTGCGGAAAAAACTGACGGATAAAGTGGGTCATAAAAATGCGTAAGGTTGTGATGCTGCCCATCGCGGTGAAAGACCTTGAGGACATCGTGGATTATCTGGTACAGTTCTATGAATCGACGGCAGTGCAGCAGTACGACCGTATCGTCGAAAAAATACGCGAGTTGGCCGAATTTCCGGAGATGTACGAGGTGTATCACGGCGGGCAGTTCCGCCAAGTCTACCGCCGGATGCCGGTTGACAAGTACCTTGTTTTCTATGTAGTGCATGACGAGGTGATCGAAATCCACCGCATCCTGCACGGAAGCCACGACATTCACCGGTATCTGGATCAAAAATGAGCAAAGCTGAAAAGCAAGAAGGGTTGCCGCATGGCAGTCCTTTTCCAGCTTATGGGGTGTTCGCATTTCAGTCGTCCCCGACCATCAAATCTTCCTTGCCCTCAAAAACTTCCAGCGCGATCAATGCATCGCGGAGTTCGCCTGGCTCGCCGGCTTGTGCTCTATAGTGTACGGCGGAGTAATGATAAAAAACGAAATAAACGCTTTGAGACAACCATACATTATCCTCCCTCCTGTCCTTTCACATGAGCATCTAACGTATAGTGAGATCGGTTTTACAAGTATTTAATCAATCCTTTTTCTCAAAATAAACATTTCTCCATGTCTGCCCATTGCTCTCGTTCCATTATCTATGTAACCGGCTTTTTGGTACACATGTTGTGCTACGAAATTTTTATGGTTCACTGCCAAAATGATTTCGTTCGCATCAGGAAAATGATCTGGCTGGGAACAATCTATATACGTTTTATTAATTTTGTCGAGATTACCTGAAGATAGAGCCATTAATTCTCTTGCCCTTAGTGAAAGACTTGGTGTTTCTCACTCTTATCTCAAGAAAACCATTAAAGCATTGGTAAATGAAGGCCTTGTCAAATCTTCAACGGGTAAATCTGGAGGTTTTTCGCTGGCTGCTCCACTCGAAAATATCGATTTTTATAAGATCTTCGTTGCTAATATTGAAGACACACTTATATCAACAATGAGTGCCGTAACATTGGAATCATTATTGACTCAAGTAGAAAGAACCTATGATCTTACTGATTTGGACAACTGGATTAAGGCTAATATTTAGTTAATGACAGTAGATCTTTTCAGGATCGGTGGAACTTAGTAGCCTCTGAAAGCTCTGCTATAATAATGTCAGGTGACTAAAATGGGTTATATCCACTGCGGAAGTCACACTGTCTATGATATTCAGTATCATATTGTCTGGACGACCAGGTATCATTCTAAAATTTTGCGGGGCAAAATTGCTGTCCGACTGAAAGAACTTATCTGGCGGGGCTGTGAAGCTCGCAATATACAAATTGTCCGAGGGAGTGTCGGGAAGGAATATGTGCATCTTTTGGTCTCCTGTCCGCCCAATCTGGTACCGAGCAAACTCCTGCAATATCTGAAGGAACGTTCTTCAAAAATGTTACAGGAAGCGTTCAAGGAATTGAAACAAAGATATTGGGGCCAGAGTCTCTGGGCACCTGGTTACTTTTGCAATGCGGTGGGAACGGTGACGGAGGACATGATCAAGGAGTACATCGAGAATCGGGACAATCGCCGGGATGATGAAACATTCAAGATTGTGAAGGATTGAGCTCATTTAAGTGAGTGAATAAACCGGGAGACTGGAGGAACTCGCATGGATTCTTATCATTACAGTATTGATGTTAAAATTAGGCCAGATCATCATTGGATCAGCGGTCATGTTGTCTTAACGATCAAACCGGTGTATATAGTAATCTAAAAGTACCCCAGGAAAGTCATTGAAAATTCCCCCACTTAGATATAATTAACCCACAGATGATCAGATTGTCAGCTGTGGGGAGATGGGGATGACGATTATTTTGATGCAGAAACGTGATATTTTATTGAAGTACTTAAGGGAGGGACGATCACAAAGAGAGATTGCGAGAGAAACAGGAATTGATCGAAAAACGGTTAGAAAGTATATCAAAGCCTTTGAGCTCAAAATGCATCAGATTCGGCAGTCGAATCAGGAGGCCAATCTGGAAAAACTCATTCAGGAGTTGGTAGAAGCTCCAA
>NZ_KB899068.1 GCF_000377985.1 Sporolactobacillus vineae DSM 21990 = SL153
TCGAATTCCCGATAGAGCAGCAGTCCTGAGTCGGAGGAAAGAGCCCCACCTGAAAAATCGATCTTGATTTTTTTATTGAACTGAAGCGACGTTTCTTTTACACTGATCATATGAGGAGTCCCCTTACCTTGTATGTTTGGTTCTCACAAATTAATCATACCAAGGAGGGGCTCCTTTTTCATTCACTTTTTTCACTTAATGGGTGAAAATAAGAAATCCAGGTTAATCTTGTTTTCTCAACGTTTATCACCTCTAAGGTTTAGTGCTATGAATAATTCAGGTTTAATATACTTAGAAAAAAGCATAATATGGAGATCCAAGAAATTAATCATTAATATTAGTGTACTAATACTGACAAACTCGAGTCCAAGCACATAAAGAAGAAACTGAGAATTATTGCAAAAGAATCAACAATGGGTTTGAGACCCCGACGAATGTGGCCACAACTGTCAAAATCAAGTTTTGATAAAGGGTACCTTTTCACTCGCTCAATCTCCGTAACCAATTCCGGCACCTTGTAATAAAATACCAATATTATTTTTTTCAAAATACTTCATCAAATCAAAAGTAATACGAGCTAGAAACTCCTGACTATTTATACTTGGAATTAAATATTTAAAACAATCCTTTCCAGCGTTTTTATTAGGAATCTTTATAAATGAAGTTATATAAGATAATTGTAAAAGATGATTTTCAAACAATTTAAAACATTTTTCTTCCTGTGGCTCATTGATTTTTACTCTTATGTTAATGATATCATCTGTATTAGGAATTAAATTTTGATAACGATTACTTTTTATGAGACTCTCCAGTCTATTGAAACGAGCAATAATACTTTTTTCAAAATTAGATGATTTATTACCTTTCATAATATTTTCTGCACTGATTGATCTATATATTGGATTATCATACTCTTCATTTTGTCCCATTTCACTAAGAACTTCATTCAGATCCTCCGTCAACAATGATGCTCCATGAAAACTATCAGTATAGAAAAAGGTTCTCTCATCTGTGAGATCAAATGGAAGTCGAGTACCTTTTTCTGCAATGACAATCGCTGGCAAGTTACAAGCATGACGAATTGCCAATTCATATAAAACATTTGGATTTAAACCTGTTAAATTAGCAATAACTAAATCATCATTTAATATGTGCCCTATTATTGGTTCCAATACTGAACCTGTTTTTCTTATACGATGAGACACATATACTCTATAAGCTCTTCTCTGTAAAAGAGGATCTAAAACATCATCAATAAGTGAATCTACTTTTTCTCTCGCTTCTGATTCATCCTCTCCAATTGGAGATATCAAGAAGCACTTCTTTTGCTCCATTTAAAGTCTCTCCCCTAATTTCCTTGTCACTTTGACCAAACTATATGAATCCTTTATAAAGCTTGAACGGATAATAGTTGGCCATGTGCCCCTGTCACTAATGGCTTACTTGACATAGCTCTTCGACCCATACTGCTTCTTGTAATAGTCCATATACTCTCCGGACTTGATCTTACGCCACCAGTCTTCATAATCAAGATACCATTGAATGGTTTTCTTGATCGCCGTCTCAAACGTATATTGCGGTTTCCATCCCAGCTCAGTTTCGATTTTTGTCGGGTCAATCGCATAGCGGCGGTCATGGCCCGGACGGTCAGAGACATGTTTGATCAGATCGCAGGATTTACCGAGTGTATCAACGATCAGTTCAACAATATCGATATTCCGTTTTTCATTATGACCACCGACATTATAGACTTCACCCGGTTTACCTTTATGTAGCACCAGATCAATGGCTGCGCAGTGATCCTCCACATACAGCCAGTCGCGGATATTCTGTCCGTCGCCATAGACCGGCAGTTCTTTGTCTTCCAGTGCATTCGTGATCACCAGTGGAATCAGCTTTTCCGGGAAATGATAGGGGCCATAGTTGTTAGAGCAGCGTGTGATGTTTATATTCATTCCATACGTTTCATAGTAAGCCCGAACCATCAGATCAGCAGAGGCCTTACTCGCTGAGTAAGGGCTGTTTGGTGCAAGTGGCGTGGTTTCCGTAAAAAAGCCATCTGCTCCTAGAGAACCATACACTTCATCCGTTGAGATTTGCAGATACTTCGTCACCTGCTTGCTTTTCGCGACATCAAGCAAATTCTGTGTGCCTAACACATTGGATTTTACAAACAGATCCGGTTCGGTGATACTGCGATCCACATGTGATTCGGCCGCAAAGTTGACCACCGTATCTATGTCAAACTGATCAAAGACATATTCCAGCAGTTCACGATTACGAATATCCCCGTGAACGAAATGATAAGTGGGGTGATCTTCTATATCCTTCAGATTCTCCAGATTGCCGGCATAAGTCAACAGATCATAGTTCACCACTGTATCCTCAGGATGGAACTTGATCATATGATGGACAAAGTTACTGCCGATAAATCCGGCTCCGCCGGCGACAAGAAGACGCATAGATCATCACTCCATATTCTGAAGTTACATAAATAATCATTATTCAAGCAGATATTTTTTGCTCCGCAGTAACGCGGCAATCGTAAAGCTGTCCGTTATTTCTCCATTATCGGCCATTCGATACGCGTCAGAGAAATCAAGGAGGCATACGTTTTTAATGCCCTCCTCGGACTGCAATTTTGTGATATCCCATGTCACATTGAGTGCCAAATATATAGCCAGTTCTTCATCAATGATCCCACTGTCCGGATGAATAGTGCCTAAGTTAATATAGTGATCACTGATCCCTGAAATTTCCTCCATCAGCTCTCTGCTTGCTGCCAGACGTGTCGTTTCCCCTTCTTCGCGAAAACCTCTTGGGATCTCCAGCATTTGCTTTCCAAATGCTGCTCTGTATATATTAAGCAAAATGAGTTTATTGTCCGATGTTACAGGCAGAACAGCCGCTCCGCCCTTAAGGTTTTTGAGTGAAAGGACATTTCTGTGATCTATGTAAACATTAAAAAAATCATTCTGATAAATAATCTGTCGATCCATGAACAGAGCCTACTTTCTGAGCGAATTCAGGGAAAATGAACGAATCGTATCATAAATATTCCGATCATTCTTCAATTGTTCAACCTTACATCTTCCCTTAAAATCCAGGCGATTGATTTTTCTTTGCGTTTTCTTCGCCATCGGCCCCGTCACAATATTAACCAATTGGCCGATCAACCTGGAACCTATCATCTGTTCGACACCGTCCAGTGCCATCCCGATATAATTTATTCCCAGATCGGTTCCTTCGTTTGTTGCACCCTTGAACAGTGTCTGGATCCTCAGCACTTTCCGTTGCTTGACGACCTGTTGTTTAATGTCTCTGGTTACGATCTTTGGTAATTCATTTTCATACATATAGATAAAATCGAATATGCTGTCTTCAATCTCTTCTTCTTTTCTGGCATTCCCCATCCTGCGAAAGCTCTTCATTAATCGCTTGTATTCTTTCTGTTTTCGAATGTAGAGAATCTGATCAGGCTGCAATGAGGACAGGATGCCCATATTGAAAATTGAAGTTGACACAGTATTATTTTTCGCAATGACCTGTGCCTGACGCTGGGACCAGTGATGCTCCTTGAAGAAAACCTGATCCGGAGAAACTTTTTCCTCATGAGGTTTAGCGATGCGTTCCGGATAGGCCGCGGAACATTGAAAATAGTTGGGTATGTTGAAATTGTAATTAATATCAATATAATTCAGAAGTGTCGACTTTGCTCGTTCATCCAGCTGGATCATATGCAAAATGAGATCTCTCAGACGTTTTCGCGTCATTGGTACATTATCCCTTGATTGCTGCAGAACCTGATCTTGAAAGACACGTTTCTGAACTGTATCCAGTTCAAGATTCCCAAGATTTGCGGCAATATTCCGTGTAAAGTTCTGGGCAATATCGCTTTTATTCCATTTAAGGCATTGATCACTGGTCACACTTTCAAGAATCCCCAGTTCTTCCCCTTTATCCATATGGTCAGACACCAGAGTATGATTTTTCTCAAAGCCGGAATACAAGTCTGCCAGGCTCTTCATGTTGTTTCTTAACGCCGGGACAATGATCCGACCCTTTAGATAGTCTTCTCCACCCTTTGTTCCGATCAGCCGTAAGAGATGCTGATTATTGATAAAAAATGTGTCTGGTATAATAATACGGCCGTAAAAAAGGGCATAGAAATTGATCAGTGCCTTAAACTCAGCATCGCTCATATTTTTTTGGTAAACATTGTCCGCAAAAATAAAATATAGGTCAGAAAGCGAGCATCTTTGTCTGATCACTACGAAATTCACCTGCCAGAATTTAAAAAGGCACTGATCAACTCGACATTAATTGCTTCTATCATACCAGAGATCAAGTAATCTGACAGGACGTTAATTCTATAGATAGTAGCCCATTAATTGAATTGAAATCGGATATCAATCACAATCGCAAATTCCTAATAAAATCTCTCAAACACAATTAGTCTTCATACCCTGAATAAAATCTTGCTTCCCTCCATGGGATGGGTGACGAATCTTGTAGCAGTTAATCCCGATTCTATTCAGTGTATTTTCTGCATTATTGCCTACCGCAATAATCGTTTTGATATCAAACAGAGGAATCAGCCCATCAAGAAAGACACTGCCTACTTTCAGTTCTCTAAATTGTAGGAGTTCTGTTCTTCGTAGGGTTGTCTCTCTGAAAAGGATGGAAAGGAAAAGCATTCCACATTAATGGATATCTATGAAGTTGATCCAGCACGTCCCAGACAATGGTTGCCGTTTGTTCGGCATGCCCCTCTGGGGATACATAGTAGTCCTGATTTAATAAAAATTGAGAACTCAGATGACTCAAAATGACCTTCTCGCTGGTAAACGGAATACCGGTCCATCTGCATCCGTGATAACCGGGCGCTTCACCAACAAGTAAACGTGTGGCAGCTTATCTTACTCATCGCTCTCAAGTAAAGAAATAGATTTTTACGTGTATGCTTGCCCAGTTCATAGTTATAACTGTACTGATTGAACGTTCGGTCATTACTTGGATAAGCAGCCAGTTCATCAATCATATCTGTAAGACTCATTTAAGGTCCTCCCTCTTTTATGCACCTTTTTCGATTAACCAATTTTTCAATATGCCGCATCACACCTGGTTGTATATTAGTTATTCGTCGCAATCCTTCAAAATTCTTTAAAAAGCGCTGAATTTCCAACTAAAGTATCGGGAAACTCAATAATTTTGCAAAATCCGGCAGGAAGTCGATTATTGATATGGAATTATATAGATAGTTATCCATTAATCGGAATGAAGGTGAATAGATGTCATGATCGCAGAAATACATAATAAGATTTCACAGACCGGCAGCAATCTCTCAGACCGACTGGAAGACAACCTGACCGGAGATTTCTTTGGAACACTGCGCTACCTTCCTTTTGAAAAGGGTTCGAAATATGTCTTGGCTACAGCCCAGTTTCATGATAAGGATGCCAATAACCATTGGAAGAAGTTTATAAACTCATTGCACGGTTATCCGTTCAACTTTCAGTTCTGGAAGAGAATCCAGAATGATGAAATAGATTTATTGCTGACTTCTGAACGTGCTGTGATCGGCATTGAAGTAAAACTGGACAGTATGCTGTCCTCTGAAGATGAGGATACTGAAAAGCAAACAGATTACATTCACAGCCAAAATCAATTGGCACGATATTCTGAGATGATCGAAAAACATAAGAAGGATCGTCAAGGATATCTCCTGTTTATTGCTCCATTTAACACAATGAAGAAGGTCCGAACGGATATATACAAGCGAAGAATTATTGCCCCTTCGATTCAGCTCGGCTTTATGAACTGGCAGGATGTTTATGAGGCATTAAAGAATCCCGAACTAACCACAAACCTAAACCAGGGCGAGAACCTGATTATTAGCGATTTGAAGAAACTATTGCATAAGAAAGAACTCTATCATTTCCATGGGTTCTCCGGTTTTGGGATCAATGGTCAGCTCACAGAGCATTGGCGCGCACACAAGACGTACGTCTTCACTCCCAGGCATATGCACTTGAATTGGGAAGAAGTTCATCCACTCAGAAAGGACGATTTCTATGAGTTCAGCAAATGAGATTGGGCAAAACATTGTCACCGTAGTGAGTGTCATTGACACACTGAGGAATTAGCAACAGGCCTCTATGCTGTTCCTTTTTTTTATTTTTTTTACAGGAATTTGTTGCTTCTTATCGAACATTTTCAGTATTTACATAGGCGGCTCTGCCAACGATTCCTAGGAATGCTGATTATAATCTAAACATTACAATATTAAGCTGAAATAAACTAATAAAACCAGAAAGCATCAATAATCGAACATAAAATTATTTTTGGAGGTTACAGCATTGAAGACACAGACAACTGCTGCACAAATTTGAAAATTTATTGGTGAGAAAAAGCCAATTATCACTATTGACACAAGTAGCTGGCTAGACTTGTATAGATATAGCCCTGACGAGGCAAAAGCACTTCTATCAGTTTATAATGCGCTTAAATCCAATATATGGATTCTCTGTCAAGTAATTAGTGTTTGATAAGCACTCACCAAAATTGCAAAAAGTCCAATTTCAATTACCTAAATCATTCAGACGTGAATTAAGGTCAATAATTAACACGGCAAAAGCTGATGTCACTAAGAAAATTAATAAATCTAAACGCTTTTTTTACCAGAAACTGATCAGCTATCAACCTCCGTTAGTTCGAAATTGGATGAAATTGAAAGTATGCTCTCATATGATCAGGATAACCCCAAAGATAACTGGTCTGAAGAACAGAAGCTTTGGTTGAAGGCTAATAAACCTAAAGAGCTGTTTGACTCTCTAATTCAGATTGGACAATATGGAAACGGCTTTACTCCCAAGGAATTAATCAATATATATGATGAGGGTGAGAAAAGGTACGCCGCTCACCTTGGGCCTGGTTATCTTGATGAAAAAAAAGATCATAATGATCCAACCGGAACACAGAAATTTGGGGATTTGATACTTTGGAAGGAATCAATTAGGCATTGTCATTCTGATAAGCGTCCTCTTCTTTTTGTTACTGGAGATATCAAAAGGGATTGGTGGGAATTTGACGAAAATAAATAATAGGGTTACACGATTTCATGCGTCGTGAATTTTCTTCTAAGACTGGTTTATCAGACAATGATGTCCAAATTGCATCAACGTCTATCTTATTTCTTGCGATAAGCGACATCGCAGCAGAGCATGCACTTTCATATTTTCTAAACCTAAGTATTGATGATAATGTGAGTAATATACTGGGGGCGGAAAATGCGTTAGAATTGCTCAACAAGAATGGAATGCTTGAAAGTTCCTTTATCAATAATGGAGATTTGCAAGAATTTGTTGACGATCCAATAAGCAACGTTGAAATTCTTGATGCAAGCGACCTAGACTTTTTTGATTGGTCTGTAAAAGTTGAAGATAATCAAATGTTTTTAAGTGGGAATGTGTCCTGTGAAGTTGAAACTTCAGTTGAAAGCATGTGGTCGCAGGATGAAACATTTTCAAAGGAATACCAAGTATCTATTTTGGCTAGTGTTTCAATAGTATTAACTCCAAAAGATGATGAGGACTTAAAAGCAGAGCAAATTCTTGACGCAATATGTGACCATGATTTTGACGTTTTACGCGATTATTTTTCTGAAGAAATTGACTTACAGAGTTTCAACATCGATGACGCAAATCTAATTTATGATGAAGATTAATTGGAAAAACAAGATTTTTTTGTCAATATAATCTGTCTTACGATGTGACTAATATATAGGTGCTAAAAAAAGCCAATATTCATAGAGGATTATCTATCCTTTTGGCGAAATGTTTTTTAAAGGGGATGGTGTCAATGGATATTGATTTAATTAAACATGAGATAGGACAGCTCAATCAACCATTTGAAAACAGAATTAAGTTGTTCTTTGTTGAAAAAGAATCGGGCAATTATTGTACATATTATCCGGAAATAAATGATAGTGTTAGAGAATCAATAAATGATCTAGTTAAAAATTCACTATCACTTAGGTTATTTACTTTTAAGCAGGTGGAATATAATCCCAGTATTACTGAAGACGATACATTACAAGTATCGCCTATTGATGGATTGGCAGATATTCCAGACATTATTGATAAAATAAATTATGAAAATGCAGAAAAGGATTTAAGTGAGCTGGTTCCCGATAAGATTACATTTTACGTTATAGAATACGTTTTAAAAAAAGACAGCCTATTAATATTTCGTAGAATAAATAAAATGAGAAAAATAAGAGAAGCTGGTTTTATTGGACAAATGTTTGGAAATCAATTTGTTAAAATTGAAAATGATTTTTTTGGGCTTGATGGTACATTTGATATTCTCATTTTTAATGGTGAGGCCTTGATTATAAATCGTATTGCATTGGAAAGAATTTTTAACATGAAAGACTATTTTTCCGAAAAAACAAACCAGGCAATGGCTATTATTAAGGAACAGAATAGAATATCACATTTCGAACAATTTAAAGAAGATTGCTTATCAGATGCAAGGATAACCAAAAAGATAACGAAGTTAGTAAATACTAAGGATCAGCTTCCAAAATTTTTTAATAACTTTTCAGGCATTCAGACTGTTATAGCGGAATTCGATTTGGATATAAATCTTGATGAAAAAGGAAAAATAAACTATGACGGATCAAAAAGCGAATTGTTTGAGATAACAAATTTAATGTCTGACGCATATTATGAGTCTTTATTATTTAAGCGAAAAGGAGTAGATCCTTCGTAATTTAACAAGAGGTACTCATATGAATAACTTTGTTAAATCATTATTCTTCATTTCATCATACATGCCGTTATTTGTGTTTTTAGCTATTGCTAATATTAGTTTAGCAAAGAATAATAAGCATGATGTTTGGTATAAAATAATTTGGGAAAATAATTGGCATAATTTAGGTATTGAAACGAGAATTTTCTGGATAATAATTACGTTTTTAATGGTAATATCAATATTAGCAATTGTCATCTTCACAAATTGGAAAACATCAAAAAGCCTAATTGTAATACCCAATATGAGCTTACTAAAAGATGAAGTTATGAGCTATGTTGTCACTTATGTAATCCCCATTCTGTCGCTAAATGTTAAGAGTAGCTCTAGCCTTATTATTAATTCATTACTGTTTGTAACGATTGGAGTAATTTATGTTAAAAATGATTTGATCTATCTGAATCCTGTACTGTCACTATTGGGCTATCGAGTTTATTCAGATAATGAGAATATTTATTTGTCCAAGATTAAACCAAGCCAGGTCAAGAGAGGGCTAAAATTAAAGAAAAAAGTACTTGTTTGGCATATCATAGGAAATGTTTATATATTAAAGCTTGAAAAATAGCCAAATTTTAGGATACTAGACAATTGAAGGGGCGTTCGGCTTTTTTCCTGGACCAGCACAGCTAGGCAGCCGTGGCCTGACGGTATTTTTGCGGGCTCATGCCCCCTGCAACAGGTATTATACCACTCGATATAGATATCCAGCTCGGTCATGAAGTCTTGAGACGCCTCGCCAAGAGCGATTGTAACAGAATTCGGTCTTGATGTGATCCATCTCTGAAGCAGGAAAGAACCAGTCTTTCTCACGTCGCAAGAAGCGTTGTCAGGAGAATGGCTATTGGGCTTATGACACGACCAGTATCTCCAGCTATTCAGACCTGCTGAAGCAAGTTGCTTATGGTGATTACAGCCAACAGAATGTACACCTCTGCCATCTTTTTTACCACCTAATGCCAAACAATGTACCAATTAATGACAACCCTATTTACCACTCAATCCCTCCTGTATAATGAGTGAGCACACCGCAGGTGTGCCAAATTCATTTTTCAGGAGGTGTTCTCTTTACTATCGAAAAGTACTGGAACTTCATGAGGAAGGCGTGAGTCTGCGAGGTATTGCCTCAAGTACGGGGAATTCTCGGCAGAAGGTCACAGAAATCATCCAAAGGGCTAAGAAAAAAGGTCTGGCCTGTCCTCTGGATGACGATATGACTGATCAGTGGATTGAGGAATTTCTCTATCCAGAAAAAGCACTGGAGGTGTTAATGACACCGTAAGGTGTTCACTAGATGACGGGGTCATTTGTCCATGAATTGACGGGTAACTTGTCCATGTGCCGGTAAAAAATCAGCGATGGTTCAAACGCCATCGCTTTAATTTTATATGTTCTTATCAGATCAGGATAATTCGCCGTCAATGACACGTTTGACCATCCTGTCATCAAGAATGGGATGAGCGTTTTGTGCGCCATACAAGAGACTATGGGTACACACCTTATTAATTAAGCGAGCTGCGCCGCCTGAATAACGGTGAATCTCATCAATCGCTCCATCTGAAAAAACGGGATGGTCACAGCCGGCATACTTCAGATGACTGGTTATGTAGGCTCCGGTTTCTGAGCGATCATAATGGCCCAACTTACATTGAAGATCAATCCGTTGCCGGATCGCCGCATAAGACTGCAGGTGCAGCCGGTTCCACAGCTCACTTTGCCCGACCAAAATCAGAGCCATCGGACTTTGAGAGTCCATTTTGAAATTGAGCAGAAACCGGACCTCCTCCAACATCTCCCGATCCAGAAGATGGGCCTCATCCACAACAACCACCGGTTGAATACCATGGATTCCTCGCATCAGTTCAATCTCATGATGCAACTGGCGCTTGGCATCTCCCCGGTAAAACCGAGCTTCGCATCCCAGCTGTTCCAGCAGCCCCTTATAAAAATGCCGAGGTGTCAGCTTAGAGTCGGCCAGATACAACACACTGTATTTTGATGCATCCAATTGGTCTGTAAACCGACGAATGGTTGTTGTTTTCCCTGTGCCACAATCGCCAGTAACGACAGCGAAGAGTTGACGTTTAGCCGCATAAGTCAAGCGCCCTAAAATCTCATCCATTGGAAGAGAGGCATAGAGGGCATCCGTCGGAACGGACCGTGAAAAAGGGGTTTGACTCATATGATAGAACACTTCATACAAGGCGTTCACCTTCCTCGATCACTTTACGGAAGG
>NZ_KB899069.1 GCF_000377985.1 Sporolactobacillus vineae DSM 21990 = SL153
GCATCCGTCGGAACGGACCGTGAAAAAGGGGTTTGACTCATATGATAGAACACTTCATACAAGGCGTTCACCTTCCTCGATCACTTTACGGAAGGTTATGCGATTAGCAGGCATAGACAAGGAATTGACCTGCACTATCTGTACAGCACCGCCGATCGCGATGACCTGTTGCAAATTGCCCGCTATGCTTTCTGGGAAGCCAGTGAGAAGTTCGATATTGATAGAGTCGACCAGGAGAAGCATCCGGAAAATGTGTTCATCGCCTATGCGGTACAAACCATGAATGGCAGACTCTCCGATTACCTCCGAAAGCACTACAAAAATGTGCGTGCTGAATCAATCAACAGTACGGACAGCTTCTATGACATCCCCGATGAGACCTCCCCGGAGCCGATGAAAGCCCAGATGCTTCGGCTCCTTGAAGATCACCTTCCCAGGCTCATCCCTCGTGAGACTCAATACCTCAATTTTACCCTATTCGACGATTGGGACACCCGGCAAATTGCCGAATCCACCCAAGTCTCTGAGCACACCGTCCGCTACTGGAAGAAAAGTCTGCGGATCAAATTAAAGCCCTTAAAAGATGAATTAATGAAGTAAAACCGAAAGCTAGATCATTAACAATTTAGAATCGACCAGCAGAAGGAAGAATCCGAGCTGGTCGATTTTCGTCATAAAAAGGCTGGTGACAATAACGTGCTGGCTTTCCATTTAAATAGGCATGCCATAAATGGTGAATTTCATTGATCGTGATCAGACTTATATGTGTTAAACTATAATCACTCTATGAAATTAATTTTACTAGAGTTGTCAGTTTAAGCAAAATCTCATTGTCCCCTGTCAATTTGGTTTAAGGCTCATCTCATTATTAAAACATATACCTAGTTATTAAGTGAGGCTGCATAGCTTGAAGCAAAGAATGATGAATCAGCGAATAAGAATCACTCAAAGAAAGCGGATCAGCCTTCAAATAGGCAAGGTTGGCTTTGCCCTTTCTCTGCTTTATTTTATTTTACAAGTCTCCGCAATGCCCTTTGAGAGTCAATTACAGGACGGCTACCTCCTGTTTTTTGTAACGGCTGCTGCAGCAATTAAATTCCTAATTCTCGGAAAACATGATAATAAGTACCTTTTGTTTTTCAGCCTATTTCTCATACTGTCCATGATTATATCCATTCAAGCCTATGATTGTATGCCGGTAATTATGGTCATGCTTGCCTATATCACCCATGATTTAGATCTGAATACTATTGCCAAAACGGCCCTTATTACATTGTCACTTTCTTTGGTGATTCTTTACTCGCTGTCACTTTCGGGATTGATCATCGATTACCATGCCATGCGAGAAGGAATTATGCGTCATTCATTTGGATTGACTCAACCAACGCTTTTCTCGGATCTGGTCTTCTTTGCAATAGCCGCGTATGTTTATATAAAAAAGAGACTAGGTATATTCAGTGTTTGCCAGATTTTCGTCTTGGCCGCAATCACTTACTATTATGCGAATGCACGGAACGATACCATTGGTATTCTTCTTTTAGTTGCCGCGCCGTTCCTCTTGAAAATCCACTTTCCAAAAGTGATGAAACACATTGGTAAAATCTTCGCTCTATGCTCCTGTCCGTTGTTTGCGATTATTGCGGTCGCTGTCACAAAAATGTACGCGTTTAACAAAGGAATAATCGGAAAAATCAATTTGAATGACATGCTGACTGGTCGATTATATTTAGGTGATTTGGCTTTCAAACGCTACTCAATTAAGTTGTTTGGCCAACATGTGATCGAGAACGCCGGGGGGCGTGTGAATTTCTATCATTTTATCCCATCTTATTTTTATATTGATTCATCTTATTTGCATATGTTGTTCAAATTCGGACTCATCTTTACCCTTTTATTCTTCGTTGTAGTCATTTTGAAAATGTATTGGTTAATCATTCAGAAATACTATCTCCTCATTTCAATTGTGGTTATTGTCGGTATTGAAACGATCTGGGAAGCTAATTTATTCTCGCCGTTGAACTTTACTTTATTAATGCTGACGGCTGACACTCAGGGTCAACAGTTGTTCAAGAAGCATAAAAGCCAATTGATCCATAGCATGTCTGAGCCTCGGTCAGGTTCGCCTGTTTAATAAGGCTGTGGGTTCCTTCGCTGTTGCATTTTTAAAGTTAGCGGCATAGTGTTCCTTTACTTTTCACCAGAGAATGAGCTAAGCGAGTTTGACCCAGCGGTTCTCTTTGTTCAATGTCTCTTTAAACCTGAATTCCTGTGAAATTATACCAAGGTCGGTGGACCCACACCTTGGGATTGATAAAGGTCCATCTGTTTTTAGGTCAGTTCTCCAATATACTTGTGGCCCCCGGGTTGCCGGTACTGCTCGACCACATCCAGCTCATCCAAAAGTTCCTGAATGGTGTACTGTTTGAAGAGTTGATAATCGCTCATCGCTTTTTTAGTGAGCGTCAAATAATGGACACCTTCTCATACTTCTAGCGTCATGCGATAATGCCTCTTAATTGATCAGGAGGATGATCCATGACACGAGCGGAGCTACATGCATCCTGGAAGAAGAGAATGAGCGATTTTGAGGCGAACGGATTATCAGGGAGTCAATGGTGCGCCGATCAGGAAATCCCATTAAGTCAATTCCGATATTGGCGGCGTAAGTTACGTTCGACAAGAGATGCCACATCCTCAAGCAGAGGCTGTCCTAAAAGCCTCTTTTTTTAGGAAGGGAAAAGGACATCTCCGTGTAATCCTACTTACACGGAGATGTTCCCCAACACATAAGATTATTATATCAAAGTATGATCTCGTTGATAAGCATTCAACTGGCGTTTTCAGTTAAGAGTACGGAAAAGGTTGCTTGCCCTGGTGGCGGAAGAGAACTTAAAGTTATTGGAAGTCGGTTGAGAAAATACATAAGAGACAATGGGGAAAAGACGGCACTACGGATTCGCTGTCTTCAGTGTGTGGGCTGTCATCAGATTCACCATGAACTTCCTGATTTCTTTCTGCCTTATAAACCTTATGAAGCCTGTTGCTTTGAGAAAATCATTCAGTCTCCCCACAAAAATGATATTCGGGCAGATAACTCGACTCTGTTTCGTTGGAACCGTTGGTTCTTCATTTTGATCGATTACTGGTTGGGTTGCCTTCACTCAATTGCCCTTCGTTTTCAACTGAATTTAACCTCGGTGAATCCAGCGTCCATGGATTCACTGACCGTACTCGAAAAAATCGGACGCCTGGTTGATGATGCCGACGGATGGCTATCCCGAATGACCAAACCGGTTGTTAATGTGAATCTTTGGTTACAGACCTGTTCTGCATTTCTGTCCGAATTATCGGCGTTTAGACTTCATGATGAAGACTCAATAAGGAGAGGATGCATCATGAAAGATCCGAAGAAACGGGATGAGGTCGCTGCCAGCCGGTTTCAGCTTATCGCTCCGTTACTTTCAGGAGATCTTGATGTCGCTCAAGTGGCGGAAATGAAGAAAAAAATCTGTAAAACGAGCGGTCAGGAAAAATGGGCGTCGGGACTTGGCTTTATTGACACTGCTCTATGATACAGGTGCCCGTGTGCAGGAGATTATTGACTTAACGCCTTCTTCTGTTAGGCTTGATGAGCCCTGCATCGTTAAATTAATCGGCAAGGGAAATAAAGCACGGATTGTCCCTCTCATGAGTCCTGCTGTAAAGCTATTAAGGCGGTATATGGAAGAACAGGATCTTCTAAAAAATCACGCAAATTTATTCCCGCTATTTTTTAATAAGCGAAAGGAGAAGTTGACGAGGGCTGGAGTCAATTATATTTTGACAAAATATAAAAATATGGCCCGAAAGAAAGATCAAGCGCTAATCCCCGAAGTGTTATCCTGTCACTGCCTTCGGCACTCCAAAGCCATGCATCTGCTTCAAGCGGGGGTTAATCTAGTTTATATTCGTGATATTCTCGGTCATAGCTCTGTTCAAGTCACAGAGGTTTACGCTAAAGTGGACTCTAAACAAAAAAGAGAAGCCATTGAGAACGCCTATACAGATGTGTCCCCATCCGAAGAACCTGAATGGCAGAAAAATAAAGATCTATTGACCTGGTTGACCCATTTCAATAAGCAGTAACTCAATGTGGTAATGTAAAGTGATAGAGACAGAATCGTGTAATTATTAGCGGATGAAGTTTTCAACTTTACATTACCATTTACTATGCATAACCTTTGTTATGTGAAGCTTTGCATAACAAAGGGAAAATAGAACGGCTGAACCGTGTAATCGATGATTTTCTTGCGGAGATTGCCTTAGAAAATCCGAAATCAATGGATCAGTTAAATGAACTCTTTCAAGTATGGTTGAGTGAGTGCTATCTAAATAAGCCGCACTCGGCACTTGGCGATCATGCCACACCACTGATGGCTTATCGGAGCGATAAAAAGCCGCTTCAATTCTTATTAGAACCAGAAACTATCCGTTTGGCCTTTCTTCACGCGGAAAAATGGAAAAGTGGATAAATCCGGATGCATCAGTTTTCAAAACAAACTGTATGAGGTCGGGACGAATTTTATTCGAGCTACCGTCGATATTATCTATGATCCTTCGGATCTGTCACAGCTTTTGATTGAAAAAGAGGGCTATCCATCCTGGTAGGCTAAGCCCCTAGAAATTGGAGAACGGGTTGGAAAGCATCCAGAGTTGCCAGAAACCCTCCAACCTCAGTCTGTCGATTCCTCCCGTCTCTTACATGCGGGCTCCAAGAAGCACGAAGAACGGCATGAAATCGAGAAACCAGCGGTTTCCTATCGCCGCGTGATGAATGTAGGTGAACATCATGTTTGAGCCCTTCTATCATCTGAATCAGACTCCGCTTTCTCGAGTCATTCTGACGGACAAACTCTATGACTCCCTCTCCATGGATGAGATTATAGGCCGCTTGAATTACGCCGCTGAGCGTCAGTTATTCGCTGTTTTGACTGGTGATTGTGGTACAGGAAAAACCACCACCATTCGGCGTTTTACTCAGGGATTAGATGCCGCTCATTATAATGTCTTGTATCTGTCAGGCTCCAAACTGACACCGCGTCACTTTTATAAAGGATTACTGGAACAACTAGGATGCGAAGCAAAATTCTACAGAGGAGACGCAAAAGGGCAGTTACACCATGAAATTGAACTGATGCGTGGAATTCACGGCATCCAACCTGTCTGTGTTGTCGATGAAGCTCATCTGCTTAGCCGTGAAATGTTGGAGGAAGTTCGATTCCTTTTGAACTTTAAAATGGATTCCCAAAGTCCAATGGCCCTCATTATGGTCGGTCAAAGCAAACTCTAGGACCGGCTGAAACTCCAAAATTTCACCGCTATCCGTCAGCGTATCGATCTTCAGTGCAGGATTGGTCATTACGATCGCTCAGAAACCAATGCCTATATTGAGTGTCAACTCAAGTTTGGCTGCGACCGCCCTGTATTTACAAAGGATGCCATTGAAGAAATTTATCGATTTTCCAGTGGAACAGCTCGGTTGATCAATAAGACATGCACGCATTGTCTCATATATGGCGCTCAAAATGGTCTCCCATCATTGACGATCGGATGGTTAAGCTAGTGATAGAGGGGGAGCTCCCATGAAGCCACCCTACGAAATGTTCTACGATCGTGAACAGGATTGTTGGGCCGTCATATTTGATGGTCAGCCCTATGGGCTTCAATGCGGGGAAGGATTTGACTTGATCCTGGGATACTATACTATTACCTTAACTGCACTCTGAGTTAGGCAATTGTTGGTATATCATCACCGAAGATGTTCTCTTCAACCTCAATGAAAAAGAAAGATATCAGGTGATTCTATAAATATCTGGTTAATTGGCTGTTTGTATTAAGATGGCCTTGTGATCCTTGGACAGCGCCCCCGTCAAACTCCGGTCAATAGCCACCGTCATCTTCTGAACATAAATGAATAGCAGTAACACGTGAGGAGTATCTGGCTAATGATACGACCTCCGTTTCGTCCTATTCCAAGGCGCTGAAACAGGTTAAATACGGCAAAAACAAGGATCATGATCCGCTGTCGCAGATTAACCTGGCGCTTCTTTATGGGGAGACCTCCGGTCTGCCGGTTGCCTATCGTAAGCTGCTGGGCAACATTGCCGATGTCAAAACGGTACGCACCCTGCTAGCGGATGTCGACTTTCTGAAGCAAAAGAAAGTGAAGGTCGTGATGGGCCGCGGCTTCTACAGTCAGAAAAATATCAACGCCTTCTATCAGGACCACGTAAAATATCTGATTGGTGTCCAGACCTCCCTGAAATTCGTTCGCAAGATGTTGGACGAGGTTCGTCAGAAAATGGTCACACACGCCCACTATGATTCCGGCTGCAATCTCTATTATGAATCCTTTCTGATGGACTGGGACTATTCAGAAGTTAAAAAGCGAACCGGGGAGATCATAACCGATAAGAAAAGGCTGTATCTTCATCTCTACTATAATGATCAAAAGGCAACGGACGATAAGATGGCCTTCAATAAACTGCTGGATCATCTGGAGGAAGAACTGCAGTCGGGCAGGAGAAATCCGGAACATGAAAAGCTTTATGCGCGTTACTACGAGTGGAAGAAAACGCCCGTCAGGGGGGTTTCTCTGACGCCAAAAGTTGAGGCCATCGCCAAAGCGGAGAGAGATTTTGGCTACTTCGCTTTTATTTCCAATGGGATCAAAGATCCCCTGGAGGCGCTGGAAATTTATCTTACAAAGGATCTAATCGAGAAAGCCTTCGGGAATTTTAAAAAACGGCTGAATCTTCGCCGAACCTCGGTTTCCTCCGAAGAGAACCAGGAAGGCAAACTTTTTGTCCAATTCATCTCTCTGTTCTATCTTTCATACATAAAAAAAGCGATGAGCGATCATCAACTCCTCAAACAGTACACCATTCAGGAACTTTTGGAGGAGCTGGATGTGGTCGAGCAGTACCGGCAACCCGGAGGCGACAAGCATATTGGCGAGCTGACCAAAAAGCAGATGGATCTTTATCAAGCCCTTGGGGTCGATCCACCTTCCTTGGTATAAATTCACGGGAATTCAGAGTTCAAGTAAAAACAATATTAAAAGACACAAATGGAACAACATATGATGGCGATAACTTAACTATTATAGATGATAACTATCATCTTCTAATGTCTCACTCACCTGAGTTTGCACCTGGAAAGCCGGAAGGAGAGTTTCGAGAACTTGATTTTTGGTATATAATTAATAGAATATGGGAAGATCAAAATGATCAATAATATAGTTAACTTAATATGTAATTTATAGGGTGAGTATATGGTTCGAATAAAAAAGAAATTACAAATCATTATCATGAACACATTAGTTAATTCTATTTTAATTACTAGTAAATTTAGAATAATCCTTTATAAATTTATCGGCTTAAATATAAGTAAAAAGGGTACATTCATCCATTCTATGTGCTTATTTAATGGCTTTAATGTAGAAATAGGACAACATACTTTTATTAACTATAAATGTATTTTTGATAATGAATGTGGCAGTAAAATAAGTATAGGTAATAATTGTATGATTGGCATGGAGGTGTTATTTTGCACATCTTCGCATAAAATTGGTAATTATCAAAGACGTGGTGGCAGATTAATTAGTGCGCCAATTACTGTTGAAGACGGTTGTTGGATCGGGTCTAGGACAACTATTTTACCTGGTATAACTATTGGAAATGGCTGCGTGATAGGCGCTGGATCATTGGTTAATAAAAACTGCAAACCTAACGGCATATATGTTGGTGTTCCGGCACGAAGAATTAAAGAACTGCCTATCGATAAATAGATAGTCGGACGCAACTGCGAAACAAAGAAGCCCTTCAATTTAAAAGGCTTAAGGAAAAAGATATCAACGTATACATATCTCGTAAAAATTTTTACCAAAATCGGTTCTAAGTAGAACGCCTCGATTAATTTCTGAGCATTTATTTAATTTCAGTGCTTGTTCTTTCCAATAAAGGATTTCTTGATGGTCTTTCATAGGTTCATAAGCATTAGAATTTGTGTTGTACATTGAATATGATATATTCGCTAATCCCAAACGTTGAATATTATTCATATAACTGGGGTCTAATAAAGGTTTTTCACAGTTTGCATCAAAAAGGAAGACAGGGAAGATTAGTCAACAGTTCTGCAAATTGTTCTATATGTTTACTTGTTGCTGCTATTCATTCATTAATGGCCAGAATATGATGACGCTTGTTGTCCATCATTTGACGGAGACAGTGTCCGTTTTTAATAAAAAAGATTGTCTAGACGCGATGCAGTTAATCAATAAGTGATCATGATTTCAGCTAGCTTAGAGAATAACCTGATATCGCTCCTTTTTCTTTAGTTTGAAACGTACGCCCTCCATGATGATATACCAATGGCGGCCACTGAACTCCGGGGTGCAGTTCAAACAATAGTAACCCACAAATAGATCGAATCCATCCCCACGATGCAGCCCATAGTGTTAATGACACCGTAAGGTGTCCACTAGATGACGGGGTCATTTGTCCATGAATTGACGGGTAACTTGTCCATGTGCCGGTAAAAAATCAGCGATGGTTCAAACGCCATCGCTTTAAT
>NZ_KB899070.1 GCF_000377985.1 Sporolactobacillus vineae DSM 21990 = SL153
CTTTACTACAATGTCGATCAGGCGGCCGAAGATCAGAAAAAATTTGATCGCAAGCTGATGCGCCATCATCACGAATTGGAAACCGGTCAACGCCTACCCGAACACGAAGCGTTTTATAAAAAATATTTCACGGTTAAATCAACGCCAAAACGGGGGGTACAGGTGACCGTGAATCATCAAGCGGTCGAGAGGGCCAAACGCTATTACGGGTATTTCTCACTGCTCTCCAATGAAAAAATGGGCGCGATCAAAGCCCTCGAAATCTATCGAGGAAAAGACCCCATTGAAAAGTGTTTTGGGGACATCAAAGAGCGGATGAATTTGCGTCGCATGCTGGTTTCATCGGAAGTCACTTTAGATGGAAAGCTTTTTGTGAGTTTTGTAGGCTTGATCCTGCTTGCCTATATCAAGACAAAAATGCAGGCACAGAGGCTTTTCAAAGACTATACCCTCCAATCCTTACTCGATAAATTGGACGTCATCGAGTCCTTTGAATCCCCGGGTCATGCGCTGAGAGTTGGTGAGATCTTGAATGCCCAGAAGGCTATTTATGCAGCTCTGGATATTCCGTTACCTAGTGATGTGTAACGGGAATCCAGGTTCTCACTTTCCCATAATCAGATAACCCTTTTTACACAATTATAAGGACTTAACTGTTCTTCCTAGGATAAAAATATAGCACTCTAACAATTACTATTAAGATCAAAACGACAATGCTTATCGTAGTTTCTATTGGAGAGTTTTCAACAAATAAATTGATAGCCAACAACACTATACAGAACCATTGAAAATAATTTGCTATTTTATCCAATTATTTCCCTTTCTTTTTCTGCACTGTTTATCTTACCTATTGGATCACGTGCTGAAGATGGTGCAAAAACCTCCTTAAGAGATACTTGACAGAATAATAACGAGAATTAAAAAAGATCACTTTTTTACTTTGTCTTCTTAACGTAACGAGGAACCTCCCCAAATAAAGGTGTTATTTCAAAATATCTATTAAGTTCTTCTTGGCCGCTTGTCTTGCCGGAAATATCCCGAATACAATGCCTACAATTGCAGAAACACTAAATGCCAGTATGAAGCTTTCCAAACCGACAACAGCTCTGAAAGGTAAGAAAAGTGAAATCAACCACGCCAAGCCACATCCGATTCCAAATCCAAGCACACCGCCCATCCCAGTCAGCAATACTGCCTCCAGAAGAAACTGTAATAAGATGCTCTTTGGTGACGCGCCAATCGCTAAGCGAATGCCAATTTCCTGGGTACGCTCCGAGACAGAGATATACATCATATTCATGACGCCGATGCCGGCAATAAATAATGAGATGCCAGCAATAGCGCTAATGAAGTAGGTCAATCCGTTGATAACCGAACCTACCCCCTTCAAAATTGCCCCCATATCCATATGCTCATAGCTGCCCTGCAGATGATGACTGCCTTGTTTGTTGAGCAGACTGACGATCTTTTTCGTTTGTTTACTCACATTCTCTCCGCGATTAAAGGTCAGCTTCAACTTGTTTCCTGCTTCACCATTATTGCTGCGTTCATAGACAGTCTTGGAAATGGCAATATCATCAAGTTCCATGTCCTCTTTAAAAATGCCAATCACCTGATAACTGATTCCGTTGACGGTCACGGACGTATCTAAAGCCTGATTAACCGACGAATAAAAAGAAGTCGCTAATTTTTTAGAGATTAAAGCAACAGGATCGGCCAGCATAATATTATTTTTAGAGATGTTATACCCCGACAGAATTTCTAAATCAGAGGAGGGATATTTAAGCAGCTTCACCGTCACGTTCTGATCAGCACCGTTGATCGACGCTTCGGATTCAGCGCTCCCATCATTATCACTGACGATATCGGCTTTTACCAGTCCAAAACTGGCTTGAGAAGCATTGATCAGCGCCAAATCCGATGCCTCAAAACCAGACGCCGTTGAATTCAGATCATCGGCATAATAGTCAACGACAGTGGACTGTTTACCTGAACTGGAGGCTTGGAGATTTTTCAGTGTTGCTTTTTCCACGCCCTTGCCCAAAGAAATAATCGTAATCACCGAAGCAATACCGATGACAATGCCCAGCACAGTCAAAATGCTACGTCGACGATTCGTCAGAAGTGAACGTAAGGCAGTAAAAAACTGTTCGGTCATCTTCATTGATCGACGCTCCGATCACTCTCAATCCGACCATCCAGGATGCGAATGATTCGCTGACTCAGGCGAGCGACTTGAAAATCGTGCGTCACCATAATGATGGTGGATCGCGATTTATGATTGAGGTCAATGAACAGTTTCAGGATCTCCTGCGATGTGTGGCTGTCAAGAGCCCCTGTCGGCTCATCGGCCAGCAAAAAACTAGGTCGTGTAATTAAGGCACGGGCAATAGCAACACGTTGCTGCTGGCCACCAGAGAGTTGCATCGGTAATTTTGCACCAACTCCCTGCAAATTCACACTGGACAAGACATCGTTCACCTGATCGGCAATATTTTTGCGCCGATGACCGGCATAGAGAAGCGGCAGACCAACATTTTCAGCAACGGATAAATTGGCTATCAGTTTAAAATTCTGAAACACAAAGCCCACGTTTTGGTTTCGCAACCTTGCATAATCACTCAGCGACTGATCAATCATTGACTCCCCTTTAAATCGATATTGTCCCATAAACTGATGATCAAGAAAACCGATGATATTGATCAGCGTTGATTTACCCGATCCCGACGGTCCCATAATTGCCACAAACTCGCCTTGCTGAATCTGCAACGAGACATCCTTCAGCACATGAATCTTTTCGTCACCCTGTTGATAAAACTTATTAAGTCGCTCTAACCGAATCAATCAATTCACCTTCGCTCCGTCTTTGAGTCTTTTATCAGGATTAGCGACAATGTGCTGACCG
Source organism: Sporolactobacillus vineae DSM 21990 = SL153 (assembly GCF_000377985.1). Classification (GTDB taxonomy): domain Bacteria; phylum Bacillota; class Bacilli; order Bacillales; family Sporolactobacillaceae; genus Sporolactobacillus; species Sporolactobacillus vineae. The sequence continues at coordinate 2,906 of NZ_KB899070.1, forward strand.
GGTTGTAAGCCGCTTCTGAGAAAATAAAAACCATTTTGTTTTTCTACCTTTACAGCATGGCGCTTGGCCTTGCCATGAATGACCAAATAAACTATTGTTTGACCCTTCTCGTTAAGAATTGTCTGACTTGGGAGTTTGATCTGCTTTTGTGGAATGACGATCTGCACACTCTGTCCCACCATAAAACGGTGATCCACAGGAACTGTAAAGTCATATATAGAAAAGTTTTTCTTACTCATAGCTTTGGCGGGAATCTTGGCAAGGAATTTTACCGTTGTCGTCTGTTTTTTGCCATTTGCCAACGCTTTGACCGTTGCTTCAGCGCCAGAATGTAATTTATCGTAATCATATTCAGAAACACTTGACTGTGCCTCCATTTCGGACGAACTCAGACTGTACTGCGCCTGGCCGGTTTCATCGTCATTTGTAATGCTGATCACACCGGAAAATGGTGCCTTTAACTCTTCTTCTTGCTGATTGTACAATTGATTTAATTGATCGCGCTGATTTTGTAGGTCTGCTTCTGTATCCTGATAAGTATTCTGATCCCTGGCCAGTTCAAGACTCAAATTGTCCTTACTTTCATTCTTGTTCATTGCAGCCAGCTTCGTTTTCGAATTAGCAATAGTTTGTTTTTGAACAACCAAATCACGCTGTGTCTTTAACAGTTCCTGTTTAGCCGTAGTAATTTTGCTGGCGATCTCCTTATTGTTTGTAGTCAATAGGACCTCGTCCTTTTTCACTTCGTCGCCATTTTGCACAAATATTTTTTGCACTGTTCCGGCCGGTTTTTGCAGCGTTTGCGTTCGTTTCGCGGCCACTTTTCCTGACTCAACAAGCGCAGGCGCATATTTGACGACATATTGTTGATAGGGGCGCTCGTCCTTGGCTGGCACTCTCGCATGCAGTCGAAAAACGATCGCCACGCACAGCGCTACAACTAATACGAAAGTGATGATTAGAGCAATAATTAGATTTTTCTTTCCGCTTACAGTCTCCTTTTCCATGATGAAAACCCTCGTTTATAAGTATGTTTTTGCTTGCCCATTGATAGATTAACTTTCTTTGGAACGAAAAAGTGCGATGATATAGCTGACAATCCAAGCAATTGATGCGACGACTGAAGCGATATTGAAAAGTATTCCCTTTTGATCTGTAGCCAAGTCCGCACGTCCAAGTGGACTATTTTTTGGCAAAAGGGGGCCGCTGACGTGGCCACCTTCAGAATTTGGCCATTACCCATCCCAACCATGTCTGGGGTATTGACATTACTTACATTCGGTTAAGACACGGTTGTTGGCCGCCATTATCGACTGGTACTCACGTTACGTCATCAGCTGGTCCTTGGAGCAGACGCTGGAGATTGGGCTCATCACGCAAACCGTTAGCGATGCACTCACGCAGGCAAGACTGGAGATCATGAACAGTGATCAGGGCAGTCATTTCACGAGTCCGCACGATCTGGATCTTCTCAAGGAGCAATCCGTTAAAATTAGTATGGACGGGAAGAACCGTTCTCTGGATAATATTATTACCGAGTGATTGTGGCGTTCGGTTAAGTACGAGGAAGTCTATCTCAAAGACTACGCAAGTCCAAGAGATGCTCGCAGAGGCATTGACAACTATCTGAATCTTTATAACTATGAACGGCCACACCAGTCGCTCGATTATCAAACACTAGCTTCTGTTTATCATCACAGGGTTAGGTGCGTCCCTCCCCATCCTTGAGAAAGTGTCTATTTTCTTTGAGAACCTGTTAAGGAGTATCGGCTTAGCCCTCCCTGCGGTCGCCCTGGACAGAACCCCAAAGAAAACAGGTCTCAAGGTTAGGATGGGGAAGGCCATCAAATACCCACCTTAAATTTTTCAAATATGTGTCTTGACAATGGGGTCCACTTTACAACATCATTGTCAAATAAATACAAAGCAAGTTCTCTATCTAATATTTACATAAATTAGGTAAAAAACGTTTGATAAGTATAAAATCCCTTTCCCAGTAAATAATAAAACGGTGTTTTTGATGTTCTTGGTTGATGAGTAGTATAGTAATAAAAATATAATTAAGTCAAAAAACGGTGAGATTAAAGAAATTGCTTTGAAGTTTAGCGAGATATACTCATTTAAGAATAAGACGGCAACATTTGTGATTGTCATCGACAAGACTAAACTTCTAAATAAATCTTTATCTGTATCTACTGACTTATCACCAAATAGGAGAAAAAATTTTAATATTATAAAGATAAAAAGCAATATTAATATTGATCCAAAAACAACAAAAATTATTACTCCTAGATTAAACTTTAAATCAGATAAATCCAATAGAGCTTGTATTCGTTTCAACTGTGATTGAGTAGCCTTAATTCTGACTGAATATTGGTAAAACAATAGTACATAGGAAACAACATAGGGGATCAAAAAAAATAAGGATAATAAACTATTACTTATTGATTTCCTCACAGAGCTTATCTCCTTTAATTGATAAAACTTTATAATTGAATTTACATCCATTTTCTATATCATTATGTGAGACAATGATAGCGCAAGAACCATTGTTAACACATTTATTAAGAAGATCCAAAAGTATATCTCGACTCTCCTTGTCTACCCCAGATAACGTTTCATCTAAAACAATTAAGTCCCAATGGTCTATCGCTGCCAACAACGTACACCCTATTTTTAAATTCATTCCCAAGGAAGCTTGCTCAGAAAATGTTTCCAATTGTTCTGATGAATATAAGCTATTTATAACTGATTCCATTGATTTATTAATACGTAAACTATGAATACTAAATAGTAATGAAATATTCTCGCTAATAGTCAAATAATTGTGATTAAGTGGTTCGTTAGTTAGGTAGAGAAAATTTTTATTGTTATTAATTATTTTCCCTTTTGAAAACTTTTCAATATCACAGATACACCTTAATAATGTACTTTTACCACTTCCATTTTTTCCTTTTAAAAAATATACTGATTCTACAAATTTATAACTAATACCAGAAAATATCTCATTTCCTTTATATGATTTATTGCAGTTTATTAATTCAATAGGTGTCATTAATTCAACGCTCCTTCTATTAGCCCTGCTATCAATATATTAATAATACATAATAAATAAAGCTTAATATTTTTCTTTATGGAGAAAAAAACATTTTTTAGATTAAAACTTTTAAATAGAATAATCATATTGACCCATGAAAGATACATGTATAGCAACATATTTGGAAATTCTATAAATGCATGTTTGTACAGTAATAAAAAAGTAGGAACTAACCCTCGAAGATGTATACTTACCCATAATTGATAGATAGTTATAGTTAAATCAATAAAAATTAATAATGGAGACAGTGGGAACAAAAAGAAATACTGAAAAAAATTAATGGTATTATTTTTTATAATCTCTAAACTATACAATATGCTTGGGTTTCGACTATGTATAATATCTCCTCTTTGTAAGTTATGATTGAAATATGATAATCCAAAAAAATCAAATAAAAAATATAGAATTATTGCAAGTACGATAATGCTTAAAGAAAATTTTAAATAAGATTTTATGTTAACTTTAACAATTTCCATACTAAAAACACCTTATATCTTTATATATTAAACATAGATTCTTTAATTACGATAATCGCAATTAAACTTGTAATTGTGAGATATTCAAATAAAATAGTGTTTCCTTTTTCCCTTCTAACAGATACCTTTTTATCCAATTTTTGATAAACTAGTCCTAGAATAAACATAATAATTATTGAGAATATATTATTTAAGATGCCTCTAACCGTGAAATCCAAGACAACTATTTCAGTAAAGAATAATATTATTATATAAATTAATAATTTGTGAAATTGCTTTGATAAAAAAAATATTTGAAGAGAATCTAATGGACTTAAATAATTAAAAATATAGAAGGCAGTCGTTTTATTTATTTTAATGAATGCTTTATCGGCATCGATCTCTAAGTCAAGCAAATAAAGAATCATAATTAGTGTTGAATAGTCGTTATAAATATTAATCTTTCTAGAAATAATAGCATATGCTACTACTATCAAACCACTAATAATACTGTCCTGTGCTGGGTTTCTTAAAGCATAACATTTAAACAATTCTATATATTTATTTTTTGAATTATGCAAAGAAGATTGACTGAAATGTCGTTTCTTGACAACAGTGAACGTTATAGACCCTTTTCTAGGATAGGTATAAAAAGTACAAAGGCATAAAAAGATAATAAAAATCCATTCCAACCAAAATATAAAATTTATAAAAGATACAAATATGCATAAAATAATTATGCTATAAATGGAAAAGGTCAATTTTTTCTTTTTAATAATCCTACAAAAAATTAAATTTATTTGTAAAAGAACTGAGAGGAGAATATAGCTTAACGTATCTGGATGTGCTAAGTTAAAAACCAAAGAAAATATATTAAAAAAACAAAACATAGGTAAAAATGGATTATATCGAAAGTGCACATATAAATAGTATTTCATTAGGACTTTTGGGTCATAAATATAATTCATAGTAAGTGTTGATCTGATTACAGAACTAATCAAAGGTGAGTTGTACTGCATGAGGAAAAAATTTATTGCAAAAAATATTAAAAAGCTATTTATTATCGTTGTGGCAAATAATAAAAGTATAAATGCTAAAAAATAAAGAATCAAAATGAATGGAAGATATAATGAGGATTGTTTTTCAATCTTCAATTCTCTTATTAATTGTTTAATAATTGTTTTTACTATCATAATTTTCTCCATCTCTCATATGTATAAAACTCATGCCAGACTTTTTAAATGTTCGTTGGTAGAAACATTTAAAAATCTGACATGGGTCTTATTTTTACCAAGCTGCGGCATACTTCTTGCCAAATTTCTTGATTAAAGCTTTTGCAGTAAACAAAATACCGATACCAATTCCTCCTCCACCGGCAATTGCTGCAATAAGCCCAATAATGGCATAAATACTTGATGCAGCAGAAATTAGATCAATTGCTTTTTTTGCTGCATAAGTACTTATACCCAAAGTACTCGCCAGATAAGGCGTGCTAAAAGCATAAAATAGAGTAAATGCTAACCCGAGGACAGCCGCCATCACAATGAAGATTTTAAGTAATAAACTATTTTTTGCCAGGGTCATTTTTATCACCTCTTTTCATTCTTTATATTTAAAATGTTAAACTCATTAAACTAAAAAGTCCGTCGAATGCTGCCGATAGAAACAAAAAATTTGTTAAAGATATAGTAACCCTGAATTATTCATAGAGCACTGTTTCCCTGTCATTTAGGCGGTAAAGCATAATAAAACAAGTGCATTTTTGTCCAAAACGGATCTGATGATCACCTGTTCTGTTTTAATACGGGTTCCTCATTGCTTTTATACGATAAGGTCACTTTCCAGACGCCATTTGGGCAGACGGATCCCTGTTCTCCGAGAATGCATTAAATTTGATCCGATTCCTACCTGGATGAAGTTACTCCGGTGCCGGCAATCGGTGGATCTGAAGCA
>NZ_KB899071.1 GCF_000377985.1 Sporolactobacillus vineae DSM 21990 = SL153
TGGCTCTTGACATCTTAAAGAGACAGAAGAACATGATCTTCTGTAGATCAAAAGCTGATCAGACCTTTCTCATGAGTGATTGGGAAACAGGATTGTCTCCCCCTGGCTTCCCCATCAAGGGCATAACAAGGGCAAAACAAAGGGTAAAACAATATTAAATTGACAGGGAAGCCGGGGGGCTTTCAAAGCAAATCCTATAGGAATCCAGAGACATTCCAGGTATCCGGATCCAACTGGAAATTACTCTAGATCGAGCTCTTATTACTAATATACGAGGAGGGAGACGAGATCATGCAGAACATGGCCATCCAGGTAAAAGGACTCTGGAAATCCTATAAACAGCTTCATGTGCTGAAAGGTGTGGACTTCAAGGTGGAGCGAGGAACGATTTTCGCATTGCTCGGTTCCAATGGTGCAGGAAAAACAACGATCGTTAAAATCCTCTCCACCCTGCTTAAACAGGACAGCGGAACCGCTGTAGTCAACGGATTCGATGTTGCGGTGAAACCCGAAAGCGTGCGGCAAACGATCAGCCTGACCGGTCAATTCACTGCCGTGGACGAGATTCTGACCGGGCGGGAAAACTTGATAATGATTGCCAGGCTTCGCCATCTCAAAAAACCGCGTCAGGTGGCGGACGATCTGCTGAACCGTTTCGACTTGGCAAGTGCTGCCGATCGCCGGGTGTCCGCATATTCGGGGGGCATGCGCCGCCGGCTCGATATTGCCATGAGTCTGATCGGCAAACCTCAGCTCATTTTTCTCGATGAACCGACGACCGGACTTGATCCTGAAGTGCGCCTTGAAGTTTGGAAGATCGTCAAGAAGCTGGCTGCTGGCGGCACGACTATTTTTCTGACCACACAGTATCTGGAAGAAGCCGAGCAGCTTGCCGACCGGATCGCCATTCTTCATGACGGAAAAATCATCGTCGACGGCACGCTCGCTGAGCTGAAAGAACTGTTCCCGCCAGCCAAGGTGGAATACGTGAAAAAGCAGCCGACGCTGGAGGAAATCTTTCTGGCCATCGTCGGTAAAAAGAAGGAGGATGCAAAATGAAGCAACACTTTCTCAGTGACCTGGCCGTCATGCTCGGACGTTCCATGCACCATATTTTCCGCAGCATGGATACCATTATCACCGTCACTCTGATGCCGATTGCGATGATGCTGCTGTTCGTTTATGTGTTCGGCGGTGCGATCAAAACCGGCGCGGCCAACTACGTCAATTACCTGTTGCCCGGAATCCTGTTGATTGCGATCACCAGCGGCATATCCTATACAGCATACCGCCTTTTTATTGATATGCAGCGAGGCATCTTCGAACGGTTCTACTCCATGCCGATTGCGCGTTCGACCGTACTGTGGGGACATGTGCTGACCTCACTGGTGTCCAATGCCATTTCGGTGATCATCATCATGCTCGTCGCACTGATTATGGGCTTTCGCTCGTCGGCAGGGCTTGGGGCATGGCTGGCCGTAGCCGGCATTCTTGCGCTATTTACCCTTGCCTTAACCTGGATTGCGGTCATTGCCGGACTGTCCGCTAAATCCGTAGACGGTGCCAGCGCCTTTTCCTATCCGATTCTCTTCCTGCCGTTTATCAGTTCGGCCTTTGTACCGACAGCATCGATGCCCGGTCCTGTACGCGCTTTTGCCGAAAACCAGCCGGTCACGTCGATCGTCGACACGATCCGTGCCCTGCTCAACAGGCAGACCGTCGGCAACGATATCTGGGTGGCACTCGTATGGTGCCTGGGTATTGCGGTTGTTGCCTATGCCCTCGCCATGTTGGTGTATAAGCGGAAAACAGCATGAAGTACTGCTTTTCATCGACCAGGCTACCAGGCTAAATTTTTTCTGACCATACAAAAAGACCCGCCTCCTCATCGTAAGTGGGTCTGTCACATTTCTGATTATATAGCGAATCTATGTTCGCATTATTCAGTCGGTCTTTGCCCCGGGCTTTCACTCAGTTGATGCTTAATCCCATTATCACTGAATCGTAGAATCTGCCGTTAACCAGCAGATCGCGGCTGATCCGTCCCTCCCGGACAAACCCGAGCGAGGTGTACAGCCGGATCGCGCGCTCATTATCCTCCCGGACCTGAAGATTGATTTTCCGTATTGTGCCGGATCGTTCCGCCCAGCGGATCAGAGCCTTAAGCAGCACTTTACCGATGTGACGGCCCCAGTATGCTTTCAGCACGCTGATGCCGAATTCACCGGTATGCGCCGTTCTCGGTCGGGATCCTCCGGAAAAATTGAGCGATCCGACGATCCTGCCGTCCGCCTCGGCCACTAGGTAGAGAGCATTCGTTCTGAGTGCATAGCTGTCAAGCGTATCCTGCTCCTGGTCGCGCGTTAACTGAAATTCACCAGGTCCGAATGTCAGGTAGTCGGTCTCGGCGGATACCTTTTCCAAATAGTCCAATAGTTTCTCAGCGTCTTCGCTCGTTGCTTCGCGGATGAGAATGTCTTCAGCGGACATCACCATTATCTCCTTTCTGCCAAAAAATTTACGGTATCCCTCGACGGGCTTATGCGGACGATCACTCTCGTTCCGGCAATCCAGTCGTAGACCGACCGCCGCTCTCTATTGGTCAGCTGGCTGAACAGGTAAATCGCCGCCATAATGTGAACCAGAATCAGCAGCGTGACCGCCGTGCGCTCAGGAACCGGCCCCGGCAAGAGGATTTGCCAGACGGCAAAATGTGCCGTTTCCCAAGGAATAAATTTGGCCACCGTGCGGACAGCAGAACGTACCGGACCGATGCGTCTGCCGCAGCGGTCGACAACTTGGAGCGCCAGCCTCCTTTTTCCCCACGTCCCCTGCCATGGCGCGCATTCGCAAATAAGGAAATATAGCGCAACAGGCAGTGTCATGAGCAAAAAGCCGGTCAGTTCGGCAATGGCTGCTGATCCGGCAAACAGCGGACGAAAAAAGCTGTGCAAAAGTGCAGAAAGAGTACCGATGACAATAAGCCCGTACGCCGCGATGATGAAGTAATCGAGCAGAAAGGCTAGGATGCGGCGTTTCAGCGAGGCACAGCGAACGGTCTCGTCCATAATGAGCACCTCTTCTCGGATCGCATGTGATACAGCTCGGTTCCCGTAGGGTTGGCTACATACAGTTTTTTATCATCGGATCGATGTACCCCGGACAAAATCCATAAACTTTTTTAATAAAAAAACGGTCGATTTAAAACGATTCTTTGCCTGATCAGTATATCATGTTGTCTCTTTAGTTGGTTTACTTCAAAAAACATTTCCCTCCTCCGGCAAATAAGAATTAAAGGTTACGATTTCATGACCCCATGATTTTTCGTTGCCAGTAGGGCATTTCCCCATAATATCGAAGGCGCGACCAAGCCCCCCATGACCACTGAAAGCGCCGTCTCAGGATGAAACAACCGCCGATAAATGTTAAAATTTTTTATATTGTGTGTTAGCACAAAGAAAATCGTGTGTAAAATGACGGACAGTGCCCGGCATGCTGTCTGTAGTTTTATATGAGAGAGAAAACAACAGAAGGTGTGAAAAAAATGAAGAATAATATGCGCCGCGAGATACGTACGTTTGCGCTGACGATGACCGGGCTGGGTTCAATCATCGGCTCCGGATGGCTGTTCGGTTCCTGGAAAGCGGCCAGTGTTGCCGGACCGGCGGCGATCTTCTCATGGATCATCGGGATGGTCCTGATCCTGTTCATCGGCCTGACTTTTGCCGAACTGGGCTCTTTGTTCCCGGCAGCAGGCGGGATGGTCCGCTACGGTCAGTTCTCCCACGGCTCGCTGGTAGGCTTTATTTCCGGCTGGGCGAACTGGATTGCGATCGTGTCCGTCATCCCTGTTGAAGCCGTCGCTTCAGCCCAGTATCTCAGTTCATGGAATTTCAGCTGGGCCCACCATTTGTATAATGGATCTGAGCTGAGCATTTCGGGCCTTTTCATTGCCGCGGCTCTGGTATTTATTTATTTTCTTGTGAATTATTTTACGGTTCGCTTATTTGCCCGGGTAAACACAACGATTACTATTTTTAAATTTATCATTCCGTCATTGGCAATCATCGGGATTCTGTTCGCAGGTTTCCATACGCACAATTTTGTTGCGGCAGAAGGCGGGGGGTTCATGCCGAACGGCTGGGCCGGTGTACTGACCGCTGTAGCCACATCCGGTATCGTCTTTGCCTTCAACGGATTTCAGAGTCCGGTCAATATGGCCGGCGAAGCGAAAGATCCCGGCAGATCGATTCCGATCGCAGTGATCAGCTCGATTCTGCTGGCCGGTATGATCTACATCATGCTGCAAATCGCATTCATCGGCGGCGTCACTCCGGACATGCTGCGCACGGGATGGTCTCACCTGAACCTCAACTCGCCGTTTGCCGATCTGGCCATGGCCCTCGGACTGAACTGGCTCGTACTGGTCTTGTTTGCCGATGCGTTTGTTTCCCCGTCCGGTACCGGTATCACCTACACAGCAACAACCGCGCGGATGATTTACGGTATGGTGCAAAATGGCTATTTTCCCCGCCTGTTCGGTAAGATCAACGGAACTGTCGGCGTCCCGCGCGCCGCAATGTGGCTCAACCTGGCTGTCTCATACCTGTTCCTGTTCATGTTCCGTGGGTGGAGCTCCCTGGCCAGTGTCATCTCCGTCGCCACACTGATCTCCTATCTGACCGGACCGATCTGTGTCATGGTCTTCAGACGCTATGGGAAAGGTATCCGGACTTCGCTGCATATCAAGGGTATGCCGATCATCGCGCCGATCGCATTCATCGCGGCTTCCATGATCTATTACTGGGCGACCTGGCCGCTGACCGGAAAAGTAACGCTGATCATTCTTATCGGACTTCCGATCTATTTCTATTATCAGGCCAAGGGGCATTTCCATGGCTTTCTGCGCGACCTTAAAGCCGGCATCTGGCTGATTGCCTACCTTTTCATCCTGATGATCCTATCCTGGATCGGCAGCAGTAAATTCGGCGGATTAAACTTAATTCCGTTTGGCTACGACTTTCTTGTCATCATCGCGTTCGGTTCCTTATTTTATTACCTGGGGATTAAGAGCGGCTGGCAGACCGATTATTTAAAAAAATTGGAAGAGCGGATCCGAGATAAGGAGGTTCGGTAAAAAGGTCCGGCAAACATTCCCGCCGGTGATGGTAATATAGATGATGCTTATGAAGGTAAGCAGAAAAGATGATGCAAAACTATTTTGTGCCCTGTGATTTCTGGCCGGTGTTCTCGTCATTATCTGGACGAGAACATGAAAAAACGTGCATCCCGGATGAAGGGAATGCACGTTTTTTTCATGTGCCTCAGCAGACGACCTGTCCGTTCCATTCCAGCATTCCGCCGGCCATATTTTTTACAGTGTATCCATGGGCGGAAAGAATCGCCGACGCGACACCGCTGCGGTTTCCGGAGTGGCAGACAATAATGTGGTCTTTCGTTTTGTCGATTTCATCGAGCCGTGACAACAGCTCGTTGACGGAAATATTTTTTGCACCGGGAATATGCCCTTTAGCGAATTCCCATGGTTCCCGGACATCAATGATGCTTACTTCTCCTTTCCCTTCGATCAGCCGTTCTACTGCCTGAGGTGTGATTTCTTCGTACATTTTGTAGTCTCCCTTTATTTACTTTCATCCAACACGTCGATGAGGATCGTCTCAACTTTTTTTGCCGTGTCGGTCAGCCCCGGATCATCGAGCAGACCGATCAGGGCGGTCGGCTTCGCGAGTCCGATCCTGGTCGTTCTATTTTCCGTGCGATAAACGGTCAGCTTGCACGGCAGAAAATAGCCGGCCAGTTTGTTGCGGTTTAACACGCCGGCCGCTTTACTCGGCTGACAAACCTCCAGGATATGGTAGGGCAGCGGATAACCGGTGACCCCTTTTTCTTTTAACTTTGCGGTCAGGTCAAGATGCCAGAGCACTCCAAATTTCTTTTCCTTTAAATTTGCCTCAAGGGCAGCGATGGCATCCTTAATCGATTTATCCGTGGTCACCGTATAATGAAAATCCATGATAAAGATCTCCTTTTGTAAAATTTTCAGCGGCTTTTCACAAGCATCTGGACTGCTTCATTGATCACTTGTTCGGTTGTTCCGTCCCCGCTTTCAATCTGACGGCGCAAGCATTCTTCAAGATTCGTTCCGACCACCAGACCCAGCGCGCGGTCCATCGCCGTCCGGGCGGCCGTCATTTGCGTGACCACATTCCGGCAGTCCTCATCAGCCTCCATCATTCGCAGAATACCCTGAATCTGCCCGTCAATCCGCTTCAGCCGGTTTTTCATTTGCGGTGTATAATTCATCGGCACTTCCTCCTTACGGTGTATTGTGATTTTTCGTATCCGGACGTGAGTCAGCAATCAGTTTGCCGTACATACCATCGGCGGTATGGCCCAGATATTGGCAGAGATAATAATACCGGCCAGGCTGCCTGATCTGAAAAACAGTCTGCGCAACCGGATCCGTATCATTACGAGCGGCAGGAAGCGAAGAAACAAACGCACCGTGAATGGCTGGTCCGTCCATCATTGCCATCCGGTTATAAGGCGGCGGTGCTAAAGTCACTTCAATGCCATGGGGCCCATCTTTGTCCTGATTCGCAAATTGCAGCGTAATCACTGAATTCACCGGAAGTAGTTGGGCTCTGCGGTGTCACATTGGTACCCGAAACATTGCCCATACCGTACATACCATAACCCCATATTCCGCGGGAAAACCCGAACACGCTCACCCGGCCGACCCAAATACCGGCAATAAAGAGAATCAACGCCAAAATGCTGGAGGATCCTTCACCTCTCCCCGTTCTGCTGCTATTATACCCCTGTGGGTATATAGATTTCAAAAAAAGGAACCTGCAAAATTCGAAAATTACAGATTGATCCGCCAAGTAAGGTTAGCGGTGATTAGAGCGACCATAATCTAGAGTGTGACCTGAAAATCTGGAGTGAATCGGTGATTTCGGAGCGCCTTTTCGCAGTTTCGGAGCGTACTTTGCCA
>NZ_KB899072.1 GCF_000377985.1 Sporolactobacillus vineae DSM 21990 = SL153
GGAGTTGCTCGGGTTTTCCTAACCGCTTCATTTGTCGGAGTATTGCCGAAGCCTGATTAGGCATCATCCCGATATAATCCGGCTGGCGCCGGCCTTCCGGAGCGACCGCCATGGCAATCTTATCCTTAGAAACATCCAAACCGACGTAAATTATGTTATGATTCATTATGCTAGCTCCCTTCGCGTTGTGGCTCTGTTTGAAGTCCTTGATGCATTTTTATTGTACTTCAATCAACCCACGTTGCTGCGATAGTGGGGCTAGTTTCGTTCATTATAACTCTCTATGTCAGAGCACCCGTCATCGTTTTTATTTTAATTGACTCAAAGAAATCACAGGACACCTTTATCGGGGTCCTGTGATGATTCTTCAGCTCAATTTTTTCTCTACAGTTTCAATAAATCCATCCGTAAAAAAATGATAGACATTAGATTTGAGATCAAGATCTGTTTTTTCTTTAATGATAATAGGACGGGTATGATCATGGCTAAGCCCATATGACTTTGCAATGCATACCTTCCCATCTACTGAACTGATTTTCATGTAGATCGGTTTCTCGCCCTGCATGTTATGAAGATAATGGTCGGCAGCCTGATTAACGTCGGTTGTAACAAAGTAGATATGTTCCCTGCATTCCGAATCACTGGCTTTACTCACTTCAATGAAATCAAACCGTGGAATATCGATTAACTGCAATTCACATACACCTCCCATTTACTTTATTTCTCCATGGAGATGCGTATTCCTATTTGAAAGTTATTTTCTTAAGCAAAAAGCATCATCACAAATCAATCCAGTCTTTTTGACGTTATAGTGATGTATTTTAAATACAGCGGTCCGATTAATAAAACTATGAATCAGCAGCGAGGAAGCTTCACCCATTCTGATTGTTTTTTGATTGGTTCGCTTCGAACACATACTCGAGCTCTAATTCATGCTCAATCGGAATGCCATTCTCTGCGACCAATGGAATTTCAGGCTTCACTTGCCTGGCTTTGAGGACTGCATTTCGGCGAAAACCGCAAAGTGTAAAGCCTCTCTTCTGGTAAAACTGCAGAGCCCGAATATTGTCATTGGTCGTTGTCAGATACACATGCTTCAGTCCCAGGTCCTCCGCCTGCTGTAGAAAACGTTCCAGAAGTGCCGTGCCGACGCCCATATTCTCCATAAAGCTGTCCAAAGATAATACTTCGCCGTCTGAATTCCGATCGATTCGATAAGTCAGGAGTCCAAGAATCCGGTTTTTATCTCTCGCCAGAAAGCCCGGCTGATCTGCCAGATGAAAAGATTCCCCATGCACAACCATCACTTCACTGCCCCAGTTCTGGATCATAAGCCGGATCACTTCATCTTTATCTTCGTTGCGAATCGGTTCGATAGTCCAGTTTACCATTTTCAGAAACTCCTTATCACTTCATCGCACATTTCTTTTTTGATTGACTCATAGGATACATCATAAAATCGACATAATGCCCCTGCCGGCTTCTTCGAAATTACGAAGTTTACCCTAATGGCATAAAAGTTTACCCGATTCCCCTCGGAGTTTACCCGAAATCAGAAAAAGTTTACCTGAAATCACAGGGAATTCGTGCCGGCGAATTGATTTTAATGATGGGACAAAAACGCTTTCAGTTTGACTGCCATTTTACCAAAAGTCATCGCAAGAATAATGGCAAGCGGATACACCGCAGCCCACCCGACAAATAGAAACATGATCAGTGTCACAATCAATGAAACCATACTGATCAAGCGCTTCTTCTTTTCTTTTCTGAAAAGTACAATGCCGGCGGCGCAGCCCCCTATATAGTTCAGTAAAAAAGTAGCATTCGGAAGTTGAATCAGCGTTGTCAGCGAGATGAGCCGAAATGTGTAGAGGAAGATGATGCAAACAAAGCAGGCGAACAGAAAAAGCAAACCGCCGAGCGGTGTTTGAAATTTAACGGATCTTCTGCCCAGCCATTTCCAGGCCTCTCCATGGTCGGATAGCGAACAGGCTAGCCTGGAAGCAGCGCCAACATAGGTAATAACGGTTGCCAGACAAATCAAAAGCCCGGCGATGCCGATCAAATCAGCGCCGACCCAACCCAATCCTTTTTCGGCCACGTTGACCAGAGCAGCCTCGGACTGCTCCCGATAACTGCCGGTTCCTATAACGGCAAATGCAGTAAGAAAGTAGATACCGCCTAAAATAAAGGCGGAGATGACTGTTGCCCGGCGCACATCTTTTTCAGGATGGACGAACTCGCCCGATAAATTGGCTACGGCCTCCCAGCCGATAAAGCACCAAAAAAGAAGGGTGGATGCTTTGCCGATGCTTAAAACCCCTTGCGGCATAAAAGGTTTAAATTGATCGATATCGATGTGTGACACCGAACTCACGATCGCAAGTCCGAGAATAGAAAGAATTCCGGCGACCACAATGACTTGCACGGATCCGGCTAACGTCATGCCGAAGTAATTCAACAGGAGAGCGAAAAGCAGGACAAGGCACGCAGTCACAACTGTCATATTTCCAGGTAGTCGAAAAGCTGCACTGAGATAGCTGGCACCTGTCAGAGCTGCAACGGGGGCACCGATCGGAACGGACATCAGAAAGAACCATCCGGTGATGATGCCCATTCTTTTTCCGAGCGCTTTTGTCACAAAATAAGAAACGCCGCCGGAACCCGGATATCTTTCGGACAGATAAGCCATACACAGAGCAAGCGGCAGCACGAAGATCATTAAAAACAGCCAGTCAATCAGCGATGCCGGACCGGCGATATCTGCTGCAAGTCCGGGAACAATCAAAATGCCCGCACCTAGCACTGCGCCGACATACAGTGCAATCGCCTGAGGCAAGTGAATGGAAGCCTTAGGTAATTGTTTCATGAATTCTACTCCATTCGCTAATGAATTTTTTCCTATTGGCGATCGCTCTTTTTAAACTTAAAATCCCGGCTTGCCGGGCTATGTCTTTAAAATATATGCGTATCATGTTATCCAATTAACCAATGAAGTTAAAGATAAATTAGCCGAGCCGGGTACCCCTGCCGCTTTGACCATCGATGCGACAGAAAGTCAATGCGCCTACCGTTTACCACCGGTTCTATCATTCTATAGGAAACACGATCCAGAGGCAAAAAGGTTCATCAAGCCGACAAATTTTGTCGATGGAATAAAAGAAGAGTTAATCCACAGCACGATCGATCTCGGATTGATTATGGGCGATTGCCCGAAAATCGGTTTTTTCATGCGGAACCACTGATCAAAGTAAAACTGGGCCTCGCGCTTAGCGCCGATCTTCCGCTCGCCCGAGCAAGTGCTGCCTTATCCGAAGAACTGAGAAAAGAAACCCTGCTGCTTACCGCAAAGGGCTGTGCCTATCGCCACCCAAATCCTGAACACGATATCGGAACTCCATTTTACCTCTGTCCAAGAAGCGTAACCGTGGCCTGATCCGCATCGATTTCCACATCGGCGCCGATCGGCATCGTCAGCATCGGCTGCGTATGGCAGCAATCGAAATCAGCAATGATCGGGCACTTGGTCCCATGAAGCACTTCCAGGAGAAGATCAATCGGCTGTTTACCCGTTCCCTCATCATCAAAGCGTTCATGTTTCCCAAGCAAGATCCCGCCGACCCGATCAAAGACACCATTCACTTTCAATAGAGAAAAATTTTTCTCGACTTGAGATGCCGGTTTCATTGAATCCTCAATCAATAAGATATCTCCGTCTTTAATTTCAGGCATATAGGGACTCCCCCAGAAACCCAGCATGGTGTTGAGATTGCCGCCAATTAATCGGCCTCTGGCTCTCCCGACATGAATCCCTCTCCAATGATTCGGCCGTCTTTCTTTTTCTCCTGTCTTCTCCTCCCAGTTCATCCGTTCATCCGACCAATAAGCAGGCGTTGGAATTTGAAAAGGATAATTGGGCGAATCGATAAGTACCTGTTTAAAGAATTGAAAAGTCTCATCAACGTACGGAGGAAATTCACCGAAAGACGGAACAAGCGCCGGTCCATAATAAACCGTAATACCCGTTTTCGCATAGATGGCGAGCAGAATCGCCGTCACATCTGAATAACCGATGATCATTTTCGGATTTTGCTTTAGCGCTTCATAGTCCAGATAAGGAAGCAGAGAATTGGAATTAGTGCCGCCGATTGTTGACATGATCATCTTAATGTCCGAACGGCGTATTAACGCGTTCAATTCGGCAGCCCGTTTCTGGATGGTTCCGGATCGATAATGATCTTCTTTCCCAGTCAGGCTGCCCTCGATGATTTCAAAACCCTTATTTTCTAAGTATGCCTTAGCCCGTGCAAAACGTTTCGGAGAAGTCGCCGTAGCCGGGGACGATGGAGAAAAAATCCCGATCTTATCCCCCTTTTTCAATTTCAACATCTGACATCACTTCTTTTCGCTTTTCCGTCCGGTAGAAAACAAGCCTTTTCATTATCCTAACGTATATACATCTGTTGTCAATTTAGCAGAAAAATCCAACGAAACAATTTCTGCACTTCGTCAAAAAGCACAAAAAAGTAACCCACCCTGGTTTCATGGCCTTATCTTCTTCATAATCCTATTCTTTCAACTGAGTTACATCACAACAGAGCTATCTTCCAAAGTATCTAAATGAATCACATGATCATAATTCTGCATCTCTTCCTGTGAAAGTTTATGCCCCGCTTCAATGATTGTTATAGGTAGATTGAACAGTGTCCGGTGAATTTGCAGTGATAACCGGTTATCCAATGCTGAAGTTAATTCATCTGCCAGCAAAATAGGCCGTTTTCGAATGAGCGCCCGGGCGATTTCAATTCGCTGAAGCTGGCCGCCTGATAAATTGCCGCCGTTTGCCCCTATCTGAAAGTCTAAACCCTTTTCCCTGATCAGTTCTGCTAATCCGGCGTGTTCCGCTGCCTCCATTACTTCCTGGTCAGTGTAGCCCTGCCCAAGCGTGATATTGAAGCGAATCGTATCTGAAAGCATAAACGGACTCTGTTTTATAAAACTGAATAAATGAGCAATGGCATGCTTATCGAACTTGGTAACAGGATGCCCGTTATACAGATAGTCCCCCTTCTCGAGAAGAATCTGATTCTGAAGCGTTCTCAGTAAAGTTGTTTTCCCAAATCCCGAAGGCGCCATAATCAATACCTTCTCGCCCCGGTTCACTTTAAAATTCAGTGCTTGAAAAATCGTCCTATTTTGCCGCTTAATGGTCGCATTCTCCAGAGCGATTGTTTGAAATTTCGGCAAAGGAAGCTTTCCAGGAGCCTTGCCCATTGAGTTTTCCTGATTGATTGTCTCAGCAGCACGAATTTGTAATTTTATATGATTTGTATGAAGCATATTACGCGCACAATGGCAAAAAAATACAACAATTGCTTGTGGAAACAAAAGAGGCTGATATTCAGAAAAGCAAAAAAGAAATCGTTGTTACGGAAATTAAATTAATTGATGCAATCCTTAAAGAGGATTATTCGACAATAAGCCCAAAAGATAAACTTCTGTTAAAGCACAATATTTTCTGGAAAGATAATTGGTCAAAATTTACTTTGTCTTTATTCGCAAATTCAATGGTCCTGTTCACAACTCCTGAGATGACGTATTTTGTCGAGGCCATTTTCAAGATGTATGTGAAGAGAAGAGATAAAGAGAAGGATCATAAGCGCGATAATATTATTATGACGATTGCAATTAACTTTATTTCAACGTGCATCAAGAACGATGAAGACGAACTTACAACCCCGGCTTTAAAAATTTTGGATGATATTCAGCCAGTTCCAGAGAACACTTTTTACAAATTGACTACCGTTTTCTATGAATACCTTCTAAAATCTCGAAAGAAATCTGAAAATCAAGCAAATACAGCAAAAATCCAATGCGTTCTTTCTATTTTCAAAGAGATCGGATTAAAGCAATACAGTGAAGATCTGAATGCGTTTTATATAAATTATAGAACGAGAGAGATATAAGTGGAACAAATTTGTCAGATCAAGTCTTTTGTTGTGTGTAAATTCATCTCAGTAGAAGCAAAGTCATTACTTTGGATAAAGGGCAGTGACTTTACCAGATTTCGCTGATCTGGGTTGCTTGGCCTTCCAGTCAAAATAGTCGTCCATTTTCAAATAACGGCGGCCGCTCAGCCACTTTTCATCCTTCTCCATAAGAACGGCCCCCATCAGACGGACGACCGAATCCTGATTTGGAAAAATACGAATCACCTTCTCGCGGCGGCGAAACTCTTCGTTGAGACGTTCCATGACATTGGTTGTCCGCAAACGGCGGCGATAGGGTTCAGGCAAGGAGAGCACCGCAGTGACATCATCAAAGGACGTCTCGACAAACTCTGTGATCCGAGGGGCTTTCTCCTGGTAAGCTTTCAAAAAAGAGTGAAGCAGGGTCTGAGCTGTGTTGACGTCAGGCGCGTGGAGAATCGCCCGGACCTGATTGGCAACTTCGTGTTTTAAAGATTTGGGAAGCCGGTCGCGCACGTTGCGCAGGAAGTGTTCCTGACATCGCTGCCAGGTCGCGCCCTGGAACGCTCTTTGAACGGCACTGACCAGCCCTCCATGATCATCGCTGACGACGACATCAACACCCTTCAGACCGCGTGCCTTCAGCCAACTGAAATAGTTATTCCAGGCTTCCGTGCTCTCGCTGTCATCGATTTTTAACCCCAGAATCGTTCGATACCCTTGTTCATTGATCCCGTAGCTGATCAGAACGCCTCGGGAACGGACACGCCCATTTTCACGGACCTTGGTATAAACGGCATCCACGAT
>NZ_KB899073.1 GCF_000377985.1 Sporolactobacillus vineae DSM 21990 = SL153
GCCGAAGCCTGATTAGGCATCATCCCGATATAATCCGGCTGGCGCCGGCCTTCCGGAGCGACCGCCATGGCAATCTTATCCTTAGAAACATCCAAACCGACGTAAATTATGTTATGATTCATTATGCTAGCTCCCTTCGCGTTGTGGCTCTGTTTGAAGTCCTTGATGCATTTTTATTGTACTTCAATCAACCCACGTTGCTGCGATAGTGGGGCTAGTTTCGTTCATTATAACTTTTCCCTAAATAGGATCAACTTCCCTAAATAGGATCAACTTCCCTAAATAATTCTGATCCTTTTTCCATTTTGAACGACCGCGCCCCTTCATGCAAACAGCAATACTGAGAGATACACGCCGATCAGGGTGATACACAGTACAGGAAGTGTAATGACAATGCCGATTTTAAAATACTGGCCCCATCTGATTTTGATTCCTTTTTCCGACAGGACATGGAGCCACAGAAGTGTGGCCAGAGAGCCGATCGGGGTCATCTTCGGGCCGAGGTCGGCGCCGACGACGTTGGCATAGACGAGCGCATGGTGCATCAGCCCGGTAATTGGTGTCGCATCAATGGATAACGCGTTGATCATCACCGTAGGCATATTGTTCATGACCGCTGAAAGAACGGCCGACACAAAACCCATGATCAGCGTTCCGGCAAAGAGTCCGCCCTTTGTCCCGGCTTCAATCACATTGGCAAGCAGCTGAATGATCCCGGCATTTCTCAGCCCGTAGACGACCACGTACATTCCTAAGGAGAAGAAGACAATCGCCCATGGCGCACTTTTCAGGATCGTTACCGTATGTATGGCCGGACTGCGGCTGCCGAGAAACAGGAAGATAAAGGCGATCGACAGCGCGATAAACGACACCGGAATCCGGAACAGACTGCTGACAAAATACCCGGCAACGAGAATAACCAGGACGAACCAGGAAAGATGAAACATGCGGATATCTTTCAAAGCGGAAGCAGGTTCCTTTAAATCAGACATTGCGTACTGATGCGGCCAGTCTTTACGGAAATAGAGATACAGGACGGCCACACTGGCCACAAGCGAGAAGACTGTCGGCAGGAGCATATGCAGCGCATAACGGCTGAACGTAATCCCGAAAAAGTCGGCTGAGACAATATTGACGAGGTTGCTGACAACGAGCGGAAGCGATGTGGTATCGGCGATAAACCCGCAGGCGATGACGAATGGAAAAACGCGCCGTTCGTCGAATTTCAGTGCCCGGACCATCGCCAGAACAATCGGCGTCAGTATGAGTGCCCCGCCGTCGTTGGCAAACAGGGCAGAAATCAGTGCGCCCAAAACGGAAATAAAAAGGAACATGCGGATCCCGTGGCCATTAGCCAGCCGTGCCATGTGCAGCGCTGCCCATTCGAAGAAGCCGATGTGATCCAGAATCAACGAAATAATAATGATGGCGACAAAAGACAGCGTGGCATTCCAGATAATCCCGGCCACAGTCCAGACATCATTCAAGTGAACCACCCCGACAAGCAGAGCCAGAACGGCACCGCCGCAGGCCGACCAGCCGATCGACAGATTCTTCGGCTGCCAGATCACCAGTGTTAATGTTAATAAAAAGACGATTAGTGCAAATACTGCAGACATTCTCTTTTCCTCTTCTCCAGTGAAAAATAAAATTAAAGTGGAGTCAGAATGAGCGATTCCAACTCCATAATAGTGAACGAATCCATTTTAACAGCAGCCGGAAGATCCGCAGCCGCAGGAACCTCCGTCAATGACCAGTTTTCCTTCATCGACACTAATCGTCAGGCCGTCTGTCTCTTGCTGAGCCTGCCCATCCATAATCACGGGAACGCCATTAATTGCTGTTGCCTGTTCCTCCGGCTTCTTTGTATCAAGGCCAAAATTCAGCGACATACCACAGCAACCCGGCTTCATAAAAACACGTAAACAGTCGCATTGATGTGCCTTCATACTCTGGTTCAGCATTTCTTTTGCTTCGTCAGTCACTTTCAACATCATGCTCTTCTCCTTTAACTAATTAAGATGATTTCACGGTCAGACCTTTGTCCATCCAGGGAATAATGACCAGATGATGTTCCGAATCTTCCGTAACACGCCTGATCCAGGGCGTCTCAGCACGTGCACGGGTTTTGAGTACGTCATCTGCTGTCGCGGCCGCCACCAAACTCTGATTGATGACCCACCAGGTCGGCGTGATCCCGGCTCGTTTCAGATCCTTTGCCAATCGCTCCGACTCATACACCGGTGTGGTTTCTGCGAGCGTGACAATGATCACGGCAGTTGTCGCCGGATCTCTTAATTTAGGGAGCAGCCGCTGCACAGAGACAGGGACCTCCCCCGCTGAGTGCGCTAGTTCCCGGTGATAAGATTCCGTGGCGTCCAGAAGCAGGAGCGTATGTCCGGACGGAGCCGTATCAATCACAACGATCTCATTCTCTGCTTTCTCCACCACATTGGCGAAGGCACGGAAAACGGCAATCTCTTCAGTACAAGGTGATCGCAAGTCTTCCATCAGGTAAGCCAGACCTTCTTCGTCCAGGTGCTCTTTGGCCTGATTTAACACGGTCTCCCGATAATCCCTGACCTCTTTCTTCGGATCAATCCGGCTGACGGTAAGCCTGCCGCCTTGTGGATCCATGGGGTCAAAATGACCGGCCGGATCCGTGGTAGTCAGAAGCACCCGGTTTCCCCGTTTCGCCAGCGCCGCGGCAATCTTTCGGGCGACGGTTGTTTTGCCGACGCCGCCTTTCCCCATAGTAAAGATGACCCGCTGACCACGTGTCACCAGATCATTAACTAATACCTCAAGGTCCGGATAACGTGAATGTGTTTCTCCATTTTCTGAGACTGCAGCATGATCTTGAATAGGTTGCGATCCAAAGAAAAGTTTCCGGAGGTTGGCAACCCCGGTCACGTTGAACGGCGCGAGAGAAATATCAAAGGTCGGAATTTCCTTCAAATTTTCCGGGAGACTGGCAAGTGCCTGGTGTTCACGCTTTATAAATGCATGTGCCAGGGGATCATTCTCTGTCCCTGACTGCCCGATTCGACCGTTGATCAGCAGATACTGATTGGCGATACCGATTTTCTTTAACTCAGCGGAGGCTCGGGCCGCTTCTTTATTGGCTGAGACTTCCGGGCGAGTGACCAGCATCAGCATCGTTTTTTTCGGATCTGCAAGAGCCTGAACGGTTTCCCGGTATTGCCCTTTTTTATCACTTAAACCGGCAAGCGGTCCAAGACAGGAGGCACCGTGTGTATTGTCCTTCAAAAATCCGCTCCATGCGGTGGGCAGCTGCAGAAGCCGCAGTGTATGTCCGGTCGGCGCCGTGTCGAAAATAATGTGATCGAAGCCGTGAACAATCCTCGGGTCGGTCAGCATTGAAGAAAAGGCATCGAAAGCAGCAATTTCCACGGTGCAGCTTCCGGAAAGCTGCTCCTCCATTTGCTTTACAGCCGCTTCAGGCAATTGGCTCCGATAAGGACCGATTACTTTTTCCCGATAGCGGGCAGCCGCTTCTTCCGGATCGAGGTTCGATACGTAAAGCCCGGGTACTTCTTCAATGGCTTTAGACACCATCGTTAATGAGGTCGCAAAGACATCCTGCAGATTAGATGCCGGATCGGTGCTGATCAGCAAGACCTTCTTGCCTTCGTCTGCAAGCGCTACAGCTGTCGCACTCGCTGCTGACGTTTTCCCGACACCGCCTTTTCCCGTAAAGAATAAAAACGGGGTAAGTCCCATGGTTTGCGGATGAAACAAATGAGACATGAAATAGCCTTCTTTCGCTACTTGTTCACCACATTCAATTTAATCTGAAAGTGTTGCTTTTTACCGATTTCGTCTTCGGATATATGTGTCCACTCAGCCAGTTCCTGATTACTTGGATAGTGCCCTTTTTTCACCACTGTACCGTCTACGAGCGTGACCGGGAGAACTTCCATACCGTCGCTTTTTATCAAATTCTGGACAACTTGATTCTTCGCGAAAGCGCCCGGATGGCCGGTCAAGTTAAACCGTGAAATGGCGATGCCTTTTTTACGCAGATTGTGCACCGCACCGGTGATCCGAATCAGTTCCGGATCAATACCTGGTCCGCATATGCCGGTTGGGCAGCACATGGCCGGTTCAAAAATTTGAATGCTTTTCATTAGAAATCATCTCCACTGCGCTTAATGATTCAATGACTTTTCTTCAACTGCAAACTGTTTGATCCGTTTCTCAATACCATCCCGGACACGTTGGAACACTGCCCATTTTTCGGCTTCCGAGCCTTGTGCTTTTGCCGGATCATCAAATCCCCAGTGTTCCCGTCTCACCTGAGGCGGCGTCAACGGGCAGCGCTCTTCGGCGTCCCCGCAAAGGGTCACGACAAGGTAAGCATGGTTTAACACATCAGGGTCAATGACTTTCGACGTCTGTCTGGAAATATCCACGCCGGCTTCGTTCATCGCTTTTACGGTATTCGGATTGAGTCCGTGCGCTTCAATACCGGCCGAACGCACATCAAATTCGTCTCCGAGATACTTTCTCCCGAACCCTTCAGCCATCTGACTGCGGCAGGAATTGCCGGTACAAAGGAAGTAAATGATTTTCTTCGCCATGTTCATAATGCCTCCCATTTGGTCGATCAAGCTTATTACGCCTCATCCGCAGCACTTCGGAATCAGGAAATCCTTATTATTTTCGGAACTTATCCGGGTCTTTTCAATGGAACATTTTCATCCGGCTTAACAGCCTGAATCGTCGAAGAGACAATGTACTTCTCGATATGCGCTCCCGGAATCCATTCTTTGATGAATTTCTTTGACTCGTCCTTCGGTTTTATTTCAATTTGTGAAAATCCATTGATCTTCAGCATATGCTGAAGATCAATGATTGAAGAAGCGCCTGAAACGCAGCCAGAATAGGACGCGTCCAGATCATCCTTGATCTCTTGAGGTAATTCAGCTGTCAGAACAACATCAGAGATCGCCAGCCGGCCGCCTTTTTTCAATACACGAAAAGCTTCTTTAAATACTTGCGGTTTATCAGGTGACAGATTGATCACACAGTTTGACAGAATGACATCAATAGACTGGTCAGCAACAGGCAAATGTTCAATTTCTCCCAACCGGAATTCCGTATTGGTGATGTGGCCTTTGGCTGCATTGGCCCGTGCTTTGCTGATCATTTCCGGCGTCATATCGACACCGATCACCTGTCCGGACTCGCCCACCTGGCGTGATGCCAGGAAGCAGTCAAATCCCCCGCCGCTCCCCAGGTCCAGTACATGCTCCCCTGATTTCAATGACGCAATCGCCTGCGGGTTGCCGCAGCCAAGGCCTAAATTAGCGCCTTCTGGTATCGCATTTAATTCTTCCGGAGAGTAACCGAGCTGTTCCGACACGTGATTACGATCAGCCGAAGTGCCGCAGCATCCGTCATCGGAAGAACAGGCACAGGACGGAGATGAAGCTGATACATCCTGAAGGGCAATTTGTCTGTACCGGTGACGCACATTTTGCCTGATCTGATCATGAGTTAATGCCATATCCTGACCCCCCTTATATTGGCATCGTTAGTCGACGATGACGCGAATCCATCACGTTCGCTGCTTGAGATCATCTTGTTCATGATTTTACTGTTCAGACACTTTATCCGCAGCATTCCGGTTTCCGGCAGCCGCCAACATTCTGATCGGGCAGAGTGTCTATTATGACCGACACATAATCAGGCAGCTGTTCACCCAGCCGGTAATAAACCCAGGTCCCTTGTTTCCGTTCACGGATGACTCCGGCAAGGCGCAGTTTCTTAAGCTGCTGGCTCATTGCCGGCTGAGAAATTTTCAGCAGATCGACCAGTTCACAGACACACAGTTCTCTCTGCTTCAGACAGGAAAGAATGGTCAGCCGCGTCTTATCTCCAAGAAGTTTCAGAAGGGATGCCATTTCTGAAACATCATCAATGACTGTGTCCATAAATTAACCTCCACTTATATTTTCATATTATTATATTACTATTTGATTATATAATAATCAACTTATTTACATTTTTTTAAAGAAGGCAGGAGCGTCTTGAACTCCTGCCTTCTTCTGATCCGAATAGTCGATATCTGTAGATCATTTAGCGGTTAGCTTTTCAATGTCTATTTTCGCGAGGCCGGTCAGATCACTGACCTCGGCGTAGCTCATGCCCCTTTGTAACAACCTGCGGGCAAATTCCTGCGTTGAGGCACGCTTACCGTTGCTGATCCCTTGCTCGATACCTTGCTTGATACCTTGCTTGATACCTTGCTCAATGCCTTGTTCAATACCTTGCTCAATACCCTTTTTTACACCGCGGTCGTAATACGAGTTTGGCCATTTGATGATGGCGTCGCGTTCTTTTGGCGATGGCTCACGCATCCTCTTTCGCCAGCTTCCCGATTTCCCCTTCGGACAGTCCGGTCAGATCACTGATTTCGGCGTAGCTCATGCCCCTTTGTA
>NZ_KB899074.1 GCF_000377985.1 Sporolactobacillus vineae DSM 21990 = SL153
TCTCCCCGGGTAAGAGCGATAACCTTCGTGCCATGTCACTGCCAGCTCTACTGCTTGTCATTTTGAGCGGTATTGGACTTTGGTTTGTTTAGCAACCTTATCCATGACGCACAGCCTTATAGCTGGTTCTTATGCATCAGTTCAGCACTTTGCTTTAGACTTCCTTCAGATTCTCCCTCACGGGGGACACCCTTGTCCTCAGCTAGTAGTTCCGACCGCTACAGCCTACAGCGGACTTTCACCGCCAAATTATCGCCCATGCCGGGCGCACTAAAAAAAGCTGCGGCCCGATAATGAGCCGCAGCAGTATTTGAGAGTAAGCCTTTAGTCGTAATCAGATCTTTTTCAGTTTCATTTTGCCAGTTCGGACAGTGCGTAGTCGACGGCGTCGAGCGTGTCGTCAATATCTTTGTCCGTATGTTCCGTTGTCAGGAACCAGGCTTCGTACTTGGACGGGGCGAGGTTCACGCCTTTCTCCAGCATCAGTTTGAAGAAGCGGCCGAACATCTCCGTATCCGTTGCCTTAGCTTCTTCATAGTTCGTGATTTCATGATCGGAGAAGTAGACCGTCATCGAGCCGCCAATCTGGTTGATCGCAATCGGCAGGCCGTATTTCTCATTGATCGACAGAATGCCGTCTTTCAGTTTCTTGCCGAGACGGGCCATCCGTTCGTAAATACCCGGTGTCTGCAGCACTTCAAGGCAGGCAATGCCAGCAGCCATCGACAGCGGATTACCCGCCATCGTGCCGGCCTGGTAAGCCGGTCCGAGCGGTGCGACTTCTTCAATAATCTCCTTACGGCCGCCGTAGGCACCGATCGGCAGACCGCCGCCGATGATCTTGCCCATCGCGGTCAGGTCCGGGGTAACCCCCAGATAATTCTGAGCGCCGCCGTATGTAAAGCGGAAGTTCGTGATGACTTCATCATAGATCACGACGGCTCCGGCTTTGTGAGCAATCCGGTTGATCGCTTCGAGAAAGCCCGGTTTCGGCATAACCATGCCGAAATTGCCGACGATCGGTTCGACAAGGACGCCGGCAATTTCGTCGCCCCATTTATCGAATGCATCCTGAAGCGTTTCGACGTTGTTGTACGGCACCGTGATCACTTCGTGCGCCGTGCCTTCGGTGACGCCGGCGGAATCCGGCGAACCAAGCGTGGACGGACCCGATCCGGCTGCAACCAGCACAAGATCAAAGTGGCCGTGATAGCTGCCGGCAAACTTCAGAATTTTTTCCCGGCCGGTATAGGCGCGGGCCACACGCACGGTGGACATGACCGATTCCGTACCTGAATTGGTGAACCGGAGTTTATCAATCGACGGAATCGCCTTTTTAATCATACCGGCCAGATCGGTTTCAAGCTTCGTCGGTGTGCCATAGAGGACGCCGAGTTCGGCCTGTTTCTTAATCGCTTCTGTAATATGCGGATGGGCAAATCCGGTGATAATCGGGCCGTAGGCGGCCAGATAGTCAATATACCGGTTCCCGTCGACATCGTAAAAATAGGCCCCCTTTCCGCGGGCCATAAAAACAGGCGCGCCGCCGCCGACCGCCTCATAGGAACGGGAGGGACTGTTGACGCCCCCCACGATATTTTTCAGTGCTTCGTTGTAGAGCTTTTCCGAAGTTTCAATATTCATCAGTGATCTCTCCTCCTGGCTGATTGTGAATGTGAATAAGACAGCATTATTATCGAACTGTCTGTGACCGTAGTCACACTCCCAGTATCCGCCAATTCGACCCATCTGGCAAGAATCGCCTTTTCATATCACAAAAAGTGTTATTCGAACATCCGGTGATTCATTAATGAAACAAAATGTTCGAGAATCCGGGCAGTCAGGCCCCAGATCGTTCTTCCTTTATATTCGAAGAAAGGTTCGACAACGCTCTGGGCACGGAACGGGTAGTTCCGTCCGCAATGAATCCGGTCGAACGGAAAATCCTGATCTTTATCCGGAGAAAAACTGAGTGTAAATCTCTCCGGCATCTGCTTCATCAGCCAGGGGAGCGGTATCGTGAATGTTTCCGCAACCTCACCAGTATTCGGCCGGATCACCGCGGCCGGATCGATCACGCCGACGAACGGGTAAATAAACAAATCGGAGGAAGCGATGCATGTGGCCATTCTTCCGATGATTTTGATGGCGTCTTTGGTGACGCCCAGCTCTTCACATGTTTCACGAATGGCTGTTTCCCGGAGCGACGCGTCGATCTTTTCACTGCGCCCGCCAGGGAAGCAGATGTCCCCCGGTTGTCTTTTTAGCTGCCTGGAACGTACTTCAAGCAGTATCGACCATGTATTCTGATCAGAAATCAGCGGAATGACTACAGACGATTTTTTTGCCACATCTTCGCCGATGATGGCGCCGTCGTTTTCAATCCGCCGCTGAATGCTTTTTATATCCATTTTTATCACCTGTAATTTATGCGAACTAGACACATTTATTTTAACATATTGATCCATTTACCGGCATGGCGTATCGGTTGAGTTCTCACACTTCTTTTGAGAAAATGAACCTGAGGTGAGCGTTATGAAGGCAATGGTTCATGAAAAACATCCGGGGTTTGCCGGATTGACTTATCATACTGATTTTCCGGAACCCGAAGCCGGCCCGGGTCAGGTGAAAATCGCTTTGAAATCGGCCGGACTGAATCACCGCGATCTGTTCATTGTACAGGCGCGTCATAAGGCTGAGGATGCACCGCTGATCATCGGATCCGATGGTGCCGGCGTGATCACAGAAACAGGCGAAGGGGTTTCCGGCGTACATGTTGGGGACGAAGTCGTGATCATCCCCAGCCTGAGATGGGAGAAGGAATCCCCGGCACCGCCGTCCGATTTTGAGATGCTCGGCTTACCGGACAACGGCACACTGGCTGAATCAATTGTCATTGCTGCCGGACAGGTGGCACCGAAGCCGGCTTATCTGTCCTGGACGGAAGCCGGCGTTCTGCCCTTGTCTGCACTGACCGGCTATCGGGCGTTGTTCACCCGCGGCGGTCTGAAACAAGGTGAGACGGTCTTTATTCCAGGCATCGGCAGCGGTGTGGCGACCTATATGCTGCAGATGGCCAAAGCCATCGGGGCGAAGGTCATTGTCTCATCCCGGTCAGATGAAAAACTCGAACGGGCGAAGAAGCTCGGCGCCGATATCCTCCTTAAGAATGATCAGGACTGGGCTGAAGCACTTGGCGGAAAAAAGGTGGACCGCGTCATCGAAAGTGTCGGTGCAGCGACATTCAACCGTTCACTCAGTTTGCTCAAACCCGGGGGCACCATCGTCGCGTTCGGTGCATCGGCCGGTGATGAGATCACGATGGATCTGAGAAATTTCTTCTATAATCAATGGAACCTGCATGGATCGACGATGGGCAGCATCGAAGAGTTTCATAAAATGCTGAAACTGTTCACGCGTTTTCAGATTCATCCGGTTGTGGACAAAGTATTCGATCTGCCGGATACAGTCAACGCTTTGCAGCGGCTCAAGGAAGGCGCACAGTTTGGAAAAGTCGCCGTCTCCATCAACTGATTACCGAAATCGCAATCATGGCAGGCGAGAATTTAAGGCTAAAATTTATTGGAGGTAAATAATATGCTTGAATCAGGAATTAAAGCACCGGATTTTACTTTGAAGGCAACGGACGGCAAGGACGTGACCCTGTCAGATTTTCAAGGGAAGAATGTCGTTCTTTATTTCTATCCGAAAGACATGACACCCGGCTGCACGACCGAGGCCTGCAACTTCAGGGATCAGAACAGCCTGTTTGAAAAACTGAACACGGTCGTTCTCGGTGTCAGCCCCGATCCGATTGAGAAACATCAGAAATTCACTGAGAAGCACGAACTGCCCTTTACACTGCTTTCCGATCCGGAACATACCGTGTCGACCGAGTACGGAAGCTGGCAGCTGAAGAAAAATTACGGCAGAGAATATATGGGCATCGTCCGCTCCACTTTCCTGATCGATAAGACCGGAACGATCGCTAAAGTCTGGCCGAAAGTCCGGGTGAACGGACATGTGGAAGACGTTTATACTTATGTAAAAGAAAATCTGGCCTGACCGGATGATTCACCTTTCTGGAACTGGTGCTTGCACATGCACCGGTTCAGGGTACATAATAAAAAGTTGTGTCTGTGCGGTGCCGCTTATTCATGAAAAGAGAATGAATAATATGCGGAATCAGCAGCTCCTGGTTTGCCCAGTTGAGAAGGCGGACGTGCTGATGAAAAAATTGCGGCGACTATCGCATCCGGTTATCGTGAATAATCACCGGATACTGCGGTAAGAATATATTGGCAGAAGCCGCAACTGTTGACAGCATGCAGACAAACAGGGTAAACTGACAATGT
Source organism: Sporolactobacillus vineae DSM 21990 = SL153 (assembly GCF_000377985.1). Lineage (GTDB taxonomy): Bacteria > Bacillota > Bacilli > Bacillales > Sporolactobacillaceae > Sporolactobacillus > Sporolactobacillus vineae. The sequence continues at coordinate 4,356 of NZ_KB899074.1, forward strand.
AATTATAACCATTTTAATGTGATAATTGGTTTTAATTATGAGCCGATGTCAGAAAGCGAGGTGCCTGACGGTGAGCACAGATATGGAAAAAGTGGATAAGGCGATTGATCTGTTGAAAGATTCAGGTGTCAGGATCACACCGCACCGTCATGCCATCCTTGAATATCTGGTCATTTCTGAATCACATCCGACGGCCGATGAAATTTACAAGGCGCTGGAACATAAGTTTCCGAACATGAGCGTTGCGACGGTCTATAATAATTTGCGTGTATTCAAGAAGACAGGTCTCGTGAAAGAACTGACTTATGGTGATGCCTCAAGCCGATTCGATTTTTCAACAAAGCCTCACTATCATATCATCTGCAATAAATGCGGAAAAATCGTTGATTTTTATTATCCCGGACTCAATGAAGTCGAGACACTGGCGGCACAGGTGACCGGATTCACAGTGAACGGCCACAGGCTGGAAGTGTACGGTATCTGTCCGGATTGCCAGAACAAAGCAGCAAAAGATAAGGATGGAGACCATCCGGATCAGGTATCGGTGACGGAATAAACTTTAGTTTTTTTTCTGATGAAAGGTGAAAGGCCGTTTTGCTGCGGACAGCAGTAAAACGGCCTTATTGCTGCTTCCGGAAATTGCCCGGTGTGTTTTTAAAAAAGTAGTTGACGTTCCGGCGGATGCATGGTAAATTATATAGCGTTGTCTTTGCGATGAGCGAATGCCTGTACAGACATGAAAACGAATCTGGTCGATGAATGGTATTGACTTTACTGGGTTCTGATGGTAATATATTTTGTGTCTTTTTGAATGGCTGAATGATTGGCTGCTGTTGAAAAAAGCAGATTCCGGATTTCAGTTATCTTAAAAAGGTATTGACATTTTCTTCATCAAGAAGTATGATAGATAGGTTGCTGTTTGAATGGTTCCTTGAAAACTAAATAAAAGCCAAGCGTGATTGGAAGGGTAAACCCCTTTTAGTCAATTCAATTTTGCTGAGGATCGAATGAACGAAAATGTAAGAAACGGAAGCTGAGGCTTTCGCAGGGATCGTTCAAGGGCGAGGACAAAAAGGGCCGAGGAGTTCGAGGAAGCGAAGGCGCGAGTACCGGAGCGTATTGCGATACGTGAGGAATGAAGCGGCAAGCTGACAAAGAAATCCGACAGCCATTTTCCTGGAGCCATTGAATTTCCCCTTTTT
>NZ_KB899075.1 GCF_000377985.1 Sporolactobacillus vineae DSM 21990 = SL153
ATGACATCGGCCCGTTTCTTGTCCCCGTCGATCAGATCCGGAAACAGCTCTTCCGAAAGAAACTTTTTATAGGACAGATCGAGCTGATGGTAGATCTTTGGGAAAAACGCTTCGAGAAATTCATCCAAAAAAGTGTGCAGCAATTCCTTAAACATACGGTCATGATCAATGGACATATGATGTCCTCCTGAGGATTTTTTTGCGGGGCTCATTTTACAAAGGGAATAATTTCATTTTACATGAGTCTGAAACGGGGTGTCTGTGACGGTTCTCTTAACTCGAGTGAATACTCCGGTAGGATCCTGGCAGCCCGAGTATGGATCGTTCTTCGATGCTGTTTTGCGCATTGCTGCTACAACAAGTAAAACATGCCGGTTTAGCGTCAGACCTGTGTGGATCTGATCTGAAAAATCATATATTTACGTAAAATAGAATACATATTTGAAAGATTCGGGCTGATCACACGGCCATATATCAGCCGATCTGAGGATAATCGCGAAATCGCTTATGATTGCGTGTGTTGGACATCGGTATCGTTCAGAAGTTCACTGACATCATTAATGATTAGTGCTTTCATAACCAGGGGTAATTGTGGCCTGAGATTGGGCGCGTTATAGTTAAGATCAAATTCATTAAAATAATATTTGGACCAGTCGATGAAACTCTGTAAATAATTTTTCACCGCTTCCTGCTCTGTTTTTCCGGATTCAACAATCCAGATATCTTTAATGGTGGCAATATATTCATTGGCGTTAGTATCGTGTTCCACATGAATCTCAAATCGATATTTTTCTAACAATTGTCTTGCGATCGGCAAATTCATGGTTAAAAAAGTCTCATTTGTTTTTTGATTTCTCTGAACGAATTTGGGACTTCTGTAGATCACGTCATCGATGAAGCGCGACCAGTCTTTGCGAACATCACTTGAATTTTCAATCGCTGCCGGCATCTTTTTAGCCACTCCCTTCACCTCCCTATTATATCAAATAGTGTACGAATTGTACGATTCGTACGTTTAAATATATTATGAGCAGATGCAAATAATGTTACACACTGATATAAAAAAACCAGAATCTTTTTTCGGGATCCTGGTTTTGACCTTCTTAGTTAATTGGGCGGACGACGTGGCCGAATGGTTTATGGACGATGGTGCCGTTCTTCATGACGGTTTCGCCGCGGACGATGGTTTCGACGGGAATGCCTTTGACACGCCAGCCATCGTAGGCGGTGACTTTGCTCTTGCTGTGGAGGTTGACGGCGCGGATGACCGCTTCTTTGTCCATGTCGACGATCGTGATGTCGGCGTCGGTGCCGATGTTAAGCGACCCTTTCTGTGGATAGATGCCGAAGCGCTTCGCCGGATTTTCCGACATCAGCGCGGTCAGTTTCTGCAGGGTGAGCCGGCCTTGATTGACGGCGTTGAGCATCAGCGGCGCCATCGTTTCCGTGCCGGACATGCCGGCGGGAATCGACCAGAGATCCCCGTTTTTCTCCTCGGGGGTGTGCGGCGCGTGATCGGACGAGATGATCGTGATCGTGCCGTCGCTGATCCCCTGCCAGAGGCGTTCCTGATCCTTTTTATACTTAACCGGCGGATAGATCTTCATCACCGGACCGACCTTCGGATAATCCTCATTGCTCAGGAACAGGTAATGCGGGCAGGTTTCAGCGCTGACCGGGACACCGGATGCCTTGGCACGGGCAATCGCGTCAACCGCTTCAGCGGTGGTCACATGTAGGATGTGGAGGTTCGCTCCGGACGCTTTTGAAAAAGACAGGCCCATCTGAACGGTGACTTCTTCGGCGAGATTCGGCCGGCCGCGGAGTAGCGCTTCATAGTCGCTGCCGCCGGCCTTGCGGACCTGCTCGGTCAGTTTCAGGATCAGGCTGCTATCTTCGGCGTGGACGGCGAGCACTTTGCCGGTTTTTGCCACGGTTTGGAATATTTCATAGACTTCGCCGTCGGAAAACGGGGCGATGACGTCGGTCATGCCTGCTTTGTAATTGTACGTGAGCTGGAACGTCTTCTTATTGATGGCGTAGCCCCAGAAATATTTGAAGCCGATCACGCCGGCATCGGCCAGGGCCGGGAGATCCTTATTGTTCAGGTGACCGAGGCAGATGCCCCAGAGCCCGAAGTCGACATGCGCCTTCCGCGTCAGGTTGGCGACCTGATCACGGAAACTGGCCGCGTCACGGGTTGGCGGTGTGGTATTGGGCATGTCGAAGAGGGTTGTGATCCCGCCGGCCGCTGCCGCCTGGGTAGACGTGAAAAAGTCTTCCTTATAGGTCGGCCCGGGGTCGCGGGAGTGGACGTGAATATCGATCAGGCCGGGCAGGACATATTTTCCCGCCGCGTCGATCGTTTTTCCGGCCGTGCCGCCGAGCGGCCGGTCGGACAATGCCGCGATTTTGCCGCCTTTTATGTAGAGATTCGCTTTAAATGTTGCGTCGGGTGTGACGATCGTTCCATGTTCGATGACAGTATCCCATTCCATCCACTGCACCTCTTCCGTTCCACAATAATTTTTCCAAAAATGTCTTTCTCTTTAAGGCTTACCATTTTAGCGGGGGCTGCGTCAATAATGGACCTCTATCTGCATGCATTCCGGATACTTGTTTATTTGCATATGCAAGCGTTTATATTCAAAATGCTGTGCATATAATGTACAATAGATGTGTAAGGAGGAGATAATTATGGCTACAAAAAATATTACGATTCGTATGGATGAAGATTTAAAAAAACATGCGGAGCAAGTATTTAAGGATATGGGGCTGAATATGACTACAGCAATTACGATTTTTACAAAAGCGGTTGTCCTGCAGAAGCGTATCCCTTTTGAAATTACTGCAGATCCGTTCTACAGACTGGCCAATCAGGAACATTTAAGAAAATCGATTACGGATCTGGATCATCATCATGGCCAGTCCCATGATCTTATTGAAGGTCAGAATGAATAAGATCTGGCAGGAAGAAGCATGGGATGATTATCTTTACTGGCAGAATCAGGATAAAAAGACACTCAAGCGGATCAATCGACTTATTAAAGATATTGATCGCAATGGTTACAGTGGAATTGGAAAACCTGAGCCACTTAAAGGTGACTTTTCGGGATGGTGGAGCCGCCGGCGTTGACGATACAAATCGGCTGGTTTATCGAATCCGAGATCAGCAGATTGAGATTGCTCAATGTCGGACTCATTATGAATAACCTTCTTGCCACAATTCTCCCGGAAAGTAACTGAATGAGAGCAAAATAAATAACGGCCGCCTCAATATATTTTGAGACGGCCGCTTGGTTCTCAGCTATATGATTTTATCTTCTGTACACTTTGATCTTCACGTGTTTTCTGCCCCACTTGATGGCCTGATGACGGGTCTTGAAATGAACGTCGATGATCTTGCCCTTGATCGCGCCGCCGGTATCTCTGGCGACTGCGGTGCCGTAACCGGGGACATAGACTTTGGAGCCGAGCGGAATGACGCGCGGATCAACGGCGATGACTTTTGCTCTCGGATGTTTCCAGAGGCGGTACCCTGTTGCGGTACGGCCCATTTCATTATATGCTGTAGCGCTGACTCTGACTGATTTATAGTGGCTTCTCGCACTGGCATCTTTAGGAGCGGACAATGTTGAGATCAAGAGAATGGCAACGGACAGTGTCATTAAGATTTTTTTCAGCATAATCACATCTCGCTTTCTTAATGACTCTACCTTACCAGTCTTGTATGTCAGCCCTGTAACAGGCAGGTAACAAATCTTTTCAGTTTGATGTCATGGCTTTTTGCGGCTGCGCCGTTTGAACCAGTGGTCGATGAAAAAGTAGACAGCAAAATAGGCGCAGGTGAACAGGACGAACAGAGTGGGATCGACCGGATAGATATAGCAGAACAGGTAGACGGACAGGACGAAGGGCAGCAGGAACAGAAAACGGGCGAGATCACGCATTGGGTCCCCTCCTATCGGCTGACTGCAGCCGGAATTTTTCAGCGCTTATTCTTGTGATGGCGCCGTTTCAGGCACGTGTCGGCGGTCTGGACGGCGAGCATTGAGAACACGGGCACGGTCGCCCAGGGATGCTCTGCGGCAGGGGTAAACCACAGGATAAAAATGATCAGCGACAGACAGGCAAACAGGAGCGAAAAGTACCATTTCCAGTTCATCGGACGGGCCTCCTGGCGGATGAACATGCGGCGGGTCGGGCCGTATGAGATTGTCTAAAAGCTAGTTTACCATATTAAGCGGTTACATTGAGAAACTTTTATGAGCTTGCGATGGTTTCAGAACAGGCTGGTGAAAAAGGTTTCGATACCGAAGAGAATCAGGATAACGCCGACCGCGATGTCGACGAATCTCAGTTTGCGCGGATCGATGAGGCGGGTGAGATATTTTCCGGACAGGCTGGTCAGTCCGAGAAACAGGATCGTGGCAGTGACGCAGCCTGCACCATAGAGGATCGTCGGGAGGAAGCCGGTCAGCTGACGGGCGGCGATCAGCGAGCCGAACGCCCCGGACCAGAAAACGATCGTCAGCGGATTGATCAGTGTGATCTTCAGGCCGTAAGTGAAGCTGTGATGGATGGCGGCGGTTTGCCGGACGGATTTCGTCCCTGAGTTGCGGATGAAGGTGATGCCGAAATAAACCAGCACAACCATGGCCAGGAAGCCGATCCCTTTTTGCAGGGACGGGATCTGGAGGAGCGCCGACATGGAGGTGAACGACAGGCAGATATAGAGGGCATCCACGAGTGCGACGGCGGCGGTCATTTTCAGGCCTTCGCGGAACCCTTTTTTCATTGAGAGATGCAGTACGGTGAAGAACACGGGACCGACGGACAATTGCAGCAGCAGTCCGAGCATTAAACCTGACAGGAATTCGATGATCAGCGCTCCGATCGTGATGAAGTGATTTCAGTTTAGCACAGTTGCGGGCGCGGGAGGCGGACCGGAAAAAGTTTATCGGTCTTCAGAGGATGGTTTTCGGTCTTCGCCAGATTTGGCGTGCGATTATGATCGAGTAGGAGGAAATCTTCGATTTCCGACCTCTCACACCACCGTACGTACGGATCCGTATACGGCGGTTCAACAACTTAAGCACTCTGAATATGCTGGAGTGTCTTGGAAAGATTAACCAGTCCAAGATGCTCCAGCTTTTCATTCGTCAGGGTGTAACAGAGCGTCTTGCTATGCGCCGTCCGCCAGTACCCTTTACGGGTGTTGGCGAAAGTGAAGGCTTGTGCTTCCGGCATCCCTAACTTCCGGAGTTTTCTGAAACGGGTCCTTATTTT
>NZ_KB899076.1 GCF_000377985.1 Sporolactobacillus vineae DSM 21990 = SL153
CCTCGTAGCAGACCCGGAGTTGCTCGGGTTTTCCTAACCGCTTCATTTGTCGGAGTATTGCCGAAGCCTGATTAGGCATCATCCCGATATAATCCGGCTGGCGCCGGCCTTCCGGAGCGACCGCCATGGCAATCTTATCCTTAGAAACATCCAAACCGACGTAAATTATGTTATGATTCATTATGCTAGCTCCCTTCGCGTTGTGGCTCTGTTTGAAGTCCTTGATGCATTTTTATTGTACTTCAATCAACCCACGTTGCTGCGATAGTGGGGCTAGTTTCGTTCATTATAACTTTAGTACGATTAGGAGCAACTTTTCGCTAAATAGGAGCAACTTTTACCCGATTAGGAGCAACTTGATCGCCGTCGCGGTGTTGTTTAACGCGAAGTCCGCTGACGGAACAATGTATAATGCTGATGAAAAAATTCGTGTGGAGGCGCTAAGTAGTATCGTCCAATTCCGTGGCCGTTTCCGCCCTGATTTAATTGCATTTGCTTAAGTATTCGGGACACAAGATAGCGGTTGTCAATGCATAAGAACTGTTGGCATTGTGTATTGGTCATCGTCGGTCCGAACAGCAGAAAATAATCAAGCACAGCTGATATATGATCATCTTTTGCTTTCCGGCCGCAACTGGCGCAGAACCAGTGGCCATAGTGCCTCTCAAGATGAAATGTGCGGCAGATCGGACAGCAAATTCCGCGGAAGATCTCATTCGCTGCGACATTGAAACGGGTGAGTGCGTCGCCTGTTGCTTCCTGATGCTCGGTTAGCAGCATCATGCCGATTCGTTGAAGTTGCGTGTCATCTGCCCAGTTCGATGTGTGCCTGACAAGAAGCTGAGCAAGCCTTGTCTCCAGTTGCTCGGCATGACAGACGACGCTGCCGATCTGAGTGTCTTTGCCGGAAGTGCTGAGCACTGTCGAAGCATGTGCGATAACAACCAGATAACTGACAGGCGGCAGCGGGAGATGACGAGCGGTAAACCATTTTAGCAGCATTCGGCGTTGCCGGTCGGCCTGAAGCAGCGGATTGGCAAACCCTTCGTGACGGTTTCCGCTGATACGAATCAGTTGTTTAAAAACCGGATCGAATTGGAGGGTGCCGGTAAAATTTTTCACCTCGGCAATGACCACCAGCTGCGGTGTCAGAATCATTAAATCAATTTCAAAGATCTGTTCGTCGAATGTCAGCCGCACATTATGCAGCTGATAAGAATGTTGCAGCGATGATTGGTCAAGATGATAAGCTGCCTGCTGTTCACCGTGCCAACCGGCCAGCCGTCTTAAAAATTCCTGTTCGATTACAGCATACTGTTTGTGCCCACTCGGCAGCCGCCCGATTAATGCGGAAGCGGCAAGCAGTCTTTTCGGGACAAGCAGCTCTTTCAGTATCATAATAAGCCAGTCCTTTCAATGAAAAAATAGCTAATTCTATTCCTATTCGCCGATCCGGTCAGAAAGCCCTGCCTAATATCAAAAAAACAAAGATACTGTCAAATAATGATGGAGCAGCACCTGGCAAGAACTATTGATATGATTAGCGATTAGGGGCAACTTTTCGCTAAATAGGAGCAACTTTTGCCCGATTAAGATCAACTTTCTTACGATTAGGATCAACTTCTGCCCGATTAGGATCAAGTCTCTGATTCTCATCGTCTACAAAATTTCGAGATACTCATTTTCCCCGCTCAGCCACATGACGCTTTCGGTCTGGATTCATGCGGGCCAGAAGTGATGCATAGATCGGCGCACCGCCGAGTAAATCTACGACGAGATAGGCCGTAAGCGACACAATGGCAAGCGGCATCAGATGTTCCAGCGAACCCACCATCTCTGTAATGAGAATCATCGCGGTGAAAGGAGCCTTGCTGATCCCGGCAAAATAGCCCGCCATGGAAAAGATGATCAGATTCATGATATAGATATGAGGCAGCAGCCCGATTCCGGACATCACGGTGCCGTAGATCGCGCCAATTAACGCGCCGAGAGACAGAATCGGTAGAAAGATCCCCCCAGGCAGACCGGATCCATAGGAAATCATTGAAAAACTAAAACGAAGTGCGAACAATCCCAGCAATACGGTCAGCCCAGGTGTTACGTCCCCTAATCCGAGAATGATCGTATTTCCTCCGCCTAGTGTCTGCGGCCAGAGAATACCGATCGGAATCACAAGAAGAAGGGGAACCAGACCATGAAAATACCGGGGCAATTTCACTAAACGGGCATACCACCCCGGCATCGCCAGAGTCATCTTCTGATAAAGGAAGCCAAAGAGGCCGAGTATCATCCCTAACAAAACAAGATTCCAGTATAGATAAAGCGGCAGGCTCTGTGCATAACGGATGTGCAACACCGGAACCAGCCCAAAGAAATTCGATGAAATAAAATCTGAGCCGATGGCCCCTGCTAGAGAAGCCATCCAGATGAGCGGTGAAAAGTTATGATATACTTCTTCCAATACAAAAAGTGTGCCGGCAATTGGGGCATTGAACGCCGCAGACAATCCGGCAGCAGCACCACTGGCAATCAGTATACGTCGCGGCATCCCTTTATTACCGAATCCACGGGCTATGCCCTGTCCGACAGCCGCGCCAAGCTGGATGGACGGACCCTCACGTCCCAGAAAAAGACCGGCTCCGATGCCGAGAACGCCCGTGACAAACTTGCGCCAGAGAACCTGCCAGCCGTTCATCTCCAGATCACCCGCCAGCTGTCCTTCTACCTGAGGAATACCGGAACCCATGATTTTCGGTTCCGACCGGACAAGCAGGCCAATGATTAATGTCAGAGCCAGACTCAGCAGAACGGCAACGGTAAGCAGCAGGGGATGTTCCGGAATCAATCGGTACAGCTTGACCCAAAGATGCAGGGATCCTTCAATGAGGATGCGAAACAGACTGACCACGAATCCAGTCAGAATGCCGACAAGAAGGCCTTTCAATAAGTAGGATAAACGTACCCCACGGATCACCGATTTATGTTTTCTCTGTACCAACAGTTAGTCCCGCCCTCTCCATATAACTAAAACAACAACAAAAAGTATACACCAGAAATACAAATTGCTGGCGCGGTATTCGCTCAACATTCATTCAGACAAACCCTTCCATTGCCGTTTGACCCACTGCAATTTTTATACCTGCCGACACGAGTTCAGCGCTCTCGTACCTTTGGGTTGAAATGGATGGCGCTAATAATTTTAATCGTAACAGTATGTTGACTGTCATAGTAATATGGCATATGATAATGCTGTGAGGCGATGATATGGGCAAGAACAAAATCACATCCGACCTGCTACGCGGGAATACCGATACGATGATCTTACGGCTCTTATCCGAAGCGGACCACTACGGCTATGAAATCGTCAAGCTGATTGCCGAACGCTCAGGGGGCGAATATGAACTGAAGGAAGCGACGATGTATTCGAGCGTCCGGCGGCTTGAAGCAGACGGCGATATCGAGTGGTACTGGGGCGATGAATCTCAGGGCGGACGACGCAAGTATTTTCGGATTACTGCCAAGGGTAAGGCCACTTACACTGCCAACAAAACCAATTGGGTATACGCCAAACGCGTACTCGACAAATTATTGTGAGGAGATTTTTCCATGAACGAAAAATTAGATCAGTATTTGACGACTATTTTTGCCCCCTATGAGGCTGTGAAGAGTGTTGCAGAATTAAAGGCCGACCTGCTCGCTGATTTGCAGGAGCGGTACCGTGAACTGAAGGCTGAGGGCAAAGATGATGACACCGCTTTTCAAATGACGGTCGACAGCATCGGCGACATTGAACAGACACTTCAGGAGGTGGCCGATCAGTCCCGCTCACAGAAACAGCAGCCTGTCATCAATTTCAATGCGAGCAACTTGCCGGAGAGCGACTTTGCAGGCGTTACCGCGCAAAATAGAAGTTTTAAATCAAGTGCGCTGCGCGGTTCCGACTTTTCCGGTGCGGATCTGACCGGCAGTACATTTGCTACCAGTGATATACGCGAGGCTAATTTTGACGGAGCCAACCTGACCGACTGCAAATTTTCAGTCTCAGACCTCCGGGATACAAGTTTCCGTCGGTCCGTTCTTGTCCGCACGCACTTCAATACGTCGGATCTGACGGGCACAAAATTTGCAGATGTACCGTTTACCGACGTCACTCTGACGATGATCGATCTTAAAAAGAGCACTTTTGAAAGATGCTCCTTTAACGGCGTCGCCTTCAAATATACCGATCTGTCGGGAATGCGTCTTGACGGCCTGACCTTTGTCAATGTCACGTTTAACAATGCGGGGCTGAAAAACGTTTCATTTAAAGGCGCGATCCTTAAAAATGTGTCTTTTCTTGCCAAATTCAGTATCACAAATAAATTTTACCGGGCCATCAAGACTGCTGATTTTGACGGCGCACGGATAGATAAACTGACCTATGCCGCGCTTAAAGGTATGGGCGCGGATGTATCCAGGGCCACTGTGCTTTAAGCCTAGTGGTAATATGTCAAGACCCTAAAAATGGGGAATTGGAAATTTTTCAAAGCCTTTATCCAAAAACGCTTAAAAAAGCGTACACAAATCAAGCTCTACAATGATTAACAAAAATTACCATATGGTGTAGAGCCGTCATCGAAGGGATGTGATAAAAACCGTGGGACTCACGTCCTCCCTTCAGGGGGTGTGTACAATTGGTTGGTGCTTAGTAGCGAATACACCAACCGTACCAGTTTTCTTGCGGTTAAGACGAGTGCGCGTTTATGTTGATGCCGAGTCACTTCTCTGTACTTCTTCTGGTAAAAAGCCTGATAGTCT
>NZ_KB899077.1 GCF_000377985.1 Sporolactobacillus vineae DSM 21990 = SL153
CTGCATCAAAATAATCGTCATCCCCATCTCCCCACAGCTGACAATCTGATCATCTGTGGGTTAATTATATCTAAGTGGGGGAATTTTCAATGACTCTCCTGGGGTACTTTTAGATTACTATATACATTTCTGGATTCCCAGCAACTCAATTACATCTGAAACAAGTAGCATAAAGTAATCAATACCATCAATGGAGCCACTGGTACGCTCTCTGATCGAATCAATGTTTATTCCAATCTCTCCATGACGGCAGCCTAAAGCAAGATCTCCAAGGTAAACAGAGCATCTTGCGAGGTCGTCATAGAAGTCAGACACGTCACATGTTTCATACTTTGATACATCAGTAAATAAATAGTGTTTGCGATCATCCATAACGCAGTCCCTGATGTTAACCGAAAGCCACACAGGACGTATCTGACTGTCTGGATCGTGATCATAATAAAGTGTGTTCAAAAGTATTTCACCCCTGTCTGGCGAGACAGCTGGCCCATAATTCTTTTCGTTTCGTCGCAGCACTTATCAAGGCTGAAGGGAGAGAAGACAGGGTGATACTGCTGCCGGCGACGCTGCTGTTCGAAAAAAGTCTTTGTGCGTATGTCCTCGATCCGAGTGTAAGCCAGATCCCGGTTTACATGAAACTCATCCATGATACTTTTTACCGTGTTTGCTTTTGAAAAATCGATCATATGAAAGGGGATAGAGGCGTACATAACGAACAGATTTGCATCTGCTTCCTGCATTTTGCGGAATGATTCCGGCATATTGCATTGATCGCCAGCGTGTCTCAGAAGATGGCCCAACTCATGGAAGAATTCTATCCGTTTCTGGACAGTACTGGCCTTGCTGTCACCGACTATGTAGGCTTCCGATCTTTCGGCTACCTGAAAGGAGTAAGCGCGACCTGGCCAGTTGAAATAATAAATATTAAAAGCTTTTGCGATTCGTTCTGGTACCAGATCAGAAGGATAGAGAAGTCAGCAGCAATGAATGCATCTGATACCCATTGTTCAATCGTTGGAGGGGAATATGGCTTTTTCAATGATGTCAGCTCCTATAAGGGAATGTATGTTCTTATTTTAGGGCAAAAAGAAAAGCCCGTAAAGGGCTTAATTTAATTGCAGTATAGATTAAAAGTGCATATTCAATTTGCGCATCATTTCGAAAGTACCCATATAAGGAACATGAAACGCTTCGCAAACATTAGGTATTTTTACTCTTTTTTTGCAATTTGAGTCGTATTTCTCTTGAGTTACAACAGTACAACTATACGCGTGTGCGAAGGCAATAATCCAGCTATCACAAATTCTGCCGAATTCTTCTTTAGCATAGTCTTTGATACTGTTTTGTTTCATTACCCAATCAATTATCTGTACGTAAGAAGATATTACTTTAGTATCATTTGTAGATTTACACCAAGTGTCAATTTTCATATCGGCCCATTTTTTTAACGGGTCATCTTTATTGTACGAATCAATTTCTTGCTTCGCTCGGTCAATAGTTAAAATCTTACCACGTTTGGCCTGTTCAACGATGAGTTTCCAAAAAGAAGGAGCCAAATCAAATGAATAGTAGGTTTTATACGCTTGTACAAAGATATTGGTGTCAAGAACATAGAGGGGACTTGATGACATTAAATACCCTCCGATTCAATGCGTTTCGCAAATTCAGTATAAGCTTTACTCTTCAAACCAGTTAGCCGATATGCTTCTCGATATAAAATGTTTCCTTCTTGAGCTTCAGTGATAACAGCTTGAGCGAATCGTCGACCGACACGATAATTCTGTACTGCATAAAAGTTTCCACCGGATTGTTTCTTGTGATTCAACTTCTCTTGTTCTAGCCTTTCAAAGTGATGGTTATAAAAATCAAAAAAGTCATCTCTAGTGATAAAATCTAAGTCAAGCGCTCTTCTAGCTATTACAATCTCGCTTACTTTAAAGTGCTTAGCTAGTTGCTGATATTTATGATTTTCGGTTACAGTGAACCAATAGTAGCGAAATTCATTTTCTGGAGCCAAAAATTCAGCTGCTATTTCATTACATTTTAACTCAATGATGTTATTAGAAGGGTGAAGTGCTTTTAAATCAAATGCTGCACTTTTACCTAGCCATACATGAGCCAATTCATGAGCTAGAGTAAACATTTGTGCGGCTTTCCCGTCTTTTCCGTTAATAAATATTAGAGGAGCGTAATCATCAATAAGAACAAATCCTCGAAATTCGTCAACATTTAAAGGTCTGCGAGTATTGTTACCGACGATACCATTTATAACAACCAAAATGCCTGCTTTTTCAGTTCTGGCTAATAATAAGTGGAAAGCACTTTCCCATGATGAACATTCATTTGCCCATCCACTAGATAGCTTTAATGTTTTTTTGATTTCCTCTGCAACTTTCTGAGTTGATTTTTCACTAGTCACTGATCCCACAAAGTCCAGCCTCGAATTACCTACCTCAATAAGATAATCATGCATCCAGTCTTTACGGGTTTCCATAGTTTTAACAGTTTCCATGAGCTCAGAACTAGGCGCGTTTGTATTTCGATTTTTAACAGTACGGTAATGTGGGATAGGTAATTTCTCTAGTGGGGGTTCTTTTAGAAACATAAATCCAAAAGGGACATATGTTTTTATTGCCAATTTCTCCAATTGATTAATCGTAGGTTGACTTGTTTGATTAATCCATTCGCGTAGTTTGGGGAAGTCAGCAAATAATTTTTCTGGACTTTTTACTCTTCCTACTGCCCACTCCAGTATTGCTGAACTCACTTCAACCTTAACCATCTGAAACCCTCCTCTCAATACATATAATATACGATTGTAGACTAAATTATAAGGTACTATTAGGGATAAATGAGCAGAAGCGTATACTTTTATCATGGTTTTATCCTCCTCCCAATTATAATTGGCCTAATCTTTTTAAATACGAGCCCAAATGTCCACTTTTATTTTCAGAAATGTGATAGCTTATGGGCGCCAAACAACGAGTTAAGTCCTTATAATTGTGTAAAAAGGGTTATCTGAATATGGGAAAATGAGCAGGTATTCTGTTTCTCTGGAGGGGGCTGGCCAGCCCCCTCC
>NZ_KB899078.1 GCF_000377985.1 Sporolactobacillus vineae DSM 21990 = SL153
GGAGGGGGCTGGCCAGCCCCCTCCAGAGAAACAGAATACCTGCTCATTTTCCCATATTCAGATAACCCTTTTTACACAATTATAAGGACTTAACTAATTTGTCATATACGAAAATTTTGCTATCGTATACGAAAATATAAAAATTACTTACCCTGAAAAATATATGCTACTAAATGAAATCAAAAAAGGAGATGTTCGACAATGTCCACAGATGGAGTCGTAATCATTATCATTGGCTAATGATGTATTCAGTCAATATGCAGACAGGAAAGAGGACACCTTTTGTGGTAAGTCATTGTCTCCACAAAAAGTGTCCTCTTTTCTGTCCTCCATCAAAACAATCCGCAGTCTATCTGATCTGTTGTTCCAGCCTCTCACGTTCGACCTGAATTTGTGCGGGATCAATACGCGCAAACAGAGGATCCAGAGGTTCCGGACGCTTTTCCGGGCAATGGATTATCTCCCATTTTAAAGTGCGGAGGTGCAGTGCTTTGCCAAGTTTACGACTTGAAAACGGCAGGAATGGGGCGAGCATCTGTGCCAGATTGGCAATGCTGAACAAACACGTATTCAATGTCGCGTAAGCATTAAAGGGGGCATCCTGAATCCTCTGCCATGGTTTTTGTTCGTCAAAGTATTTATTCAAGCGGCGAATCCACGAAAAAAGTTCACTGAGCGCTGCCTTCAGATGGGCCGACTCGATCAGCTGGCCCACTCTGCCGTAGAGTGCCTGAGTCTCCTGTAAAATTTCTGCATCAACCTGGGCATTGTCTAGTTTAAATTCAGGCAGCTTTTCAATGAATTTGAGCGTTCGGTTGACAAAATTACCGTAAGCTCCGAGCAGTTCCCCATTATGGCTTTCGATAAACGCTTTCCAGGAAAAATCAGCGTCATGGGTTTCCGGTGCATTGATGATTAAAAAGTAACGGATACTATCCGGATCATAACGTTTCAAAATATCAGGTGCCCAGACTGCCCAGTTACGGCTGGTGGACAATTTCTTGTGTTCAAGGGTGACGTACTCGTTGGCGACGAGATGGGTCGGCAATGCGTTTATTCCTGTCCCAAGCAGAATGGCCGGCCAAATAATCGTGTGAAAAGGAACATTGTCTTTCCCCTGAATATAGTAGAAAACGGTATCCTTCCTCCAGAATTCGGAGATATCTTTATGGTGTTCCCTAGCCCAGCGGACACTTGCTGAGTAATAGCCGGACACCGCCTCAATCCACACATAGACTTTTTTGTCCTCAAAGCCTTTGATGGGGACGCTGACACCAATCGGCAAGTCACGGGTCACTGCGCGATCCTGAAGTCCTTCATCAAGATAGCGGCGAGTCAAATTGAGCGCGTTTTCCCGCCAGTCGTTGTTCTTTTTTGCACGCACATAAAGTTGTTCAAGCTGCGGCTGAAACTGACTGAGCGCAAAATAAAGATGCTCAACCTGACGCAGCTCCGGTGTGTGTCCGCACAGTTTACAGGTTGGCTCAAGAAGATCGACCGGGTCAAGAATTGTCGAACACGCATCACATTGGTCGCCGCGGGCATGCGCCCCGCAATGAGGACATAGTCCCTCGACATAGCGGTCAGGCAGGAACTGCGCGCAGTGGCTGCAGTACATCTGCTTGGTCTGTTTATGGTAGATGAAGCCGCGGTCATATAATGTTTTGAAAATCTTTTGGACAACCTCATGATGCAGCAATGTATCTGTTCGCGTGTAACAATCAAAGGTGAAACCTAATTGATCAAAACATCGCTGGAAGGAATCATGGTAACGATCGGCAATAACTTTCGGTGAAACGCCTTCCTGCCTGGCACGAATGGTGATCGGTGTACCATTGCAGTCACTTCCGGAAACATAGAGAACCTTTTCTCCCTTCTGCCTGAAATAACGCGCCAGACAATCCCCCGGGATCAGGCTTGATAAATGACCCAGATGAAGATCTCCATTCGCATAAGGCCATGCACCTGCAATCAATACTGCCATTCGGCTTCACTCCTTTTATTTAAAGCTGAAAAAATCCCCGTCCTTATACCTGTTTCATGTATAAGGACGGGGATGTGTATCCACGTGTTGCCACCTTAATTCATCAGCGACTCGCATCGCTGACCTCAGCAAGTACGGAGCGTCTGCTCGATACTCGGGTTCTCTTAACCGGGTTCCGCCCGTCCGCAGCCTGGCCGCTATATAAGCGGATCGGTGCGGATGCTCAGAGGCCATGCTTCAGCCTGGAATTCTGCTTCTCTCATCAACACGAAGCTCTCTGTGGAGAATTCTTCCGCCTACTTCTTCTCGTCATCGCAAGTCATATTCGTTAAAAATAGTATATGTATTTTGTCGGCATGGTGCAAGGCAGACGAACAGGATCAATCGAATAATTAATCCCTCTTGTTGCGTTTGATGGGTCTGCTTCAAAGTACGGTCGTTCTCAGCCTAATCAGAAACTCACGTTCCGCTTGAGAAAATTTTCAGTTGGCTCTCCATAGCGTCACCGAATCAATTTTATCCAAATAGGAGCAACTTTAACCCCAATAGGAGCAACTGATATGAACGAAACTGTCAATGCCCCGCACTTGTTTGGCCAGGTCTCCTGTTTTAAGCGACTTTAATCTGAGGGGGGTGCGT
>NZ_KB899079.1 GCF_000377985.1 Sporolactobacillus vineae DSM 21990 = SL153
CTTGTGTTTCACTAGCCTGCGAAGAATCTAAATCGGTCGCGGAGGAACTGTCCGTTAACTGCTGCTGCGCAAGCCATGCCTTTGTTTCCTTCATACGATAGGAATTGCCGTTCATATTGATCAGATAGGCCTGATAGGTCAGTCGGTCAATCATGGCTGCTGTCATGACCGGATCCTGGAAAATCTCACCCCAACGTTCAAAGGACAGGTTAGTGGTGATGATTGTCGACTTCTGACCGGCTCGCAAAGAGAGATGGGTAAACAAGAGCTCGGCGCCCTCCTTGTCAAAAGAGATGTAGCCCATTTCATCGACGATCACTAGGTCATACTTCTTGAACCGTGTTTCAAAGGCACGGAGTGTCCGCTCCGATCGGCACTCTTTCATATGATTGATCAGTAGGGGAACCGTTGTAAACCAGACGGTATAGCCCTTCTCACAGGCCTTGATACCAAGACCGATGGCCGTGTGGGTCTTCCCGGTCCCCGGATTGCCGGCAAGAATCAGATTCCGTCCTTCTTCGATGAATTGTAGTGTCTTTAATTGTTTATATTTTCGTTGGGCATCCTCCGGGAGATCACGGACCGACAGGTCCTCCAGATACTTCTTGTAGGGAAACTTAGCACGACGGATGCGGTTGGCCTGAGCCGTTTGTTGCCGGGCATCCCACTCTTTTTGAAGGAGTTCAGCCAGAAAAGCTCCATAGCTGAGATCTCGCGTTGTGGCATCCTGTATCTGCGCCTGGAAACATTCACGAATCGTCGGTAAGCGAATTTCTCTGCAGTACTGATAAATGGTGTCGCTCATTGCGCTCTTTTTCATCCTACACTCACCTCGTGTTCACCGACTTTAGTTGTGTTAAACAGATTGTCGTACATTTTCAGATGCCGCATTGCCTGATACTCAATGCTTTTCCCTTCTTCGGTAGGGGGCAATGGAACTGAATGATTGAGACGTTCGCGATTTCTTTCACAAATTACTTTGATTTTTTCTGTTGTCACATGTTCCGGGCCCATTTGACGTAATTCCTGAATACTTTGTTCAATCTCCTTCAATGTGGCCTTTTCTTTCCAGTAAGCAAGCAGTTCTATAAATTCCTTCCCACGATTGATATAATAAGTAGTGTAAATCCGTTTGAGTATAGGATCTGCCTGTTGCAGCGCTGTGCTACCAGCCAATGCACCAGGCTTTTTTCTTAATGTATCAAGGAAGTGTTCAATTTTCAGGCTCCATCCGTGATTTCGCATCAAAATTTGATGCTCCGCAACCTTCTGTTCCTCATAGAAACAGGCGAGCCGCTGTGTATAGACCTTGATCTGAAGCTGTTCACCGACCAAATGATCGGGGACCGAATAGTGATTCTGATCCACCACAACAGTGGCGTACTTGTCCACACGAGCGGTAAGATAACGGGCAGTGTCAAAAGGAGCGGGGAGCGGTAGGAGGAAAGGAAGTTCACTTTCCAATTTTTTCTCTGCCGTTTGCCCTTCGGAACCGCAGGGTTCCTTTTGATTTTGCTTCTGACAGATTTGATGTAGATAGCTGTTAGCTTCCTCCAGACTATCGAAAGTATCTCGGTAGGCAAAGGCTTTCCGCCGAATGACTTCCACGCTTCGTTCAACATGTCCTTTTTCATTACCCCGCCGAGTGTTGCAGAAGCGAAAGGCATACTGATAATAGAGGGATAGTTTCAACAGACCTTCGGTAGGTTCTTTCTCCGTTGGCCCAACGAACCGTTTGACGGCAACCCGCATGTTGTCGTAAACCATCGTGTGGTAAACGCCACCGATATCCTTAAAAAACAGAACATGCGCCTCCTGAAAACATTCAGTCTTTTGTTTGGCAAACAGATAGGCCATACGATAATTGCCATAGGCAGAAGTGAACACAGCCATTTGAAACGTCTTTAGTTTCCCTCCAATCTCAATTTTGACTTCGCCCCAGTCAAATTCACAGATATCCCCCGGTGTATAACTCCCCTTGATATAGGCTTCTTTTGCCTTTTTTTCGATACTTCGGATGGCCCGAAGGACCGTGCTGTAACTGATGGAGATGCCCTCCTCATCGCGAAGCGACTCATAGATGTCCATTGGCTTTTTCTGCTGCTTGTACCGCCCCGTGTTCCGCTTGTGTTCATTCTCCTTCAGATGATTCTGAATGCTTTCCATCACTGAGTCCGTCAGAACCCGCCTTTCTCTGTGATTCCCCTGATACTTTGGAGCTTCTACCAACTCCTGAATGAGTTTTTCCAGATTGGCCTCCTGATTCGACTGCCGAATCTGATGCATTTTGAGCTCAAAGGCTTTGATATACTTTCTAACCGTTTTTCGATCAATTCCTGTTTCTCTCGCAATCTCTCTTTGTGATCGTCCCTCCCTTAAGTACTTCAATAAAATATCACGTTTCTGCATCAAAATAATCGTCATCCCCATCTCCCCACAGCTGACAATCTGATCATCTGTGGGTTAATTATATCTAAGTGGGGGAATTTTCAATGACT
>NZ_KB899080.1 GCF_000377985.1 Sporolactobacillus vineae DSM 21990 = SL153
TTCAAGGTCATGAGATTCATCTCCATCTATCTTTGATGAATGTATTATCCCATGATCCGGATGACGATCCTAGGTGTCCATTATTTGACGCTTACCACTGATCAATTCGATCAAACCTTCTGCACCCTGATTCTTGAGCACCGTTCGTAAATCAGCCTCATCCATCGGGGTGATGGGATGCCGGGACATCGTTGGGTGTCGATCTAGACGATAGGTTTCATGATCCATTGTCGCAAAATGATTTCCAAATACTGTATAGCGTTTCAGATCAGGTGCTGCAGCGAAAACAGGAATCCATGCCAGCCGCTTGAACACTTTTTGAGCCAGCTGTTGCACAGTGGCAATATTCCCGATCAACGATGAAGAATCAAAGGTTGAGCACACTTTGTAATGGACAAAATCGCTACCTAATGCTTTCAGTTTGGAGAAAATCGGATAGAGTTCCTGTTCCATTTGCACAGGTGTCATTGATCGGCTATTTCCGGCAACGCCAATACATTTTGCATAGAAAAAACGCTCCTTCAATAGGGACGGATCAGGTACATCGAGAAAAAGCACAGTCGGTAGCCCATGAATCGTTAACGATTCCATGGCATCCGTGGAGCCTGTAAAGTCGGCCCCATAGAAGCTGAGTAAAATTGGATTCCCTTCCATAATATCGGCCCCCCACGTTCAATGATAATTATGCGGTCAATTTCCTAGAATAGTTGATGATTATGGAACCGAGTGCCATAATGCCGCCGGCAATCGCAAACATCGTAAATACTCCTGTGAAGCTTAATGTTTCCTGAACGATCACTCCTACTAATATCGGAGTAAGAATTCCCGCAACATTACCAGAGAAATTCATCGCTCCTGTAAGTTGACCAACGTGTTTCTTCAGTGCAAGTCTTGCAGGAACGCTCCAATATAATCCACCCCAGCGCAGGAAGAAGTTGGCCAGACTAATCAGCAGAATCGCCTGAGTCGAACTCGAAACCTGGCTGACGCATAATATAGCCCCGGCTACCCCTAATCCTGCAAAGCCAAGCATTGACCGCATCACTACATTTGTAGAGATTCCAAAACGCATTAATCGGTCCGCAAGTTGCCCGGAAAAGAGTTCCCCAACGAAGCCCGAACCGAAGATGACGAACGTCCAGACACCAGTCATTCCAAAAGAGACATGCTGCACTTTACTCACGTAGGTAGGTGCCCATGTCATTAAGCCGAAAAGAACAGCATCATAACCGAAAAACGCCAGAAGAAGCATCCAAGGACTCAGATGTTTAAAATACTGGAGTGCCGATCCCTTCGAATCATTTTCTCCCTGTGCTTCACTATTTCCTTGATTGAGATAATCGAGTTCTTCACGCGAAATCCAGGGATGCTCTGATGGCCGGTCACGGACAAACAACCAGGCCACAATACCAATGATCACAGTCAGGATACCCACAGCAGCAAAAGCGAATCTCCACGTTCCCAGCCATATAATAAGTCCGGTCACCAAAATGCCACCAAAAGCCGTTCCGAGCGGGCCACCGCCGTCAACATGCTGTCCGCAGTCTCATTCGATGTCGGTTGAACGGCCAGCGGCAGTGGCGTGGCTCCTCTGCAACGGCCATCCGCAGTGCTACTGGCGTTTGTTTCAGCCGGCTTGCCCGTCGGTTCATTCACACAGGATTTTTTTCACCTGGGAATTTTAGGGGGAAACCATAAAAAGACACGATCAACTAAAAAAGCTTCCCTTCGGGATGGGTAAACCATCTGAAGGGAAGTCGATACGCACATCTTTGCCATACAAACAAACGTGATGGGATGAATCCATCTTTTGTGATTCAAAAAGAGAGCCGATCAAGGATCTCTTTCAGCTCATCTCTCAGAAAAGCATTCACTTTGATGAGCGTATTCCGTTGCTTCCTTAACTCGTTAATCTCGTCGATTAACCCTTCCATTTCTGTCTCGAGGATACCGATGGTTTCCTCTATCTCGGAGTCCCTCTTCTGCACACGTTCTTTTTCAGAGCTCATTGATCGCCCTCTGGATATGCGATTCACCTACTATTTTATGTCCCTGAATCAAGGCATCCATCAGGCTTTGACTGCACAAGGTATTGATTTTTCGTGGAATGCCCTGACTGAACTGATAAATAGCTTGAACAGCCTCTTCGGAGAAGATTTCATGGGGCGTTTCAGCCACCTTGAGCTGATGATGGATATAGGCCTGTGTTTTTTTTTCAGTGAGCCCGTTCATCTGATAAGTAAGCGTCAAATAATGGACACCTTGAATAAATTAATCTCCATCTGAATGGAATTCAGATGGAGATTAATTTTAGTTTATAGGAGATTGGCAG
>NZ_KB899081.1 GCF_000377985.1 Sporolactobacillus vineae DSM 21990 = SL153
TCTGATCTGGCAATTAACATATCCCTCCTATTTACCAAATATTAGTGGGGGATTTTTAAATGACTAAATGGGGGATTTTTAAATTGACAAATACATGAGGTTCCTGGCTGTTTCTATTTGTCACAAAGTTGTTGTGTAATTCAGGCTTTCTTTACCTTCCCTAAAATTTTTTTGATCGCGCCGAGGGACAGACATTTCTTCCCGAAATCGATGCCAAAGGTCTTGCCGATGTCGGCAAGCACTTCATCATAATAGTCGAACAGATAATAGTTCCCCTCGATGTGACTGCACGACGCTTTTCTCAGGCTTTCAATCAGCGTGGGAACCGAATATTTTCCCTTCAGACGCCGCTCTAATAACCGGGCAATGACCAGCGACACAAAACAGATCAGAAAATGCGATTCAATGTGTTCCTGAGTGGACAGATAGACCGGTCGTGTTTCCAGGTCACTTTTGGTGACCTTAAAGTTTTCTTCGATTTTCCAGAGGCCCCGGTAGAGCTCAATGATATGTTCATCTGTTTCCTGGTATTCACTGGTGACGATGGCGTAGTACCCGTCAAATTGTTCTTCTTTTTTTAATTTTTCCTCATCGAAAAACAGGGCGGCTTGTGTTGTTTCCATGATCTCACCTGTTTTTGAATCAAAGGTCAGATTTTTTACGTACTTCGCGGCACCCTGTGAGGTGGCGCGATTATATCGGGAAGGGTCCTGAATAAGTCGCCGTGCTTTCTCAAGCGCCGCCGCGCGGTCGGCTTTCGCTTTCAGGGCATACTTCTTACTGTAGAAAACAACCTGCTTTTCGTCGATACGCTTCTTGATCTTCTTCCCACTTTGTGCCGTGACCGTGATCTCTCTGGGATAGAGCCGCGACTTGATCTTAAATCCATCCTTGCCGGGACGATAGCCAGCAGGATCAAGGACATAGTTCTTAAAGGCCTGATTCGCGCCACGGACGGAATAGCTCAGGATATACCCATTTTTTGCGGAAAGAGTGTACCAGATGTTATCCCCCGTCGTCATCCCCTTATCGGCGACCACAATGATTCGGTGGAGGGAAAAGTCGTGCTGGATGGTTCTGAGCATCGGGATAAAGGTTTGCTTGTCCAGTTTATTTCCAGGATAGAGGCCATAAGTAATCGGAATCCCGTCCGTATCCATAAACAACCCCATCTGGACAATCGGGTTCGGGCGATGTTCTTTCGAAACCCCCTTTTTCCGGAGCGCATCGTCCGTATCTATTTCGAAGTAATAATTGGTGACATCATAATAGACCAGGTCGGTCTGACGCCCGTAGCGCTGCTGGATCCGTTCGTGGATCCAGAGTTGGAGAGCAGCTCGGTGCTGATTAAAAAAAGACAGGCAGCGGTAGAGGTCGTCCAGGGAGAAGTTGGTTTTCTCGAGGAAACGTTCCCTTTGCGCGTACGTTTTCTTCTTGGAAGCCGGAAAAAGCAGACGGGAGAACACAAGAAGCTTCATGATGTTATTCGCGTCATAGGTTGACTGAGTATGGCGTTGTCGATTTTTGAGAAACGTATGAAGGCCCAGCTCATGATAAATCCGGCTCAGGACGGCATAGCCGAAGTTTTTACGATTGGTCGCGTCCTCTTGAATCCGTTCTTCATTGCCGATGTGGAAGGTTAACGTGGCTTTTTCCGCTTCGCGTTCCTGATTTATCTGTTTCACTTTTTCCTCGAAGAAAGCAATTGGGTTTTCATATTCTTTTTCCAACTCATCGAGATAACCGAGGGATTCGATCGTCTTGACCCGGGTTTTTTTCGTCACTTTGTCCCGATAGCCATGGACAATCGATAAATACGTACGCCCTGTCTTTTTATTCTTCATCTTTTTGAGAAACATGATCCATTCTCCCTGTACAAACCCCGTATGATTACTGATATTGTCTCATATAGCATAACGTTACACAACAATAATATGACTAAAAAATAAAATAAAAATAGCCCGAATCATCACGAGTAGCAAGGACTCAGGCGTTGTAATGAGTCAGGTGTACTGCAAAAGTATGGCCTGTTATGGACAATGTTCTGATCAAGCCCGCCGCACTCATCGTGGTCGGCTGGCTGTTCGTTTTCGTCCTGATTCACAGCGGGCTGCGACAAA
>NZ_KB899082.1 GCF_000377985.1 Sporolactobacillus vineae DSM 21990 = SL153
ATCGAGTAGGAGGAAATCTTCGATTTCCGACCTCTCACACCACCGTACGTACGGATCCGTATACGGCGGTTCAACAACTTAAGCACTCTGAATATGCTGGAGTGTCTTGGAAAGATTAACCAGTCCAAGATGCTCCAGCTTTTCATTCGTCAGGGTGTAACAGAGCGTCTTGCTATGCGCCGTCCGCCAGTACCCTTTACGGGTGTTGGCGAAAGTGAAGGCTTGTGCTTCCGGCATCCCTAACTTCCGGAGTTTTCTGAAACGGGTCCTTATTTTCTTCCATGATTTCCAGATATATTGACGAATTCTCGAGCGGAGCCACTCGTCCAGACGTTGGATGAAGCTTTTCAGCTGTCCCATTCCGTAGTACTGGAGCCAGCCTCTCATTTTCGACCGGATCTCTCCAAGAAGAACATCAAGACTGCGTCCCCTATTGCGTTTGGTCATTTGCTTCAGGGTCATTTTGACGCGCTTCTTGGTTTTCATGCTGGGCCGCGCATAGGCACCGTTATGGGAGGCGCCAAGGGAGAAACCCAGGAAGTTAAGTCTCAGTGGCGAACCCACGCACGTCTTTTCCCGGTTGACCGTCACTTTCAGGTCTTTCTCCAGGAACTTGGTGACACTGGCGAGAACTCGGTATCCTGCGCGCCGGCTTTTGACATAGATATTACAGTCATCCGCATAGCGCACGAATTCATGGCCCCTTGCGGTAAGCAACTGATCCAGTTCATTGAGATAGATGTTGGCCAGCAGAGGCGACAGGTTCCCACCTTGCGGTGTTCCCTTATCCGTTGCCTCGAAGAGCCGACCGTTCATCACTCCACTCGTCAGGAACCTGCGGATCAAATGCAAGAGCCACGGATCGTCAATATACTGACTGATAAATTTCATAAGAAGATCGTGATTGACCGTATCGAAGTAGGCTTTCAGGTCTAAGTCCACAACATAGTGATAGCCCTGATTGTAGAGCGCGATCACTCGGCGGATCGCATCATGAGCACTGCGATGCGGCCTAAATCCATAACTGCGATCTGAAAACGCCCTTTCGAACGTTGGCATCATCACTTGAGCCACGGCCTGCTGGATCATTCGATCAACAACGGTCGGTACGCCAAGCTTACGCTTGGAACCATCCGGCTTGGGAATTTCTACACGCTTTACCGGGGCTGGTTTATAGGTTCCATCACGCAAGGATGCGAGTAGTTCTTTTCCATGTTCTTTAAGGTAGGGCAGTGCTTCTTCTGTGGTCATTCCGTCAATTCCTGCCGCGCCCTTATTACGGCTTACTCGAAGGTAGGCCCAATTCAGGTTCTTTCGCGACAGGACACGCTCCATCATTGAAGTGCCATTCTCAGTTGTACTTTCACCAGAAGCCATACTACGCGCCCCGGAATACTCCTGGCCTTCCATGCCTGCCCTCTTCCGGCGGTCAGCTTTATCTTCTGTTTTCTGCGATTGTCGCATGGCTTCCACCTCCAGTATCAATGAGAATTGTTATTATTCAGTCCTTCACTGCCGAAGGCAGCTACTATGACCTCGGCTGACTTCTGCATCATTCAGCCGCACATCGCTGCGCAGTTTGTCGCTGTAGGACCTTTCGTCCTTCTTGTCAGCCACATATGGTGCAGATCTCCCCGGGTAAGAGCGATAACCTTCGTGCCATGTCACTGCCAGCTCTACTGCTTGTCATTTTGAGCGGTATTGGACTTTGGTTTGTTTAGCAACCTTATCCATGACGCACAGCCTTATAGCTGGTTCTTATGCATCAGTTCAGCACTTTGCTTTAGACTTCCTTCAGATTCTCCCTCACGGGGGACACCCTTGTCCTCAGCTAGTAGTTCCGACCGCTACAGCCTACAGCGGACTTTCACCGCCAAATTATCGCCCATGCCGGGCGCACTAAAA
>NZ_KB899083.1 GCF_000377985.1 Sporolactobacillus vineae DSM 21990 = SL153
GGTCAAATAAATTATGGTTTTTCTCCTTAATTGTGTGTTTTCAAGATAAAATGAAGAAAATACATAAGATAATGGAGGAAATCATGAAAAAAGAAATCATAAGCGACGTTCTGAACAAGATGATATCTTATCTTGATAATTACCAGTTGCAGAAGCTGAAGGACGTTTTGACAGTAAGTTTTTCAGGAATTTCAATCGAGGTCGAAGAAGAAAATGAAACAAGTGATTTTGTTTCCTCAAATACGGACAGACTGAACAGCTTTCTTTCTTCAAAAAAGGTGGAGGGTTGTTCAAGTCAATCTCTTGAGTATTATCGTAAGACGATTGAACGACTGATTTCATCATTAGATAAAGATATTACACGCATTACAACTGAAGATATAAGAAAATATTTGGCGGATTATCATGATAAACGAAAGGTCAGCAAAGTGACGATCGATAATATCAGAAGGATTTTTTCCAGTTTCTTCTCCTGGCTGGAAGATGAGGAATTCATTATGAAGAGCCCCGTGCGAAGGATTCATAAGGTGAAGACGAATAAAATGGTCAAAGATACTTATTCAGATGAAATGCTGGAAAAGATGAGGGATTCCTGCGTTCAGTCAAGAGACCTCGCCTTAATCGACATGCTCACTTCCACTGGTATGCGGGTTGGAGAGCTGGTTAAACTCAACAAAACAGATATTAACTTTCAGGAGCGTGAATGTGTCGTCTTCGGTAAGGGAAACAAGGAACGTTTAGTTTATTTTGATGCACGCACAAAAATCCATCTGATGCACTATCTCAATGAGAGATACGATCGGAATCCTGCACTATTTGTCTCGTTGAATGCTCCGTATTACCGTTTGAAAATCGGAGGAGTCGAAGCCAGATTGAAGAAGATCGGGAAATCCGTTAGTAATGAAAGAGTCTATCCGCATAAATTCAGGCGAACCCTGGCAACAGCTGCTATCGACAAGGGCATGCCAATCGAACAAGTGCAGCACTTGTTAGGTCATCAGCGTATTGATACAACGCTGCAATATGCAATGGTAAATCAGATAAATGTGAAAAATGCACATAGAAAATATATCGGGTAGGCTGATAAGTATTTGGAGTGAATTAGCATGGAGTTTGAAAAAACAAAGATCGGTAAGATCCCAACAAAATGGAATGTAGCTTCAATATGCGATATAGGCGATGTCGTAGGTGGTGGTACTCCAAAAAAGACTGTTGATGAATATTGGAATGGAGACATATCTTGGATAACTCCTAAAGATTTGTCCAATTACAACAGGCGGCTTATTTGTACAGGCCATCGCAATATCACTAATAAAGGTTTATGCAATTCTTCTGCAAGGTTATTACCAAAAGGGACAGTTTTATTTAGCTCACGAGCACCCATTGGTTATCTTGCCATTGCAGGAAAAGAACTGTGCACGAATCAGGGATTTAAGAGTGTCATTTGCAACAAAGAAAAGATCAATAATTATTTTCTTTATTATCTCCTAATAGTAAAAAGACATTATTTAGAAAATATTGCAGGTGGCTCAACATTTAAAGAGATTTCTGGGAAAGTTTTAAAAGAATTTGAAATACCTCTACCTCCAATAGAAGAACAAAATGTAATTGCTCGAATGTTGTCACACTTAGATGATAAGATTGAGATAAATACCAAGATAAATCAGAATTT
>NZ_KB899084.1 GCF_000377985.1 Sporolactobacillus vineae DSM 21990 = SL153
GATGAGATACCGGATGAAGCGGGCGAAGCACCTGACTGTGATGACGCTACAGATGCGGCATGCGATTCATGTGTCGCTGCATTTGATGCCCCTTTAAACTGAAGGGTAAAAAAATAAGTTGACAAATTGAGCGCACCATTAGAATATTTAAATCATAGTGCGCTCTCTATTGCCATTTTCCAACATTTCCGGAGTGTGTCGCATGGATCAGGAACAGGTTACCATTCTCATAATGTATGCTGTGCTTGTACTCCTCTTTATTTTGAAAACGATTTGGGTGACCATTAAATGGGTCAGGGAAGCGCATAAGCAGCGCGTCCGTCTGCTTGTCACGCAGGGTATTCAATTGGTGCTGATTCTTATCGTGATTATCATTACCGGAATGAATCTAATCCATTTGGGTCCCTGATGATGATCGGAATCTGTCAGTTTACCAGAATCCCCAATGGGCTGCTTATTCGGATTATTACAATCGCATTTATCTGAGCCTTCATTTCTGGACTGAACTGAAAGTGGTTTTCCAGCTTCAATGGAACATTTATAGCCTTGAATGAGGGAGGGGATCACATGTTACTACAGTTTGGCATTGTCGCACTGATATTTGGCGTCCTCTATCTTGGCGAACGGTGGCTGCGAAAAAGACTGCATATTCAACATACTGGCGGGTTCTTTTATGAAAGAGTTAATAAGACCCAATCATGGATTGAGAATGGGATTTTTGTTCTTTTCCTTATTATTGAATTTTTCTATGCCTTCTTTGTCGATGGCAATTCAGCAATTTTCTTCATTCTCATTCTTGCTGCCTATTTTATTGCATACCAGGTGGTACGATTTTATTTTGAGTGGAAATACAGGAGAGAGAACAGGGAATACATCATAATATTGATCTGTGGCATTAGCTATGTCCCAATCCTGGCTGTGGTCCTGTTCTTTTTGCCGCGATGATTCCAGTTGGGGATCCGCTGCCATGAATTTCAGCAGCATTTTGAAAGAGTAACAGCCCCGCCTTTTTTCGGCGGGGCTGTTTGTGAATCGAAGTACCCTTATTTTGTATAATACCAGGAGATCTTATCACCGGGCTTGGTGCGGTATGTGCCGGCGCTGATATTCGGCTGCTTGCCGTTGACAGTGTACATCCAGCCGCTTGAAGGGGATGTCTGGCCGGCTTTCTGATTATTAATGCTGCTGATATAAATCGAACTGCCGAAACCGGAGTAGCCGAGCTGGATGCCCTTTGCTTGGGTGAACTGCTGCAGCTCGGAAAAGACGCTGTCACCGGAATGGTAAGTGGCCGATCCGGATGCGCTGAAACCGTTCAGTCCTTGAATTGAGACAGAGACGGACGCCTGCTTTGATGAGATACCGGATGAAGCGGGCGAAGCACCTGACTGTGATGACGCTACAGATGCGGCATGCGATTCATGTGTCGCTGCATT
>NZ_KB899085.1 GCF_000377985.1 Sporolactobacillus vineae DSM 21990 = SL153
ACGCACCCCCCTCAGATTAAAGTCGCTTAAAACAGGAGACCTGGCCAAACAAGTGCGGGGCATTGACAGTTTCGTTCATATCAGTTGATCCTAATGCGATTGAGCATTGGTATTCCCCATGGACAGATGGTCGAGAAGTGAATTGTTTGAAACACTATGCTTTCCGGCGTCTGATGAGGATGATTCGTTATTCTTTCACAAATGGCGTATTACCGGGATGGAGGTACTTTATCAGGCAAATAAGAAAGGCAGAAACAACGTAGCCCTGTCTGCTGAAGACAGTCAGAGGATTGGTAAACTTATGTGGAAGGAGAGCGTTCATGAATCACAGAATAGCACTATTCGCTGATGTTCATGGAAATATCACGGCTCTGAAAGCCGTGTTTCAGGATACGATTTGCGAAAAGGTGACGGACTACTGGTTCCTTGGGGATTTAATCATGCCGGGTCCCGGCTCCGCAGACTTACTGGATCTGTTAAAAAAGGTGAATACATCCGTGTATGTAAGGGGTAACTGGGAAGACTGTCTCCTTGAGGTATTGGACGGAGCGATTGACATCGCTGATCCTTCAGACGTGTATATCTCAAAACTGGCGGAGTACCAGTCCGAGCATCTGACCAGTTCCAAGATTGAGTGGATCAGGAAACGGCCGTTATCCGTTGTTAAGGAGATCAACGGTCTGAAGATCAGCATTTCACATAATCTTCCTGATAAGAACCATGGAGACGAATTGATTCCGTATCAGTCTCAGGCCAGTTTTGATCGTCTGTTTTCTGGGAATCAATCCGATATTGCCGTCTATGCCCATGTGCATCATCAAATGCTGCGTTACAGCAGTGAAGATCAGCTGATTATCAATCCGGGTTCTGTCGGACAGCCTTTTTCCGAGAGAGAAAAATTTCGTGCAGATATGCGTGCTCAATATGCCATTCTCGATATTGATGACCAGGGTGTACCGCAAATCGCATTTAAAAAAGTTGGTTACGACATTGCTGAAGAGCTGCAAGAGGCGAAGCGCCGGGAAATTCCGTACTTCGAATTGTACAAAGAACTGCTGGAAACGGACCTGATACACACACACGACAAAGCGCTGCTGAGAGAAGTCAATCGTCAACATGGCTATGTCGAAGAGGTCACGGAATTCTTAAGAAAAATAGAAGCTGAAAAAGCGCTGCGTCACAGTTGAGAATGAAGGACTTCTCAAAAAGGTAGAAAATTAAAAATCCCGAAACGGGTACAACCTCGTTTCGGGATTTCAGTTTTTACGTAAGCGTCAAATAATGAACACCTTGAATAAATGAATCTCCATCTGGATGAAGTTCAGATGGAGATTCATGTTAGTTTATAGGAGATTGGCAGC
>NZ_KB899086.1 GCF_000377985.1 Sporolactobacillus vineae DSM 21990 = SL153
CCCGTCGGAAACCGGGAGGACCGTCTCCCAAGGCTAAATACTTCCCAGTGACCGATAGTGAACCAGTACCGTGAGGGAAAGGTGAAAAGCACCCCGGGAGGGGAGTGAAAGAGATCCTGAAACCGTGTGCTTACAAGTAGTTGGAGCCCCCTTCGGGGGGTGACAGCGTACCTTTTGTAGAATGGACCGGCGAGTGGCGATTCTAAGCGAGGTTAAGCTGAAGAGGCGGAGCCGCAGCGAAAGCGAGTCTGAAGAGGGCGACTAAGTTTAGGGTTGCCGACCCGAAACCGTGTGATCTACCCATGTCCAGGGTGAAGTTCAGGTAACACTGAATGGAGGCCCGAACCCACGCATGTTGAAAAATGCGGGGATGAGGTGTGGGTAGGGGTGAAATGCCAATCGAACACGGAGATAGCTGGTTCTCCCCGAAATAGCTTTAGGGCTAGCCTCGGACGAGCGAGGCCTGGAGGTAGAGCACTGATTGAACAAGGGGTCCCCACAGGATTACCGAGTTCTGTCAAACTCCGAATGCCAGGCGCTTGCGTCCGGGAGTCAGACGGCGAGTAATAAGATCCGTCGTCGAAAGGGAAACAGCCCAGACCGCCGACTAAGGTCCCTAAGTTTGTGCTAAGTGGGAAAGGATGTGGCGTTGCCCAGACAACCAGGATGTTGGCTCAGAAGCAGCCACCATTTAAAGAGTGCGTAATAGCTCACTGGTCGAGTGGCGCTGCGC
This sequence comes from Sporolactobacillus vineae DSM 21990 = SL153, assembly GCF_000377985.1. Classification (GTDB taxonomy): domain Bacteria; phylum Bacillota; class Bacilli; order Bacillales; family Sporolactobacillaceae; genus Sporolactobacillus; species Sporolactobacillus vineae. The sequence continues at coordinate 734 of NZ_KB899086.1, forward strand.
CGAAAATGTAACGGGGCTAAAGCACAGCACCGAAGTCGCGGCTGACCCTTCGGGGTCAGGGTAGGGGAGCGTTCCAGGGGCATTGAAGGCAAACCGGAAGGTTTGTTGGAGCGCCTGGAAGTGAGAATGCCGGTATGAGTAACGAAAAGAGGAGTGAGAATCTCCTCCGTCGAAAGCCCGAGGTTTCCTGAGGAAGGTTCGTCCGCTCAGGGTTAGTCGGGACCTAAGCCGAGGCCGAAAGGCGTAGGCGATGGACAACAGGTGGAAAGTCCTGTACCGCCGCAGCGCGTTTGAGCGAAGGGGGGACGCAGGAAGGCACGGCTGGCGCACGATTGGAAGGGTGCGTTCAAGCCGGCGAGCCGGCAGCGAGGCAAATCCCGCTGCAGGAAGCGAGCCGGTGATGAGGAGGGAAATTAAGTACCGAAGAGCCATGACCTACACTGCCGAGAAAAGCCTCTAGTGAGCAAAGCGGCGCCCGTACCGAAACCGACACAGGTAGGCT